>NZ_JACIFO010000004.1 GCF_014197445.1 Mesonia hippocampi | reverse complement strand
ACGATAGACGTTCCAAATGATGTAATTACGAACATCACCCAGATTACCAACGATAGCGATGTTATCACAGAAGTTACGGAGTTAATCAACAACGATATCGTAAACCAGGGCGATATTTACACAAGCATTCAAAACTTAATCGATACGAATACGGATGAGTTTATCGATAACGGAAACGGCACCTTTACACATATAGCGGTAAATGGTGACAGCGTTACCTTCGATGCAAGTACGATAACGATGACTAAGCAGGTAAACGGCACCTACTTATTAGAAGATATCAATGGCGATAGCTTAACGATAGACGTTCCGAACGATGTAATTACGAACATCACCCAGATTACTAACGATAGCGATGTTATCACAGAAGTTACGGAGTTAATCAACAACGACATCGTAAACCAGGGCGATATTTACACGAGCATTCAAAACTTAATCGACACGAATACGGATGAGTTTATCGATAACAACGATGGTACTTTTACACATATAGCTGTAAATGGTGATAGCGTTACTTTCGATGCGAACACGTTGAAGATGGTAGACAATCAAGATGGTACCTATCAATTATTAGACGCCAATGGCGATAGCTTAACGATAGACGTTCCAAACGATGTAATTACGAACATCACCCAGATTACTAACGATAGCGATGTTATCACAGAAGTTACGGAGTTAATCAACAACGACATCGTAAACCAGGGCGATATTTACACGAGCATTCAAAACTTAATCGACACGAATACGGATGAGTTTATCGATAACAACAATGGAACCTTTACACATGTAGCAGTAAATGGCGATAGCGTTACTTTCGATGCAAGTACGATAACGATGACTAAGCAGTCAAACGGCACCTACTTATTAGAAGATATCAATGGCGATAGCTTAACGATAGACGTTCCAAACGATGTGATTACGAACATCACCCAGATTACCAACGATAGCGATGTTATCACAGAAGTTACGGAGTTAATCAACAACGACATCGTAAACCAGGGCGATATTTACACAAGCATTCAAAACTTAATCGACACGAATACGGATGAGTTTATCGATAACAACAATGGAACCTTTACACATGTAGCAGTAAATGGCGATAGCGTTACTTTCGATGCGAACACGTTGAAGATGGTAGACAATCAAGATGGCACCTATCAATTATTAGACGCCAACGGCGATAGCTTAACGATAGACGTTCCGAATGATGTGATAACGAACATCACCCAGATTACTAACGATAGCGATGTTATCACAGAAGTTACGGAGTTAATCAACAACGACATCGTAAACCAGGGCGATATTTACACGAGCATTCAAAACTTAATTGACACAAATACGGATGAGTTTATCGATAACGGAAACGGCACTTTTACGCATGTAGCGGTAAATGGCGATAGCGTAACCTTCGATGCGAATACAACTACGCTTACAGATAATCAAGATGGTACTTATACCTATAAAAATGAAGCAGATTCTGAGACTATTATAAAACCTGTAGATTATAGCAATTCAGCAGTTAAAACAGGCAGAAAATGGATAGGAAATAAGGATGTTTACGAACTTACTGCTGAGGTTAATTTAGCAACAGTTTCTAACGTTATAGATGCAGATGCAGCAGGAGTACCTGTTAATGCTACCTTATTAAGTGTACGTTTTATTAATAAAACTACTAAATCTATTAGTACAAACATTATTAGGTACCAAAGTGGAGATATAATTTTAGGTACCGCAGGTTCAATGACAACCTTACACCCTGCAGGAGATTACTACTTAATCGTAGAATACGTAGTAGAATAAATTAAGAACAATAATAAAGCTAAAAAATGATAAATTATAAATCAGTTTTTATAACATTATTTCTAGCAAGCTCAATAGCTACCTATGCACAAGTAGGTAGCGGAGCTACTGGAATAGGAACCGAAGCTCCAGAAGAAATGCTACATGTAGCAGAAGGAAATGTACGAGTAAATAAAATAAATACCAATACAGGTGTAGTTACAGATAAGATAGTAGTGGCCGATGCTAGTGGGGTGTTAAAAACCGTAAATGCAACAATGCCTAAGTTCTTCTACATGCCATCAGTGATTATGCCAACAGCACAAGATCAAGTACCAGGTATGGCAGGGGCAACTTATAATGCAGGTACTTTTACCGTAAATTTACATGCCAATTACCAAAGTCAATTTAATACTCCGGCCGTTTCTAACACCGGGGCTACAACTACGCTACCTGTTATAGCAGCAAATGCGTTAGATTATCATATTGTTTGGTATGATAATACCGTTTTTGAGAATGTTGTTATAAATAACCTAGGGGAACTTAGTTATACCATTAAAGCAACGGCAGAAATTACCGTAGGCTCATTTATGAATATTGTTTTTGTAGTGAAGTAAAAATATAAAAGATGAAGTTAATTGTTATAATAAGCACTTTTTTATGTTTAATATTTACTAGTGTGAATGCTCAGAGTAGTAGCTTAGTTTCTTTAGAAGAAAAGAAAGAAAAAATAACTTTAGAAGAAAGAGAGTATTTAGACTACTTAATTTATGATGTACCTAGTTCTTTATCGTTTTATGAAGAGCAAGTGGTTAGAGACATAAGAAAAGAAAAAAGTATTCAGACAGTAGAGTTTGATAACGTAGCCTTATTAGAAAATATCAAAAACAAAAAGTACAAAAAAGATTTCAATACAGCTTGTTTACTTATGGTACGTTGGGAGAAGGGAGATGATTTAAACTTGACTAAGGAACAATTAAAAGAGTTTAAAAGCTTAAAATTCCTCCTTATTAAAAGCTATCAGCCAGTAAATAAGCAATTGGAAAACTATTTTACTAAACATATTAAGTTAGAAGATAGAGCTATAGAAATAGAAGTATTATACACCTATATAGGTGAAGAATTTTAGAAAAAAAAAGGATATGTTTTTAAATAGAAAAGCAATATTTTTATTACTATTTACTTTAAGTTTTTTTTCACTTAAAGCACAAATAGATTTCACCCCAAGGCAATCTTCTAAAGCACCTGAGCCGTATAAAAATGTTTCTAATTATTATTTACAAGGGGATTTTACTATGATAGGAAATACTAACCTTACATTAAAAGTTTACAGCAATAATCAAAATAATAGTAATGAGGATATGGAATTTGTAGATGTAGATGGTGATGCAACTACAAAAAATTCTTCTTCAGCAGTATTGGAAATTCCTGATGCTGAATGTGCTGAAATAATTTATGCAGGTTTATATTGGTCTGGTAGAGGGTCCAGTAGTCTTGTTTATAATGGGTTAGATAAAAGGAAGGTAAAGTTAAAAAAAGCAGGACAAGCTTATCAAGAGATTAATGCAAATAGAGTTGATAACAATCCTGAAATTTCTTTTACTAGTAGTAATTATTCAAGTATTTATGCTGCTTATGCAGATGTGACTGATTATGTAAGGACACATGGAGTTGGTAATTATTTTGTTGCAGATATAGCTACAATAGAAGGTGACGGCGGAGCCACAGGATATTTTGGAGGCTGGGGAATGGTAGTTATTTATAAAAACCCAGCTATGAAGTGGAGAGATATAACTGTATTTGATGGTTATGGGTATATGAATAGTTCCGCTGGCTCTAAAACATTACCTGTTTCTGGTTTTAAATCAACTCAAAATGGACAAGTTAATATAAAAATGGGGATGATGGCAGGAGAAGGTGATGTTGGTATTTCTGGAGATTACTTTCATATAGAGAGAAAAAACTCAGGAAGTTACCAAGCGTTATCGCATGCAGGAAATTCTACCAATAACTTTTTTAATTCATCTATTGTTACAGGAGGAAATAGTAGGAATCCTAATCTTCAGAATAACACAGGAATGGATATTTCTATGTTCAATCTTCCCAACACTAACAATAGCATAATAGATAATAACCAAGAATCAACAAGTTTCAGATTTGGTTCAAATCAAGATACCTATAGTATTTTTAGTATTGTTTTTGCCGTAGATGCTTATGTCCCAAAGATAGAAGTAGAAAATTCGAATATAACACCAGGAGTGGTTAATGGCGGAAATGTAGTTCCAGGACAAGAACTTAGCTTTAATCTAGACGTTAGGAATAAAGGAACAGAGCAAATTAGAAATGCTAAAATAGAAATTCCATTACCGTCAAATGTGCACTTTTCAGAAGGAATAATAAACGAAACTACGTATATTACAGGAAGTTCTTATTACTGGGAAAACCCAATAACAAATAGTCCTTCTACAGATTTTACAACGATTCCAGGAGGGAAAATAATTTGGGAGATAGGAGATATTCCTTTAGCAAGTGATTTAACTACAATCTTAGGTTCTTTTATATATAAAATAAAAGTAACAGAAAATTGTACTATATTAACTACAGGAGCAGGAGGTTGTGGTTTAGAAATTCCAATAAATGGAGGAGTAACAGGAGAGGGATTAACCTCAGGAAACCTATTAGAAGCCAATTTAATTAGTGATTATGGCTCAGGAGCTTGTGCAGGTCCCGTTTATGAAGACTTTGAGACGTACATTAATGTAAATAATGTAAATTGTCCTAATGTTACAGAAGACAATATAAAGCAGTTTGTTGTAAGCTGTAAAGATGTAGTAGAGCGAGATATTGTTACTGCAGCTTATCCCGAAGGAACAGTGTTTTACGATGCTATTCCAACAGAAACAGGGGCTAGTGTAGTAACTGGAGATTTTTTAGTAAATAAAATAGGAAAAACACCTACTTCTTATTATGCAGTTCTATTAGGGAGTTCTAGTGGTTGTTATTATAAGTTAGAAACTGTACATGTTCAGTGTCATTTAATCACCAACCCAATGTTGCCTTCAAAGGCTAAAAAATAAAATAACAATGAAGCATATAATAAAAATAGCAAGTATAGCTTTGTGTGTGTTTTGCGGAAGTCCCTATGCACAAACCACTAACGAAGGGATGTTTTACGTGAGTGAAGGCACACAGTTTTCAACCCTAGCGGATTTGGATAACAAACCGACAGGAGCCTTTATTAATGATGGCGAAGCTTTTATTTATGAAAGCTTTAATAATGATGGTTTGGTCGATTTTTATAGCAACACGGGGTTAACACGTTTTATCGGAAGCAATACCCAGTTGCTGTCTGGAATTCAACCAAGCGCGTTTTATAATATTTATTTTGATAACACTAGTAGTGAGGTTCCTTTTCATCTATCTGGTAATATTGAAGCCTATGGACTGGTTGATTTTTTTGAAGGTATAGTCGATAACGATAACCATGGTGGTAGCTTTTTATTCAGTACTAATGCCGACCACGTTAGCACCTCCAATTTAAGCCACGTAGATGGTTTTGTACATAAAATAGGCGCAACAGAATTTACGTACCCTATAGGAGATAAAGGCTATTATAGGTATGCAAAAATATCGTCACCTCAAAATACTGGAGCTAACTTTAAAGGAAAATATTATTTCGAGAACTCTAACAGTTTATATCCGCATGCACAACGTTCAGATGCTATTGTCACTATTAACGAAAAGGAATATTGGGAAATAAAAGAAGTGCCAACAGCTCAAGATAATGTATTGGTAAGCCTATCTTGGGATAGCGCTACAACACCTGCCAATTTTATAGCAGCAGCAGAAAATGGAAACCTTACCATAGTACGTTGGGATGAAGATTTAACGTTATGGACCGATGAAGGCGGAATTATAGATGTAGATGCACAAACCGTTACAACAGCCGTAAGCTTAGAAAAATACGGGATGTTTACATTTGCAATACTTAATGAGAAGGACCTTAACCCATGTAATATCGTAGTATATAACTCTGTTACTCCAAATGGAGACGGCATTAATGATTATTTTATAATCGATAATATACATAATAATGAGTGTATCTCAGAGCTTGAAGTACAGGTGTTTAACCGTTGGGGAGTAAAAGTATTTGAGACGAGCGATTATGATACTTCAGGGAATGTTTTCGATGGTTTTTCTACAGGTCGTCTTACCGTAAAAGATAAAGATATTTTACCAACAGGAACATATTTCTATATCATTACGTATACATATAATGATGGAGGCACAGCAGGAAATCGACGTCATAAAAAAGCAGGTTATTTATATTTAAATAGTAGAAGTTAATCAACCAGATTATACCTAATTCATTATGAAATATATTATTAAATCAGTTATTGTAGTTGCCTTACTTTTGCTATCCATACAAGGCATGCAAGCGCAACAAGATTCTCAATACACACAGTATATGTATAACACAGCTACTGTAAACCCGGCTTATGCAGGAAGCAGAGAAGTATTAAGCATATTGGCTTTATACCGTTCGCAGTGGGTAGGATTAGACGGAGCTCCAGAGGTATTAAACTTTTCTGGGCATACGCCTGTTAACGAGAAAGTTGGTTTAGGGCTAAGTTTTACTAACGATAGGATTGGCCCAACCTCAGAAACTACAGCAGTAGCCGACTTTTCTTATACCATTATGTTAGGAGCAGCAACCAAACTATCTTTTGGAGTGAAAGCAGGAGGGAATTTTCTGGATGTAAATATGAACGAGCTTAATGAGTTTAATGTAAACGACCCGTTATCGTTTAACCATACTTTATCATCGCCGGTAATAGGAGCAGGAACCTACCTCCATACCGATAATTGGTATGTAGGTTTATCTATTCCTAACTTTTTAACTTCAAAACATTATGATATAGATTCGGACCTTAAAATATCGGAAGCCTCAGAAGAGATGCATGCTTATTTAATTGCAGGATATGTATTTAATTTAAATCCGAATCTGAAATTTAAACCAGCAGTATTAACCAAAGCAGTATATGGTTCTCCGTTAGCTTTAGATCTTTCTGCAAACTTCTTGTTTCATGAAAAGCTTACCCTAGGAGCCGCTTATAGATTGGATGCTGCGGTGAGTGGAATGGCAGGATTTCAGGTAAACGAAAATATCATGATAGGTTATGCTTACGATTATGAAACCTCAGAACTAAGTAATTATAACGATGGTTCTCACGAGATATTTTTGCGTTTTGAGTTAGGTACTCGTGTTAGAGGGGTAGTAAACCCAAGGTTCTTTTAAGTGTTAACCAATAAAAGTAGACAAATGAAAAAACAATTACAATATAGTTTAACCTTAATATTCCTAATCGTATTTAGCAGTAATACTGTTTTGGGGCAAGACCGTAAGCTACGTAAAGCGGAGAATAGGTATAACCAATACGATTTTGTAGATGCGTCTAAAATTTATGAAAAAGTAGTAGCTTCTGGATATGTATCAGAGGAAATTCTTCAAAAACTAGGAAACACCTATTATTTCAATGCAAAGTATAAGGAAGCGAAGGAGAAATACGAATCCTTAATGGAATTAAATGATGAGTTAGAGCCTATCTATTACTTAAGGTATGCACAATCATTAAGAGCAATTGGGGAGAATAAAGAGGCAGAAAAATGGTTTGACCGTTATGCTAAAATTGTAAACATTTCGGAAGAAGATTTTTCAACCTCAATAGATTATAACCAACTTATAGAAGAAAACTCAGACCGCTATAAAATAAAAAACTTATCGATAAATACCACAGGGATAGATTATGGAGGAGGAATCCACCAAGGCAATTTGGTATATGCTTCTACGGGAGATTCGATAAAAAAATCTAGGTTGAAAACAGATAGCTGGAGTGGTTTGGGCTATATGCGTTTAAAGGGAGTAAATATAGAAGAGGCAGACTCTACTTCTTTTGATAATCTAGGAAACGGATATAAAGTTAAAGGAGATTTAAACTCTAAGTTGCATGTGTCTTCAGCATGTTTTACCAAAGATGGTAAAACCATGTATTTTACACAAAATATTTTATTACCAGAAAAAAATGCTACACAGGCACCACATGTATTAAAAATATATAGGGCTAGGCTTTCTGAAAAAGGAAAATGGGAAAATGTAGAAGGATTATCGATAAATAGTAACAGTTATTCTAACGCACATCCTGCGCTAAGTCCTAATGAAGATCAGCTTTATTTTGTGTCTAATCGTCCAGGAGGAGAAGGAGAAACCGATATTTATGTGGTAGCTATCGATAAAGAAGGAAACCTAGGCGAAGTAAAAAATTTGGGCGATAAAATAAATACTCCAGCACGAGAGACCTTCCCTTTTGTATCGCAAGCAAATGAATTATATTTCTCATCAGACGGGCATTTAGGACTCGGAGGTTTAGATATTTTTTACGTTAAAATTAATGATGATAATACTTACGGTCACCTTTTAAACGTTGGAACTCCAGTAAACTCTAAGTTTGACGATTTTGCTTATACTGTACGAGAGAATACCAATAAAGGCTTTTTCAGTTCCAACAGAAAAACAGATGAAGCAAAAGGTTATGATGATATTTACACCTTTGTAGAAACAAAACAAATTAAAGATGTATTAAGCACGACTATTTGTGGTCAAGTTATCGATATCCAAACAAAAGAACCTATCCATAATGCGAGTGTAAGCTTATTAAATAGAGATAATGAGGTGCAAAATACGGTAAAAACAGATAGTTTAGGAAATTACTGTATGGAAGCAGAACGATTTAAACACTATTTGGTACGAGCCACCGAAGAAACTTACGACGCAGATGAGCAAATGCTAGAAACAAAAGAAGAGAAACACGAAGTCAATTTTGAATTAAGAAGAAATAAAGTACCATTAGAACCAGGACAAGATCTTGCAAAGGTGCTTAACATTCCAATTATCTATTTTGATTTTGATAAATCTAACATCCGTCCAGATGCAGCAATAGAATTAGAAAAAGTAGTAGCGGTATTACAAGAGTATCCTTTCTTAAAAATAGATATCCGCTCACATACCGATAGTAGAGGTAGAGATGCTTATAATATGGCGTTATCTGAACGCAGAGCACAATCTACATTAAACTATATGGTAAAAAGAGGTATAGACAAGGAGCGTTTGACAGCAAAAGGATACGGCGAAACACGCTTAGTAAACAACTGTGCAAATGGAGTACCTTGCTCTAAAGAAGAACATCAACTTAATAGACGTTCAGAGTTTATAGTAATAGAATAAGGTTTATTATATTAGGGTTATAAGTAATAAAAAAGTGGTTTCGTTAAGAAACCACTTTTTTTATATAGTAATTCAATACAAATTATTGAAAAATAGCTTAAAGTGAATTAAGGAATTTTTGAACACTCTGTCTTTTAAAAACCTCAGGAAATAACTCTTCCATAATAAACGCATATTCAGCATCTATATGGGTTGCTTTTTTTAAGTAAGAATATGCTTCAGAAGGGGAATTTATAAGAAAAGAAACTCCTGAAAGCCGATAAAATACTTCGGCAGCTTCTGGGTGAAACTCTTTTGCTTGGAGTAATGTTTCCTTTGCTAATTCATATTCGCCGAGCTCTAAAAGTAGGTCGCAACGAGTAACCCATGTTTCGAGTTCATAATTACCTAAGTCTAAGCTTTTCTTAAAACCTTTTACGGCTTCTTCATAAAAATGAAGTTTTTTATTTATGTGTGCAAAGCGTTTCCAATAATGTACATTGGCCTCATCTATGCTAATGGCTTTATTGATATAGTATAAAGCTTTACGGAAATCTTTACGTTTATAATAAAAATCGGTTAAAGTGTTCCAGACTTTATCTAAAAGAGGATCCTCGTTTGCTGCCTTTAAAAAGTATTGTAAAGCAAATTCGGGCTGTTGTAGTTTATCGTAACATTTTCCTATGTGTAAATAGGCAAAAGCTGTAGGGTCTTCTAATTCTAAGGTGATAAGGTAATTATCAATAGCTTCTTGGTAGTGTTTTAGCTTTTCTAAAACCTTTCCTTTTTCCATATAGGCACCTAAAAAATGATCGTCCGATATAATAGCATAATCAAAAGCAGTGAGTGCTTTTTCTAACTGTTTTAGGCTCATGTATTGTTTTCCTAGTTGGTGCCAAGCAACTTCAGAATAAGGGCTTTTGTCAAGAAATTTATTTAAAAACAGTATGGCTTGGTGGGGTTGTTCTAAAAAATCGAAACAATAAATAACATTGTATAAAGAGCTATAGTCATCAGCATCAGATTCTAGACATTTAATAAAATGTATTTTGGCCTGCTCGTAATCTTCTAAGAACATGTATTCCATAGCGATAAGAGAATGTACATCGGCTTCATCAGCGGTATGGTTTAAAGCAAAAAGAAGCGTGTTGATAGCCTCGGTATGTTTGTTTTTTTTAGAGAGAATACACGCTTTTTGGATGTAGATTTCTTCATTAGAAGGTTCTATCTCTTGTAGACTTTCAAGGAGTTCATTAGCATCGTTAAGTTTGTTTTCAAAAATAAGTACTTCTACATGAAATAACCTAAGGTTGATAGATTGCGGATGCTGTTCTAAGCCAAGCTTAATTGCTTTTTTGGCTTTAGACATTTTACCATTTTCGAGGTAATAGTAGGTGATGTTTTCAAACTCATCAGCATCAAAAAATAGAATATCATTTGTTTTTAGCATCGATTCAAATCGATCTAAAGAAAAATCATATTGACCATCGTTATCACTTATTTGCATAGAGAATAGGTATTCTTTTTATACGTTATTAAAGTTAAAGGTAATAAACATAGTTTTGTTTGAAATCCTTTTGGACTTGTTAACATATTAATTAACACTTTCGTTTTGAATTTCATTTAAGCAGGTTAAAATAACATTACAACCTTCTTCTATTTCTTGCTCAGTAATGGTAAGCGGTGGAGTAATGCGTACTGCTTTAGGTTCAAATAAAAGCCAAAATAAAATTAAACCTTTTTCTTGTGCTTTTAGCACGAGTTTATTGGCAATTTCTGCCGATTGTACAAGAACGGCTAGCATTAATCCCTTTCCTCTTATTTCGGTAATGTATGGATGTTTTAATAAGTTTCTAAACAAGGTTTCTTTTTGAAGGCTTTCTGCCATTAGGTTGGTGTTTAAAAGCTCTTCTAGCGTAGCTTTAGCAGCAGCAGCGATAACAGGGTTTCCGCCAAAGGTAGTAATGTGTCCCATTTTTGGGTTATTGCTAAGGCTATCCATAATTTTTGCGGGAGCAATAAAGGCTCCTGCAGGTAACCCACTGGCCATTCCTTTTCCTATTACTAAAATATCAGGAATAACGTTGAAGTCTAAATAAGAAAATAGTTTTCCTGTTCTTCCAAAACCGGGTTGTATTTCATCTAAAATTAATAAAGCGCCAACTTCTTCACATCGGGCTTTTACTTTTTGTAAATAATTGTTTTGAGGAAGAATAAAACCTGCACCGCCTTGTATGGTTTCTAAAATAACGGCAGCTGTATTTTCTGTAATAGATGTTAGGTTATCAGTATTGTTAAATAAAATGTGTTTTATTTCTGGAATAAGTGGTAAAAAAGGCGTTTTTCTTTCTTCATAACTCATTAAACTAAGCGAGCCCATAGTGTTTCCGTGATAGGCATTTTTTGCCGCTATAATTTCACTTCTACCTGTATATCGTCTAGCTAATTTTAATGCACCTTCTATGGCTTCGGTACCGCTATTTACCATATAGGTTTTTGCTGTTGGAATTGCCGTGTTTTCAGCAATAAGTTTAGAAAACTCAATGGCAGGAGCCAAGGCGTATTCGCCATAAACCATGACGTGCATATATAAATCTAACTGATTTTTTATAGCTTTTACAATAGTAGGATGGCAGTGCCCCAAGCCACACGCAGATACTCCAGCTACAAAGTCTAGGTATGCTTTTCCTTCTTTATTGTATAGGTAACTTCCTTTTGCTTTAGCTACTTCCATACCAAGCGGTTGAAGGGAAGTTTGTGCTTGGTAGTTTAGAAAATCTTTATTCATTAGTTGTTTTCTATAATGTTATGGTTGGGAGGTGTAGAGGTGTTAATGCTATCTTTCTCTGGGTGTTTGAGTAAGTTTGGCGTTAAACGAGAGTTTTTATGAAGTTGCATTTTGGTGCTGTCTTGCTCAAAGAAACTTTCTTGTGTTTTAGGGGCGTCTATACCTTTTATTTTAGGTAATTCTAAAGAATCTTTACCTATAAAGAGGTCTTCTTTTCTTCGTAGCATTTCGTTTCCTCGCCAGTTAAATCCTTTTAATTTTCTTGCATTTTCGGGCAATTCTTTTTCAGGGTATAAGGTGTTTTTCGGATTGGTGTGGTAGGTAATATAGGTGATTTCTTTGTCTTTAAATTCGATATTTATACTGGAAGAAATAGCTTTGTTAATTCCTATTAAGGCTAAATCGTTATCTCGAGAGTAGTAAATAGTTTCTGTATTTTTTATAAAGTTAACCTCTGTTAGCTCATTTTCATTATTAAATAAACCAAACATTTCTTTTCCTTTTACCTGGTTATAATCTCCAACGGTATCTTTTTGAATCATAAATGCATTGTAGTATACTAAAAGCGAATCTAGTTTATTGGTTTTTGGATTGTTAATAAGCTTGATAGTATCTCCTGTAAGCTGATTGTTTTGTGCCCAAACTATGGGTTTTCCCATCATTGTAGTTACTCCTGTAACTTCCGAAATATGTACCGAGTCACATTTACCGCTCATATCGCTTTTAAATAAGCGTGTATTGTAGTATCCCCTAATAATGCGTTTGTCTGTTTTTCCTGTAATCATTAACGTATCACTATGGATGTGGATAGAATCGCGCTCCTGCTTCATAGAGGCTAAAGCTCTTTTGGTAATAAATACAGAGTCTTTTTCGCGATAAACTTCGGCATAATGTCCGCTAATAAGCGATTGGTTTGCTGTATCTATTACTTTTATATGATTGGTTGCCGAGGCAAAACCTTTTTCTCTGTTAAAATAAATGCTATCGCCCTTAAGGTTTCTTGTTTTATAATCTACACTTGCGTTTTTTACAAAGTGCCCAACATCACCACGGGTATCATAAAAACCGCGTTCGCAATAAACTTTACTGTCTTTTCCTGTAATGGTAGAAGGACCGTATAAATAGGCATGACCCGATTCTTCATAAAAATCTATATGCTGAGAGTTAATAATGTATTTAGGGTGTGTAACAACTACATTGTTGAGAAAAGAATATTTTCCATCTTGCATATAATACCGACCTATTTTACTGTTAATTGTACTGGCGGTATCTTTTACAGTTCCTCCGCTACGGTAAAAAGCTTGCTGTTTTTTTCTGTCAAAAAATAAACTATCTGTGGTAAGGGTATTTTGTTTTGTTTCTAGTTTTACCCGGTTACTGATAAAAGCAAATTGCGTTTTCCCGTTATACTCGGCATAAGTTCCCTGTAGTTGTATAGAGTCACCTTGTTTTATTTGTACATTGCCATAAGCCCTAAGGAAATCTTCTTCAGGATATAAAATGGCTTGATCACACCAAAAGTCTATGCCTTCATGTGTAAAGTAAGGTTGTTTCCCTTCTGCTTTTACAAATATTAAAGCTCCAGGGTATTTTTCTTCATCGGTAAGGAAACGATTGTTTTCGTAATCTATTTTTTTCTGAGCATGCAATGCATAAGGGAAACTCAGGATAAGGATAAAATATATAAAATGAAATTTCTTCAAGTGTATTTTTTTTTCAAAAATACAGATAATAATTGAATGCATTTACTAAGGAAAATAAAAAAGCCTTCTAGAAGTGAAGGCTTTTTTATTTTAGTGTTTTAGCGTTGGATAGTTTGTTTTCTATCTGGACCTACCGAAACAATTTTTATAGGTATTTCTAGGTGGTCTTCAATAAACTTGATGTAGTTTTTAAAGTTTTCGGGAAACTCATCTTCCGAAGTCATTTTTGTTAAATCTTCTTTCCAACCTTTTAGCTCTGTATAAATAGGCGATAAGCTATCGTCTTCTATTGTATAGGGTAAATGTTTAATTTCTTCTCCTTTGTATGTATAGGCTGTGCAAACCTTTAAGCTATCAAATCCGCTTAAAACATCGCCTTTCATCATCATTAATTGGGTAACGCCATTTACTTCTGCGGCATATTTTAAGGCTACTAAATCTAACCAGCCACAACGTCTTGGCCTTCCTGTAACGGCACCAAATTCGTGTCCGTTTTTAGCCATGGTTTCTCCTGTTTTATCAAAAAGCTCTGTTGGGAAAGGGCCGCTTCCTACTCGGGTTGTATAAGCCTTAAAAATACCAAAAACTTCTTTTATTTTATTTGGAGCAATTCCTAACCCTGTACAAGCTCCTGCAGCCGTGGTGTTGCTAGAGGTAACAAATGGATAGGTGCCAAAATCTATATCAAGTAAAGAGCCTTGAGCACCTTCTGCTAAAATGGTTTTTTCGCTTTTTTGCGCTTGGCTTAGGTATTCTTCAGAGTCTATAAACTGTAATTCTTTTAGTTTTTTTACAGCATCAAAAAACTCGGCTTCCAGATCGTTTAAATCATACTGGATGTCTACGTCGTAATGTGCAATCATAGACTCGTGTTTATTGGCAAGATTACGGTATTTTTCTTTCCAATTGGTGAGTTCTAAATCGCCAATTCTAAGTCCGTTTCTTCCTGTTTTGTCCATGTATGTTGGGCCAATTCCTTTTAAAGTAGAGCCTATTTTGGCCTTTCCTTTAGACGCTTCGGAAGCGGCATCTAGCAACCTATGGGTTGGTAAAATAATATGAGCTTTTCTGGAGATAAGCAGGCTTTTTTTGTAATCGATATTAAATTTATCGAGCCCCTCGAGTTCTTTTACTAAAACTACGGGGTCAATTACAACTCCGTTTCCGATAAGGTTGATTACATCTTTGTGAAAAATTCCAGAAGGGATTGTTCTTAACACATGTTTTATCCCGTCAAATTCTAAAGTGTGTCCTGCATTTGGACCCCCTTGAAAACGAGCAATGATATTATAATTTGAGGTGAGAACATCTACGATTTTTCCTTTTCCTTCGTCTCCCCACTGCAAGCCTAATAGCAAATCTACAGCCATAAAGATATTTTTTAATTAGATTTTTTTCGTGTTCCGTAAAGGTATAGTGAATGATTGGAGATTTCTACATCAAAAACTTCTTCTATTGTTTTTTTGATGGATTGAATGCGTGGGTCGCAAAATTCAATAACTTCTCCAGTATCGGTTAGTATTACATGATCGTGCTGACGGTCAAAGTAAGATTTTTCGTACTGAGCCTGGTTTTTTCCAAATTGGTGTTTTCTTACCAAACCACAATCTAGTAAAAGTTCTATTGTGTTGTATAGCGTAGCTCTACTTACACGGTAGTTTTTATTTTTCATGATGATATAAAGTGATTCTATATCAAAATGATCGTTGTTGTCGTAAATCTCTTGGAGTATTGCGAAACGCTCCGGAGTTTTACGATGTCCTTTTTCTTCTAAAAACTTTGTAAATACGTTTTTTACAACAGCTTGATCGTCTGAATGTTTTTTTGTGCCTTCCATAGTAATAGTTGCAAATTTACGCTTTATTCACGGGTAATTTTATCTATTCCGTTAATTTTTTTAAGCCTATCGATTAATTTTTTCAAAATAGTATTGTTTTTTACGGTAACGGTTACTTTACCTTCAAAAACAGAGCCTTCGCTGTTAAAAGCAATACTGGTAATATTTACATGGAGGTTGTTTGAAATAATTTTGGTAATTTCATTAACCAACCCAATGTTATCTAAGCCTGATAGTTTTATAATGGCTTTAAATTCTTGTTGAGAAGAGTCTATCCAAATAGCTGGAATTATCCTGTAGGCGTAATTGCTTTGTAACTGGAGTGCGTTGGGACAGTTTTTTTTGTGCACTTTAATTCCTTCGCTTACGGTTATAAAACCAAATACATCATCGCCAGGAATGGGGTTGCAGCAATTTGCCAGTGTGTAAGGTAGTTTTTCCTCATCTTTTCCAAATACTAGTAAATCATAGTTATAACTGTCTTCTTCGATGGTTATAGGTTGTTCTTGCTGCGAAGGTTTTCTAATTTTATTTTTAAAGAAAGAAACTAAAGCGTTGCTGCGTGAAGCGGCATATTTTTTTAGGGATACATTGTCTATTTTTCCAACACCTACTTGGTAAAATAAGTCTAAACTAGTTTTTACTTTGAAGAATTGTACTAACTCGTTTACGGTTTTTTCGTTAAACTGAATTTTTTGTGTACGGAGTTTACGCATTAATATTGCTTTTCCGTCATCTGCAATAAGTCGTTTTTCTTCTTTTAGTGCTGTTTTTATTTTAGATCGTGCTCTTCCTGTATGTACGTAGTTTAACCATTGGTGGGTGGGTTTTATACCTTCGGAAGTAATAATTTCTACGGTGTCTCCGCTTTTTAGTTGATGGCTTAGAGGAACTAGTTTTCCGTTAACTTTTGCTCCTCGGGTTTTTAAGCCAACTTCGGTATGGATGCTAAAGGAAAAATCTAAAGGGGTGGCTCCTTTTGGGAGTGATTTTAAATCTCCTTTTGGGGTAAAAACAAATATTTCTTTGGCATATAGATTAAGTTTGAAGTGTTGTACAAAGTCTATAGCACTGGCATCATTGCTTTCCAGGGTTTCTTGGAGTTTATTTATCCATTGGTCAAAATTATCGTCTTGTTTTTCTTTACCGTGTTTGTATTTATAGTGTGCCGCATAGCCTTTTTCTGCAATTTCATTCATTCGTTCACTGCGTATTTGCACTTCTACCCATCTTCCTTTAGGGCCCATTACGGTGGTGTGTAAAGCCTCATAACCTGTAGATTTTGGTGCAGAAAGCCAGTCTCTTAATCGAGTTGGGTTTGGTCTAAAGTGGTCGGTAACAATCGAATAGATTTTCCAAGCAATAAATTTTTCTGTTTCGATATTGCTTTTGTAAATAATTCTTATTGCAAACTTATCGTAAACTTCTTCGTAGCTTACGTTTTGTTTTAGCATTTTTTTTCGAATAGAATAAATAGATTTTGGCCTGCCTTTAATTTCATAATCAAGTTGTTCTTGATCTAGAGAAGTAGAAATTACATTGCTAAAATCTTTAATATAGGCATCTAACTCTTCTTTACTCTCTTTTCTTTTGGTTAAGATTTCATGATAAACTTCAGGCTCTGTATATTTTAGGCTGAGGTCTTCGAGTTCTGTTTTTATTTGATATAGCCCAATCCGGTGGGCTAATGGCGCGTATATGTAAAGGGTTTCCGAGGCAATTTTCAGTTGTTTATCAGCTCGCATAGCATCCATAGTTTGCATATTATGAAGTCTATCGGCTATTTTTATGATAATCACCCTAACGTCTTCGTTTAGGGTAAGTAGCATTTTTCTGAAATTTTCAGCTTGGAGCGATACGTCTGCTTCTTTTGGGATGTGACTTATTTTTGTGAGTCCTTCTACAATTCTAGCAATATCTTCTCCAACCAAGTCTTTGATGTCTTGTACAGAGTAGCTTGTGTCTTCCACTACATCATGTAGTAGTGCTGCAGCAATAGAAGTGGCATCTAAGCCTATTTCTGAAGCTACAATTTTAGCCACGGCAATGGGGTGAAAAATATAGGCTTCCCCAGATTTTCTGCGTTGATCCTTATGGGCTTCTACGGCTATTTCAAAAGCTTTTCTTATAAGCGATTTATCTTCTTCACTTAGGCTTCTGTAGCTTATACGAAGTAGCTCTTTGTATTGTTGAGCTATTTCTTTGTTTTCTTCTAATATTTCTTTTTCGGTCATTGGCATACCACTAATATAATAAAAGCCGTAAAAATAAAGAAGTATTTATAATAAATAAGCAGCTTTGGTTGTTATGGCCAAAACTGCTTAGTGAAATTTTATTAAAAATATAGATTTTATTTATTTTGTTCTCCTAGTTCTACAGCTCTGTGAAAAGCAGCATAAGCGGCATCTTCTATTAATTGTTTTACATTATTATCTTCCATCGAGTCTAATGCGGCACGAGTAGTTCCACCTTTAGAGGCAACTCTGTTCATCCAGGATTGTGGTGATAGGTCAGATTGGTTAAAAAGTTCCACCGCGCCTTCAAATGTGTTGCTAACGAGTACTTTAGAGTCGTAATCGGAGAACCCCATTTTTTTTGCAGCTTCTAGCATTGAATTCATAAAATAGAAAACGTATGCAGGGCCGCTACCTGAAATACCTGTAGAGGCGTCTATAAATTTTTCTGAATTTACATGAACAGATTCTCCAGTGGTATCAAGTAAATTTCTAACACTTAGCAGTTCTACGCGGGATACTTCTGCTGCTTCTGTGTAAGAAGTAACTCCTTTACCCACTTGTGCAGGTAGGTTAGGCATGGTTCTAATAACTTTGTTTTGTTGAAGCTCTTTTTGGATGTATTGGATGGTGACCCCAGCCATTAGCGAGACAAAAATTTGTTGTTTATTAAGTAGTGGTCTCATTTCTTTAAAAAGTGCCTCGGCATGGTAAGGTTTTACTGCAATAAAAACAATGTCGCTGTCTGGAAGGCAATCTGTTAGTTTTTCATAAACATTAAATTGGTTTGTTTTTTTTAATGAAGTTGTTTTTTTAGGGTCGGTGTCGTAAATTCTTAACTTTTGTTTTCCTAATAATGGAGAATCCATCATTCCTTCTGCATAAGTAAGACCCATATTTCCGGCTCCTATAACTAATACTTTCATTTTTTTAATTTTATAGATTTATAAGTATTTTGTCAATGTATTTGATATGTCTTGCAAGGATTATGCAAGGTTTAGTTTAAAAATAATTATTAAGTTGTTTTTTTGAATATGGTAATTTATTATAAATTTTATTAAAATAATAGTTATTTAAAAACTAAATTAATGATTGTTTTGTAATTTTGTTTTTTTTAATGAGGTAAAATAAACTGTCATTGTTTCGGGATTATGCAATAATGTCAGACAGCTTATAGAAATAAAAAAGTGCCTAAGGTTAACTAGGCACTTTTGGATATTTAATAGAGAAAAAATTAATCTTCTTTTCTAGGTTTTTCTTCTCTTTTAGTTCTAGGTAATAATGCTTTTCTCGATACCTTTTCTTTTCTTGTTTTAGGGTCTACACCAAAATACTTTACATCAAGTACGTCACCAAGGTTTACAACGTCGGTTACATTATTTGTGCGTTCCCAAGCAAGTTCAGAGATGTGTAGTAAGACTTCATTTCCAGGAGCATCTAAGTATTCAACTACTGCACCAAAATCTAAAACTTTAATTACTTTAACTTCATAAACACTACCTTTTTCAGGTTTAAAAGTTAAAGCGTCGATGCGTTTAAGTACAGCGTCGATACCTTCTTGGTCTGTTCCAAGAATTTCAACCACACCTTTTTCGTCTACTTCATTGATAACAATTTCGGTGCTGGTTTCTTTTTGTAGTTCTTGGATATGTTTTCCTCCAGGGCCAATCATAGCGCCAATAAATTCTCCAGGAATAACGCGGGTAATAATTTTTGGAGCATGTGCTTTTACGTTTTCATTTGGAGTAGCTATGGTATTGGTAAGTTGCTCTAAGATGTGTAACCTGCCGTCGCGAGCTTGTTTTAGGGCTTGGATAAGAATTTCGTAAGAAAGTCCTTTAATTTTTATATCCATTTGGCAGGCCGTAATTCCGTCTGCTGTTCCTGTTACTTTAAAGTCCATATCTCCTAAGTGGTCTTCGTCTCCTAAAATATCAGAAAGTACCGCGAAATCATTTCCGTCGGAAATTAATCCCATAGCAATTCCTGATACTGGTTTTTTAAGCTGTACTCCGGCATCCATTAATGCTAAAGTTCCTGCGCATACAGTTGCCATGGATGAAGAACCATTAGATTCTAAAATTTCAGATACAACACGTACGGTATAAGGACATTCTTCTGGAATCATGGTTTGTAAAGCACGTTGTGCTAAGTTTCCGTGTCCTACTTCTCTTCTAGAAGTACCTCTTAAAGGGCGTGCTTCTCCTGTAGAGAAAGGAGGGAAGTTGTAATGTAAATAGAAGTTTTCTTCTCCTTGGAAAGTAGGTGAATCTACTACATTTACTTCTCTAGAAGTTCCTAAAGTTACGGTAGCAAGGGCTTGGGTTTCACCTCTGGTGAAAACTCCAGAACCGTGTGCAGATGGTAGATAATCTACTTCACACCAAATTGGACGGATTTCGGTGGTTTTTCTTCCGTCTAAACGTATACCTTCTTTTAGTACTACATCGCGTACTGCTTTTTTCTGTGCTGCATTAAGGTATTTATTTATTAAACCTCCAATTTCGGTAAGTTCTTCCTCGGTATAGGTTGAGGTAATTTCTTCTTTAATTTTAGAAAAAGCTTCTCCGCGTTCTGTTTTGCTTGTGCCTTGTTTTGCTATGTCGTAGCATTTTTGGTAAGCAAGCTGCATAATTTTATCTTCTAGAGCGGTGTCTTCTTGTTCTGGTTCGTAGCTTCTGGTTTCTTTTTTACCTACAGCTTCGGCAAGTTTTCTTTGTGCTTGACACTGAATTTTAATGGCTTCATGGGCTATTTTGATAGCTTCAGTCATTTCTTCTTCAGAGCATTCTTTCATTTCTCCTTCTACCATGGCAACGCTGTCTTCAGAGGCTCCAACCATCAAGTCTATGTCGGCGTTTGCTAATTGAGTGCGGCTTGGGTTAATGATAAATTCCCCATCAATACGTGCTACTCGAACTTCAGATATTGGACTTTCAAAAGGAACGTCTGATAATTGGATGGCTGCAGAGGCAGCTAGACCAGCTAAGGCATCGGGCATAACCTCTTCGTCATGCGACATTAGCTGTATCATTACTTGAGTTTCGGCATGGTAATCTTTAGGGAATAAAGGTCTTAATACGCGATCTACAAGGCGCATTACTAAGATTTCTTCGTTGCTTGGGCGTGCCTCACGTTTAAAAAAACCTCCTGGGAAACGTCCTGCTGCTGCAAATTTTTCGCGATAATCTACAGTAAGTGGTAAAAAATCTACAGGGCTTGCTTCGTAGTTAGATACTAGGGTGCAAAGTAATTTTGCTTTTCCCATACTTACAACTACAGATCCGTGTGCTTGTTTGGCTAGTTTGCCTGTCTCTAAGGTGATGCTTCTGCCATCTCCTAAATCGATAACTTCCTGAAATGTTTTTGGAATCATGTTTTTTAAATTCTAATTAAACAATGGTCTTCCGTTTTTTATAACGGTCTGTGTTGTGTTGTTGTGGGTGTTGCTGACCAATGAAAAACTTAGTGAGGAACTTTTGTTAATCTATAAATGTATAAAAAAAAGGGGCGTAAAGCCCCTTGAAGTGTGATTATTTTCTTAATCCTAATTCTTTTACTATTGCACGATATCTCATAATATCTTTTTTCATAAGATAATCTAACAGACTTCTGCGTTTACCTACAAGCATAACAAGAGATCTTTCTGAGTTGAAATCTTTTTTGTTGGTTTTTAAGTGTGCAGAGATGTGCGCAATTCTTTTGGTAAATAAGGCTATTTGACCTTCGGCAGAACCTGTATCATTTTTACCTTTACCGTGTTTCTCGAACAATTGTTCTTTTTCTTCTTTTGTTAAATACATTCCAATATTATTTCAATGATTATTATGTACCGATAGGTTTTCTATCGAAAGGGGCAAATGTACGATTATTTTTATTTTTTATAGAATTTGTGCGTAAATATTTTTTGTTTGGAGTTGTTAAGCTTTTGAGGCTAAGGCTATTTTTGAGAATAGAGGTTGTGAAGAATAAATTTTATGGAATAAAAAAGCTGTATCAGAACATTATGATACAGCTTTTAAAAATAACAAGATTGTTTTTATATCCTTACAGGTTGATTTTGAATTAAATCTATGTAAAGGTTAACTTTATCTTTAAGTTCTTTACGAGGGGTGATAAAATCTAAAAACCCGTGTTCTAGTAAAAATTCAGAAGTTTGGAAGCCTTCTGGTAAATCTTTACCCGTAGTATCTTTAACAACACGAGGTCCTGCAAAACCTATTAAGGCTCCAGGCTCGGCAATGTTAATATCGCCTAGCATAGCGTAGGATGCTGTTGTACCTCCTGTAGTTGGGTCTGTACAAAGCGAGATATAAGGTAGTTTTGCTTCGCCAAGTTGTGCGATTTTTACCGATGTTTTTGCCAATTGCATAAGCGATAAAACAGCTTCTTGCATACGGGCGCCTCCAGATTTAGAGATAATAAGTACAGGAAGTTTTTTCTTGATGGCATAATCTATAGCGCGTGCAATTTTTTCTCCAACTACAGAGCCCATAGAGCCTCCAACAAAGTTAAAGTCCATACAGGCAATAACGATGTCTTTTCCTTTAGATTTTCCTACTGCTGTACGGATAGCATCTTTTAGTCCTGTTGCTTCTTGAGCGTCTTTTATACGTTGAGGGTATTTCTTTTTATCCTCAAATTTTAGAGGGTCTTTAGCAATAAGATCTTTATCTAGCTCCTTAAACTTATTGTCGTCGAATAAAATTTCAAAATACTCTTTACTTCCAATACGAACGTGGTAGCCGTCTTCTGGACTTACGTAAAAGTTTCTTTCTAACTCTTCTGAGTCTACAATTTTACCGGTAGGCGATTTATACCACAATCCTTTAGGGACGTCCTTTTTATCTTGGGTTGCGGTTTGTATTCCTTTTTTAGTTCTTTTAAACCAAGCCATATTTTTTGCTTTAGGTTAATAATAGGGTTTTTACCTTACAATGTGTTTATATTGTTAAGGTCTTCAAAAGCCTTTTTTAATCGATTGATAAAAGTTAGTTCACCTTCGCGAAGCCATTTTCTAGGATCGTAATATTTTTTATTAGGAAGTTCATCTCCTTCAGGGTTTCCTATTTGGCTAGAAAGGTAGTCTTTATATTTGGTTATGTAATCTCTTACACCTTCATTAAAAGCATATTGTTGGTCGGTATCTATGTTCATTTTAATAACGCCATAATCTATAGCTTCTCTTATTTCTTCGACAGAAGAGCCGCTACCACCATGAAATACAAAATCTATGTGGTTGTGTTCTACGTTGTATTTTTTAGAAATAAATTCTTGTGAGTTTTTAAGAATTTTAGGTGTAAGTTTTACGTTTCCAGGTTTGTATACACCGTGTACATTTCCAAAAGCGGCTGCGATGGTAAATTTCTCGCTAATTTTGCTTAATTCTTCATACGCATAAGCTACTTCTTCTGGTTGTGTATAGAGTTTAGATACATCAACATCGGTATTGTCTACGCCGTCTTCTTCTCCTCCGGTAATTCCTAATTCTATTTCTAAGGTCATTCCCATTTTCTCCATTCTGCCAAGGTACTCTTTACAGATTTCGATGTTTTCTTCAATAGGTTCTTCACTTAAATCAATCATGTGAGAACTGAATAGGGGTTTCCCGTGTTGTTTATAGAATTTCTCTCCTTCGTCTAAAAGGCCATCTATCCAAGGGAGTAATTTTTTTGCGCAATGGTCTGTGTGTAAAATTACAGTAACGCCGTATGCTTCGGCTAAATCGTGTACGTGTTTAGCTCCTGTAACTGCTCCTAGAATTGCTGCTTTTTGGTTTTCGTTACTAAGTCCTTTTCCTGCATTGAAAATAGCTCCGCCGTTTGAAAATTGAATGATTACTGGTGCATTTACAGTTGCAGCTGTTTCTAAAACGGCATTGATAGAGTTAGAGCCAACTACATTAACCGCAGGTAATGCGTACTTGTGTTTTTTTGCATGTGCAAAAATCGCTTGGACTTCTTTTCCGGTGGCAACTCCTGGTTTTATGTTATGACTCATAGTATAAGAGGTGTTTTATTGATTTTTAAGTTTACAAAATTAAGAAAATATATGTGAAAATAGATGTGATTAAAAAGGATAATTAATCCCGAAATTAATTACAGAGTTCTGAAAATTGTATTTGGTAAACCATTTTTGGTCGTCATATGCGGGGTCGTAGGTCTTAAAGCCAAGGTCTAATCGTATTACAAAAAAGCTAAAATCGTAGCGTAGGCCAAAACCAGAACTTACAGCAATTTCGGTTAAATCTTTAACCGATTCAAAACGAGAGGGTTTGTGTTCTACATTGTCTAAAACATTCCAAATGTTACCTGCGTCTATAAAAATAGCACTGTCTAAGGAGCCAAAAAGGTTAAACCTGTATTCGGCATTAAGGCTTATTTTAAGGTTAGCTTCATTAAATTCGTTACGTCCGCCGCTGCTTCCTGGACCTATGTTATAAGGTTTCCATCCGCGATTGTCATTGGCTCCTCCTGCAAAAAAACTTCGGGCAAAAGGAATGCTGTTGGCATTTCCTAAAGGGATGGCGATTCCTGTAAAAATTCTTGTGGCAAGAATGTTTTTATTTCCAAAATCCCAGTGTTTTATCAAATCAAACTCTCCTTTTATGTATTGTGAGTATTGTACATTAAAAATGCTGTAAGAATCATTTTCTTTAGATAAATTTAAAAGCGGACTGGCAAGGTTTAGGAGGTTTCCAGCGCCTTCTATTTTAAAACGAAACTGAGTGAATTCTTTATCGTAGATGTTTTCTTGCGTATTTTTTAGGTAATTAAAACTCGTGGCAAGGATAAAGTTGTTTTCTGTAAGCCGGTCTTGACGTTCTATAATATCTCGAATTTCTTCTATTTCGGTATTTTCTAATGTGTATTGATTTTGTTTATAATCGTTAAGAAAAGCGGTAGTCCCGTCAGGAATGCTTAAATTTCCTTTGGAGTTGAAGTAATTTTGGTCAATTTGAGTGATGTTGTTGCCTGCAATTTCGTTTAAACGATTATAGGAGTTTGTATAAACATTAAAGTAATTGCTGGTGTTTAGATTTCTAACATACTGGGCATCTATAAGTTTTAATCGGTAAGTACGCTCTTTGTCGGGGTTCCATTTATAGGTGAATTCTCCAGTGATGTTATGTTTGTCTAGCCCTATGTTTTTTTGTGTGCTTATTCCTGTTTTTAATGTGGTAAAAGGATACATGTATTTAGGAATAATGTTGTCTGTATTTAGTGGGAAGGCTATTTTCGGAAAGCTTAAGCTGGCATCGACACCCACTTCGGAAATATTAAAGAATTTATCTTGACTATCGGCAGCTTCTTTAGATGAACCTACACTTCCTCGTGCTGCGATTTCAAAAACTTCAGCTCCGCCAAAAATGTTTCGTATTAAGAGTGAACCTCCAAAACCAATTCCGAAATTTTGAATGTTACTTCGGGAGAGGTCAAAATTAAAATCTATACCAAATTTGGGTTTTGGGGTTAGAAAAATATTGGTGATTAGTTGTGTGTTTGTACTGTCTCTAGGATCTTGTATGTATTGGATATTTGGGTAGTTAAAAACACGTAACCCATTTATACGGCTGTAGGTTAATGCTCTGTCTTTATCGCTAAAAGTATTTCCTTTTTTTATAAAAATAAGGTCGCTTAAGGCTTTAGGATTGTATGCAAGTTTCTCAAAACTAAAAAAATTATAGCCTCCATAGTGTGTAGAATCTGTGGCAGTATGGTCTGCACTTCCTTTATAGTCAGTAAAAACATTTACTTCGCTAATTTTATGTATTTTAAAAGGTACTTTGTAAGCAGAATCTTCTTTTTTTTCTTCTCGGTTGGTTATCACCATATCTATATTTACCTTATGGTCTGTTGCAATAGTATCGGCATAAAAGGTAATGTATTCTTGGTCAAAATGGTACAAGCCATTATTTCTAAAATAGGTGGTTATGCGCTCGCGCTCGTCTTTGAAATTTGTGGTGTTAAATTTTTCGCCAGATTTTATGGGGCTTTCATTTTTAATGTTAAGGTATAACGAGTCGGCATCTTTTGCGCTAATACTGGTAGATAGGCTATCTAAAATATAAGGTTTGTTAGGGGTTATTCGGTAGGTAACATGAGCACGTTTATTGTTTTTTCTGGTTATTTCGTGTTTTGCTTCTACGTTAAACCAGCCATGATTCCAAAACCATGCTTTAAGGCGCTCTTCAGATTTTTCTGTAAGTTCTTCGTTTACAATAGTGGGTGCTTGCCCTGTGTTTTTTAGGAAATTATTAAAATTGATATAGCCTTCGGCAAGATTACCTGCTTGCTTTTCAGAAAGAAAATTTACTAAACGCTCTTTGCGTTTGGGTTTTTTATGTATCCATTTATAAAAAGCAGAATCGGGTTTTACTTTGGCTAGGTTATAAATATGTAAGCGCAACGGGATACCTACAAAGGGGAGTTCTACATTTGGCTGTTGGTATATTTCTGCGTATGCCTTTTGATTTTTTATAAGTTTATCATTAACATAAATATAATTATCGGTAAGCAGATGTTCTTGATTAGGTACTCTTTTTACACTATTACATGCACTTATGCTGATAAGTAAAATAATTAATGATATTTTTGCGATAGAAATCTTCAAATAGTCACATTTTAGAGTTCAAAAATACATCATTTTATGATTAGTAAAACTCAAATTAAGTTAATAAACAGCTTGTCGCAAAAAAAGTACCGTCAAAAACACGGATTGTTTATTGCGGAAGGGATAAAAGTTATTAAAGAAATCTTAGCTTCTTCGTACGAAGTTACCGATATTTTTAGTAAAACAGATGTTTTTTCTTTGCTAAAGCCTACAAATTTACATTTGGTAACTGAAAAGGAGTTAAAAAAAATATCTAAGCTTACTACGCCACAAACGGCCTTGGCGTTAGTGAAAATTCCACCAGTAAAAAAAGTAAACCTATCAGGAGTGGTTGTGGCTTTAGATGGGGTTCGAGACCCAGGTAATTTAGGAACCATTATAAGGCTTTGTGATTGGTTTGGTATAGAGCATTTGCTTTGCTCGCCCGATACGGTAGATTGTTATAACCCTAAAGTGGTGCAGGCGAGTATGGGTTCGTTAACACGGGTAAATATACACTACAGAAGTTTACCAGAAGCCATAGAGCAAACGGCACTTCCTGTTTTTGGTACTTTTATGGAAGGAGAAAATGTTTATCAGCAAAACCTGCCTAGTGAGGGTATTTTAATTATGGGGAACGAAGCTAACGGGATTAGAGATGATGTTGCGCGTATGGTTACTCATAGGTTAAGTATTCCGCAATTTGGTGCTAATGGTGCTACCGAGAGTCTTAATGTAGCCACTGCTGCTGCAATTTTGTTAAGCGAATTTAAGCGTGCTTAATTTTACTGAAAAGTAAAGTTTATAAAAATTGCTCTACTCTCCATGCTGTTGATGTTTCCTGTATAAGGGCTGTTAGGGTCTAGGTCTCTTTTAAGTTCATCATTAATAGCAAAAACTCCTCGAATAGATGGCGTGAATTTAAAGAAGTAAAGGTAAAAGTCTATACCAAAACCAATTTCATAATAATAGGTATTGGTGTTCATTCTAAATTCACCAACACTATTATCGTCGGGATTATTTTCGTTGCTCGAAAGGTTTATAGAAGTAGATACGCCTCCTACCACAAACGGCTTAAAATTATTAAGGCGCTTTGTAGAAAACTTCATAAGCAGCGGGATATGTATATAGGTAGATTTTACCTCGCGTAGGTTGTCTTCGGGGATTTCAGGATACATAAAATTTCGTTGGGTAAACATTACCCCAGGCTCCAGGCGTAAATCCATATAATCATTAAGCCTTAAATTACCTATAAGCCCTACATTAAAACCTGTTGTTTTGTCAATAATAATGTCTTGCGTAGGGTGTTCTTTATAATCAAATTTAAAATCGTAGGCATTAAAACCTAAAAAGTACCCCCAAGACCAACGGTTTTTATCGAAATTTTCAAGATTTTTTATGTTGTTTCCTCTTCTAAAAAAGCCTTGAGCTTGTATATGTTGTAAGCCTAAAAATAGGCATAACAGAATAAAAACATGTTTTTTCTTAAACATAAAAAATATATTTTTTAGGCTTTGGAAGCACTATAAATGGTAGCAACGCCCAAAGTTTGTGGTTTGTGTTCTACATTTGTAAACCCAATTTTTTGTAAAATATTGTTGAGTTTTTTCCCGTAAGGAAAAATAGCCGCACTATCGCTTAAGTATTGGTAGGCTACTTTGTCTTTAGAGAAGATGCGCCCAATAGAAGGTAAAATATATTTTGTGTAGAGCTTGTAGCCTTGTTTGTAAGGTGTTTTTGTGGGAACCGAGGTTTCTAAAATCACAAAAATCCCCCCAGGTTTTAATACCCGTAAAATTTCTGCTAAACCGTTTTCTAAGGTTTCAAAATTTCTTATTCCAAAAGCTACTGTTATCGCATCAAAACTATTGTCACTAAAGGGAAGTGCTTCAGAATCACCTTGAACCATTTCTATTTTATCGGTTAGGTTTTTTTGCGCTATTTTTTTTCGTCCAATACTAAGCATTCCTTCCGATAAATCTAACCCCGTAACGCTAGGGATACCCGCTTCTGCCATGCTGATAGCTAGATCTCCAGTGCCTGTAGCAATATCTAAAGCGGTTTTTGGTGTTGTAGAACTTACAAGTTTAATTACTTTTTTTCGCCAAGAAGTATCTATACCAAAAGAAATAACGCGGTTTAAGCCATCGTAATCTTCCGAGATGGTATCAAACATTTGTTCAACCTGTTTTTTTTTGGTGAGCTTAGAATCTTTATAAGGCGTGAGCTTTTTGGTCATTGCGAAAAATTTTTGCAAAGATACGTTATCTATAATAGAATAATATCAATGTGATAAAAAATTGTAAACTAGCTATTTGTTCTTTTAGAAGAAAAATAGAAGTATATTTGCTTTCCGAAAAACGTAAATTTTATTTAAGAAACTGATTTTTAATATGTTTTTCGTCTGTTTTAATCTATAAAATTCACAATTAGGTTATGAAAATTATTATTGCTGGGGCAGGGGAAGTAGGCTTTCATTTGGCAAAATTACTTTCGTATGAATCGCAGAATATAACATTGATAGACAATGAGCAAAACAACTTGCAGCATGCCGATAGTCATTTAGATATTATTACAATTAAGGGCGATGCTACCTCAATAAAAATATTAACAGAGGCCCAAGTAGATGAAGCTGATTTGGTGATTAGTGTAACGTCTAGCGAAACCACAAATATTACCATCTGTGTACTCGCAAAACAACTGGGCGCTAAGCGAACAATTGCTAGAATTTCTAACGAAGAGTTTATAGAGCGTAAAAGTAAACTAGGTTTTAAACGTTTTGGAATAGACGAACTTATCTCGCCAGAATCTTTGGCAGCTAAAGAGATAGAAGAATTACTAAATAGATCTGCGTTTAACGATACTTTTATGTTCGATCAAGGGGCATTAACAATGGTTGGTTTTAAATTAGCAAAAAATGCTCCGTTTGTGGGTGAGACCATAAGCAGCGCTGTAAATATTTTTCCAGATTTAAAATTTGTAACCATTGCCGTGCAACGTTATGGAACACAATACACGCTTATTCCTAGAGGGAATACAGTTTTTAAAGAAGGAGACCAAGTATATTTTGTTACCACACAAGACGGTGTAGATGAACTCTATAAACTTACGGGAAAAACTAAGCACGAAATTAAAAACATCATGATTCTTGGAGGGAGTAAAATAGGAAGAAGAACCGCCAAGAGCCTTTGCGATGCAAAATTTAATGTAAAGCTTATAGAATCTAACCGAGAGAAAGCATTCGAGCTGGCAGACGAACTTCCTAAAACATTAGTAATACATAGCGATGGAAGAGATGCAGAGGTTCTAGAAGAAGAGAATATTTATGATATGGATGCGTTTATCGCAGTGACTGGAAATTCTGAAACTAACATTATGACTTGCCTGATGGCAAAATCTAAAGGAGTGATGAAAACCATATCGCTGGTAGAAAATATGGATTATTTTCAATTAAGTCATTCTATAGGAATTAATACCTTGATTAATAAAAAGCTTCTTGCCGCAAATACCATTTTTAGGTATATAAGAAAAGGAGATGTTGTGGCGATGACAAAACTAAACAACATGAATGCGGAGCTGTTAGAGTTTATTGTAAAAGAAGACTCTAAAGTTAGTAATAAACGCATAGCTGATATTAAGTGGCCTCGAAATGCAATTGTAGGTGGAGTTATTAGAAATAAAGAAGGAATTATCCCGATGGGAGATTTTACCATAAAACCAAACGATAGGATTGTAGTTTGCTGTTTGCCACAAGCTATTCGGAAAGTAGAAAATTTGTTGTAAAAATGCCTAAGCTTAATTTAAAAATTATTACCCATATTATGGGGCTTTTACTGCTTTGTAATGGAGGGTTTATGTTGTTGGCCTGCATAGCGAGTATCATTTATAAAGATGGGGCTATTGTAGAGTTGGCAGGAGCATCTTTTACCACTATGCTGGTTGGGTTAATATTAATGTTTGCTACCAAAAATCATAAAAAAGAATTAAAGCAACGCGAAGGGTATATCATTGTAACTTTTGGTTGGGTTTTTATGACACTAAGCGGGATGTTACCCTATCTTTTTACAGGAAGCATAGATAATGTTACCGATGCTTTTTTTGAAACCATGTCGGGCTATACCACAACAGGTGCAACTATTCTTAATGATATCGAAATTCTTCCTCACGGGGTTTTGTTATGGCGAAGCTTAACACATTGGATAGGAGGGATGGGAATTATTGTTCTTGCTGTAGCCATCTTACCCTTGTTGGGTGTGGGAGGAATGCAGCTGTTTGCAGCAGAAGCTCCTGGGCCAAGTGCAGATAAATTAAAACCTAGAATAGCCGATACCGCAAAAAGATTATGGCTTATTTATGTAGGCTATACCGTTGCAGAAACAATACTATTAAGCGTAGCAGGAATGAGTGTATTTGATGCACTAAACCATGCCTTAAGTACGTTATCTACAGGTGGGTTTTCTACAAAAAATGCAAGTGTTGCTTATTGGAATGACGATCCTGTAATTCAGTATATTATTATTGTATTTATGTTTTTGGCAGGAACTAATTTTGTAATGAGTTATTTTAGTTTCAAGGGGCAAATTCAAAAAGTATTACGCAATGAAGAGCTGAAATGGTATTTTATTTTTATAGCAGGACTTACGTTAATTTCTTCTGTGATAATTTATTTTCAGGCCGACCCTTCTTTGTCATCCATAGATCATCCAATGGTGTGGGGAGAGTATGAAAGCGCTTTTAGGCATTCATTGTTTCAAGTGATATCGGTTATTACTACTACGGGATTTGTTTCTGCAGACTTCACTATGTGGACTCCCTTTTTGAGTATGCTCTTTTTTGGGCTTTTCTTCTTAGGAGGCTCAGCAGGTTCAACCTCGGGAGGAGTAAAAATTGTTAGGCATATTATTATGATACGAAATGGGATAACCGAGTTTAAGCGTACGCTTCATCCTAATGCTGTACTTCCTGTACGTTATAATGGAAAAGCTATTCAAGGGAAAATTGTATTTAATATTTTAGGTTTTTTTATATGGTACCTTTTGGTGTTTATAATCGGTGCTGTTTTTCTTGCTTACCTAGGTTTAGATTTTGAAAGTGCTATAGGTGCTGCAGCATCATCTTTAGGAAATATTGGTCCAGCCTATGGGATGTTGAGCCCAGTAGATAATTTTGATGTATTGCCCGATGCAGGTAAATGGTGGAGCGCTTTTTTAATGTTAACAGGAAGGCTAGAGCTGCTAACTGTACTTATTATATTTACACCTTTTTTCTGGCGTAACAGGTAGAATAATGCTATAAAAAAATCCTGAAACATTAACTTTCAGGATTTTTTTATAGGTGAAAGCATGAAGCCTTTAGCTTAAGGCTTTCTTTATTCTGTTAATGGCTGTTGTGATTTCTTCTTTACTGGCAGCGTAGGATAACCTAATACAATCTGGATTTCCGAAGGCTTCTCCTGTTACTGTAGCAACATTGGCTTCCTCTAGTAAATACATAGATAGGTCTGAAGCGTTCTGAATGGTTTTTCCGTTAAACGTTTTTCCGAATAAGGCAGCAACGTTAGGGAATACATAAAAAGCACCTTCTGGGTTGTTGCAGTTAAAGCCTTCAATGCTGTTTAAAAGGTTAAGAATAAGTGTTCTTCGTTCTTTAAATTCATCTACCATGTATTTAATTTTACTTACAGGCGCACTAACAGCTGCAATGGTTGCTTGTTGTGCAATAGAATTTGCTCCACTGGTAATTTGTCCTTGCATTTTAGTACAAGCTTTAGCAATAGCTTCTGGAGCGCCAATGTAACCAATTCTCCAGCCTGTCATAGCAAAAGCTTTGGATACTCCGTTTACAGTGATGGTGCGGTTATACATATCCTCAAATTGAGCCATAGAAACATGACCGCCTACAAAATTAATGTGCTCGTAAATTTCATCGCTCACTACGATAATATCGGGGTGTTTTTGCAGTACATCTGCTAAGGCTCTTAGTTCTTCTTTACTGTAAATAGAGCCACTAGGGTTACATGGCGAACTGTACCATAGCATCTTTGTTTTTGGTGTGATGGCCGCTTCTAATTGCTCTGGGGTTATTTTAAAATCATTTTCTATAGAGGTTTGTACTTCTACAGGTACGCCTTCTGCTATCTTTACAATGTCTCTGTAGCTTACCCAGTATGGACAAGGTAAAATAACTTCGTCTCCAGGGTTAATACATACTAAAGCGGCATTGGCTAAGGCTTGTTTTGCTCCGGTAGAAACAACTATTTGAGCGGTACTATAAGTAAGGTTGTTGTCTCGTTTAAATTTTCCTGCAATAGCTTCTTTTAGTGCTGGATAACCATCTACGGGCGGGTAACTCGTGTAGTTGTCATTTATGGCCTGGATAGCGGCTTCTTTAATAAAATCGGGAGTATTAAAGTCTGGCTCGCCCAAGCTTAAGCTAATAATGTCTTTTCCTTCGGCTTTTAACGCTCTAGCTTTAGCAGCCATAGCTAAGGTAGCTGAGGTTTGCAGCTTGTTTATTCTTTCGGAAAGAAGATTTTTCATATGCAAATAATGCTTTTGTATAACGTAAATAAGGAACTTAATATTAAATTCAAAGGTATAAAACTTATTGTGATTTACCGAATTCAGCAAACTAAACTGTTTGTAATCCTATAGAATGAGGTGGTGCATTATTAATTTTAAAATAGCCAAAGAATTTTTTCTAAAAAATTAGGCTTTAGTTGTACTTTTGCATAAAAATAAAAAGTTGGATTTACTACAAAAATACTTTCCGAACCTAACTGAAGAACAATTGGTTCAGTTTGAAAAACTACAAGAACTTTATAAAGATTGGAACTTGAAGATTAATGTGGTTTCTCGTAAAGATATCGATGAGTTATATTTAAGGCATGTGTTGCATTCGTTAGGAATAGCTAAATTTCAGGGGTTTAATCCTCATGCTAATGTTCTTGATGTAGGTACAGGAGGAGGTTTTCCTGGTGTGCCTTTGGCCATTCTATTTCCTGAAACAAATTTTCATTTGGTAGATAGTATTGGGAAAAAAATTAAAGTTGTAGACCATGTAGTAGAAGGTTTAGGTTTAGAAAATGTAAAAACCACTAATGCTCGTGTAGAGGAGCTTGATGGGCAATATGATTTTATAATAAGTAGGGCTGTTGCCCAAATGGAGACTTTTGTACGTTGGATAAAAGGGCGTATTAAGAAAACGAGTAAGCATGAGCATAGAAATGGTATTTTGTATTTGAAGGGCGGAGATTTGGAAGAGGAGTTGAGAAAATATACAACAGCTCAAATTATTCCGTTAACCAATTATTTTTCGGAAGATTTTTTTGAAACAAAAAAGCTGGTTTATCTTCCGCTAAAATATAAAGGCTAATAAATATGGAAGCCCAATTAAGTATATCGAGATACTAGAATTGGGCTCTGTAGATAGATTGGTTGATTAGCTTCTTTTTAAAGAGAAAGGTGTTAAATTATGCTAAATATAGTGTAAAAATATAAAGTAATCAAGGTAAAGTGATAAAAACAAAAAAAGCTACGGTTAATCCGTAGCTTTTTGTTTTATATTGTTTTTTGAAGCTTATTCTTCTCCGAAAAAACGGATATCTATAATTTGTTGGTGGTACAAAAGTTTCTTTGATTAAGCGAACAGAAACCTAGCGCATTAGGTTAAGCTTAGAGCCTGCTTTATCGTTTGTTTCGCTGGCTCTTGCTCCTCCAAAAGGCTGTCTGCCTACTACGGCTCCTGTACGTCTGCATCGGTAAGTTTATAGCCTAAAACAAGTCGTCCGCCGTTATATATCCTACGTAAGGATCTAAGCCTGCGGCTAACATTCTTAGACGCTTTATTGTTTGACGTGCCTCCTCCGTGTTCGCTCGTTTGCACATAATGTTGGAGTTCGTGGGCGATTGTTTCTTTGGTTCCTTTGGTGCTTCTTTCATAGCCTTTGTAATAAGCAAGGTTTATAGTTAGTGTTTTTCCGTCTGCCGATAAATCCATAACAGACTGTCTATTAGCATTATCAGTTACTTTGACTGTGATGTCTTTAGCTTTCGGAAAATACTAAAAAACGCTGGATATTTCACAATATCCGATAAATTATATCTACTACCTACTCTTAAAGCAGGCATTCTTACATTCATTTTGTTTTGGTCTATTCTATAAGCCCACTCCCATTTACCGTTATTGGTGTTTTGCCTAAGAAAAAAACCTGTTTTTTTCCATATCTCATTTAAGGATACCCCTTCGCTAAACATCTTGTTGGCTTGGTTAAAGCTTTCTTCAAGATGATTGTCTTTGCTTTTACGATAAGGAAAAATTTGTAATATCGATGCTTCGCCCAATTCTGCTAACCGGGTTTTCATTCTGTCAGCATCAAGAATAATTCTTGTTTTTGGGAAAGCCTTTTTTATCCTATTAACAAGCTTAGTAAAGGCACTCTTATCTATTGGGTTTAAGCGTTGTTTTCCTTTTTGGGATTTTGGCTTTTTTGTTGTTGAGTTTTCTCCGCTTGTTCGGCTTTGTGTCTTTCCTCTGCTTTCTTGAATATTGCCATCGCTTTTTTCTCGAACTCTGGGTTTTTCTTCATTAGCCTTGCCGTCTCTAGTTTGAATCGTGCTTTCATTGCTGGTGTGAACCTTGCCCATTTCTCTGCTGTCAGCTTCCCTTGATCCTTCTTGTTCTGTTCTGCTTTCTTGTTCATAATATTTATTGTTAGACTCTTCTTTTTCTGAAAAATAGTTGCTTATTTCTTCATAGGTGGCAAAATCTACCCATGCTGCTGCTTATAAAGATAATAAAAACAAAAAAAGCTACGGTTAATCCGTAGCTTTTTGTTTTATATTGTTTTTTGAAGCTTATTCTTCTCCTAAAAACGGATATCTATAATCTGTTGGTGGTACAAAAGTTTCTTTGATTAAGCGAACAGAAACCCAACGCATTAGGTTAAGCTTAGAACCTGCTTTGTCGTTTGTTCCACTGGCTCTTGCTCCTCCAAAAGGCTGTCTACCTACTACGGCTCCTGTACATTTGTCGTTGATGTAGAAGTTTCCTGCAGCGTTTTCTAAAGCTTTTGTAGCTTGTTCTGCCGCATAACGGTCTTTAGAGAAAATAGCTCCTGTTAATGCGTATTCACTAGTAGTGTCTACTAGGTTTAGCATTTCTTCCCATTTGTCATCTTCGTAAACATAAATTGTTGCTACAGGGCCAAAAAGCTCAGTTTCCATGGTAACATATTTAGGGTTGCTGGTAAGGATTACCGTAGGCTCTATAAACCAACCTTTAGATTTATCGTAGTTACCTCCCATAATTACCTCGGCATCAGTATCGTTTTTAGCTCTGTCGATATAACTGGCTAATTTATCGAAAGATTTTTCGTCGATTACAGCATTAATAAAGTTGCTCATGTCTTCTGGCGACCCCATTTTGAAGGATTTTAGATCGGCCTCTAATTCAGCTTTAACGCTTGGCCACATGCTTTTAGGGATATACATTCTAGAAGCAGCACTACATTTTTGTCCTTGGAATTCAAAAGCACCTCTAGCGATTGCAGTAGAAACTTCTTTTGAATTTGCAGAAGGGTGTGCAACAATAAAATCTTTACCGCCAGTTTCTCCTACAATTCTAGGGTAAGTTTTATAGTTACCTATATTTTGCCCTATTTTACTCCAAATGCTGTTAAATACACCTGTACTACCTGTAAAGTGAACTCCTGCAAAATCAGGGCTGGCTAATACAGTTTCGGTAATCATTTGGGCATCTCCCATTACCATATTTATTACGCCGTTAGGAACTCCTGCCTCTTGGAAAACTTCCATAAGTACTTGTGCAGAGAACATTTGTGTTGCGCTAGGTTTCCAAACTACAACGTTCCCCATCATGGCAGCACTTGAAGGTAAATTCCCTGCAATAGCTGTAAAGTTAAATGGGGTTATGGCGTAAACAAAACCTTCTAAAGGTCTATATTCTACTCTGTTCCAAGCGTGCTCGTCAGATTCTGGTTGTTCATCATACATTTGAGTCATGTACTCTACGTTGAAACGTAAAAAGTCTATAATCTCACAAGCTGAATCTATTTCTGCCTGGAAGATGTTTTTAGACTGCCCAATCATGGTTGCAGCATTTATTTTAGCACGATAAGGTCCGGCAATTAAATCAGCAGCTTTTAAAAATATGGCAGCACGTTGTTCCCATGCTAATTGTGACCATTTTTTTCTAGCTTCTAAGGCAGTGCTTATGGCTTGTTCTATATGTTTTTTTTCTGCAGTATGAAATGTTCCTACACAGTGTTGGTGATCGTGTGGAGGGTTGATATTTCTAGTATTGTTGGTGCGGATTTCTTGATCGCCTATATATAGAGGGACGTCAATTTTCTGGTTGTATAATTCTTTATACATTTTTAAAACTTCGTCTCTTTCTGGAGTGCCTGGTGCATACGATTTAATAGGTTCGTTTACTGCCGGAGGCACGTGAAAAAATCCTTTTCCCATAATTTTTATTTTATAATTCTACACATATTTATATAGCTGTAAATATAGCTATTTTATGCTATTTTAATAATGAAAATAAAAAGAATTGTTTAGGCTTTAATTTAGGGCAAAAGGAGCGCTAAGTTTAAATGTGGGAATTTTAACTTTAAATGTTTTGGTAGAGGTGAAGTTTATCATGTTATAGTAGCCACTCATGGCACCAAATGGCGATGTAATAAGGCATCCGCTACTGTAGTTGTGTGTTTCGCCAGGTTTTAAAACAGGTTTTTTCCCTATTATACCTTCGCCATTTATAATCTCGTTTTTGCTTAATGAGTCTTTAATGAGCCAAAATCGGGAGTTGAGTTGTACAGAATCGTTGCTCTGATTCTCTATGGTAATATGATAAGTAAAGGCAAAATGAGTTTTATAGTTTTTAAGGAAAGCGCCTTGAAAACTTGTTTTTACAGATATTTTTATACCTTTTGTGATTTGTTGTATCATACTAATTAACCTTCTCTGTGCAAAGGCACTAGAATCAAACCACTAAGATATTAAAATAAAAATTAAAAAACTATTTTTCTGTTGTAAAGCTGTAAAATTAATTGGATATATTTTTGCTGTTTGCGCTTCCTACTCCTATTATCCTGTCGTATCTTCCGCCTAAATCTCGGTAATAGGCCAAGACAGTATAATTGTTTTCTGTTTTATCGAAATTACCAGAGATGGCACCATGATCTATGCTTCCGTCTTTATTTACAAGAATGTATTTATAGTTGTAAAAGCCTTGTTTGAAAAGATGTTTTAATTGGTAACTGTCTGTTTTTTTGTTGTAGGTAAGTTTTGTGCTGTCGTCTATGGTGTAATTATTAAAGCTTCCGTAGAGGTGTATTGCTGCATCTTCAGGAATATTGTAAGGGTTTAGTAGGTTGAAATGTACCCAGGTGTACTCGGCTTCAATATTGTTGTTCTCGCCTTGTAGGGTTCGTATTACATAGCTCCCGTTAATATCGGGGTTGTAAGTATATGGTTCGTGTGCTCGGCTGGCATTGGCGTATAAGTAGGTGTTATAGATATCGATCAATTCAATTTTTCTGATATTCATTGCGGTTCCGCGAACATCTTTGGTGTCGAAGGCTAAAAATTCATTTCCTCCCCAAAACGAAGCCTCTTTGTCATAGCGATAAATAAACTTGTTCCCTGTGTTGTACTGTGGTTTAAGGTTGTAGATGCTTTCTTGTAGGTTGTTGTTTTTTATAATTAGGGTTTTAAGATTGCTGTCTGGGTTTCTTATAAGGAGGTTGTCGCTTCCATCTATAGAAAAGTATACAGCTTGTTTTTGGTCTATGTATTTTAAGTCGCGTGTTCGTTTAATTTCGGTAGTAACTTTTGCAATGTCTTCATAAATCATAAATTTTCTTGAGAAAACAATTTCATCTTTATTGTTGTAAATTTCCAGCATGTAGTTTCCGCTTACTTTTAATCTTTTTGTGTTTTTGTTAGGGATTTCTAGCCAGTAATGAGAATATATTTGGAGTGTGTTGTATGAGTTGAGGTAATTTGTGATCCTCATGTTATCATAGCCTTCCATGTATTCGTTTTTTGATAATTCTGAAGGCGTCCAATCGAAATTGTAATGTGTTATTTTGTAATAATAATCGGCTTCATCTCCAATTAAATCATCAAATGATATGTGTATAGACTCTCCGAGTTTTACAATAGGAGTTCCGCTAAATTCAATTCCACCTTCAAACTGGATGGTTTTTATATATGCGGGTGGGGTGATTTCTGGTTGCTGGCTCCAAACAATGCTACTGTATATGATGGCTATAAAAATGAAAAATGAAAATTTCATGACGTTTTTTTGGGTTAAATATACATATTTTTATTTGTAGAGATTTTTATAAAAGTAAGATTAAAACCTGATTTTATTTAGAAAGAATATAAATAAGCAACTTCCATTAGACAAGGCTATAAGATGATAATTTAATTACTAAATTTGCAATCGCGAATAATTAACTTTATTTAAAACACTATGTCAAACGACATTAAAATCAAAAAAGGTCTAGATATAAAATTAGTAGGTGAGGCTGAAAAGTCTACTGAAAATGCCGCTTCTAGTGCGATTTATACCATAAGACCCGAAGACTTTCACGGAATACTCCCAAGACTTATAGCTAAAGAAGGAACCAAAGTAAAGGCTGGAGAAACAATTTTCTTTAATAAAAATATTGAGGAAATGAAGTTTGTATCGCCTGTTGCAGGGGAAGTTGTAGCGGTAGAACGCGGAGAGCGAAGACGCATTATGGCTGTACGGATTAAAGCAGATGCTCAACAAGAGACTGTAGATCACGGAGCTTTAAATGTGGCTAGTGCCGATGCAGAAACTATCAAAACAAGATTATTAGCTTCAGGAGGCTGGGTTTTTATTAAACAACGTCCGTACGATGTAATTGCTAATCCTGAAAAAACACCTAAAGCCATTTTTGTTTCTGGGTATGCTTCGGCACCACTTGCTGCAGATTACGATTATGTATTGCAAGGTAAGGAAAAACAAATGCAGGCTGCTATAGATGCTTTATCGAAACTTACTACAGGTAAGGTTCATGTAAGTGTAGGGAGTGCAAAATCTCCTATGGCAAATTTAACCGGTGTTGCTATACATAAGGTTTCAGGGCCGCATCCAGTAGGGAATGTAGGGACGCAAATCAATAAAATAGATCCCGTTAATAAGGGAGAAACCGTTTGGACAATTACACCGCAAGATTTAGTAATTCTTGGAGACTTGTTTCTTACAGGGAAATTTAATCCAGAACGTATCATAGCTTTAGCTGGATCTGAAGTGAAAAAGCCACGTTATTTTAAAACAAAAATAGGAGCCGATGTAGCTTCTGTTATTTATAACGAAGGCGTTACTAAAGGAGCTAATGTTCGTGTAATTTCAGGAAATGTACTTACGGGGAGAAAAGTTTCTGCAGAGAACGGTAGTCTGGATTATTATAATAACATGATTACGGTAATTCCAGAAGGCAATCATTACGAACTTTTTGGGTGGAATAAACCTATTACCGATAAAGTATCTACCTCTAGAGCAATGACTTTCTCGTGGTTAAGTCCCAATAAAAAATATAAGCTTAGCACCAATACCAACGGAGAGCACAGAGCCTTTGTGCTTACAGGGATTTACGAGGAGGTATTTCCGTTAGATATGTTCCCGATGCAAGTGCTAAAATCTTGTATGTATAAAGATTTAGACGAGATGGAAGCTTTAGGAATGTATGAAGTAGCACCAGAAGATTTTGCTCTTACGGAATTTGTATGTGTTTCTAAACAACCACATCAACAGATTATTAGAGAAGGTTTAGATTTAATGATTAAAGAAATTGGTTAATAACTTCATTTTAATCATAAAAAAGAAAAACATATAGAAAATGGGTTTATTTGATAAATTACATAAAATTAACGATAAATATAAAGGAACAAAATTAGCTCCTTTATTTAACGGCTTTCATACCTTCTTATTTACACCAAACGAGGTGACGCATGGAGGAACGCATGTTAAAGCGGCAGACGATCTTAAACGTACCATGAATACAGTAATCATGTCATTAGTGCCATGTTTAATTTTTGGGATGTTTAACGCAGGATACCAACATTATTTAGCATTAGGCGATATCGAAGCTGTAGAAGGTTTCTTTTCAGCTGCTTTTTGGAGTTGGGATAACCTAGTAATGGGAATAATAAAAGTATTACCCTTAGTAATTGTATCCTACGTAGTAGGTTTAGCAATAGAGTTTTTATTCGCGGTAATAAAAGGTCATGAAATAGAAGAAGGTTACTTGGTAACAGGTATGCTTGTGCCTTTAATTGTTCCTGTAGATTTACCACTATGGATGCTAGCCGTAGCAGTAGCTTTTGGAGTAGTAATAGGAAAAGAAGTATTTGGAGGTACAGGAATGAATATCCTGAACCCTGCCCTCACTATTAGAGCATTCTTATTCTTTGCATACCCTACTTGGATGTCTGGAGATAAAGTTTGGGTACATGGTGCGGTAGAAAATGCACAGCAAATGGCAGCAGGTAAAAATGTAGATGCTATTTCGGGCGAAACTATTTTAGGAAGTTTAGCACAAGGACATGAAGTACATTATTCTGTAGCAGATATGTTCTTTGGTTTTATCCCTGGTTCTATCGGAGAAACTTCAACCTTACTTATTGCCCTAGCAGCCTTATTCCTTATTTTTTCTAAAATAGGAAGTTGGAGAATTATGTTTTCTGCAGTAGTAGGAGCACTAGTAATGGGACTTATATTTAATAGCGTTGTAGATGCCGGCTGGATTACAGAAGGAAGTAAATTCTATACCTTGATGAGTACAGAATTTTGGCATCATTTATTAATAGGAGGTTTTGCCTTTGGGGTTGTATTTATGGCAACCGATCCTGTAACCGCTTCCCAAACCAATAAAGGAAAATGGATATACGGATTCTTGATAGGCTTTATTTCTATCTTAATACGTGTATTTAACCCAGCGTATCCAGAAGGAGTAATGCTAGCTATCTTATTGATGAATGTATTTGCTCCAACCATAGATCACTATGTGGTGCAAGGAAACGTGAAGAAAAGAATGAAACGTCTAAAAGCAAAAACAGCGTAACATGAGTAAAAGAACAGACAGTAACGGATATACAATATTATTTGCCATAGGAATGGTAGTGGTAGTTGGTGCTTTACTTGCTTTTACCGCAGCATCGCTAAAAGGTAAAATATCTACCAATGTAGAGCTGGAAAAACAGCAAAACATCCTTTATGCAATGGGTGTTAATGAAAACAATGAAACCAGTGCTATCTTTGTATCAACCAAAGATGCTCCAGAACTTTTTGGAAAGTACATAACCAAACAAATTGTACTAGAAAGCAACGGAGACATAACAGAGGATGATAAAGCTTATTTAATTGATATTAAAAAAGAAAAAGCAAAAGGAGCAGAAAGAAGATTACCTTTATTTGTTGGAGAAAAAGACGGAAAAACGTTTTACATAGTTCCAATTAGAGGAAAAGGTCTTTGGGACGCTGTGTGGGCATACATTGCTATGGATGAAAACATGGTAATCCAAGGGGCTTATTTTGACCATAAAGCAGAAACCGCAGGTTTAGGAGCCAATATTAAAGAGCGTTTCTTTATGGATGATTTTATAGGAGAACATTTACTAGATAGTAAAGGAAACTTTAAAGGAGTAGCCATTACCAAAAGTAATGCAGACCCGTTGAATAAAGATAAAAAGGATAACGAAGTAGATGCCATTGCAGGAGCAACAATTACTGGAAACGGTGTTGCAGATATGCTTAGAAATGATCTTAAGCTTTATAAGCCTTATTTTGATAAATTAAAAAACAAATAATCGTATGGGACTTTTATCTAGAAAAGATGCAAAATTAATTTCAGACCCATTAGCAGATAATAACCCAATTACTATTCAAGTATTAGGTATTTGTTCTGCATTAGCAATTACAGCCGAGCTTAAAGCATCTATCGTAATGGCGGTATCCGTATTATTCGTAATGGGAGTAGGAAACGTAGTTATCTCTTTAATAAGAAATATCATTCCTTCAAAAATTAGAATTATAGTACAGCTTACCGTAGTAGCTGCCTTAGTAATTATTGTAGACCAAGTGCTAAAAGCCTTTGCATACGAGTTAAGTAAAACCTTATCCGTTTTCGTAGGGCTTATTATTACCAACTGTATTATTATGGGGCGTTTTGAAGCCTTTGCTTTAGGAAACGGGCTTTGGAGATCGTTCTTAGACGGAATAGGAAATGCCTTAGGATATGGTGTAATTTTAATTATCGTAGGGTTTTTTAGAGAACTTTTAGGAGCAGGTACGTTATTAGGCTATAAAGTATTAGGAGATCCAATAGAAAAAACAGGCGTTTATGCTTTTGGATACGAAAATAATGGCTTTATGCTATTAGCACCAATGGCACTTATTGTAGTAGGAATTATCATTTGGGTACAACGTAGCCGTAATAAAGCCTTAATAGAAGACGAATAACATTTAAAGCCTAATCAATTTATAGATTAGTCTAAAAGATATCATATGGAACATATAGAATTATTTTTTAAATCAATTTTTATAGATAACATGGTATTTGCAACATTCTTAGGGATGTGTTCTTACCTTGCAGTATCTAAAAAAGTAAGTACTGCGGTTGGTCTTGGAGCTGCTGTAATTTTTGTACTTGCAGTAACCGTACCAGTAAACTGGTTATTAGATCAATATATTTTACAACCAGGAGCGCTAAAATGGTTAGGAACAGAATATGCAGATTTCGACCTTAGCTTCTTATCATTTATCATGTTTATTGCAACCATTGCAACCATGGTACAATTAGTTGAGATTATTGTAGAAAAGTTTGCACCAGGCTTATATAACTCTTTAGGTATATTTTTACCACTTATTGCTGTAAACTGTGCAATTTTAGGAGGATCTTTATTTATGCAATCTCGTGAGATACCAAGCATAGATTTAGCTTTTAATTACGGAGTATCTTCAGGAATAGGTTGGTTTTTAGCTATTTTAGCAATTGCCGCTATTAGAGAAAAAATCCGTTACTCTAAGGTGCCAGGACCACTAAGAGGCTTAGGAATTACCTTTATTATTACAGGGTTAATGGCTATCGGATTTATGAGTTTTGGAGGTATGTTAACAGGAGGTGATGATGAAGCAAAAGCTAAAGAAGAAGTAAAAACAGCCGAAGCTCCTCGAAAAGCAAACGAAAATAAATTAGTTACTAACACCACTTCAATAAATGAGTAACATGATATTAGCAGTAGATACAACAGGAACTGTCTTAGTAACCGTAGTTGCATTTTTAGTATTAACTTTATTATTGGTAGGATTGTTATTGTTTGTAAAACAAAAACTATCTCCATCTGGTCCAGTTACCATAAAAATCAACGGAGAAAAAGATATCGAAGTAGAATCTGGAGGAACTCTTCTTTCTACCTTAGGAAATCAAAAAATATTTTTACCATCAGCTTGTGGTGGTGGTGGTACATGTATTCAGTGTGAATGCCACGTTTTAGCAGGAGGAGGCGAAGCACTTCCTACAGAAACCCCTCACTTTACACGTAAAGAGCTACAACACGGAGCTCGTTTAGCATGCCAGGTAAAAGTAAAACAGGATATGGAAATTACCATTCCTGAGGAAGTATTCGGAATTAAAAAATGGGAAGCAGAAGTTGTGAGAAATTACAACGTAGCTTCATTTATTAAAGAATTTGTAGTTCGTATTCCAGAAGATATGAATTATAAAGCAGGAGGTTATATCCAAATAGAAATACCTCCTTGCACCATAAACTACAAAGATATAGATATTACCGCTCACCCAGAAGAGCATGAAACTCCAGATAAGTTTCAAGCAGAGTGGGATAAGTTTAATCTTTGGCCATTAAGCATGAAAAACGATGAGGTTGTAGAGCGTGCATACTCTATGGCTTCTTACCCAGCAGAAGGAAGAGACATTATGCTTAACGTGCGTATTGCTACACCACCATGGGATCGAAATAAAAACGGTTGGATGGATGTAAATCCAGGAGTTGCTTCTTCTTACATATTCGCTCAGAAGCCAGGAGATAAAGTAACTATTTCTGGACCTTACGGAGAGTTCTTCATCAACGAGAGCGAAGCAGAAATGCTTTACGTTGGTGGAGGAGCAGGAATGGCACCAATGCGTTCGCACCTATACCACTTATTCAAAACCCTTAAAACAGGAAGAACTGTTACCTATTGGTATGGTGGTCGTTCTAAACGTGAGCTTTTCTATATAGAACATTTTAGAGAATTAGAGAGAGATTTCCCTAACTTTAAATTCTATTTAGCTTTATCTGAACCTTTAGAAGAAGATAATTGGAAAGTGAAGAAAGATATTAACGATGAAGCAGGAGACGGTTTTGTTGGCTTTATCCATAATTGTGTAATCGATAATTACCTTTCAAAACACGATGCCCCAGAAGATATCGAATTATACTTCTGTGGACCACCATTAATGAATAAAGCGGTAGAGAAAATGGGACAAGATTTTGGTATCCCAGATGAAAATATCCGTTTTGACGATTTTGGAGGATAATATTTCAACCTATATAATTTCAAAAAACCGATTTGCTCTGCATTTCGGTTTTTTGTTTTTACAAAGGCTTATATCCCATTATTTATAAAATCTAATTTGTACTTTTGAAAAATGGAAATACTTAGCGAACAAGAACTACATAATTGGGCCATGAATATTGTTGGGCATGACCTCGAGGAACAAGGTTATGAATTTTTGGCAGTAAATAGTAAACTAAAAAAAAATCCGCAATTTGTTGCATTAAAAAAGGGGCAGTTAAGCTTTGTAATTGTAAGAGCAGTTAGCTTTCCTAACGACCCGACTCAGTATGACCGCCGTTTAATACAAAAAATTAAAACACATGCAGAAAAGTATAAAGCAAAAACACTGTATGCCGGCGTAGGATTACTAAATGCAGACGATCCAACAAAACCTGTGGCTAAAAACCAAGATTATAAAATTAATTATTATGGCTTTCAAGAAATTGGTTAAGATAAATAAAGGCGTAGCGTTTATCGCTTTACTTTTGATAGGAGTTATTTTTTCTTGTAAAGAAAAAAATAAAACACCAGACAAAATGAAATATGTTTCGGGGGAAGCTTTAGGGACAACTTATCATATTAAATATTTCTCAGAAGATAATTTTGAAGCATCAACTAAGGTAGATTCTATTTTTAAAGCCATCAATTTATCGATGAGTACTTATCAGCAAGATTCCGATATTTCTAAAATTAATCATGGTGATACAAGCGTTGTAGTAGACGATATGTTTAAGGAAGTATATGAATTGTCGGAAAGTATTTCTCGTAGCACAAAAGGTTATTTTGACCCCACAGTAGGGAATATTGTTAATGCTTATGGTTTTGGAGGAGAGAAGGTAGAAATTAAGTTGGATTCTGTAAAAATAGACTCGATGATGACTTATGTTGGAATGGATAAAATAGCGCTGACAAATGAAAATAGAATAAAAAAAAACAGCCCTAATGTATATTTAGAATTTAACTCTATTGCAAAAGGTTATACCGTAGATCGCCTTGGTATAATGTTAGAAAAAGCAGGCGTAAACAATTATTTGGTAGAATTAGGCGGAGAGCTTCGTGCAAGAGGTAAAAATATAGATAATCAGAAAAACTGGCGTGTAGGAATCGATAATCCGCAAACAAAAGACAGAAGCTTTTCAACGGTAATTAGCCTTAAGAATGTGGCTATGGCAACCTCTGGAAATTACAGAAAATTTAGGTTTGATAGTTTAACGGGAAAACGTTATGTACATACCATCAATCCGTTAACGGGATATTCTTATAAAAGTGATATTTTGAGTGCTTCGGTACTTGCTAATACTTGTGCAGAAGCCGATGCTTATGCCACGGCATTTATGGCAATGGGTTATAGCAAAGCTTTAACAGTGTTAGAAGAAATACCAGGGATAGAAGTATATTTTATTTATGATGAAGCAGGAACGGTAAAAACCTATGCTTCTAAAGGTTTTTTAGCGGCAGGAGCAGCGCCTAAAGGAGACGACATTAAAACTAACTAGGTTTTTTGCAAACCGGTAGAAGTTCTCCTTTTGCAAGGCAGTATTTTTTAACCTCTTCTTCTGTTAGTGTAGCAGTGTAGTTTATAGCATCTACCTTAAAGCCAATGCTGCTTAATTTATCAAAATAATCTAAGCCGTAAACGCGTACATGGTCATATTGTCCAAATATTTTAGTACGCTCGGTTGGGTCTGTAATGCTATCGTCTTCAAAGGTGGTTTTACGGGTTATATCTTGTGGGATTTGAAATATTCCCCATCCACCTGGTTTCATTACTCTAAATAATTCTTGCATAGCTTTAGTATCATCGGGAATGTGTTCTAAAACATGATTACAGAAAATTACATCAAACTCATTATTTTTAAACGGAAGTTGACAAATGTCTGCGTGAACATCGGCAAGCGGAGAGTTTAAATCGGTAGTGGTATAGGTTATATTTTTTAACTTTTTAAAACGTTTATAAAATGCTTGTTCTGGTGCAAAATGCAATAGTTTTAGTTCTTTGTTAAAAAAATCGGTTTCATTTTTTAAATATAACCACAGCAAGCGGTGTCGCTCTAAGGAGAGTGTAGAGGGCGATAAAACATTAGGACGTTGTGTGGCATAACCATAGGGCAGAAACTTTTTAAAGCTTCTGCCATCTATGGGGTCTGTGTATTTGTTTCCAGATAGGTAGAGTTGTAAAACAGGCTTTGCAAGGTAGCTTAGCTTAATTAAAACTGGCCTAGGTATAGTATTTAAAGCCTTTTTAAAAAGTTTTTGTATCATACTTTATTATAACTATCTGGTTAAATGTTTATGCACGATTTACGGCTAAACGATTAAAAGGACTTTGTGGAATATAGCGTTAGTTTATTTTTTTCTAAATTCATCTTCCTCATTGCTAGTTATTCCTAAAGCTTCATATACATAATCGAATGTAGATAAAAGCTGGGGTTTGCCATCAACAAGAGCAACATCGTGTTCAAAATGAGCACTAGGCTTTCCGTCGGCAGTTACAATGGTCCAACCGTCTTTTAATTGTTTTATTCTTCTGGTGCCCAGGTTAATCATAGGTTCGATAGCAACAGTCATTCCTTCTACAAATTTTTTACCTCTTCCTCGTCTTCCGTAGTTTGGCATTTCAGGGTCTTCATGCATTTTTTTGCCTAACCCGTGTCCTACAAGTTCACGTACTACCGTGTAACCATTATCTTCTGCATGTTTTTGTATGGCAAAACCTACATCACCAACACGGTTTCCTAGTTTAAACTCTCTAATTCCTAGGTAAAGTGATTCTTTGGTAATATCTAATAATTTTTTTGTCTCGGGTGCTACATCTCCTACTTCAAAGGTATAAGCGTGGTCTCCGTAAAAGCCATTTTTTATAGCGCCACAATCTACCGAAACAATATCGCCATCTTCTAGTGGAGTAGCCGTAGGCAACCCGTGTACCACAGCTTCGTTTACACTGGTAAGAAGCGTAGATGGGCAGTCGTAAAGTCCTAAAAAACCAGGAATAGCTCCTTGAGCACGGATAAAATCTTCGGCGAGTTTGTCTAATTGGTTGGTAGTAACACCAGGTTTTATTTCTTTAGCGAGCATGCCTAAAGTTTTAGAGACAACTAAGGCACTTTCTCTCATTAGTGCTATTTCTTCTTTATTTTTTGGGATAATCATAACTTATTATTTGGGGTGTATTTTTCTCCAGAAATTATTTTTAGGATGTCTTTTTCTAAATTTTCTTTTGGAGTTTCTACAATACGGTTTATTTCTTCTTTGTTTTTATCTAGAAAAATTATCGTAGGCACAAAATTGATGTTTTTATTTTTTTCGTAACCTTGTTTACTTTCTTTGTTTTTATCTAGCGCAATTGTTTTTAAGCCTTGCATGTTGTAACCTGCTAAGTGTAGTAGTTTATATAACTTTGGGATTTCATTCTGACAATCGGGACACCATGTACCAATATACATTTCTATGGTGTAATTATCTAGGCGTTTGGTTAATTGCTCAAGTGTATTTTTATCAATTGTATAAGCTTTATAAGTAGGCGAAAACCATGTTTCTGTATAAGAATTTATGAAATTTTGGTAAGTAATAATACCTGTATAATCTTCGGGAACGGTATTTTTATTTTCCATATTAAATAAAAATTGAAGGTTTAAAGCTTTTCTATTAATAATGACTTTTGTGTCATTAAAGCAGGTTTCTCTATGCCCATTATTTCTAATAGAGTAGGGGCAATATCGCCTAAAATCCCATCATTTATCGCATGGGTTTGTTTGTTTTCTATAAGAAATACAGGTACGGGGTTGGTGGTATGTGCTGTATTTGGGCTTCCGTCATCGTTGCGCATTTTTTCGCTGTTACCATGGTCTGCAAGAATAATAAACGTATAGTTTTCTTGTCCTGCTTCAACCAGTTTTTTGGCGCATTCATCTACGGTTTCGCAAGCTTTTATGGCAGCATTAAAATCTCCGGTATGTCCTACCATATCTGGATTAGCAAAATTGATACAGAAAAAATCTATTTTTCCTTCTTCTAAGTGAGGAACTAATTTTTCGGTAAGTTCGTAAGCACTCATTTCTGGCTTTAAGTCGTAAGTAGCTACCTTGGGCGAATGAACTAAAATTCGCTCTTCTCCTTGAAAAGGCTTTTCTCTCCCTCCAGAGAAGAAAAAAGTTACGTGTGGGTATTTTTCTGTTTCGGCAGCTCGAAGTTGTGTTTTTCCTGTATATTCTAATACTTCACCAAGTGTAGCTTTAATATTTACTTTGTTAAAAACAACTTTTATATTTTGATAGCTATCATCATAATTGGTAAGGGTTACAAAATATAGGGGGAAAGCCTTTAGGTTATATTCTGGGAAATCTTGTTGTGTAAGGCATTCTGTTAGTTGTCGCCCTCTGTCTGTACGGAAATTAAAAAAAATAACCACGTCTTCCTCTTGTATACTAGCTACAGGTTTTTCGTTTTCTGTGATGACCAATGGGGTAATAAATTCATCGGTAATATCAGCATCATAAAGTTCTTGTATACTTTGGGTAATATTGGTGGTTGGTTTTCCTTTTCCTTGTGTTAATAGGTTATAAGCTTCGGCTGTTCTTTCCCAGCGTTTATCTCTATCCATGGCATAATACCTTCCTATAACACTGGCGAGCTTTGCTTGTTGTTTAGGTAAAAAATGCTCTAAATCGGTTAAAAAACCTTTTCCAGATTTTGGGTCAACGTCGCGCCCATCGGTAAAGGCATGTACATATTTTTCGGTTATCCCGTAGTCATTAGCGGTTTTTATTAATCCTTTTAAATGGTCTATATGTGCATGCACCCCTCCGTCGCTCACCAAACCTATAAAATGTATAGGTTTTTGGTTGGCTTTAGCATAGTAAAAAGCTTGTTTAAGTACAGGTTCCTCTAATAAACTGTTGTTTTGTACCGCCATGTTTATTTTGGCTAAATCTTGGTAAACAATTCTTCCAGCACCAAGGTTCATGTGTCCTACTTCGCTGTTTCCCATTTGTCCTTTTGGCAAACCTACATGCTCACCATCGGTGCGTAGGCTAGCGTTAGGATATAGTTGATATAGGCTATCTATAAACGGTGTATTTGCTTTTTTGATTGCAGAGTAGTTTGGGTTTTTAGGAATTCCCCATCCATCTAAAATTAAAAGAACTGCTTTTTTTTCCATGGATAATTATTTGGGCGATAAAGATACGGAAATATATGTAGCTATTTTTAATGTTATCTTAAATTAGTAATTCCATGTTATCATCTAATACCTTGAAGAACTATTAAAAATACTAGGTAAAAGGGGCTCTACTTTCCATTCCTTGGTTGCTGGTGCTGTTTGATGAACATTGCGTAGTGTCCGTTTTGTTTCAATAAATTTTGTGGACTGCCATTTTCAACGACCTTACCTTTATCCAATACAACTATTTTGTTTCTCTCTATTGCAAGTTGAAAACAGTTCCTGAAGGATCAGTTATCAATAGCTTTGGCCTCATTCAATTCTTCTTTTCTATGATTCATTTTTTATAGTTTTTCGTATATCACTTATTACGAACAAGTTGATCTTAAAAAAGCTTATTTTTCAGCTTCCCTGATTTCCTCTTTATTCATTTTTATTATGTCTATACTACAATGATTTTATTGTTTCCAATTAAGATTTCCATTTTTATCGAACATTTCGATAGATGGATTCCCTAAACTGTCAACCTTTAAGATAATTCTTGGTATTTCGTTGGCATCTTTCATAACCAGTGAAGCGTTCCCGTTTTCCGTAACCAGATTGATTCTATTGACGTTGTGTCCTGGTTTTCCTGATAAATCTTTGTCATTAATAATCAAACCGGCTTTAAAATAATTATCCTCTTTATTATCCTGAGCGAGAACACCAACAGCATCGGCATTTTGATAGTCTAAAGCTATAGTATTTAAATTTGTGGTTTCATTATTAGTTATGGCAATTCCCTCTCGATCATCACCGTTTTTATCATAAAAAATAAGCTCTGCCCGATTTTATCCCTTACAAATGCATCTCTTTAAACAGCAGTATGTAAGGTCTTTACATACTCGTTCAAACTTAACGATTTTCTGCCAAGCAATTTTTCAAGTGAATCCGATGTAAATGAAAACTCACCCGCTTTAATCCCGTTTGCCATACTTACTAATAAATCTGCTACTTCAACAGGTATTTGGTAGCTCATCAATTCTTCTTTAAAATCGGTATCCGCAATGTCAATGTGCTGAATATTCATTTTCTTTTCAGCGTTTATTAGCTGTGCCAATTCGGCAAATGAATACGCTGTATTACCTGTGATTTCATAGGTTTGGTTTTGGTGTGTGGGTTCGGTCAGTACGTTTGCAATGGCTTCTGCAATATCAGTCCTTGAAACAAAACTTACTTTTCCTTTTCCCGATGGATAACGGATTACGTTGGTCAGTAAAGCGTTTCCAATCAGTTCGGGTATGGCTTCCATATACATAGTGTTTCTGAAAAACGTGTAAGGAATATTTGTTTTCTTTATCAGTTCTTCCGTGTGGTATTGCGTTTCCGTTCCCTGAAAAATGGTGTTTGGTCGGGCTTGTACCATACTTGTATAAACAATGTGCTTTATGTTGTTTTTTGCCATTGCATTTACAACATTTTTTTCCTGCTGTTTGGCTGTCTCTACATCTACCCCAATAGTAGAAATCTGTAATGCTTTTTCTACACCTTTAAAGGCTTGTTTGAGCGTTTCATAATCGTTGTAATCCGCTTGCCTGATAATTACACCCTGTTCCTTAAAGTCGTTTATCGTTTCGGGATTTCTGACAATGGCAACAATGTTTGTCGGTGCGACTTTCTGCAATAAAAATTGAATGGTCGCTTTTCCCAAATGTCCGTTTGCTCCTGTAATGGCTATCATAATTATACTTTTCCTGCAAAATTATCAGCCTGTTTTGTTTTAAAATTGGATAAAACCGACAGCCATTAAATCTTCCATTCAGGAAAATTCGCAACTTGTTCGTTGGCCTTGTGTATAAAATGCTTCGGGCTTGTTCCTGCAAACTCCTTAAAATCCCTGATAAAATGCGATTGGTCAAAATAATCGTTTTGATAAGCAATGTCTGTCAGTTTATTAAATTGGGTTTGACGTATGTTTCCCAAAGCAGATTGAAAGCGGTTTATCCTTGCAAATAGCTTGGGAGAGATACCAATGTGCTGTTTAAAATACCGTTCCAATGAACGTTCGGATAAGCTTAGTTCGTTTTGAATGGTCGGTAAGCTCACGCCTTTTTGCAGTTGGGTAGTTGCAAAATTTACTTTTTCGTTTTCCGCTTTTCTTTGTTCAGCCTGTTGTATCAAAAAGGACGATAACAATTTAATTCTTTGTTCGGCAGTAGCAGTATTTAAAAGTTGGTCGGTTATGTTGGTTTTTATCAGTTCGTTGATGTCAATATGTTGGTTGGTCAGTTCGTTTGCATCTATTCCAAAAATGGATTTTAATGCAGTAGGTTGAAAATAAATGCCAATGTTACGGAAAGGTTGTACTGCTTTATGTTCTGTATACCGTGTCGTTTGTCCGTACAAAAATAACTGTGGTAGCTTTTTATTGCCTTTATCAAGAAATGCTTTTTTGTTCTCTTGAAAAATTAACCCTGGCAAGCCGTCCGACATTATTTTGAATGTCTTATCGGAAAATTCTAAACTATCGTCTTCCAACATCCAAAAGTAGCGAACGTATTTTCGCAATGGGTCTGTCGGATATATTTGTTGATAGTTCATTTTGCCAGTACTATTTTTGTTTGCAAGGATGATTGATAAATAATCGCTAACGCTATATTAGTAAGGAGTCACATGGGTTAAGTTCAACATTTGAAACGAATTTAAAGTCTTGATTTTAGTATTGGATCTCCTTTATTTTTAGCGTTTAGATGTTTTCAGTTTTGTTTTTATCGTTTTGACCGTACAGCTTTTATTTTTTTCAATTTCTCGTCAGCAATATACTTTTCGTATTCCAGAGTTTCTACTCCATAAATTGCAATTTTCCCATTACCATCAAAATGAATTCCAAAGCCATATCTTTTGGCTAAAGGAGACGTTCTCAAACAAGCTTGTCCTTTGGAGAAAAAAAGTTCTCTAGCTTCTTTATATTCAGTTTTGGTCAAATCATTTCTATCTGCAAATACCATAAATAATATATCATCAGAGGTATACTTGTATGGGTTTTTCGCAATTAGCTCAAATTGAATTTCTGCAATAGTTCTTTTTTCTTTAGTAGGAGGTTTTGTCCCACATTCAGCCTTTGAGTCTTCTGAAACTTCTATAAATGTGTCAAAATAATTTGTACTGTGTTTTTCCATAGGCTACTTACTGTTAAATTAATCTCTTTAGATTTGTCATATTATCGCTTGGTTTTCTTTCCCATTCAGAAAAAGGTGTTTCTGCAATTATGGGACGCAATTTTTTGCTTGCTTCAAAAGCAAGGTCTGAATTTTCCCAAAGTGAAAGCATAATTATTCTATCATTTTCTTCGTCAAGCCAAGCACCTGCTTCAATATTCCCTTCGCAGGTTGATGCAATAGAGCTGACTTTTTCCGCTACTTCTAAAATATTCTGCGAAAACCCTTCTTTCGGGTAATGAATTCCAAGTGTTAAGTATTTCATTTCTATTTTTTTTTGAGTTTCACTTACAATGACCGCTAACGCCCTGACGGGTAAGGCGATTTGCGTTGAAGTGCTAACTTCAAGAGCAAAGGGAGCTATTAGACGTAATTCGCTATATCCGTTTGTTGTTGAGAGTTCACCTATGTAGGCGTTTCAAGTCAAAAACATTAATAATTTACTACAAATATAGCGAATTACAATTACAGTCGTACTGTCAGGGTGTTGTTCGCGTAGAAACCCAAATAATCAAAGCTGATGCTATTTTGAAAGCAATACAACATCATGGCTTTTTTTGTGAAGAACTTCTATAACATAAAAGAAGTACCCATTTGCCCATTTTTGGTCGGGAGATTTAATTCCGACCAAAAATGGGTTACCTTTCTCCTATTATATACTTCCCTTAATTTGACACACTTCGCATTAACATTTCGAAAGGCCCATACTTGAACTTTCTGCCCCAAAGTTTACTAAAGTAGTAACTTAAAACGAAGTAAATTATCGAATATAGTGCTATTAATAATGGGTGAATTGGATTATCGAAGTTCAGCTCAGGAGAGTATTCTTTTCCGCTTATCCACTCCAAGAGAATGACTCCGAGCGTTAAATGCAAAATATAATGCGTCAATGTCATTTGCCCGGTTTTTGCTATGTTTCTCACTATGCTTTTTTCTTCTATAAATTTACTGATGTACATAAAAAAAGCTATAAGCATCAATCCTATCCCAATAGTGCTTAATAGAAAAGGCAAAAAAGGAGGTAAATAATCGGCATTGATGAATTCTAACAACTCCTTATCTGTAGAATACTGATTGACAACAACTTGTAAAAAAACTATTGAAAAATATATAACACCTCCAACAATAGACGTTTTCTTTTGTACTTGGGACTTGCTCCAATCCAATCTTCCAAGATACATGCCCAAGGTAAAATAGGCTAACCAGGGAAACATTGAATTCCAACCATTATAAAATAGGTTTCTTGTAAAACCATTTATTGTCCAAAGATCATTGTATTGTAGCGTATCAAAATCCCACCCTGTTTCGTAAGGAATGAAAACTAACATAATATGGAATAGAACAATAGAAAAAGCTGTCGCCCAGATGAAGTATTTTTTATTTAAAAAAACAATCAGCGCAGCTATTGTCATGTAACCACCATAAAAATGTAAAATATCAGCAGGCCACCAAAGTGCTAACAGCAAACCCAAAACGAACAAAAACAAAGCTCTTTTTAAAATCGTTTTTCGTAGTTTGTTTTCCTCTTCTTCGGAATACGTTTGCCTATTGGTCATTAAAGCAGTTCCCATTCCAGCAAGTAATACAAAAAGCGTACTTGAATTACCACTAAACAGTGTTAATAACTGGCTGCTCCAACTCGTATCATTAAAGTTGCCAAAAACCATGTTGAAATTGACAACAAACATACCAAATATGGCATAAGCCCTCGCCAAATCAAAGCCGATAATCCTCTTTCTCTGTTCCATAAAAAATTGCGTTGTTTAAATAGAGTGCAAAGATTCATAGAAGTTTATTCAGGAAATTTGACTTAGGTCAAATAATCATATTTTAGCTCTTATTCTGCTCAAGGTTTCTAAAGATATACCCAGATAAGACGCTATATAAGAGAGTGGAATTTGTTGGATTATTTCCGGTTGGTTACTGAGTAAATGTAAATAGCGTTGTGTAGCATTCAAGGTATGAAATTCGAGCAATCTGTTTTCTAACCACATGGCATAATATTCAGTAATTAATAAATCTAATTTCACCAATTCTGAATGCAGGCTTTTTGCTTCCTGAAAAGAGTGATAGTCTAATTGTGATACAGTTGAATCCGTAATGGCTTGAATAAATTCTCGACTCGGTTTTTGTAACACGTAACTGTCAAATGAAACGGCAATATCATCTTCAAAGAGAAATTCTGTTGTTATTTCTTTACCATCATTTAAGTAAAATTTGCGAAGTATTCCTTTTTCAACACTGTAAGTGAATCTACAAGTTTCATTTTGATGTAAAAGTACCTCCCCTTTTTTATACGTTTTTGTGGTTGATATTTTTTCGAGTATGCTGTATTCTTCCCTGCCTAAGTTATTAATAAATTCGTTTATTTTTTGGAGTTGACTCTTCATAAAAATTGTTGGTAGTTCATTTTGAATCTTGTTAATGTTCTCGGTAAAAACCTTACTAAATAGTAATCTCATTAAGCACTAAAATAGTGTTTTTCTACACAACTTAGCAGTAACTAACTTATCATTGACCACTTATAAATTTACAATGTGCTAGCTTCTTTATTATAAGTCCTCAACTAGCTGAATTAAATTTCCACAGGTTAAAGTATGGGAACACATTGAAACCCCATGTTACTCATAAAATGTACAACAAAGTTGGTTTTATCACTTGTGCCATAGACGCGTAATATATTATCACAATCTTCTAGATCAAAATTCATTTCGTAAGCAGGTAACTTATTTTTTAATTGTTCCACAATTTCCTGAGCTTCTTTTTCTTGAACAATATCTGTTTTAAAAATAGCGACAATCATTATTGGTTTTGGCGTTTTAACTTTTAAAGTATTTAACCGCTTGGCGCACACTACCTAGTATTATGGTTATATTCATCTGTTTTTTTTTTTTTCTAGCTGACACTACTTTAAAAGCATAACATTGCAAACTCTAAACACAAAGGAGCATTTATTTAAAGAATCTCGTTATGTGAATTACCTGAATATTGCTTTTCGTTTGTTTAAGTTAATTCATTGTTAGGTTGATACTGTACTTTTTGTAAGGCAGATGCTGTTACAATTACCCAAATTGTACAAACTAAAATCACTACTCGACCAATACCACCAATGGGTGTTTCCGGTGTCAACATTCCATTGGTTTCGGCTAGATATATTGACATTGCAGTAATCATTATAACTTCAACAATAAAAACCATTGCAGTCATTATCAAAACCCTAGCTTTAAACGGTTTTAGTTCATCCCTCTTCACAAATTGAAAACTAATAAAGATCGTAGCGAGTATAAAAAAACCTAATTATCCTGCTGCTCCAGTATGTACACTTCCACTTGTGGTCATATTTTCAGGAAGGGTATGAATGGGGTCTGTATTGAATATCCCTGCAAGGAAATTCCCAATGGCAGCAATAAGCATTAGTATCCCACCTATTTTACCTCCCTTGGTTTTCAAGTTTTGAAAGACATAGATGCCTAGTGCCGAAAATGACAATCCAAGTAAGATAAACGAAATGTTCATTAGCCAACCCAAATTTCCAAGAGCATACATACTAATGGGTTGCCAACTCGGATTAATGTCGACATTTATAATATGATGTAAAGCCAAAATACAAATGAATCCAATAGCTGAGATATTCGAAATTTTAAGTGTATTCATAACTATTTGCTTTGATAGTTAATCATCCAATTAATACCATACTTATCTTGAAAGCTTCCGAAGTATGCACCCCAAAACATGTCTTGAATTGGTATTTCTACCACACCACCTTCAGATAGTTCGTCAAACAGTCGTTTTGCTTCTTCTCTTGATTCAGGCTCTAAATTTAGGTGCATGTTATTACCTTTATTAACCGTCATTCCAAACTCTTTCGGAGCATCAGTTCCCATTAAAATATGACCACCAAGAATGGGTAGCTCTACATGTAAAACCATTTTTTTAACTGATTCAGCCATAGGAGGCTGATTAGGATTGGCTGGAGCTTCTTCAAATCGTTGAATACCGTTAATAAAATCTGATTTGAAAACTTGCTTATAAAAGTTAAATGCTTCTTCTGTATTCCCCGGAAAGTTTAAATAACTGGATACTCGTGCCATATTGTTTGTTTTATTCTGTTTGCGCAATCTAAATTGGGATTCTATGTATTGGTCAAGATTTTCAAGACCAGCTGTAAACCCTTCCTTGAATCCCATATCAATAATCTTTTCAAGGTCTTCCAATGTGTCGAAACTTAATACAATATTGACAATAGTTTCTTCTCCCTGTTTTTTGAAATTATTTTCCCATTTGTTTCGTGGAAGCGAAGTGTTAGGGTTTCCTTCTTCATCACAAAAACCATCTAGTGCCGAAAAAAAATTTTGTGGTATGATTTTGAGGTAATCAACTTTTGCCCAATGCATTTCTCCCTCGGGGCTTACCATGGCATAATGCCACTGGCCTCCCTCTCTGAAGTCCATCGATTTGGTTTGCGCTGTCCAGGGTTTAGGAGCCCACCATTGGTCTAGAATTTCCGCTTCTGTCCATGCGGTCCATACTAAATCGACTGGCGCGTTAAAAGATCGCTCAACCTTGATTTGATTGTTTGCCTTGTCAACATTAAAGTTGAATAATATTGCTTTTTTCATTTTCTATTTAGTTTTAGTTGCTCTAATACATTATCTAATTGATTGAAACGTTGAGCAAGTAGTTGCTTAAATTGCTCTAACCATTTTTCTATCTCCTCCATCTTGTCTGCGTTTAAATGATAGTGAATTTCTCTGCCTTGCTGTTCTTGTCTCACAATTTCACATTCAGAAAGAATTCGAAGATGTTTTGAAACTGCTTGTCTGCTCGAGTTGAAATGTTCTGCAATCGCATTAGGGGTCAAAGCACCAACTGTTAACAACATAATTATTGCTCGCCTTGTAGGGTCGGCTATAGCTTGGAATACATCTCTTCTTGTTCTCATAAGTTTTAAATATGCTACCGTATGGTTGCAAATATAAATGCAATTATTTGGTTGCGCAAAATATTATTACATTTTTCTAACTAATTATTGATTTGGACTGCTGTGAATTAAATTTTTCTTTTAAGGTTTGCATATCCTCACTTACTTTTCTTTCAATTACTCTTGCATAAATTTGAGTAGTAGCAATTTTAGAATGGCCCAACAACTTGGAAACAGTTTCAATAGGTACACCATTACTTAAAGTAACTGTGGTTGCGAAAGTGTGACGAGCAATATGAAAAGTTAGATTCTTTTTAATTTTACATAAATCCGCAATTTCTTTCAAATATGAGTTGAGCTTTTGATTTGAAATGTTAGGGAATAAGGTTTTTGTCTTTTTAGTTTTGAGATGATACTCATATTTCTGAATTAATTCTTCGGCAATTGGCAGTAATGGAATCTTTACTTTATTATGCGTTTTTTGTCTATTGGTGATTATCCATTTTCCACCATCTATACCGAACGTAATATTATCTTCGTTGAGGTTCATTACATCAATATACGATAAGCCAGTATAGCAACTAAAAACGAATAAATCCTTAACGAGCTCCAGTCTTTCAATTTCAAATTCCTTTTCAATAATAGTCCGTAGTTCATTTTCACTTAAAAACTCGCGCTCATTTTTAATGTATGTTGGTTTGAATTTTATAAAAGGATCTTTATCTATCCATTCCATTTTATACGCTAATGTTACCATTTTACGAAGTCGTTGGATATGCTTCATAACTGTATTGTTTTCCATTTGCTTTTGATGGTCCTCCGGAACATAGGAACGTAAGAACTTTTCAAAATCAACCAGAAAACGGAATGTTAATTGAGACAAGTATATGTCTTGGATTTTCTTTTTGATTAGAAATAGTTTGACATACTTTTGAGTTGTGAAGTAATTCTTTAAAGTACCATAACTTAAAGATTCACTCATTTGGGTGTTGTGATAATCAACCAATGTAAGTAGAGAATATTCTTCGTTATCTTCTCCTAGAAACCTTGCTTTAATGGATTGGGCACAAATAAACACTTTTTCTTTTACAAGTTCATCGTGAGCTTCATAGACTCTATTTTTAATCTGATTTAAATGTCTGTTGAGTAGTCGGGATTCTTATTTACTTCCTCTTGCTCTTCCTTTGTTAGAATCCCATTCAGATACAGTTATTTTCCGCTGTAAACTGATGTTTGCTCGTTTACCGTTTACAGTTATTCGTGCATAAACAGAAACTTCATTATTAATTTTACGCGAAGCGCTTACCTAAAATGATAAGCTAAAGGTGGTTTGTGATTGCATAGTTGTCGTCTTTTAGTTAAACATTCATTCAAGACGAAAGTCAAATCAACTATTTCAATTACAGAATTTTAAGCATCTATTCGGTTCACACTTTTTGTGTTTTGAAACTGTGAACCGAATTGTGAACCGAATTAAGCCATATTAATTCAATACTTATGATAGCCCAAAAACCATAAAACCTTGTAAATCATACGATTTACAAGGTTTTAGTTTCTATTGGTATTAATTTTTGTCGGGGTGGCAGGATTCGAACCTGCGACCTCCTGCTCCCAAAGCAGGCGCGATGACCGGGCTACGCTACACCCCGAGGTGTTTTGTTTATTTTGAGAGTGCAAATATAATATTAATATTTAAACTGTCAAAAATTTTTTTGCGGAGAGACCGGGATTCGAACCCGGGCATCGAAAAACGATGACAGCTTAGCAGGCTGCTGCATTACCACTCTGCCACCTCTCCTGTAATAAAATTATGAACATCGCATAATAGCGGATGCAAATATATAAGAATAAAGCGTCTTTGCAAAATAAAATGGTTAAATATTATTTGTTTTTAGGTATTTCCTTGTAAAAGAGTGAGTTATTTTTGTTTATTTAATACTAACTTTAAATAAGGGTATTAAAACGATACTTAATGGTTAGAAATAAGCGCAAAATAATAACAGTATTTGTTCTTTTTTTAATATAAATGAAATGGGCTTATAAATTTAAAATATAATTAGATAAACACTAGGATAACATAATTTATTACTAATAAAATTACTGTTAAAATTCAATCTTATTTATTATCTTAGTTCTATGGTCTAAGAAAAAATAGTTTTTTAAACAATAGGGCTAAATGTAAAAACCTAAATAATTAATAGAATGAAAAGAATACAAAAACTAGCTTTAATGATTGTAGGCGTAGCAGTAATGTTATCCTGTAATTCTAATTATCAAAAAAGTGATATTAACTTGAATAATGGAGAAAAATGGACTGTTAATAATGAGATGAAGCCCCATATAGAGAAAGGTAACGCATTGTTGGATAGCTTTATTTCACAGCAAGACAAGGATTATTTGGGACTGGCAAAAAATCTTAAAGCGCAAAACAAAGCATTAATTAAAAGTTGTACGATGAAAGGAGAAAGCCATGATGAATTACATAAGTGGCTTAATCCACATATGGAGCTTATAGAAGCGCTATCTAATACAAAAAACGATAAGGATGCGACATTAATTGTTGCTAAACTCGAGAATTCTTTTAAAACATACAATACCTATTTCCAATGAATTTGATTGATATCCACGAAAACAAAAGCGTTAGTGCAAAACAGCTTTCTACTGCCATAACTTCAAAAGTTATAGCACTTCAGATACTGGCTAATGGGCTTTTAAAAGAACATATCACAAATACTCCTGCAGTTTTAATTTGTGTAAAAGGAGAGGTGATATATGAAGATGAAAGAGGTAATAAAATAAATTTGACATCAGGAGATTTTAAAGAAATTGAACCCTTGGTGAAGCATTGGGTAAAAGGAATTCGAGATTCTCAATTAATTTTAATAAAATAAAACTACCATCAATATTTGCTGAATATACAAATTAATTGATAATGAATTATTAAAACTAAAGCGTTGGATAACTATATAAAATTCTCACCGATAGCTCTATTGTAATAAATAGAATTGCTTATTTGTTGAAAGAAAATAACATTGCCGTTAATATTGTAGACAATGTTGAATCTTCTCGATTGGCAGGATTTGGCAGTCCTATTAACAATGTTGAACTTTATGTTTAAAGTCCGATTTTAAAAAGGCCGAACAGGTTATAAAAGAGTTTAAAGCAAGAGAATTATAACCTCCCTAAGGTTCTTAGGGGTTTATAAAAGCTCTTTATGAATTCCTAATACATAGTTTTTAAGGTATGTAGGCAGTTCGTTTTCTACAAAAAAATCAGCACCTAATACTTTTTTATTTTTAAGCAAATTGTTTAACGGTAGTTTAGTGTATTGATGGAGCATTTTTTTGGCAGTAGGTGCGTATGAAAAATGCCAAGGTTCGTGTAGAAAACCAGGCCTATCTGTAAGATTCGGGTAGGTCATTATAAATCCGTAGGTTGCGGCGTGTTCTTCCATCCAAAGGCGAAGATTGTTATAAGGGCCATCCTCGTAGTAATTTTCGGTAAGCAGTAGGTTTTTAGGGCGCTTTGCATTTGCATCGATAATATCGATATCGGTTCCCCAGTGATGTCTTGAGGTACCTGGAAAAGTAGAATATTGAGTAATGTTTTTTATAATAGCCGTCTCAGATAAACCTTTTGCTTTATAGCGATTATACTTCCTATTCCATATTTGTTGTTGCCGTAAATAGCTGCGATAGCCAGAAACAATTTGCGGATTAATGTTCTCTTTTGCGGCGGCATTTTTAAGGGATAAAAACGCATTATAGGTTTCTTTCTGTACAATGCTTTTGTTTAAAATAAGCGAATTGTTTTTTCCTAATAATTGTGCTTGTGTATAGGCTTTCTGATAGGTGAATTCTGGTAATGGAACCATACAAAACGCTATTGCTTTTGCGCTTTGCTTTATAAAATTTCTACGCTTCATCGGTTAAATGTTTATACATTACAAAGTGAGTTCCTATTTCAGGAATTTCAAAAGCATTACCTAAAATATTAAAATCAGATTTTTGGTAAAATTTAAGGGCACTTTCTCTAGCATTCATCCAAAGTAGATCTGCATTTTTTTCGGCAGCCAAATCGGTAGCTTTGGTTAAAAGTTTTTGTCCGTATTGTTTATTTTGAAAATCTTTTAATACCGCCATTCCCCTAAGTTGGTAGGCATTTTTAGCAAGTTGAGGGTGCTGGTTTTTTACAAGCGTAGCAATTCCTGCTAAGTTATTGTTATCATACAAACCTAGGTGTACTGTTTCTTTGTCCTGATCCATATCAAAATAGCAATGTTCGATGGTTTTTCCTGGGCGAAGCACAGCCTGGCGAATGGGTAAAATTTCGGCTAGTGTTACAAGCGTTAAGGTTACAGGCATATTCTAGACTTTTAATGATTGGTAAGCTTCAATTTCTTCAAACTTTATTTCAACAAATGGACATAAAGGGTCTATTTTTAACTTATTTTCTTTGGCGTAGTTTACTACATGGTCTAAAAGATAAGAAGCTAAACCCTTTCCTTGTAAATCTTTTTTTGTTTGCGTATGGTCAATAACCATAATATTGGGTTCTCTTTTTTTGTAAGTAAGTTCTGTAATAACATGGTTATCTTGGCTTATAAAAAATATACCGCCTGTATTACTTTCTTTATGTTTTATAGGATATTTCATGATAAATAAATTATGAAGATATAAAGGTAAACCATATTTTTTTAAAAAAATTGGAAGGAAATAAAAAAGTGTTGTATATTTGCCTCCACAAAATTGCGGGAGTAGCTCAGTTGGTAGAGCGTCAGCCTTCCAAGCTGAATGTCGCCGGTTCGAACCCGGTCTCCCGCTCAAAAGGTTACTTGAAAAAGTAACCTTTTTTTATTTTAAATTCTTAAAAGATGTGTTTGGGGCAACTTCATAAGGTATTTCCCCTTGTTTAAAAACACGAGCCTTTAAGTTACCTTCCAAAACAATATCTTTTTCGGTTGCTTTTAACCAACTTCCTTCTCGTAGCCCAATTACAGGCGTTGAGTTATATGCATGAAATTCTTTAATACGGGTTTCGCGAGTTTCTCCTTTATGGGTAGAATTTGGATTAGGGTCTAAATAATGAGGATTGATGTTAAAAGGGAGTATGCCAAGGCTGTCATAACTTGGTGGATATACAATTGGCATATCGTTGGTGGTTTTTATGTTTTTTCCGCAGATATTACTTCCTGCACTCGTTCCTAAATAAGGGATTTTTCGGTTTAAAATAGCATCCTGTAAAGGAGCGATAAGCTTATGTTGATAAAGCTGATTTAGTAAAACAAAGGTGTTTCCTCCGCCTGTAAAAATAGCCTCAGCTTGTGTTATGGCCTCGGTATAATTCTTAAACTCATGTATGCCTTTTACCTTGATGTTTAAAGCCGCTAAACCTTCTTGCGCTTTTTGGGTATAAACATCGTGTGAAATTCCACCAGGACGAGCAAATGGAATAAAAATAAGCTCCTTGATGTTGTTAAAATGCTCTTTAAGAGTAGGCTGTAAGTAAGCAAGGTATTCACTGCCGTGAATTGTAGAAGTACTCGCAATTATGGCGTTCATATTAAATATATTTTTTGTAAATTTAAGATAATATAAACGAACTAAAAATTAGGATAAAAACTAAACGAATGAAAAAATACTTTTTATTGACAGTCATAACTTTATTAAGTTTTATAGGGAGTGCTCAACAATTTTCTAGAGTATTATTAAAGGGTGAAGTAATTGCTCCGCTAGGAGGAAATGCCGCAGATATTAATATTTTTAATAAAAACACAGGCATGGGAACTTTTACCAACGATGATGGCTTGTTTGTGATTGCTGCTCAAAAAGGAGATGTGCTTATTGTTTCGGCATTACAATATCAAGTGTTTTCGGTAGCGGTAACCACATTTATGCAGGAGGAGCAAAAAGTAATTATAACCCTACGCGAGTCTGTAAACCAATTGGAGCCAGTTAAAGTATCTTCAACAAAACTTTCTGGAGATATTATTGCCGATGTAAATAAGATTGATGTAATGGAGGTTGAACCTTTATCCTTATCTTCTATAGAGATTGTACAAACATACGATTACCAAATGGCTCAAGATAAGTTATCGCCAACAGAAAATATTGCTATGGAAGACCATTATTTAAAATATGGCCTAAACATTGCAAATGTTTTTAGGTTACTTCTGCATAAAAATTCTGATAAAAAAACAGATAAAAACAACCTCACTAAAGCAGTAGATAAATTATGCGAAAATAACTTTATAAAGGAACAGTTGCAGATTTCGCCAGAAAACATGGAGCCTTTTTTAGCCTATGTGAAAGAAAATAATTGGGATGAAAACTTGCTGAAAAAAGAGAATCAGTTAGACTTATTAGCTTTTTTATTAGAAAAATCTAAAGATTTCAGGTTGCAACAACAAGATAAATAAATCGTATATTAGGTGTAGAATTCCTTTTATGTCTAAACCTTATATTTTGAAGTTACCTTGTTTGTTGTGTTTTATGCTTTTCTCGTGTAGTTTTTTTGCACAAGAAACATATTTGGAAGGAAAAATATTAGCCGACTCTATCGCTTATCGAGAGGTGAATATTATTAACCTGACTAAAAAAATAGGAACCATTAATCAAAAGGATGGAAGCTTTAAAATAACAGCAAAGCTTGGCGATACATTGTTTTTTTCATCTATTCAGTATAAGGTAAAGCGCTTGCCAGTAACCAAAGAGGTTTTGCAATCGCAGCCTGTGCTGGTTTCTTTAACAACCGAAATTAATGAATTAACAGAAGTAGTAATAACAGATATGCAGCTTACAGGAGACGCAAAAAAGGATGCGGCACTCATCCCTACCAAACCTTATTTTAATCCTTTTGGTGGAGGCGAAAATAAATATACCGTAGAAGAAAGACGTTTATATACGGCGGTAACAAGTTCGAGCGGAATTCCGCTCGATTTGCTTATTAATAGCCTTACAGGTAGGCTAAAACGTTTAAAGCGCGATAGGGATAATGCTTATTTCGAAAAGCTTATTCAAGAGGCTAAAGACTTGATGCACCTGAATTTTTTTACTGATGATTTACATATTGAAGCCGATTATGTAGATGATTTTATTTATTTCACTTCAGACGATAAGCGCTTTAAACCCTATGTAAAACAAAAGAGAACCCTTGAGCTCATCACTTTATTTAAATCTAAAGTAAAACCTTATGAGCTTTTTAAGGCAGCACAAAACAAGCCGTTAATTACAGAATAAAGCAGTGGCGTTTTTTTATAAACAAGTGTATTTAGGAGATTGAAAATTATATAGAAAAGCCTATGTTGTAAGTCCGTTTTTTATAGTAATTTTGTAAAAATATTTTATCATGCCCGTATTACCTTTATTTATTAGCGGAGCCGAAATAACTTTTATCATGTTTGTATTGGTAATCGTATTTGGTGCCGATAAAATCCCCGAAATAGCTCGAGGATTAGGCAAAGGTATGCGTACGTTAAAAGACGCTACCAACGATATTAAATCTGAAATTTCTAACAGCGCAGAGAAACATACACAAGGCTTTTCTGAAACTACTGCAGATATTCAGAAAGAAGTAGATGATGTGCAAAAAGAGTTAGAAGAGTTTACTGGTTCTATAAAGCGCAGGCCTTAATGCTAGAACAGTTTCTGCATTATGACGAGCAGCTACTTATTTATCTTAACAATTTAGGTTCTCTCCGTTATGATGCTTTTTGGTTGCTTGTTACCCGTATATGGTTTTGGATACCTTTGTATCTTTTTATAACAATCCTCTTTTTTAAAGCACTTAGTTATCCTAAGTTTTATGTAGCTATTTTAGGGTATTTGCTAAGTTTTGGAATTTCCTTTGGGCTTGCCCAATGGATTAAAGTAGCTGTTGGTAGGTTACGGCCTAGTCATTATACAAAAATAAGCGAACAAATACGAGTACTTCACGACGCTACGCATTTTAGCTTTGTTTCTGGGCATAGCGCAACTTCTATGGCAATAGTGGTGTATGTAGTGTGCTGGTTTACGCATAAAAATAAATGGATTTTTCTCTTATTTTTATGGCCTTTATTATTTGCGTATAGCCGTATTTATGTAGGTGTGCATTATCCGTTAGATATTTTAGTGGGTTACTTTTTAGGGGCAATTGTAGGTGTGGCGGTTTTTTATGGCATAAAATATTTAATAAGCCAAAATAAACCTAGTACAACACAATAAATAGTAAAAAGATAATTCCTGCAATAAGGTTGAAATAAACAATGTTGTAATAGGTGTTTTCGCTTATTTTTCTTTTACTAAGCATAAAATAAATGCCTATTCCGTTACTGATAAACAAGATAAATGAAAAATACTTTTTAAAAGGAGTTAGCCCGTTTGATAGGTATTTCCGATTAGATTTTTCAGGTTTAGCGATTTCTCTTACATCTTTCATCAGCCCAAGAATAGGACTGTAATACAGTTTTATTTCTCTGGTTTCTAGCAAATGGGCATTCATAAATATTTTCTTCCCTTTTGTAAAATGCCTATATCCCAATATTTCTAAATAATCGCCATTTCGGAGCACTTCTTTGTTGATGTTTATAATGGTATCTTTTTCTATTTTAGAAGGAAGAATAAAAATATCGGTATAAACAAAGCATAGCAAACCAAACGATAAGAATATAAAGTTAACCCGAAAGCTATTCGAAAATCGTTTATAATAGTGCCGTAGATTACGCGTTATCGGGATGTTGCTTTCATTCAAAATTCAACTTATTTTACTCGTGTAATGGTGAGGCCGTCTCTAATTGGGAGCAATACGGTTTCTACCCGAGGGTCTTCATTAACTTTTTTATTATAGCTCAATAAAGCCTCGGTATCCTTATCTCCTTTAGTAAGCGGCTCGATTACTTTTCCGCTCCAAAGTACATTGTCTGATAAAATTACGCCTCCTTTGTTCATTTTTGGTAAAATAAGGTCAAAATAGTTGGAGTAATTACTTTTATCGGCATCTATAAAAACCAAATCATAGGTTCGCTCTAATTTAGGAATAATAGATAAAGCATTGCCTATATGTTGTTTAATTTGATTGCTAAGCGCAGACGCATGAAAGTATTTTTGTTGAAAATCAAAAAGCTCTTCATTAATATCTATGGTATCTAAAATTCCTTTTTTTTGCATTCCTTCTGCTAGGCATAAGGCAGAGTAACCGGTATAAGTTCCAATTTCTAAAATATGTTTCGGGGAAATAAGTTTACTCAACATGCTTAACACCCTACCTTGGTAATGCCCACTTAGCATTCTGGGACGAAGAATTTTCAGGTGTGTTTCTCTATTTAATTGCTGTAATAATTCAGGCTCTTTGGCAGAGTGATCATCAATGTATTGTTCTAGTTCTTCTGGTAAAAAGTTCATAATTATTCGTTTAAAATACGTTTGATAAGTGCTTTTTTTGCTTTTTCATCTTTTCCACAAAGCCATGTAATTACGTTGTTTTCCCAGATGTCATCATATTGTTTTGGGGTAATAATTTCTCGTTCTACAGCTAAATCTAGAATTTTACCGGGGTAAGATGATTGTGGAGCACTTTCCATTTCTCCAAGCGGGTAAGGGTCGTCTAGTCCCATAATAATTTGTTTTGGTTTTTGGTTTTCTACCAAAAGCTTTAATGAGCCTGTATCGTGTACAAGGGTATCAAAGAAAATATTAGGATGTCCTACCGATTTTCTAGGGTGTGTTTTTCCTTCAAATAAATCTGGGCGACCATCAAAACCTTGAATTCTTCTTCCTAAATTAATTTGCGCTAATTGTCCGCCGTGAGCAAAACATACACGCATATTTGGGTATTTATCGGGGTAACCATTTAAGGTAAGAAAATGATAGGCATCTGCACATTGGGCAAGCATCCAAATTAAATGAAAACGCCAAGCGGTATTTTCAAGATTGATAAATTTTTCGCCATCATAAGGGTGTATTTCTACCGCAAGGTTGTATTTGTTGGCAAGCTCAAAAATAGGTTCGTTTTCTTCATCAAAAATACAACGCCAGGTGCCTATACTATCCATGTAATGTGTAGGTAAACAAAGTAAACTCATACCTAATTCTTCTACGCAGCGTTCAATTTCCCATAAAGCACCTCTTACAAAACCAGGGTGTACTACAAAACCACATGTAAATTTTGAAGGATGGTCGTGCTGGATGCGTGCGTTAAAATCGTTTTGAAAACGCAAGGCTTGTTTCATTTCTTCAACACGTAAGCCGTTCCCGTAGAGTTGTGATAGGTTTAAAACAACGGCGTGATCTATTTCAAAGCGCTCCATCCATTCTAATTTTTCGTCCAAGAAAAAACTAGAATCGGTTACGGGGCGTCTCCAATTTTTTTGGAGCATATATTTTCGTTCTTCATCTACCCAAAATATTTCTTTATCTTTCATGAATTGAGGAATTTCTTCTGGGTATGGAAGTAAATGTGAGTGTCCGTTGATGCGCAGTTTTCTTTTCATTAAATTAGTTTTAGCTGGGTGTAGGAATGCTTTTTTAAAATTATTAATTGGCGGTGTATTGGATACAAATGTTTTTGGGTTCGGTAAAAAACGCTAGCGCGTAATGGCCACCTTCTCTTCCTACGCCGCTGTCTTTCATTCCGCCAAAAGGTGTTCGTAAGTCTCTGTTTAACCAAGTGTTTACCCAAACAATACCCGCTTCTAATTGGTTGCTTAATCGCATAGCCCGATTGATATTGGTTGTCCAAAGGCTTGCAGATAAGCCATAACGAACATCGTTTGCATAGCTTAATACTTCTTCTTCAGAAGAAAAAGGCAACAAGGTTACTACGGGGCCAAAAATTTCTTCTTGGTTAAGTGCACATTGGTTAGAAGGCACTTCGATAATAGTAGGTTCAAGGTAATATCCCTTCTCAAATCCTTCAACAGTTACTTTCTTACCGCCATAAAGGATATTGGCTTGTTGTTTGGGAGCACTTTTGATGTAGGCTTCTACTTTTTCTAAATGACTTTTAGATACCAAAGCTCCTAAACTAACATCCTTGGCTAGTGGGTTGCCTACTTTTAACTGTTTTACCTTTTCGATAAAGTCGGTTTTAAATTTTGTATAAATGCTTTTTTCTATAAAAATACGAGAACCGCAAAGGCATATTTGTCCTTGGTTAGCAAAGGATGATTTTACAGTGGTTTCTAGCATTTTGTCATAATCGCAATCAGCAAAAATGATGTTGGGGTTTTTTCCGCCCAATTCTAACGAAAGCTTTTTGAACATAGGGGCAGCGGTACGGGCAATATGTTCTCCTGTTTTTGTGCCGCCAGTAAATGATATGGCTTTGATTTTAGGATGCTCGGTAATGCTTTGTCCTACTTGGCTTCCTAAACCGTGAATGATGTTTAATACCCCTTTAGGAAGATTGATTTCTTGGCAGATTTTTGCTAATAAAAAAGCTGTCATAGGAGTAACCTCGCTGGGCTTGGCTATCACACAATTTCCTGCCGCCAATGCAGGGGCAATTTTCCAGCTAAAAAGATATAGGGGGAGGTTCCAAGGTGAAATACAGCCTACAACACCAATGGGTTTACGCAAGGTGAAGTTTATGGTGTTTCTTCCTGTAGTTTCATGTGCATTGCTTGAAAATTGAGTAATGGCATTGGCATAAAACCTAAAATTGCTTATCGCTCTAGGGATATCTACCTTTTTGGCTAATGAGATAGGTTTGCCATTATCAATGGTTTCTGCTAAGGCAAAATCTTCTAGTTTGTCTTCAATGGCTTGTGCAATTTTAAATAACCAAGCACTGCGTTCCTCTATGCTGGTGTTGCTCCAAGCGGGGAATGCTTTTTCTGCAGCGATTACAGCTTTTTCAACATCGGGGGTATTGCTACTTGGAATTGTACCATAAACCTCTCCCGTTGATGGATTAAAGTTGTCTAACCACTCGTTTTGTATAGGAGGGTAGAAAGCACCATCGATATAGTTTTCTATTTGCATTAGGCGTTTTGTTTTTTATAAGCAATTACTTTTATTTCTATAAGCAAATGCGGATGCGGAAGCTGATGTGCGGCGACTGTAGTTCGAGTAGGACCTGTTTCTGCATCGAAAAATTCGCCATAAGTTTCGTTATAACCTTTAAAATCGTTCATGTTTACTAAAAAAGTAGTCACATCGACTACATCTTTAAGCGAGGCGCCTTCCTCTTGTAAGATACTATTTATATTTTGAAGTACGGCGGCGGTTTGCTTTTTAATGTCTAAAGTGGTGGTGCCAAATTTATCAACTTCGACTCCTTCAAAAGTGTTGTCTGGACGTCTAGAACTGGTACCAGAAACAAAAATAAAATCACCAACACGTTTTACATGTGGGTATTTTCCTCTTGGAGTTGCTTTGCCTTGAATTACTTTTCCTTTCATTTTTACTAATTATTTTACACGAAACGCTACGTTCCCCATTTTTTCTACTTGTACTTCGATGTGTTGATTTTCTTTTAGATAAATGGCCGCTGTGGCAGCCCCAGCAAGTACAATATCTCCCTTTTTTAAAGGAACTTCTGCTTTTTGGGCTAAGCGTGTGAGTTCTACAACAGATTGTAATGGGTTGTCTAAAATAGCTGAGGTTTTTCCTGTTTCGACAGTTTTACCATCTATGTGCAGGGAAATATTTAATTCTGAAATATTGGTATCTACATCAATCCAATTTCCAATAACATAACCTGTAGAAGAACAATTGTCTGCAACAACATCTTCTAAAGAAAATTTAAAGTTCTCATAGCGTGAGTCTATAATCTCGATAGCAGGAGCCATTTTATCAATATAGTTATGAATTTCGCTTAACCCAATGGCTTCTGTTATGTCTTGATTTAACCTAAATGCTATTTCAGGTTCTGCTCTGGGATGAATCCACTGGTTTAAACTTACCTCTTCTTCTGGTGCAATATGCATTTTATCGGTAAGAATTCCCCAGATTAAATCGTGAACTCCCATTTGTTCCATTTTAGCTCTACTGGTAAAACCCAGCTTAAAGCCTGTGGTTTTTTCGCCGCGTTCTATACGTTTATTGATAGATAAGCGCTGGATGTTGTAAGCTTCTTCGAGGGTTATATTTTCTGTTGCGGCTAGTTGTGCTATGGGTTTACATTTCCTAGCGGCTTCATCTAGCTTTAGTGCAATTTCGTCTTGTGTCATGCTGTTTTTATTTAGCGTGAATTAATACGCTAATAAGTCTTTTTCGGTTAATATTTTTTGTGTTTGTTCTTGTACAAGATTTAGTTTTTCTTGTAGCGACATCTTGTTGTTTATTTTATTTTCTGCAATTAATTGAAGGATAGCCTTGTCTTGAGCTCTTCCTTTTGCCATGGCTTCGGCGTAGCCTATTTCTTCCTGGAAGGTAACTAAGCGATATTTGGAAGCGTATTCTTTAGGGGTATTTTCTTCGAAAGCAGTTTCTAATTTTCTTTTTTCTTGAAAAATAGGAGCTGCGGTATGTGCTTTCATTTCATGAAAGTTGTCAATCGCAAGGTCGGCAATAGCATCAGTATCTTTTTTACGCATTTTTTCGTAGCGATTAAAGGTATCTTCCCAGTTGCCTTGGTGTTTTTTTAAGGCTTCGTTAAAAACAACAACATCTTCAAAAGAGGCGTTCATTCCTTGTCCGTAAAAAGGGACAATGGCGTGAGCAGCGTCTCCCATAAGCAGGGTTTTGCCATAGCTTTGCCAGGGTGTGCATTTTACAGTGCCTAAAGTTCCTGTAGGGTTTTCAAAAAATTCTTTTCCTAAATTAGGCATTAAGGCAAAAGCATCGGGATAAAATTCTTTAAAATAGCTTTCTACTTTTTCAGGTGTAGTAAGGTTATTAAAGTTGTGCTCCCCTGTTTTGTAGGCTAGAAATAGGGTTACTGTAAAGCTTCCGTCGAGGTTAGGAAGGGCAATCAGCATATTTTCTTTACGAGGCCAGATGTGTAGGGCGTTTTTATAGAGCTGAAATTCACCTTTGGCATTAGGTTCTATAGAGAGTTCTTTATAGCCATGCGTGAGGTAATCTTGCGAGTAGCTAAATAGAAACTCATGGCTGTCCATCATACTTTTTCTTAAAGCAGAACCTGCTCCGTCTGTTCCGAAGATTAAATCGGCAGTTTTATGATAGGTTTCTTTGGTTTGGTAATCTTGAAAGCTGGCTTGTGTTTTCTCTAAATCTACCGAGAGGCATTCTTGGTTAAAATGTATGCTTACATTAGGCATTTTTTCAGCCTCGTCGATAAGTAGTGCGTTTAAATCTGTTCGGGATATGGAGTTGATGTACTCTTCCTCCAGTCCACTATAAGGAGAGAGAAAGTTTTCTTCTTGATTAGGATGAATCATCCTTCCGTTCATAGGGATACATAATTCTTTTACTTTATCGGTTACCCCAACCATTTGCATGGCTTTTAACCCTCGGTCTGATAAGGCTAAGTTGATAGATTTACCAGCCGAAATATCGGTATTTCTTAAATCTGGTCTTTTCTCATAAACCGTTATGTTGTATCCGAGTTGAGCTAGGCGAAGGGCTAATAGCGAGCCACAAGGGCCTGCACCTATAATCATTATATTTTCTTTTTTCATGCGAGTAGGTTTTTAAGAATCTGAACCATTTTATAAACATCCTCGAAAGAGTTGTATAAAGGAGCGGGTGCAAGTCTAATTACGTTGGGTTCTCTCCAATCGGTAATTACTCCAGCTTTCATTAACTTATCAAATAAGCTTTTGTCGGCATTTTTTAGTTTTATTGATAATTGGCAACCACGTTCGTTAGCGTTTCTAGGGGTGATAATTTCTATTTTTTCACCTTCCAAATCTTTTAAAAGGTATTCTAAATATCCTGTAAGTTTAACCGATTTTTCTCTGATGTTCTCAAATCCTGCAAGGTCAAAAACGTCTAATGATGCTCGGATTGCCGCCATTGATAGAATAGGAGGGTTACTTAGTTGCCAACCTTCTGCGCCTTCGATTGGGGTAAAATCATAGCGCATGTTAAAGCGTGTTTTTTTATCGTGTCCCCACCAACCAGCATAGCGTTTTAAGCTATTGTTGTTTGCATGCCTTTCGTGTACAAAGCAACCACCAACACTTCCTGGGCCGCTGTTTAAGTACTTATAAGAGCACCAAACGGCAAAATCGGGGCCGTTGTCGTGTAGGTTAGGTTGTATGTTTCCTGCTCCGTGTGCTAAGTCTATTCCTACTTTTGCGTTGTATTGATGTCCTAGGGTTGTTATTTTTTTAATAGGGAAAGATTGTCCTGTATAATAATTGGTAGACCCAATAAGTAGGAGGGCAACTTCATCACCATGTTGTTGCATAATGGCTTCTAGGTCTTCAAACCTGCAGAGTTCTTCTCCTGGTCTTGGTTCCCATAAAATTAAAGCTTCTTCGGGATTATAATCGTGTGCTTTTATTTGAGATTCTACTGCATATTTATCTGAAGGAAAAGCATCTTTTTCGATAATAATTTTAAATTTTTTGCTGGTAGGACGGTAAAAAGAAACCATCATTAGGTGAAGGTTTACCGTTAAGGTATTCATCATCACTACCTCTATAGGTTTTGCGCCTACAATTTTTGCCATTTTCTCGGTAAGAAGCTCATGGTAAGGCATCCAAGGGTTTTTTGCTTCGAAGTGTCCTTCTACGCCAAGTGTAGCCCAATCGTTAAGTTCTTCTTCTAAGTATGCTTTGGTGAGTTTGGGTTGTAGGCCAAGGGAGTTTCCGCAGAAATATAGTTGAGGTTCTCCGTTTGCTGAAATAGGGATATGGAATTGTTCTTTAAAATCACGAAGTGGGTCTTTATGGTCTTGCTCTTTTGCGTAATTTAAAGTGTTTTGGTAATTATATTCTATCATTTGTAAGCTATTCAAAAAAATGTTCTGATTCCTACAAATTTATAAATTCTTTAAAATATTAGGCTTATTTCTGCCAATTAATAATTTAATGAATTATGACTTTTTATAATTGGTTAGCTCTAATGTTATTTTTATTATGTTGTTTTAAGTGTAGGGATATGGTTTATCGATATAAAAAAATCAAAGCCCAATGCTAAAATAGTTAGTATTGGGCTTTAAATTTAGTAGGTTAATTGGGTTAGAATTTTAATTCTACATCAATTTCAAAATCATCATAAATGGTTTTGTCTCCTAAGTTGTCAAAAAAGCTTCCAGAACCGTATTTGATGCCGTAGTTGGTGCGGTCTATAACTAATTCTGCTTCGGCTTCATTTGCTTTAACTTCTATATCAAAGTTTATTGTTTTTGTAGTTCCTTTTATGGTAAGTTTAGCTATTACACCATAATCGTTGTGTCCTTTTTCGGCAACATTAGTAATAACTAGTTTTGCTGTTGGGTGGTTTTTTACTCCGAAAAAGTCATCAGAGCTTAGGTGGCCTTCTAGTTTTTGTTTTCCTTCACCAGAGATGTCGGTAACATTTAGCGATTTCATATCTACAATAAATTCACCGCCAACAAGTTTGTTGTTTTCTAGTTTTAAGTGACCCGATTTAAAGTGTAAAGTACCTTCGTGAGAACCTGTAAGTTTTTCTCCTTTCCACTCAATTTTACTTGTTTTGGTATTGATTTTTTTTGTGTCTTGAGCAAGAATACTAGTGCTTCCTAATAGTGCTAATCCGATAGCAATTGATTTGAATGTGAACATTTTCATAAGGTTAAAGTTTAAATGTTTATAAATAAATTTTCTTGATTTTTTCTTACTTTTTTAAGTGCTTGGTTGGTATCGTTTTCACTGCGGTAACCTATGGCTGCAATTACTGTGGTAGCCAAACCTTGTTTGTCTAGCTGTAAGATTTTGTCGTATTCTTTGGTGTTAAAACCTTCCATAGGGGTGGTGTCTATTTGTAAATGTGCAGCGGCGCTTAAAAGGTTTCCTAACGCGATGTAAGTTTGTTTGGCAGCCCAAGTTTGTTGTATTTCTGAGGGTAATGGCAAGATTGTATTTTCTATAACTTCTTTGAAAGGAGCTAAGCTTTCTAAAGGTATTTCTCTGGTTTTGCTAATGTTGTCCATATACTCTTCAATGTGTTGTAAGGTAATATGGTTGGGTATAGCAAAAACAATAAGGTGCGAAGCATCTGTTACTTGCGATTGGTTCCAAGAAGCTTCAAAAAGCTTATTGCGCATTTCTTGGTTTTCAATAATCAAAATTTTGTAGGGCTGTAACCCGTAGGAAGAAGCCGAAAGTTGTAATGCTTTTTTTAACATTTCTAAATCTTCAGGACTAATTTTTTTAGTAGAGTCGTACTGTTTTGTAGCATATCGCCACTCGAGGTTTTTTATATAATCTGTCATTATTTTGTATTTGATTCTCTTAATTTTTCTAGCAATTGTATCATTACTTTTTTATCTTCAGAATTTAAATTTCTGGTGATTTCTTTTTCTTCTTTATCTAGTTCGGGGTCTATTTTTTCAAGTAGATCTAAGCCGTTTTTAGTAATAAAAACTTCTACTTTTCTTCTGTTGTTTGGACAAGTAGAACGTTCTACCAGTTGTTTTTCAATAAGTTTATCTACAATGCGAGTGGTGTTACTTTTTTTATGAATCATCCGTTCTTGGATATCAGCCATATTTACAGCGGTATCTTTTTGTCCGCGTAAAATTCGTAACACATTAAATTGTGGTTGAGAAATTTCATGCTGTTTTAATAATAATGCTAGGCGTTCTATAATATCGGCATTACTTATAAATAAATTTAAAAGCAGTTGTTTGGTAAGCGATAGCTTTACGTTGGTTTTTATGATTTCCTCTACATTCATGTATAAACAATATTTGTAGGTACAAATTTAATAGAAGGAAATAAAGTTCAAGCATAACGAAGTGTTAAAAAATGTAAATCGAATCTTAATTATTGTGTTTTTAGGATTAAAGTGTTGTTAAATAAAGTGTTGACTATTTTTATAAGCGATACTTTTGTTTGAAAATGAATTAGATGATGAAATTTCTACTTACTTTTTTTGGGGTTTTACTTTGTTTCTCTTGTAAGCAAGCAGGAGGAATGGAAGTGGAAAAAAATCAAGTCTTGGTAGAGAAGTATTCTTTTTCGGAATTAGAATCTTTATTAGTTCCGACTGGACATAAACCTAAAGTAGTTAATTTTTGGGCAACTTGGTGTACACCTTGCCTTGAAGAATTGCCTTATTTTTTGAAATTAGAAGAAAAAGGATTGGCCGATGTGGTATTGGTAAGTTTAGATATTCCGTCGATGTTAGATTCTCATGTAGTTCCGTTTATAGAAAAAAACAAGATAAAATCTCAAGTTGTATTGTTAGACGATCCTTATAGTAATTTATGGATTCCAAAAATAAATAAGAATTGGAGCGGAGCCATTCCTGCAAGTTTAATTATCGCTAACGATACCAATGTTTTTGTTTCTAAACCATTTCCAGAATATAAGCCTTTAGCAGAATTAGTAAAAAATTTATAACCTGATGAAAACATTTGTTACCCTAAGCATTGTTGCGTTATTATTGTTGGTGTCGGTAATTTCTTTTGGAGATATTTTTTCTAATCGCTCATACTCTAATGCACTAAAAGGAGGTTATAAAATTGGCGAACAAGTAACCGACTTTAACTTACTTAATGTTGACGGAAATTATGTTTCTCTTGCAGATTACCCTGCCGCAAAAGGATTTATTATTGTTTTTACAACAAACCATTGCCCGTATGCTAAGGCGTATGAAGCGCGTATAGCTAACCTTGATAAAAAATATAAATTACAAGGCTATCCTGTTATCGCAATAAATGCTAATAGTCCAGATATTATAGCCGAAAATAACTTTACCAATATGAAAGTTAGGGCACAACAAAAAGCATTTACATATCCATATTTATTTGATAAAAATCAAGAAGTTTGTAAAGCCTTTGGAGCAAGCAAAACCCCACATACGTATTTATTGTGTAAAGAGAATAAGAAATTGGTGGTGAAATATATAGGTGCGATAGATGATAATTATAAAGATGCAAAACAAGTACAGCAAAAATTCTTAGAAGAAGCAATCCAAGCTTTATTACATGGTGAAGAAATAGCCATAAAAACTACAAAAGCCATAGGATGTAGTATAAAATAAGTAAGAAATTATACTTTTGTATAATAATAAATTATAATTTTATACGCATGAAAGATTTGTCGCAACAAGAATGGGCAACAGCTATACAAACCGATACTAACGCTGTAATATTAGATGTACGAACCGATGAAGAATTTTCGGAAGGATACATCAAAAATGCAAAACAAATAGACATCTACCAAGCACAACAATTTATGGAAGAAGTCAATGCACTTGATAAATCAAAAACCTATTACATTTATTGCCGCTCAGGAGGCAGAAGCGCACAAGCCTGTATGCTATTAGAGCAAATGGGTTTTAACGAAGCCTTTAATTTACAAGGTGGATTTTCAGAGTGGCAAGGAGAAATTGAAAAATAATTTTTTCTTAGATAAGATAAAAAAACAAAACCCCATTAAAATATGGGGTTTCTGTTTTTTATAGTGGAGTCGGGGAGACTCGAACTCCCGTCCAAACAAGCAATTCAATAGCTTTCTACATACATAGTTTTCACTTCGGTTTTCGAGAAAAAGCCGGCAAAAAACCTCCTACTTTTTCCTTAGCCTTAAAAAATTCGGTATTACTTAAAGGCATCATAACACCTAGATTTATTTTATCGGTGCCTCTTAACGGAACGCCATAAATCAAGGCTTTCCAGAGGCATCTCAGCTCGCTACCTCGTAGCGATTAAGCATAACTTACTATAGTTCAGATTATGCAGCTAAGGCGTAATTATTTTCGCCGTTTAAAAAAGATAGAACCTGAGATTTACGAGCTATATCCCAGCGCTCGGTATGCTTACTATCCAATTGGTCTTGCTGTCAAAACCAAATCGACCCCAATATGTCACAGAACTTATTCTGGGCGTTACGCTTGCAAGCAAGCGTCGGGCTATCCGCTACAATCTTTTGCAAGCAAAAGTATTTTCGCTGCTATCCCTAACGCAAGGCTGCAAAGATACAGATAAAATTTTTATATTTACAAACCACTAAAATTTATCAATACTTATTCTAAAATCACAAAAATTTATGAAATTCGGATTAATTACAGAGAGAAAATCTCCACCTGACAGAAGAGTAGTCTTTTCCCCTACAAAGCTAGCAACAGTAAAAGCTCAATTTCCGCAGGTAAATTTTTTGGTAGAAGCTTCAGCTATTCGAGTTTTTCCCGATGCTTTATATCAAGAAAACGGCTTTGAAGTAACTAAAGATATGTCTTCTTGCGATGTATTACTTGGGGTGAAAGAGGTGCCTATCTCTGCTTTAATTCCTAACAAAAAATATTTTTTCTTTTCACATACCATCAAGAAGCAACCTTATAATAGGGCGTTATTACAAGCGGTTTTGGAAAAGAATATAGAGCTTTATGACCACGAAACAATTACAGATGCCTCAGGTTCTAGATTAATTGGTTTTGGTCGTTATGCTGGGATTGTAGGCGCATACAATGGGTTTAGAGCCTTAGGAATGCGGGATAAACTCTACGAACTTCCTAAGGTAGAAAATCAGCCCGATTATAAAACGGTAAAACAAGCGTTAGATGCTATAAAAACTAAACTTCCGGCAATAAAAATAGTGTTGACAGGAAGCGGAAAGGTTGCTTATGGAGCAAAAGAGATTTTAGATCATTTAGGCATAAAAGAAGTAAACGTAGACGATTATTTGTCTAAATCTTTTAGCGAGCCTGTGTATTGCCATATTGATGTACTGGATTACAACAAGCGTAAAGATGGACAGCACTTAGATAGGTTTGATTTTTATAACCATCCTAAAGATTACCAATCGGATTTTATGCGGTTTGCCAAAGTGAGCAATTTTTTTATCACAGGACATTTTTACGGGGAAGGCGCACCTGCTTTTTTTACAAAAGAAGAAGTGAAATCTCCAGCGTTTAAAATCGATTTAATAGCCGATGTAAGTTGCGATATCAACGGGCCTATACCATCTACGATTAGGGCTTCAACTATTGCGGAGCCTTTTTATGGTTATCATCCAGAAACAGATACCGAAGTAGCATTTAATGCGCCGGGAGCTATAACTGTAATGGCGGTAGATAATTTACCTTGCGAGCTACCTAAAAATGCAAGCGAAGGTTTTGGAGAGATGTTTTTAAAAAATGTAATTCCTGCTTTTTATAATCATGATAAAGATGGAATTTTAAAACGAGCTAAGATGACCGAAAACGGTAAGCTTACTCCCAAATACGCTTATTTACAAGCTTATGTAGAAGGAAAGGAGTAAGCTATTTTGTTTTTTAATATTTAGCTACCCATAAAGGAAAATGAAGCAACTCATTAAATAAGTCCTCGGTTACACTACCTACGAGTAAGGATGAGAATGTGTTGCTTCCTTTATCTGCAACAATAAGTAAATCTATATTTTCTTTTTGGCCTTCTTGATTTAAGCGCTGACTTATACTGATATCTTGTTTCCTGTAGATTTCCAAATCATATTTTTGATCTAGTTTAAGTTTACGCATAAAACGGGCACCTTTCTCGGTAGCGTGCTTTTTTATCGTGCTTGCCATGTTTTCGGTAGGAAGATAATGTGAAAATTGTAGCGGTATTTTATATACATAAACCGCATTAACTTTAGTGTCTTCCTGTTTGCTTTTTATGTATTCTGCCACGCCAAAAGCTTTTTTAGAAGCCATAGAGAAATCGGTTCCTACCCAAGTTTTTTCTAATTTTATAAGGGTGTTTTTAGGAACAGATAAAATATGACATTTTAGTAGCTTTAGGAGTTTATTGCTTAATACCCCAGAGCCATTTGCGGTGTTTTTATTTCCTACAATGGTAAGTTGTATGGCGTATTTATTTACGATATAATTGAAAAGCGATTCGGTATATGGGTCATCTGATATAAGTACTTCCCACTCGATAGTACTAGTGAAGTTTTCTTCAATTTTATCGTTGAGTTCTTCACCCACAACATCATCTAAATTGATATCGTCTAAAGCTTCTGAAAATAAATTAGAAAACTCATAACGTTTAATGTTGTGAACAAAATAAACTTTTTCTACCTGAAGTTTTTCTGCGATAAAAGAAGTGTATTTTATTAAGGTGTTATCTATGGCAGATAAGTCTAAACCTACCAAGATATTTTTTATGGGGTTTGTTGCAAAAATAGTGCTCATGATGTTATAGGGTTTATTCTTCTTTTAATTGTTTTGCGTTTCGTTTAGAAATAATATCGGCAATTACTTCTTCATAATCATCTTTTTCTTGTTGAGCTATCCGCTGTGAGCGTTTTTTGTAATCTTCAGAAAGGCCTTTGTATAGCGAATAACACATGGATAACAAAATTAAGGCAAACGGTAATCCCGTGGCTATTACGGCGGTTTGTAGTGCTTTTAGACCTCCTCCAAAAAGCAGTACCGCAGCCATAATTCCTTCTACAAAGGCCCAAAATATACGTTGTCCTACAGGGGCGTCTATTTTCCCTCCAGTGGTAAGGCTATCTACAACAAGCGAGCCTGAATCTGATGAGGTTATAAAAAAGCCAGCAATTAGCAAAATGGCAATTACATTTAAAATATCTGCAAAAGGAAGTGTTTCTAAAAATGCATACATGGCTAAAGCATAATCTTTTTGAGCTACTTCTGCAATAGCATTGTTTCCTAACAATGTTTCGTGTATGGCTGAACTACCAAAAGCAGTAATCCAAAAGAAAGTTACAATTGCAGGAACAATAAGGACACCTAAGATAAACTCTTTTACAGTACGCCCTTTAGAGATACGAGCAATAAACATTCCTACAAAAGGAGACCAAGCTATCCACCATCCCCAATAGAAAACTGTCCAATCATTTTGCCAATTAGAATCTACAAAAGTTTCTGTCCATGTAGATACTTGCATAAAGCTAAAGAAATAACTTCCGGTATTTTGTATAAAAGCTTCAAAAATAAAAATGGTAGGGCCTAAAATAAGTACTAAAATTAATAATACAACGGCAATACGCATATTCCATTCGCTTAAAATTCGGACTCCTTTGTCAACACCCAGTACAACAGACAGTGTAGCAATAAGTGTAACCCCTATAATAAGCCATATTTGGGTAGACATACCCGTAGAAATACCAAATACATGGTTAAGACCACCAGCAATTTGCTCTACGCCTAAACCTAATGAGGTAGCTAAACCAAATAAAGTAGCTAACACAGCAAAAATATCGATGAGATCGCCAATAATACCATAAATACGATCGCCTAGAAAAGGGTAAAAAACCGACCTTATGGTAAGGGGTAAACCTCTAGAGTAAGCAAAATAAGCTAATGCAAGCCCTACTAAAGCATAAACCGCCCAAGCATGTAGTCCCCAATGTAAAAAAGTCAAGTCCATAGCTTGTCTAGCAATAAAGTCTGGGCTAGCGTCTTGGTTTAGCGGAGGTTTAAGAAAGTGTGTTAAAGGCTCTGATACACTCCAGAAAATAAGTCCAATCCCCATTCCTGCACTAAATAGCATAGCAAACCAAGAGAGTGTTTTAAACTCTGGCTTCGCTTTTGGTCCTCCAATACGTAGTTTGCCATATTTACTAAAGGCGAGGTACACCATAAATATTAAGAAAATATTTACGCATAAAATAAAAAACCAGCCTCCTTTAGTAGCTACAAAAGTTTGTGCGGCATCAAAATATTTTTTGGCTGTTTCACCAAAATAAAGAGTGAAAAACACACACAGGCTAACAATAATGGCCGATGTGAAAAATACAGGGCCGTTGACCTGTAGACCAAAAATTGATTTTTTCTCGTCGCTACGAATAATTTTCTTTGCCATAAATAATAATGTATGTTAAATTAAAAATAATAACCAATGTTTATATTAAATCTTGCTTCCCATTTTGCATCGGGATTTCCTTGGGCAAAATCGTCTACGTAATTTCCTCCTAACCAAGAGTGGTTGTATCCGGCGGCATAATCTACATAAGTGTATACTTGCCCAGTAGTAAGCATGAGTCCAAAAACATTCATATATGAATTAGTGAAACTCTTTTCATATTTATCCATAAAAGCAAAATCATTATACAGGCGGATATTACTAATAGGACCTAATTCTATGGGGATATCTTTAGCAATAGCAAGGGAGTAGATGTTAAAATTGTTAGCTACTTCATAGCTGCCTCCATAAGCAGCCATACTAATGCTGTTGTTAGAAGGGTTGCTTTTAGGATTGTGTTTTGCTGTTGTGGCTTGAGCTTTTAGAAGCCAGTTTTTATAAAGAAGTTCGTAATGTATAGCTAGTGCGTGGTGGCTGCCAACTTCTTTGGTTTCGGTATTGTAAATTCCACCGTATTGTAAAGATGCACCTGCTTTTTGTTGTATGCTATCCCCGAAATGATAACGTATTTTTCCGTTAAATTGATTTATTTCTTTTTGAATTCCTGCAATATCATAAGAGTATCTACTCGGAGAAATAGGCGAGTTGTTGCCAAAATTTAACTCCTCTGCATTTTTAAAAAAAGCAAGATGATACTCCCAACGTTTACCTTTATGAATAAATTTAACTCCCATATCATGGTCGTCTTCTAGCCCAACATAATAAGTAAGGTTAAAAAACCAGTTATGTGAGTTGTAGCGTTGTATACCAAAAGGAACTTGAGTGAGCCCTATTTGGATTTCATCTTTTTCGTTAAATTGATAACCTACCCAACCTTGTTTTAGCATACCGCCACCAAAAGAATCGGAATATAATCGGTATTCGGCATTTAAGTTGATTTTTTTATACGAGGCGTTAGCATTTACCCTAAACATATCGTAGCCAAAATCACCACCTCGTTTTTTTTGCCCTTCTTTCCAAGAAGATAGGTTGTAATTAAAACGCAGTGCGCCTCCTAGCGTTAATTTGGGTTTTTCTTGACTATAGAGTTTTAATGTAGAAAAAAGGAATACTAATCCCAATACTAAGGATAGTAGGTTGATTTTCTTTAAATTCACAACAAATTGGTACTAGTTAGATTACAAAGTACCGACTTTTTTTAGAGAAACCCCTATTGAGTTTATCAATTAAAAAAGCCGTAAGATAAATAGACTCTATCTTGCGGCTTTTTTTCTCTTAAAACACTGTTTAATAGAAGTATTTTAAGTATTTGTTTATTTCTAACGAAAATATTTCATAGCTTTTTTATGTTATTTAATTTGGTTTAAATAATAACAATAAAATTACATTTAATGTATTTATAAGCTTATTACTGTTTTACGTATTTTAACAAGGTTGGTAAGTAGCCTTTCTAGATTATCTAAGTGTAGCATATTAGCTCCGTCACTTTTTGCATTAGCAGGGTCAAAATGGGTTTCTATAAACAATCCGTCTACCATATTTACAATTCCTGCACGAGCAATGGTTTCTATCATTTCGGGTCTTCCGCCTGTTACCCCGATAGATTGATTAGGTTGTTGCAAAGAGTGGGTAACATCGAGTACCGTTGTGGCGTATTTTTTCATGGTAGGAATTCCTCTAAAGTCAACAATCATATCTTGGTAACCAAACATAGTTCCGCGGTCGGTAAGCATTACGTTTTCGTTGTGGCTATCTAAAACTTTTTTTACCGCATGTTGCATGCTCTCGGGACTCATAAATTGTCCTTTTTTTAAGTTTACTGTTTTTCCTGTTTTTGCTGCTGCAACTACCAAGTCTGTTTGGCGTACTAGAAAGGCAGGAATTTGGAGGATATCTACATATTGAGCCGCTATTTCGGCATCGTTACTTTCATGAATATCGGTAACCGTAGGAATGTTAAATGTTTCTGCTACCTTACGGAGAATTTTTAAGGCTTTTTCGTCTCCAATTCCTGTAAAACTATCTATTCTGCTACGATTCGCTTTTTTGTAACTACCTTTAAAGATGTACGGAATGGCAAGTTTATCTGTAATGGTAACAATACGTTCTGCAATACGTAATGCCATGGTTTCATTCTCGATGGCACAAGGACCCGCCATAAGGAAAAAGTTATTGCTCTCGGTATGTTTTATATTTAGTATATTGCTTAAATTCATGCTGTAGGTTTTCTGTTTGTAAAACAAAGATAAGTTATTTTGTGCAGCTAAAATTTGTTTTCTAAACTAAGGATGTAAAGATTATTCATCAAAGGCTTTTTAAAACTTTTAAAAGAAGACTTCTTGTTTTTGAGAAAAGGCAGGAATAAGTGTTTTTTGTTAAAAAAAACGTAAAAAATAACGCTTAATGTTCCGTTAAAAATAATTTTTAAATTCAATAACTAAAAAAAATCTTTTATATACAGAAATATAACGTACATTTGCAGCCTTTCAAAGAAATAAGGTTAACTTATGAATATTAGAAACATAGCTATTATAGCCCACGTTGACCACGGGAAAACTACCTTGGTTGATAAAATTATGTATCATTGTAGGCTTTTTCGCGAAAGCGAAAACACCGGAGATTTAATTCTGGACAACAATGATTTAGAACGCGAAAGAGGAATTACAATTACCTCTAAAAACGTATCGGTAACTTATAAAGATACTAAAATCAATATTATTGATACGCCAGGTCACGCCGATTTTGGAGGAGAAGTAGAGCGTGTTCTAAACATGGCAGATGGTGTTTTACTACTGGTAGATGCCTTTGAAGGCCCAATGCCACAAACACGTTTTGTACTACAAAAAGCCATAGATTTAGGACTTAAACCTTGTGTGGTTGTTAATAAAGTAGATAAAGAGAACTGTACGCCAGATGAGGTACACGAGAAGGTTTTTGACTTGATGTTTGAATTAGGAGCAGAGGAGTGGCAGTTAGATTTTCCAACCGTGTATGGGTCGGCTAAAAACAATTGGATGAGTACCGATTGGCAGAAACCAACCGAAAACTTAGAACCTTTGTTGGATATGGTTATCGAGCATATTCCTTCTCCAAAAGTAGAAGAAGGTAGCTTGCAAATGCTTATCACATCCTTAGATTTCTCTTCTTTTACTGGAAGAATTGCTATTGGAAGATTACAACGTGGCGTTTTAAAAGAAGGAATGCAGGTTTCTCTAGTAAAACGTGATGGAAGCATTATAAAATCTAAAATAAAAGAGCTACATACTTTTGAAGGCTTAGGAAGACGTAAAGTACAAGAGATTAAAGCAGGAGATATATGTGCAATTGTAGGTTTAGATGGTTTTGAAATTGGAGATACAATTGCCGATTTTGAAAACCCAGAAGCCTTGCCAAGCATTACGATAGACGAACCTACCATGAGTATGTTGTTTACGATAAACGATTCGCCTTTTTTCGGAAAAGATGGAAAGTTTGTCACCTCGCGTCACGTAAAAGAAAGACTGTACAAGGAATTAGAGAAAAACTTAGCTTTACGCGTAGAAGATACAGATTCGGCCGATAAATTTATGGTTTTTGGTCGTGGTGTATTACACTTATCAGTACTGATAGAAACAATGCGTAGAGAAGGTTACGAACTTCAGATAGGGCAACCACAAGTAATTATTAAAGAAATAGATGGCGTAAAGTGTGAACCTGTAGAAGAACTTACCATAGATTTACCAGAAGAAGTTTCAGGAAAAGCAGTAGAAATGGTAAGCTTGCGTAAGGGTGAAATGCTTAGTATGGAAGCCAAAGGAAGCCGTATGATTTGTGAATTTATAATTCCGTCTAGAGGAATTATAGGCTTGCGTAATCAGCTGTTAACCGCTACCGCAGGAGAGGCAATTATGGCACACCGATTTAAAGAATATCAACCCTTAAAAGGAGATATCCCACAACGATTAAATGGGTCTTTAGTATCTATGGAAAACGGAACGGCTATTCCGTATTCTATCGATAAATTACAAGATAGAGGTAAGTTTTTTATCGATCCAGGAGAGGCTATTTATGAAGGACAAGTTATTGGCGAAAACTCTCGGCAAGACGATATGACGGTAAATGTTACCAAAACTAAAAAGCTATCTAACGTACGTTCGGCAGGAGCCGATGATAAAGCAAAAATTGTTCCTGCTATTAAATTTAGTCTGGAAGAAGCTTTAGAATATATCCAAAAAGATGAGTATGTAGAGGTTACTCCAAACCACTTGCGTATTCGTAAAATATATTTAAAAGAAGTAGATCGTAAGCGTTACAAAATAGTATAAAAAATACTTGATTTTTTAAAAGGCTAGCGAATTTCGTTAGCCTTTTTTGCGTTTAAAAACGTATCTTCGTTAGTTAAAAGCTTTTATTTTGGAGGTAATACAGTATTCAGAAACATATAAAACCGTTTGGGATGATTTTGTAAAAAACACTAAAAACGGAACCTTTTTGTTTTACCGAGATTTTATGGAATACCACAGCGATAGGTTTCAAGATTTTTCGTTAATGGTATTTCAGGATAAAAAACTTATTGCCTTATTACCTGCCAATAGGCAAGGCGATAAAGTTTTTTCGCATCAAGGGTTAACTTATGGAGGTTTGGGGCTTTCTAAAAAGATAAAATTTGAAGTAGTTACAGCTGTACTGAAAAATATCTTGGTCTATCTCTGTGAAAACAAGATTAATTCTTTTATACTAAAGCTGATGCCGAAAATTTATAACCTATATCCTTCAGACGAAATAGATTATTTATTGTTTATTCTAAAAGCAAATTTATTACGGAGAGATTTGTCGGCGAGTATAAAAAATAGTGAAGCTCTACGCATACAATCCAATAGAATAGAAGGCGTAAAGAAAGCTAAAAAACAAAACTTAGAAATACATAAAGTTACTGAATTTGATGGTTTTTGGGAAAATATATTGATACCTAATTTAGCAGAAACACACCAAGCAAAACCAGTACATACAGCTGCAGAAATAAAATATTTACAGCGTAATTTTCCTGAAAATATTCATCAGTATAATGTGTTAAAAGAAGGAGTGATTGTTGGAGGAGCTACAATTTTTGAAACCAAAACGGTAGCTCATGTACAATACATTTCGGCAGATAAAAATAAACAACAATTGGGAACCTTAGACTATCTTTTTTGGCACTTAATAGAAAATGAGTTTAGCCATAAAGCCTATTTTGATTTTGGGACATCGAACGAGCAAGGAGGAAAGGTAATAAATAAAGGCTTGTTGTATTGGAAAGAGGCTTTTGGAGCAAGAGGCGTTGTACATGATTTTTATGAAGTAAACCCTCAGCATCACCTATTGTTAAATACATTATTTATATAGATGAACATTCAATTCTTAAACCTTCAGAAAATAAATAAGCCTTATCAAGAGGCCTTTCAAGAAGCTTTTTCCTCTTTTTTGGCATCAGGGTATTATGTGTTAGGAAATTCGGTGATTGCTTTTGAAGAAGCTTTTGCAAATTATTGTGGAACAAAATTTTGTATAGGAGTCGGTAACGGTTTAGATGCCTTGCGGCTAATTTTAGAAGGCTATAAAGCATTAGGTAAATTAACCGAAAACGATGAGGTTCTAGTTGCAGCAAACACCTATATAGCAACTATTTTAGCGATAAAACAAGCGGGGTTAACTCCTGTTTTGGTAGAAGCCGAAGCCAGGACTTATGGTTTAAATTTTATGGATGTTCGGAGGAAAATATCTAGTAAAACAAAAGCAATTATGCCTGTGCATTTATATGGGCAAATAAGCGGAACGAAAGAGTTATTGGCTGTCGCAAAAGCACATGATTTGTTAGTGATAGAAGATGCGGCACAAGCACATGGTGCAAGTTTAGAAAACGGCAAAAAAGCAGGTAATATAGGGCATGCTGCGGGTTTTAGTTTCTATCCTACCAAAAATTTAGGGGCTTTGGGTGATGCTGGCGCCATAACAACCAACGATGAGGCTTTAGCTACAAGCGTTAGAAAGCTTAGAAATTACGGGACATCTACCAAATACGTTAACGATTTGATAGGTTTTAATTCTCGTTTAGACGAAATTCAAGCAGGCTTTTTAAGTATTAAACTTAAAAACTTAGACAAGGATAATCATAAACGGAAAGCAATTGCTAAAAAATATTTAACGCAACTATCTAACCCGAAAATCATCTTACCTAAAGTGAACGACTTTAATGCACATGTTTTTCATCTTTTTGTAATTAGGGTAGAAAACAGGACAGATTTTGAGCAGTATATGAAAGCGAATAACATAGGAACTTTAATTCATTACCCTATTCCGCCGCACAAACAGCAGGCACTATCAGCGTTTCATAATTTATCTTTTCCTGTTACAGAAGAAATTCATAAAACCATTATAAGTATTCCTATAAGTCCAGTAATGACAACTGAAGAGGTAGATAAAGTGATTAACGTGATTAACGCTTATTAATTGAGTTTAAAGGAAAAAATAAAGAATAATTTATTATTAAAAATGACATCGCTTAATGGAGGAGTGATGGCAACCAAGCTTGTTATTTCTATATTTGTTCAGCGGTTAATTGCGGTACATTTAGGTGAAGTAGGAGTGAGTAGAATGGGGCAATTACGCGATATGCTAAATATGGTAACAACCTTTTCTTCCTTAGGTACATTTAATGGCGTGGTAAGGCATATTGCTGAAACAAAATACAAGCATAAAGCTTTTGAAAGGGTGCTGTCAACCTCATTTCTGTTAACATTGGCAGGGAGTTTTATCATTTTTTTAGCCCTGTTTTTTGGAGCAGATTACTTTAGCGAGGTGTTGTTTAATACAACCGAGTATGCTTGGATTATAAAAGTATTAGGCGTGTTATCTCCAGCCATTGGGGTACAACGCTTGTTTTACGGAATAGCAAATGGATTATCGGTGTATAAAAAAATAGCAATTTTTGATTTTTTAGGCTATTTGTCAGCAACAGTATTTACATTGGTCATGCTTTTTACCCGAGATCTAGAAGGTGTATTATTGGCTATTGTAATTAGTCCTGTGCTACAATTGTTAATATTGATAGGCCTGTTTTTTAAATTGTTACACAAGCGCTTAAAGGTAAAATTACGTGCAGATAAGGAAATCGTAAAAAGCTTTATGGGCTATGCGCTCATGGCATTTGTGTCGTCTATCCTTATCAATTATGTAAGTATAGATATCCGTAATATGTTGGTAAATAAATTATCGGAAACAGATGCGGGTATTTGGACAGCAATGACCAATATTTCTAAAAATTACATGCTTTTTTCGAGTGCTTTGTTTTCGATGTATGTATTGCCTAAATTCTCTCAAATTCAAGCCGCCAAGGATTTTAAAAAAGAAGTTTGGTATATTTATAAAACCTTATTGCCTATTTTTGGCTTAGGAATGTTGCTTATTTATTTGCTGCGCGATTGGGTAGTAGCCATAATCTATCCAGGGTTTGAGGGTTTAACAACATTATTTAAATGGCAATTGATAGGCGATTTTATTAAGCTAGCATCCATTATATTGTCTTATCAGTTTTTAGCAAAACGATTACTTAAATATTTTATTTTTACCGAAATATTCTCACTTATTAGTTTCTATGTATTGGCAAATTATCTGGTAAGTAAAATAGGTATAGAAGGCGTGGTGCTTGCAGACGCTTTACGCTACTTGCTATATTTTGTGGTAGTAGGTTTGTGTGTAATTAATTATTTTAAACAGCAAAAAAAGAATAGGAATGAAGTCGAAAATTAATGATGTAAAATGGATTGATATTCCAAAAATAACCGACCCAAGAGGTAACCTGGCTGTGGTAGAAAAACATACACTACCTTTTGCTATAAAACGAGTTTATTACCTATACGATGTTCCTAGCGACGCGAGTCGTGGAGGACATGCACATAAAAAATTGCTTCAGGTTTTGGTAGCGGTTAGCGGAAGCTTTGAAGTGATAATTGATGATGGCGAACAACGAAAAAAAATTCTTTTAAACAAACCTAACAAAGCACTTTTTATTCCGAATGGAATATGGCGAGAAATAGAGAATTTTTCATCAGGTTCGGTTTGCCTTTCATTAGTGTCTGATGAATTCTCGGAGGTAGATTATATAAGAGATTATGATGATTTTTTAGCTTATTTTGAAGTTAAAATGTAAAAATGTGCTAAGCTTTTTAGTTTAGTATACCTCCAAATGTTTTTTATGTTTTTGTGTTTTAAAGCTTCCTTTAATCTTTCGTGTATACGTTTTAGTAAGGCTTGATGCTCTGCTTTGCTTTGGTTTCTTTTAAGGGATTCTTTAAAAATAATTTCTAAAGAAACGTTTAAGGCTTTATTATATTTAGAGGAGCTATGAAACTGACTCCCTAAAGAGTTGGTGAGTACTCTTTTTTCTACCAAAAAATCATCAATAAAAGCAATGTTATATAATCTAGAAGCCCTAAACCAATAATCTAAATCTTCGAAAGAAAGCTTTTCATTGTAACCATTTAACTTATCAAAAATACTTCTTTTTACCATCGAGGCTACCGAGCACATTACAAGTCCGCTTCCTATTAACCTGAGATAATTGGTTTGATGTAATTTTTTATCGATTACTTTTTGTTGGTTATCAACCTTAAAGTAAGGCGATAATCTTTTTCCTTCTGGATTTATTAGATAAGCATTCCCAAAAACAATAGCCGTATTTTCTGGTGAGTTATTAAAACAAGCTATTTGTTGGGTTATACAGTTGGGGAGTAAAATATCATCGGCAGCTAAATCTATCAAGTAGCTTCCGCGTGCTTTTTTTACCGCTAAATTAAAAGCTTTGGTGTTGCCAAGATTGGTAGGGTTAATTAGTACTTTTACGTCTGGATGTGTTTGTTGCCATTGTTTAATGATAGCCGCCGAATTATCGGAACTTTTATCATCAACAATAATTAATTCGATATTTTTGTAACTTTGGTTAATTACAGATTCTAGACTAGCAACAACAAACTGTTCATGGTTGTAACAAAGACAAATAACACTAACAAGAGGTAACGCCATTTAGGAATAATTTTGAGTAAAAGTAATAATAAAATAGCAATTGTAACCTACGGTTTAGAAGTTGGCGGACTCACGAGGGCCGTTTTTTTGTTGGCTAAAGCATTAACTTTAAACGGAGAATGTGTTTCTATATTAAGTTTAAAAAAAGCAGAAAGGCAAGAGAATTTTGTAGTCTCGTTTGGATTGGGACAAACAATATTGTCAAAATTAACAGCATACAAAGCATTTAAAGCACATTTAAAAACTAACAATTATGATTGTGTTATAGATATGCGTTTTAGGCTTAATCCGGTTGCAGAGTATTTTTGGGTAAAGTATTTATACCATAAGCAGCCAGTTATTTACACCATCCATAGTGCTCATACCAATACATACCTCACAAAGTATAAGCTTGTAGCTAATTGGTTGGTGAAGCAGGTTCCTTTTGTTGTTGTTAGCAAAGGAATAAAAAAACAACTGGAAACAACTTTTTCTACACAAAGTACGGTTTTGTACAATCCTATGGATTTTTCTGAAATCGAAAACCTACAAAATGAAGGAGAAACATTGGCATTCCAATATATTTTAGGAGTAGGACGAATGGATGCTTCTAATGTAAAACGATTTGATTGGATGATAGAAGACTACCTGCAATCAAATTTACCAATAAACAACATACATTTGGTATTGTTGGGAGATGGCGTTATGCAAGAAAAATGGAAACGTAAAGCCGCACAAACCGAGCATAAAGATAAAATTCATTTTCTAGGGAATAAAGAGAATCCTTTTTCTTATTTTAAACAAGCATTATTTACCATATTAACCAGTAGAAATGAAGGCTTTCCGTATGTGCTCACAGAAAGTTTGGCATGCGGAACTCCTGTAGTTGCTTATGATATTCCTACAGGACCATCAGAGATTATCCAAGATGGGAAAAATGGATTGTTAATTTCTGCTGGCAATAGAGCGGACTTTATTGCTGCAATTAATGCTTTAAGCTCAGACAACAAGATGTTGATGCAACTGCAAAAGAATGCGAAAAAATCGGTAGCTTATTTAAACTTTAAGACTATTGCAAACCAATGGAAATCGCTTATTAATAGTAAGCACTAATGTCTATTCCTTTCTTTTTTAAAAGCTGTTTTAAAGCATATAACTTCCTTAATAAAGAGGGAGGAAGTTTTAATAATAGCTTTGTTTTTGTAGGGATATTTTTCTTGTCAACATTTTTTAGGTAAAAATCGCGTTGTTTTTTATATCCTAGTAGGTAAAAGTTTAAGGCGTATTCAACACGGTAAAGATCTAAAAATTGCTTTAGCGAAGGCTTGTTTTGTTCAAACTCCTTAAAGCGGTCAAAATCTATTAATTTCTTTTTGTAAATGGGGGTTTTAGAGAGGCTGTAGTTATTCTCGTTATAGTTGTAAATAAGTGTAGTTTTATTAGTTATGGCTATTTTGTAATGTAGTGCAATACGAATCCAATATTCTAAATCTTGTCCACTAGATATATTCGCATTAAAACCGCCTATTTCGTCAAAGACCGTTTTCTTGATACATACAGCCGAGGTTAAAGCAACACGGTTAATTAAACTGCTTTTAAAAAAATCTTGTACATAACCTTCGTAGGTTGTTTCTATGCCTATAAAAGTGTTGTGAAGGTGGTGGTGTTTTGTAATTTCGGTAACATACCTGCTGCAATACATGCCCGCTTTAGGGAATTTTTGTATTGTATTGTCTAGCACTTCTAGGTGGTTTTCTTCCCAAATATCATCAGCATCTAAAAAAGCAATATAAGCTGCTTTCGCCTGTTTGATACCGTTATTTCTTGCTTCAGAAACACCTTGGTTCTCTTGTTTTAGAACTTGTATTCTGCTGTCGTTAATGGTATCGATTAGCTCAAGACTATTATCGGTAGAACCATCATCTACAATAATTACTTCAAAATCTTTAAAATTTTGATTCATAACACTTTTTAAAGTGCTAAGTATAAATTTTTCTTTATTAAATAAAGGGATAACGACAGAGAACTTAGGCATTTTGTTCGAGTTTAATAAGGTAGTAGAGTTTGTAAAAATCAAGTGTTTTTAAAACGGGTTTTTTTCCTAATAGATTTTTTTTTATTAGTGGTTCACTCACATTGCCTAATAGGTAAATAAGGTATAAGGCTAAACTTAAGTTTTCTAATTTCTCATAGTAAGTTAACAGCTTTATGTATGAAGAAGGGATTAATTTTTGGTTTTTTAAAAACAAGGCGCTTTTTACACTTAATAAGCTTTTGTTTAAAAAAATAGTGTTGTTTTCTAAGCCTAAATGAAAAATAGGATTGTTTATATGTAGAATTCTTCCTTTTTGTGTTTTAAAATTGTAAGCAAACAAGGTGTCTTCATGCCCATATTGTTCTATGGTTTCATTAAAATAAATCTTGCTAAAGATACTTTTTTTAATAAGAAAATTGGCCGATGAAAAATTATTGTAAGGGTTTTGGTTTCGTAACGAGGCCGTTTTGGTTTCTCTTTTGTGGCCATATATCCACCTTAAATATTGGGCGGAATCGGTTGGTTTTTTAGTACTATAATTAATTCCCCCAGCTATTAAATCTGTTTTAGGATTTATAGCAGTTATGTATTTTTGTAAAAATGTACTAGAAGCAGGAAGTACATCGGCATCTAAAAATAGCAACCAATTGTATTTGGCTTTTTTGGCTAGTAAATTTCGTATCTTACTCCTGCCTATGTTTTGGGTTAATATTTGGTAATTGGTAAAGCTGAGGTTTTGTATTTTTTTATTCTTGGCAAGAAACTTATCGGAAGCATCTTCATAGGCTAAAATTTCAAATGTTATTCCTAAATTTAGGGCTTGCTGATGTAAGTTGTGAATTAGTTTTATAACATCATAATTATAAATAGGAACAAGAATAGAAAGCATTTTATTAGAAATTAAACATTCTTCTGAACTACTTCAAACACTTTTTGCCCATCGCATTTTAAGGTTTTTGAAGGGTACTTAAGCAGCAAAGCATAATCGTGCGTTGCCATCAAGATGGTGTTTCCATTTTTATTTATTTCCTGAAGCACTTCCATTACCTCTACGCTGGTTTGCGGGTCTAGGTTTCCTGTAGGTTCATCGGCAAGTATTAGTTCGGGGTCGTTTAATAGTGCACGTGCAATCGCAATACGTTGTTGCTCACCTCCAGAAAGCTGGTAAGGGTATTTAAAGTTTTTACTTTGCATACCAACTTTGGTTAATACTTCGGTTATTTTGGCATCCATAGCTTTTTTATCTTTCCATCCCGTTGCTTTTAAAACAAATAAAAGGTTATCTTTTACGCTGCGGTCGTTTAGTAATTTAAAATCCTGAAAAACCACGCCTAATTTTCTGCGTAAAAACGGAATTTGTTTTTCCTTTAAACCATTTAGGTTAAAGCTCACAATGTTGCCTTCGCCTTCTTGTAGCGGGATATCCCCATAAAGCGTTTTCATAAAACTACTTTTTCCTGTCCCCGTTTTACCTATAAGATAAACAAACTCTCCTTTGGTAACTTCTACATTTACTTCCGATAGAATTAAGCTTTCACGTTGATAAATAGCCGCATTGGACAGTGATAAAATAGTTTCAGGCATCATATTATTTTTTAAACTTTAAAGGTAAACTAAAATTTTTATTCCTATAAATTTTTTACGAAAATACACGGAAAGTTAGATTAACATAATTATCACAGCAGAATTTCGTTATAGAAGTATAGAATCGATTATATTTGATTAACGATTAAAATCTAAAAATGTTTTAAATGAAACATCGTCTAAAACTTAGCCTTTTAGGCTTATGCCTATCGGCAGGTACAGCTTTTGCACAACAATCTGTGCAATATACACATCCAGAAGAAAAATTTTATGAAGCTATAAGTCTTTACAATCATCAACAATATTATGCTGCGCAGCAACTTTTTAAAAGTGTAGATGCAGCTTATTTAAACGATTTAAAAGGCGATGCTGCTTATTATATAGCCGATTGTGCTGTAAGGCTTAAGCAACCCAATGCCGATGTATTGATGCAGGATTTTGTAAACTCGTATCCTAACAATACGCATCGAAATTCTGCCTATGGGAAAGTAGCTAATTATTATTTTGATGCCGGAAACTACAAAAAAGCAGAGCAATGGTATGCCAAAGTAGATGTTTATAACCTGAGTAAAAAAGAACAGGAAGAGCTAAACTTTAATAAAGCATACACTTATTTTAGGGCTGGTGACAAAGAAAAAGCAAAGGTTTATTTTAATCGGGTACTCCACAGCGAACAATATGCAGACCAAGCCAAGTATTATTTAGGTTTTATGGCTTATGAAGGGGAAGATTACCAACAAGCAGACCAATTGTTTCAAGAGGTAAAAAACACAGGAGGACAAGATAAAAACATGGCTTACTTCCAAAGCGATATGAGCTTTAAACAAGGGAAGTTTCAAGAAGCTATCAAGTTAGCTAAAGAACAGTTAGCAACCGCTTCTGTTTCAGAAAAATCGGAGTTAAATAAAATTATAGGCGAGAGTTATTTTAATTTAAAAGAATACGAAGCTGCTATTCCTTATTTAAAACAATACCGTGGTAAAAAAGGAAAATGGAACAATACAGATTATTACCAATTAGGCTATGCGTATTATAAACAAGCAGAATTTCAAAAAGCCGTAAATGAATTTAATAAAATTATAGGTGGGAATGATGTTGTGGCGCAAAATGCCTATTATCATTTAGCAGAATCTTACATTAAACTGGCAAAAAAACAACAAGCCCTTAATGCGTTTAAAAATGCTTCAGAAATGAATTTTAATGAAAAAATTCAAGAGGATGCGGCTTTAAATTATACCAAATTAAGTTACGAAATCGGAAATAGTTATAAAAGTATTCCTGAGGTATTAACTTCTTTTATAAAAAAATACCCAAATAATCCTGAACGAGATACTATAGAGGAATTGCTAGTAGACTCCTATGTTACTGCAAAAAATTACGAAGCTGCACTTTTACTTTTAGAAGGAAGCAATGCGTATAAAGATAAAAAAGTCTATCAGAAAGTGGCGTATTTTAGAGCGATAGAATTATATAATGAAGCGAATTATAAGCGAGCCAGTCAATTATTCGAAAAATCATTGGCACAACCTGTAGATTCAGAATTTACCGCAAAAGCAACCTTCTGGAAAGCCGAAGCTGCTTATAGTTTAAATGAATATGATGCGGCTTTAATAGGCTACAAAGAATTTAAACGAATGCCAGCTGCTAAAATATTAACCGAATATAAAAGCATAGAATATAACTTGGGTTATACTTACTTTAAAAAACGCAATTACCCCGCAGCAATTACTCATTTTAAGGCATATACAAAAACCACAAATCAGTCAACCACACAGCTAAACGATGCTTGGTTGCGTTTGGGCGATAGCTATTTTGCCAATAGCAACTATTGGCCAGCGATGGAAGCTTATAATAAAGCCATTGCCATGAAAGATATCGATAGCGATTATGCTTACTTCCAGAAAGCCATTAGCTATGGGTTTGTGGAGCGTAACCAGCAGAAAATAAAAGATTTAGAAGCATTTCTTGAAAAATATAAAAAATCTATTTATAGAGATGATGCCTTATACGAATTAGGAAATACTTATGTGGCCGAAGGGAATACAACAAAAGGTTTAAAGGCATATCAGCAGCTTATCAAAGAGCAGCCTAAGAGCAATTTTATTGCTAAAACCATGCTAAAAGAAGGACTTATTTATTACAATAGCGATCAAAATGAACAAGCCTTAACTCAGTTTAAAAAAATAGCCAAGAACTATCCCAATACCAATGAGGCTACACAAGCCGTTACAACAGCTAGGAACATTTATATAGATTTAGGGAAAACCAACGAGTATGCTGCTTGGGTAAAAACCTTAGATTATGTAGAAGTTTCTGATGCAGATATAGATAACACCACTTTTGAAGCCGCCGAAAAACAATTTGTTAATAACCAAACCGAGAAGGCAAAAACAAGTTTAACAGCTTATCTTAACCAATTTCCTAACGGGATACATGCGTTAGAAGCTAATTTTTATCTCGCACAATTGTATTATAGAGCATCCGCTTATCAAGAGGCAATTCCATATTACCAAGAAGTATTAAATAAAAACAGAAACCAATTTACCGAGCAAGCATTAGCAAGAATCGGAGAAATTTATTTAACTCAAAAAAACTACAAGAAAGCTATTCCGGTATTAAAAGAGTTAGAAGAGGTAGCAGATTTTCAGCAGAACATAAGCTTTGCGCAATCTAATTTGATGAAAGCTTATTATGAGCAAGAACAATATCAGCAAACTTTAACCTATGCAGAAAAAGTGCTGGCAGATACAAAAGCAGCCGAAAACGCAAAAACAGATGCACAGTTATTTATAGCCCGTGCCGCTATGAAAACAAATAACGAAGCAAAGGCCGAAAAGGCTTATGCCGAAGTACAAAAAAAGGCAACGGGTATCTTAGCTGCCGAAGCTCATTATTATCAAGCTTATTTTCAACATCAATCGGGTAACTATGAGGCATCTAACCAAGCCGTACAAGTTTTAGCAAGAGATTATTCTTCTTATCAAGAATACGGTTCTAAAGGGTTATTATTAATGGCTAAAAACTTCAATAAGTTGGGTGATGCTTATCAAGCAACCTATATTTTAGAAAGTTTAATTAATAACTTTAAGCAATACCCAGAAGTGGTTAAAGAAGCCGAACAAGAGTTGATTCGTATAAAAACAGAAGCAGCAAAAACAAATGCTTCGGTTAAACCACAAGAAGATTAAAATCCGTTATAAATAGATAGTAAAGACGAATGAAAATAGTAAAATTAAAATATTCATTTTTGTTAAGTGCATTGAGTGTTTTTGTCATGAATGCACAAGAAACAAATAATAAACCTGCCGACACCATAAAAACAGAACGCCTGATTATTGTAAAACAATATTCACCTACGGTAAGCGATGCGTTTAAAGTTAAACAAGCTCCAAATACGGCAGATTCCGCTCAGTTACAGAAAAAAGCTATTCAATACACCATAAATTCTTTTCCTGTAGCTTCTACCTTTCAGCCACAAAAAGGAAAAGCCGTGGGGATACAAAAAAAACCGCAGCCTAAATTATATAAAAATTATGCTGCTTTAGGAGTGGGAAATTATACCAATATCATGGCGAAATTCTACGGTGAAGTAGATTTAAAAAACAAGCAAAGTTTGGCTATTGGGCTGAATCATAACTCTTCGCAAGGCGGAATAAAAGATGTTTTGCTAGACGATAAATATTACGATACACAACTCAATATAGGCTATAGCAAAATTACCGACCGTTATGTGTGGGGGCTAGATTTAGATGTACAACACCAACTTTACAATTGGTACGGAACGCCTAACGGATTGCATCATGATATGACACTAGCAACAAAAGGAGGTTCTACGTTTCAAGAAATACAAGATGAAGCCATAAACTTAATAGATCCTAAACATACTTATTTGACTGTAGGTGTAGGCGGAAACATTCAAAATACTAATGAAACTGCAATTTTTGATAAGGCTAAAGTTTATTTTAGAAATTTTACCGACGATTATAGCAGTATGGAAAACCAATTAAGTGTTGCTCCAGAATTTAAATTTCTCATCGAAGAAGATAGCTTTATAAAAACAAAAGTAGGTTTAGATTACCTTAGCGGAAGTTTCGATAAAGGGAAATTAACATATAACCCACAAGGTTTTTTAGCATCAGCCGAAGAACAAAAATATAGTTTTTTAAACCTGTCTGTAGCACCGAGCTACCAATTGGTAAACAACGATTTTGCTTTAGATATTGGTTTACAAGCAGTACTTAATTTAGATAATGAAAACAGTAAAACCAATTTTTATGTATATCCTAAAGTAGAAGCTTCGTATGCTATTGCAGGCGATTATTTTAAGCTTTATGCAGGAGCAAAAGGAGGTTTAACCCAAAATACGTATTATAATTTTGTACAAGAAAACCCTTATGTAGCACCAACCTTAGCAATACAACCAACCGATAAACCTTTTGATATTTTTGCAGGAACCAAAGGGAAATTTACCGAAGATTTAAGTTATGACTTTCAAGTAAGTTACAGCTCAGAGAATAATGCCGCTATGTTTGTAACTAACCGATACAGTGCTTTAGCAAATTTAGAAACAGCCGTTGTACTTAATGAAACTGCCAAAAGTTACCAATACGGTAATGCTTTTCATGTAATTTACGACGATATAAAAACCTTACGAGTGGCAGGAGCTTTAAACGCAAAGGTAAACGAAGATTTACTCCTTAGGCTTTCGGCAAGTTATGCCAACTATTCATTAAACACACAAGAAGAGTATTATAATAAACCAAATTTAGAGGCATCCTTAACTGGGAGTTACCAAATTACAGACAAGTGGTTTGCCGATGCGCAATTGTTTTTCTACGGAGAACGTAAAGATAGGATAGACCGTTTGCATAGCGAAATAGTTATGGGAACATTTTTCGAGCAAAAAAATGTAACCTTAGATGCTTTTATCGATGCAAACTTAAAAGTAGGTTATAAAATAACACCGCAATTAACCGCTTTTGTAAAAGGAAATAACTTGTTGAGCGATAATTATGAACGTTGGTATAATTACCCTGTACAAGGAATACAAGTAATGGGCGGACTTAGTTATCAGTTTAACTGGTAGTAAAATAGATGATAGATTAAAAAAAGACTTTCTAATTATTTTTAGAAAGTCTTTTTTTATGATCCAGAATTAAACGTTTAAAGTTAAAACCGCTAGGTAATCGTAATGTTGCCCTTTTTTTACAAGTTTACACTGGAAACCATTGGTTTCTGCCGCCAGAGCAAGTGAGTTGAAATCGATATAAAGCCAATCAAAAACTCCCGACTTATCTCCTTTATAACTAAGTTGATACGTGAGCTCTCCGTAATACTTGTTCGGGTTAACCCAAATTCCGCCATCTTCATCGGTATCAAATAAATACTGTAAATCAGAAGAGTCTAAAAGTACTTTTCCATGAGGCGTTAAAAGTGTTTTTAGATGGGTGAAAAACAAGTTGAGGTTTTTCATTTTTCCTATAATTCCGCTACCATTCATCAGCATTAAAATAGTATCAAATTGTTCGTTTTTCACATCGAAAAAGTCAATATTTTCTGCATTTTTAATACCGCGTAATTTACAAACTTCGATAGCTCCTTCAGAAAGGTCTATGGCTTTTACCGCTATGTTTTTTTCTTGCAAATATAGCGAGTGGCTTCCTGCACAAGCGCCAACATCTAAGGTTTTTCCAGCGGCCAGTTGTAAAGCTTTTTGTTCTAATACGGGCATTTCGGAGAAATTACGAAATAAATAAGCTGTAGGAATTTCATCGTCATCAAAATCGGGAGAATGCACCATGATGTTGGTCCAATTTTTTTGGTGGTAAAAATCTAATACTGCATTCCCGAAAATATCGTTATTTTTCTTCATAAACCTATTTTATAATTATTTTTGCATCATGGAAGATTTTTTAAAACAACTCCCTAAACTTGCCAAAGATAAAAATAAGGAGAACAAAAAGTTTTTTAAGCAATTAAAAAATAAACCGCCAAAGCAGTTGGATGTTTTAATGCAAGAATTGCATGAAGATGAATTTAAGCGTACCGATTGCCTAAGTTGTGCAAATTGTTGTAAAACCACAGGGCCTTTATTTACCGATAAAGATGTTACAAGAATTGCAAAGTTTTTAAAAATGAAACCTCAGCACTTTATAGCTACTTATTTGCGTATAGATGAGGATAACGATTATGTGTTACAATCGCTTCCGTGTACGTTTTTAGGGCAAGATAATATGTGCTTGATTTATGATGTGCGACCAAAGGCTTGTGCCGAATTTCCGCATACAGACCGTAGGAAGTTTCAACAAATTTCTCACCTAACCATAAAGAATGTAGAGATCTGCCCGGCAGCTTATAATATTGTGGAAGAAATGAAGAAGCGATTGCAATAAACTTATTTCCAAATAGATGTTAAAATTATTAGAAGGTTTCGTTATTACTTATAAATTAAATACTTACTTCTTGTTTTTTTAAAATCATCAATGCCTTTTTGCCAGGATTTTCTAATCTCGGATGCTGTTGTATGGGTTTCTATTTGTTTACGTAAAGCTGATGTCCCTGCCAGTTTTTCGAAAAAATTAGTAAAGAATAGGTTTTTGTTTTTTGTGTTTTGATAAGCTTCTATTAGCCATTTTAGTTCGATATGACTTAAATAACTGGTATTTTCGAGGTTTCGTCCATAGCATAATTCCCCTTTGTTTTTAGGATTTTTGGCACCAAAATTAGGTTGAGGTGTATATTGATAATCAAAATGGTTTTTAGCGAGCCATGGCGAACCAAATACTTGAAATTGTTTAGTTGTTCCTCTGCCGGCATTAACATTAGTGCCTTCAAAAAAGCATAAGCTCGGGTATAGGTTAATGGCTTTAGCGTTAGGTAAATTAGGAGAAGGTTTAATAGGAAGCTCGTAGGCTGTTTGATGGGTGTAATTTTCTAACGGAATAATAGATAGTTGGCATGATACTTTATTTTTAAGCCATTTTTCTTCATTTATCATGCAGGCATATTCACCAATGGTCATCCCATAAACAATAGGGACAGGATGCATCCCAACAAAACTTTTATGTGCTTCTTCTAAAATAGGCCCATCTATATAATGCGCGTTGGGGTTTGGCCTGTCTAAAACAATAACCGGAATGTTGGCTTCTGCTGCAGCTTCCATTACATAATGTAAAGTAGAAATATAGGTGTAGAAACGTACACCAACGTCTTGGATATCGAATAAAATAATATCGATATCGGCAAGTTGTTCTGCATTTGGTTTTTTGTTTTTTCCGTAGAGCGAAATAATTGGCAATCCTGTTTTTTTATCAAGTGCGTTTTTAACATGTTCGCCAGCGTCGGCATTTCCGCGAAAGCCATGTTCTGGCGAGAATACTTTTTGGATGACTATATCTCTATTAAGTAAAGAATCTACAAGATGAATGTATTTTTTATTCTCTTTGTAGATTATAGAAGTTTGGTTAGCTACCACACCAACTTTTTTATCTTGCAATAATGGGAGGTATTTTTCCGTTTGGTTAGCAGCAATTTTTATATCGGTAGTGCTTTGCGCAAAAAAAGTATTAATGCCAAAAAGCATGCTGAAAAGAAAGAGAAAACCTGTATTTTTGAAAAATCTGAAAAACATCATATAGATTGAAATTTGAACTGTTTATAGCCAAGCGCCTTATTGGTGCAAAAGATTATAAAAGTAGTATATCGGCACCAATTATAAAAATTGCCATTACCGCTATTGCTTTAGGGGTGGTTATGATGTTGATTGCGGTAGCTACAGGAATCGGGTTACAAGAAAAAATACGCGATAAAATAGCGGCATTTAATGGGCATATTGTTATTCATCATTTAGATAATAATAACTCCAATACCTCAGAGCGTCCTATTTTACTAGCGCAACCTTTCTACCCAAGTTTTACAAGTGTTACAGGGGTTTCGCATATACAAGCTGTAGCAAAAAAATATGGCGTAATTCGTACCGAAGATGATTTTGAAGGAATTGTTTTTAAAGGAGTAGGTGAGGATTATCGGTGGGATTATATGGAAGAGTATTTAGTCTCGGGACGGCTACCAAACTTTAACGATAGCATTAAGTATAGTAAAGAAATCATGTTGTCTACCTATACCGCGGCACGATTAAACTTTAAGCTTAACGATCAAGTTGTGGTCTATTTTATGGGGGATAATGCTCAAAGAAAACCCAGGCTAATTGCTTTTGATGTAGTTGGTTTTTATAATTCTGGTTTTGAGGAATTTGATAAGAATTATATTTTGGGTGATTTAGCTCAGATACAACGTCTTAATAAGTGGGATAAAAACCAGGTAGGTAGTTTTGAGGTGTTTGTAAATGATTTTACAGAAATCGATCAAGTAACAGGAGAAATTTACCAAACAATAGATTCGTTTTTAGATGCTACAAGTATAAAACAAAGCTATGCCTCTATTTTTGAATGGTTATCGATGTTTGATTTTAATATCATCTTAATTATAGGAGTTATCATACTTGTTTCTGGGATTAATATGGTTACGGCTTTGTTAGTGCTTATTTTAGAACGAACCCCAATGATAGGAACTCTTAAAGCTTTAGGGAGTAATGACTGGAGCATACGTAAACTATTTTTATACAATGCAGCTTACTTAATTGGAAAAGGTTTGTTCTGGGGAAACCTAATAGGAATCGGTTTATTGTTGGTACAGAAATACACTAAGATAATTCCGCTTCCGCAAGAAACTTATTATGTAGCAGAAGTACCAATATTTATCAATGTTTGGATAATTATTTTAATCAATATAGGCACGTTACTGTTGTGTTTATTAATGCTTTTAATTCCATCGGTAGTCGTTACTAAAATTAGTCCGTCTAGAGCCATGCGCTTTGAATAGCCTAGGCTTTTAAATTTTGCATTCGCTGAAGTAATGTAGGGTGGGAGTAATGCATAAAAACATACCACGAATGTGGAGTTAAGTTGCTAAAGCTTTTTTGCGATAATTTTTTTAAACCACTAATTAAGGCTGTGCTATTAAAGGTTTCTTTAGCATAATTATCGGCTTGGTATTCAAACTTTCTACTTATGATATTCATTAATAAGCCTGTAGCCTCAGAAATAGGGGTGTATAAAATCCCAAATGTAATTAATCCGATATGAAAACTAGGGATGTCTATATGTAAAGCTTCCGATAGTAAAGGGTTTCCCGCAAGTAGCGAAAATATATAAAGCGTAATTCCTGTAGTCATAATTCCTGCCACTAGGTTATATAGAATATGTTTCTTTTTGTAGTGCCCAACTTCATGAGCTAGAACGGCTATAATTTCATCTTCCGTCAAATCATTTATCAGCGTATCGTATAAGGTAACTTGTTTTGTACTCCCAAACCCCGAAAAATAAGCATTAGCTTTAGTGCTTCGTTTAGAGCCATCAATCACCATAATACGGTTTAATTTAAAACCTACTTTTTTTGCATAAGCTTCAATTTTATTACGTAGCTCTCCTGGAGCTAATGCGGTTTGTTTATTAAAAATGGGAACAATTAATGTGGTGTAAAACATATTTATAAACACAGAAAAAATACTTATTACAATCCATGTGTACCACCAAAAATTATCGGGAAATTTATAATATAACCAAGTGATTAATGCTAAAATGGCTCCGCCAAGTAGCGCCATAAGCAACCAAGATTTTAATTTATCTAAGAAAAATGTTTTCCGATTGGTTTTATTAAAACCATACTTCTCTTCGATAACAAATGTGCTGTAATAGGCAAAGGGCGTTGTAAGCAAATCGCTTCCGAGCATAATAATCCCGAAGAAAATAATGGAAATCCATATAGGATTTTCGGTATAGCTGCGTGCAAAATTATCTACAAAGGCAAATCCATCTAAGATGAAAAACAACAAGGTAAGCACAAGGCTAAATATGGTGGAAATACGACTAAATCTATAGCGTACCTTTTTATATTCTTGAGATTTTAAATATTCATCTTTAGCATAAACATCGGTTAGAGGTTTAGGAATAGGGTCGTTAAAATGTTTTGCATTTAAAAAATCAATAAAGCTATCTACGCAGAAATTTAGTATGATAATTCCGATAAGAAGATAGAAAAGAAGGTTAGCATCCATAGGTAATAGCATTAATTATTGCGTTGGCGTTTGGCTTCAAAGATTAAAATTCCGGCAGCGACCGATACGTTCATCGAATCTATTTTACCTTCCATAGGTATTTTTATGTTTTGTGTTGCAGCGGTTCGCCATTCATCTGTCAATCCGTCTGCTTCTGTTCCTACAACAATAGCCGAAGCTTCTTTATAGTTTTGGCTGGTGTAATTTTTGGCTTTTTGTAAGATGGCGGTGTATATGTTGATGTTTTTTTCTTTTAAAAAAGCAATAATTTCTGCACTGCTAGCCATGGCTATATTGTTGGTAAATACACAGCCAACACTAGAGCGTATAATGTTAGGGTTGTATAAATCTGTTCTAGGATTGGCAATAAAAAAAGCATCTACATTTGCGGCATCTGCTGTACGTAGTAAAGCACCTATGTTTCCAGGTTTTTCTGGGGCTTCTGCGATAAGAATTAACGGGTTTTCTGGAAGCTCTATTGCTGAGAGTAAATGGGGTTTGTTTTTAGCGATACCTATTATACCTTCGGTGCTATTTCGGTATGCAATTTTTTGATAAACCTCTTGGCTAATGTTAATTAAGGTTGCGTTGCCTGTGTTAATATGAGGTATATGTTCTGCCGAAAATACTTCGGGGCAAGTATAAATTTCTGTAAACATATATCCTGCGGCAATGGCTAAATTAATTTCGCGTAAGCCTTCTACAACAAAAAGCCCTTCCTTACGTCGGGTTCTAGATTTTTCTTGTAATTGTAATAGTTGTTTAATGTTTTTATTATGAAGGCTACTAATGCTTTTCATCTTGTATGATTTATAGGGCAAACTTACGTAAATTAAGAAAAATGCTTAGGGTTTTTATGGGCGTAATTTACCAATAATGCAACTACATAATTGTAGCTTTTTATACCTTGTGGTTGGTTATTTGTTTTAAGAAAATTATCGTAAAATAATTTAAAAAATGGTTCTAACATATTTTGATGTGTTTCCCAAAAGACACTCACTTCTTGATAATTTTTTTTAACTCCAGGATGAAGTTGAGCTACTAGGTTTTCAAAACTACATTTATCACGAGCATAAAGTTCGCCTAAGCAATACTGCAAGGCAAAGGCATTACCTGCATACCTAAACCTTATATCGGTGTGTTGCATGGTTGTTAAGCAGGCTAAAAAATTAGCTTCACTTTCTTTAGCAATTCCTAGTTGGTGCGCAATTTCATGTGTGGTGGTACTCGGTAATTTAAAGAGAGGAATTTTTGTGTTTATTTGTGCTTCGTTGGTAAAAGGGTTTAAATACCCATTAAAACCCATATAGGTTAAAGGGGTAGAAAGCAATGAGTTTTTAACGCTTTTTTTAGGGTAGGTAAAGTTTGGGAAATCAATTTCTAGTTGTTGATAAGCAAGAGCAGATTTTTTATAAATTTCATTTAAACTATAATTAAAATCAACCTTAGTCGAATCGTTTTTAGCAATTTCTATTTGTAAACGGTTTGTATTTAATACAAGCTGGTGCGTGAGTTGAATAAGCTCTTCTGTATTGTAATCTGTGCCGATATTTAACTTTTTATGTAAAGGTTCTCGATAATAATTAAAGCCCCACAGTACATGGAATAAAAAATAGCCAATAGAAAAAGTGGCTAAAAGCTGGATAAGCCGAGAAGTTGCTTTTTTAAATCGAGATTTAAAAACTATAAACACCCACCTGGCGATGCATGAAATAGCAAGTATATATAAAATATCTCCGACCGAAAAAGGAATCCAGCCTAATAAAGTTCGAGATAACAAGGCAATTTTAGGGTATAAACCTTCGCTATACAGCAATTCTACCTGGGAAGGGAAACGCTGTAAAAGATGTAAAATAAATAGTTGAACAGGTAAAAATACCACCCAAAAAATTGAGGCTTTTCTCTTCATGATTAAAAATACATATTGCCAAAATAAGCATTTTTTGATAGCTATACAGATTGAGTGATTAAAAATAAATAGTTAAAAAACAGGAAAACAAATTTATAACCTAAGAGAAGTCTAAGCAAATTCTTATTTCTAAAGATAATCGGTACCTTTGTAAAACCAATAAGCGTATAAAATAAAAAATATGAATACAGAAATAAGAAATTTAGCTCCAAAAGAGGTTTGGAATAATTTTGCCGATTTAAATGCTGTTCCTCGTCCTTCAAAAAAAGAAGAAAAAGTAATTGCTTTTATGCAAGAGTTCGGAAAAAAACTAGGTCTAGAAACCTTAACCGATGCTGTAGGAAATGTTGTAATCAAGAAACCTGCTACAAAAGGTTACGAAAATAAAACAACGCTTGTGCTGCAATCGCATTTAGATATGGTTCATCAAAAAAATAATGATACCAATTTTGATTTTGCAACCCAAGGTATAGAAATGTATGTAGATGGTGACTGGGTTAGGGCTAAAGGGACTACACTTGGAGCAGATAACGGACTAGGTGTAGCAACCATTATGGCTATTCTACAGAGTGAAACTATCGAGCATCCTGCAATAGAAGCTTTATTTACCATAGATGAAGAAACAGGGATGACTGGAGCCAAAAATCTAGACGAATCTATCTTAGAAGGAGAAATTCTGTTAAACTTAGATACAGAAGAGGATGATGAAATAGGTATTGGTTGTGCAGGAGGAGTAGATATTACAGCAACAAAAACCTATACACCTGTTGCCGTAGAAAACGGGAGTAAAGCTTATAAAGTTACCGTAAAAGGATTAAAAGGAGGACACTCTGGGATGGATATTATCAAAGGACTTGGTAATGCCAATAAGCTTATAAATAGGGTTTTATATACAGCTTACCAAGAAGAAGCATTTTGTATTTCTGAAATAGATGGCGGAGGCCTACGCAACGCGATTCCACGTGAAAGCAATGCTATAATTACTACAAAAAACAACAATTTTGGTGCAGTAATAGAAAAAGAAGCCTTAGCTATAAAAGCCGAATATAAACTTCTTGAAGCTGATTTGGAAGTAGTAGTAACTGAAGTAAACCTACCAAAAGAAACACTTACAGCTGAAGATACATTAGTGTTATTAAAAACGCTTTATGCTGCACCAAACGGTGTTTACCGCATGAGCCCAGAAGTAAAAGGCTTGGTAGAAACCTCTAATAATATTGCACGTGTAATTGTAAAAGAAGGAAATATAAAAATTTCGTGCCTTACACGTTCTTCGGTAGAGACAAATAAGTGGGATTTTGCTAATGCACAGCGTTCGGTTTATGAATTAGGCGGATTTACAGTAGCGTTTTCTGGAGAGTATCCAGGTTGGGCGCCAAATGCAGATTCTGAGATTTTAAAAGTCTTAGACAGTTTATACACAAAAATTAATGGAGAGCAAGCTAATGTAGCTGCTTGTCATGCAGGATTAGAGTGTGGAATTATAGGAAGCCATTACCCTAAAATGGATATGATTTCTTTTGGACCAACTATTCTAGGTGCACATTCGCCTGATGAACGTGCAAGTATTTCTTCAATGCAAAAGTTTTGGAACTTTTTATTAGAAGTGCTTAAAAATTCTCCAGAAAAGTAATTGATAATACTATATAAAAGAAAAGAGCTGTGTTTGAAAAAACATGGCTCTTTTACCTTCTAGGATGGAAGTTTTCAACTACCTCTTTTAAGTGTGTTCTGTCTAAATGCATATAAATTTCGGTAGTGGTAATGCTTTCATGCCCTAGCATTTGCTGTATAACCCTTAAGTTTGCTCCGTTTTCTAATAGGTGCGTAGCAAATGAGTGCCGAAATGTATGCGGGCTAATGTTTTTGTTTAATTGGGCTTTTTCGGCTAAGGTTTTAGTAATGGTAAAAATCATAGCTCGAGTAAGCTGCTTTCCTCTACGGTTTAAGAATAGGAAATCTTCGTGTTTAGGCTGAATCTTGATTAGATTCCGTTCTCTTTGCTTATAAATATTAATATACTTAACGGTAAGATTGTTTATAGGAATTAAGCGTTGTTTACTTCCTTTACCTGTTACTTTTATAAAGCCTTCTTCAAAAAATAAATCTGATAGTTTTAAATTAATAAGTTCAGATACGCGTAAGCCGCAACCATACAATGTTTCTATAATAGCACGATTGCGTTCGCCTTGTGGATGGCTTAAATCTATTTGATTTATAAGTTTATCTATTTCAGAAACAGAAAGCGTATCGGGTAATTTTCGCTCTTGTTTTGGCGTTTCGATAGGTGTTAAGGGGTTATCCTCTCGGTAATTTTGCAGTCGTAAAAAAGCAAAGAAGCCTTTTAATCCAGATAAGATTCTTGCTTGTGAACGACTTTCATAACTTTTTCCAATATGCTGAATAAAAGTTTGTAAATCTAACGAGCTGATAGTTAAAGGAGAAACCTCAAGCTTATAGGTGCCGATATAATCTATTAATTTCTGAATATCATAACTGTAATTAATAATGCTGTTTTGCGCAAGACCTCGCTCTAGTTTAAGGTAATGCTGATATGCCTTAAGTGCTTCGCCCCATTTCATAGGTTAGAAAGTAAATAAAAGTCCTAAGTTAATGTTGCCAAAATCTATACCTATTTGGAAATCCTCTTCTTTAGTGCTTTCATTGTAGCTAGCGTTAATACGGTCGTAGCTAAGTAGCCCAATACTGGCTTCTAAGGCAAAATTACGCGCGATAAAATAACTTAATCCAGGAGAGAAGTGAGCGTTTATACCATTAGAAGAGCTATTGTTGATATGGTTTTTTAAATGCCCGTAGCCTAAACCAAGTTCGGCAAAAACAGAAAATTTATTTCCAGGAAGTAGGTAGTACCTTCCAAAAGCATCAATGGAATAGGAGTTGTTATCGGTTATTTTATTTCCTGTGGTGTTTTTATAGGTTTCTGTACCAATTCCTGCACTTAATCCAATAGCAATAAAATCATTTACAAAGTATGCGTAGCGAGGCTGAAAGGTGAAAGTTTTTAAGGTGGAGTTATCAGGCTTAGAGCTGCTTTTATAACCTACAGCTCCAGAAATAAATTGCGAACCTTTAGCGAAACCATAAGTTTTTTCGTCTTGTGCAATTATTGTAGAAAAACAAAAAAATAAAACCAAACTAAGTAAACCTTTCATAACTTTTTTAAACAAAGATACATAGATAATAACTTTTTTACTTTTTAATAAAGCTTAAAAATGTAATGTTTAATACAGGTGTTAGCATTTTAACCCTTGTTTATTGCTTATGTAATCCACTAAATATGTAAATAAGGCAAAACCTACTTTATTTATAATAATTCTATGTATGATGTTTTTGTGTTGATATATAGCCTGTTGTATTTGTGATTGTTTTAAATCGGGAAACATTAAGAGAACATTTTCTTAAAGTTAATTTAAAATGCTATGATTGTTAAAGGGAGTTTATCAAATTTGTCCTATTAATTAATAAATATAATTTACCATGAAAAAATTATTACTTAGTGCTGCAGTTGCAGTTTTAGGATTCTCAGGAATGAATGCTCAAGAAGCAAAAACTTACGGTTTCTCTGAAGGAGATCTTTTCTTAGAAGGTAATGTTGGATTCTCTAGTACAAACGACAAAAATACTGAAGAGAAAACAAACGGATTTAACATTAGCCCAAGTGTAGGGTATTTTATTACTGAAGATATCGCTATTGGAGGTAGAATATCATTAGAAAGCTATAAAGAAGAAATCGCTGGAGTTGATACTGAAGATAACTTTGGTTTCGGAGTAGGCGCTTTTGGACGTTACTACTTTTTAGACTTAGGAGAGCGTTTTAAAACCAATGCAGAATTTGGTTTAGGATATGCTTCTTTAGATAATAAAATAGAAGATGTTAAAGCAAACACTTTTGGAGCTGGTTTAGGTTTAGGAATCAACTACTTTGTAACAGAAAAAATCGCTTTATCTTTTGGATTAAAGAACGTTTTATCTTTCTCTACATCTAAATTAGATACAGATGGAGCAGAAGCAGTATCTGGATTTAACTTAGGTTTCGGAGATGTTGCTAACCCATTTGGAGGAAATGCATCATTTGGATTATTATTTGTTTTATAATCTGTACGCAAATAAAAAAAGAGACCGCCTAAATTTTTAGGCGGTCTCTTTTTTATAGTATTTTAGCTAGAGAAAAACTTTGTATAAGATGAAAATTCTAATTATTAATGGTCCAAACTTAAACTTATTAGGTGCTAGAGAACCCGATATTTATGGAGCCGTAACTTTTGAAGATTACTTTACTCAATTACAATTTAGATTTAAAACGTTAGAATTATCTTACTTTCAGTCTAACCATGAAGGAGAATTAATAGACAAACTTCAAGAAGCTCAAGAAAACTTTCAAGGTGTAGTTCTTAATGCGGCAGCTTACACCCATACTTCTATTGCTATAGCCGATACGGTTAAGGCGATAAAAATTCCAGTAGTCGAAGTACATATTTCTAATATACACACACGAGAAGATTTTAGAAAACACTCTTATATAGCACCATATACTAAAGGCGTAATAGTAGGTTTTGGCTTGGAAGGTTATGCACTTGCCATACAAAGTTTTAATAGTTAAAAAGTTTATGGAAAAACGTTACTTAAATTGGAGTACAGGAAAAGATGCTTGTTTAGCATTACATAAATTAAACACCGCAAATAAACCTGTAGAAAAATTATTAACTACCCTTAATGCAGAAACAAAACGCGTATCCATGCATGGCGTTTCGGCAGATTTATTACGTGCGCAGGCAAAAGCTTTAGGCATTCCTTTAGAAGAAATAGCTTTGAGCGGAGAGGTTTCTTTAGAAACATATAATAAAAAAATGCAGGAATATGCAGAAAAGCTAAAATCAGAAGGTTTTACTACAGCAGTTTTTGGAGATATTTTTTTAGAAGATTTACGTGCATACCGAGAAACTCAATTGCAAAAAGTAAGTTTAGCCGCAGATTTCCCTCTTTGGAATACAGCACCAAAAGCCCTATTAACAGAATTTTTTCAGTTAGGCTACAAAGCAATAATTGTTGCTGTAAATGCCAGCGTATTAGATAAATCTTATTGTGGAAAAGAATTAACCCCCGAACTTATCGATTCTTTTCCTGATGGTGTAGATATTTGTGGCGAGAATGGAGAATATCATACCTTTGTTTATAATGGGCCAATGTTTAAAACGCCTGTTGATTTTATTATAGGAGAAACAGTTAAACATACCTATAAACCAGTAAAAAATAAAAATGAAGGAGATTGTTTTAAAAACTGCTTTAAGGAAGAAGAAGAACTAACCTGGGATACCTCTTTTTGGTTTACAAACCTTCAGTTAAAATAAAAAGAGAAGAAGTATTTATTACTTCCTCTCTTTATAAAACTGCTTAGATAAAGTAAGGTTGTTATTTATCTAATTGTATTTCGTAACGCCATCCAAATTTATCTTCTGCACGATTGTATTGAATATCTTGCAACGATTTTTTTAGATATTGGCTATAAGCATCTTTTACTTCTGGTAATTCATAATAATCTCCGTTATACTCAAAACCTTCTATCGGAGCAATGGTAGCAGCAGTTCCTGCACCAAACATTTCTTTTAAACTTCCATTTTTAGCAGCATCCACAAGTTCGCTAACTGTAATACGTCTAATTTCCACCTGGAGTCCTTGGTCTTGCGCTAATTTAATTAAGCTTTTACGTGTAATTCCATCTAAAATACGATCGCTAGTAGGAGCGGTAATTAGCGTGTTATTTATTCTAAAGAAAACATTCATAGTTCCAGCCTCTTCTAGATATTGGTGTGTGCTAGCATCAGTCCAGATTACTTGCTGGTAGCCTTTTTCTTTAGCTAAATTGGTAGGGTAAAAAGAGGCTCCATAGTTTCCCGCAGCTTTTGCGTAACCAACTCCACCATCGGCAGAACGGCTATATTTTTGAGCAATAGTAACTTTTACAGGAGAGCTGTAATAAGCTTTTGCAGGGCAGCATATAATCATAAATTTATAAGCGCTAGAAGGAGAAGCCGATACTCCATTTTCAGTAGCAATTACAAAAGGCCTAATGTATAGTGAGTTTCCATCTCCAGCTTTAATCCATGCTTCATCTAATTTTAGCAAGGTTTCTAAAGCTTCAAAAAAATATTCTTTAGGAAATTCTGGCATAGCCATACGCTTACACGAGATGTTTGCTCGGTTAAAATTCTCTTCTGGTCTAAATAGCCATACTTTTCCGTTTTCATCTTTAAAAGCTTTCATTCCTTCAAAAATTGCTTGCCCGTAGTGAAAGGCTTTGCACGAAGGTTCTACAGACAGTGGTCCGTAGGGCATAATTTTAGGTGTGTTCCATTTCCCGTTTTCGTAGTCGCAAACCATCATGTGGTCGGTGTAGTATTTTCCGAAAACTAGATTGTCAAAATCAACTTCAGCAAGTCTAGAAGTAGTCGCTTTTGTGATATCCAACGGGATTTTTTTGGTTTGCATAGTGTTTTGTTTTTGATTCATGCAAAAGTATTAAATTAAAACCTGTATTAAAAGCAGCCTGTTTTTTAATTTTGTTGTAAATTGTGCGATTATCAATACTTAAGAAAACTTTAATTTATGAAAAAAATACTCTTGTTAAGTTTAGCCATAAGTTTATTTTCTTGTAAGGAAGGAGACGCAACCAAGCAGCAGGAAAATAGCCAAACGGTTGTAGCTACAAAAACTACCGAGAAATCTTATGCGAGTTTTGGAGAAAAAATAACCTCGGCAGATGCCTTGACTAATACCGAAATGAAAGCGAAGTTTGATAAAATGCAGGTAGGCGATACCTTAGCGGTAAAATTTATAGCGCAAGTAGATAAAGTATGTAAGAAAAAAGGCTGCTGGATGCGGTTAAAGCTAGATGACTCGTTAACTTCTTTTGTGCGATTTAAAGATTATGAATTCTTTGTTCCTTTAAATTCCGATAATCGCGAAGCCATTGTAGAGGGGAAAGCCTATATCACAGAAACCAGTGTAGAGGAATTACAGCATTATGCTCAAGATGCAGGGAAAACTCAAGAAGAAATTGCAAAAATTACAAAGCCTAAACGCGAATATGCATTTATGGCAGAAGGTGTTTTGATGGAAGAATAAACTAGAAATATGCTAAAAAGTATTGTTGCAATTTTTACATTTTTAATTGTTTTTTCTAGTTGCGAAGAAACTGCGAAAGAGAAAAATACTCCTAAAGAAAAAGGAGTTACAGAAAAAAAAGAGCCTTTGCAAGTCTATACACACTCTGAAATGGCTGCTTTTATGGAAGAGATGTATAAAGAGCATAAAACCATAAAACGTAAACTTGAGGCAGGTGAAAAGATAGATTCATTACCTTATAATTTATTGCATTTACACACAAAGACATTCACAACCCCATCGGATTACGATACTACTTATAGGCAATTTGCAACAGCTTTTATAGAGGTTGAAAAATTAATAGTTTCTGATACTTCTAATGCTTTAGAGCATTATAATCAGGCAATAAACCTATGTATTAGCTGTCACCAAATTAAATGTACAGGGCCTATTCCTAGAATAAAAAAGTTAAAAATTCCTATTCCGTAATTCAAAATTTTGAAAAGAAAGATAATAACTACTGCAGATGGTTCTACTACCATACAAATTGAAGATTGGAATGAACAATACCACTCCAAACATGGAGCTATTCAAGAGGCTAAACATGTGTTTCTTGAAATGGGATTACAACCTTTTTTAACAACAGAAAAATTATCTATTTTAGAAATAGGTTTTGGCACGGGCTTAAATGCTTTGCTTGCAGCTTTAGAAGTTATTAATCACAAGACAACTGTTTATTATACCGGTGTAGAAGCATTTCCGGTAGAAGAAAAAGAGTTGTCCCAATTAAACTATCATAAGTCGTTACCGTTTTTAGAGGCCGAAACTATATTTAAAGCACTTCATCATGCAGCTTGGGAAAAACCTGTTGAAATTACTTCAAATTTTACACTTCATAAACAACAATTAAAGTTTGAAGCTATTTTAGCTAAAAACACCTATCAGTTAATTTATTTTGATGCGTTTGGCATTCGGGTACAACCTCATTTGTGGGAAGCTTCTATTTTTAAAAAAATGTACGATGCATTAACTAATGCTGGGGTATTGGTAACTTATGCTGCAAACGGTAAAGCTAAACGAGCCATGAAAAGCGTAGGCTTTTTGGTAGAAAAGCTGCCTGGTCCTCCTGGGAAACGAGAAATGTTACGCGCAACAAAACAACTGCTCTAAAAATAAAATGTTAATTTACTATTAATCGCTTGGTGTATAGTTTTTTATAGTAGTAACTTTTAAACAAAAAAATGAAAGTTTTAGTAACAGGAGCAACAGGGATGATAGGGAGAGAAATTGTAAAGGAATTAATGCTTACCGGTTACAAGGTATGTTTTCTTACCACATCAGTTGCTAAATTGGATAGCATACCAAAGGCTAAAGGTTTTTTATGGAATCCTTCTAAAAATGAAATTGATGAAACTTGTTTTGAAGGAGTAAAAACAATTATCCATTTAGCGGGATCATCTATCGCAAAACGTTGGACAAAATCTTATAAAGCGCATATACTAAAAAGTAGGACAGTATCGGCAAAGTTACTTTTTACAACATTAGAACAGATTCAGCATAACGTTACACATTTTATTTCGGCAAGTGCCGTAGGCAAGTATCCACCATCGTTAAGCAATTATTACACCGAGGATATGCCCGAAACGGCAAATAACTTTTTAGGCGAGGTAGTAGAAAAATGGGAGGCTGCTGCCGATATGTTTAAAACCATAGGAATTAATGTTTGTAAAATAAGAATTGGTTTGGTGCTTAGCGCTAAAGGAGGAGCTTTAGAAAAGTTAGTTACTCCCATAAAATATTATATGGGAACTCCGTTAGCCTCAGGGAAGCAATGGCAATCATGGATTCATCTTCAAGATTTAGCAGCAATTTTTGTACATGCTTTGCGTTTTAAATTGGAAGGTGTTTATAATGCTGTAGCGCCAGAGCCAGTTACCAACCAAGAACTTACAAAAGCTATAGCAAAGCAACTTAATAAACCTATTTTACCAGTGCATATCCCTGCTTTTTTACTCTATTTAATGTTGGGCGAAATGGCGGTTATGGTAACAGAAGGGCAATATGTAAGCGCCGAAAAAATTTTGAATGAAAAGTTCTATTTTCAATATTCAAATGTTCATCAAGCCTTAAAAAATATTTTAGTTAACTAGGTTTCTATAAGCCTATACTTATGTTAGCTGTTTGTTAACTGTATTTTTGGGTGTTTTTTTTTAGTTTATTGATTTGTAGTTATTTGTTTTTTATTAATAAAAGCCAAATCTTCTTTTTCTCTTAAAATAATCCTAAAATGTAGTTAACCCGAAACCGTGTTGAGCAATTTAGTTTTGCACCAAACAAATTCTCAACACCAATGAAAAAAAATGCGTATTTATTAATCATTAATTTATTGTGCTTTTCTGGTTTTGTACATGCACAACAGCCAGTTATAGGTACCGTAACCGACCCTCATGAAGTGCCTATAGGCGGAGTAAATGTAGGCTTGAGTAGTAAGAAATTAGGTACAGTAACAGATTTTGACGGAAACTTTTCTGTTAATGCCATAGCTACCGATACTCTTGTTTTTTCTTATGTAGGATTTCAAACACAAAAAATCGCTGTAGGAAATAACACAAGGTTTACTATTGTTTTAGAACCAAGTACAGAAGCCTTAGAACAAGTAGTTGTAACCGCTTTAGGTATTACTAAAGCAGAGAAAAAAGTAGGTTACTCTATGCAACAGATAGAAACAAAATCTTTCGATAAGATTCCTGTAGCCAATGTAGGGAGTATGTTTTCTGGGAAAGTAGCAGGGCTTCAAGTGAGTAATCCTCCAGGAATGTTTCAAGCACCAAAATTTTCTTTACGAGGAAAAGAACCCTTAGTGGTAGTGGATGGAATTCCTGTAGAAACAGATTTTTTTGATGTTCAGCAAAATAACATTAGTAATATAAATGTGTTAAAAGGTACAACGGCCTCTGCACTTTATGGATCTAGAGGAAGAAACGGAGCTATCTTAATTACCACTAAAGATGCGACCGATAACGGATTAACGATAGAAGTAGCTCAAAATGTAATGATGTCTGCAGGGTATGCAGTATTCCCTGAAACACAAAAAAAATATGGGAATGGTTCTAACGGTAAATATGAGTTTTGGGACGGTGCCGATGGGGGTATTGCCGATGGCGATATGATTTGGGGACCAAAGTTTGATAGAAATTTATTAATTCCGCAATGGAATAGCCCTATTGTAGATAAAACAACAGGGGAAGAAATTGAATGGTACGGGAGCGTAACCGGAACACAGTATGACGACCGTTCACGCTACGAGCGTAAACCATTGCCTTGGGTGCGTCATGATAACTTAAAAGAGTTTATGCGTCCAAGTGTTATTTCTAGTACAACATTTAATATTAGTCAGAAAAACGAAAAAGGTTTTTTTCGTCTTAACGGAAACTATTCTTACAATCAAGACAGGGTACCAAATTCTAGCTTACAACAAGGGGGTTTAAGTTTTAAATCGCTTACGCATTTATCAGATAAGTTAACCTTGAGTAGTAAATTAACCTATTCTAAAGTATATTCTCCTAATTATCCTAATTATTCATACAACCCAAGTGGGCACATGTATACCTTGCTTATTTGGATGGGAGACGATGTAAATGGTAAAGAGTTAAAAAATAACCTTTGGGTACCAGGTTATGAAGGATACAGGCAAGCAAACTGGAATTATGCATGGTATAATAATCCTTGGTTTGGCGCCGAAAATTATGTGAAAGAATTTAATTCAGATTTGGTAAATGCTCAATTAAAATTAAACTACCAAATCGATAATAACTTTAGTGTGCAAGTACGCGGTTCTGGAGTGCTAAAGAAAACTTTTGAAGACTTAGAAAGTCCAAAATCGTATTTCAATTACTCAGCTCCAAGAGAAGGGTCTTACCAAACTACAAACAAGTCGAGGTTAAATGTTGATTATGATGTTCTTGGAACTTATAAAAATCAAATTTCAGATAATTTTGGTTTTGTAGTAAATGCTGGAGCATCGGTGTTTTATAGACAATATCAAGAGCAATTTGCCGCTACAGACGGGCTAACTATTCCTGGGGTATATAATATGGGGAACTCTACAGGTCCGGTACGTGCCGAGAATGAATTATGGGAAAAAGCTATTCATAGTGTTTACGGAACAGCAGAATTCGACTTTTTAGACACTTATTTCTTAACCATTGCAGCAAGAAACGATTGGTCTTCTACATTACCTAAAGAAAATCGTTCGTATTTCTACCCTTCGGTTTCTTTTAGTGCCTTGTTAAGCAATATTATAGAAATGCCAAGCTATATTAGTTATATGAAACTCTATAGCTCTTGGGCAAAAGTTTCTTCAGATTTAGATCCATACAAATTATCTTCTTATTATTCTAGCTCTGGTAATTTTGCAAACTTACAGCGTTTAGAATACCCAAGCTCTATTGTAAACCCTAATATTTCTCCAGAAACTTCTACCTCTTTTGAAGTTGGTTTAAATACGTCATTTTTAAACAATAGGTTTTCATTAAATGCGACTTATTACAATACGGTAGATACCAACCAAATTATCGATTTACCTATTTCATTAGCTTCAGGATTTGAGGACAGAAAAGTAAACGGAAACGAATATACTACCAATGGAGTAGAAATTTCTTTAGGATATAAAGCAATCCAAAAAGAAAACTTTAAATGGTCTGGGGTTTTAAACTGGGCTACAAAAGTGAAAAAAATTACAGAAATTACAGGAGGAGCCGATAAGTTTGGTAACCTATCATTAAACGATAGAGTAGATAGCTATTACGGACAAGAATGGATGAAGTCTCCAGACGGAAAAGTAATTTTAGACCCAGCAACAGGACTGCCAACGCGCGATACTTATTACTCTTATTTAGGGCATTTTGACCCCAACTGGAGCTTTGGTTTTGTAAATAACTTTAGCTATAAAAACTGGGGATTAAATGTAGCTATAGATGGTGCTTGGGGCGGTGTTATGCGTTCTCATGTGGTAGAAAAAATGTGGTGGGGAGGAAAACACCCAAAATCTGTAACCTACCGAGATCAAGAATATGCTGCAGGAACACCCGTATATGTTCCTAAAGGAGTGAATGTAGTAAGCGGAGAATTAAAAAGAGATGTAAATGGAAATGTAATTTCAGATACACGTGTTTTCTCTGAACATACCACACCGGTTAGTTGGCAAACTTGGTCGCAAAATTACCCGTATAGAGCACGAGTAACCGAAGATGAAAGCGAAACTTTTGCAAACGTTTTTGATAGAACTTATTTAAAACTACGAAGTGTATCCTTAACCTATAACTTTACAGAACTTTTAAAGAGTAAAACCATTAAAGATGCCAATGTAAGCTTAAATGGTTATAACCTTTTTGTATTGACCAAAGGAGATTATTATACCGATCCAGATTACAAAACTACAGACGAAAACAATATTCAAGATCCTTCCTCTAGGTATATAGGATTAGGAGTGAATCTAAAATTTTAATTATGAAAAAGAATATATATTATATAGTACTTTGTCTAATAGCTTTAGGAACCTATAGCTGCCAAGATTTAGACGAACTTAATAAAAACCCTAATAAAGGGGAACAAACCCATCCAGAACTTTTATTAACCGATATCCAAGCAAAAACATTTCAAGTAGAAGGAACTCCGGCGTTGTATGCTTCTAGAATGATTATTCAGACAGGAGAAGAGAGCTCTTATCAGTACTATAAATGGGGATCTGGGAGCTTTAATAATTACAATATTTTGCGTCAAGTTACAAAAATGATAGAAGAAGCTAAACGTCTAGATGATCCTAATTATATAGCTTTAGGAAAGTTTTTTAGAGCATACCACTTTTATCAGCTTAGCATGAAATTTGGCGATATTCCTTATACCGAAGCCCTACAAGGGGAGTCAACTGCTTTGTATCAACCTAAATATGATCGTCAAGAAAATGTTTTTGAAGGAATTTTAAACGAGTTAGATGAAGCCGAAGCGCTGCTTTCTCCAGAAATTAGCATAAGTGGAGATATTATTTATAACGGAAACCACACTAAATGGAAAAAATTAATCAATTCTTTTCAGTTAAAAGTATTGATTACCTTATCCCATAAAACTACTGTAGGCAGTACAAGTATCGCAGATAAATTTAATCAAGTAGCCAGTAGAGCATTGATAAGCTCTTTAGAGGATAATGCACAATTGGAGTTTCAGGACCAGTTAGGAAGCAGGTACGGGGAGTTTAATTCAAGTAGTTACGGATCAAGTATGTATATGGCTTCTACTTATGTAGATTTACTTAAAGATCTACAAGACCCAAGGCTTTTTGTTGTAGCAGAGCATACTGCAAGTGCAGCTTCAGAAGGGCTTCCGGTAAACGATTTTACAGCTTATAATGGAGGAAATCCAGCAGATAATTACGCTGAGGTTCAAGAAACTTTAGTGAAAAACGGAAATATATCTAAAGTAAACAGGCGCTATTATAAAGACCCAACTAACGAGCCTCATAATATATTAAGCTATTGGGAGGTAGAGTTTATTCTTGCAGAAGCAGCAACTAGAGGTTGGATTAATACCAATGCCGTAACACACTTCCAGAATGCAGTACGCGCAAACCTTATGTTTTATCAGCTACATGCAGAAAGATATACAGATTATTTTAACGAAACAGAAATTCAAAATTACTTAAACCAACCCTCTCTAACCTTAGAAGGAAGTGTAGAAGAACAATTAGAAACTATTATTACACAAAAATACATTACAGGTTTTCTACAAACAGGTTGGCGTATTTATTACGATTATTTACGCACAGGATTTCCCGAGTTTCAATACCCGCAAAGTTTAACGCCTCCATATCGTTTTGTATATCCAAATTCAGAATATAACAATAACACTATAAATTTAGAAGCCGCATTAAATGCTCAATTTGGAGGTAACGATGGGATTAGACAACAACCATGGTGGTTGCAATAGTATTAACCAATAAATAAAACAAAATGAAAACAAGATTAAATATAATTGTCATAACGATTTTAGTAAGCCTATTTGCTCCAAGTGCAATAGCACAAGAAAAAGTAATTATTATTACATTAGATGGATTGCGCTGGCAAGAATTATTTGGAGGTGCCGATAAACTTTTTATAGACAATAAAGAGTTTGTAAGCAATCCAAAAGAACTTAAAAAGCGTTTTTGGGCAGAAACCCCAACCGAACGAAGAGAAAAGTTAATGCCTTTTGTATGGGATTATATCGCCAAAAACGGAGCTATTTTAGGAAACCGTTGGGAAGGGAATTACGTAAACCTAACAAATACCATGCTGTTTTCCTATCCTGGTTATAACGAAATCCTTACAGGGAAAGCAGATGATAAGCGTATAAATAGCAACAATAAAACCAATAACCCAAACAAAACCATTTTAGAGTTAGCCAACACCTCTAAAACCTATAAAAATAAAGTAATGGCATTTGGTAGCTGGGATGTTTTTCCTTTTATTATTAACGAAACACGTAGCGGAATTCCTGTAAACGCAGGTTATAGAAGTACCTTATCTAAAAAACCTTCAGAAAAAGAATTGTTTTTAGACAAAATACAAGCAGAAACCCCAAGACGCTGGGGAGGTGTTCGTTTTGACGTATTTACCCATAATTATGCGTTAGAAGCTATGCGTAAAGAGCAACCAGACGTACTGTTTATAGCCTACGGAGAAACTGACGATTTTGCTCACGATGGGCGTTACGACCATTATCTAAAATCAGCCTATCGCACAGATCAGATGATTAAAGAAGTTTGGGAAGAAGTGAATAAAAATCCATATTATAAAGGGAAAACCACCCTCTTTTTAACCACAGACCATGGTCGTGGTGATAACGGAAAAGATAACAGCTGGCGTAGCCACGGAAGCAAAATAAAAGGAGCAGAGCAAACTTGGATTATGGCTTTTGGAAAACAAATAAACCCAGTGGGTGAAGAAAAAGTACAAGCGCAATATTACGTTCCGCAGTTTGCGGCAAGTATCGCCGAAATTCTGAACATAAAACTTCCGCAAGCAGCGGAAAAATTACCTGTTCTTAAATAATTTTTTTTAAAATATAGGCACAAGAGTCATTCGTTAGGATGGCTCTTTTTCTTTTTAATACAGGAATAATCAACTAAATTTAACCTAAATGAATAAATTTGTACATTAGTAAAAAATTAATAAATGAAAAATATCGTATTTATAATACTTTGCATTACAACCATAATGCAAGCACAAACACAACGTAATATGGAAAAAACAATTTATGCCTATGAGATAGAGGATATTTACGGAGAACCTTTTTCTTTAGCAAACCTAAAAGGCAAAAAAGTGATGATTGTAAATACGGCAAGTAAATGCGGACTAACGCCACAATATGAGCAATTAGAAGAACTTTACCAATTATATAAAGATAAAGATTTTGTAATTATAGGCTTTCCTGCTAATAATTTTATGAGGCAAGAACCAGGAACAAACAAAGAAATTGCTGAATTCTGTAAAGCTAATTATGGGGTAAGCTTTCCTATGATGAGTAAAATTTCGGTAAAGGGTAAAGATATACATCCTTTATACCAATTTCTTACCCAAAAAAGTAAAAACGGTGTAGAAGACAGTAAGGTGAAATGGAATTTCCAAAAGTACTTAATTAACAAGAATGGTGAGTTGGAAAAAGTAATAAAACCAAGAACCTTACCAACAGATACCGAAATTATCGATTGGATAGAAGCAAAGTAATAACCGTGCCAAGTAAGCCGATGCAGAAGATAAATTTATTATTACTAGGAGTTGTTTTTTTATGCTTTGGATGTAAAGATTTTGAAACAAAAAAAGTTTCTTCGACCAAAATTGTAGAGGAGGAATTAAAACACATCGATTGGAAAGCAATAGAACAATACCCAAGCTTTGATGTATGCGAAAAAACTACCGAAAAGCAACAGCAAAAAGCTTGTTTCGAGCAGCATTTATCGGCTTATATATACGAGGAATTAGCTACGCATCAAGTAATTTCTAACGATAGTATAAATCAAAAAATAGTACTTTATATAAAAATAGATGCAACGGGGAAACCCAACATAGATTCAATTCAAGCACCCAAAACATTGTTTTTAAAACTCCCAGAATTATCAAATTGGTTAACAGAGGCTGTTGTAAAATTGCCTAAAATATTCCCAGCGCAGAAACGAGGAATACCAGTATCTACCAATTATAAATTACCTTTGCAAATAGTAACTCAATAATAAATTTTGGATAAAGAGCGTATCATATTAGGAATAGACCCTGGAACTACCATTATGGGATATGGTTTGATAAAAGTGGAGAAAAAGCAAATGAAATTTTTACAGCTTAATGAGTTGATTCTTAAAAAATATACAGACCCTTATATCAAATTAAAATTAATTTTTGAACGCACTATCGAGTTGATAGAGACCTATAAACCTGATGAGATTGCTATAGAAGCTCCTTTTTTTGGAAAAAATGTACAATCGATGTTGAAATTGGGAAGGGCACAAGGAGTAGCGATGGCAGCGGGTTTAAGCAGAGAAATTCCTGTAACAGAGTATTCGCCTAAAAAAATTAAAATGGCAATAACAGGAAATGGAAATGCAAGTAAAGAGCAGGTTGCACGAATGCTTCAAAGCTTATTAAAGCTTAAAAGTTTACCAGACAATTTAGACTCGACAGATGGTTTAGCGGCAGCGGTTTGCCATTTTTATAACGCAAACAAGCCACAAAAAGAAAAAAGTTACTCAGGTTGGGCTGCTTTTGTACAGCAAAACCCGAATAAGGTTAAGTAGTTTTTTTATGCATATTTAACTGGAGCGAGGTTTTTTTCTTCCTCCTCAGTAAAAATCCTATACTGTATTTTAAAAGTTTTTCCTAGTGGGGTTTCTAGCGAGAACCCTCCGGCACCAAAGCCGTCTAATACATCTAATGTAAAATGGGCGTGTTTCCAATATTCAAATAGATCTTTGTCTACCCAAAACTCACAATCTTCAACTTCTCCAATACATACATCGTTCATGCGTAAATAAAAGCCGCCTTTTACAAAACATTGTGGCTGTGTGCCTTCACAACAACCACCTGCTTGGTAAAACATAAGTTCTCCGTGTTTAGTTTTTAATTGTGCTATTAAGTTTTTTGCTTTTTCTGTGCAGTCTATACGTTTTATAGTCATAGTTGTAATGATAAAAAAGAGGAATACATACAAAGATAAGATGTACTCCTCTTGGTATTATTTTTTTAGAAGAAACCTAGCTTCTTTTTATCGTAAGAGATAAGCATGTTTTTAGTTTGGCGGTAGTGTGCCAACATCATTTTATGGTTTTCACGTCCAATTCCAGATTGTTTGTAACCTCCAAATGGAGCGCCAGCAGGATAAGCATGATATTGGTTTACCCAAACTCTACCTGCTTCGATAGCTCTAGGAACTTGGTAAAGTTCATGTGCATCACGTGTCCAAACACCTGCGCCTAATCCGTAAAGTGTGTCGTTTGAAATTTCGATAGCTTCTTCTACCGTTTTAAAGGTAGTAACCGCTAGTACAGGGCCAAAAATCTCTTCTTGGAAAATACGCATTTTGTTATGTCCTTTAAATAAGGTTGGTTGGATATAGTATCCGTTAGCTAAATCCCCATCAAGATGCTTCACTTCTCCTCCTGTAAGCACTTCAGCACCTTCTTCTTTTCCTAATTTTAGGTAGGAAGATATTTTTTCGAGTTGTACTTTAGAGGCTTGTGCTCCCATCATTACAGAACTATCAAGCGGGTTCCCCATTTTAATTGCTTCAACACGCGCAACTACACGTGCAATAAACTCTTCATAGATGTCTTCTTGAATTAATAATCTAGAAGGGCAAGTACAAATTTCACCTTGGTTAAATGCAAATAATACAGCACCTTCGATGGCTTTATCTAGAAACTCATCATCGGCGTCCATTACAGAATTGAAAAATACGTTAGGCGATTTTCCTCCTAACTCTAGTGTTACAGGGATAATATTTTCGGTAGCATATTGCATTACCATACGTCCCGTAGCTGTAGATCCTGTAAAAGCAGCTTTAGATACTTTAGGGTTGGTTACCAATGGTCTTCCTATTTCTGCACCAAATCCGTTTACAATATTTATAACACCTGCAGGAAGTAAATCTTCAATAAGCTCCATAAGAACCATAATAGATACAGGCGTACTTTCCGCAGGTTTTAGGACTACGGTACAACCAGCAGCAAGTGCCGGGGCTAGTTTCCAAACCGCCATTAAAATTGGGAAATTCCAAGGGATAATTTGTGCCACCACGCCAATAGGCTCATGTACGATAAGTGAAACTGTATTTTTATCAAGCTCTGTATGCGAACCTTCCTCGGCTCTAATTACACCTGCAAAGTAACGGAAATGATCTATGGCTAATGGGATATCGGCATTTAGTGTTTCTCTAATGGCTTTACCGTTATCGATAGTTTCTACCGCAGCCAATTTTTCAAGATTGGCTTCTAGACGATCTGCAATTTTGTTAAGGATAATGCTTCGCTCTGTTGCAGAAGTTTTTCCCCAGGTTTTAAAAGCTTCGTGTGCAGCATCAACAGCAAGGTTAATATCTTCTACTGTAGAGTGTGCTGCTTTTGTGAAAACTTTTCCGTCTATGGGAGAGACATTGTCAAAATAATCTCCTTTAATTGGGGCTGTCCACTTACCGTTAATAAAATTATCGTATTTTTCTTTAAATTTAGGTTTTTCTATACTCATAAGGCTATTTTTAAAATAAAGTTAAATTTTTATAAAAATGATAGTTTATAAAACTATTTTAAATATATTACATAACATTGAACATGACTATTAATAAATTGAACAATCCTGTTGTTTTTTAGGAATGTTACTTATGGAACACTTGTTAGATATACATAAAAGACAAAGAAAATTAACGACATTGGTGGAAAACCAAACCGTGTATAATGTAAAAAATGCAGAGTTAAATATTTTTGAAACTTATGAGCAGGCAGCGAAGGTTCAACTTATTTTTGATTTTCCTGTAATTACGAGTATGCTTTCAGGCAAAAAAATAATGCATCTTACCGATGAGCCTAGTTTTGAGTATTTTCCTGGAGAATCTGTTATCATGCCAAAAGGAAAGCCTATGTTGATAGATTTTCCCATAGCAGAAAGAAACAGCCCAACACAATGTTTGGCTTTAGGAATAGATGAAACCAAAGTAAAGGAAGTGGTTTATAACTTTAATAATTTGGTGGCAATTGAAGAGGAAAACAACTCTTGGAGTTTAGATGAGAATTCTTCCCATTTGGCAAATAATATAGAGCTTAACCAGTTGTTGCAGCGCTTAATGCATACATTTCTATCCAATACAAAATCTAAAGATATCTTGTTAGATTTAATGTTTCAGGAATTAATAGTTAGGTTACTACAAACAAAAGCAAAGAATATCTTCTTACAAGGAAAAACAAATGCAGATACGCGTATAGGTTTTATTCTGAATTATATAAAAGAAAATTTAACGCATAAAAACATTACGGTAGAGCATCTGGCTACTAAAGCTTATATGAGTAGTTCTCATTTCCATAAGAAATTTAAAAATACCTTAGGGGTTTCTCCTATAGATTATGTAAATTCAGAACGAGTTAAGTTTGCAAAACAACTTTTGAGTGCGGCTAATAGTAACAAAACGATAGCAGAAGTGGCTTTTAAATCTGGTTTTAATAGTATAAGTTACTTTAATAGACAGTTTAAAAAATATGAGAAAATTACACCTTCTCAGTATTTAAAGCTTATATCTTGATAGATTGTATTTATATAAACAAAAGTCCATTGCGAAGAGCCAATGGACTTTTATTATAGAAATAGTTGTTAGTCTAATAAGCCTGCTCGTTTTAATAAAGCGTTAGGGTTGGGTTCTTTCCCACGGAAGCGTTTGTATAAAAGCATAGGGTCTTGGGTGCCTCCTTGCGAAAGGATGTAATTTTTAAATTTAGTTGCAATTTCAAGATTAAAAATTCCATTTTCTTTAAAGTAAGCAAAGGCATCAGCATCGAGTACTTCGGCCCATTTATAGGAGTAATATCCAGAAGAATATCCGCCTTGGAAGATATGAGAAAAAGCTGTGCTCATACAGTTTTCAGAAACATCTGGGAAAAGTTTGGTGGCTTCAAAAGCTTGATTTTCGTGCTTTTTAACGTTATCTATATCACTAGGGTTTGTAGCATGCCAAGCCATGTCTAGCATTCCAAAACTTAACTGGCGTAAGGTTTGCATGCCCTCTAAAAAGTTGGCGGCTTTTTTTATTTTTTCGATTAAATTTTGTGGGATGAGCTCATTGGTTTGATAATGTTTAGCAAACAAGGCTAGGGCTTCTTCTTCGTAACACCAATTTTCTAATAATTGACTAGGAAGCTCTACAAAATCCCAATAAACAGAAGTACCCGATAGGCTAGGATAGGTGGTGTTGGCTAACATTCCGTGTAAGGCGTGTCCAAATTCATGGAAAAGCGTTGTTACTTCGTTAAAGGTAAGTAAAGATGGCTTGTTTTCTGTAGCTCGTGTAAAGTTACATACAATTGAAATATGAGGACGTTCGTTGTGGTTGTTTTTTTGCTGTTGGTCTTTATAAACCGTCATCCAGGCACCTCCACGTTTTCCTGCTCGAGGATGAAAATCGGCATAAAGCAAAGCAACTTTGTCTCCTTGAGTATTGGTAACTTGATAGGTTTTAACTTCTTCGTGATATTTATCGATGTTATCGACTTCTTGAAACTTTAATTGATATAATTTTTCTGAAATATCAAAAACTCCTTTGATAACGTTTTTAAGCTTGAAATAGGGTTTTAATTTTTCATCATCTAAATCAAATCGCTGCTGTTTTAATTTTTCGGCATAATAAGCGCTGTCCCATTTTTCTAACCTATCGATGTTATCTAGGTTTTTAGCAAAAGTTTCTAACTCGTTAAACTGTGCTTTTGCTTTGGTTTGTGCTTTTTCTCTTAATTCTGCTAAGAAGTTGTTTACTTTTTCAGGGTTTTTTGCCATACGCTCTTCTAGAACAAAATGAGCGTGGGTTTTGTAGCCTAAGAGTTGTGCGCGTTGGTAGCGAAGTTTGGCAATTTTTAAAACAATTTCTTCATTGTTAAAAACATTATCTTGGAATGCTTTTTTGCCAAAAGCTAATGCCATTTTTTTACGTAACGTACGATTTTTTACATACTTCATAAAAGGAAGGTAGCTTGGGTATTGAAGTGTAAAAAGAAAACCATCACGCCCGTTAGCCTTTGCTAATTTAGCGGCGGTTTCTTTCTCATCTTCTGGAAGCCCTTCAAGGTCTGCTTCATTTTCAATTAATAGCTCATAGGCATTTGTCTCGGCTAAGACATGTTCGCCAAAGCTTAGGGATAATTGAGCTAATTCGGTATCTATTTCACGAAGCTTTTCTTTATCGGTATCCGATAAATTTGCACCATTTCTGCTAAAAGACTTGTAATGTTTCTCGAGCAACATTTGTTGCTCTGGTGTTAGGTCGAGGTTTTCTTTTTCCTGAAAAACAGTTTTAACACGTGTAAATAAAGTTTCGTTTAATAGCAGGTCGTTTTTAAATTTACTTAGCCAAGGGGAGATTTCTTGTGCAATTTGCTGAATTTCCTCGTTGGTTTCTGCGGCATTGATATTGAAAAATATACCAGTAATACGCCCTAATTTTTCTCCAGAATATTCAAGCGCTTCAATTGTGTTTTGAAAGGTAGGTTTTTCGTTAAGGGTTGTAATAGCATCTATTTCTTGGTTTGCTAATTGTATAGCTTGCTTGATGGCGGGTTTATAATGTTCGTTTTTTATTTTAGAAAAAGGAGCGTAGTCGAAATTTTCTAATAACGGATTGTTTGCGATCATGTTTTAATTTTTAATAACCTCAAAGATATAAATAGTATCTAGATTAAAGGCATAAGGAAATGTTAGATAAGTTTAAAAATAGGATGCTTTTGGTATTAATATTCGAAAGTTTTAATGGCTTCGTCTGGAGCAATAATGTTATAGTTTTCCCAGATACTGGCATCGTATTTTCTAATTTCTTCTACAGTTGTTGAGGTTTTTTCTGTAAAGTTATCGAATTGTTTTTCGGTAATTTTATGGTTATCTACAAAAAGGCTTTCGCTTACCAAGTGATTGTTGGTTTCTATTTTAAAATCAAATTTAAATTTAATTCTATTTTTTCTGTCCTGGGTATTTTCTTTAAAGCTTACACTTCTGTTTAAGTAAATGTATTGGTGCATTTCTCTTCTAAAGAAAACAGGATCGTAGCTATTGTTTTTGTTTTTTCTAAATACTAATGTGCCTGCATCTTTATCTTGAATTATTTTTACTCCGAGCAGAAATTTCATGTTAAAACTGTTTGTGCGCTTACCTGGTGCTAGCTGATATTCAGCTTTTAAAACGGCAAAGGTATCGGCAGAGATGTATAGCTTTCCGGTGTATTTTGCTTTGCGTTTGTTGGGCGTAAAACTAAGAATGTACACCATCTCATTATTAAAGCCTGTAATTTCGTCTAGTTGAAATTTATAATTTGGGTAATTTGTTAAAAAATCTAATTTTTGCGCTTCTAGAATATTTTTCTCGTGGTTAATGCCAAGCAGGTTGCTTTCTCGCCAGTGAGCAGTTTTTACCGTATCGGCTTCGTTTTCTTCTTTTATTTTGAAGCTTTCGCCTACTTTTAGCGAATCATCTACAGGGATAATTCCGCTTCTTACCTTAAAAGTGTTTTTACTGTCTAAGTTTTCTGCGATGAGTTTAAAAATTTTTTCTGCTATTTTTTCGCCATCTAGACTTGTTTCGGGGTTTTCTAAAGCGGTAAGTTTTATAAGGTCTATTTTTATAGAGTCGTTGTTTTTATAAATACTAAAATAATCTTCTGAGTAGCTGTGGTGTTCTATATTTTTATGTTTATCGTTTTTAAAAGCTTGTTTGATTTCTTTATTAAATTTTCCCTGTGTTTTTTTAGGTAAAAAAGTAGCTTTGTTTATTTCGAAATCAAAATCTTTTAAGGTCGATTTTTCTGATTTTCTAGCAAATATGGTGTATTTGGCTAAAGGTTTAGAATAATTTTCGGAAGCTTTTTTTGTTACTTTTTCTAGTATTTCATCTGGAGTTAAATTCTTATTAACAAGGTAAACTTCGGCTAATTCATTTATGTTATCGGCTAGATAAATCGTACTATTTTGTTGGAAATCCTTTAGGGCTATTTTTTTAGATTCGAATCCCATACTGGAAAAAAGCAAAGAATCTGTAGGAAGAAATTTTTCTGTTTGGATTTGAAACAGCCCTTCGGTATTTGTAATCACGCCATAATTGTCGCTAATTTGTACACTTGCAAACGGAATACTTTCCTGCGAGGATTTAGATTTTACAAAGCCAGTGAGTTGCTGTGAAAAACCAATGGTAGTACATAAACTTATAATAATTGATATAACTAAAGTTTGAACGCTTTGCATAGAAAAAGGTTTTGTTTAATAACGGTTAACATGCTCTAATGTAACACATTTAGACTTGTTTTTTTAAAAAAATTATATATTTATAACTTATAGTTAAATTTATGTCTAAGCTTTTTTTGTTTATAGGGTTATTTTGTTTAAGCTATTGCAGTCCCGTAATGGCGCAGTTACAGGCGTCAAAATGGTATTTTAATAATAAATTAGGGCTTGATTTTTCGTCAGGAAGTCCACAACAAATCAACGAAAGTGAAATGCAAGCATTAGAAGGTTGTGCCGTTATTTCTGATGCAGATGGGAATGTGTTGCTTTATTCTAATGGACAACAAATTTGGAATAAAAACCATCAGATAATGAGTGGAGGTGCTAATATATTAGGGCATTATTCTGCAACACAAAGCGTACTAATAGTTCCTAAGCCAGGGAGTAGTACTATCTATTATGTTTTTACAACAGACCGGCCATCGGTGTCTAATGCTAATGTTTATCCTAGTCAAAACTATAATCCAGATTTAACAAATCCTCTTCCAGGTGTTTTAAACCAACTGTTACAAGATGATGGGTATAATAATGGGGTAAATTACGTAACGGTAGATATTACCGCAGATAATGGAAATGGTGCAGTAATTTCGGGAAGCACACACTTAATTACTTATGATGTTAATGATAATTTAGAACCTAGGTATAAAAACTCTGAACGCTTAACCGGGATAGCAGATAAAGTAACTGGCGATATATGGGTGATTTCTCATTTTAAAGATCGCTTTAATGCCTTTAAAGTAACCACAGCAGGAGTAAACCCTACACCAGTTATTAGCCCAACAATAGTAACTAATTCACCAACTGATTTTACTTCTTCACTAGGAAGTATTAAAGTCTCTCCTGATAGAAAACATATAGCGATGACAAGTTACTTGGTAGGAAATGATATAGGTACTTATATGGGATATGTAGCCCTGTTTGATTTTGATGCGGCAACAGGAGTAATTACCAACGAGCAAATGTTAATAGAAGATGTATCAGCCTATAGTTTAGAGTTTTCTCCAGACGGGAGTAAGCTTTATGCTTCAATGCAATATGTTGAAAATGAAGAGGCCTACTATAAAATATATCAATTTGATTTAGAAGCAACAAATATAAGCGCCTCAGGAACTATTGTAAATCAAAGTAAAGGAACTTGTGGAGCTTTGCAATTGGCAATTGATGGGAAAATTTATCACTTAAATCCGAGATTTTTTGCTTTAGCTTGTATTCATAACCCTAACGAACAAGCACAAGAGCTAAATTATCAATGGAATGAAGTAAATTTTTTTGGAGAGGAATTGGTATCCCATTTCGCAACAGGCTTACCCAATTATTTACAATCTTATTTTGATAGTTTAATAGCAGTTAGAAATACTTGCTTAGGAGAAGAAACAATTTTTACCCTAGAAGATTTAACCGATGTACTTCAAGTATATTGGAATTTAGGCGATGGAACAGTTGTAACAGGAAATACAGTACAACACACCTACATGCAGCCAGGTAGTTATCTTATAGGAGCTACTGTTACAGATGTAATGGGCAATGTGCGCAATTTTAAAACAGAAGTTTTTATTGCAGAAGATGTACAAGTTTTTCCTGTAGAAAAGGTTTACGGTTGTGATACGACAGGAGATGGACTTATAGATTTTATAGATGAAAAAAGCATTATAGAACAAGCAATAGGAAATCAGCAAAATGTAGAAGCACAGTTTTATGATGAAGCAGGTAATTACCTCCCAACATTAGAGCAATTAGAAGCGGGAACATATACTTTACAAGTATTTAATAAGAAAAACAAGACCTGTGCAAAATCAATTCAATTAGACATAGAGGTAGGGAGTGTTGCACAACAAATAGAAATAGATAACATTTATGTTTGCACCACAGATAAAACAGGTTATGCAACCTTTTCTACACAACGTATTTTGGAGCAGGTAGAAGGGAAAATAGATACAGAAAAATTTCAATTAAAATTGGTAAGGAATAATGGAGACGAAATAGCATATCCGTTTCCAGAAAGCATTCAAAACCTTACCAGAAATTATGAAAAAATAAGCCTTGTAGTTACAGAAGGTGTATCTAGTTGCAGTGAGACATATCAATTTTATTTAGTAGTTATTGCTCCGCCACAATTAGACGAGATAGAAAACAATATACAATGTGCAGAAAACATAACAGGAATACAAAAATTTCCTACCAGACAAATTGCAGAAAGCATTTCTGTAAAAACAGAAGAAAAACTTAGTTTTTACACAACTACAGGAGAAGATATAACCGAGGAAATGTATGCGGGATATACCATTCGGCAAGCGTTTTCAGAAATAATTATAGTTCGTTTAGAAAACAAGAATGATAAAAATTGTTTTACAGAAAGAAAATTTAAGTTGGCACTAAAAATTTGTAAAGATAAAGCAGCGCTTTTTTTTCCTCAGTTTTTTACTCCAAATCAAGATGGTTATAACGATAAGTGGCAAGCATTACCTAAAATACGCCCTCATATTTCTACTATAAAAATATTTGATAGGTATGGGAAATTATTGGCTAAAATACCTCCCAACTCAAGTGGATGGGACGGTATTTATAATGGGAAGTTAATGCCAAAATCTTCATATTGGTTTAGCACTCGCCTATATGGTAAGTATGAGATTAAGGGGCATTTTGCGCTTTTGTATTAAGGCTGCTTAAGCATTAATCTCTTTAGCACCATTTATTACTTTTTCTTTTAAGTTTTCTTTAAAGGCTATAATTTTATCAAGAATATTTTTATCGGAAGCACCAATAATTTGTGCGGCTAAAATCCCTGCATTTTTAGCACCATCAAGTGCTACGGTTGCAACAGGAACACCTCCTGGCATTTGTAAAATGGAGAGTACAGAGTCCCAACCATCTATAGAGTTTCTAGACTTTACGGGTACTCCAATTACAGGAAGTGGAGAAAGAGAGGCTATCATTCCTGGTAAGTGTGCTGCTCCTCCTGCTCCTGCAATAATTACTTTTAATCCTCGGGTATGTGCTTTTTTTCCGTAGTCGAAAAGCTTTTCGGGAGTTCGGTGTGCAGAGACAATATCTACTTCTACGTCTATACCAAATCCTTTAAGCACATCAATGGCTTCTTGCATTACTGGGAGGTCACTTGTGCTTCCCATAATAATTCCTACTTTATTCATTTTGTTGGCTTATAACTTTAATTTCGTTTTTTACTTTTTCCGCTACTTTTCGTGCTTCATTTATGTCTTTATGAGTTATGGTAACATGCCCCATCTTTCTAAAAGGGCGTGTTTCTTTTTTTCCATAAATATGAGGTATAACCCCAGGCATTTGCATAATTTTTTCAATATTTTTATAAACTACTTGCCCTTGATAGTTTTCATCGCCTACCAAATTTACCATAATTCCTGCAACTTTACTTTCTGTATTTCCTAAGGGAAGGTTTAAAATAGCACGTAGGTGTTGTTCAAACTGGTTAGTAAAACTAGCTTCGATACTGTAGTGACCGCTATTGTGCGGTCTAGGAGCTACTTCATTAACCAAAATTTCATCGTTTTTGGTTTGAAACATTTCTACGGCAAGTAGCCCTACGTGGGCAAAACTTTCGGATACTTTTTTAGCGATGTTTCTTGCTTTTAAAGCGACATTGTCGTTAATGCGAGCAGGGCATATAACGTACTCTACTTGGTTTGCTTCTGGATGAAATTCCATCTCAACCACAGGATAAGTGACTACTTCTCCATTAGGGTTTCTTGCTACAATTACAGCCAGTTCATTTTTAAAGTCTATCATGGCTTCGGCTATACAAGCAACATCGGGAAGGCTGTTAAGTTGCTCTTGATTTTTAATCAGGCTAACCCCTTTACCATCGTATCCGCCAGTGGTGCTTTTCCATACAAAAGGAAAACTCCATTTCTGCTCCTCTACGGCTTTAAGAAGTTCACTTTTGTGAGCGAAAACCTCGAAAGGAGCTGTTGGAATTTGGTGCGTGTTGTAAAATTTTTTTTGGATGCCTTTGTCTTGAATGTTTTTAAGCGTAGCGGAAGAAGGGAATACTTTTTTTCCTTCTTTTTCAAGTTGCTCAAGGGCATCAACGTTTACACTTTCTATTTCAAAAGTGAGTAAATCTACTTTTCGTCCAAACTGTATTACCGTATCGTAATCCATCAAATCACCTACTTCAAAAGTGTTGCAAGCAATACTTGAGGGAGCTTCGGGGTTGGGGTCTATCACCGCAGTAGCGATATCATATTTACGGGTTTCGTAGAGTAACATTTTACCTAGTTGACCGCCTCCTAAAATACCGAGGGTGAAATTAGATGAGAAGTAATTCATAACAAAAAAGTTTAAGCAAAAATAAGTTTTCTAAGCATTTTAGCCTAAGTTTACAACTGAAAATCTTTACAGTTATAGAATATAGAATAGTTGGTTATAGCTCCTTTTTTTAGAAGTTTACGTATCTTTGTGTTTTTATGTAAAATAATAAATCGCTATGATTCAGCTTCACGACTTAGAATTTGTCCCTTTTATATCCTCCAAGGAAATAAAAAATAGGGTGGTAGAATTAACTAAAAAAATAGCTGAAGATTACAAAGGGGAAACCCCTGTTTTTCTAGGAATACTTAACGGCTCTTATCAGTTTTTAGCTTCAATAACCTCCCATTATAAAGCAGATTGTGAGGTGGAGTTTACTAAGCTTAGCTCTTATCAGGGAATCCATACCACAACATGTGTAAGGCAGTTGATAGGCGTAGAAAACCTAAAAAATAAAGACATAATAATTGTAGAAGATATTGTAGATACAGGAAACACATTGGTTTCTATCGTAGAAAATTTAAAAGCTTTAGAAGTAAAATCGTATCGTGTAGCTACACTTTTTCATAAACCAGAAGCCTATCAGAAGAATATTAAATTGGATTACGTAGGTTTTGAAATTCCCAATAAATTTATTGTAGGATACGGTTTAGATTATGATGGCTTAGGAAGAAATTTATCAGAAATATATCAATTAAAGCATTAAGAATGACGAATATAGTATTGTTTGGGCCTCCGGGAGCAGGAAAAGGAACACAAGCAGAATTTTTAAAAGAAAAATATAACTTAGTACATATATCTACAGGCGATGTATTTAGGTATAATATAAAAAATGGTACAGATTTAGGGAAACAAGCCAAAGTTTTTATAGATGAAGGAAAGCTGGTGCCAGACGAGATTACCATTGGAATGCTAGAAGCAGAAGTAGATAAAAATAAAGAAGCAGAAGGTTTTATTTTTGATGGTTTCCCAAGAACAGAAGCACAAGCCGATGCACTGGAAAACTTTTTAAATAAAAAACAAACTAAAGTAGATGCAATGTTAGCCCTAGAGGTAGATGATGAGGTTTTAGTACAACGTTTGTTAGAACGCGGAAAAACATCTGGACGCGTAGACGATGCTAACGAAGAAGTAATTAGAAAACGTATAAAAGTATACTATAACGAAACAGCCATTTTAAAATCATATTACCAGAAAAAAGACAAGTATTACGGGGTAGATGGAGTAGGTAGTATACAAGAAATAACAACACGCCTAAGTGAAGTTATCGATAAATTATAAATTTAAAGAAAACCAGTGAGAGAAGGAAATTTTATAGATTATGTAAAGTTACATGTAACGTCGGGGAAAGGCGGTAGAGGTTCTGCACATTTGCATAGAGAAAAATATATTGATAAAGGCGGTCCAGATGGCGGAGATGGCGGAAGAGGAGGACATGTAATTATTCGTGGCGATAAAAATCTTTGGACGCTTTTTGAGTTTAATTTTAAACGCCATATTCGAGCAGGACATGGAGAAAACGGAGGGAAACAACGCAGTACCGGAAGAGATGGTGAAGATAAATACATCAACGTACCCCTAGGTACAGTAATTAGAGATACCGATACCCAAGAGGTAATTGCAGAAATTATAGAAGAAGGACAAGAATATATCATCGCAAAAGGCGGTTTAGGCGGAAGAGGAAACTGGCATTTTAAAACCTCTACCAACCAGACTCCTCGTTATGCACAACCAGGAATAGAAGGAGAAGAAAAAGACATAACATTAGAATTAAAAGTACTAGCAGACGTAGGCTTAGTAGGTTTTCCAAATGCAGGGAAATCAACCCTATTGTCTGTAATTACTGCCGCTAAACCCAAAATTGCCAACTATGAGTTTACCACATTAAAACCTAATTTGGGGATAGTTAAATACCGAGATTTTAGAACCTTTGTAATGGCAGATATTCCAGGAATTATAGAAGGAGCTGCCGAAGGAAAAGGACTAGGATATAGATTTTTAAGACATATAGAAAGAAATTCAACATTACTTTTCTTAATTCCTTGTGATGCAGAAGATGTTAAAAAACAATACGATATCTTGGTAGATGAGCTTAGGCGTTATAACCCAGAACTACTAGATAAGGATAGGATTGTGGCCATCTCCAAAACAGATATGCTAGATGAAGAACTTAAAAAAGAAATGGATGCTGAACTGAAACATCAATTCTCAGATGTACCTTATTTATTTATTTCGGCAGTAGCACATCAAGGCATTCAGGAGTTGAAAGATGCACTATGGGAAGTTTTAAATAAAGAAGTGGAATAAATTAACTACTTTTAGTATATTGAAGAACAATTAAAGAAATATGATTAGGACTTTAATTGTTCTTTGTATTTAAAGCCAATATCATGAAGTTTATAGTTGTTTTTTTTGTAATGTTTACGGTTGCTGCTTGTGGTCCTAAAATATATGTAGATTACGATCCGGAGGTAGATTATACCAAACTTTCAAGTTATACCTTTATCGAAAATGAAGTTGAAGCTTTAAACGAACTAGACCAAAAACGCTTTACAACCGCTATCCAAGAGTACTTAAAAAAGCAAAATTATCATTTTAACAATACGCCAGTTGTAGGAATACAATTATTAACAAACTTAGCAGATAGGCAGACGCATAGCACTATAGGAATTGGTGTTGGCGGAGGTGGCGGTCATATAAATGGCGGTATATCGGGAGGGATTCCCATTACTCAAACCAAAAAATATTTACAAGTAACCCTAAACCTCGTTTTTCTAAAGAATAGAGAGTTGTTTTGGCAAGCAACAACAGAAGTCGTATTTAACCCAAATATGAACCCCGAAGAAAGGGAACAGTTTTTTAAAGCTTTAGCAAACCAGCTCTTAAAAAAATACCCGCCTAAAAAGAAAAAATAAAATGCTGAGTTGCCCTTTGCTTATACATTTTTTACCTTTACATTTTTAAGAAATCACCCATGCGTATACATTTTATAGCCATAGGAGGAAGTGCTATGCACAACTTAGCCTTGGCATTACACCAGCAAAAACATCAAGTAACAGGAAGTGACGATGCTATTTTTGAACCTTCTAAATCACGTTTAGAAAAAGCAGGAATTCTACCCGAAAAATTAGGATGGTACCCTGAAAAAATAAACACAGCTATAGATGTAGTTATTTTGGGAATGCATGCGCAGCAGGATAACCCTGAGTTAGCCAAGGCACAAGACTTAGGGCTTAAAATATATTCGTATCCAGAGTTTTTATACGAGCAAAGTAAAGATAAAACACGAGTAGTAATAGCTGGTTCTCATGGAAAAACCACCATAACATCTATGATTTTACACGTGCTTAATTATCATGATAGAGAAGTAGACTTTATGGTAGGCGCTCAATTAGAAGGCTTTGATACCATGGTTCATCTTACAGAAGAGAATGATTTTATTGTTATTGAAGGCGATGAATATTTATCATCTCCTATAGATAGTAGGCCTAAATTTTTATGGTACCAACCTAATATTGCATTAATTAGTGGTATTGCTTGGGACCATATCAATGTTTTTCCAACTTTCGAAAATTATTTAGAACAATTTTCAGCTTTTACCGAAACCATGGTAAACGGAAGCATTTTAATTTATAATGAAGAAGATAAACAGCTTGAAGAAATAGCAGCTAAAGCAACCAAGCCTACTAGAAAGCAAGCCTATCAAACGCCAGCATATAGAGTAGAGAATGGAGAAACTTACTTAGAAACCCCAGAAGGAGAAATGCCCCTAGAAGTTTTTGGTAAACATAATTTACAAAACCTTGCTGGAGCTAAATGGGTATGCCAGCATATGGGTATAGATGAAGAAGATTTTTACGAAGCAATAGCGAGTTTTACAGGAGCTTCTAAACGTTTAGAAAAAATAGCAGAAAATCCGTCGGCAGTGGTCTTTAAAGATTATGCCCATAGCCCATCTAAAGTAAAAGCAACTACCAAAGCAGTAAAAAACCAATACCCTAATAAAAAATTATTGGCTTGTTTAGAGTTGCATACCTATAGTAGTTTAAATACAAATTTTTTAGAAGAATATAAAAACGCATTAGCAGAAGCAGATGAAGCTGTAGTGTTTTACTCTCCAGAAGCAGTAAAATTAAAGCGATTAGAAATGATTGATGAAGCGCGTATAAAAGAAGCCTTTGGGCATAAAAACCTTAAGGTATATACTTCTCCAGAAAAATTCAAGCAATTTCTAGCAGCTACTTCATACCAAAATACCGTGCTGCTATTAATGAGTAGTGGAAATTATGGAGGTTTAGATTTTGAAGAAATAAAAACTTGGCTATAAACTGTTTTTTATTTTTAGAATAAGAAAGTTGCTGTAAGTATAAGCCTAATTAGATAAACAAATTAATTTTAGTTATCTTTAAGAAGTTTCAGAACAAATAAAGAGGCTAAAGTTATGGCAAAAACCCCATCGTTTTCAATAAAAAAATGGGCAGTAGATGATCGTCCACGAGAAAAACTCTTGCTAAAAGGTAAAGAAAGCTTGAGTGATGCCGAACTTATAGCTATACTTATTGGTTCTGGAAATAAAACAGAAAGTGCAGTAGAATTATCCAAGCGTATTTTGGCAGATGCCTCCAACAAATTTAATCAGTTAGGAAAACTCACCGTAAAAGAGCTCATAACTTACGTTGGGATAGGAGAAGCAAAAGCCATAAGTATTATAGCTGCTTTAGAGATAGGGCGGCGTAGAAGGTTAGAAGAAGCCTTAACGCAACCTAAAATTACCTCTAGCTCAACTGCTTTTGAAATTTTAAAACCTATCTTGGAAGATTTACCTCATGAAGAATTTTGGATTCTTTACCTAAATAATGCCAATAAAGTATTACAACGGCATCAGCTAAGCAAAGGTGGTATTACAGGAACACTTGTAGATGTAAGGTTGATATTTAAACAAGCCTTAAGCCTAGGCGCTACGGCCATTATAGCAGCACATAATCATCCGTCGGGAAAATTAACGCCTAGCCGAAGCGATATAGAAATTACCAAAAAATTAAAACTAGCAGGAAAAAGTTTAGATATAAAATTGTTAGATCATCTTATTGTAACACAAAACACGTATCTTAGTTTTGCAGATGAAGGACTTTTAGAATGAAAACCAATACCAATACCCAACTGCTTGTTTATACCGATGTGCAAAACCTTCGGGTTACTTATGCTTTTAAGCATATTTGTACAACTATTTTAGGGTTAGAGATAGCTTTTACATCAGTGATAGAAGAGTTTATAGCCTTTCAAGGCATGAAACTTTCTTATGGTAAAAAACGTTTGGGCAAGCAATTATTTATTCAGCAAGGAGGACTTTTGTGGGAACACGGCATTAACCCTATTGATGTTTTTGTTTTTCCGTGGGAAGAAACAAAATGCTTCTATAAAACATCTGAAGATAGTGATTTGCCCTTCGATATATTTTCGGCTAGCTTTTACCTGTTAAGCCGTTATGAAGAATATACACCACACGTTAAAGATAGCGTAGGGAGGTTTCCTGTAGAGGAGAGCTTAGCGTATAAACATAAATTTTTGCGGCAGCCAGTTATCGATATATGGGCAAATAAATTTAAAAAAATTCTCCAGCAAAAATATCCAAATAAAAAATTTCCAGAACCCCAACTTAAAAACATAAATATTTTAACCGTTCACGAAGCCTATAAATACAAGAAAAAAGGAATTGTTAGAAATGTAGGGGCTGGCTTTAGAGATATTGTTAAACTTCAGTTTTATCAGGTTTTAGAGCGTTTGCAAGTAATAAGCTTTATTAAAGATGATCCTTACGATATTTATAAGGAGTTTGTGCAGTTTTCTAAAAAGGAAAAAATAGCTTGGAACTATATGTTTCAACTTAGCGATTATTCTATCTACAATAAAAATATTAGCTATCATAAAATAAATTACCGAACCCTGATAAAATCTTTAGGAGATTATGGTGTTTTAGGGCTGCTCCCAGGATACGAAGCATTAGGAGATATTACTGTTCTTAAAAAAGAAAAACAACGTTGGGAACATATCGTTAATAGGCCTTTGCAACGTTTGTTAATAATTAATTACGGACTTAACTTACCTAACTATTACAACAATTGCGAAAAATTAGAATTGACGCAAGATTACTCGATGTTTTATCCAGAACATATAGGTTTTAGAGCAGGTACATCCTTTCCGTTTTTCTTTTACGACATCAGTATGGAAAGCATATCGCCATTGCGTATTTTTCCGATGTTATTTAGTAGTATGAGTTTTGAAAACTTAACTTTTTTTGAGGTGAAGAAAACTTTAATGAACATAAAGGAACAGATGAAAAAAAATGGCGGTAACTTTGGGTTGGTATTTGCTAACAAGGATTTTGAACACGCCGAAAACCGACAAAAATATTTATCACTTATCCATGCACTTAATCAATAACAACATAGAGCATATTTTCTTTGATTTAGACCATACACTTTGGGATTTCGAAAAAAATTCTGCATTAAGTTTTCAGTATATATTTCAACAAGCAGGCTTATCTATAGATATGGCTGCTTTTTTAAAAGTTTACAATCCAATAAATGATAATTATTGGAAGTTGTACCGAGAAGACAAAATACCAAAAGATGCCTTGCGTACAGGCAGGCTGGTAGATACATTCGAGCAGTTAAATATTACTTATAACATTGCATTGGTAACAACCCTTGCCGATGCCTATATTCAGCATCTTCCTCAAAATAATTACTTGTTAGAAGGGGTAGAAGAATGTTTGGAGTACCTCAAGAAAAATTATAAATTGCACATTATTACGAATGGATTTAGCGAGGTGCAACATGTAAAATTAAAAAAATCGGGTATTAAAGATTATTTTTTAAGTATTACCACCTCAGAAGAAGCGGGAGTTAAAAAACCACATCCTTTAATTTTTGAAAAGGCCTTGCATAAGGCAGCTGCAGAAAATAAAAACGCCCTTATGATTGGTGATAATTTAGAGGCAGATATTCTTGGCGCTAAGCAATTTGGAATGCAAAGCGTTTATTTTAATACACGAGGAGAAAAACATAACTATAACGGAAAGCAAATAGCTAAATTAAGCGAACTAAAACATATTTTATAATGAAACAGATAACACATTTACTAGTAGCAATAAGTGTATTTACGATAAGTTTTTCTGGTTTTTCGCAAGGTGAATCTGCAGCAAAAGACATGCTGAATAATTATAAAAATGTTGTAGTACCGATAGAGTTTAAACTGCTTTCAGAAAAAAATCAGTACTTATTAAATTCATTAACCAAGCATTTACTTAGCCAAAAAGGTTTTACTACTTATATGGATGTAGAAGTGCGTAAGGGAGAAGTTCCTGAAATTCGTCTTAATCCGTGTAGCGCGTTGTATGCAAGTTTGGAAGGAACAGAAGTTACCATGTTCTCTTTTGTAACAAAAGTAAAACTTGTCTTAAAAAATTGCCATGAAGAAGTTGTTTACGAAACAGGTTTTGGTTCTAGCAGAGAAAAAGATTACAAAGAGGCTTATCAAGAAGCCTTGCGTAAAGCTTTTGCAGATTTAGAGAATACAGCTTACGAGTATAATGGAAGCAATGGTTTGCAAATAAACACTTCGGTTGCTGTTGTGGAAAAAAATGACCATAAAAATAGTGAAGCAGCGCAATTACCTGTAAAATCTAAAACATTAGAAGCGTTGGCAGGGCGGAAGTATCGATATAATAACCAAACCTATACCTTAAGGAAGATAGAAGCAGGTTTTATACTCGAAGAAGGCGAAAATCAAAAACGTTACGCTTTTATTAGCCCTACCGATGGTGATTTTTTATACAATTCAGAAAGCATAAATGGGACATTAAAAATAACCACCAATAATAATTTAAAAGTCACTTATTTTGATACTGCTATAGGGAAGTTACAACATATTATTTATGGGTTAATGGCAGATTAATAATTGTATTTTCCTTTCCATTTTTTTTGTAAATCTTGTAAATATAAATGCTCTTTTTTATTGTTTCCAGGAATATAGAGTTTCGTATTTTCTATTTCTGAGGGTAGGTAATTTTGCTGTACGAAATTATTAGGGAAATCGTGAGCGTATTTATACTCGTTACCGTAACCTAAATCTTTCATAAGCTTTGTGGGGGCATTTCTTAACGCAATAGGCACAGATAAATCACCTGTTTGTTTTACCAGTTGTTGCGCATGATTAATAGCCATATAAGCTGCATTACTTTTTGGAGAAGTAGCTAAATAAATAGCACATTGGCTTAAAATAATTCTTGCTTCGGGGTAGCCAATCGTGGTAACCGCTTGAAATGTGTTATTTGCCATAATGAGTGCGGTAGGATTTGCAAGACCTATATCTTCACTTGCAGAAATAATCATTCTTCGGGCAATAAACTTAATATCTTCTCCGCCTTCTATCATTCGGGCAAGCCAATATACAGCTGCATTGGGGTCGCTTCCGCGGATAGATTTTATAAAAGCAGAAATGATGTCATAGTGTTGTTCGCCAGTTTTGTCATAACGTACGGTGTTTTGTTGTACTTTTTCAGTTACTAATTTATTGGTAATAACAACAGTGTTGGTATTAACAGCATTTACAAGTAATTCAAAAATATTTAAAAGTTTTCGAGCATCTCCGCCACTAAGCCTTAATAAGGCATCTGTTTCTTTAAGCGTGATACGTTTTTTCTGTAAAAACTCATCTTTAGCTATGGCTCTTTCTAATAAATCTAATAAATCATTTTTACTAAATTCGTTAAGTGTGTACACTTGACATCGTGATAATAATGCCGGAATAACTTCAAAACTAGGATTCTCTGTAGTGGCACCAATTAAGGTAACCCAACCTTTCTCTACAGCTCCAAGCAGCGAGTCTTGCTGAGATTTTGAAAACCTATGTATCTCATCAATAAATAAAATAGGATTTTTAACCGTAAATAAACCGTCTTGCTTCTTTGCCTTCTCGATTACCTCCCTAACATCTTTTACACCGCTATTAATTGCACTTAAGGTAAAAAAAGGCCTATCGGTAGTATTTGCGATAATAGTAGCCAGTGTAGTTTTGCCAACACCTGGAGGCCCCCAAAGAATTAGTGAAGGGATTACCCCGCGTTCTATTTGTTGGCGTAAAGCTCCATTTTTTCCTATTAGATGTGCTTGGCTGACATAATCACCTAACGATTTTGGACGTAGCCTTTCTGCTAAAGGTTGTTGCATGTTTATTTTTTTGTAAAGATAATTCTATTTCTATAAAATAGTAAATAGGAGTAATTATAAGCATTACTTTAATTCCTAATATAGGAAATAATAACTGCCATTATTTCGTGGTTATTATTTTTGGCTATCTTTTTGTATACTTAATGTATATGAAATCGAAAAAAGATTTATTTTTTAAAATAGATATAAAAACCATAGGGATACCTTTACTTGCTGTTTTAGTAATTTGGTTGGTTTATTGGGCAGAAATACGTTTTGGATTGTTTCTAAATCCTTATGGGGTACAGCCGCGTAGTATAACAGGCTTGAGGGGTATTGTTTTTTCACCGTTTATTCATGGTAGTATAGAGCATTTGTATAGTAATACAATTCCTATTTTTTTACTTAGTTTCAGTCTGTTTTACTTTTACAGGAAATTGGCCGCCGCTGTTTTAATAGGAAGTTGGTTGTTTTCGGGTGCTTTTATATGGTTTATTGGCGAAAGTTATAGTACGCACATAGGCGCTAGTGGAATAGTTTATGGGTTGGCTAGTTTTTTATTTTTTAAAGGAATATGGTCTAAGCATTACCGGTTAATGGCTTTAAGCTTGGTTGTTGTTTTCTTTTATGGGAGTTTTGTTTGGGGAATTTTACCTGGACGAGAAGGGATTTCTTGGGAAGGACATTTGGGAGGCTTTATAGCAGGTGTGTTGTTGGCATTACTGTATAAGAAATACCAGTTGCCCCAGAAAAAATATACTTGGGAGGAAGCAAATTTTAATGATGAAGAGGATGAGTTTATGCGTCATTTTGATAAAGACGGAAACTTTATTCCGTCTTCAGAGCTTTATCCTCAAGGCGAAGAAACTACAACCGATATTACTACTATGGATGATACTAAAGTTTCTCCTCCAAGAATTGTGTATTGCTTACGGCAAAAAACTAAAGGTGATAAACATTCAGATTAAAGTCGTTGGCGAACAATTTCATATAGAAAAACACCACAAGCAACAGATACATTTAAGGAAGAGATCTCTCCGAGCATAGGGAGTTTAGCCTTATGGTTTGCCATACTTAATATGGTTTTAGAGACTCCTTTGCCTTCGCTTCCCATAATAATAGCCAAGGGTTTTTTTAGGTCTATATCATAAACGGTATTTTCTGTTTTTTCGGTGGCAGCAAGGGTTTCTACTTGGTATGATTGTAAGTAAAACAGCGCATCTTTTATATGGTCTACTTTACATACAGGCATGTTAAAGATGGCTCCGGCAGAAGTTTTTATGGTTTGCGCATTTATAGCTGCTCCACCTTGTTTAGGAATTATTATTCCGCTTACGCCTGTACATTCGGCAGTACGGATTATGGCTCCTACATTTCTAACATCGGTCAATTCATCTAAAACAATAAAAACAGGGTTTTCTTTGTTTTGAAAACTGGTTTCTAAAAGTGTTTCGATGCTTATAAATTTTATTGGCGAAATATTGGCAACAACTCCTTGGTGATTTTCTTTTGTTAGCCTGTTTAGTTTTTGAATAGGAACATAGGATACCGGAATATTAGCTTTTTTTGCCAAGTGTTCTATGTCTTTTATCGGCTGACTTTTTAGTTCTTTCTGAATAAAAATTTTATCGATTTCTTGTTCAGATTTCAACGCTTCAAGGGTGGCGTGAATACCGTAAGTGATTTGTTTGTTTTCCATGGGGTAAAGGTATAAAAAAACCACCCAATTAGGGTGGTTTTGTTTAGAACTTAATGAATGTGAGATTATTTATTTGCATTAACACTTGCGTCAAAATTATCGTTTGAATCAATTTCAACTTGAGGTATTTTTAAAATAAACTTAACGTCATCTGGAGTTAAATCTACTACAACTCGGTGGTTGCTATCACGAGTTATACCTTTTCTGTAGCGTTTTGCATCAAACCACTCTACACCCATTTCTCCATATAGTTCTTTACGTCTTTCTAGAAGGATTTCGTCTAATAGAGCATCTCCTGTATTTCCTGATGCTACAGCATTTGGATCTCTACTTGATTGAACGGCAAAAAGTAAATTTTGAGCTTCGGTGTCTCTTCCTCCTTGTCTGTTTATCGCTTCTGCTTCTGCTAAGATCATTTCAGGGGTTCTTATTAAGGCAACATCTGCATCGAAAGTAAATGTGAACTTTGTTGTAACAAATTCTTGCCAAGTACCAGCAGTTCCTTTTGTGGCAAATAATTTACGTACATCAGAGTTGCTAAATTTATTCACAAAGTTAGCGTTAATATAGGTGCCATTATAAGAAGGGTTTTGATGATCGGCTTGAGCTGCGGGAGCTCCGTAGTAATAATTAGACTGGTCTGAATATTGAGCAAGACCCCATATCCATTCTGTGTTACTCATGTCATTAAAGCCTGAGGCATAGGTGCTAGGAGCTAGAACCGCGCTAGGAGAGCCACCATAAGCAGCATTTGCTGCAGCTTCTACGCCTTGCCAATTATGAGTTGTTTGGTAAACTCTAGCAAGTATAGCGTTTGCTACGTTTACATTTATGTAAGATTTATCTAATCTGCTTTCGTCTAATAAAGGAATAGCTGTTGTGAGGTCATCTATGATAAAATCATAAACTTCCTGCATTGTAGATAAATCTTTCGCATCTTCATTAGTCTTTTTATAGATAGGAAGTGTAGGTAAAGAAGAGTCGTAAGTATACGTGTGTTGGAATTCTAAGGCAAGCTGGAAATAATAGAAAGCTCTCATTGCTAAACCTTGTCCTTTTAGGTTATTCTTGTCTTCTTCACTTAGTTGAGAGTTTTCTACTCCTTCGATAAACACATTAAGCTGGTTGATTATTTCATACGAAAACCTCCAGGTAAAAGAAGTTCTTCTGTAGTTAGCCTCTCTGTTTTCATGTGCATAATCGGAAAGAAACCAAGTTGGCGCTTGTATAATATCATTTCCTTTTACAGTTCGAGCATAATAGATAGAATTTAATCCTCCCGCATCATGAGCATTTGCAACGTATTGACCTCTTGTATTACGGATAATACCAGACATAAAGGTTTCTGCTCCTCCTCGGGTTGCAAAGACAACATCTTCAGAAACAACATCTGAAGGTTTTGGGTCATCTAAAAAATCATCTGAACATGCGACAAAACTTAAGCCAAGTGTTGCTGCAATTGCAATTTTATATATGTAATTTTTCATGTTATTTTTTTTTAAAGTTGGATATTTATTCCGAAAGAAATAGTTCTTAAGATAGAAGATCTACTATCGGTAACTCCAGAGATGCTTTGTTCTGGATCTATTCCATCATGTGTTTGGTATGTCCATAAGTTATCTCCTCTTAAGTAAACTCTAACTTTACTTAGTCCTATATCTTCTATTGCGTCAATAGGAAGGTTGTATCCTAGTGTTAAGGCTTTTAGACGGATATAGTCATTGTCGTATAAGAATCTAGTAGATCTCGAGTTAGACTGGTTTTGAGCAGCTAGTAACCTAGGGACGTTAGTAATGTCTCCTGGTTGTTGCCATCTGTTTTCTAAGTCTGTTGAACCTTGGAAACCTGCTCTTTGTAAACCAGACATTAAGCTAGCATATGAGTTGTCGTATACTTTTGCTCCAAAGCTAAAGTTGAATAAAGCACTAAGATCGAAATTTTTATATTCAAAACTAGTAGAGAAACCTCCTATGATGTCTGGAAGAGATGAACCATCAACATATTTTTTTGTAGCATCTTCATAGTTTTCTGTCGTAGTCTGACTAACCTGATTTGCTAATGTAGGGTTGTTGTACTTCCATTCCTCTAAATCAAATATTCCTTCTCCAACATCTACTTGTCCGTTATTATTGGCATCGTGATAATATTGGTTCCATTGTGCATTTCCATTGTCAGGGTTTACACCTGCCCATTCTTGCATATAGAAATCATAAAGAGATTTTCCTTCTTCCCAACGTTTAGTGCCATTTATAAACGATTGCTGTGTTAACTCAGTGATTTCATTATTATCTAAAGAAAAGTTTAAACCAGTTCTCCATTTAAAGTTTTCACTATCTATATTTAATGTATTTACACTAAATTCCCATCCATAGTTTCGTAATGATCCAACGTTTGTTGTGATTTCTTCATAACCAGTTGATGGTGCGGTTGGTTGATTGTATATAAGGTCTATAGATTTTTTGTTATAGTATTCGATAGTACCATCTATTCTGTTATCAAATAATCCAAACTCTAGTGCGGCACTTGTTAGGGCTGTTTTTTCCCATGATAGTCTAGGGTTTGCAGCTCCGCCTAAATATACACCAATATTAGACCCGTTAGGATATCCTACTTCATAAGCTTGTAAGTAAGGGAAGTATAATTCATTAAGATTGCTGTCTAATATGTTGTTGTTACCAAGCTCTCCGTATGAAGCTCTAAGCTTTAAGAAGTTTATTGTAGAATTGTTTTTTAAGAAGTTCTCTTCGGATATTATCCAACCTCCTCCTACAGAAAAGAAGTCTCCCCATCTAGATTCTTTAGCAAATTTGGTAGAACCATCTCTACGGTAAGAACCTTCAACATAGTATTTATCTTTATAGCTATAGGTAAGTCTTCCTAAATAACCTACAAGTCTTTCTTTGTTAACATATCCGATAGCATCTGTTGGAGATGTTCTTCCTACTAAGAAGCGGTAATCTGGTAAGAAACCTTCTCCTTGAGCACCGAAACGGTCATACTCTTTTTCATAAGCTTCAAAGATAGCGTCAGCGCCAATTGTATGGTCTCCAAATGTTTTTTTGAAGTTTAAGCTATTTATAAAGTTGGTTGTTGTAGTTATGTTTCTATCTTGTGTGATACGACCGTTAACATTAGAAGCGTACCCAACTTCGCTATTGGCATAGTCAAAATGATCATAAAGATAATTTTCGTATGATAGGTTTGTTTTAAACGATAAGTAATCTGTAATGTTTACTTTAGCAAATCCGTTTATATTAAAGTTACTTCTTTTGTATTTTGTAGAATAGTTGTATAGAGATCCAACTGCATTTTCGTTAGAAAAGACAGGCCTGCTACTTCCATAATCATAAACAGGATTCCCTAAGTTATCTCTTACTATGCCTCCATTTGCATCTCTTTCGTATAATGGGTATATAGATGCAACATTATAAATCCATTGAATACTACTTTGGTAAGCGTTTCCTGATTGTGTAGGGAACTTTTGCTCAGATAAGCTCATAGATGAGTTTAAACCTATTTCTAACCAGTCGGTAACTTTAGATTCTAAATTTAATCTGGTGGTGATTCTTTCAAAACCAGATTCTTTTACAGATCCTTCTTGGTCTAGATAATTGGCAGATAAGAAATATCTTGATTTTTCGCTACCTCCAGAAAGAGTCATCCCGTATTCTTTTCTAAGTGCTGCTTTTCTTAATAATTCATTTTCCCAATTTGTATCCCATAGTAATTTTGCACCAGGTACTAAATTACCATTGGCATCAATAGGTGTAGCAACATTATAAGGGTTGTACCCTAATTCTGAGATTATGAGGTTAGAAGCGTTTTGTCCAGCAGTAGCCATATCTGCACCATTATCCATTATGGCGTTTCTTTTTGCTTCCCAATAATATTTCATATAATCTTCAGCGCCTAATACATTGTGCAATTTAACAGCAGGATCAGAGAATCCAGTTACGGCGCTTAAGGTTAATGTTGTAGGGGCATCAAAGCTTCCTTTTTTTGTTGTAATAACGATAACACCGTTTGCTCCTCTTGATCCATATAGAGCTGTAGATGCCGCATCTTTTAATACGTTCATCGACTCTACTTGGTCAGGGCTAATGGCATTTATATTACCGTTAAAAGGAGATCCGTCAACAATGATAAGAGGGTCTGCACTAGCATTAATAGAGCCAACTCCTCTAATTCTTATTGTAGGATTTGTACCTGGTTGACCTCCAGAAGTAATAAGATTTACACCCGGTACATTACCTTGTATTGCACTAGTTACAGAGGTTAGCTGTTGTTTTTCAAGCACTTCGTTGTCTAAAGATACTACAGAGCCAACTAAAGCCCTTTCTTCTTGAGCTCCATAAGCTACAACAATCACTTCTTTAAGTGCTTCTCCTGCTTTTAAGCTTACGCTTATGTTGTTAGAAGCTCCAACTTTTATTTCTTGTGAGGTGAAACCAACATAAGAAAATTCTAATACATCTCCTTGATTCGCACTGATGGAGTAATTTCCGTCAAAATCAGTTTGTGTTCCCGAAGAGGTATTCTTAATTAAAACATTTACTCCTGGTAGCGGCAGTCCCGAATCATCGGTAACCGTACCGGAAATTGTTTTTTGTTGAGCAAAACCGATTTGCACAACAAACGCTAAGAGTAGCGTCAAAATTCCACTAAATTTTGTTCTCATTGTATAATTTATTTGAATTAGCCAATTTCAAAACTCGAAAAAAAAAATGGGTTTCGCAACTATTTACTCTTAAAACCACTAAGTTGGTAAAATAAACAAGGCTTATTTAGGGTTATCTTAATCTTAAAAATTTATTATTAAACTTATGTGAACAATGGTATTTTGTAGGTTAAAGGGTTGATTTTCATGCATTCCGTTGGCGAAACTTAATTTTAATAAACTTTGTTTATTCCTTAATCCTAGTCCAAATCCTAGGCTATAATAATTTCTGTTAAATTTTTTATCGCTTGCATTGCTAAAGTTTGCGAAGTCGATAATAGAATGTATATAAATATTAGGATTTAATAAATAGCGATATTCGGTTTGTAAGCTTGTGTAGAAAGAAGCATATAGTTGGTTTTCTGTAAAACCACGTAGGGAATTTGTGCCGCCAAATCGGTAGAGTTCATTTGTAAGGTAGTTTTTGCTATCTAAGTATGCGGTGTTGTTTTGTAGATGAATGCTGTTTCGGGAATTTAATATGAAACTGTGAGCGGCAGCCGCTTCGATAAAAACTTGTCTGTTTTTACTATTGTTAGTTCTGCTGTTGCCAGCTCCTATAGATGCTTCTATATAGCTATGTTCTTTAATTAGTGATGTAGCACTTGCTGGTGTGTAGTTTAAATTTAAGGTGGCAAATGTTTTGCTGAAATCTTCTTGATTTTGAATAAGGATACTTTCTGTAAGATTATTCGAGCTAATTGCACGATAGCCAATACTGGTTTGTATAGAGGGAGTTATTTGGTAAGATAATTTTATTTCTTGAGTGTTGTTGGTAAAACTACTATCCTGTTTTGTAATGTTAAGGTTTGCGGCAATCCCTATAGGGCTGTTAAATAAAAATGGAATTTTTGCAGAGGCAGAGAATTGTGTTTGTGATTTACCATCATTAAGGTAGTGTATATTGAGCTCTTCACCTGCGTTGAAATTATTTTTTAATAATAAGTTGGCGTTTCCTGTTAATTGAAAATCACCTTCAGAATTGGTAAAACCAATAAAACCGTCAAAAGTATTCGCATTTTTCTTTTTTAAATAAAGGTATAAGGTAGTAGAGTCCTTTGTAAATAGAACTTCTGGAGGTTTTATTTGCGAGGCAAAACCTAGACTGTTTATTTTTTCGGTCTGTTTGGCGATTTGTTCTTTATTAAAGACAATACCGGGTTTAATTTTATATTTATATTTTAGAAAAGCTTTAGGGAAGCTTTCGTATCCTTTAAGCTCTATAGTAGTCACTTTTCGTTGCTGCTGTTGTTTTATTTTTAGTTGAGCTTCTAGCAAATCTTGTTTTATGTTAATCTCAGATAAACCTACCTCTTGGAAAACATAACCTTTCTCTGTATAGAATGCATTTATTTTTTTTAGCAATTTTTCAATGCCTTCAAAGTTGGTGTATATATATAAGGTGTCGTGTTTATGGTTTAGCTCTTTTAGGAGTTCTTGATGTAATAGATTGTTGTGTTTTATGCGGGCGTTTTTAATAGGAGTGTTAAGTTTCCATTTCTCAGTATAGGTCGAGTCGTTTTTTTTAATAAAACCACTTCGTTCAATATTTATATATCCTTGTTGAATTAATTGATTTTGCGTTTGTAGAAGTTTTTCTTCTAAAATTTTAAAATTTTTAAAAGAATTCGAATTTAAATGCTGCTGAAGTAATTTTGTTTCAGTGTCAGAATTGCCCATAAGCTCTATGTTAATTTCTTGGCTGTTTCCAGAAATATAACAAAGGAAAAAGAGTAGTGATATCTTAAAATAGGAAGGGAAAATCATACTAAATATTGATGCGTAAAATTACAGAATTCAGTTTAAGTAAACGTAAAATTTTATAACCTTATTGAAAATTAATTCATTATCGTTTGAATTTTTGCAGAAAACCTTTACATTTGCAAACCCGAAAAAGCGGGATTTTTATTTTTAATATTAATAACAGTGTAAAAGAAATTATGCCAACAATTTCACAATTAGTACGAAAAGGAAGAGCCAAAATAACTAAGAAGAGTAAATCGGCTGCTTTAGATTCGTGTCCTCAAAGAAGAGGAGTGTGTACACGTGTGTATACTACTACACCTAAAAAACCAAACTCGGCAATGCGTAAAGTAGCAAGGGTTAGGTTAACAAACGGGAAGGAAGTGAATGCTTACATCCCAGGTGAAGGTCACAATCTACAGGAGCACTCGATAGTATTAGTTAGAGGTGGAAGGGTAAAAGATCTCCCTGGAGTTCGTTATCACATTGTACGCGGAGCTTTAGATACCGCTGGTGTGGAAGGAAGAACACAACGTAGATCTAAATACGGAGCAAAACGCCCTAAAAAGTAAAACTTAAACGTTTAAAAAGAAGACATGAGAAAAAGACAGGCAAAAAAGAGGCCAATTTTACCAGATCCAAAATTTAACGATCAGTTAGTGACGCGTTTTGTTAACATGATGATGTGGGACGGTAAAAAATCAGTGGCTTTTAAAATCTTTTACGATGCAATTGCAATTGTAGAAGAAAAAAATCAAGACGAAGAAAAAACGGCTTTAGAAGTTTGGAAGGATGCGTTGTCAAACGTAATGCCGCACGTTGAAGTGAGAAGTAGACGAGTAGGTGGGGCAACATTCCAAATCCCGATGCAAATTAGACCAGATCGTAAAGTTTCTACTGCGATGAAGTGGTTGATATCTTTCTCAAGAAAGCGTAATGAAAAATCGATGGCTGCTAAGCTTGCTGCAGAAATAATGGCTGCTGCAAAAGAAGAAGGTGCTGCGGTTAAGAAGCGCGTTGATACGCATAAAATGGCAGAAGCAAATAAAGCATTCTCACACTTTAGATTCTAATATAACAACATGGCACAAAGAGATTTAAAATTTACAAGAAACATAGGGATTGCAGCGCATATCGATGCTGGAAAAACTACTACAACTGAACGTATCTTGTTCTATACAGGAGTGAACCACAAAATGGGAGAAACTCACGAAGGTTCATCTACGATGGACTGGATGGAGCAAGAAGCAGAAAGAGGTATTACTATCCAATCGGCAGCAACCTCTTGTACTTGGAAATTCCCTATGGAAAATGGGAAACCATTACCAGATTCTAAAGATTATCATTTTAATATTATCGATACTCCAGGACACGTTGACTTTACAGTGGAAGTTAACCGTTCTTTACGTGTATTAGATGGGTTAGTGTTCTTGTTTAGTGCAGTTGATGGGGTTGAGCCTCAGTCTGAAACTAACTGGAGGTTAGCGGATAATTATGGTGTTCCGAGAATTGGTTTCGTTAACAAGATGGACCGTCAAGGGTCTAACTTCTTAATGGTAAACAATCAGGTAAAAGAAATGTTAGGTTCTAACGCAGTGCCTATCGTTTTACCAATTGGTGAAGAAGCTGATTTTAAAGGAATAGTAGATTTAGTAAAAAACAGAGCTGTTGTATGGCATGATGATAACTACGGTTCTACATTTGACGTAGTTGATATTCCTGAAGAAATGAAGGAAGAAGTGCGTGAGTACAGAGCTAAATTAGTAGAGGAAATCGCAGAATACGATGAGAATTTAATGGAAAAATTCTTTGAAGATGAAGACTCTATTACAGAAGAAGAAATGCACGCTGCACTTAGAGCTGCAGTTATGGATAGAGCTATTATACCAATGGTATGTGGTTCTTCATTTAAAAATAAAGGAGTTCAGTTCTTGTTAGACGCAGTTTGTCGTTATTTGCCTTCTCCGGTAGATAAGGAGGCGATTGTAGGAACTAGCCCAGATACAGGAGAAGAAATTTCTCGTAAACCAGACGTTTCTGAGCCGTTTTCAGCATTAGCATTTAAAATTGCTACCGATCCTTTCGTAGGTCGTTTAGCGTTTTTCCGTGCTTATTCTGGGCGTTTAGATGCAGGTTCGTACGTATTGAACAACCGTTCAGGAAAAAAAGAACGTATTTCTCGTATCTACCAGATGCACTCAAACAAGCAAAATGCAATTGAGTATATTGAAGCAGGAGATATTGGGGCTGCAGTAGGATTTAAAGATATTAAAACAGGAGATACGCTTTCTGATGAAAAAGCACCGATTGTTTTAGAATCTATGGAATTCCCAGATCCAGTAATCGGTATTGCTGTTGAGCCAAAAACTAAGGCAGACGTTGATAAATTAGGAATGGCTTTAGCTAAATTAGCAGAAGAAGATCCTACATTTACAGCAAAAACAGATGAAGCATCAGGACAAACGATAATCTCTGGTATGGGTGAGCTTCACTTAGATATTATTGTAGATCGTCTTAAACGTGAGTTTAAAGTAGAAGTGAATCAAGGGAAACCACGTGTAGAGTATAAAGAAGCTGTTACACGTCCTGCAGATCATAGAGAGGTTTACAAAAAGCAATCTGGTGGTCGTGGTAAATTCGCAGATATAGTATTTACATTAGAGCCAGCAGAAGAAGGTAAATCAGGATTAGAATTTGTTTCAGAAATTAAAGGTGGTAACATTCCTAAAGAATTTGTTCCTTCTGTAGAGAAAGGATTCAAAGAAGCGATGAAAAACGGACCTTTAGCTGGGTACGAAGTAGATGCTATGAAAGTCACTTTAAAAGATGGTTCTTATCATGATGTGGATTCAGATCAACTATCGTTCGAGTTGGCAGCTAAATTAGGTTTTAAAGCGGCAGCAAAAGCAGCAAAAGCTGTAATCATGGAGCCAATTATGAAACTAGAGGTGCTTACGCCAGAAGAGAACATGGGAGATGTAGTGGGAGACTTAAACCGTCGTCGTGGTCAGGTTAATAACATGAGTGACCGTGCAGGTTCTAAGGTAGTAAAAGCTAATGTGCCGTTATCTGAAATGTTTGGTTATGTAACAGCGTTACGTACATTAACTTCAGGTAGAGCAACTTCTACAATGGAATTTTCTCACTATGCAGAGACTCCTTCGAATATCGCAGAGGAGGTGATTAGTGAAGCAAAAGGATCTAACGATTAATATTAAGAAGAGATGAGTCAAAAAATTAGAATAAAATTAAAATCTTACGATCATAACTTAGTAGATAAATCTGCAGAGAAGATTGTAAAGACTGTAAAAACCACAGGAGCTGTTGTAACAGGGCCAATCCCTTTGCCAACACACAAAAAAATATTTACGGTACTAAGATCGCCACACGTTAACAAAAAATCACGTGAGCAATTTCAGTTAAGTTCATATAAGCGTTTATTAGATATCTATAGTTCATCATCAAAAACTATCGATGCTTTAATGAAACTTGAGCTTCCAAGTGGTGTAGAAGTGGAAATAAAAGTGTAACTTTGCCGAACGTTTTTGGTAAAAACACGTAAAAGCCTCATTCTGAATAAGAATAGGTAACATGTCCTGAGCTGCGTGCGAAGGAAAAACGGAAGAAAAATGTATTCTAAAGGGTTAGAAAAGCGTTTTTCTGGCCCTTTAGAGTTTTTTAAAATAAATTTTAAATTAATTATTAATTATTATGTCTGGGTTAATAGGAAAAAAAATCGGAATGACCAGCATTTTTGACGAGAACGGGAAAAACATCCCTTGTACCGTTATTCAAGCTGGGCCATGCGTAGTCACCCAAGTCAGAACTAAAGAGGTTGACGGGTATGAAGCACTTCAACTTGGTTTCGATGACAAGACAGAGAAGAGTAGTACTAAGGCTGAAAAAGGTCACTTTAAAAAAGCTGGTACTGCTGCGAAGCGTCGTGTTATTGAGTTTCAAGGATTTGAAGAAGAGTATAAACTAGGAGATGAAATTACAGTAAGTCATTTTGCAGAAGGTGACTTTGTGGACGTTTCAGGAACATCTAAAGGTAAAGGATTCCAAGGGGTTGTGAAACGTCATGGCTTTAGAGGTTCTTCAAGAACTCACGGTCAGCAAAGTATGCTTAGAGCTCCAGGTTCTATAGGTGCTGCCTCGTATCCTGCGCGTGTATTTAAAGGTATGCGTATGGCAGGAAGAATGGGAGGAGAAAAAGTTAAAGTTCAAAACCTAAAAGTGTTGAAAGTAGTGGAGGATAAAAATCTGCTAGTTGTGAAAGGTTGTGTGCCAGGTCACAAAAACGCTTATGTAACTATTCAGAAGTAATGAAAATAGCAGTAGTAGATATTAAAGGGAAAGAAACAGGTAGAGAGGTGAGCCTTTCAGAAGCTGTTTTTGGAATAGAGCCTAACAACCATGCTGTTTATTTGGATGTTAAGCAGTATTTGGCAAATCAACGCCAAGGTACGCACAAAACTAAAGAGCGTGCGGAAATTACGGGAAGTACACGTAAAATTAAGAAACAAAAAGGTACAGGTACTGCGCGAGCAGGAAGTATAAAATCTCCAGTTTTTGTAGGAGGTGGACGTATTTTTGGGCCTCGCCCAAGAGATTACAGGTTTAAGCTTAATAAAAACCTTAAGCGTTTAGCACGTAAATCTGCTTTAAGCCAAAAGGTGAAAAATAATGAAATTTTAGTAGTTGAGGATTTTCAATTAGAAGCTCCAAAAACTAAAGATTTTATAGCGATTTTAAGAAATTTAGGCTTAGAAGGTAAAAAATCACTGATAGTATTGGGTGAATCAAATAAAAATGTATATTTGTCATCACGTAATTTAAGCGCTTCGGAAGTTGTAACTAATTCAGAATTAAGTACTTACAAAATACTTAATGCGAATAAGATTGTACTTTTAGAAGGTGCTATAGAAGGAATAGAGACTAACTTGAGTAAATAGTAAACGTTATGAGTATCTTAATAAAACCTATTATTACAGAAAAAGCAACAAGCGATGCGGAGTTGAATAACCGCTTTTCGTTTATTGTGAATAATAAGGCGAACAAGATTGAAATAAAAAATGCAGTAGAATCTGCTTATGGCGTTTCGGTTGAAAAAGTTCGTACGATGAATGTTCGTCCTGATTATAAAACTCGTTATACTAAAACGGGAGTTGTGACTGGTAAAACAAATGCTTATAAAAAAGCAATTGTACAGATAGCGGACGGAGAGACAATAGATTTATATGCTAATCTTTAAGACGAAAAAGAATGTCGGTTAGAAAATTAAAACCAATTACTCCTGGTCAGCGTTTTAGAGTAGTGAATGGGTTCGACGCTATCACTACTGATAAGCCGGAGAAAAGCTTATTAGCTCCGAAAAAAAGAACAGGAGGTCGAAACAATCAAGGTAAAATGACTATGCGCTACATAGGTGGTGGTCATAAACAGCGTTACCGTATTATCGATTTTAAAAGAGATAAGCAGGGAGTTCCTGCAACGGTTGCGTCAATTCAGTACGATCCAAACAGAACTGCGTTTATCGCTTTGCTGCATTATCAAGATGGAGAAAAGCGATACATTGTTGCTCAAAACGGACTTAAAGTTGGGCAGAATGTAGTATCTGGAAAAGAAGATGTTCCTACTGAGATAGGGAATGCAATGCCATTGTCTAAAATACCGTTTGGTACAGTTATTTCTTGTATAGAGTTAAGACCTGGTCAGGGAGCTGTTATGGCTCGTAGTGCTGGTGCGTTTGCTCAACTTATGGCAAGAGAAGGGAAGTATGCAACGATTAAATTGCCTTCTGGTGAAACTAGAATGGTTTTAGCAGAGTGTTTAGCTACTGTAGGTGCTGTGTCTAACAGTGACCATCAGTTGTTAGTGTCTGGTAAAGCGGGTAGAAGTCGTTGGTTAGGAAGAAGACCAAGAACAAGACCAGTTGTAATGAACCCGGTAGATCACCCAATGGGTGGTGGTGAAGGTCGTGCTTCTGGAGGTCATCCAAGATCGCGTAAAGGTCTTCCTGCTAAAGGTTTTAGAACGCGTTCTAAAACTAAATCGAGTAATAAGTATATTATAGAGCGTAGAAAGAAATAATAAGAAGACATGGCAAGATCATTAAAAAAAGGACCTTACGTTCATTATAAATTAGAGAAAAAAGTAGCTCAAAATGTAGAGTCTGGTAAGAAAACTGTTATCAAGACTTGGTCTAGAGCTTCTATGATTACTCCTGATTTTGTAGGGCAAACTATAGGAGTGCATAATGGTAGACAGTTTGTGCCAGTATATGTTACTGAAAATATGGTGGGTCATAAATTAGGAGAATTTTCACCTACACGTTCTTTTAGAGGGCATGCTGGTGCGAAAAATAAAGGTAAAAAATAATTGAAGTTATGGGAGTTCGAAAAAGACAAAGAGCAGAGCAAATAAAAGAGGCTAAGAAGCAAGTCGCTTTTGCGAAATTAAATAACTGCCCAACTTCACCACGAAAAATGCGTTTAGTTGCAGATTTAGTGCGTGGAGAGGATGTGGAAAAAGCACTTCAAATATTGAGATTTAGTACGAAAGAGGCTTCTGGGCGTGTAGAAAAACTTTTATTGTCAGCTATTGCTAACTGGCAGCAAAAGAATGAAGATGCAGATATAGAAGATGCTGAATTGTATGTAAAAGAAATTCGTGTTGATGGAGGTAGTATGCTAAAAAGATTACGTCCAGCTCCACAAGGGAGAGCACATAGAATTAGAAAAAGATCTAACCATGTAACATTAGTGTTAGGATCTAAAAATAATACACAAAGCTAAGAAGTAGTATGGGACAAAAAACAAATCCAATAGGAAATAGACTTGGTATCATTAGAGGATGGGAATCTAATTGGTATGGAGGAGATGACTACGGAGATAAATTAGCCGAAGATGATAAGATAAGAAAATACATCCATGCTCGTCTTTCTAAAGCTAGTGTATCTCGTGTAATCATAGAGCGAACTTTAAAACTTGTAACCGTTACTATCACTACTGCTCGTCCGGGTATTATTATCGGGAAAGGCGGTCAGGAGGTAGACAAGCTTAAAGAAGAACTTAAAAAGATTACCGGTAAAGAAGTTCAGGTAAATATCTTTGAGATTAAAAGACCTGAGCTTGATGCTCATTTAATCGCAGCAAGCATTGCACGTCAAATTGAAAATAGAATTTCATACAGACGAGCAATCAAAATGGCTATTGCTGCTGCTATGCGTATGAACGCAGAAGGAATTAAAGTGCAAATTTCAGGTCGTTTAAATGGAGCTGAAATGGCGCGTTCTGAAGCGTATAAAGAAGGAAGAATACCTTTATCTACATTTAGAGCAGACATAGATTATGCTTTAGTGGAAGCGCATACTACCTACGGAAGATTAGGGGTTAAAGTATGGGTAATGAAAGGAGAAGTTTTCGGAAAAAGAGAATTATCTCCATTAGTAGGGCTTTCTAAAAAACAAGGAGGAAAGTCAGGTCGAGGTGGTAACAAATCACGTCGTAGAAAGTAATTTTTTAAAATTTAGAAAATGTTACAACCTAAAAGAACAAAATACCGCAAACAACAAAAAGGCCGAATGAAAGGAAATGCCGGAAGAGGACATAGACTTTCTAATGGTACTTTCGGGATAAAATCTTTAGATGCTAACTTTGTTACTGCACGCCAAATCGAGGCTGCTCGTATTGCAGCAACTCGTTATATGAAAAGAGAAGGTTCTATCTGGATACAAATTTTTCCAGATAAGCCAATTACCAAAAAACCTCTTGAGGTACGTATGGGTAAAGGAAAAGGTAATGTTGAGTATTGGGCAGCAGTAGTGAAGCCAGGAAGAATGCTTTTTGAAGTAGGAGGCGTTCCTATGGCAATAGCAAAAGAAGCGTTACGATTAGCTGCACAAAAATTACCGGTAAAAACCAAATTTGTTGTAGCAAGAGATTATCAAGAATAATTAGAGTATTATGAAACAATCAGAGGTACAAAAATTATCTGTAGCTGAATTGCAAGAAGAATTTGCAAGCCAAAAACAAGCGTATACCGATTTAAAAATGGCACATGCAATTACTCCTTTAGATAACCCTGCACAAATTAGAACTGTGCGTAGATCGATTGCACGATTAGCAACAGAGTTAACCAAACGACAATCAGATAATTCTGCTGAGTAAGATGGAAAAAAGAAATTTAAGAAAAGAACGTATAGGTGTAGTTACAAGTAACAAAATGGAGAAATCTATTGTTGTTTCTGAAACGAAAAAAATGAAACACCCTATGTATGGAAAATTCGTTTTGAAAACGAAAAAATACGTAGCACACGACGAGAAAAATGACTGCAACGAAGGGGATACTGTACGTATCATGGAGACACGTCCACTTAGTAAAACCAAATGTTGGAGAGTAGTAGAAATAATTGAAAGAGCGAAATAATTATGGTACAACAAGAGTCTAGACTAAAAGTAGCAGATAATACCGGAGCAAAAGAAGTGTTAACCATACGCGTGCTTGGCGGTACTAAAAAGAGATACGCTTCTATTGGAGACAAAATTGTTGTAAGTGTAAAAGAAGCAACTCCTAATGGAAACATAAAAAAAGGAGCTGTTTCTACAGCAGTTGTTGTTCGTACCAAAAAAGAAGTGCGTAGAGCAGATGGATCTTATATCCGTTTTGACGATAATGCATGTGTTCTTTTGAATCCAGCTGGGGAAATGCGCGGAACTCGTGTGTTTGGTCCAGTAGCAAGAGAACTTCGTGATAAGCAATTTATGAAGATTGTATCATTGGCACCAGAAGTGCTTTAATACACAAAAAATGGCAAAGCTTAAAATTAAATCAGGAGATACTGTACGTGTAATTGCCGGAGAATACAAAGGGCAAGAAGGAAAAGTACAAAAAGTATTAATCGATAAAAACAGAGCCATTGTGGAAGGCATCAATATGGTTTCTAAACATGAGAAACCATCGGCGTCAAATCCGCAAGGAGGAATCAAAGAAAAAGAAGCTCCAATCCATATCTCAAACCTTTCTTTATTAACTAAAGATGGTAAAGAAACTCGAGTAGGGTACCGTATGGAAGGAGATAAAAAAGTGAGATTTTCTAAAAAATCTAATGAAGTAATTTAGTATGAGTTACCTACCAAGACTTAAACAAGAGTATAAAGAGCGCATAATACCGGCGCTTACCAAAGAATTTAGCTATCAAAATGTTATGCAGGTACCTAAACTTACTAAGATTGTACTTAGTAGAGGAGTAGGAGCTGCAGTAGCAGATAAAAAGCTAATCGATCATGCAGTAGATGAACTTACCATGATTACTGGTCAGAAAGCGGTGGCAACCATATCTAAGAAAGATGTTGCAACATTTAAATTACGTAAAGGAATGCCAATTGGGGTAAAAGTAACTTTACGTGGTGAGCAAATGTATGAATTTTTAGATCGTTTAATTACGGCAGCATTACCTCGAGTAAGAGATTTTGATGGAGTAAAAGCTACAGGTTTTGACGGAAGAGGAAACTATAACCTTGGGATTACCGAGCAAATTATTTTCCCTGAAATCAATATCGATAAAGTGAATAAAATTGACGGGATGGATATTACTTTTGTAACTACAGCTCCAACCGACAAAGAAGCAAAATCATTATTAACCGAGTTAGGAATACCGTTTAAAAAGAAATAATATGGCTAAAGAATCGATGAAAGCCCGTGAGGTAAAGCGCGAAAAGTTAGTAGACAGATATGCGGAAAAACGCAAAGCTTTAAAAGAAGCTGGTGATTACGAAGCATTACAAAAACTTCCTAAAAACGCTTCTCCTGTTCGTTTACACAACCGTTGTAAACTAACAGGAAGACCTAAAGGTTACATGAGACAATTTGGTATTTCGCGTGTAACTTTCCGTGAAATGGCAAACCAAGGCCTAATTCCAGGGGTTAAGAAAGCAAGCTGGTAGAAATTTTTTTAATTGAATGAAGGTTTGGGGTTTACCAAAAACCACATTCGCAAATAAGTATATATGAATACAGATCCTATCGCAGATTATTTAACAAGAATTAGAAACGCAGTGGCTGCTGGGCACCGCGTTGTAGAAATTCCTGCATCTAATCTAAAAAAACAAATTACTAAAATACTATTTGATCAAGGTTATATCCTAAGCTATAAATTTATGGCAGAAGGGCATAGAGAAAATATCAAAATTGCTCTTAAATACGATAGTATTACTAAAGAACCTGTAATAAAAGCAATTCAGCGTATAAGTAAACCAGGTTTACGTAAATATGCAGGAGCGAAAGATGTGCCAAGAATCCTTAACGGATTAGGTATTGCTATTGTTTCTACATCTCACGGTGTAATGACAGATAAGCAAGCACGTAAAGAGAATGTTGGAGGAGAAGTACTTTGTTACGTTTACTAATACTAAAATTCCAGAAAAATGTCAAGAATAGGAAAAAACCCAATAACAGTTCCAGAAGGCGTTACAATAGACGTTAAAGAGGGAGTTGTTACGGTAAAAGGAAAATTAGGAGAGCTTACTCAAGAGTATAGCGATATAGAAATAAAGCAAGAAGATGGTCAGATTGTTTTAGAGCGTTCTTCAGATAAAAAAGATTTAAGAGCTAAACATGGTTTATACCGTGCTCTTATCAATAACATGATCGAAGGAGTTTCTAAAGGATTTACTAAAGAATTAGAGTTAGTAGGAGTAGGTTACAGAGCTTCTCATCAGGGTCAGAAATTAGATATAGCTGTTGGTTTTTCGCATAATATCGTTCTCGAGTTAGCCCCTGAAATCAAAGTAGAAACTGTTTCAGAAAAGGGTAAAAACCCAATCATCAAGTTAACCTCTCACGATAAACAACTAGTTGGTCAAGTAGCTGCTAAAATTCGTGCTTACCGTAAACCAGAACCTTACAAAGGAAAAGGTATCAAATTTGTAGGTGAACACATTAGAAGAAAAGCAGGTAAATCAGCTTAATAAAAAGTAATTATGGCGTTTTCAAAAACAAATAGAAGACTTAAAATACGAAAAAGAATCCGTAAAAATTTAACGGGGACTGCAAACAAGCCAAGGCTTGCTGTATTTAGAAGTAATAAAGAAATTTATGCTCAGCTAATTAACGATGTAGAAGGTGTAACTATTGCAGCAGCATCTTCTCGCGATAAAGAAATAGATAATGCAGGTTCTAAATCTGAAGTTGCAGCTAAAGTAGGTAAAGTAATTGCCGAAAAAGCAAAAGCAGCAGGAGTAGAAACTGTAAGTTTTGATCGTGGCGGATATTTATATCACGGTAGAGTAAAATCATTAGCAGACGGTGCTCGCGAAGGAGGCCTTAAATTCTAAATAAGATATGTATCAAGATTATAAAAACGTAGAGCGCGTAAAACCTAGTGGTTTAGATTTAAAAGACCGTTTAGTTGGAGTACAACGTGTTACCAAGGTAACAAAAGGAGGAAGAGCTTTTGGTTTTTCTGCTATTGTTGTTGTAGGTGATGAAAACGGAGTAGTAGGTCACGGTTTAGGGAAGTCTAAAGAAGTTGCAGAAGCAATTTCGAAGGCAGTAGAGGATGCTAAGAAAAACTTAGTGAGAGTACCTTTATTTAAAGGAACTTTACCACACGAACAAAGAGGGAAATACGGAGGAGCTAGAGTATTATTAATGCCTGCAACAGAAGGTACAGGGGTAATTGCTGGTGGTACCATCCGTCACGTCCTTGAAGCTGCTGGTGTACATGATGTATTATCTAAAAACCAAGGATCTTCAAACCCACATAACGTAGTAAAAGCTACTTTCGATGCATTATTGCAATTAAGAAGTGCAGAGACTGTTGCTAAACAACGTGGAATTTCATTAGATAAATTGTTTAACGGATAATCACAGGAATAATGGCAACTATAAAAGTAACGAAAGTAAAAAGTGCTATTAATCGTCCTAAAAACCAAAAGCTTACTTTAGAAGCTTTAGGTCTTAAAAAAATAGGACAGACTAAAGAGCACCAAGACACCCCAAATATCCTTGGGATGATCAATAAAGTAAAACACTTAGTCTCTGTTGAAGAAACAAAATAAGATAGATTATCATGGAATTACATAACTTACAACCAGCTAAAGGTGCTGTAAAGAGTAACTCAAAACGAGTAGGTAGAGGTGAAGGAACTGGAAAAGGAGGAACTTCAACTCGTGGGCATAAAGGTGCTAAATCTCGTTCTGGATATTCTAGAAAAATAGGTTTCGAAGGAGGACAAATGCCACTTCAGAGACGTGTGCCTAAGTTTGGATTTACCAATATTAATAGAAAAGAATATCAAGGAATTAATTTAGATGTTATCCAAAATCTTGTTGAGGAAGGAAGAATATCTGATGTGCTTGATTTCGAGACAATCATAGACCTAGGTTTAGCTAGAAAAAATGAACTAGTTAAAATTTTAGGTAGAGGAGAGTTGAAAACAAAACTAAAAGTATCTGCTCATAAGTTTACAGCTTCAGCTAAACAAGCAATCGAAGCTGCAGGAGGAGAAGCTGTAACTTTATAATAGAACACATGAAGTTTATAGAAGCAATAAAAAACGTCTGGAAAATTGAAGAACTAAAAAACCGAATCTTGGTTACTTTAGGACTTCTATTAGTATACCGTTTTGGAACACAAATCGTATTACCAGGAATAGATGCATCGCAATTGTCTCAATTGGCCTCGCAGACCGAAAACGGTTTGCTAGGTCTGCTTAATGCCTTTACTGGTGGAGCATTTGCTAACGCATCTGTATTTGCCTTAGGAATTATGCCGTATATTTCGGCTTCGATTGTAGTGCAACTTATGGGAATAGCAGTACCTTATTTGCAGAAACTACAAAAAGAAGGAGAAAGCGGTCGTAAAAAAATTAACCAAATTACACGTTGGTTAACCATAGCAATTACCTTGATTCAAGGTCCTGGATATATTATGAATTTGTATAATACCCTTCCAGAAAGTGCCTTTGTTTTAGGAAGTTCTTTTGGGTTTATTGCTTCTTCAGTTATCATACTAACAACAGGTTGTGTTTTTGCCATGTGGTTAGGGGAGCGTATTACCGAAAAAGGTATTGGTAATGGGATCTCTTTACTAATTATGGTGGGAATTATTGCACGTATGCCGCAAGCTTTTATACAAGAATGGTTGTCTCGTGTAACAGAATCTAACGGAGGTATGATTATGATACTTATAGAGTTAGTGATTTGGTTTGCAATTATCTATGCTTCGGTAATGCTAGTAATGGCAGTGCGTCAAATTCCGGTACAGTATGCAAGAAGAAATTCTACTGGAGGATACGAAAAAGATATCTTTGGTGGAGCAAGGCAATTTATACCACTTAAGCTAAATGCTTCAGGAGTTATGCCAATTATCTTTGCGCAAGCAATTATGTTTATCCCTGCTGCATTAGTAAGCTTATCAGATTCAGAAACTGCACAAGGTATAGCGGCAACATTCAATAATATTTTTGGGTTTTGGTATAACTTAGTATTCGCATTATTAATAATTGTGTTTACTTATTTTTATACTGCAATTACCGTACCTACTAACAAGATGGCAGATGATTTAAAACGTAGTGGAGGGTTTATTCCTGGGATTAGACCAGGTACCGAAACTGCCGATTATTTGGATAAAATTATGTCGCAAATTACATTGCCAGGATCTATTTTCTTAGCACTTATCGCCATATTTCCTGCTATTATCGTTTCTTTTGGAGTTCAGCAAAGTTGGGCATTATTTTTCGGAGGAACATCTCTTTTAATTATGGTAGGAGTGGCAATAGATACCATGCAACAAGTAAACTCATATTTGTTAAACAGACATTATGATGGGTTAATGAAATCTGGGAAAAATAGAAAAGCAGTAGCGTAATTATGGCAAAGCAACCATCAATAGAACAAGACGGAACCATTATAGAAGCATTATCTAATGCTATGTTTAGAGTAGAATTAGAAAATGGACATGTAGTAACCGCTCATATTTCTGGTAAAATGCGTATGCACTATATAAAGCTTTTACCAGGTGATAAAGTTAAGTTAGAGATGAGCCCGTATGACTTAACTAAAGCACGTATAACATACAGATACTAATATACTTGAATTAAACTTTAGGTTATTTGTATTTTTTTTGTACTTTTGCACACCAAATTTATGGGCTATAATATAATTTATAGAAAAATATAAACCGATGAAAGTAAGAGCATCAATAAAAAAGCGTAGTTCTGACTGTAAAATAGTTCGCAGAAAAGGAAGATTATACGTTATTAACAAAAAGAATCCTAGATTTAAACAAAGACAAGGCTAATAATTATGGCAAGAATTGCAGGGGTTGATATACCAAAACAAAAGCGAGGAGTTATAGCATTAACCTATATCTTCGGAATCGGAAAAAGTAGAGCTCAGAAAATTTTGAGCCAAGCAAACGTAGACGAAAACACTAAGGTTTCTGATTGGACAGATGAGGAAATAGGTAGAATTCGTGAAGCTGTAGGGCAATTTACTATAGAAGGTGAATTAAGAACAGAAGTACAGCTTAATATAAAACGCCTTATGGATATAGGTTGTTACAGAGGTATACGTCACAGAACAGGTTTACCTCTTCGTGGACAACGTACCAAAAACAACTCTAGAACACGTAAAGGAAGAAAGAAAACTGTTGCAAATAAGAAAAAAGCAACTAAATAATAGTAGTGCGATGTAGTTTAGAGGTTAGTTAGGTTTTAACCTTTTAACTAATCACTAAATTAACACTTACACAATATTTAAACTATGGCAAAGACAGTAGCTAAAAAACGTAAAGTAAAAGTTGAAGCGTACGGAGAAGCACATATTACAGCTTCTTTTAACAATATCATTGTTTCGCTTACAAACAAAAACGGTGATGTGATTTCTTGGTCTTCTGCAGGAAAAATGGGCTTTAGAGGAAGTAAGAAAAATACTCCTTATGCAGCTCAATTAGCTGCCGAAGATGCTACTAAGACTGCTTACGAAACTGGCTTGAGAAAAGTAAAAGTTTTTGTAAAAGGTCCTGGTAACGGAAGAGAATCTGCAATCCGTTCTATCCATAATGGAGGGATAGAAGTAACCGAAATTATCGATGTTACTCCAATTCCTCATAACGGATGTCGTCCTCCAAAAAAACGTAGAGTATAATAATTAATTAGATAAAAGGAGTTTTTGATTATCGAAGGATTAACTATAATTTTAGACCTTAATTCATAATCATCCTTTTTAAAACATTTTATAATGGCAAGATATACAGGTCCAAAAACTAAAATAGCTCGTAAATTTGGCGAAGCTATCTTTGGAGATGATAAATCTTTTGAGAAAAGAAATTATCCTCCAGGTCAACATGGTAATAACAGACGTCGTGGTAAAAAGTCAGAATATGCAGTTCAGTTAACTGAAAAGCAAAAGGCAAAATATACTTACGGAATTTTAGAGCGTCAGTTTAGAAACCTATACAAAAAAGCAAACAGATCTCAAGGGATTACAGGTGAGGTGTTACTGCAATTATGTGAATCACGTTTAGATAACGTAGTTTACCGTATGGGGATTTCTCCTTCACGAAGAGGAGCACGTCAGCTAGTTTCTCACCGTCATATTACCGTAAATGGTAATATTGTTAACATTCCTTCTTACCAGTTAAAAGCAGGAGATGTAGTAGGAGTAAGAGAAAAATCAAAATCGTTAACAACTATCCAATCATCTTTAGATAACGCATCTACAGTATACGAATGGATTACTTGGAACTCAGAAAAGAAAGAAGGAACTTTTGTAAGCATTCCATCTAGAATTCAAATTCCAGAAAATATCAACGAGCAATATATCGTCGAATTATATTCTAAATAATAAATAGATAATAGAACTCAAACTATGGCCATACTTAATTTTCAGAAGCCCGATAAAGTAATCATGATTGATTCTACGGAGTTTGAAGGTAAATTCGAATTTCGTCCACTAGAACCTGGTTACGGTTTAACAGTAGGAAACGCCTTGCGTAGAGTGCTTTTATCATCTTTAGAAGGTTTTGCAATAACATCTGTTCGTATAGAAGGAGTAGATCACGAATTCTCTACCATAGCTGGAGTTGTAGAAGATGTAACCGAAATTATCCTAAATTTAAAACAAGTACGTTTTAAACAACAAGTAGAAGATGTAGATACCGAAGCTGTAAGCATATCTGTTTCTAATAAAGAGCAGTTAACAGCAGGAGATTTTCAGAAATTTATTTCAGGATTTCAAGTGCTAAACCCAGATTTGGTAATCTGTAATATGGAGAAGAAAGTAAGCTTAAATATAGAGTTTACTATCGAGAAAGGAAGAGGTTACGTTCCTGCTGAAGAAAATAAAAAGGCAAATGCACCATTAGGAACCATTTTTACCGATGCTATCTATACACCAATTAAAAATGTAAAGTATAGTATTGAAAATTATCGTGTGGAGCAGAAAACCGATTACGAAAAATTGGTTTTTGAAATTATTACCGATGGTTCTATTCATCCAAAAGACGCCCTAACAGAAGCAGCAAAAATTCTAATCCATCACTTTATGTTATTCTCTGACGAGCGCATTACGCTAGAGGCAGATGAAATAGCACAAGCTGATACTTATGATGAAGAATCGCTTCACATGCGTCAGTTACTAAAAACCAAGTTAGTAGATTTAGACCTTTCAGTAAGAGCATTAAACTGCTTGAAAGCTGCAGAAGTTGATACCCTTGGCGATTTAGTATCTTATAACAAAAATGATTTGATGAAGTTTAGAAACTTCGGAAAAAAATCCCTTACCGAATTAGAAGAACTTGTTGGAAACAAAGGTTTAACTTTCGGAATGGATTTAGCAAAATATAAATTAGATAAAGAATAATACCTGCGTAGTTTGCTCCTTAGTAGTAAGTTGAGCAAGATGTAGGCAAAATAAAATGTCATGAGACACGGAAAAAAGAACAACCACCTATCAAGAACAGCAGCACATCGTAAAGCGATGTTGGCAAATATGGCATGTTCATTAATCGAGCATAAGCGTATTAATACCACTACTGCTAAAGCTAAAGAACTTAAAAAGTTTGTAGAGCCACTTGTTACAAAATCAAAAGAAGATACTACACACAACCGTAGACTTGTTTTCTCTAAACTACGTAATAAATATGCAGTTACAGAACTTTTTAGAGAAGTAGCACAAAAGGTAGGCGATCGTCCAGGAGGATATACTCGTATTATTAAGTTAGGAAACCGTCTAGGAGATAATGCCCAAATGGCAATGATCGAGTTGGTAGACTATAACGAGCTTTACGATCCTAAAGGAGGGAAGAAGAAAACTACTCGTCGTAGCCGTCGAGGAGGAAGTTCTAAAGCTTCAGAAGACACAAGCCCTAAAGCGGAAGAAACAAAAACTACCGAAGAGGAATAGTATGATATTTTTATTTATACATGATATAAAAGGATAAGCTCTTTAGAGTTTATCCTTTTTTTTAATATTTAATCCAAGCTTAGCATGAAATACAAAACTAGAAACAAAGCCATTATTCTTTTACAAGACGGAACAATTTTTCACGGGAAAGCCGTATCTAACATAAAAGCTACAGCCTATGGTGAAGTTTGTTTTAATACAGGGATGACAGGTTATCAAGAAATTTTTACCGACCCTTCCTATTTTGGCCAGCTAATGGTAACAACCAATGCACACATAGGTAATTATGGGACTTTTGCAGAGGAAATAGAATCTGACGGGATTAAAATTGCAGGATTAATTTGTAAGAATTTCAGCTATAATTATTCACGCCCATTAGCAGATAAATCGTTAGAAACTTTTTTAGAAGAACAAAATATTTTAGCAATTTCAGATGTAGATACAAGAGCTTTGGTAGCCTATATTCGAGATAACGGCGCTATGAATGCTGCAATCACAACAGAATTAGATAAGCTAGACGATATAAAAAAGGCATTGGGAGATACTCCAGAGATGAATGGTTTAGAACTTGCCTCTAAAGTATCAACAAAAGAAGCTTATGAAGTGGGTAACCCAGAGGCAACCTACAGAATTGCCGCTTTAGATATAGGTATAAAAAAGAATATCATCCGGAATTTTGTAAAAAGAGATTGTTTTGTAAAAGTATTTCCTTTTAATACAAGTTTAGCCGAAATGAAAGCGTGGAATCCAGACGGATATTTCCTTTCTAACGGTCCTGGAGATCCAGAACCTTTGGCAGAAGCCATTACATTAGCAAAAGATATTTTAAAAGAAAACTTGCCTTTATTTGGAATATGTTTAGGACACCAAGTAATCGCGTTAGCTAACGGAATTTCTACCTTTAAAATGCATAATGGGCATAGAGGCATAAACCACCCAGTTTTAAATAAAGACACAGGAAAAGGAGAAATTACCTCTCAAAACCATGGTTTTGCAGTAAGTAGAGAATCGCTGGAAGCTAACCCTGAAGTTGCCATTACTCATGTACACCTTAACGATCAAACCGTAGCTGGACTTAAATTGAAGAGTAAAAATTGCTTCTCTGTACAATATCACCCAGAGGCAAGCCCAGGACCTCATGATGCTACTTATTTATTTGATCAGTTTATAGAAAACATAAAAAAGGCACAGGCCTAAATTTATTTAAATAATAATTAATCGTATCTTTTTCCACTTATTACGACAACTTACATATTATGAGTTTAATTATAGATATTAAAGCACGACAAATTTTTGATTCTCGTGGTAACCCAACTGTAGAAGTAGATGTAATCACAGAAAATGGCTATTTAGGAAGAGCCGCTGTACCTTCAGGAGCTTCTACCGGAGAACATGAAGCGGTAGAGCTTCGTGATAATGAAAAAGCCTATATGGGTAAAGGCGTGAGCTATGCAGTAGAAAATGTTAACACCATTCTAGCAGAAAATATTTTAGGGATGTCGGTATTCGAGCAGACCAAAATAGACCAGTTAATGATTAACCTAGACGGAACTCCAAACAAAGCCAATATTGGTGCCAATGCTATTTTAGGTGTCTCATTGGCCATTGCAAAAGCCGCTGCAAACGAGTTAGGAATACCATTATATAAATACATAGGAGGCGTTTCTGCTAATACACTACCGGTTCCTATGATGAATATTATCAACGGAGGTTCACACTCAGATGCTCCCATTGCATTTCAAGAGTTTATGGTTATGCCTGTAAAGGCTAAAAACTTCACCGAAGCTATGCAAATGGGGTCGGAGATATTCCACCATTTAAAGAAAGTACTTAAAGATCGTAATTTAAGCACTGCCGTAGGAGACGAAGGAGGTTTTGCACCAACACTAGAAGGCACAGAAGATGCTATAGAATCTATCAAAAAAGCTACCGAAAATGCTGGATATACCTTTGGTGATGAAATTATGATTGCTTTAGATTGTGCTGCTGCAGAATTTTATAAAGATGGAAAGTACAACTATCAACTTTTTGAAGGAGAAAAAGGACAAATTCGTACAAGCGAAGAACAAGCCAATTACCTTGCAGAACTAGTAGCAAAATACCCAATAATTTCTATTGAAGACGGAATGGATGAAAACGATTGGGAAGGGTGGCGTATTCTGACTGAAAAAATAGGCGATAAAGTACAACTAGTAGGTGACGATTTGTTTGTAACTAATGTAAAACGCTTAGAAAAAGGAATTAAGGAAAATATAGCCAACTCAATCCTAATTAAAGTAAACCAAATAGGTACGCTAACCGAAACTATTGCAGCCGTGAACATGGCACATCATGCAGGCTATACTTCTGTAATGTCACACCGTTCAGGTGAAACAGAAGATAATACCATTGCCGATTTAGCCGTAGCACTAAACACAGGACAAATAAAAACAGGCTCTGCATCACGTTCAGACAGAATGGCAAAATACAACCAATTATTAAGAATTGAGGAAGAACTTGCCGAAACAGCTTACTATCCGCAGAACAAAGCTTTTAAACATATAAATTAAAAGCATAAAATAAATTAATTTTTAAGAAGGCTATCCTAAAAGATAGCCTTCTTATTTTTTAATCAAATTAGCGAAGAAATAACGAAGAAAAACAAGCTTGATTATTATTATTTTTATAAAAGAAAACCCTTATAGAACTATAGTTAAAATACATCGAAATAAGTGTTTGAATTAACCATAAATTAACAATAAATTTTGTAAATTAGCGACACTTAAAAAAATAAAATACCATAAACATATGTCAAAACAAGCTACGTTACAAATTGATGGGAAATCGTACGATTTTCCTTTGGTTGTAGGAACAGAAAACGAGATAGGAATTGATATCAAAACTTTACGAAGTGCAACAAATGGTGTAATTACAATAGACCCTGGATATAAAAATACAGGATCGTGTGAGAGTGCTATTACTTTTCTTGATGGAGAAAAAGGAGTGTTGCGTTATAGAGGTTATGCTATCGAAGATTTAGCCGAAAAGGCCAGTTTTCTTGAAGTAGCTTACTTGTTGATTTTTGGAGAACTTCCAGCAGAGTCACAATTAGAAAAATTTTATACAGATATAAAAGCCGAATCTATCGTAGATGAGGAAATGAAGAAAATCTTAGACGGTTTTCCAAAATCTGCACACCCAATGGGGGTATTATCTTCTTTAACAAGTGCTTTAATAGCTTTTAATCCAAGCGCTGTAAATGTTGATTCAGAGGAAGATATGTATAGAGCAATTGTAAAGCTTTTAGCTAAATTCCCTGTGCTTGTAGCTTGGACATTACGTAAGAAAAATGGGCAGCCTTTAGATTATGGAGATAGCTCATTATCTTATGTAGAGAACATCTTGAAAATGATGTTTAAAAAACCTCAAGAAGAATATAAAGTAAGTAAAGTGGTTACAGAAGCACTTAATAAACTACTTATTTTACATGCAGACCACGAGCAAAATTGCTCTACCTCTACGGTAAGAATTGTAGGTTCTTCACATGCCGGGTTATTTGCTTCTATTTCAGCAGGAATTTCAGCATTATGGGGACCTTTACATGGAGGAGCAAACCAAGCTGTTATCGAAATGTTAGAAGGAATAAAAGAAGACGGAGGTGACACTAAAAAATATATGGCTAAAGCTAAAGACAAAGAAGATCCTTTCCGTTTAATGGGCTTTGGACATAGAGTTTATAAAAACTTTGACCCACGTGCCAAAATAATTAAAAAATCTGCCGACGAGGTATTAGGCGATTTAGGAATACAAGATCCAGTATTAGACATTGCTAAAGGCTTAGAAAAAGAAGCTTTAGAAGATGATTATTTTGTAAAACGTAAACTATACCCGAATGTAGATTTCTACTCAGGCATAATTTATAGAGCTTTAGGGATTCCTACAGAAATGTTTACCGTAATGTTTGCGTTAGGACGCTTACCAGGATGGATTGCACAATGGAGAGAAATGCGTTTACGCAAAGAACCAATAGGAAGACCACGTCAAATTTACATAGGTGAAAACTTACGCGAATTTAAAGACATTAGTAACCGATAATTAAAGCTACACAGCTTAAAATATCTTAAAAAGGTTGTTTGGAATGGAATATCTAAAAGAGATGTTTTAAAATTTCAAACAACCTTTTTTAATAGTTAAACAATATGCTTATACCACAAGTAAATAACGAGACAGCAAGACTAAAAGAAGTAGTATTAGGAACAGCAAAAAGTTTAGGCGAAGCACCAAGCCTAGAAGAAGCTTACGACCCTAAATCTAGAGAACACATAAAAGCAGGAACATACCCTACAGAAAAGGATATGGTTACAGAAATGACGGCTGTACAAAAAGTGCTAGAAAAACACCAAGTAAAAGTTTATAGACCAGAGGTTATAGAAAATTATAATCAAATATTTTCTCGTGATATAGGTTTTGTAATAGCAGATAAATTTATAAAAGCTAATATTTTGCCAGATAGAGAACGAGAAATAGAAGCAATCCAGCATGTTCTTGAGCTAATTCCAGAGGAAAACATAGTTCGTTTTCCAGAAGATGTACACGTAGAAGGTGGCGATGTAATGCCGCATAACGAATATATTTTTATAGGGACTTACCGAGGGGATGACTATCCCGAATATATTACGGCCCGTACAAATATGAAGGCCGTAAACGCAATACAAGCACTTTTTCCCAATAAAAAAGTAAAATCTTTTAATTTGCGTAAATCTAATACTGATGCTAAAAACAACGCACTGCATTTAGATTGTTGTTTTCAGCCTGTAGGAAATAATAAAGCAATTATCCATAAAAACGGATTTTTAGAAGAAGAAGAATACCAGTGGTTGATAAACTATTTTGGAAAAGAAAATGTTTTTGAAATCACAAAAGAGGAAATGTATAACATGAACAGTAATATTTTTTCAATTGCTCCAGATATTGTAATTTCAGAACAAAACTTTACCCGATTAAATGCATGGCTGCGAGCACAAGGAATTACCGTAGAGGAAGTTCCTTACGCAGAAATAGCAAAACAAGAAGGACTATTACGATGCTCAACCTTACCTTTAATACGTGAATAAGATGAAAAAACTACAACAAATTACCAATCACATTTTAATGATTCGTCCTGTAGCCTTCGAAATGAATGAGGAAACAGCTGTAAACAACTACTTTCAACAAAAGTTTGAAGCTACTAACGAGGTAGTAAACCAAAAAGCCCAAGAAGAGTTTGATGCATTTGTAGAAAAGCTAAGAAAACAAGGCGTTACCGTAACCGTAGTAGATGATATAAAAGAAAATAAAACCCCAGATTCTATTTTTCCGAATAACTGGATTTCTTTTCATCAAGATGGTAGTGTTGCTTTATATCCTATGTTTGCAGAAAACAGGCGTAGAGAACGTAGAATGGATATTTTGGACACGCTAGAAGAAAAAGGTTGTGAAATTACAAGCGTGGTAGATTATACCGATGCAGAAACCGATGGCCTATATTTAGAAGGAACAGGAAACCTTATTCTAGATAGAGAAAATCGTAAAGCATATTGTGCTCTTTCTCCTAGAGCAGATGAAGATTTGGTAATTGAATTTTGTGAAGATTTTGAGTTTATGCCAGTAATTTTTCATGCCAATCAAACCGTAGCAGGAGAGAGAAAAGCTATTTATCATACCAATGTAATGATGTGTGTAGCCGAAAATTTTGCCGTTATTTGCTTAGATACCATTGATGATAAAAAAGAGCAGAAACATGTTGTTGAAAGTTTACAAGATGATAATAAGGAAATTATAAAAATTTCTGAAGAACAAATGCATGAATTTGCTGGTAACATGCTACAAGTTCGTGGTGCTTTTGATAAAAAGTTTTTAGTGATGAGCAGCAGAGCTTATAGAAGCTTAAATCAAGAGCAAATTTCTGCTATAGAAAAACACTGTGAGATACTGCACAGTGAGCTAGAAGTGATAGAAATTTGTGGAGGAGGAAGCGCCCGTTGTATGATGGCAGAAGTTTTCTTACCAAAAGTATAAAAGAAGTTAATGATGAAAAACACCCTTAAAACAGTACTGTTGCTACTAGGTATATTACTTAGTTTATATGGCTTATTGAGTTTATTTTATCCAGAACTATTAATGCTAGAAATTTTATCAAGTTCAGATAATACAAAACAAGCTGTTGCTATACTTGCTTTAGGGGTGTTAACTTTACTTAGTGGTTTAGGTTTTAAAAAACGCTAGTTAATGCCTTCTATAAGGGCTAAAATAGAAGAGCTAATATATTCTATCCCAATAGCAATAACAATAAACCCTATAATTCTAGAAATGGCATTAATCCCAGAAGCGCCTAAATATTTTACTATGTAATGTGAGCTTTTTAGCATTAAAAAAGTAGCAAAGCACACTAAAAAAATTGCCGAAACTATAATAAAATCTTCTGTTATTTGTTGGTGTTTTTCGTGTAAGCTAATTAATAAAGAAATAGATCCTGGTCCTGCCAACATTGGGATTGCAAGCGGAGTAAGCGAAACCCTGTCGCGTTGTAGTAAATCGTTTTTTATACGTTCGCGTTCCATCCCTTTATGTTTCTGAAAACTTCCTGTTAATAACGCAAATCCAGAGGAAATAATAATAAGCCCTCCAGCAATACGTAACGAGTTTATACTAATACCAAAAAAGTTTAGTATATATTCTCCTACATAAAACGAAACTACAAAAATTACAAACGTATTTATAACAGTTAGTAAGGCGGTTTTAGAGCGCTCTTTGGCAGAATCATCTGTAGTTAAGCCTACAAAAATGGGCAGTGTTCCTAGAGGGTTGGCAACCGAGAACAACCCTGCAAAAGTAAAAATAAATAAATCCAATTGTTTTTGTTGCAAATATCTTTCACTTTACAAGGATAAACTTTAGGCTTTTATTAAATGAGTGTTATCAAATAAAGTACAATTCGGCAGAAATGTTATTTTTGTAGCTTATATATTATAAGCACAAGCTATGAACATTCAGAAACTTATTCAAGAGCAGGTACAAAAAGCAGCACAAGAGCTGTATCAAGTAAATTTAGAGAGTGTAGAGTTTCAAGCCACTCGGAAAGAATTTGAAGGAGATATTACCGTAGTGGTTTTTCCAATGTTACGGCAAATAAAAACCAACCCTGTACAATTAGGAGAACAATTAGGGGCTTTTCTTGTAGAAAACTTAGCCGAAGTAGTGAGTTATAATGTTGTAAAAGGCTTTTTAAACGTTGTATTGTCAGGAAACTTTTACTTAGATAAGTTTAACAGCATAAGAAATACAACGGCTTATGGTTGTGTGCAGCCCACGGAAAATTCGCCTAAAATTATGGTCGAATATTCATCGCCAAACACCAATAAACCTTTACACCTTGGGCATATACGTAATAATTTATTAGGATATTCTGTAGCCGAAATTCTTAAAGCAGCAGGAAATACGGTATATAAAACTCAAATTATTAACGATAGGGGAATACATATTTGTAAAAGTATGTTAGCTTGGCAAAAATTTGGAGAAGGAGAAACCCCAGAAAGCACAGGTTTAAAAGGCGATAAATTGGTAGGGAATTATTATGTAAAGTTTGATCAAGCCTATAAAAAAGAAATACAAGCTTTAGAAAACGAAGGGAAAACTACCGATGAGGCTAAAGCAGAAGCTCCATTAATGCTAGAAGCTCAAGAAATGCTAAGAAAATGGGAGCAAGGAGATGAGGAAATTGTAAAGCTTTGGAAAAAAATGAACCAATGGGTTTATGATGGTTTTGAAGAAACTTACCGAGAATTAGGTGTAGATTTTGATAAAAACTACTATGAAAGCAATACGTATTTGTTAGGGAAAGAAGTTGTACAGGATGGATTAGAGCGTGGCGTATTCTTTAAAAAAGAAGATGGTAGTGTTTGGATAGACCTATCGGATGAAGGCTTAGACGAAAAACTAGTATTACGTGCCGACGGAACGGCGGTTTATATGACACAAGATATTGGTACGGCCATACAACGAGTTAAAGATTTTGATATTAATGGGTTGGTCTATACGGTAGGGAACGAGCAAGACTACCACTTTAAAGTACTGTTTTTAATCTTAAAAAAATTAGGATACGATTGGGCAAATTACCTTTACCACTTAAGCTACGGAATGGTAGATTTACCTAGTGGGAAAATGAAAAGTAGAGAAGGAACTGTAGTGGATGCAGATGATTTAATGAAAGAAATGACAGCAACAGCCAAAACTATTTCGGAGGAATTAGGCAAATTAGATGCTTACAACGAAGAAGAGAAAAACGATTTATATAAAACCATCGGATTAGGAGCCTTGAAATACTATATACTAAAAGTAGATCCTAAAAAACGTATTTTATTTAACCCTGAGGAATCGGTAGACTTTCAAGGAAATACAGGACCTTTTATTCAATATACTTATGCTAGAATTCAGTCGATTTTACGTAAAGTAGATTTCGACTATACCAACTCACTTACAAATTATCAATTAAATGATAAAGAAAGAGTGCTGATAAAACAGCTAGAGTTATTTCCCGAAACCATACAAATAGCGGCAAAACAACACAGCCCTGCTTTAATTGCTAATTATATTTACGATTTAGTTAAGGAGTTTAATTCTTTTTATCAAAATGTAAGTATTCTAGGAGCAGATACCGCCAACGAGAAAGTGTTTAGAACACAATTATCACAAACAGTTGCTAGCAGTATAAAAACAGGCTTTAGCTTGTTAGGAATAGCTGTTCCAGAACGTATGTAGGTTTCAAAAATTTTAATGTAAGGGGCGACGTTTTATCATGCCGCCTTTTGCATTTTTAACACTAGCCATAACAACAAAAGCGTTTTTGTCTATTTTAAGAATTTCTGTATTTAAGCGGTTTAGTTCTAAACGGGTAACAACCGAATAAATAATATCTAGATTATCATCGATGTGTTGGTGTTTTACGCCTCGCTCTCCTTTATAAATAGTTACTCCACGACGCATTTTATGTAAAATCATTTGGCGTATCTCCTCGCTGTGTACAGAAATTATAGTTACTCCAATATATTCTTCTATTCCTTCTACTACAAAATCTAAGGTTTTAGAAGCGGCAAAATAGGTAATCATAGAATAAAGGGCGGCTTCTATAGAGAGTAAATAAGCTGCAGTAGAGAAGATAATAACATTAACAATCATAATAATATCACCAATACTTGCGCCTAATTTTCTACTCAGGAAAATAGCAAGTACCTCGGTGCCATCAATAACAGCTCCACCACGTACGGCAAAGCCAATACCTGCACCCAAGAAAAAACCACCAAAAACGGCTACCAAGAGTTTATCGTCGGTTACTTCTGGAAAATGAACGGTAGCTATAACTAGGGCCAATACGCCAATTGCAATACTTGTTTTTATAGCAAACTGTTTGCCAACTACTTTAAGTCCGAGCAATACAAAAGGGAAGTTTATGATTAAAATAAGCCAGTATAAAGGCATATCGGTCACTCCAGAAATTAACAAGGCAATCCCTGTTGCACCACCATCAATAAAATTATTAGGTAAAAGAAAACTTTCTAGACCAAATGCTGCCGCAAAAATACCAGTAATAATAAATAAGCTTTCTTTTAATAATTGTTTAAAGGAAACCTTAAATTTATAAAAAACTTTTGCATTTTTAAAACGAGTTACGTTTTCACCTTCAGAGATGATATCTTGTTTGTCTAAAAATAAATTGATAAACTTTCTCCAAAAACTTTTCATACTGTATAATGGCTTAAATATTTAGGCAAGGTATAAATTTTAAGAAAAAAAATATACTTTTTTAAAATTTTAATCTAAAAACAAAGTTAGGAGTTGTACCTAGTGCCTTCTGTTTTATGAGTGAAATTTCGTCATTTTGTTGTTTATAATATGCATTGATGATATTATTGAAATCAAATATATTCCAAATAGATAAACCTGCGTAAGCAGATATTTTATTTCCTAACGAAAATTCTTGACTTACCGAAAAATCTATACGTTTATAGTCTTTTAAATTTCTGCTATTAGCAGTATCATAATCAAAAACATTTTGCGTTTCTCCGTAGGTTGTAAGTGGGGTAAAAGGTTTTCCATTTCGCCATAAAATACCTAATGAAGCTTTAAACTTGTTAAGGTGGAAAGAGCTACCTAACGTTATGGAATTTTTAATTTCAAAATTGTTAGGAAAGTGTTTTGGAGAGAATTCAGGGAAGGTGTAATTGTTGTTACTAATAGTATAAGTTGCCCAAATATTGAAATTTTTAAGGCTTTTGCTCACCAAAAAATCTATGCCTGTAATGTTGTATTCTCCAAGTACGCTGGTGTATTCGTATTGGTTTTGAAACTCTTGACTTTGAGAGGGGAGGTTTTTTACTTCTTTAGTATACATTTCTGCGCTTGCAAGCCAATTTTTCTTACTAAAGTTTATTCCTGCCGATAATTGCTTACTTTTAAGAATAGGTAAGTTTTTAGCAGTGGTAAGCTCCCATTTTCTGTTTTCTATGCCTAGAAAGTCGGTTTGGAAATCGGAAATTTGCGTAGTGGTTTGGCTTTTTAACTCGCCAGAAACCTCTAAGGAAAACGCTTCAGATAGCTTTTGATTTAGCGAAAGCCGAGGTTCTGCCCTAAAATGATTTATTTTTTGAAAATAATTAAACCTGCCTCCTAAATTTATTTTTGTTTTTTTGTTGCTACTCGTGTATTCAATAGTACTAAAAACAGCATGTGTAGATAATTTGTTTTTACTGTTCAGACCAAAAAAGTTGGTGTTATTTACCTTTGTTAAACTAAATTCATAGCCATTATTCCATTTTATATAATTATTTATTTGCCAATTGGTTTCTGTTAGTATGCTGTATTCTTGTAAATTATTGCGTTCTTCTTGGGAGCTTAGGTCTATTTCTGTATTTATTGCTGCTAACTGATAGTTAGAAAAGTAAGTTTGTACATTGGTTTGCACTCTGCTATTCCATTGCTTCTGATAAAAAATGCCAATACCTAAATTTTCTTGATTTAGGTTACTTTGGTTAGTTTTAAGTTGTTGATTTATAAACTTATTTTCTTTAAAATTTAATTCGTTAGAAAAATAAACAAAGTTAACACGTAGTTTATCCTCGTTAGAAAGTTGAGATAATGCACGTAAACTTATATCGGAGAAAGAAAATTGTTGATGTGTATTTATCTGATTAGGGCTGTTGCTGGTTATTTCTGTATCCTGAAATGCTCTGGCATAGTATTTATTGTAAGTAGGGGTAACAAATGTCCCGTTTATAGATGTTCTAGCGGCTACTTGAACAGAAGTTTTTTTAGTTACAGGGACATCCGCTAATGCATCTATGCTGATAAAATTTATACCTGCTTCTCCTTTAAATTTAGGGTTAACATAATTGTCTGTTTCCAAAGAAATAACCCCAGAAACACTGTTGCCAAATTTACTAGGCGTGCCGTTTTTATATAATGTGGTTGTTTTGGTTAAATAAGGATTTATGGCAGAAATTAATCCGAAAAAATGTCCTGATTGATACAATTTTATCCCATCCCAAAGGATTAAGTTTTGATCGTGTGTACCTCCGCGAATATTTAGGTTAGACACGGTTTCATTTACACTTTCTACTCCGGGTAATGCTTGTACTGTTTTTAATGGGTCGGGTTCTACGAGTCCAGGAAGAATCCCGAAGTTTTTATAATCAATTTTGTAGCTCCCGTCTAAACGTTTGGTAATTCCTTTAGTAATATAATTAGAAATAATAATCTCCTCAAGGAGTTGTACCTCTCTAAAAACAACATTAGATTCGGGTTTTTTATAAACAGTAACAATACTTTTTTCTAATAAAGAAAATTTTAAGCCAGATTCTTTTTCTAAAAATTCAAGGGTTTGCTCAAAATCGATGTTTTTAGGAACATACGGAATGTTAATGTTGTTGATGGTTTGGTTAGCATAAGAAAATTTGTAAGGAAACCTTAACTGGATTTCTTTTAATGCCTCATAAAGGGATATTGTTTTTTGTTGCGCAAAAACCAACGAGGAACCGATAGAAATCCATAAACATAATATAAGTAAAAATTGTTTACTCACCTTTTTGTAGGGTTACTACATGACCGTTTTGCTGATAGGTTAGGTTGAAAGCTAAAGCGATAGATTGTAATGCGCTAGATAAATTATCATGAACAAAAGTGCCAGTATATAAATCATCACTACCAAAGGTAACATTTTTTATTTTAATTTCTATGGCATACTGGCGTTCTAAGGCTTTAATTACTTCAGTAATCGGAATACTGGTAAAAGAGCTGTAGCCATTTACCCAATCGGGTGTGTTTAGGTTGGTTTTTTGGGTTGTAATATTTCCGTTATTTAGGCTAAAACTTTCTCCAGCTACTAGATGTAATGTTTTTTGTGGGGTTACTACCAAAACTTTTCCTTCATAACAAGTAACCTCAAAAAAGTTATCGCGCTGCTCAACATTAAAAGTTGTCCCTAATACGCTTACGTTTCCTAGCGGTGTTTCTACTGTAAATTTTTCCCCTTTTTCTACTTCAAAAAAGGCTTCTCCTTCCAATGTTAAGTTTCTGTTTTGTTTCCAGTTAAATCGGGAGTAAGAAATAACAGAGGCTACACTTAAAGAGACCTTAGAGTTATCTGGAAGTGTAATGTGTTTAGTTTGGGCTGTTTTAGTGGTGTAATTGTGTGTTGTAAAATAATAAGTATATCCGCCAAAGGCAAGCGCTATTATGGCAGCAACAGCAGCAATTTTTAATAATGGCTTAAAAATAGCGCTTCTTCTTTTTTTATGAGAAGCTAAGTTTTGTTGCAATTGCTTATAACTTTGTTGCGAGTTAGGCTTGGGAAGTGTAAATAACAAAGCTGTTTCGGCTATTTTTTTATAGGTATGAAACTCCTCCCATTGCTCTAGCACTGCAATTTCTGCTGGTGTGGCTTCGCCGTCCAACCATTTTCGGAGTAATAATTCTATGTTTTTTTGTTCTTCCATTTTATATACAACAACTTAAGCTGTAAAAACCCTACCTTTTAAAGCTCTTTTATTGTTTTGCGTAATTTTTTTAAAGCCCCATAAATTCTTTTTTCTACTGCTTTTTGAGAAATGCCTAGTATTTCTGCAATTTCTTTATGTTTTTTTCCTTCAATGCGGTTCATTAGAAAAGCTACGCGCTGGGCTTCAGATAATTCAGCTAATGCTAATTGGTATTTTTTTAGGTATTCTTCTTCTTCCAACAAAAACTGAGGGTCTTGATGGTTGGTATGCTCTTTTTTTTGTTGTTGATATTTTAGAATTACTTTTTTGTGCTTAACTTCATTTAGCATGGCGTTATTAGCAACTGTATAAAGGAAACTTTTTGCTTTTTCTGGCGGCACATCTTTACATTTCTTCCAAAGCTTTATAAATGCTTCCTGCATTTTATCTTCGGGGTTTAGGTTACTCCCAAACTTGTAGTATAAAAAATTTCGTATCTCATCCGCATAGCGGAGGTATATTTTTTTAAAAACAGTTTCTTGACAAGTATTGTTATGTAAAGATTTGGGCATTGAAAAATAATTCGGGCTTTAAATGTAGTAAAAAAAAGAAAGTAATTTTAATAAAATAATTTTTTGAAGTCTCCTTAACCAAAATGATTGAAATTTTATTAATAGATAGTTTTTCTTGTTATCTTACAAATGATTAACTTTGCAAACCTTACAAAACCGAATATAAATTATGTTTGATAATTTAAGTGATAAGTTAGATAAAGCTTTACATATACTAAAAGGGCATGGGCAAATTACCGAGGTAAACGTTGCCGATACCCTTAAAGAAGTTCGTAGAGCCTTAGTAGATGCAGATGTTAATTACAAAATTGCAAAGAATTTTACCAACGCTGTAAAAGAGAAAGCCATAGGGCAAGGTGTATTAAAAGACCTTAAGCCAGGGCAGTTGATGGTAAAATTGGTAAAGGATGAACTTACCGAATTGATGGGAGGAGATACAGCGGGGATAAACCTTTCGGGAAACCCAAGTATCATTTTAATGTCTGGTTTACAAGGTAGTGGTAAAACTACTTTTTCGGGTAAGTTAGCCAATTACTTAAAAACCAAAAAAACAAAAAAGCCACTTCTGGTTGCCTGTGATGTATACCGACCAGCAGCTATCGATCAGTTACACGTAGTGGGCGATCAAATAGGGGTAGAGGTTTTTAGTGATAAAGAAAATAAAAATCCGGTAGATATTGCTCAAAAAGCGATTGCACATGCAAAACAAAATGGGCATAATGTCGTGATTATAGATACCGCAGGGCGTTTGGCTGTAGATGAAGCAATGATGAAAGAAATTTCTGAAATTCATCAAACCATTCAGCCACAAGAAACCTTATTTGTTGTTGATGCCATGACAGGTCAAGATGCTGTAAATACAGCAAAGGCCTTTAACGATGTCCTGAATTTTGACGGGGTAATTCTTACTAAACTAGATGGAGATACGCGAGGAGGAGCTGCCATTTCAATTAAATCTGTAGTTAATAAACCTATTAAATTTATTGGTACAGGAGAGAAAATGGAAGCTATAGATGTTTTCCACCCTTCACGTATGGCCGACCGTATTTTAGGGATGGGAGATGTTGTATCTTTAGTAGAACGTGCTCAAGAACAGTACGACGAAGAAGAGGCAAGAAAACTACAAAAGAAAATTGCAAAAGATCAGTTTGGTTTTGATGATTTTTTAAAGCAAATTCAACAAGTTAAAAAAATGGGGAACATGAAAGACTTAATAGGCATGATTCCCGGTGCAGGAAAAGCACTAAAAGATATCGATATCGATGACGATGCGTTTAAACATATTGAAGCAATAATCCATTCGATGACACCAGAGGAAAGAGAACAACCTGCCATTATTAACGCAAGTAGAAAAAAGCGAATAGGTAAAGGTTCAGGAACTTCGGTTACCCAAGTTAATCAACTCTTAAAACAATTTGGGCAAATGAGTAAAATGATGAAGATGATGCAAGGCGGTGGCGGTAAAAAAATGATGCAAATGATGCGCGGAATGCGTTAAAAGTTTTAAGCTTGCTTGTGAAAAGTAAGCTTTTTTTATAGATATAAAAATTCGTTATCATGACTATTTTAGACGGTAAAAAAGTAAGCAACGACATTAAAGATGAAATTGCTTTAGAAGTAGAAAAATTAAAAAAACAAGGCGGAAAAATACCTCACTTAGCAGCAATTATTGTAGGTAGTGATGGAGCAAGTTTAACTTATGTAAATAGTAAAGTAAAAGCTTGTAAACGTGTAGGTTTTGAATCTACATTGGTAAGAATGTCTGGGACTACGAGCGAAATAGAATTACTAGATAAAATAGAGGAGTTAAACCAAAATGATGATATTGATGGGTTTATCGTACAGTTGCCTTTGCCGCCACAGATAGATACACAAAAGATATTGATGGCAATAAATCCAGATAAAGACGTAGATGGTTTTCACCCAGAGAATTTTGGGAAAATGTCTTTAGATATGAGTTCTTTTATTCCTGCAACACCCTTTGGTATTTTAGAGCTTTTAGAGCGTTACGATATTCCTACCGAAGGTAAACATACCGTGGTAATTGGGCGTAGCCATATTGTAGGACGACCTATGAGTATTTTAATGGGGCGTCAAGGTTTTCCAGGGAACTCTACCGTTACATTAACTCATAAGTATACCAAAAACATTAATCAAATTACCTCTCAGGCCGATATTATTATCGTAGCTGTAGGGATTCCTCATTTCTTAAAAGCAGAAATGATAAAAGATGATGCGGTAATTATCGATGTAGGAATTTCACGTGTGCCAGACGATAATGCTCCTAAAGGTTATGTAATAAAAGGAGATGCAGATTTTAATAATGTATCGCAAAAAGCATCTTATATTACGCCAGTTCCTGGTGGTGTAGGGCCAATGACGATTGCCATGTTGTTAAAAAATACGCTTTTAGCAAGAGAGCGTCATCAGGCCAAAAGAGCTTAATTAAAGTATTTAAGAGATATAAAAAAAATCCGAACGTTTAACGTTCGGATTTTTTATTTCTACAACTTGTCTTTTTATAGATGAATTACTTCATCGTAAGCAGCAGCTACAGCTTCCATTACCGCTTCACTCATTGTTGGGTGAGGGTGAACAGCTTTTAGCACTTCATATCCTGTAGTTTCTAGTTTTCTTCCTAAAACAGCTTCAGCAATCATATCGGTAACACCAGCACCTATCATGTGGCAACCTAACCATTCGCCATATTTTTTGTCAAAAATAACTTTAACAAAGCCATCTTTTTTACCTGCAGCACTTGCTTTACCAGAGGCAGAGAAAGGAAATTTTCCTACACGGATGTCATAACCTTGTTCTTTTGCTTGTTTTTCGGTAAGTCCAACACTAGCAATTTCTGGCGATGCATAGGTACAACCAGGTATGTTTCCATAGTCTAAAGCTTCTACGTGCATTCCTTTAATTTTTTCTACACATAGTATTCCTTCGGCAGAAGCAACGTGTGCTAAGGCTTGTCCTGGTACAACATCTCCAATAGCATAAACACCAGGAACGTTAGTTTGGTACCATTCGTTTACAATAATTTTATCTTTATCGGTTTTTATACCTAAGTCTTCTAACCCAATATTTTCGATGTTGGTTTTAATTCCAACAGCAGATAAAACTACATCGGCTTCTAGTATTTCTTCTCCTTTTTTTGTTTTTACTGTAGCTTTTACACCTTTTCCTGAAGTGTCTACACTTTCTACAGCAGCATTGGTCATTACTTTAATACCTGCTTTTTTGAAAGATTTTTCAAATTGTTTAGAAACATCTTCGTCTTCTACAGGGACTAAGGTTGGTAAGTATTCTACAATAGTAACTTCGGTTCCCATTGCGTTGTAAAAGTGAGCAAATTCTACTCCAATAGCTCCAGAGCCAACCACAATCATTTTCTTTGGTTGCTCTTTTAATGTCATTGCTTCACGGTATCCAATTACCTTTTTACCGTCTTGTGGTAAGTTAGGAAGCTCACGAGAACGAGCTCCTGTTGCGATGATAATATGGTCTGCTTCGTAGGTAGTTGTTTTACCATCATCGGCAGTTACGTCAACTTTTTTTCCTGTTTTTAATTTTCCAAAACCATTGATAACATCAATTTTGTTTTTTTTCATTAAAAACTGTACGCCTTTACTCATTCCTTCAGCTACACCACGGCTACGTTTAACAACGGCATCGAAATCGTGCTTAGCATCTTTTACGGTTAATCCATAATCTTCGGCATGTTTTAAATAATTAAAAACTTCGGCACTTTTAAGTAATGCTTTTGTAGGAATACATCCCCAATTTAAACAAACACCACCAAGATTTTCTTTTTCTACTACAGCGGTTTTGAAACCTAATTGAGATGCACGGATAGCAGTTACATAACCTCCTGGTCCGCTCCCTAAAACAATAATATCGTATTTGCTCATGATTGTATTTTTTGCTGAATTAATGTGTTGCGAATTTAAACAATAATCCCCATAACCAAAAAAGCTTTTTTAATTACTTTACTGATTTATGGGGAGTGTCTAATTTGTATTTTTATAACTTAACTTAGTTTATCTCTTTTAGTTGTAAGCCTTGTGCTTCTATACTGGTTTTTAAGGCTTGGTAACTGCTTGTGTTTACAAACGGATCTTCGAGTCTTGCTGAAGGAATAATTACAATTCTGAACCATTGATTTTGATAAAATTCTGGGGCAAGGTTATTTAAATTTACACTTCCTCCTAGCATAATTTCAACATCGTAGAAAGTATGGTTGTAGGTGTAGGCTAACTCTCTACCGTCATCAAAATAAAAAGTTCTAGGTAAAGGCGTCCATACACTAACATTATTGTTTTCCACTTCACTGTCTAAAGAGTGGTAAACCAAAATAGCTTCATCTTCAAATACCTCGATACCATTTGCAGCAAAATCATATAGGTATTGGTTTTGGTTACCAAAGTTTACTTGAAATTCAATAGTAGTTCCTATTAAGCCATCTTGACCAGGAGGACCCATAGGACCTCGGTCGCCTTCACAAGCGGCAAGTGTAATAATGCTTAGGGCTAATAAAATTAATTTTTTCATAATAATTATTTTTGAGTGTTAAATTGAATACTTATCGAGTTTACGCAGTAGCGTTTTCCTGTTTCTGTTGGTCCATCGTTAAAAACATGTCCTATATGTCCATTGCATTTGGTGCAGCGTATTTCTGTTCTGTGCATTCCGTGGCTATTATCTTCTTTGTAAGCTATGCTTCCGGCTATGGCTTCATCAAAGCTTGGCCAACCGCAATTGCTTCTAAATTTTGCTTCGCTATTAAATAATTTTTGGTTGCAGCCAGCACAATAATAGTTGCCGTTTTCGAAGTGTAAATTGTATTTTCCTGTATGCGGAGCTTCTGTGCCATTTTCTCTTAGAATGTGATATTGTTCAGGCGAAAGTTCCTTTTTCCATTCGGCATCTGTTTTTTCTGTAAATTTGGTGTGTGAGTTCATGTTTTTAGTAGATTCTTTTAAGGTGTTACCATCTTTGTTACTTTGGCAAGAAGTAAATAAAACAATTACCACGTATAACAAATGTAATACTTTCATAAAGTAGTTTTTTATAAAAACACAAATATTGTACCATGCTTTAGTTTTATATTTGCAGTATACATCTTAGCGAATTTAAATGATATCTTATGAAAAGAAAAACAATTTTTGCATTAACAGCATCTTTTGTGTTGGCCGCATGTAGCCAAAATCCTTTTACAGGAAAAAAAACATTGGCCTTAGTGCCTAACTCACAGATTTTACCAATGGCTTTTCAGCAGTACGATCAGTTTTTAACCGAAAATAAAGTAATTACCAATACAGCTGATGCCAATATGGTTAAAAATGTGGGGCGAAAAATAGCAACTGCAGCAGAACGTTGGTTAAATGCTAATGGCTATGCAGGCTATTTGAAAGATTATAAATGGGAATATAATTTGGTGCAAGATGATGCTGTAAATGCATGGTGTATGCCTGGAGGAAAAATAGTTGTGTATACAGGGATATTACCTGTTACAAAGAGCGAGACAGGATTAGCGGTTGTAATGGGGCACGAGGTAGCTCATGCATTAGCAAATCATGGTCAGCAGCGAATGAGTGCAGGGCAGTTACAGCAAATAGGTGCCGTTGCGGGTAACGTAGCTTTGAGTGATAATGCAGAAGCACAGCAAATTTTTAATACGGCTTATGGGGTTGGTTCTCAAGTAGGGGTGATGCTGCCATTTAGCAGAAGTCATGAAACTGAAGCTGATAAAATAGGCCTTACATTAATGGCAATAGCAGGGTATAATCCCGATGAAGCTCCTGAACTTTGGAAACGTATGAAAGCTAAAAGTGGAGGACAAGCTCCGCCAGAGATGTTAAGTACTCACCCAAGTAGTGATACTAGAATAAAAAATTTAACCGCTTGGGCTGGAGATGCTAAGGCCGAAGCAAAGAAATTTGGAGTTACTAAATTTAAATAATCAATTGTTTTTAGTAAAATAAATCTACTGAATAAAAAAATCCGAGTTAGTAGCTAACTCGGATTTTTTTATAAGTTCTTAATTTCTATTAAGCATTTTCTTCTACCAATACCCATTCTCCTTTTTGTAAAAGCGGAATTGCTTGTTTATATTTTAAGCTTTTGCTTTCTCCTGTTTTTATACTTTTTATGGTTACTTTATCATTTCTACCAATTTTTGGTTGGTCTCGTGTAATGGTCTCGGTAACTTGAGGTTGATTTTGTTGTGCTTGTGCTCCAGCAGCTCTGTGTTGTGCGGCTTGTTCATCCATGTTAAGCACTTCTTCTTTAGAAATTTCTAAATTTTCTTGCTTAGCGGCTTGCTGTGCTTGTTGTATGTCTTGTGTTTCAGGCTGAGGTATTTCTCCTTTAAATAAGAAAGAAATCACCTCTTTGTTTACCTTATCAAGCATTGCCTTAAAGAGTTCGAAAGCTTCAAACTTATAGATTAATAAAGGATCTTTTTGTTCGTGTACTGCCAATTGAACACTTTGTTTTAACTCATCCATTTTTCGGAGGTGTGTTTTCCAGCTGTCATCAATAATGGCAAGGGTAACATTTTTTTCAAAGTCGGTTACAAGCGATTTCCCTTCAGTATCATAGGCCTCTTTTAAATCGGTAGTTACTTGAATGGTCTTAGCGCCATCTGTAAACGGAACTAAAATACGCTCAAAGCGATCGCCTTGTTCTTCAAAAACACGTTTAATAACAGGTGTTGCTTGTTGTGCATCACGAGCCATTTTTTCTTCGTAATTTTTATAGGCAGCTTTGTAAACAATTCCAGATAGTTTTTGGGCGTTTGCTTTTTCGAACTCATTTTCGGTTATGGGGCTTCCTATGCCTAAATACCTGAAAATTTCAAATTCAAAATTCTTGAAGTCTGAAGCATTTTTATTTGTTTCAGAAATGCTTTCTGCCAAATCAAAAATCATGTTGGCTATATCTACGCGTAAGCGTTCTCCAAATAATGCATTATAGCGGCGTTTGTAGATTACTTCACGCTGTGCATTCATTACATCATCATACTCTAAGAGGCGTTTACGGCTTCCAAAGTTGTTTTCTTCTACTTTCTTTTGGGCTCTTTCTATCGATTTAGAAATCATGCTATGTTGGATAACTTCGCCTTCTTCAAGTCCCATTCTGTCCATAAGTTTCGCAATTCTTTCAGAACCAAATAGGCGCATTAAATTATCCTCTAAGGATACATAGAATTGTGAACTTCCTGGGTCTCCTTGACGACCTGCACGACCTCGTAACTGACGGTCTACACGGCGAGAATCATGGCGCTCTGTACCTATAATGGCAAGACCTCCAGCATCTTTTACTTCTTTGCTTAGTTTAATATCTGTTCCACGACCTGCCATATTGGTTGCAATGGTCACAATACCAGCTTTACCTGCTTCTTCTACAATTTCGGCTTCTTTTTGGTGTAGCTTTGCATTAAGTACATTGTGAGGTACTTTTCTTATTTTAAGCATTCTACTTAAAAGTTCAGAAATTTCTACAGAAGTTGTACCGATAAGTACAGGACGTCCTTGTTGAGAAAGTTTGGTAACCTCTTCTATTACCGCATTATATTTTTCGCGCTTGGTTTTATAAACTAAGTCTTGTTTATCTTTACGGGCTATAGGTCTGTTGGTAGGAATTTCTACCACATCTAATTTATAGATTTCCCAAAATTCTCCTTCTTCTGTTATCGCGGTACCTGTCATTCCAGATAGTTTACGATACATTCTAAAGTAGTTTTGCAGGGTAATGGTGGCAAATGTTTGGGTGGCGTCTTCAATTTTTACATTTTCTTTTGCCTCGATGGCTTGGTGAAGTCCGTCGCTATAACGACGCCCATCCATGATACGCCCTGTTTGTTCATCTACAATTTTTACTTTATTGTCCATAACCACATATTCGGTATCTTTTTCGAATAAGGTATAGGCTTTAAGTAATTGTCTTAGGGTGTGAATACGTTCACTTTTTACGCTAAAGTCTCGTAAAAGGGCTTCTTTTTTCTCTGCTTCTTCTTCTTTAGGAAGGTTTAGGTTTTCTATTTTAGAAATTTCCATTCCTATTTCTGGCATAACAAAGAAGTTAGGGTCTTCTTTTCCAGAAAGGAACTCTACACCTTTATCGGTAAGATCAATTTGGTTGTTTTTTTCTTCAATAACAAAATACAACTCTGCATCTACTTTGTGCATTTCACGGTTGTTATCTTGCATATATTGAGCTTCGGTTTTTTGTAAAAGAAGTTTTATACCTTCTTCACTCAAAAACTTAATTAAAGCTTTATTTTTTGGTAAACCACGATAAACTCTAAGCAATAAGAAGCCTCCGTCTTTAGTGTTGCCTTCTGTTATAAGTTTTTTTGCTTCGGCAAGAACGCCTACGAGGTATTTGCGTTGTACTTCTACAACTTTTGCTATTTGAGGTTTTAAAAGGTCAAACTCGTGGATGTTTCCTTTTGGGATGGGGCCAGAGATAATTAAGGGTGTACGTGCATCATCAATCAACACAGAGTCTACCTCATCTATAATGGCATAATTGTGTTCTTGTTGTACTAAATCTTCTGGGGAGTGACTCATGTTGTCACGTAGATAATCAAAACCAAACTCGTTGTTTGTACCATAGGTAATGTCTGCTTTATAGGCGGCTTTACGTTCTGGTGAGTTAGGGCGGTGGTTATCGATACAATCAATGCTTAATCCGTGGAATTGGAATATAGGTGCCATCCAGGCGCTATCTCGTCGTGCAAGGTAATCGTTTACGGTAACTAGGTGTACTCCGCGTCCGGTAAGTGCATTAAGGTAAACAGGAAGTGTAGCTACAAGGGTTTTTCCTTCTCCTGTTTGCATTTCGGAGATTTTCCCTTGGTGCATGGTAATACCTCCAATTAGCTGTACATCGTAATGTACCATGTCCCATTGTACTTCTTTTCCTGCAGCATTCCAAGTGTTTTTCCAGATGGCTTTATCTCCTTCTAGGGTTACATAATCTTTATCGGCAGATAGAAATCGGTCGTACTCAGAAGCGGTTACCTCTAAGGTTGGATTGTTTTTAAAACGTTTTGCGGTTTCTTTAACTACGGCAAAGGCTTCAGGTAGTATTTCGTTAAGCACAGCTTCCGATTCTTCATAGGCTTTATCCTTCAGACTGTCTATTTTATTATAGAGGTCTTCCTTTTTATTGATATCGTCTGTAGTTTTAGCTTCTTTTTGTAAAGCTGAAATTTCTTGGTTGGTAGCTTTAGTGGCTTCGGCTATTTTTTCTTTGAAGCTAATGGTTTTGTTACGAAGCTCGTCGAGCGAAATTTGCTCAAGTTGTGTTTCGAAACTTTTTATCTTATCAACAATTGGTTGAATTGTTTTTATATCTTGTTTCGACTTATCGCCGACAAACATTTTAAGTACCGAGTCTAAAAAACCCATAGTATGTAATTTATTTTTTGTTTAAAAATACATAAAAAAAAAGCCTCGTAGTAGAGACTTTTTAATTTGTTTTTGCTTGTTTAATATTCATCCTCATTCCAGAGATAGTCTTCGTCTGTGGGGTAATCTGGCCAAATTTCTTCAATAGAGTCGTACGAGTCTCCTTCATCTTCTATCGATTGAAGATTTTCTACAACTTCTAGCGGCGCTCCAGTTCGGATAGCGTAATCTATCAATTCGTCTTTTGTTGCAGGCCAAGGTGCATCACTTAAATAAGATGCTAATTCTAATGTCCAATACATCTGATTATCGTGTTTGAATTTGTGCAAAAATAAATTTTTAATTGTAAAAGTCAAGTAAAAAGTTTATTTTTTGATCGTTATTTTTAAGAACTTGTTTTTCAAGGGAAAACCCTTTGTTTTAAGCTGTAAAGATTATTGTTTATTCTTTTTCAGGAATCCATTTTACTTCTTCAGCGTTTAAATCTTTAGTCAATTTTCGTGCCAATACAAATAAATAGTCAGAAAGCCGGTTTAAATATTTTAATATATTTTCATCAAAGGTTTCTAGGCTATATAATTGGGTAGCTAAGCGTTCTGCACGACGGCATACACAGCGAGTTATATGACAATATGACACAGTTGGGTGTCCGCCAGGAAGAATAAAATGTGTCATTTGCGGTAAATCTCCGTTCATGGTATCCATCTCTGTTTCTAACTGTTCGATGTGTTTTTCTCCAATTACAACAATGTTAAGCCTGTCTTTACCGTTTTTTAACTTTGCTTTTTCAGGGTCTGTAGCCAATTCTGCACCAAGGGTAAATAAGTTGTGTTGGATGTCTTTTAAAACGGCTCTTGTATGCACGTCTTTTACATTATCTCTTACTAAGCCCACGTATGAGTTTAGCTCATCTACTGTTCCGTAGCTTTCTATGCGAATATGGCTTTTAGGTACACGTGTGCCTCCAAAAAGTGCTGTCGTTCCTTTATCGCCAGTTTTGGTGTATATTTTCATTTTAAATTAATTGTTCTTGTGTTTTTTTGTTTTCTCGTAAAACCCTTTTCTGAAATTTCGTTTTTGTTTTTTGGCTTGGTTGCGTTTATTATTAAAAATCACCAATACAAAAAGGATTGCTAAAACAATAATAAGGATAATAAGCTGGGTTTGCTCGGAGAGTTGAAACATATTTTTTAGGTAAATATACAAAGTTAGCTTTTATTTTACCATCGTATTGTAAAATGTTCTTTAGCTTGTTCTTGCCTGAAAAATAATATTCCTAAAGAAAAACAATCTATACTTACCTTAACTTCGGGGCGTTTGCATAATTCTTGCCCATAACAAATTGTGTTATTAAACAAAATACAGTTTTAAGATTTTTTCGAATGATTTAAATATATTGAAATTTAGAAGTAAAAATAGTATTCTATTAAAGGTCTTATTTGACGATAATTTGAAATAAAGGTTAGTCTATTACGAAGTTATCATGGTGTTTTATTGAAAAATTGAAGTAAATCTAATTTACTTTATATACGTTTTTAATATTGCTATATGTTCTTCTACGCTTTGCTGATAGGTTGTATGTAGAATTAGTTGATTATCTTTACCGAAAATCATAAAATCAGTATACCCCATATCTTTATGATTGCAGGTTTCGCAGATTGCTTTTATAAGTTTACTATGAAAATTTAAAAAAAATGAATCATCTATGATATAAAATGGTTCGCTATAGTTATTAAAAAACAAATGATCTAGAAGCTCTTCTTGTTTTTTCTTTGGGTTAGTAGTAACTACAAATAATTCGAAGTTATGTTGAGTAGCTTGTTTATACAAACTATCTACAGAAGGGAAGCCTTGTTGGGTTGCTGAACAGTACTGCTTAAATAAATAAACAATTTTAAAGTCTTTTTTGCTAAAAGCAATTTTGTCTTTAAGTGCGGCAATGCTTAAGGTTGTAATATTATATGTAGTGTTACTTTTTGTTGTTTGGGTAATACCAAGCTTTATAAAAAGAAAACAAAACAACAGGGATAGTATAAAGGTCTTCTTCATCGTTGATTATCGCGTATATTTTCTGGGTTATTTACTTGTTCTAACATCCAATCTTTGGTTTCCTGAGAAATATCCCAACTGTTTTGCAAGTCGGTGTTTAATAAAATGAGCTGTATATCGGGATTATTTTCTTTTTGACGAAGTAAAACCTCATACCATTTACTGATAAGTTTAGCGGACTTTATTTTATTCCAATGAATTCCCCAACTCAACACAAAAATATAACCGGTTTGGTTATGTGTATATACTTGGTTGGTTTTAAGCGATACTATTTTTTCTTCCCAATATTTAAAATCGGGTGAATTTTTACTTTTTTTCTTCCGTAAACGTTTTAAATTACTTAACTTTTTTTCGGCATTATAAAAATTAATATACTCCGTAAATTCACCTTTTTCATTAAAAACAAAAATGACTGGCGATACTAAATTTCCTTCGCTGGTATAGGTTTTATAATCTTCTATGGTTTTTAAAATATAGATATCTTCTGTTAAAAAGGCTAACTGTTGTTCGTTTATATAGTTATTGATAGTTGTGCTGTCTTCGAATTTAAAGTTTCTTGGATTTTGAGCAGTTAAACCAAGCGTAAAAACACATATAAGGTAAGTGATGATTTTCATGAAATAAAAATTAATAGCCTGTTAATATGATTCATTAACAGGCTTTGGTTAAAAAGATTAAAGTTTGATATAATATTTATTTATTTCTTCATTTTCATATTTTTGAATAGGGTAGGTACCTTTCTTTATGGTGTATCCTTCTTTTAAATTCATTTGTGCTGCGGTTTCTATATCAAAAATAAAATCTTCCTCCATAATAAAATGGGATCCTCCTTGAATTTCAATCAATTGGTTTATAGCGTTTTCAGTGATTTCTAAAACAAGCGTGTCTCGTAAGCCATCAATTCGGTCAATAAAATAATTTGTTTGTATTTGATATTGAGGTGACTTTGGGTTTGTGTAAATTATAGTTATATCGTCAACATCAACCATTACTTTATCTATGCGACAAATACCCAGTCCTCTACAATTTTTAGACTTTTTTCCAATAGTAAATTTGGCGCCACCACCACCTATTTTAATTCCATTAATAACAAAATTGTTATCTTTTATAGTTAAACTTTTAGAAGAAGTATTGTTAAGATGTATATCTTCTTCTGTGTCAGTAGTACAAGATACAATATTAAAAAATGCGAATATAACTAGAATAACTATACTTAAATTTACTAGTTTGTTTGTTTGTTTTTCATTTCTCTAAGTTTTATGAGTTAGGTGTTAAATTTAAATAAAACTTTCAGAGATAAATGTTAAAAAACAATATGTTTTTTTATAATAATAAATATACATTACCATCTTATTGTAAAATGTTCTTTAGTTTGTTCTTGCCTGAAAAATAATATTCCTAAAGAAAAACAATCTATACTTACCTTAACTTCGGGGTGTTTGCATAATTCTTGCCAAATATTGCTTGCATGTTTCTGATGAATATTTGTAAGAATTACTAGGCTATCGTTATGCGAATGTTTTAAAATATTTTGCCATAGTGAAGTGTTTATGCTTAAAGTTGTTAAAAGAAAAGCATCAATCTTCTTTTCTTCCGTGTTGGTTAACGATGTTGTAGGGATGTTGTTAACTCCATTAAGAGGAGGGAAATTTATTATGTTTGTACTTAAGTTTTTTACAGAGAAATAATCCAATAATTTGATTATTTTTTTATTGGTTTTAGAAAGTTTTCCTTCGTTATTTTTACATAAGTTTTGGTAGTAAACGGTATTTTTTTTTGCATAAAAACACTGTGTTACTAGACTAAATACAAAAGGAGAATGTACCCCATGTTGATTGGTAGATTTTTTTAAAAAAGCCAAGTAATTTAGCCGTGTTTTTAAATTCATTTAATCTTCAATTTTCATAGAAAGTTCAAACCAGCGTTCGGTTTTTGTTTCTAATTGATTAATGATGTCTTGTAATTGTCCAGATTTGGTATTGATTTCCTCTTCGGTTAATTCTTGTAAAAATTCTTGTTGGACTTGTTCTTTTTCGCGTTCTAGTTTTTGGATATCACGTTCTAGGCGTTTGTATTCTTTCTGTTCGTTATAATCTAATTTTTGTTGATTATTGTTTGATTTCCAGTTTTTTTTAGGGGTGTCGGTTTGCTTTTTTTCTTCCTGAGCAGGTTGGCTTCCTTCGTAGCTGCGATAATCTGAGTAATTTCCTGGGAAATCTAAAATTTCTCCTTTTCCTTTAAACACAAGAAGGTGATCTACAATTTTATCCATAAAATAACGATCGTGCGATACCACAATTAAGCAACCAGGGAAATCTATCAAGAAGTTTTCCAATACATTTAGGGTAACAATATCTAAATCGTTAGTAGGCTCATCGAGAATTAAAAAGTTAGGGTTTTGGATTAAAACCGTACATAAGTAGAGTCTTTTGCGTTCGCCTCCGCTTAGTTTTTCTACAAAATCGTATTGTTTTTTTCGGCTAAATAAAAAACGCTCTAAAAGCTGTTGTGCAGAGATTTGTCTTCCTTTTTTTAGCGGAATATAATCGCCAAATTCTCTAATTACATCGATTACTTTTTGACCTTCTTTTATGGTTATACCTTTTTGTGTATAGTAGCCAAATTTTACAGTTTCGCCAATAATTATTTTTCCGTTATCTGGTGTTATGTTTCCTGTTAAGGTATGCAGAAAGGTAGATTTTCCTGTACCGTTTTTCCCGATAATACCAACGCGTTCGCCTGGCTGGAAGTTGTAGCTGTATTGGTCAAATAGTACGTTGTCTTGATAAGCTTTAGAAATTTTATGAAGCTCAACAACTTTGTTTCCGAGGCGTTCCATGTTTATTTCAAGTTGTACTTCTTGTTCTTGCCTGCGTTGTGAGGCTCGTGCTTTAATCTCGTTAAAATCGTCTATTCTCGATTTAGATTTTGTGGTTCGGGCTTTAGGTTGTCGGCGTATCCAACCAAGTTCTTTTTTATAAAGTTGTTTTGCTTTTTCGGTAGTAGTTTTTTCGTTATCTAGGCGTGCTTCTCTTTTTTCGAGGTAATAGCTGTAATTTCCTTTGTAGTTATAAAGGTTTCCTTCGTCTAGCTCTATAATTTCGTTACAAACACGTTCTAGAAAATACCTGTCGTGAGTTACCATAAACAAGGTAAATTGCTGTTGCTTAAAAAAGCTTTCTAGCCACTCAATCATGTCTAGATCTAAATGGTTGGTAGGCTCATCTAAAATAAGTAAATCGGGCTTGTTAAGTAAGGTAGTGGCTAGTGCTAGTCTACGTTTTTGCCCACCCGATAACAAGTGTACTTTTTGTTTTAAATTATCTAGTTTTAGTTGTGAAAGTATTTGTTTGTATTGTGTTTCAAAATCCCAAGCTTGCTCAGCATCCATACGATCTATTGCTTTTTGCATGGCTTCGGTATCGTTAGGATTTTTTATGGCTTTCTCATAAGCTGCTATTACGCGTAGGGTATGGTTGTCGCTTGCAAAAATGGTTTCCTCTACGCTTAGCGTTGGGTCAAGGTTAGGTTCCTGCGGTAAAAAAGCTTGTTTTAGGTTATTGCGATAATTTACTTGTCCAGCATCGGGCATTTCGGTAAGCGAAAGGATGTTTAAGAGCGAGGTTTTACCTGTGCCGTTTTTGGCGATAAGACCAATTTTTTGCCCTTCGTTAATTCCGAACGATAAATTCTCGAACAGCACACGCTCGCCGTATGCTTTACTTATATTTTCTACAGAAACGTAATTCACAATAATGTTTGTTTTAAGAAATTTAATTTTATCCTTACTCTTAACTAGAAATAAGGGGTTAGTTGGTTACACGGCGTCTTGTTAAGGCGTATAAAAATATAAAAAGACTTAAGAATAGAGAAATACGAGCAATATAATCGCCGTACTTGCTATAAAAAGTTAACTTGTTATTAAGGTTTATTTGGGCTTGTATGGCGCCTTGTTTTTCGTAACCTAATTGATTTAGAATTTCTCCTTTTTCATTTATAAAAGCAGAAATCCCGGTATTGGCACTACGTGCAATGCTTTTGCGGGTTTCTATAGCTCGTAGTCGAGCATAAGAAAGGTGTTGTTTATGCCCTTGGGTATTGTCCCACCAAGCATCGTTGGTGATGATGGCTAAAAACTGAGCTCCATTTTTCACATAGTTGCCAACATATTGCCCATATACCGATTCATAGCATATAATTGGGGCAACTTTTTTATTGTTGTTTAATAAAAAAACTTCTCGTTTAGGTTGGGTGGTTTTCATGGCTACGGTTCCGCCCATATCTAGCATAACGTCGCCTAAAATTGGTTGTAAAATTTCCTTGTAAGGAAAAGTTTCTACACCAACCACTAGTTTAGATTTATGGTATAATTGAGGAGTTTGAGAATTGTTCCATAAAAAAGCACTGTTGTAATCGTTAAACCAAAAACCTTCTCTTAAAAAATTACTTTGGTAAGTGATTTCCGCAGGATTTCTAATGGGTTTGTATAACGAAATTCCTGTTAAGAAATTAGTATGAGGAAATTCTTGTAGCAGTTCTCTTGAACTTTGTATGGCTGTAGAATTTAATAAATTGTTGAGGTTGGTGCCATCGGCAAAAACAGTTTCTGGGGCTATGATAATCTGGGTAGAGTCGGTAGCATATTTTTTGCTTAAGCTATTTAGGAGCTTGCCAATGCGTTTATCTGTAGTGTTGTATTTTTCGGTATAAGGGTTTATATTGGGTTGCAATACAAGGGCGTTTATTTTCCCTGTAGAGGAAGGGGTGTATGTGTAATAGATACTTAAAGAAACCCCTATAGGAATTAAAATAAGTAATCCTCCTTTTACAGCCCCTCGTATTAAAATATTTTTTTCTTTGTATTTCTGAAAAAGTAAGAAGCTTTTAAAAAGGGTGAAGTTTACAGCCCAAACCCAAAGCGATCCGCCAAAGGTTCCGGTATATTCATACCATTGTATCCAAGAGAAATATTCGGAAAAGCCATTGCCTAAATTTAGCCAAGGCCATGAAAAATCCCATATTAAGTGAAGCTTTTCAAAGCTTATCCATAACGTAATTAGAAAAAGGCTGCCAATAAAAAAGTTTACTTTTTTTGCAATAATATGGTAAATAAGAAACACCAAACTCATGAGTAGGGTGTTTACAAGTACGGCAAACCACATGCCAAATGGCGTAGAAAAATAGAGCCAAGAGGTGGTAATGATGTTAAAAATAAAAAAGCTTAAGTATGCGTAAGCAAAAACTTGTATTTTTTTTGGGTTATTAGAAGGAGTTAATCTAAGTTGGTATTCTATCCAAAGTAAAGGGATAAATCCAAAAAATAACAACAAAGGGAAACCGTAAGTTGGCCAACCGCCAGCAAGTAATAGTCCCGAAAGTAATGCTAACACTATTTTTTTCATAAAAAATTGCCTTAAGTGGCAAAGGTAACAAAGATGCGGTTGTCTTATCTAATAATTACCTAAAAACACGCCAATCTATTTTTAGCGAAAAAACGTTGGAATATAAAGCGACACTTTGGTCGCCAATATCGGTAAAGGCATAATCTAAGTGCACACCTTTGTATTTAAAACCAACCCCAAAACCAGGTTGAAAACCTAAATTGGTTGTTCCGTCAAATTGCTCTACATTCTGAAAATTACCTACACCAGCTCTTAGGTAAACCATATCGATATAGCCAACCTCAAACCCAAAGGAAGGTGTTATGCTTACGGCTTTGGTGCTTATTAAATCGTTGGTTTGTGTAAAACGAGTGTGTAGGTTTAGCTCTGTTTTAAAATCGAAATCATGGCGTATGGTGAAGTTTTTTGCAATTCCCAATTGGAGTTTTGGCAGGGTGATTTCTGTGGTTTCAGGGAGCTCTTGATTTTTACCATCGATAGCTCCTTGAATTTTTTTGTATTCTTCTTCGTTTATATTCCAAGTATTGTATGTAGTGGTAATATCTCTTGCCATAAAACCAAAATGCCAATTGTTTTTGGTTTCGAATTGTATTCCTGCATCGAAGCCAAAACCCCAAGCATCGGCAAAATCACCAATAATTCTTCTAATAACTTTAGCATTTATTCCGTAAGAAAATCCATCTAAAGGCATTTTTCTAGCGTAGGAAAAGGTAAAGGCATAGTCGGCGGCAGAAAATAAACTTATTCTGTTGTAGTCAATATTTCCTTGCTCATCAATAAGCTGGGTAGTGTTCATAATATCGTCTACTCCAAACCTGATAAGGCTAAAAGCAGCTACGCTGTTGTGATCTAGCGGCATAGCCCCAGCAATATAATCGTAATTGGCAATGTTGGCAAAATAGTTGGCGTGCATTAAAGCTATCTGGTTGTCTTCGAGTTGTGTGAGTCCTGCGGGATTCCAATAAGCGGCATTAACGTCGTTTGTGTTGGCAACAACAGCGTTTGCCATCCCGAAAGCAGCAGCATCTACTCCAATGTTTAAAAACTCGTTAGAATATTTACGAGTTTGGGCATAACTATTTATACTAAAGAGTAAAATTAAAAGAATATAAATTTCTCTCACCTAATTTTTTTTTGGGTAAATATCTTATTATTTTATCATATAAACTTTATTTAGGCTTAGATATTGTTTTTCTGATGTAAATAGATAAACTTGCTTTTGTATTTTTGCTTAAAAATTTACCCTTATGTTTAAAAGAAATATTCCGAATTATATTACCCTACTTAATTTATTTTCAGGCTGTATAGCTGTGTTGTTTGCCGTTAATGGCGATTTTGTAGGTGCTGCTGCTTTTGTTGCTTTAGGAATATTTTTTGATTTTTTTGATGGGTTAGCTGCTCGAAGTTTGGGAGTGTCTAGTAAATTAGGGTTAGAGTTAGACTCCTTGGCAGATATGGTAACAAGTGGAGTAGTGCCAGGAATTGTTATGATGAAGTTGCTAGAGGAAAGCTTTACCATTTATTCTGGGAAGCTAAATATGCAACCCGAAGATTTTATGGGAGATGTTTTTAACTATTTGCCTTTAGTTGGTTTTGCGGTTACATTAGCGTCGGCTTATAGGTTGGCAAAATTTAATATAGACGATAGGCAAACAAGCTCATTTATTGGTTTGCCCACTCCTGCAAATGCATTGTTAATATTGAGTATTCCGTTGATAATAGAATATCAAGAAACTCCTGCATTAGAAGGGTTTTTGCTTAATCCGTGGTTGTTGTTAGGTTTAACGGCTTTTAGTAGTTACATTCTTAATGCCGAGCTTCCGTTGTTTGCTTTAAAATTTTCGAAATTTTCATGGAAAACACAAGGTTATAAACTGGTGTTTCTTGTGTTGTGTTTAATTTTATTAGGAGTGCTAAAATTTATTGCTGTTCCTATAATAATTATAGCTTATGTGTTACTGTCTGTAGTTCTTAATAAGCTGAAATTAACCCGAGATTAATTTTGTTACATTCTCGGCAATTCGAGAAATATCGGTTTTTAATCCTATAAATAAGACAACAGCGTCTAGGGTTACGCCTTGTACTTTTCTAAAATTATGAGACCAGCTCATTTCGGTAAACAATAAAAAGCGTTCTAATTGATAATCTAAACCAACTCCAGTACGCCAAGTAGGGCTTACACGTAATCTGTTTTTAATATGAACTACTTTGGTTTCGTGATTAACTTCGGCACGAGGCTCGGACATAAAACCAACTCCAGGACCTAAAAAGGCATATAGTTTTAATTGGGAGAATTGTTTTTTTATTCCTACAGAAAAATTGGCATTGTAGTAGTTGCTTTTACTTTTCTTAATGATGTAGGGGTAATCTTTATCCTGTTCTATTTGATTATAATTAAAGGAAAGAAAATCTATAGACGGGTACCAAAATAAAAATTCTTTATCGGAGGCTATGTTGGCGCCTAAAATATTAGAAAATTTTGGAGTGAAAACTTCTTTTGTTTCCTCGCCCATTGGAAATCCCCATCCTATACCACTAACAATATAAATTTCTCTTGTTGTATTAGGAATAGTATTATTAATGTTTTCTTCTTGGCTAAAACCTATTGTTACAAAGTATAGAAAAAATATGGTTAAAAATTTATGCATAAAAAATAAAAGAAATTATAGCTAGAAAAGCTTTTTTTTGCGGAGTTCGAAATTTTGCCCTAAGTAAACCTTTCTTACCATTTCATCTTCGGCTAGTTCTTCTGGTTGGCCGTGTTTAAGAATACTTCCTTCAAACATCAAATAAGTTCGGTCTGTAATTGCTAATGTTTCTTGGACGTTATGGTCGGTAATTAAAATGCCAATATTTTTGTTTTTTAGTTGGGCAACAATGCGTTGGATGTCTTCTACGGCTACGGGGTCTACACCAGCAAAAGGTTCATCTAATAGAATAAACTTAGGGTCTGTGGCTAGTGCTCTGGCAATTTCGGTACGTCGGCGTTCTCCTCCAGAAAGTAAATCGCCTCGGTTTTTTCTAATATGACCAAGACTAAATTCTTCTATCAGGCTTTCCATTTTATGAATGCGTTCTTTTTTAGAAAGTTTAGTTAATTCTAATACACTCATTATATTATCTTCTATACTTAACTTACGAAAAACCGATGCTTCTTGGGCAAGATAACCAATCCCGTGTTGTGCGCGTTTGTACATTGGGAATTTTGTAATGTTGAGGTCGTCTAAATGGATAGCACCTCCATTAGGTTTTATGAGCCCTACAATCATGTAAAAAGAGGTGGTTTTTCCTGCGCCATTAGGGCCAAGTAAACCAACAATTTCTCCTTGATTTACTTCTACAGAAATTCCTTTTACAACTTTTCTGCCTTTATATGATTTTACGAGGTTATCTGCTTTTAATTTCACAAATGTTTAATTTAATTATTATTCTTTTCTAAAGCTTCCCAATATTCATAAGCTCTGCGTAGGTGAGGTATTACAATAGTACCACCCACAAGTGTGCCTATGCTTAGCGTTTCTGAAATTTGTGCTTTAGTTACCCCGGCATTATAGCTTGATTCAAGGTGATATTTAACACAATCGTCGCACCTTAATACCAGTGATGCTACTAAACCTAATAACTCTTTTGTTTTTACATCAAGCGTTCCTTCGGCATAAGCATTAGTATCAAGATTAAAAATACGTTTAAGTACTTTGTTATCGTCTTCTAGAATTTTATCGTTCATCTTGGTGCGATAATCATTAAATTCTTTTATTAAATCTTTTTCTTTTGCCATTTATTGTGTTGAATTACGATTGTTGAGCTTTAATCTCGTTTTTCTGTTGTTTTTTTAGTACAATTTTAGAGATAAAAATACTTATTTCGTATAAAATTAAAACAGGAATAGCTACAATTATTTGGCTGGCAATATCTGGCGGGGTGATAATAGCCGATACAATAAGGATTCCTACAAGGGCAAATTTTCGGTAAGACCTAAGTGTTTCGGGAGTTACTAATCCTATTTTTGTTAGAATATAAATAAGGATGGGAAGCTCAAAAATGAGTCCGCTTGCCAGTACAGAGGCCCTGATTAAGCCAAAATAACTGCTCAAATCTATATCGTTAAATACTTCTTTGCTTACTTGGTAAGAGCCTAAAAAGTTGATGGATAAAGGGGAAACAATGTAATACCCAAAAAGGACACCAATAAAAAATAATATAGAAGCTACTAATATAAAGCCACGAGAGGCTTTACGTTCTTTAGAATGTAAGCCTGGGGCAATAAATTTCCAAAGTTCATAAATAATGTAGGGGAATGCGATGATAAACCCTGCTGTGATGGCCGTCCACATGTGTGCGCTAAATTGTCCAGCCATGGTTCTACTTTGAATACGAAAAGGAATTTCTGTAAAGCAAAAACTTTCATCTAAACCTATGCTTTTAGAAACATTGCAGAGAATGCGATAGGTGATAAAGTTAGGGTCTTTAGGGCCAAAAAGAATAACGTCGAAAATAAAGCTCTTTGCTAGAAAAGCGACACCCGAGATGATAATAATTGCTATAATGCTACGAATAAGGTGCCAACGTAGGGTTTCTAAATGGTCTAAAAAAGACATTTCCTGCGGATTGGCTTTTGTTTTTTTAGGCATAATTTATACGATTCCTTCTTTAATAAGATTATGTAAGTGTATTATTCCTTTATATAGACCGTTTTCTTGTGCAATTAGTTGTGATACGCCATAGTCCTCTAATAAATTACGCGCATCTATTGCCATTGCATTATTATCGATTAATTTAGGAGAAGTACTCATAATATCTTTAGCAGTAAGTAGAGAGAAATCTTTGTTTTCTTTAATCATTCTTCGTAAGTCTCCATCGGTAATAACACCAACAATTGTATTGTTTTCTATTACCGCTGTTGCTCCGAGCATTTTTTCAGAAATCTCTACGATTACTTCCGTAATAGGAGTATCGGGTGAAACTTGAGGTTTATTGTTATTCGCTGTAATATCACTAACCCGTAAATAGAGTTGCTTTCCTAAAGCACCACCAGGATGATACTTGGCAAAATCTTGAGAAGAAAAGCCTTTAAGTTCTAACAAGCAAACAGCCAAGGCATCGCCCATTACTAATTGAGCGGTAGTGCTGGTGGTAGGGGCAAGGTTGTTAGGGCAAGCCTCTTTGTCTACATAGGTGTTTAGTACATAATCTGCTTGGTTGGCTAAAAACGAAGCAGAATTCCCTGTAATGGCAATAAGAGGGTTTTTAAAATTTTTAATAAGTGGTACCAGTACTTTAATTTCTGGCGTGTTTCCACTCTTAGAAATGCATATCACCACATCGTCCTCTAGTATAATTCCTAAATCTCCATGTATAGCATCTGCAGCATGCATAAAAATAGCTGGCGTCCCGGTAGAATTTAGTGTAGCAACAATTTTATGAGCAATTATTGCACTTTTTCCTATACCAGTTATAATAACTCTGCCTTTTGCGTTGTATATTTGCTCTACAGCTTTTGTAAAAGTGTCGTCTAGAAAGTTCTCTAAATTAGCAATAGCTTTTGCCTCGTTAGCGATGGTTTTTTTTGCGATAGAAAGAATATTGTTTGGTAACATTAATTTTTAGATATTTGATGTTTGTTACTCGTCTAAAATTATGTATTTTTAGAGAAACAAAGGTAGTTAAAATTGTAACATAAATAATTAGTTTGGCAGAAATCGATTTACACCAGGAGTTAAAAAAGTATTTTGGCTTTAGTCAATTTAAAGGATTACAAGAAGAGGTAATCAAAAGCATAGTAACCAATCATGATACGTTTGTCATTATGCCTACAGGAGGAGGAAAATCATTATGCTATCAGCTTCCTGCATTGATAAAAGAAGGTACTGCTATTGTAGTGTCCCCTTTAATAGCTTTGATGAAAAATCAAGTAGATGCTATACGTGGGATTTCTTCAGAACCAGGAATTGCGCATGTGCTAAATTCTTCACTTAATAAAACGGAGATAAAACAAGTAAAAAAGGATATTGAAGATGGGGTTACCAAACTACTATATGTAGCTCCAGAATCGCTTACCAAAGATGAAAACGTAGAGTTTTTAAGGAAGCAAAAAATATCTTTTTTAGCCATAGATGAAGCTCACTGTATTTCTGAATGGGGACACGACTTTCGTCCAGAATACCGTAATTTAAGAAGTATAATTAAGCGGATTGGCGAAAATATACCCATGATAGCCTTAACAGCAACAGCAACACCAAAAGTACAAGAAGATATTCTTAAAAACTTAGGCGTTACCAATGCAAATACATTTAAAGCTTCTTTTAATCGCCCTAACCTTTTTTACGAAGTAAGACCTAAAACTGCCCAAGTAGATGCAGACATTATTAGATTTGTAAAACAAAATGAAGGAAAAAGTGGTATTATTTACTGCCTCAGCAGAAAAAAAGTAGAGGAACTAGCACAAACCTTACAAGTAAACGGAATTTCTGCAGTGCCTTACCATGCTGGTTTAGATGCAAAAACCAGAGCAAAACATCAAGACATGTTCCTTATGGAAGACGTAGATGTTGTGGTGGCAACAATTGCTTTTGGAATGGGAATAGATAAACCAGATGTGCGTTTTGTAATCCATCACGATATTCCTAAAAGTATAGAAAGTTATTACCAAGAAACAGGAAGAGCAGGAAGAGATGGCGGAGAAGGCTACTGCCTAGCATTCTATGCATATAAAGACATAGAGAAACTAGAGAAGTTTATGAGCGGTAAACCCGTTGCAGAACAAGAAGTAGGACATGCCTTATTGCAAGACGTTGTTGCTTACGCAGAAACATCAATGTCGCGCAGAAAATATATTCTGCATTATTTTGGCGAAGAATTTGATAGTGAAAACGGCGAAGGTGCCGATATGGATGATAACATCCAAAACCCTAAAAAGCAACATGAAGCTAAAGCAGATGTAGACTTATTATTGCAAGTAGTAGCAGAAACAAATCAGCTTTATAAAGGTAAGGAATTGGTAAATGCCTTAACCGGTAAAGTTAATGCGCTTATAAAAGCTCATAAAACAGATGAGCTGCCAATTTTTGGAAAAGGAAAATCTAAAGAAGCACAATATTGGATGGCTTTGATACGCCAGGTAATGGTAGCGGGCTATTTAAGAAAAGATATAGAATCTTATGGCGTGTTAAAACTAACCCCAAAAGGAAAACAGTTCTTAGAAACTCCAACTTCATTCATGATGACAGAAGATCATGTATATAAAACAGAAACTACAGAAAATATAATTACCTCAAGTAAATCCTCAGGAGCTATAGATGAACAACTCATGCGTATGCTAAAAGATTTACGTAAAAAAGTAGCTAAACAAAAAGATGTTCCGCCATTTGTTGTTTTTCAAGACCCATCTTTAGAAGATATGGCTATCAAATACCCCACTAGCTTAGAGGAACTAAGCAATATTCATGGGGTAGGAGAAGGGAAAGCAAAAAAGTTTGGACGTAAATTTGTAGAGCTTATCCAAAATTATGTAGAAGAAAATGACATTATCAGGCCCGACGACTTGGTGGTAAAAACTACAGGAGCCAATAGCGGATTAAAATTATTTATAATTCAAAGTGTAGATAGAAAGCTGTCTTTTAACGATATAGCGCATGCTAAAGGAATAGAAATGGATGCGCTTATTAAAGAGATGGAAGCCATTGTATATAGCGGAACTAAACTAAATATTAGCTATTGGGTAGATACTATGCTAGATGAAGATCAACAAGAAGAATTACACGATTATTTCTTAGAAGCAGAAACCGATAAAATCGATGAAGCGATGGATGAATTTGATGGCGATTATGAAGATGAAGAAATTCGTTTATATAGAATTAAATTTATTAGTGAAGTAGCTAATTAAATAGAAAAATACACACCCTTATTAATTTAAAAGCCAAGCGGAGACGTTTGGCTTTTATGATTTTCAAATTAGGAAGAACTCTACTTAAATTATACCTTTGCACTTTAAATAAAAAAATAAAAAATGGATAACGGATTATACGCACGTTTAACAACGACCAAAGGAGAAATCCTTATAAAGCTTACACACGATAAAACCCCAGGAACCGTAGGGAACTTTGTTGCACTAGCTGAAGGAAAAATGAAGAATTCAGCTAAAATCATAGGCGAACCCTATTATGATGGACTTACTTTTCATCGTGTAATTTCAGACTTTATGGTTCAAGGAGGAGATCCAAATGGTACAGGAGCAGGAGGACCAGGATATAAGTTTGACGATGAAATTCATCCAGAATTAAAACACGATAAACCCGGAATTTTATCAATGGCAAATGCTGGCCCAGGAACTAACGGGAGTCAGTTTTTTATTACACACGTACCAACACCTTGGTTAGACGGGAAGCATACCGTGTTTGGCGAAGTTGTTTCTGGTCAAGACGTGGTAGATAGCATAGAACAAGGTGATAACTTAGATAAAATAAGTATAGAAAGAATAGGTGAAGAGGCAGAAAAATTTGATGCGCTAGAACGTTTTGAAAATTTTAATGCAGAAAAAGAAAAACGAGAAGCAGCGGCAAGAGCAAAGGCAGAAGAAGCTATGAAAAAAATAACCGAAGGCTTTGAGAAAACAGCTTCAGGATTATATTATAAAATTACAGAAAAAGGAAATGGTAAAAAGGCCGAAAAAGGCAACCCGGTAAGTGTACATTACCGAGGGATGTTGCTTGACGGAACTGTTTTTGATTCTTCTTTTAAAAGAAACCAGCCTATAGAGTTTTCTGTAGGTGTAGGGCAAGTAATTCCTGGTTGGGACGAAGGTATTTTATTGCTTTCTGAAGGCGATAAAGCACAATTGGTAATTCCTGCAGATCTAGCCTATGGGGCACAAGGAGCAGGAGGTGTTATTCCGCCAAATGCTACATTACTATTTGATGTAGAGCTAGTAAAAGCTTAAAAAGTTTTATAAAATTATTGAAAAAAATCCCGTTTCAAACGGGATTTTTTTGTAGTATTCATGTTTTAGTTTTTTCTTTTTTCACCATTATTATAAGCTTATAAGTCTATGAAAAATCAACAAAAAGCCTATATATACGCTGGTCTTTCGGTTTGTATTTGGGCAACTGTAGCTTCTGCTTTTAAAGTATCTTTAGTTTATTTTGATTCGCTTCAACTGTTATTTTTCTCTTCAATTACTTCCATCCTTGCGCTGTTTAGTATACTTTTCTTTCAAAAAAAAATACATTTATTAAAAAATAGCCGTCTACGAGATTATATAACGTCTGTTATCATGGGCTTTATAAATCCTTTTGTATATTACCTGGTTTTGTTTAAAGCTTACGCTGTACTTCCTGCTCAGGAAGCACAACCGCTAAATTACACTTGGCCTATCATGCTTACGTTACTTTCTATTCCGCTATTAAAACAACGGGTAAAATGGATTAGCGTTTTTGCTATTTTGATTAGTTTTATTGGTGTTTTTATTATTTCTACAAAAGGAGACCTTTTAACTTTTAAGTTTTCTAACCTCAATGGGGCTTTGCTCGCCCTAAGTACAGCCATTATATGGGCCTTGTTCTGGATTTTTAATATAAGAGATAAACGAGATGATAGTGTAAAACTTTTTTTAAGTTTTATATTTGGGTTTATTTATATTAGTATTGCCACCTTCTTTTTTTCTGATTTCAACATCCCTAATTCTCAAGCTTTATGGGGTACTGTATATATTGGTTTGTTTGAAATGGGAATTACATTTGTTTTATGGGCAATGGCGCTTCAGTACTCAGAAACCACGGCTAAAGTTAGTAAGTTTATTTTTCTCACCCCTTTCTTATCGCTTATTGTGGTGTACTTTGTTGTGGGAGAGAAAATTTTGTCTTCTACCATTATTGGTTTACTTTTTATTGTTGCTGGTATTATTTTAGAACAAGTATTTGGACAAAAAAAGCAGCTTGAAAACCAAGCTGCTTAACAATAACCTAATTATAAAAAATAATTACTGAAGAATAACTTTTTTAGTTAGCGTATCTGTACCCGTTTTTATTTGTAACAAGTAAACTCCTGTTTGCAAATGGTTTAAATCTAAGGTTTGTTGATTTGTGCTATTTGGTGATTTATTTTGTTTAAAAACAAGTTTCCCTTGCATATTATACAGCTCTAAGCTTGTTTCAGCTACCGAATTGTCTAAAGCTACCGTTAATTGTTTATTTACTGTTGGATTAGGGTAAACGGTTACGTTTTTAGTATTCACTTTTTTTACATCCATTTGATCGGTTATATTTTCTACTTGGAAACTAAGGTTTCCTGTACTTGAGCCATCAAAAGTTAAAAAGTTAAGTTTATACACTTCTTCCTCTGCGGTTTTTATATAGTAATATACATCTGAGCTTACGGTATAAGCACCTCCCGTAAAAGATTTCCAGTCGTATCCAATGGTATTAATATCTGCGCTATAAGTTAAGTCTTCTTTTACAGAGGTAGCTGTTCCTTTAGCAATCTCTACTGCTGGGTGGTGTAAAACTCCGGCTACTACATAAGGCATTGTACCACCTTGTACAGGGTAAGCTGTAGTAAATTTTGTAAATACAATATCCCAGTCTGCTGCTGCAGGTTCTGCGATTACTTCGTTCCCTTGTGTTAGGTTGTAATAGTTAAAATATCTATCGGTATTTTGGTTGTTAGGTATTGTTACAGTTTGGTCTGCATCCCAAGTACCTGCTTGTTCATTCCATTTAGCATATTTAAAAGTATAACCCGAGAAATAATCGTCGATAAAGAATTTGGTATATTTATTTTCTCCGTGCTCTATTACAAAGATGATGCTTCCACGAACATGGTGGTCACTTCCGTATTCTCCCCAGCCATAAGAAGCCGAACCTTGGTCAAAAGCACCTAAATCCCATATTAATTCGCTATTATGTAAGGCTGTCCATGTACTCGTGTTGGTAACATCGATATTATTCCAATCTGCCACATCATCAGAAACCTCGTAAACTTGAAGTCCTAATTGGTCGTTAATACGAGTTGCAAAAGCATACGGACTTGTTCTTAAAAAAGCAACTTCCCAATCGCTAGCGGTATATGCCTGCGTATTATCTGTGGCTAATTTATAAAATACACGATCGGTATAACCGCTACCCATGCTTAGATTTACGGTTTGTTGTGCAAAACCTAGTGCACAAATTCCTATAAAAGAAAGAAATGATAATAGTGTTTTCATGATAATTTATTTAGATTTATAGTTTTAGTTTATTTATTATTTTACAAGTTCATACTCAAAAGCAGGGAAACCTCGTACGCCTCTATCGTTTTTAAATGCTGTAAATTTTAGTTTGTATATGTTTCCGGCAGTATCTTTTATGATATAGTACCTATCAGCATGGAAATCTGAGAATACATCTCTCCAATTTGCACCTATTACACGTTGGTCTATCTGGAATTTTTCTTCGGCTATATTATTTACAGAGAAATTAGCATAAGAAACCTCGTCTTCGTTTACCTGATATACTGCTACTTTTTGGTAAGTATTTGTTAGCACATAATCTGAAAATCCGTAGGCTGTATTAGCATCTTGTCCTGGTAGTTCCTGAACTTCGGTATGCGTGGTGAAGCAAATGTCCCAATTTTCCTTTTCTGGCGCTACTGCTACTTCTTGCTGATTTACAATGCTATAAAAAGTAAAGTTATGTGTTGATGAGCGCTGGATAGTCACCTCTTCATAAGTAGTTGATTCTAGGTCTGCATATTGTAGTAGATAGGCATCTGCTTGCTTTAACACTCGTATTTTTTTCCAACCACGAGCCTCGCCTGAAATTGCCACACCGCCTACATTTGGTGTTTCTGTACCTACCTCAAAGCCCATTTTTAGTAAATACACCTTATTGTTTTCTGGAGTAGCTACAATTTCTTGAATCACGGTTCCATTAATATCACCAGAAGGATCATCTACATAGGCATCTGAACCCGATACAATGAAATCCATATCTGTTTTCAATGCTTCTACTTCATTCATATCAATATTGTTAATATCGGTACTTGTTAGTGGAGCTGCAAACATGTATAAAGAGCTGTTTAATTTTACTCTAAACTCGTTATCTAAGCTATAAAAAGCCAAATCCCATTTTTCACGATGTGAAATGTGTTCTGCATTAGCACTTAAATCAATAAAAACTTGATTCTGCTCGTTTGGTCCACCAACACTTGGGTTTAAGCTACCACCTATCGATGCCGTGTTGGTAAAATAAACCGCTAGGCTTGTGTTTCCTGTTGCGTAAACTTGTTCTAAATTTACTTTCCCTATGGTAAAGGTTACGAGAGGTTCTTCTGCGGGATTAGTGAAATTTGTTTTGGTTAATGTAAACGAGGCCGCTTTGCTTCCTGCTTCTACAGGGATTGTAATAACTCCCGTTTCTCCTTCTGGAAGTGTTGTATAATCTTCTCCATAAGCGGTGTTGTTTGAGGTATAGGTTACTTCTATCGTTCCACTTTTTACAACCTCTTTAGAAAACACTAACTGAACAGTTACTGCAGAGGGTTCTGTAACAGCGATAGATTTTTCCTGAAAAGCTACTGCTGCATCTGTGGTTTTTATGCTGTCGTCATCGCTACTACAAGCTGTAAAACCAAGTACTAATAGCAGTAATAAGCTAAATTTTGCATACATATTTTTAGGTATTGATTTCATGTTATTTGAATTTTATGGTGTATAATAATTTTAAAAAATAAGAGCGACCATAGCCTAATCCTCGGGTGGTCGATGTGCCTCCATGTGAGCTTCCTTGCCCGTTAATTACAGTAACATCGGTTACATCTAATAAATTTCTTGCGCCTAGGCTAATTTCTAATCCGTTTTTAAATTCTTTTCTAACAGAGGCATCTAGCCAGCTAAAAGCTTCAATTTTTTGTTTTTCATAGTTGTCGTTATCGGCATTGTACCAATATTGATATTGGGCTCCGTTATGTTTATAAGCAAGTGTTGCGTAGGTGTTCCATTTAGGGAATTTATAGTTTAGGTTAGCATTGGCCTGTAGGGCATACAGAAAATCATCTTTAAAACCAGCTACACTTTTTAAATCGCGTGCTTCTGCCAAAAAACCTATTCCTAAATTTGCCGAGAGATTTTTATATGTTAATTGATTGCGTAGTACCGCACCCCAAGTTTTATATAAATCTATATTTTGGTGTTGAATGGTTAAGGGCTTGTTGCTAATTACTATTTGGTCTATCTTATCGGCAACATCTAAATAATGAAGTGTAATTTTAGGGGTATAACTAAGGGCATCGGTTAACCAGTATTTTTTCTTTATATGTAGAAAAACAGATTTTCCCTTTTCTGGTAATAAATCCTCATTTTTAAGCACATTATGGTTAGAATCTACTAGGTAATAATACAACTCTTCGAAACTAGGAAGTTTGGAAGCCAAGCCAAATATGGCGCGCACTTGATAACCAGTATCTGAAAAATAACTTCCGCTTAAAGATGCCGTATAAGTTGGTTTAAATTTAGAAGACGCCATGTACCTAAAGCCTGGACGAAGCGTAAATTTATTTAATGAAATTTCCGAAGCCATAAAACCGCTATAGAAATTAAGCGTATGTTTTTTTATGTCTTCATTTTTATTTTGAGGAGAAAGATCGCCAGCTGTTCCTTTATCATGCTTAATTTCGTAGCCTAATTGTAGGGCTATATTTTCATTTTTAAGGAAATTGGAAAATGTTCCCCTAGAGAAAAAGCCTTTACGAGTATTAAAATCTAAAGAGACGTTATCTTGTTCTTCTTTTGTATTTAGTATATAAGTGTAATCTTCTCTGCTTTTTTTCTGGTCTTGATAAGAAGCTGATATATTGTAATCTACCGTATTTTTAACTGTTCCCGTAAAGTTTAAATGATGGTAAAACCTCGTATTTTTAAATAAAACATCTTGAGCTGTCGGGTTTACCTCATTAAAAATGGGATTGTAATTAAAGTTTACATCTTCGGCATAATCTTCTGTGATATCGGTATAATATTCAAACCTATAAAAGGCTTTAAAATTAGCTATTTTGTAGTTTACTAACGCCTTTGCATTGTGTTGTTTTTTGGGTAGCCAATCGTAGCCGCGTAATCCGTCGTTTTCTCTCGCAGGGTTAAAATAATTTTTCCCTTTATTATTGTTTAAAAAGCCTTGAAAATCTGTTCTTACATAATTTAGTGTTGCATATAATTTGTCGGAAAAATTATGTCCTAATTTTATTCCTTGTATATGCTTTCCTTTATCAAACCAAGCATATTCGTTTCCGATGGTTTCTTCTTGAATAAAAGGGGAAATCTCCCAAGTATAGTTTGATGATTTTTTAGTAATAATATTAATAACTCCTGTAACTGCATTGGCTCCATATTGCACGCCCATTGCGCCTTCTACAATTTCTATTTGTGCGATATCGTCTAAATTTATTTGAGAAATATCTATAGCATTCCCAAAACCTTGGTCTCCAATTACGGGAACATTATCTACCAATATTAAAACATACTCAGAATCAAACCCAAACTGCTCTATCCCCATACTTCCTTTATCGCTTCCTGGTAAAACATTCATATTTAAATGTTGTGTAAGTACATCATTAAGGCTATTGGCAGCTAAGTTTTTTATGGCTTCTTGATTGATTATTTTTACTTCAAAAACAGACTTATCTATAGATTGTTGATTGGTAATTTGCCCTGTAAGCACTACTTCTTTTAATTTATTGTATGTACTGTCATTTACTTGAGCAACAGTAGAAAGGGCGACAAAAAATAGGAATGTTAAAACAGTGTACTTCATTATTTTTAATAAGTCTTAATAAATTACAAGTGCAAATATATAGGTTATTTTTAAACAATCTAAATAAATTTATTATTTTTGCCGAAGTATAAAAACCTATTTCTCGGTAGAGAGAAGGGGACATGTTCAATTTTTAACTTAACATCATCATGAAAAAAATAAGTTTATTATTTCTAACGGTATTACTTATTATAAGCTGTAAAAACAAACCAGCCGAAAAAGAAGCAACAGCTAAAGAAACCTTGAAAATTGTTTCGCTTAACGGCGCTATTACAGAAACCATAGCAGCCTTAGGAAAAGGAGATAACATTGTAGGAAGAGACGTAACCAGTAGCTTCCCAGATAATTTAAAAGCTAAAGATCTTGGCCATGTAAGAAGCTTAACCATAGAGCCTATATTAGAAGTGTCACCCAACCTTATACTTGCTTCTAATAAAGATGTAAACCCAGATTTAAATGCTAAGATTGAAGCTTCTAAAATTAAAACACAATTTATAAATCAAACTTTCTCTGTGGTAGGAGCAAAAAAACTCATCGAAAATGTAGCAAATGCCATAGGTGTAGAAAACTATACAAGTTTACAAGAAAATATCACTAAAGATATTGCTAAACTAACCCCTATCGAAAAAAAGCCTAAAGTACTTTTTATATACGCAAGAGGACAAATGCTTATGGTTGCAGGGACTAATACTCCTATGGAAGCTTTAATTAATATTGCCGGTGGAGAAAATGCAATTACCGAATTTGAAAATTTTAAGCCCTTAACGCCAGAATCTCTAATCGAAATAAACCCAGATGCTATCTTAATGTTTAACTCTGGACTTAAAAGCGCTGGCGGAATAGATGCTATGCTACAAGTATCGGGTATGCTACAAACACAAGCAGGAAAAAACAAACGCATACTTACCATGGATGGAGGCTTAATCTCAAACTTCGGCCCTAGAATTGGAAAAGCAGCTTTAGAACTTAACAAACTACTGATAGAAAGTGCTCAATAAATTAAACATATACATAGCAATAAGTTTTTTATTACTAATATTATTAAGTATTGGTGCTTTATACATTGGAGTATATAATTTTGAAGATAAATCGCCTTTAACAGTACTTAGTAATGTTATCTTTAATCCAGCAGAAGTTTCGTTAAGCGAAAAGTATGTTATATGGGATATCAGGTTAGCACGAATTGTAATGGCTATCTTAATAGGGAGCATCCTTGCCGTTTCTGGTACAGTTATGCAAGGCATGTTTAAAAACCCACTTGCCACACCCGATTTAATAGGTATTTCGGCAGGAGCAACATTAATGGCTGCTATTACCATTGTGTTAGGGGCTCATTTTAAACACTTTTTGCCAGATTTTCTTCAGTTTTCATTACTAAGTATTGCAGCATTTATTGGAGCATTAGGTACCATGCTATTGGTGTATAAAATGTCTACCTCAAATAATAAAACCAATGTGGTAATTATGCTTTTATCTGGAGTGGCAATTTCTGCACTGGGGTTTGCTGTAGTAGGTCTTTTAATATACCTTTCTAGTGAAGAGCAATTACGAGATTTAACTTTTTGGAATTTAGGAAGTTTAGGCGGAGCTACATGGACAAAAAATGCCGTTCTTTTTACTGTATTAGTGTTTTCTTACGTTATACTATTGCCAAAAGGAAAAGCTCTTAATGCCATGATGCTAGGCGAAAAAGATGCTGAACACATAGGTATTCCTGTGGAGCGGATCAAAAAACAAATTATTGTACTTACAGCACTCATGGTTGGTACCTGTGTAGCCTTTTCGGGTACTATAGGTTTTGTAGGACTTATTGTTCCTTATATTTTAAGACTATTATTCAAATCTAATTACCAACTCATTTTGCCATTAGCTGCTGTAATGGGGAGTATATTGTTGTTAATTGCAGATACCATTAGTCGCTCTATTGTTGCTCCTTCAGAAGTTCCTATTGGAGTACTTACAGCATTTATGGGAGCACCTGTTTTCATCGCCATTTTAATTCGTTTTAAAAACTCTATGTAATATGATAAAAGCGCACCAAGTTTCTTACAGCCATAAAAAATACCATATTCTTAAAGGAATAGATGTCTCTATAGAATACGGAGAGCTTTTAGCTATTGTTGGACCTAATGGTGCAGGGAAGTCTACATTGCTAAATGTATTGGCAAATGAATTAAAAACAAAAGATACAGAACGTATTTTTTTTAAAGAGAAAACATTTTCAGAATGGAATATCGATGATCTTGCAAAAAATAAAGCTAAATTCTCTCAACACAACCCTGCAGATATTCCGCTTCTCGTAAAAGATGTAGTTATTATGGGACGCTATCCGTTTTTTGAGGCTTCCCCCAGAAGAGAAGATCTTGAAGCAGCAGAAAATGCCATGAGAAAAACCGATGTTTTTCACATGAAAAATAGAGCCTATAACTCACTTTCTGGAGGAGAAAAACAACGTGTACACCTCTCGCGAGTTTTAGCGCAACTTGAAAATAGTATAACACATAAATTACTTTTTCTAGATGAACCTCTAAATAATTTAGATGTAAAACATCAACATAAAATACTAAAAACAATAAAAGATTTTACCCAAAAGGCTAATACAACCATTGTGGTAATTCACGACCTTAATCTTGCTGCACAATTTGCCAACAAAGTAGTATTGATGGATAAAGGGAAAATAGTTTCTCAGGGAGAACCATCAGTAGTTTTTACCGAAGATATTATTACCAAAACCTATGGCTTTCCGTGTAAAATTTGTGACAACCCAATTACTAAAAAACCCATGATTATTTTCGGGTAATCTAAAAAAATATAAATAAAACAACTTAAAAAATAAATTACCATGAACACAACAGCACAAAATACCTTAAAAGAAAAATGGGATGCTTTAAAAGAAGAGCAACCTAAACTACGCATTAGAAATGCCGCAGAATTATTACAAGTAAGCGAGGCAGAATTACTCGCAACAAAAATAAACGAAGGCGTAACACGTCTAGAGCCTAAGTTTGCAGAAATTCTTCAAGAAATAGAATCCCTTGGTAAAGTTATGGGGCTAACACGTAATGAAGAATGTGTACACGAGCGTAAAGGAACTTACTTAAATGCAGATTTTAGTAGCCCACACGCACAACTTTTTGTAGGAGATGATATAGATATGCGTATTTTTCTTACCCATTGGAAATTTGCATTTGCAGTAGAAGAGGGAGAAAGAAAATCTTTACAGTTTTTTGGAAAAGATGGGATGGCAATCCATAAAATTTACCTTACCAAAACCAGTAATGAGGAAGCTTATACAAATCTTGTAGAAAAATATAAAAGCATAGCGCAAGATGCCTTAGTAGATACCGAAGAGGTTGCCCCAAAACCAATAGAAACTCCAGATAATGAAATCGATGTGAAAAGCTTTCAAGAAGATTGGGTAAATTTAAAAGACACCCACAATTTCTTTGGAATGCTACGCAAGTATAAACTAAATCGCTTACAAGCCTTACGCCTTGCGCCTAACGAAACTCTTGCAAAAAAAATAGACAATAAAAAAGTTGTTAGCTTGTTAGAAGAAGCCGCAAAACGCAAATTACCTATTATGGTTTTTGTGGGTAACCGCGGTAACATCCAAATTCATACAGGAGCAATTAAAAAAACGATGTGGCACAATACGTGGATTAATGTTTTAGACCCTGATTTTAACCTTCATTTAAACACCGATAAAATTGCAGAAACTTGGGTGGTGAGAAAACCTACTGAAGATGGCGATGTTACAGCTGTTGAGGTTTTCAATAAAGAAGGTGACATTATTGTGCAGTTTTTTGGAAAAAGAAAACCAGGAATACCTGAATTAGAAAGCTGGAGAGAACTTGTTAAAGACCTTGAAGCTTAATACAACTAAATAAATTATACGCCTAAATTGATTAACTTAGGCGTATGATTTTTTTTAAAAATACGCTATGAAATATTTACTACTTTTTACCTTTATTTTTAGTTTTACTATTACCACTGCTCAAAAAGCTAAAGCCTTCCAGTTTTATAACGAAAAAGGCAAAAAAGTAAGTTTTACAAAACTTACAAAAAAATTAGCAAAATACGATGTAGTTCTAATAGGCGAACACCATAATAACTCCATTAACCATTGGTTGCAATTACGTATTACCAAAGCTCTTTATGCAAAAAAAGAAGCGAAATTAACCTTAGGTGCCGAAATGTTTGAACGTGACAATCAGCAGGCTTTAAACAGCTATTTAAAAGGAAACATCGCTGCAAAAAACTTAAAAGACAGCATGCGCTTGTGGAATAACTTTAAAACCGATTATAAGCCTTTGGTCGATTTTGCTAAAAATAATCAGCTAGAGTTTATCGCTACCAATATACCAAGAAGGTACGCTGCTATTGTTGCTAAAAAAAGTTTAGACAGTTTAAATAGTGTTTCGCCAGAAGAAAAAAAATACATGATGCAACTTCCTGTAGAAGTTACGTTAGAAACACCTGGTTACCCAGAAATGATAGAGATGATGGGAGATCATGCAGGAAGCCGTGCTATGAATTTTGTAGCTGCGCAAGCCGTAAAGGATGCTACTATGGCAGAATCTATTGCTAAAAACTTACAAGAAAATTACCTGTTTGTACATTATAACGGAGATTACCACAGTAAACAACATGGCGGTATTTATTGGTACCTTAAAAAACTTAAGCCTAATTTGAAAATTGCCGTAATCCAACTATTCGAAGCCGAAGATGAAAAACTAAGTTTGCCAACAGAAAATTACATCCCTACCGAATTTAACCTGGTGCTTCCTAAAGATATGATTAAAACTTATTAAAATATTAACGATAATAGCATAAAAAATACTTGCTATAAAATATTAAAACCTGTTTAGATTAAACCTGAACAGGTTTTTTAATTAGATTAGCATGTATTTCGTTAAAATAATTACTTAAGGTTTCTATACGAGTTTCATCTATAGGGTTTATGTATTTTAGAAACATTTGTTCTGTACTATGCCCTGTAGCAGACATCAATAAAGGTGTAGGTATTTTACCATAAAAATTTGTAGCAAAACTTCTCCTTCCTATATGGCTAGAGATAAGTTCCCATTTTTCTGTTTCTACGTATCTTGAGCGGTAACCTAAACGTTTATTAGCTTTAATCCTTTTGGTGAGATTGGCTAGTTTTGCAATAACTTTAATTTGTTCGTTATATTCGTTTATGTCTAAACGTCTTGGGAAATTTCCATTGTTATTCTCTAAAACTTTTAATACTACGGGATGTAGTGGTAATAAAATTTTCTTTTGAGTTTTTTGTTGAATAAAACTTATGCATAACTTATTATTTATTGTTGTTAATTGTTTTTTAGAAAAACCCATAAAATCAGAAAAACGCTGTCCAGTATAGCAACTAACTAAAAGCCATGACTTGGCAGCTTGAAGTCCTGGGTTTACCTTTGTTTTTCTTACCGTTACTAACTCTTGTTCTGAAAGGGTTACTACCTCTTTATGTTGTTTTTCTCTACGTATATCTAGTTCACGCACGGCTGTTCTAATACCTTGTCGCTCTGCAAAGTTTAAAATTGTTTTTATAAAATGAATACTTCGGTATATGGTGTTTTCGCTATATTCTTCTTGTGCTCCAAATTTTAGAAATTTTTTGATAAAGCTACTGTTTATTTCTGTTATTGTTAATTGTTTGATTATAAAGCCTTCAAAACGTTCAAATAATCGGTAAAATACCTTGTATCTTTTATAAGTAGAATGGCAAATAAGCTCTTTTCTAGTATCTATATACCATTGCATGTAATGCAGTAATGAGTTTTTTGGAAGTGTTGTTTCCTGTTGTAAACAAACTTCTTTAATTTTTTTTAGTATTTCTTTTTGTTTGGCGTATTTGCTTAAATGCTTTTTTTCTTCAAGAAGTTCGAGTAAGTGTTTTTTTATATTGTTTAGTTTTATATTTAACAATTTATACTTTTTAAGGTATATATTTATGGGGCGTTGCTTGTCTGCGTCCCAATCCTTTTTTGTGATTTTTAATGGTGTTTTTAAAGTATAAGTTAATCCATTGCCTAACTCGTTAACTTTTATATAAATATTTTTTAAAAACTCTTGCTCTGATAAGAAAAATGTAAATGTCATTTTATCGATTTTTTAGGTAGATAATCTACAAAATTTATTAGGATATAAGTAGTCCTATTTAGACCATTTTGTAATATACTAATTTACAGCTCAATAGCTTTAAGTTAATTTTCACTTTAAAGTATCTTATTTAAGTAAAAATTAACACTACTTAACAAGTCTAGATAATAATTATATAGTGTTGTTTTTTAAGCACTTAAGCAATTATTAAACATTTTTTTCCTATATTTGAGTTTAAAATTTTAGTCTAAATAGGACTACTTTTTAATGTGCAATTAACGAAACAAGAAATATTATGGATAGAGTAATTGAGGTAATAGATGTCCTTGAAAGACTCAAGAAAGAATTCAACTTAAAAACAGATCGTAAGCTTTGTAAGCTCTTGGGAGTAAAACCCAATACGCTTTCTAATTGGAAAAAACGAAACAGGCTAGACTATGAGGTTATTCTAGCTATTTGTAAACGAAATAATCTAGACCTTAATTATATTTTTTATAAGACTTCAGAGAAATCAGGTTCTAAAAACTATACAAGTTTTCAATATTCGTATAAGGAAAATATGGCATAAATAACCCTAACTAACCAAAATAATATTTAATGAATTTAAGAGCGCTTATAAAAGAAAAGCTTCTGGAGAATATAGAAGATGACGATTGCCCTAAGCTAACAAAACAGCAAAATATAGATAAAGTTTTAGATACTATTATGGAATCTATACTTATTCAAAAAACAGAATGTATAAAATCTAAACCCTTAGATATCGATGTCCTAAAAGAGTTAGGCTTTGAGTTGCAAGGAGCCATTTGCGAAGAACACTTTTGCATTGAAGAATGGAGCTGCCCTCTTATTGTTTACAGCATAACCATATACTTTTATTTTTATAAAAACGGAAAAACTTCTTACCGAGTAGAATTATATGGAGGCTACGAAATACAAAACATAGGCCAAGATGGTCTTGTTATGTTAATGAATATTTTACCAAGATCTTCATAAAAAAGTGTTTTTTTTTAAATATTACTATTTTTAATTATATTTATTGCTTCGTATAGTCTTAAAATTTTAATTTTATGAAAACCTTGCTATTGTCAATCTTTTTATTGGTGTGTTTTGCATGTAATACAAACCATAAAGATGCAACTTTACATCAAAATACAATTGATAAAAATGTAACTGCTACACAAAAAAGTAGCCTTAATAACCTAAATGAAGAGAACCACCATACTTTTGCGGTAGTTAAACGAAATGATAAAGCAATTAATAATTTCCAAGTCAGTTTAGGTATAGATAATAAGGTTGTTAATACCACTTTAATTTATTCAGATGAAGTATATTTTTTTAGAACATTATACGCTAATAATAAAGCAGCAACTTCAGCTTTATCTGTATTAGAAAACGGAGCAGTAGTTTACAAAGGTATCACTTGTACTTCTATATGTTCAAAAGATGCAACTATGTGTATTCCTGATAAAAGCAAAAACTTTAAAGCTTGTACACCTTGTAATTCTGGTGCTGGTGATTGCACAAAGAGGTTATCTGAAGGTGGTGAACAAATAACTATGTTTCAAGATTTCACCCTATATACAGAAGGTTCTGAAAATGAGGAAATCACCTATGAGATTCTAGTGAAAAAATATCCTCTCAAAGCAGGTTATGTAGTGCTTCCGGTAAGTAATAGTTCTTATAGTGAGGTTAATGTTTTTTAATAAAAGTATTATATAATTAGATAAAAACGGTTGGTACATGCCAATCGTTTTTATTTTTTACTTCACACAGACAAAAATATTTATTTAACTAAGTAGCAATGAGTAAAAGAACTTTTTTTAAAAAAACTACCTATAAAAACTAAAAAGTATTAGTCTGTTTTTTATACAAAATCGTATATTTGTATGCAATTAAATCTCTAATTGCCATGACAGCACACCAAAACAAAATTATAGGAGAAGGCTTAACATACGATGATGTATTGCTTATCCCCGCCTATTCCGAAGTACTTCCACGAGAAGTAAATATCACAACAAAATTCACGAAAAATATAAGCCTAAACGTTCCTATTGTATCTGCTGCAATGGATACAGTTACCGAATCGCGTATGGCTATAGCTATAGCTCGTGAAGGAGGTATTGGTGTATTGCACAAAAACATGACAATAGAGCAGCAAGCCCTAAAAGTACGAAGAGTAAAACGTGCCGAAAGCGGAATGATTATAGACCCTGTTACGCTAGCCGAAAATGCTCTTGTAAAAGATGCAAAAACAGCCATGAAAGAACATAGTATTGGTGGAATTCCTATTGTAGATAAAAATAAAAAACTTATAGGAATTGTAACCAATAGAGATTTGCGTTTTGAAAAAAACCTGCAACGCCCTATTACCGAAATCATGACGGCAAAAAGTCTAGTTACCGCTTCAGAGGGAACTTCGCTTAGTGATGCAGAAGAGATACTACAACAACACAAAATAGAAAAACTCCCTGTAGTAAATTCTGATTATCAATTAGTTGGGCTTATTACTTTTAGGGATATTACAAAATTAACCCAAAAACCAATTGCTAACAAAGATCAATACGGGCGCCTACGCGTTGCCGCTGCAATTGGAGTTACTGCCGATGCTGTAGATCGTGCCGAGGCTCTTATCAATGCAGGGGTAGATGCTATTATTATTGATACAGCCCATGGGCATACCAAAGGTGTAGTTCAAGTATTAAAAACCATTAAAGAAAAATATAAAAATATAGACGTTGTTGTAGGAAATATAGCCACACCAGAAGCTGCTAAATATTTAGTTGAAGCAGGAGCCGATGCAGTAAAAGTAGGTATAGGACCAGGATCTATTTGCACAACTCGTGTAGTAGCTGGCGTTGGTTTTCCTCAATTTTCTGCCGTATTAGAAGTTGCTGATGCTATAAAAGGTAGTGGTGTTCCTGTAATTGCCGACGGAGGAATCCGTTATACAGGAGATATCCCTAAAGCACTAGCCGCCGGAGCAGATTGTGTAATGCTAGGCTCTTTACTTGCTGGTACAAAAGAATCTCCAGGAGAAACCATTATTTATGAAGGTAGAAAGTTTAAATCTTATCGAGGAATGGGTTCTGTAGAAGCCATGGAAAAAGGTTCTAAAGATAGGTATTTCCAAGATGTAGAAGATGACATTAAAAAACTTGTTCCTGAAGGTATTGTAGGGCGTGTTCCTTATAAAGGAGAACTTTATGAAAGTATGACACAATTTATAGGAGGCTTACGTGCAGGAATGGGGTATTGCGGCGCTAAAGATATAGAAAGTATGAAAAGTAACGCCAAATTTATAAAAATTACAGCTTCAGGAATTAATGAAAGTCATCCACACGATGTTACCATCACTAACGAAGCTCCAAATTATTCTAGATAAATAGTTTTATTTTTTTAGGAAAAAGGTTTTTATATTTCGGTATAAAAACCTTTTTTGATTTATCGTATACGCTTGTTCCAAAGGCTTTCCTCTACATACAGCGCTATTTTTTCCTGCTTATTATAAGGTATCTGAGAAGTAATCAAAATAACCTCACCTCTGGTTAATAAAACTTCTATTAAGTAATTTTCTCCTGTAAAATAACTTTTAATTACCTGCCCTGTAATAAAACCGTTTGAGGTTTCTTTTATTTCAGAAGGGTAGAGTAATACGTGCTTTTTTAAAGTATTTTTCTTGTCAAAATAAGTTAAAGGTATTTTATTTACTTCACTTAACAAGGATGCTGTGTAGTAATTTAGCGGATTATTATACAATTGTTCTGGCGTGGTGTTTGCTATAATTCTCCCTTCCTTCATCACTAAAGCTTTATCGGCAAAACCCAACATATCGGTACTATCGTGTGTTGCAAATACACATGTAATGTTGTTGTTTTTTAGGTAACGGAAAACATTTCTACGTAAATTATTTTTCTTAAAGTTATCTATAAAATTAAAAGGTTCATCTAGCAACAATACTTTGGGAAGTTTAGCTAACACTTGCGCTAGTGCTACACGCTGTTTTTGTCCGCCGCTTAGAAATTTCACCTTGGTATTTGCATAAGTTTCCATGTCTATTATCGCGAGTAATTCGTGAGCTCTATCATTACTTTGTGTTGCTTGTTGCCTACTTAGAAATTTTTTAATGTTTTCTAAAACACTTATATAGGGCATTAAGGAGTTTTCTTGGGTTAAAAACTTCATGTAAGCTTCCCCAGGAATAAGGTTATATGCTGGACCTAAAATTTGTTTTTCTTTCCAAAATAATTTTCCTTCGTCCAAATCTAGTAAACCATAAATGGCTTTTAACAAAGTACTTTTTCCGCATCCGCTTTCTCCTATTATGCATACGTGCTCTCCTTGTGGAACGCTGAACGAAATGTTGTTAAGTACTTTATTGTTTTGGTAGGAAAAATGTAAATTTTCTGCGGTAAGCATTTTTATATTTTTCTTTCAAAGATAACAGCTTTTTAAGGCTTCTTGCTTTACTTTGGTATAAAATAAAAGCTACCAGAAATTTCTGATAGCTTTTACATGGTTTAGACTTCTTTTAATTGTTTTTACAAAACTACTTTTTTATCACTTGGAAGCTTTGTTCTTTATCGTCTGCCAAGCGCACTTTTACCAAATAAACTCCTCTTGATAAATGAGAAATATTGATGCTGTCCTGTGTAGTGCTTCCCTGAAGTTGCCCTAAAGTATTGTAGATATTTATTTCTGAAACGGGTTGGTTATCTGAAGTAATGTTAAGTACATCTGTTACGGGGTTAGGATAAACCTTTACTAATGGCTTTTCTGTTGCAAGAACCGATAAGGATTCGTTTACTTGTATGTAATAAGGCTCAGACCAAAGGCTTTCGTTTCCGCTTTGGCATATTGAGCGTACATAAACTTGATATACTGTATTATCTTGTAAGTTAGCTAAAAAATGCTGATCTGTTGCAGGATTTACCAGAGCAAAGTTTTCTGGATAGTATGAGTTATAGAGATCTTCGTCTGTATTGCCTTCTATTTTTCCATAAAGTATTTCCCATTGGTGTGCATATTCTAAGCAAGTTACGGTTATATCATTTTGATTGGAAGCTAAACTAATATCGTAAGCTTGTGTACATTCGGTTAATGTTGCATTGTCTCTGTTTTGGATGTATGCCGTTACAGGAATATAACCTTCGCCGTTAGAGAAAACAGCATCGGGAACATCTATTTTTAGGGTATAAGTTCCTGCGGTTAAGTTTCCTAAAGCTACTTTACGTATCGGGATTTTATCTCCAGGGCACCAATTGTTCCATTCCATCCAATAGCGTCTAGGGTGTGGACTGTTGTTAAATCCTGTTGGTTTACCGTGATATATTCCGTTTCCTTGTGTATTGTACTGGCGGTATGGCTCGCAAGACTTACCTCCTGGGATATAATTGTAAATCAAATTATTATCTAAATATACAAAATGCCTTCTTCTGTTATACTCTTCTCCATTAGAGTTTGCACCATGGTTGGAAGTTATCAAATATAAATAAGCATTATTAATAGGGTTTTGTATAGTAAAACTCATCAATTTGGTTGTTTCTCCTGTTACATCGGTAGCATTATAATTGTTTAAATTTTCTCGTGTACTAAGTGATATAAACTCCATATCGTCTGCATAGCTTACACTAGTATCTACTCCTGTGGTAAATGTAAGTGTTCCATAAAAAGTATCTATCCTATCTGTACAACCGGCTACTTGGGTTTGTGCAGCATAAGGAACGCCAGATACATCTAATTCTGCCCAAATATCATAGGTATTAAGTGTAGCAGTATCGGAAAGTAAGTAAGAGATATTGTCTAAAGAAAATTGATAAGAAACCTCGTTGCTTCCTACATTTTTATTCATAAAAGGGGTTATAAACCTTGCTATTTCTGTACGTAAAACATTAGCTGTATTGTAGGTTTGCTGTCCTTTAGGTACAAACGATAGGTAAACATGCCCTAAGCGGTCGTAATTATCGCAAGCTGCATTTATAGTAACCTCGGCAGATAAAGTATTGCCTATACTTGCTAATTGTTGGGCGGTTAGTTTTTTTGCATATAGCGTATTTGAATGCCTAATAATATCGGGCGATACAGGCTCTAACAATTCAGAGTCGCTAAGTAAACTGGTGTAGGTGTCGTAATACAATACATTATCAAATACAGTAAACTGTGTAGTTTGTTGGGCGTAAGTACAGATATACATCAGTAAAAACGCTCCTAGGAATAGTTTTTTGTTCATTGTTAAGTTTTTAGTGGTGCTTGCAAATATATAATTTTTTAGCACTTTTCTTATCAAAAAACAAATACTTGTAATGTAGCTAAAAGCAAAAACTTAATAAAAGCACTTTTGTATACTTTTATTATCATTTAATGATAAACGGAGAATAGCTCGGTTGCTTTGTTATAAGCCGCTTCAAAGCTTGTCATTTTCACTCCAAAATCTATTTCTTTTTGTTGAGTAAAGTACGAAAGCATTTTTTCTGTTGGCATATTTCCAGTTAATTTATCTTTTGCCATTGGGCAACCTCCAAAGCCTTGTACCGCACCATCAAAACGTCTGCAACCTGCTTTGTAAGCAGCATCTACCTTTTCGTGCCATTGAGTAGGGGTAGTATGCAGATGCGCTCCAAACTCTATGTGCGGATATTTCGGAATTAAATTCTCAAACAAATAGGTAATTGTATCGGGGGTAGATGTACCCACAGTATCGGAAAGCGAAAGTATTTTTACGCCCATCTCAGAAAGTCGTTCGGTCCAGCTGCCTACAATATCTACATCCCAAGGGTCGCCATACGGATTACCAAATCCCATAGAGAGGTATGCCACGACTTCTTTATTAGTCTTTGCTGCTATAGATAAAATTTCCCGAAGTACCTCTACAGACTCCTCGATAGTTTTATGGGTATTACGCATCTGAAAATTTTCAGAAATCGAAAACGGATATCCTAAATATGCTATTTCTGGATGTTTTGCTGCATCTGCTGCACCACGTACATTGGCTACTATTGCCAAAAGTTTACTTGTTGTGGCCGATAAATCTAACTTTGATAAAACTTCTGCCGTATCAACCATCTGCGGAATTGCTTTTGGCGATACAAAACTTCCAAAATCTATCGTATCAAAACCGCAATTTAATAAAGCTTGTATGTACCTTACTTTTTTTTCGGTCGGAATAAAACTTTTTATTCCTTGCATAGCATCTCTAGGGCATTCTATTATTTTCAACTTATCCATGCTTCAAATATACATTTTCTTACCTACAAACTAAATATTTTTAGTCCTACTAACTAAATAAGATAAGTATTCCTAAAAGGCTAAACATAAATACTTGTACATAAGCTATGGCCTGTAATGCGTTTTTGTGCGTTAGTATATATTTTTTTAAAGAAGATGCCATTACAGCTATCAATGAAAATATAAGCAAGCCCTGCACGATAAAAATACCTCCTAACAAGTAAAATTGCTTAATTAGCTGCGTATCTTTCCATAAAAAACCAGGAAAAAACGATAAGAAAAACAGCAACACCTTTGGGTTTAGCAAGTTCATAAAAAAGCCTTGCCTATAGTAATACCACGCACTTTTTTGTACTATTGGGTTGGTTTGATTAAGGTTTATTTCGGGTTTTGCTTTAAACGCTTTATACGCTAAATAAAACAAATAGAAAGCTCCTATCATTTTGATAAAAAAGAAAAAAGTAGGCGAGCTTTTTAACAAGGCAGAAACCCCAAAAGCCACCAAACTTGTATGCACCAACACACCTGTAACTAAGCCTAAACTTATTACAATCCCTGTGCGTTTACCATAGGCTATGCTTTGCACAAGCACATAAACCACATCGGGGCCTGGCATAAGCGTAAGTATTACCGATGCCGTTAAAAACGGAATTACCTGTTCTAACATTATTTAGCAAGCAGTGCTTTTTTAATTTGTTTAATCAAGCCTGGGCCCTCGTAAATAAAACCTGTGTATAATTGCACCAAACTCGCCCCAGCAGCAAGCTTCTCTAAAGCATCTGCTGCCGAGTGTATCCCACCAACACCTATTACAGGGAAAGCATTTCCACTTTGTTCTGTTAGAAATTTAATCACTTCCGTAGAACGTTTTGCTAAAGGTTTCCCGCTTAATCCGCCAGTTTCTTTTTTATTCTCAGCTACTAAATTATCACGCCCAATAGTAGTATTGGTAGCTATTACACCAGCTATCTGCGTTGTTTGTACAATCTCGATAATATCCAGCAACTGCTCGTTGGTTAAATCGGGTGCTATTTTTAAAAGTATCGGTTTCTTTTTAGGTTTTTCCGCATTAAGTATTTGCAAAGTCTGTAACAAGTTGGTTAAAGGCTCTTTTTCTTGCAAAGCCCTTAAATTAGGAGTGTTAGGCGAGCTAACGTTTACCACAAAATAATCTACATAAGGATACAAAGCCTCAAAACAAATTTTATAATCCTCTACCGCAGCCTCATTAGGCGTAACTTTGTTTTTACCAATATTTCCACCTAATAATATCGACGGATTTCTGCCTTTCAAACGTTCAACTGCCGCAGCAACCCCACCATTATTAAACCCCATTCGGTTAATAATTGCTTTATCCTCCTTCAACCTAAACAAACGTTTTTTAGGATTTCCCAGTTGAGGTTTCGGCGTAAGCGTACCAATTTCTACAAAACCAAAACCTATTTGGCTCATTTCATCAAAATATTTCGCATCTTTATCAAAGCCTGCTGCCAAACCAATAGGGTTTTTAAACTTAAGCCCAAACACCTCACGTGCTAGCGCCTTATCTTCCAACCCATAATGCCTTCTAATACCCCAACTTAAAAGAGGCGTTTTTAAAGAAAATTTAAGCATCGAGGTAGTAAAATGATGAACTTTTTCTGGATCAAAACTAAATAAAATCGGGCGGATAAAGGCTTTATACATAAGTTTCTAAATTTTAGCAAAAATACGCTAAATAAAAAAAATGCAAAGCCTTTGCCCAAGTCTTTGCAACTAAATTTAGGTTGTTGTATTTTTGAAGAAAATTAGCATATTATGATAGATAAACAACACCTGATAAATAGATTTATAAGCTACGTTACTATAGATACCGAAAGTGACCCAAATAGCAACACCACCCCAAGTACCGAAAAACAGTGGAACCTAGCCAACAAACTAGCCGAAGAGCTTAAAACAATAGGATTACAAGACGTTAGCATAGACCAAAACTCCTACGTAATGGCAACCCTACCTAGCAATGTATCACACAAAGTTCCCGTGATTGGCTTCGTAGCACACTTTGACACTTCGCCAGATTTTACCGGAGCAAACGTAAAACCACAACTCGTAGAAAATTACGATGGTAAAGACATTATGCTTAACGCCGAAGAAAACATTGTACTATCGCCAGATTATTTCGAAGACCTACTCCAATACAAAGGGCAAACATTAATTACTACAGACGGAACAACCCTACTAGGAGCCGACGATAAAGCCGGAGTAACCGAAATAGTAACCGCCATGGAATACCTTGTAAAACACCCAGAAATAAAACACGGAGAGATAAGAATATGCTTCACCCCAGACGAAGAAATTGGTAGAGGCGCACACAAATTTGATGTAAAGAAGTTTGGAGCAGAATGGGCATACACTATGGACGGAAGCCAAATAGGCGAACTAGAATACGAAAACTTTAATGCAGCAGGAGCAAGCGTAAAAGTAAAAGGGAAAATAGTACACCCAGGCTACGCAAAAGGCAAGATGATAAACAGCATGTACATAGCACAAGATTTCATAAACTCCTTACCACGCCTAGAAACCCCAGAACATACCGAAGGCAGACAAGGCTTCTTCCACCTAGCACAAATAAACGGAAAAGTAGAAGAAACAAACCTCTATTACATTATAAGAGACCACGACAAAGAGCACTTCGAAGCACGTAAAGAAGTAATGCAAAACCTTGCCAACGAAATAAACAAACAACACGGCAATACCGTAATAGAACTCGATATAAAAGACCAATACTACAACATGCGCGAAAAAGTAGAACCCGTAATGCACATTGTAGATATTGCAGAAGAAGCCATGAAAAACCTAAACATTACCCCCATTATAAAACCAATACGTGGCGGTACAGATGGCTCACAACTATCCTTCATGGGCTTACCATGCCCAAACATTTTTGCCGGCGGACATAACTTTCACGGCAGATACGAGTACGTTCCTGTAGAAAGCATGATAAAAGCCACAGAAGTAATCTGTAAAATAACCGAGCTTACCGCAGAAAAATACGCATAAACAATCGGAGAAAAATAAATTAAAAATCGTCTTTTTGTTCCTCAAAAAACAAAAAGACGATTTTTTTTACCTTAAAAACACCCAAAAAAGTACCGCAGTTTTTTAAAAAAACACCTTAACTTTTGTTTAAATACTGCAGAGCTTTTAAAAAAAACTGCGGTACTTTCAATCCAAAACTCTAGAGTATTTTTTAAGAGCACCGCAGTATTTTAAAAAAATAAGTTTTGTTGCTAAAAATCTCTCTTTTTTATTCAAAAAAATGCTTTTATGGCTATGTAAAAACTGTGTAAAAACTTTAAATTTTACCCCGAAAAACAATAAAATAGTGGTTTTTTTAGTAGAGAAAGCAGTAAAAAACTCTTTTTGGAAAACTAAATTTTACTTAAAAACGCTTACTAATTCCTTAAGGATTTATAAGGAAAACGGTTAAGGTTAGCAGTAGTTATGAGGTTATTTTTTAGTGGGAATATATTTGTTTACTAAGGCAATGTATTTTTCCTTAGCTTGCTCTTTGCTCAAGCTTTTTACTTGTATTAAGGCATTCATTTTAAAAGCTTTGATGAGGTGTTTTGCTTTGTGAGAATGGTCTAGTTGGAGTTTTGGGTTTTCTCCTAGGGCGTGTTTGTAGTATGCATAAAATAATAAAAGTACATCAGGAGGAAACTCCTGAGAAGTGCAGCTAGCACGTTCTATTGCGTCGTTAAATTTTTTGTCTAGCTCGGTATTCATAAGTTAAGCAATGGGAGAGGAGGCTGCTATAATGGTTTCTGCACCTTTAACTTTCTGGTTAAGTTTCACATTAATTTTTGTGCCAATGGGTAGGTATACATCTACACGAGAGCCAAACTTTATAAAACCACTATCGCTACCTTGTACGGCTGTATCGTTTACTTTTGCATAATTTACAATTCGTCTTGCTAATGCTCCTGCAATTTGCCTGTGTAGTACATCTCCGTAAACGGGCGAGTTAACAACAACAGTGGTGCGCTCGTTTTCTTCGCTAGATTTTGGGTGCCATGCAACTAAGTATTTTCCAGGATGATATTTACTGTAAACAACTTTTCCTCCTACAGGGTAGCGGGTAACGTGTACATTGACTGGAGACATAAAAATGGATACTTGTAAACGTTTGTCGTTAAAGTATTCTTTTTCAAATACTTCTTCAATAACAACAACTTTTCCATCTACTGGGGCTACTACGTGATTGGTGTTGATCTCTGCAATACGCTTAGGGTTTCTAAAAAATTGGAGTATGAGTATAAGGAATATAGCGCTTATACCAAAAATTAAATACCGTAACCAATTTTGAGGTATTCCGTATGTAGCTGCAAAATTAATAAGAATAAAAACTATTAATGTTACAAGGATTATTTTAAAGCCTTCTTTATGAAACATAGTTTATAATTAACATATACGTATAAATAAATGTAGAGGAAAAGAGTATACTGTCTAACCTGTCTAGTAAACCGCCATGTCCTGGCATTATTTTTCCGCTATCTTTTACATTTGCTTGGCGTTTTAGTTTAGATTGGATTAGGTCTCCAAGGGTTCCTGTTATAGTTATAATTAAGCTTAAACCAAGCCAAATGATAAAACTTGTAAAAATATCAGTACAAATATATAAAATATAACTGGCTAAAATGCTAAAAAAAGCACCACCTAAAAAACCTTCTATTGTTTTTTTAGGTGAAATTCGTTCTAAGAGCTTATGCTTACCAAGGTTTTTACCTACCAGGTATGCAAAACTGTCATTAACCCAAATAAGTGTATAGCAGCTAATTAATAGTAGTGGAGTGAATTTTTGCTCTTGAAAAGGAATTAAAAGCATAAAAACAATTGCTGCTATTAAATAAAAAAAGATAAAAAGGTGTTTTTTGTGTTTAAAAAAAGAAGTTTTATGGGTAGAGAATAAATCTTTTATCAGTAAAGCATTAAAAATTAAGGTAGGAATAAGTAAAAAAATATCACTTAAACTATCCTTGTATATTGAAAAATAGAGGATAGAAAAGATAAGGAGTAAGTAAGAAAAGTAGTTTTTTACTTGTAATAGTTTTTGTAATTCGATTAAGCTTCCTATCCCAAAGAAAGCTAATAATGCATAAAAACTATATTCTGAAAAGTAAGTAGCACTAATTAATAAAATTATGTATAAAGCTCCAGATATACTTCTAGTAAGGGTTTCGCTCATAAATGGTGGTTAAAGAGTACCAATGGTAAATTACAAATCTTCCAAAAGCAGCAAATATAAGTTTTTACTTGTACATCCATAGGTCATAAAGTCACCATCTTTTTTATCTCCAAAAGTTTTAATTGTACTTATGTTGGAAGGGATAGTTCCTTTACTTTTTATTTTTATGCCTCGTAGCCCTTCGCTAATAGTTTCTATAAGTTGGCTAGTGGTTGCCATTATGATAAAATTGTCGGGGAGATCTACTAATTTTTTTTCTTTTATCTGGTTAGATGAAATAAGTATAGCTCCTGTATCTGCAATTAAATATTCGCAGTCTGAGAGAAAAAAATCGGCGTCTTTGTTGGTAGAAAATTCTAGCCCGAAATTATTAAAAATACTTTTTAAATTATTATCATAACAAAAGCAATTGCCATTATACCAGGTGTTTTCGGCCATAATTTCGCTAAAAACAGTCTGTAATTCTTGCTCGTTTTCACAATAGAGAAACTTTCCTCCGTTCCCAATAAAGTTTTTCATAAACTTTTCATCGGTTGGGGTGCTAGGTTCGGGCATATACTTCCCGTGTTCTTTTTGTTTAGGGACGTGTTTTTCTTCAGAAGTTTTTGAACCAAACAGTTTCTTAAATAGGTTCATAGGCATATTAACAATAACTATTTTTTTGGGCTTATCTCCAAAGATAAAAAAACTTGATTTAACTATTAATTAAATCAAGTTTTTTCTAAAATGTTAACAGATTTTAACAGAATAAGCTGTTTTTTAATCTTTAGGTTCTGTTATATCTTCTCTAAATTGTTCTTTTTTTACGGTCTCTTCTTCTTTAGCAAAAGGACGATCTCCAAAAATACGCTGTAAATCATCTTTAAAAATCACTTCTTTTTCTAATAGAATATCGGCAAGAGCAGTAAGTTTATCTTTGTGCTCTGTAAGTAGCTCGATAGCACGTATGTACTGAGATTCTATAATGTTAGAAATCTCTTTGTCTATTAACTCGGAAGTTTTTTCGCTATAAGGTTTTGTGAAATTGTATTCACTTTGTCCAGACGAGTCATAATAGGTGAGATTTCCTATTTTTTCATTAAGCCCGTAGATGGTAACCATTGCTTTGGCTTGCTTGGTGACTTTTTCTAAATCACTTAATGCTCCTGTGGAAATTTGGTTGAACATTACTTTTTCTGCAGCACGCCCTCCCATAGTAGCACACATTTCGTCTAACATTTGCTCTGGTGTTACTATAAGTCTTTCTTCTGGTAAATACCAAGCGGCTCCTAACGATTGGCCTCTAGGTACAATGGTAACTTTTACCAGTGGTGCGGCATGTTCTAACATCCAGCTAACTGTAGCATGACCTGCTTCGTGGTAAGCTATGGTTTTCTTTTCCTTTGGGGTGATTATTTTGTTTTTCTTTTCTAGACCTCCTACAATTCTATCTACGGCATCTAGAAAATCTTGTTTTCCAACTGCTTCTTTACCTTTACGGGCTGCAATTAATGCGGCTTCGTTACATACATTAGCGATGTCTGCGCCAGAAAATCCTGGTGTTTGTTTAGCTAAAAACTCGGTATCGAGTTCTTCGTTAACTTTTTTTAGGGGTTTTAGGTGTACTTCAAAAATTTCTTGACGCTCTCGCAAGTCTGGTAAATCAACATAGATTTGTCTGTCAAAACGTCCTGCCCTCATTAATGCTTTATCTAATACATCGGCGCGGTTGGTTGCCGCAAGTACAATTACATTGGTATTGGTACCAAAGCCATCCATTTCTGTAAGCAGTTGGTTAAGTGTGTTTTCGCGTTCGTCGTTAGAGCCAGAAAAATTGCTTTTACCTCTAGCGCGACCAATAGCGTCTATTTCGTCTATGAAAATTATAGAAGGCGATTTTTCTTTTGCTTGTTTGAATAAGTCACGAACTCTAGATGCTCCTACGCCCACAAACATTTCTACAAAATCTGATCCAGATAAGGAGAAAAACGGTACTTTGGCTTCTCCTGCAACGGCTTTAGCTAATAAGGTTTTTCCGGTTCCTGGAGGGCCAACTAATAGGGCTCCTTTTGGAATTTTTCCTCCTAGGGAGGTATATTTTTTAGGATTTTTTAGAAAATCTACAATTTCTTGTACTTCTTCTTTAGCTCCTTCAAGTCCTGCAACATCTTTAAAGGAAACTTTAATGTCGGTATTTTGGTCAAATAATTTTGCTTTAGATTTTCCGATGTTAAATATTTGTCCGCCAGGACCTCCAGCACCGCCACCGCTCATTCTTCTCATGATAAAAATCCATAGTGCTACAATAATTATAATAGGTAGGGCTTGGATTAGGATGCTTCCCCAAATGTTAGATTGGGTATCGTAAGTACGTATGGTTTTTAGGTTGTTTTCGGCAATTATTTTATCGAAATTATTCTCGAAGTTTTGTAAGTCTCCTAATTCAAAAGTATAATCTGGTGTATCTCCTGTTGGAAAAAAATCACTTTCTTTAGGTTTTTTGTGTTTTTCTAGTGCTTCGGCTTCTTTGGTAAGGTAAACGTTGGCAGTTTGCTTGTTAACTACCACTACTTTTTGGATGTCTCCGTTTTTTAGAAACTCTTCAAATTGCGCTAAGTTTGTTTTTTTAGGTTCGTTAAAGCTTGAGCCTCCAAAAAATTGTATCCCTAAAAATATTAGGATAATACCAATATAAATCCAATAAGAACTAAATTTAGGCTTATTGTTAGGGCTCTTTTTAGGCTGATTCTTTGTCATATATCAAAAAAAAGGTGTATTAGTAATTTGTTTCGATGGTGGTAGTTTTAGCATCTCCCCATAGGCTTTCAATATCGTAGTAGTCTCTAATTTGTTTTTGGAAAACATGTACAACGATGTTTACGTAATCTATAAGTACCCATTCGGCATTATCGGTTCCTTCTACGTGCCAAGGTTTTTCTTTTAGGGTTTTGCTTACTACTTTTTGGACGCTGCTTACAATGGCATTTACCTGAGTATTAGACGAACCGCTACAGATAATAAAATAATCACAAACCGTATTTTCAATTTCTCGTAAGTCTAAAAGGTTTATTTCTTCTCCTTTTACGTTTTCTATTCCTTCAAGAATGGCAGCTATCAGTTGGTCTGTGTTGTATTTTTCTTTAGCCATGTATAAATTTTATAAGTTAATCTGCAAAGTTATTATTTTTTGGCTTTCTTTTGTAGCCTTAACAGAACATTATTCTTTTGTTTTGTAAAAATATTTATATGCGTAGTATCAAAGTTCATACCACCAATTCTACTAATGTGTTTTTAAGTGCCTATTATCGTGAGCAAAAAGCTTGTGGTAATGTATATGTTGTTGCGGAAAAGCAGACTTCTGGGAAGGGGCAAATGGGAACGGTCTGGCATGCGGAAGCGGGTAAAAACCTTACATTTAGCGTGCTGATAAAGGATGTTGATATTTTGCTGGCCGAACAGTTTAAGTTAAGTGCATTGGTGGCTTTAAGTGTGATAGAAGTGTTGGAAGCTATAAAAATTCCGAAAGTGGAAATAAAATGGCCTAACGACATTTTGGCAGATAAATGTAAAGTAAGTGGCATTTTGATAGAGAATGTGGTTGTGGGAGCTAAAATTAATGCCAGTATTATTGGGATTGGTTTAAATGTTAATCAGCTTTTGTTTGATAGCCTGCCTAAGGTAACTTCATTAAGTGCTGTTACAGGAAAAAAATACGATTTGGAGGAGTTGGCAGAAAAGCTAGCCAATACGATAGAAACCAATATTTATGAAAAACAAAAACAGCCGATAGAGGCTGTTTTGGCTGTTTATTATCAAAAGCTTTTAGGATATAAAAAAGTAGCTACATACCAATTGCCTTCGGGCGAGAATGTGGTAGGGGTAATTACAAAGGTTACCCCTAGTGGTTTTTTGAATTTAGCGTTAGAAACGCAAGAAAAACAATTTGCGATAAAAGAAATAAAGCAATTGTATTAAAGCTTTCCTAAGTTTTCGCTTAGTGTATTTACAAATTTTTTAAGTGGAGACTTTATCATCATAGCCATCATGCTATTAAATTCTCCGGCAAAAACTAGCTGAATATCACTAGTAGCCTCTGTTGTGGCCGTAATGTTTCCTGTAAGGGAAAAAGCAAATTTATCACTTATCGAGCCTAGTACTACGGTGTCGTTTGGTTTTTGTTCTTGGATTTTAAGTCCTATTTCTGGCATTCCTTTAAGCTGAAATAAGAATTTATTATCGCTCAAAATTTCAAACTTTTGGGTATTTTCGGGCATTATTTTTTCGTAGTTAGCCACTTCTGTAAGAAAGTTAAATAATTCTTCCTGACTTTTGTTTACGCTGGTATTTGGTCCTTCTATTTTCATAATGTTATTTTCCCCAAGTTGCGGGGTTTTGTTTCCATGTTTTTAGTGTTTCAAACTCTTCTTTATTTAGGTAACTGGTTTGGAAGGCTTGTTCGATAAGGTGGTCGTAATCGCTTAAAGTATTTAGAGGTGTGTTTTGTAAATTTTCTTTAGCGGCATCAAATCCATAAGAAAATATAGCGAGCATACCTTTTACATTGGCGTCAGCTTTTTTTAGTGCATTAATGGCGTTAAGGCTACTTTTTCCTGTGCTTATCAAATCTTCTATAACTACAACTTGTTGCCCAGGTGTTAAGTGGCCTTCTATTTGGTTTTGGCGACCATGTTTTTTTGCTTCGGGCCTAACGTAAATAAAGGGCAGATTTAGGTATTCTGCAACAAGCATACCTATGCCAATGGCACCTGTAGCTACTCCGGCAATTACGTCTGGTTTCCCGTAAAGGGCTTCTACTTGTTTGGCAAGATTTTCTCTGATGTAGTTACGAATAGGAGGGTAGGAAAGTATAATTCTGTTGTCACAATAAATAGGTGATTTCCATCCACTAGCCCATGTAAAATAATCTTGTGGTTCTAATTTTATTGCCTTAATTTGCAATAATAATTGTGCTGTCTTTTTGGCGGTTTCTTTATCTAAAATCATAACGGTAAATGTACAAAGTTTTTATAAACGATATTCCGATAATTCTATCTACAGAAAAGAAGGTGGGTTCTCAATACGCTTCTTTTCCTATCAAAAAAGCAAAAATAAAAAAGCTTATCAAAAAAATAGAAAAAGGAGAACTTCTTTATGTTAATCTTTATCATGAAAAAGAAGAAAAATTATTGAAACATCTTCGTAAGCAGTTAAAATCTGTTATTGCAGGTGGTGGTTTGGTGTATAATACTAAAGGGGAAATTTTATTTATTTATCGAAATAAACGTTGGGATTTGCCAAAAGGAAAGGCGGATAAAGGCGAAACAATAGAAGAAACAGCCATTCGTGAAGTTGAGGAAGAAACAAAAGTAGAAGGTTTAGAGATTACGCGTTTTATAGAAACTACGTACCATATATTAAAGCGTAACGGTAAATACAGACTAAAAGAAACTTATTGGTTTGAAATGAAAACTGCTTTTACGGGAGAGCTTAGCCCTCAGCTAGATGAAGGGATTACCAAAGTGAAATGGAAAAACTTTGAACAAACACAAAAAGCATTACGAAATTCTTACGAAAACATAAAGCTGTTATTTCCGAAGGAGTATTTAACAATACATCCAAACGATAGAGAAAAAGAAAAACAAAAAGCTTCTGTTTAGTTTTTATCTCCAGTAATTTTTTTGATCCGTACTATTCTTAATACGATTATTTTTAGTTAAAGATGTAAACCCAATGGGGTGTTTATGTTCTGTAAATACATTGTAGCCTGTTAAATTTAGTTTCAGTTTTATGCCTGTGTGTGAAATTCTTTCACAGTAATCTTCATTTTTTGATTTATTCTGTTGTGAAATAAATAAACTTTAAGCGTCTTAGTTGGTGTTTTAAGGTGTTTTTTTGGTTTTATTCTTTAGAAACCCATCTTTAATTAATACATTTTTAGTCACTTATAAACTGTAACGCTTTTGTAACGCTGCTTTTTTTGAGGTGAAAAACAAAAGAGCTTCTTTTACACTTTTATTATTTAAAGCTACAAAACTCTTCTTTTTATTTAGTAACACCTTAAAAATTTTATCCTATAAAAATCAATCAAAATTATGAGAAATTATTATCAAACAAGTTTGTATGTTAAAAGCATACTTTCCTTATTGTTTGCACTATGGGTTGCTTATCCTAGCACAGCACAAGCACAAGCGCAAACACCAACACCAAGCAATGGGATTCTTTACGTAAATAAAAACGTAACAGGCGGTAATGGCTCTGGAAACTCTTGGGCTAACGCCATCCCAGAACTTGCCGATGCCTTAAAATGGGCTAGAACAGAACACGATGCCAACAACAGTTGGCTACAAAACGATAGCCTGCAAATTTATGTAGCCAAAGGTACGTATAAGCCTTTATACAGTGCCAATGATGGAAACTACACCAATGATGCTAACCGTGACAACGCTTTTGTTATGGTTAAAAACGTACAACTATACGGAGGCTTTGACCCTACCAATGGTGTTACCAACTTAAGCCATACCCGAGATTTTTCTGAAACAACAGGAAGTATTTTAAGTGGAGATGTTAACGATGATGATGTAATAACAGGAAGCGGGGCTACACTAAGCATTACCAATAATACAGAAAATGCTTACCATGTGGTTATTTCTGCAGGAAATAATGGTAGTTCCTTAATAGATGGCTTTAGTATTACAGGAGGGAATGCTAGCAATTCCAATGGCACTTATGTTAACTTATTATACGTAGGACAACGAAATGGAGGAGGGATTTATAATGTAAATTCTTCAACTAACTTAACCAGTGTAAGCCTTACAGGAAACGCTGCAAATTCTGGTGGGGGGATGTATAATTATTCTTCTTCGCCTAGCCTAACCAATGTAAGCCTTACAGGAAACGATGCAAATAATGGTGGTGGGATGTATAATTCTTCTTCTTCTTCTACACCTAACTTAACCAATGTAACCCTTACAGGAAACGCTGCAGATTCTGGTGGAGGGATGTATAATGATCAGTTTTCTAAACCAAGCTTAACTAATGTTACAATTACAGAAAACTCTGCTACTGATGGTGGAGGGATGTATAATGATCGGTTTTCTAAACCAAGCTTAACTAATGTTACAATTACAGAAAACTCTGCTACTGATGGTGGTGGGATATATAATTATTATTCTTCGCCTAGCTTAACCAATGTAACAGTTGCTGGGAATACAGCAACTCAAAGCGGTGATGGGATGTATAATAATTCTTCGTCACCAGCCATAAACAATACCATTGTTTGGGGAGGCTTATATAAGGGTTGGAACGGTAATTACACCGCAAACCACTCACTGATAGAAGGAGACAACAATACAAATAACGGCAACATCGATGCTACGGGCTTAAGCGAAACCGATATTTTTACAGACCCTGCCAACGGCAATTATAGCTTAAAATACAATAGCCCTGCCATAGATGCAGGAGATAACACCGCTTACACCAACGCAGGTGGAGACCTAAATAACGATACCGACTTAGCAGGAAATACACGTTTATTTGGCAGTTTTATAGATATGGGAGCTTATGAAAATCAACCCGTTACTATTAACCCAAGTACTAACAACATTCTTTATGTAAACAAAAATGTTACTGGAGGCACACAAGCAGGAGATTCTTGGGCAAACGCCACCCCAGAACTTGCCGATGCCTTAAAATGGGCTAGAATACAACAAGATGCAGATAGTTCGGTTTTTGATAGTCAGCCCCTACAAATCTACGTAGCTAAAGGAACATATAAGCCTTTATATAGTGCCGAAGACGGAAATTACACCAATGATGCCAACCGTGACAACGCTTTTGTGTTAGTTACAAACGTACAACTTTATGGGGGTTTTGACCCCGTCAATGGCATTACCAACTTAACGCATACTAGAGATTTTTCTGAAATCACAGGAAGCATTTTAAGTGGAGATTTTAACGATGATGATATCATAACAGGAAGCGGGGCTACACTGAGCATTGCTAATAACACAGAAAATGCTTACCATGTGGTTATCTCGGCAGGAAATAATGGTAGCTCCTTAATAGATGGCTTTAGTATTACAGGAGGAAATGCTAGCAGCTACAATGGTACTTATGTTAACTTATTATACGTAGGACGAGGAAACGGAGGAGGAATTTATAATGTAAATTCTTCGCCGAACTTAACCAATGTAAGCCTTACAGGAAACGCTACAAATTCTGGTGGTGGTGGGATGTATAATCATTCTTCTTCGCCTAGCCTAACCAATGTAAGCCTTACAGGAAACGCTGCACATAATGGTGGTGGGATGTGTAATTATTCTTCTTCGCCTAGCCTAACCAATGTAAGCCTTACAGGAAACGCTGCATATGCTGGTGGGGGGATGTATAATACTTCTGCTTCGCCTAGCTTAACCAATGTAAGTCTTACAGGGAATTCAGCAACTGTTGGTGGGGGGATGTATAATATTTCTTCTTCATCACCCAACTTAATCAATCTTAACATCATAAAAAACAAAGCATATAATGGTGGTGGAGTATATAATTATCATTCTTCACCAAGCTTAACCAATGTAAGCATTACAGAGAACTCTGCAACTAATAACGGAGGGGGGATGTATAATTATAATTATTCTTCGCCTAGCTTGACCAATGTAACAATTGTAAATAACATAGCAACTCGAAGCGGTGGCGGGATGTACAATGATTATTATTCTTCGTCAGCCATAAACAATACTATTGTTTGGGGAGGTATAGTTAATAATAACAGTAATTATACTGCTATTCATTCTCTAATAGAAGGTGATAGTAATACAGTTAACGGAAACGTCGATGCTACGGGCTTAAGCGAAACCGATATTTTTACAGACCTTTACAACGGTGATTATAGCTTAAAAGATGGAAGTCCTGCTATAGATGCAGGTAGTAACAATCTTTACACAGGAGACCTAAATAACGACACCGACTTAGCAGGAAATACACGTTTGTTTGGTAGCACTATAGATATTGGAGCTTTTGAACATCATGGAATTAAAACCTATTGGACAGGTAACATAAATACCGACTGGCATACCGCAGGAAACTGGACAAGTGGATTGCCTAGCACTACCAGCAATGCCGTTATAGACCAAGTTACCAACCAACCTTTGGTTGCTGCTACAAACTCAGCAGAAGCTTACAGTATTGTAATTAACCCAGGAGCAAGCCTATCTGTATTAGGAGATTTAAGTTTCCAAACAAGTTTAACCAATCACGGAGATTTACTATTCTTAAGCAATGCCAATGCCACCGGTCAATTAACCGAGCTTCCTGAAGGAGCAAGCATCACCGGAAACCCTGCAGAGGTACAACGTTATATTCCTAGCGGAACAAGAGCCTTTAGGTT
>NZ_JACIFO010000003.1 GCF_014197445.1 Mesonia hippocampi | reverse complement strand
ATGCGCGTTTGGTCTGCTAAGATGTTATCGGCATGCAATAAACTAATGTCTAACATCGCGTTAGTAGGATTGTACACATTAAACACGTTGGTAGGACTTTGGCTTGTTGCTTTATTCTCTTCCTTAAACAAAATCGAAGCATTGGCATTGTTTGCTGTAGCTAAGAAAGCGGCTTGCCCAGGTTGTAGGTATTGGTTAGCAGCAGAGGTAGTTGGTAGCGGACTTCCGTTGCTTAAATCTACCGTGGTGTAAGCACCTTCGGTGTTTAAGTTAGGGTCCCACACCCAGTAATAATTGGTAGCAATGTTGGTTGATTGTATTGCTACTTGACTCATATCTACCGTAGCTTGGTACGGGTTTCCTACAAAGTTAAATCCGCCAGCAGTTCCACTCAGGTTGCTTAGGCTAAAGTTTCCTGTGTGTAAGCTACCTTTAGCTCTTAAGGTGGTAGCCGTTGGTGTTGCTGCATTCGAAGTTACATCGATGCTACGGTCACCACGTACATACAAGCGGTAAGCTTTCCCAATAGTTAAGGTATTCACATCGGTATTGGTGATAGCACTCCAAGTTTGGGTGGCATTGTCGAAATCAAATAAAGAGGCATTACCACTAGGCGTTGCATCAAAACCGTTTAAACCAGCTGCATCTCCTGTAATATGCGTACCAAAACCAGGCGTAGGATTATCGGTGTTGTTTAAAGCACCTTCTTGCCAGTTTGTATGGATATTATCGGTACTATTCACGGCAGACGATAAGAACCTAAAGGCTCTTGTTCCGCTAGGAATATAACGTTGTACCTCTGCAGGGTTTCCGGTGATGCTTGCTCCTTCAGGAAGCTCGGTTAATTGACCAGTGGCGTTGGCATTGCTTAAGAATAATAAATCTCCGTGATTGGTTAAACTTGTTTGGAAACTTAACTCTCCTAATACAGATAGGCTTGCTCCTGGGTTGATTACAATGCTGTAAGCTTCTGCTGAGTTTGTAGCAGCAACCAAAGGTTGGTTGATAACTTGGTCTATAACGGCATTGCTGGTAGTGCTAGGTAACCCACTTGTCCAGTTTCCTGCGGTATGCCAATCGGTATTTATGCTACCTGTCCAATAGGTTTTTATTCCATAATATTCATAAGCTCCGATGTCTATAGTACCACCAAACAAACGTGTATTTCCTGCTAAGTCGGTATCGTTATTTAGGTCTCCACCTGCGTTGGTGTAAGCGGTATTATCTCCTGCATCTATGGCTGAGCTATTGTATTTTAAGCTATAATCAGCGTTAGCAGGGTCTGTAAAAATATCGGTTTCGCTTAAACCTGTAGCATCGATGTTGCCGTTGGCAGTACTGCTATTTCCTTGTATTAGTGAGTGTTTTGCGGTGTAATTGCTGCCATCTATACTTCCCCAAACAATGCTGTTGTTCCAGAAGGTCCAGCCATAAGCATAAATAGCATTCGGACTATTTCCTACAATAGTCGTATTGGTAAAGGTTCCATTTCCTGACATGTTGAATATTCCGCCGCCTCGATAAGTTGAGTTATTCTTAATGATATTCACATTGGTTAAGCTAGGCGAAGAATAATAACCATTATACATCCCACCGCCTTGATTTGCTGTGTTGTTTGCAATTGTTACATTGGTCAAGCTAGGCGAAGAATAATTAGTATTATACATCCCCCCAGCATTAGCTGCTGTATTGTTTGCAATGTTTACATTGGTTAAGCTTGGTGAAGAATAATTATTGTACATCCCACCGCCATAATGTCTCCATATAATTTGTCCGTTAACGGTTATATTATTACTTCCACTAGCATTTCCTCCAGTAAGGCTAAACCCATCTAGTAAGGCATTACCTACATTACGCGCTGAGACAAGTACATGGTAAGCATTTTCGGTGTTATTACTAAAACTAAGCGAAGCACCGCTACCTGTAACAACATCATCATTGTTAAAATCTCCACTTAAAATACTTCCTGTGGTTTCAGAAAAATCTCGGGTATGACTTAAGTTGGTAACACCATTGGTAGGGTCAAAGCCTCCGTAGAGCTGTACGTTTTTAACCATGACAAAAGCGTTGTCACGGTTTCCGTTGTTGGTATATTGTCCATCGGCAGCATTGTAAAGAGGCAAATAAGTGCCTTTGGCTATATAGATTTGTAAACTATCGTTTTGTAGCCAGTTGTTGTTAGCATCGTGTTCTGTTCTTGCCCATTTTAGGGCATCGGCAAGTTCTGGGATGGCGTTTGCCCAAGAATCTCCAGTTTGTGTACCTCCAGTAACATTTTTATCTACATAAAGAATGTTGTTTGCATCTGGGCTAATAATAATATGTTGGCTTTCAAAAGCTCCGATGTCTATAGTACTACCAAACAAACGTGTATTTCCTGCTAAGTCGGTGTCGTTATTGATATCCCCTGTATAAAGACTATTACTACCTGTATTTGTAGCAGGGCTTCCATCTTTTAAGCTATAATCAGCATTGGCATGGTCTGTAAAAATATCAGTAGCGCTTAAACCTGTAGCATCGATGTTGCCGTTGGCAGTATTGCTATTTCCTTGTATTAGTGAGTGGTTTGCAGTGTAATTACCGTTATTATTAACTATACCTCCCCAAACAATAGAGTTGTTTATGGTTAAGGAAGAGGTATTATAGATCTCGTTACCATTAGTTGTTGCGTGATTTATTGTAATAGTTACGTTGGTTAGGCTAGGCGAAGAGTTGTTTTCGGTATAAATTCCGCCTCCATAGTCTGCAAGGTTCTCTGTAATGTTTACATTAATTAAGCTAGGAGAGCAATTTTTGTTGTTACGTATTCCTCCTCCGTTATTAAGGGCTTTATTTTTAGTAATAACTACATTGGTTAAGCTTGGCGAAGAGGAATCAAAATTATAGATTCCACCTCCATGGCTTGCGTTGTTTTTAGTAATAGTTACATGGGTTAAGCTAGGCGACGAAGATTTGCTATACATTCCGCTACCGTGACTTCTATATATATCTTGCCCGTTAACGAGGATAGGATTAGTTCCATCTGCATTTCCTCCAATAAGGCTAAATCCGTCTAGTAGGGCATTGCCAAGATTACCTGCAGCTATAAGTATATGGTGAGCGTTTTCGGTGTTATTACTAAAACTAAGCGAAGCACCGCTACCTGTAACAACATCATCATTGTTAAAATCTCCACTTAAAATGCTTCCTGTGGTTTCAGAAAAATCTCGGGTATGGCTTAAGTTGGTAACACCATTGGTAGGGTCAAAGCCTCCGTATAGTTGTACGTTTTTAACCATCACGAAAGCATTATCGCGGTTGGCATCATTGGTGTAGTTTCCATCATTGGCATTGTATAAAGGCTTATACGTACCTTTGGCTACATAAATTTGTAGGGCTTGGGTGTTAAAAACCGAGCTATCTGCATCTTGTTGTGTTCTAGCCCATTTTAAGGCATCGGCAAGTTCTGGGATGGCGTTAGCCCAAGAGTCTCCTGCTTGTGTACCTCCGGTAACATTTTTATTTACATAAAGAATGTTGTTAGCATCTGGGGTTAAAATAATGGCAGGGGTTTGGCTTTCAAAAGCACCCATGTCTATTATGTTATCATACAAACGCGGATTGCCAGCAAGGTCGGTATCGTTATTAATATCACCTGTATAAAGGCTGTTATCTCCTGTATTTATAGCAGGGCTCCCATCTTTTAGGTTGTAATCAGCATTGGCAGGGTCTGTAAAAATATCGGTTTCGTTTAAGCCCGTAGCATCAATATTGCCGTTGTTTGTATTATTATCTCCTTCTATTAGCGAGTAGCTAGTGGTATAGGTACTGTTATTGTAGTTTGTGTTCCCCCAAACAAGTGTGTTGTTTATGGTTGCTGCTGAATTGTTTTGAGAGTGCATTGCACTAACCTGGTTTGCTGTATTTCCTGCAATAGTTGCATTGGTTAAACTAAGTGAAGAGTTATCATTTGCTAGTCCACCTCCAACATTAGTTGCTATGTTCCCTATAATGCTTGCATTGGTTAAATTAGAAGACGAATTATTCCAATTTATTATTCCTCCTCCATTTTCTGCGGTATTTCCTGAAATGTGTACATTGGTTAGATTGAATGTAGAGGAGTTGCTATATATTCCACCACCGTTATTGTTAGCTATGTTTCCTGTAATTTCTCCCTTGGTTAAATTAAGTGTAGAGGAGTTGCTATACATTCCTGCTCCAGAACTCGCTGTATTTCCTGAAATGTGTACATTGGTTAGATTGAGTGTAGAGGAGTCGCTATACATTCCTCCACCGCTATTGTTTGCTGTGTTTGCTGTAATAGTTACTCCGGTTAAGCTTGGTGAAGAGTTATAGTTATTCATTCCGCCTCCAAACTTTGCGGTATTTGCTGTAATAGTTACGTTAGTTAAACTAGACGAAGAATTGTTAGCATTAGCTATTCCGCCACCTGCTGTAATTGCTGTGTTTCCTGTAATGTTTACGTTGGTTAGCGTTGGCGAAGAAGTATTGTTATTTATACCAGCACCTGATTGTGCTGTATTTGCTGTAATAGTTACATCGGTTAAGTTTGGCGAAGAAGCGTTTTGGTTGTGTATTCCTCCTCCATTATAGGTTGTTGTATTTCCTGTAATGCTTAGGCTGGTTAGCGTTGGCGAAGCGCTATCATTAACTATTCCGCCTCCAAAATGTGCGGTGTTGTTTGTAATAGTTAGATTGGTTAGCGTTGGCGAAGCATTATCCGAGTTAGCTATTCCACCTCCGGCTTTTGCATTATTCTCTGTAATGTTTAGGTTGGTTAGTGTTGGCGAAGAGGCGAGGTTATATATTCCCCCGCCAAAATTTTGTCCAACAAGTTCTTGATTAACAGAGATGCCGTAAATACCGTTGGCGTTACCTCTGGTAAGGCTAAAACCATCTAGTAAGGCATTGCTTACATCGCCCGCCGAGATAACTACGTGGTAAGCATTCTCGTCGATATTGGTAATAGGGGTATCTGCGTTTCCTGTTATTATGTCGTCACCATTCAAATCTCCACTTAAAATGCTGGCGTTTGCGGTTATGCTTAAATCACGATTGGCTAAAGAGGTTTCGGTACCTGCAAATCCACCATACAATTGTACATTTTTAAGCATTACAAAGGCGTTATCTCGGTTTTCGTTAGCGCTGTAGTTTGCGTCTTTGGCGCTGTATAAAGGCTTATACGTACCTTTGGCTACATAAATTTGTAGGGCTTGGGTGTTAAAAACCGAGCTGTCTGCATCTTGTTGTATTCTTGCCCATTTTAAGGCATTGGCAAGTTCTGGAATGGCGTTAGCCCAAGAGTCTCCAGAGTTGTTGCTGGTACTGGTGTTTACATTTTTATTTACATAAAGAATGTTGTTAGCATCTGGGGTTAAAATAATGGCAGGGGTTTGGCTTTCAAAAGCACCCATGTCTATTATGTTATCATACAAACGCGGATTGCCAGCAAGGTCGGTATCGTTATTAAGGTCTCCACCTGCGTTGGTGTAAAGGCTGTTATCTCCTGTATTTACAGCGGGGCTGCCATCTTTTAAGCTATAATCAGCATTAGCGGGGTCTGTAAAAATATCCGTAGCACTTAAGGTTGTTGCATTGATGTTGCCGTTGTTTGTATTGTTGTTTCCTTTTATTAGCGAGTAGCTAAAGGTATAGGTGCTGTTATTGTAGTTTGTGTTCCCCCAAACAAGTGTGTTGTTTATGGTTATTGCTGAATTGTTTTGAGAGTGCATTGCACTAATCTGGTTTGCTGTATTCCCTGTAATAGTTACATTGGTTAAGCTAAGTGAGGAGTTATCATTTACTATTCCGCCTCCAACATTAGTTGCTATGTTCCCTATAATGCTTGTGTTGGTTAAATTGAGTGTAGAGGAGTCGCTATATATTCCTCCTCCATTTTCTGCGGTATTTCCTGTAATCTCTCCCTTGGTTAAATTGAGTGTAGAGGAGTCGCTATATATTCCGCCTCCAACATTAGTTGCTATGTTCCCTATAATGCTTGTGTTGGTTAGATTGAGTGTAGAGGAGTCGCTATACATTCCTCCACCGCTATTGTTTGCTGTGTTTGCTGTAATAGTTACTCTGGTTAAGCTTGGTGAAGAGTTATAGTTATTCATTCCGCCACCTGCTGTAATTGCTGTGTTTCCTGTAATGTTTACGTTGGTTAGCGTTGGCGAAGAAGTAAGGTTATTTATACCAGCACCTGATCGTGCTGTATTTGCTGTAATAGTTACATCGGTTAAGTTTGGCGAAGAAGCGTTTTGGTTATGTATTCCTCCTCCATTATAGGTTGTTGTATTTCCTGTAATGCTTAGGCTGGTTAGCGTTGGCGAGGCGCTATTGTTAAATATTCCTCCTCCAAAATGTGCGGTGTTGTTTGTAATAGTTAGAGTGGTTAGCGTTGGCGAAGCATTACCCGAGTTAGCTATTCCACCTCCGGCTTTTGCATTATTCTCTGTAATGTTTAGGTTGGTTAGTGTTGGCGAAGAAGCGTGGTTATATATTCCTCCACCAACATTGTGGCCAATAGTTTCTTGATTAACGTATATGGCGTAAGTCCCGTTGGCGTTACCTCTGGTAAGGCTAAACCCATCTAGTAAGGCATTGCCTACATCGCCCGCCGAGATAACTACGTGGTAAGCATTCTCGTCGATATTGGTAATAGGGGTATCTGCGTTTCCTGTTATTATGTCGTCACCATTCAAATCTCCACTTAAAATGCTGGCGTTTGCGGTTATGCTTAAATCACGATTGGCTAAAGAGGTTTCGGTACCTGCAAACCCACCGTACAATTGTACATTTTTAAGCATTACAAAAGCGTTATCTCGGTTTTCGTTAGCAGTATAGTTTCCGTCTTTTGCACTGTATAAAGGCTTATATGTGCCTTTGGCTACATAAATTTGTAAACTATCGTTTTGTAACCAATTGTTGTTAATGTGCTGTTCTGTTCTTGCCCATAGTAAGGCATCGGCAAGTTCTGGGATAGCGTTAGCCCAAGAATCTCCAGAGCCATTACCACCAATTACGTTTTTGTTTACGTAAAGAATACCATTACTTGGCATTGATATTTGTGCCGTTTGTAAGATGCTGTTAAGCATTAGGCTGGTGTTTGTCCAGGAGTTTATGTAGGTGTTAGCGTCATTTACGGCTAGGTTGCTGTAATGGATGCTGTTATTAGGCATTGATGCTTGTGCCGTTTGTGAGCTGCTGTTAAGCGTTATGTTGGTGTTTATCCAAGGGCTTTTGGTGGTGTTGCTGCTGTTAAGCGTTTGTGTTTGTGCTTGTGTTTGTGCTTGTGTTTGTGTTTGTGTTTGTGTTTGTGTTGTTTTTAGAATTTGGGTAAGTTCTAGGCTGGCATTTTGCCAGGAATCTTCTGGTTGTGTGCCTTCTGCGGTATTTTTGTTTACGTAGATGCTGCTGCTTGGCGATTGTGCCATACCGGGGTAAGCAGCCCATAGTGTAAACAGTAAAATAAATATACCTTTGGTATATAAACCTGTTTGGTAGTAATTTTTCATGATGTAATTAATGTAATTAAAGGATAAAACTTTTTATAGGGTTACTAAATACTTGTTCTTTTGCACTGCCTACCCCTGCTACTTTAAACAGGTATGCAACTCCGCTTTCTAGGTTGTTAATACTTATGTTTGTGCTAGTGCCTACTAGGGTGGTCCAGTTTTCGTCGGTTTCTTTTTTATAGAGGTATAGGTAGCTTTTTGCGCCTCTTATGGCGCTGAGTTTAAGTTTAATGCTGCCTTTATGAGTGGGTTGTACGTTAAAGCCTTTGGGTTTTTCTAATATTCCAATGGGTTCTGGGCGTTTACGTAACGAAAAGCCAGAGCTGCTTAAAATAGCAAGGTTATCGCTGGCTTGCATCTCTGTATATAAAGCAAGCCTGTAAAGCATAGAGGCTAAATTGGCGTGCTTCTCGTCTCTGATAATTTTTGCTGTTTTGTTGCCATCTTGTGCTGCTATGTTGGCTTCATTTAAAATGTTTATAGCTGCTTCTATTTCGGCTAGGCTAGGAATAGGGTTTTCAAAGTTAGGATTCCCTGTCATTTGTTTTACAATGCTAGAGGCTTTCTCTAGTAATAAGCTTGTTTTGTTTCTCGAGAAATTGGTTAAAATTTTATACTTTGCCATAATCCTAATATTTAGGCAACACAAAAAATGTTTGCGCTGCGGTTATTAAGTTATAAAAGTAGAGTTGTTGTGTGTTTTTTTAGGTACGCAAGGGGGGGACAAAAAGGGGACAAATTTTATATGTAAATTATGTATCTGTAAATCAGTTAATTAAGTCTTCTGTATTTTTATAGGTTTATCTAGGTTTTTTGATAAAAAATAAGTATAAAGTGTGTTTTTTTATATTAAAATAACCTAAAACCCGATAGGATTTACTCAAAACTCAATAGGATTTCCTCTAAACTTAATAAGATTTTTTCCGAGCTCGACAGGATTTATTCCAAACTCGACAGGATTTATTCCAAACTTGATAGGATTTACCTAAAACCAAACAAGATTTACCTAAAACCCAACAGGATTTACTAGGAAGTTGATAGGATTTACTAGGAATCTGATGGGGTTTGTTTAAAAACAACAAGGATTTTGTTTAAAAAATGTTATTTTTAACAAAATTTATATAAAAATTTAGGCTGGGTTGAGTGCAAAAAAGAATAGCGTTTTTTATATTAAAACTCAGTAAGGTAGATTTATTGTAAAACAATGGTTAATTTTACAACTTATCTGAAGCTATATTATGTACCGTACAATTAACATTTTATTGTATACACTTATATTGTGCCCTGTAATGCTCATGGCTCAAGTTACTTCTGTGCAAACTTTAGAAAAGCATATAGAAACTTATAGGGCTTTACCCATAACAGCTTTAACCAAACACTATTTAGAAACCCCCCAAGATAAACAAGCATTACATATTATATATAACGTTGTACTTGCCGAGAAGTATGCCGCCCAAACCGATGCCTTAAATGCCCAAAGTACAGCCCACTACCAGGAAGCAATACAGGCGTTAGATAAACTAGATAATCCTGCACTTTCTATCTGGGTAAATACCAGCTGTGGGTTTTATTATTATACATATAGCGAGCTAGCTAAGGCGTATAATTACTTTTTAAAAAGTTCGTTCCAATTAAGAGAGGTACCTAGCAATAATTTATTGCGCCCTACAGAAGTGTACCTTCGTAATGCCTATTTTTTTGGAAATATAAACGAGCCAGAAATGGCAATTTCCTATTTAGAAGCAGCAAAAAAAATAACCCCCAAAAAATCTAAAACCTATGCCGAAATACTTTTTTCGCTTGGTTACCATCATGCGCTATTAAATAAAACAAACCTAGCCGAAGAGTATTATACCAAAGCCAAATGTATAGCCCAAGAAATAGGCGATGATGTGCGTAAAGCAAAAGCTTTGGGCGAGCTAGCAATAATTGCTATAGAAAAAAAAGAGCTAACTACGGCAGAAGAGCTCCTGCTGGAGGATATAAAAATTTCTAAAAAAGAAGGAGATTACCGCAACAGCATGTATGCCCAAATATTGCTAAGCGAGCTTTACCTGAAACAACAAAAGCTAGAAAAAGCAAAACAAAATATAGCCGAAGCCGAAGCTTATGCAAAATCTAAAAATTACTTAAAAGGTTTTGAAAAAGAAATAATAGAACATAAAATTCAGTTAGCCGCCTTAGAAGGCGATACGCTAACAGAGCTAACCAACCATAGGGCTTTAGACGAAATATACAAGCACCTTGCCGTAACAGACGGGGAGGAGGTAATTGTGAAAATAAACCAAAACCTGCAAAACCAAAACTTTGCTTTACAATTGGCGGCAAAACAAGCAAAATTAGAAAAAGCAAAACTATTGCGTATTACCCTTATTGTGTTTTGTAGTTTGTTATTTATAGTATGTGTATTGGCAATTATACTGTATAATAGAAAACTAAAGCTTCAGGAAACAACCTACCAACGTAATGTGCTAAGCTTTAGGTTAGAAAAAAGCGCTTCGGAAAAAAGGCTAGAAGAAACCCATAAAACCCTAAAAAGCTATAAAAGGTACTTGCAAGAAAAAAATGAACAGGTAGCAAAGCTAGAAGTACAGATAGAAAAGATAGGGAAATCTCCCTCAAAATACCTAGAACGGAAAAATAAATTGTTACGCCAATTGCTAGAAGAACATTTAATGACAGACGAGAATTGGTATGCCTTTAAAGAAGCGTTTATAAAAGAACAATCTGATTTTTACCTTAACCTAAAACAACAACTTCCGGACCTTACCGAATCTCACCTGCGTATTGTTATTTTACAAAAAATGGAACTTAACAATATAGAGATAGCTAATATATTAGGGGTAACCCCCGCGGCTGTAAAAAAAGCAAAACAGCGTTTGCGTAAAAAGTATAACGAAAGTTATGATGCGCTTTTCTAATCAAATATAGTAGGTTGTTGCTTTAGCCATATAATTAACGCATTTGGTGTAGAGCCTAAACCTAGTTTTCTAATAATATTACTGCGGTGTTTCTCTACTGTGCGTTTAGATATAAATAGCTCTTCGGCTATTTGTGTGCTGGTAAGGTTTTGGTTGATGTATTTAAGTATTTTTACCTCGGTGGTAGAGAGTTTTGCCAATGTTTGGCTAGCTGTATTAAGTTGTGTGTTTTTTTGTAGCCGTTTACCAATATAAGTATCCCCTTGTTGGATGGTGTTTAGGCAGGTTTCTAGTTCTTCTAAAGCGGCATCTTTAGTAAGGTAAGCCGTAAGGCTTTTGCCAACTTCATGCAATAAGCTTTCTTGTTTGTGTAGGGTAAGTAGCACTACTTTGGTGGCAAGCTTGTTGTGTTTAATTTTTAAGGCAATTTCTTGTCCGTTAAGCTTGGGCATATCGTAATCTAAAATAGCAATATCGGGTTTTAGTTTTACAATAAGGTTGTAGGCTTTTTGTCCGTTGTTGGTGGTAGCGAGTATGGGGTAATTTTTGCTGCCGAGAAAATCGGTAGTTCCTTTTAGAATTAAAGGGTGATCGTCTGCAAGAAGAATGCTGGGTTTTTTCATGCTTAAATAGGAATAGAAATTTGTATGCAAGTGCCTTTTTTAGGGGAAGCGGTAATTTGTAATTCGGCCCCGAGAAACTCTGCCCGTTCTTTAAGGGTTTTTAGCCCTAAGTGTTTTGGGCTTTTAAGTTTTTTGTTTACATCAAAACCAACACCATTATCTTTAATTGCAAAGGTTAAGTTTGTTGGGGTTTCTATCATGCTAAGTTTACAAGCATTAGCTTTGGCATGTTTTTCTACATTGGTAATACATTCTTGCAGTATGCGGTAAATAAATATTTGCTGTTCTATGCTAAGTTGTGCTTGTGTAGGTTTAAGCTCTTCCGAATAAAATACCGAAGAGTTTTCTTGGAAGGCAGCTATCATGTTTTGTAACGCGCCTATTAAACCCAGTTGCTCAAACTGAAAGGGGTGTAGGTTGTGCGAAATTTCTCTAATCTCATCGATGTTTTTTTGGATAAGCGCTAATTCCTTAGTGCTAGCATTGGTACGCAATAAATTGTTTTTGATAAGAAGTAAAGACTGCCCAACCCCATCGTGCAGTTCTCTAGCAATACGTTTCCGTTCGTTTTCTATATGCTTAATTAAGTTTTGGGCAAACTGCTTGCGCATGTTTATTTTTTTGATGGAGAACTGCCGAGCCCTCCAAAAATAAAAAACTACCGATAGCCCTATAATAAGTATACCACCCAAAAGCGCCCATTGATTAGTAATGCGGTTTTTTGCATTAAGCAACTTTATATCTTGGTTTTGTTTTGCAATTTCTAAGTCTTTTTTTTCGGTTTCAAATTGTGTTTGTACGTAGGCAAACTTTTTGCGCGATGCTGCTTTATTAATAGAGTCGGTTAAGCGGATGTATTCTTTAAAATACCTTAGGGCTTTTTTGTTGTTTTTTTGTTGTTCGTAAATTTCTGCCAGTAAAAAATTAGCACGAATTACATTTTGCCAATCGTTTACGTGGTCTAAGTTGTTTAATATATGCAAGGCATGTTGTTCGGCATCGTGTAAATTACCATTTACCAGGGCGTTTCTGCTTTTAGCAAACGTGTAGTAGGTATTTATAAAAGGGAGCCTGGTGGTTTTGTTGCCCAACATTGCATTAAGCTGCTTGAAATAATAATTAGAAGAGTCTTTTTTTTGATGATAAGCGTAACTAGCCGTAGCTTGAGCAAAGCTTAGAATGCTTACAATTTCTTGAATGTCTGCCGTTGGGTTTTTGTGTTTTACAGATTGGCGCACATGGTAGAGCTCAGCTTTTGGGTTGTTTAAAAAATAGGCATCTATGGCGGCTCTTAAATGGGCTATAGCAAGTACTTCTTGGTAGGTGTTGTTGTTTGCTGTATGGAAAATAAAATTTCTTTCCTCCTCGGCTTCATCATATAAGGCATAACTGCTAAAGAGTGTGCTTAAACCGTTTTTGGTCCAAAGTAGCATTAGGGTATCTTTTTGCTGCGAAAAAATTTTCTCTGCTTTTTGGTAGTAGGCTGCACTTTGCGAAAACCTATTTAGTTTGTTGGAGTTTTCGGCAGCTTTTAGGTAGGCATATCCGTAGGCGTAAAGCGTAGAGTCCTGAAGTTTTTCTAAAAACGATATTCCTTCTTCTAAAATGCTAACCGATTTTTTATAGTCTTGTGCATAGGTGGCTGCCTCGGCATAAACAATATAGAATTTTGCCCGCTCTGTAGAGTCTGAGCACTGATTAAGGTAAGGTTTAAACTCGTTTAATAAGGCGTAGCTTTCTTGGTGCTTTAACTCTTTGTAAATTAAATAATCCCCAAGCTTATTGAGGTTGATGAGTGCTTTGTTGTAGTTTTTATGGGTTAGTGCTTTGTGGTATTTTTCTTGGAGTTTTTGTGTACTTAAACTATCTGGGGAAATTAGGGCGCAGGCAGAAACCGATAAAAATAGAAAGAAGAATAGAAAAAGTAGTTTCCGGTACATAAGCGTCATGATTCTGCAGCAATAGTTAACAAAATTAACAAAAAAATGTTTTTTCTTTATGTAAAATCGGTAAAACCTGTATTTATGCTATTGGCAGGAAGCCTATTTGTATGCTAATTGTTTGTGTAAAATAAAAAAGTAGGAGTGTATTACTCCTACTTTTAGACTTTAGGGGAGGTATATTGTTATTTGGTTTTTAAGGTGTTTTTATAAATTTTACCATTTTTAATAATTACCAAAAAGTTTTTTTCTGGGTTGGCAATAAGCGAGAGGTCCTTTAGCGGGTTCCCGTCTACTAATAGGACATCGGCAAGGGCTTGCTCTTCGATAACTCCTAATTTACCAGGGTAAGGGCTGCGTAATCCTGAAAGCTGTAGAAGTTCGGCGTTATCCTGGGTAATCATTTTTAGTATTTCGGCATTGCTAAACCATTTTTTTAGACGTAAAATATAACTGTTTTGGTCTTTGTTAAGTTCTGGCTCGAAAAGAAAATCGGTTCCCCAAGCTAAGTTAACCCCTAGTTTTTTTGCTAACGGCCATACTTTATCTTGCCCTTCTAATACAGGTTTACGCTTTTCTTTACGTTGCTCGCTCATGTTATCGTTGTTATCCATTAAGTTTTGTAGGCTTAACCAGATATTTTTTTCGGCCATTAGTTTTAGGGTTTCTTCGTCAAGCATTTGTCCGTGTTCTATAGATTTTACACCAGCTTCTATGGCACGTTTAATGGCTCTTGGGGTATATGCGTGTACCATTACGTAGGTTCCCCAATCTTCTGCAGCTTCTACAGCAGCTTTCATTTCGTCTAGGGTGTATTGGGTAACATCAATTGGGTCGTATGCAGAGGATGTACCTCCGCCAGCCATAAGTTTTATTTGGCTAGCTCCAAAGCGTAAGTTTTCTCTAGTAGCGGTTAGTACATCATCTCGCCCATCGGCAATAAATGTAGCTCCTAATAATTCGGCACGCGAAGGTTTTCCAAAAAATCTACGTGAGCGTTCTTCTGGAGTTCTAAAATCTCCATGACCTGCAGTTTGGCTTATGGTTGCTCCCGAGGGCCAAATACGCGGTCCTGTAACCTTTCCTTTATCGATGGCTGCTTTTAACGGAAAAATAGGACCTCCAGCATCGCGAACACTTGTAAAACCACGCATAAGCATTTCGTGTGAGTTGGTTCCTACTTTAGCAAGCAAAACATCCTCTGTCATATTAGGGTCCATAAGTTGTTGCATGGTTAAGGCGCCAAATACCATGTGTACATGCGCATCAATAAGCCCAGGCATTAAGGTTTTGCCTTTACCGTTGATGCTAATAAAATCTTTGTTTTTGGTAGAAATGCTTGAGGCACTTATTTTCTGAATTTTACCATCGCTAAGCAATACATTCATTGGCTTGGTTAAAGAAGCGGTGTTGTGATCTAATAGCTTAACGTTTTCGATAAGAATATCTGTTTGTGCTATTAAAAGAGAGGTGCTCATTAAAAATAGAGCGAGAATACTTTTGAGTTTCATAAGCGGTATAGAATTTTGGTTGTTTTTACTTCTGCAAGGTATTTACCCCTGCGCATTATAGCGTTAAGGGATTTGTTTTTTTGTTCTATTTTAATGAATATTGATTGTGTAAAAGTGTTTTGACTGCTAAATTGGTGTTTCTATATGTTGTAAATTTACATATTTAGTATGTAAGAAATATAGTTTTAAATAGAAAATGTCCTTTTGGAAAAATGTAAGGTTTTGCTAGATAAAGCTTGCTTATACTAGGGCAGGTGAGGCCGATAAATCTTTTTATGAAACAATTAACCTTAAAAGGAATAACTTGAAAATAAGTTGTTTCTATATTTGTAATATTAATGTGGTTTAACCATTATAAGTGTTAATTAAATGACACTAAAAGTAAAAGAAGAACAAACAGTAGTTACAGAGGGTATAAAAGCAATACTTCCTAAAATAGATTTTGCCGATACATTTTCTACTACAAACCATACCCATACCATAGCAGAAATTACAAACCTTATTTTTAACACAACCCCCAGTTGGGTAAAAGCTTTATTTACTATACGTAACCGTATTGTAGGCTTATTTGGTTTAACAACAAAACCTCCTGCAGATTATAATACCGAGTATAAAGTAGGCGGTTATATTGGTTTTTTTAAAATTTATGCGTTGGCAAACAACCAGGTTATTTTAGGCGCAAATGATACCCACTTAAATTTTCGTGCCGTAGTAAAAAATAGCGATCAAACTTTTGGAAACATTAAGGTGATCACATTAGTAGAGTACAATAATAAAAAAGGGAAAATCTATATGCAGCTTATTAAACCTTTTCATAAATTGGTTGTTAAGCGCATGGTAAAAAACGCTTATGTGGTAACGCCTTAGGCGGAAGCTTACTGGTGTTATACTATAATATTTTTATTGAAAACTAAACAGTTAAGAGCTTTCTGAGTTAAAAAAACACATAGTTTTAGGTTTTTTATAGGCTAAAGAGCCGAAAAAAGCTTGTATCTTTGCCGAAATAAAAATAATTTATGGCACATAAAGCAGGTTTTGTAAATATTATAGGGAATCCTAACGTGGGGAAATCTACCTTAATGAATGCTTTTGTAGGAGAGCGATTATCTATCATTACATCTAAAGCACAAACTACCCGTCACCGTATTTTAGGTATTATAAACGGAGAAGATTTTCAGGTAATGTTAAGCGATACTCCTGGAATTATAAAACCAGCCTACGAATTACAAAATGCCATGATGGATTTTGTAAAAAGTGCTTTTGAAGATGCCGATGTGCTAATTTACTTAGTAGAATTAGGTGAAAAAGCACTAAAAGATGAGCAGTTTTTTAATAAAATAGCCCATGCCAAAATTCCAGTTTTATTACTGCTTAATAAAGTAGATAAAGCAACAGGACAAGAAGACGTAGAGCAGCAAGTAGCCTTGTGGCAAGAAAAACTCCCCAATGCAGAAGTGTTTGCAATTTCGGCACTTGAAAATTTTGGAGTACCCCAAGTATTTAATAGAATACTAGAATTATTGCCAGAGTCGCCAGCCTTTTACCCTAAAGATGCCTTGACTGATAAACCAGAACGCTTTTTTGTAAACGAAATTATTAGAGAAAAAATACTTTTACACTATAAAAAAGAAATACCTTATAGCGTAGAAATAGAAACAGAAGAGTTTAAGGAAGAAGAAGAAATTATTCGTATCCGAAGCATTATTATGGTAGAGCGCGATAGCCAAAAAGGGATAATAATTGGACATAAAGGTTTGGCATTAAAACGTGTGGGGGCAGAGTCTAGAAAAGATTTAGAAGCGTTTTTTGGTAAAAAAGTCTACCTTGAGCTTTACGTGAAAGTAAATAAAAACTGGCGTAGTAACCAGCGTCAACTTAAACGCTTTGGTTATAATAATTAAATAAAGTACAGAGAAATTCTTTTGTAAGAAAAATAAAACTAAGCACTAAATAAGGGAAAGATAAATGAGTATAGTAGCCATTGTAGGAAGACCAAATGTTGGAAAATCTACGTTTTTTAACAGACTAATCCAACGTAGAGAAGCCATTGTAGATTCGGTGAGCGGAGTAACAAGAGATAGGCATTATGGTAAATCCGATTGGAACGGACGTGAATTCTCTGTAATTGATACCGGAGGATACGTAGTAGGAAGTGACGATGCCTTTGAAGCAGAAATAGATAAACAAGTAGAATTAGCCATTGAAGAAGCCGATGCTATTATCTTTATGGTAGATGTAGAACAAGGAGTTACCCCAATGGATGAGGATGTAGCTAAACTTTTACGTAAGGTTAAAAAACCTATTTTTCTTGCCGTAAATAAAGTAGATACCGCATCTAAAGTAGAATCTGCTTACGAGTTTTACAACTTAGGCTTAGGTGATTATTATACCATTGCGGGAATAAGCGGAAGTGGTACGGGAGATTTGCTAGATGCTGTAGTTGCTTCCCTGCCAGAAGAAAGTGCTAAAACAGACGAAGATCTGCCACGATTTGCCGTAGTAGGAAGACCAAATGCAGGGAAGTCGTCCTTTATTAACGCACTTATCGGTGAGGATAGGTATATTGTTACCGATATCGCAGGGACAACGCGCGACTCTATAGATACAAAATACAATCGTTTTGGTTTTGAGTTTAATCTTGTAGATACCGCAGGGATTAGACGTAAAGCCAAAGTAAAAGAAGATATCGAATTCTACTCGGTAATGCGAAGCGTTCGTGCCATAGAGCACGCAGATGTTTGCTTATTGGTAGTAGATGCAACAAGAGGTTTTGATGGCCAAGTACAAAACATATTTTGGTTAGCACAACGTAACCGAAAAGGAATAGTAATTTTAGTAAACAAATGGGATTTGGTAGAAAAAGAAACCAATACCATGAAAGCCTTTGAGGAAACAATACGCAAAGCCATAGAGCCGTTTACCGATGTACCTATCGTATTTATTTCTGTACTAAATAAACAGCGTATTTTTAAAGCGATAGAAACCGCTGTTGAGGTTTATAACAACCGTAGTAAAAAAGTAAAAACAAGTCAGCTAAACGATGTGTTGTTGCCTATTATTCAAAATAATCCACCACCAGCAACAAAAGGTAAATATGTAAAAATAAAATTTATTACGCAGTTACCAACGCCGCAGCCACAATTTGCATTTTTCTGTAACTTGCCCCAGTATGTTAAAGAGCCTTACAAGCGTTTTCTAGAAAACCAACTCCGAAAACATTTCGATTTTACAGGTGTTCCAGTCTCGGTATACATGCGAAAAAAATAAAAATTAAAAAGCCGACTCAATAGTTAAAATTGAGTCGGCTTTTTTATACGCTAAACTAAACTAAAATAATTTAGCTAATGTTTTTTATCTTGGTTGTTTTGCTTTTCTCTTTTTCGGCTACCTCTTTTCTGAGGTTGGTGCTAGAAAACCGGTGGTCTCTAGAGTTGTAATATAATTTAATCCCTTTTTCTTGGCAATACTTTCTGCCAGTAAAGTTTTTATCTTTATACTCTACTCCAATAATACGTACATCTACGTTAAATGATTTTAAGATGTCTTCTAAATCTTGTTCTGTAGTGTATGGTACTATTTCATCTACATATTTACATCCTTTTAATTGGATGTAACGTTCTACTACGGTTTGTGTAGGTTTATTTTTTTCTGGTCTATCTATTGTAGGGTCTGTTTGTAGGCCGGCTATAAGATAGTCGCATTGTAGCTTTGCTTCTTCTAGCATTTTAATATGCCCTGCGTGTAACAAATCAAAGGCACTAAATGTTATTCCTATTTTCATAATTTATGGTTTAATGTCTTCAAATATAACAAAACTTCTTAACTATAGTGCTGTTTCTTATTTTTTTGGACGTATAAGTAAAGCACTTTTAAAGTCTTCTTTAAGTTCAATAAAGCACTTTTCAGCATCAAGGCTGTTTGTGTAATTTCCTGCCCATACTTTGTAGTTGGGCGATTGGTAAACTATGTTTGTAGGAATGCTGTCATACTTATTATGAAATCTATTCCGAATTTTTACAGCTTCCTCTCTTGAAGAGCCATAGAATAATTGAATGGTGTACCGGTTTGTAAAGTCGTTTTTTTCGGTCATTTTATTTTTCAGTACTAGCAATTCATCAACCAATGGGTCAACATTTATTTGTTGGGAAGACTCTTGTGCGTTGCTAGAAATAAAGAAGCTCAAAAAAAACAAAATGTTTACAACTCCTAATAGATTGATTCTTTTCATATTAATATATTTTTTCGATTACAAAATTAATATTTATTTACAAGCATAGGTTGATTTCACTATTTAGAAACAGTATAAATTACATATTAACACTTCACTAACATTCCTAAAATCATCTTTAAGTGTTACTTTTGTGCTTAAATTTTACCGTGCATTTTGGTAACTTATTAACAGATAAAAGCTTATCAGATTGCATAAAAATAAGATGTTAATTTAACTGTCATATGGAAAAGGTGAATATCCGCCATTCAATTTCAAAAAGACTGCTGTTGCTTCTAGCGGTTTTCTTATCGTTTTCTCAGCTAAATTATTCTCAAGACGACGGGGGTTCTTCCTTGGGAGATCCAGCAAAAGGGAAAGAATTGTTTAATTCTCAGTGTGCTGCTTGTCACAAGCCGTATGCTCGTTCTACGGGGCCAGCTTTGCATGGTATTACCGAAAAACGAGATATAGATTGGCTTTATCGTTGGATTAGGAATAGTGCAGAGATGATAGCTGCTGGAGATGCAGATGCTATTGCGATTTTTGAGGAGTATAATGAGACTCCGATGACTGCGTTTCCGCAATTGTCAGATCAAGATATTAATGATATTTTAGCTTATGTAGAGCAGCCTAAGCCAGAGCCGCCTGTTGCTGCTGCTGGAGAGGCTGCGGCTGGAGCTGGAGCTGGAGCTGGTGTTTCTACAAATATAATCATGGCTGCGTTAACTTTTGTGTTGCTGTTGTTGGTGATTATTTTAGTATTAGTAAATAAAACGCTGACAAGATTTGCAGAAGCAAGTGGGGTTGAATTGCCAGAAGAGGAGGCTAGAAAGCCTTTGTGGAAAGCTTTTGCTGAAAACCAATTCTTAGTGCTTTCTTCTTCAGTAATCTTGTTGTTGGTTGGTGCATATTTTGCTTATGGTTACTTGATGCAGGTAGGCGTAGATCAAGGGTATCAGCCAGTGCAGCCAATACATTTTTCACATAAAATACATGCGGGAGATAATGGCATAGATTGTAAATATTGTCACTCTTCTGCTCGTGTTAGTAAAACTTCAGGTATTCCTTCGTTGAATGTTTGTATGAATTGTCATAAATCTGTAAGTGAGGTTGCGCCAGAAACAGCAACAGAGGAGTATAGTAAAGAGTTTTATGATGGTCAAATAGCAAAACTATACGAAGCTACAGGTTGGGATCCTACAACGCAATCTTATTCAGGAGAAGAGAAACCGGTAAAATGGGTTCGTGTGCATAACTTGCCAGATTTCGCATACTTTAATCACTCGCAGCACGTAACAGTGGCGGGAGTAGATTGTCAGAAATGCCATGGTCCTGTAGAAGAGATGGAGATTTTAGAGCAGTATGCGCCATTAACTATGGGTTGGTGTATCGAATGTCACCGTGAGACTAATGTGAAGATGGAAGGGAATGAGTATTATGAAAAAATACATGAGGAGCTATCTAAAAAATACGGTGTAGAAAAACTTACGGCGGCTCAAATGGGAGCGTTGGAGTGTGGTAAATGTCACTATTAATTAATTATTACAAAGAAGTAACTATTATATACTATGTCATCAAACAAAAAATACTGGAAAAGTGTTGAGGAGCTAAACGAAAATAGTTCTATTGTTGAGACGCTTAAGCAGAACGAGTTTGTGCAGGAAATACCTACAGATGAGTTTTTGGGGGATAAAGAGAATTTAGAAACTTCCAAAACTTCTCGTAGAGACTTCTTGAAGTTTGTAGGCTTTAGTACTGCAGCTGCATCTTTAGCGGCTTGTGAAGGGCCTGTTGTTAAGTCTATTCCTTATGTGGTTCAGCCAGAGCGTATAGTTCCGGGTGTTGCAAATTATTATGCAACCACAATTGCAGATGGTTTCGACTTTGCTAGTGTTTTAGTGAAAACACGAGAGGGGCGTCCTATAAAAATTGAAAATAACAAATTAGGGAAAGTTAATGTAGGGGCTAATGCACGAGTGCATGCTTCTGTACTTTCTTTATATGATAATAAACGTCTTAAAAATCCGCTTATTAAAAACGAACCTGTTGCATGGGAGCGTTTTAATCGTGAATTTAAAGAAAGAATAGAAGCTTTAAATGGTAAAGAGTTGGTGGTGATGACTCAAACTTTTGCGAGCCCTTCAACCTCTAGGTTGATGGAGGAGTTTAAAGCTAAATACGCTAACGTAAAGCATGTGGTTTATGATGCTGTTTCTGAAAGTGCAGCATTAGACGCTTTTGCTTCTAAGTACGGAAAGCGTGCATTGCCTTCGTATAAGTTTGACCAAGCTGATGTTGTAGTTAGTGTAGGAGCAGACTTTTTAGGAGATTGGCAAGGCGGTGGATATGATAGTGATTATGCGTTGAAACGTGTGCCAGAGAATGGTAAAATGTCACGTCATATTCAATTTGAATCGAATATGAGTTTAGCGGGTGCTAATGCGGATATTCGTGTTCCTGTAAAACCTTCGGTACAGAAAGCTGTTTTGGCGGCTATTTACTACGGAATTGTAGGTGGTGGTAGTGCAGACTTGCCTGAGGCTGTTGCGAAAAAAGTTGCAATAGCGGTGAAAAATTTAAAATCTGCAGGATCTAAGGCGGTTTTAATTACAGGTATTCAAGATAAGGATGCGCAGCTTTTAGCTTTAGAAATTAATGAGGCATTAGCTTCTAAAGTAATGGATGTTAAAAATCCACGAATGATTCGTCAAGGAAATGCCACTCAAGTAAAAGAGTTAATTTCAAGAATGAATGCAGGGCAAGTAGGAGGTTTAGTTACCGTTGGAGTTAACCCAGCATATTCTTTACCTAATGCCGAAGAGTTTAAAAAAGGAGTAGAGAAATTAGACCTAATGGTTTCTTATGCTATGAAGCATAACGAGACGGCTGAGCTTGCAGAATTTGTAGGAGCTACTCCGCATTATTTAGAATCTTGGGGCGATGTTCAGTTTACCGCAAAACACTATAGCTTAATGCAGCCTACTATTAAACCGTTGTTTAAAACACAACAGTTTCAGGAGTCGTTAATGAGTGTTTTAGGAAAAGAAATATCTTATTATAATTATATAAAAGAAACTTGGAAGACAATTCTAGGAGCTACTTCATGGGAAGATGCACTGCATGATGGAGTTTATGTAGCTTCTATTGAAAACGTTTCTGTAGAAGGGGAAGAGATGGCACAAACAGAAATGAATGTTTCTGGAGCTGCTAGGAAATTAGCTTCTTCTCAAGGAAAAGGATTAGAGCTTACGCTTTATGTAAAAGCAGGTTTAGGTGATGGTCAACAAGCTAATAACCCTTGGTTACAAGAATTTCCAGATCCGATTTCTAGGGTTTCTTGGGATAACTACTTAACTGTTTCTAGGAGTGACGCAGAAGCGATGGGCTTAATGAATAAGCATGTGGCTAACGGCGGATTAAACGGAAGCTATGTAGATGTTACGGTAAATAATGTAACGCTTAAAAAAGTGCCTGTGCTTATTCAGCCAGGGCAAGCTAAGGGTTCTGTAGGTCTGGCCTTAGGTTATGGTAGTAAAGCGGCTATTCAGAAAGAAATGCAAGTAGGTATAAATGCCTATTCGTTATACCAAAACTTTGATGCAGTTCAGGATGTAAGTATTTCTAAAGTAGAAGGAGAGCATGAGTTTGCTTGTGTGCAGTTGCAGAATACATTGATGGGGCGTGGTGATGTTATTAAAGAAACTACCTTAGAGGTATTTAATACAAAAGATAAAAAACACTGGAATTTCATGCCAGTGGTTTCTCTAAATCACGAAGAGAAGCCTGTTTCGTCTCCCGAGGTAGATATATGGCAGCAATTTGATCGTTCTATTGGGCATCATTTTAACCTGTCTATAGATCTTAATGCTTGTACAGGATGTGGGGCTTGTGTGATTGCTTGTCATGCAGAAAACAACGTTCCTGTTGTAGGAAAATCTGAAGTGAGAAGAAGTAGAGATATGCACTGGTTGCGTATAGATAGATACTACTCTTCAGAAAGTACTTTTGAAAAAGATATAGAGAAGAAAGAAGGCTTTGATGGTTTAGGAGATTCATTAGGAGGATTTGGACAATTAGAAATAGCAGCAGAAGAAGATGTTCAGGTGGTTTTTCAGCCTGTAATGTGTCAGCATTGTAATCAAGCTCCTTGTGAAACAGTATGTCCAGTTGCAGCAACTTCACATGGTCGCCAAGGTCAAAACCACATGGCATATAACCGTTGTGTAGGAACTCGTTACTGTGCAAACAACTGTCCTTATAAAGTACGTCGTTTCAACTGGTTTAGATATAACCATAACGATGAGTTTGATTTCAATATGAATAATGACTTAGGGCGAATGGTACTTAATCCAGATGTGGTTGTAAGAACTCGTGGAGTAATGGAAAAATGCTCTATGTGTATCCAGATGACGCAGAAAACTATTTTAGATGCTAAGCGCGAAGGTAGACTTGTTAAGGATGTGGAATTCCAAACCGCATGTTCTAGTGCTTGTACTTCTGGTGCAATGGTATTTGGGGATGTAAATGATGAAGCAAGTGAAGTGCATGAACTTAAGAAAAGTGATAGAGTGTATCATTTATTACAGCACATAGGTACAGATCCTAACGTGTTCTATCATACCAAAGTGCGTAACACTTCAGAAAATTAATAAAATATTATAAAGAATTAACTAGATAAAAAGGATTATGTCTCATTACGAAGCACCTATACGAAAGCCTTTAGTTACCGGAGAGAAATCTTATCATGATGTTACCCTAGATGTGGTGGCTCCAGTAGAAGGTAAGGCAAATAAATCTTGGTGGATTGTTTTCTCTATTGCCTTAGTGGCTTTTCTTTGGGGAATAGGATGTATTATATACACCATATCAACCGGTATCGGAACATGGGGTCTTAACAAAACTGTTGGTTGGGCCTGGGATATTACTAACTTTGTTTGGTGGGTAGGTATTGGTCACGCAGGTACACTTATTTCTGCAGTATTACTTTTATTCCGTCAAAAATGGAGAATGGCCATTAACCGTTCTGCAGAAGCCATGACAATTTTTGCCGTAGTGCAAGCAGGATTATTCCCGTTAATACACATGGGTAGACCGTGGCTAGGATATTGGGTAGTGCCAATTCCTAACCAATTTGGTTCGTTATGGGTAAACTTTAACTCACCTTTACTTTGGGATGTATTTGCAATTTCTACATATCTTTCGGTTTCATTGGTGTTCTGGTGGACAGGATTACTTCCAGATTTTGCAATGATTCGTGATAGAGCAGTAAAACCTTTTCAGAAGAAAATATACTCTTTGCTTTCTTTCGGATGGAGTGGGCGAGCAAAAGACTGGCAGCGCTTTGAGGAAGTTTCTCTTGTGTTAGCAGGTTTAGCTACACCACTTGTACTTTCTGTACACACTATTGTATCGTTTGACTTTGCTACTTCGGTTATTCCTGGATGGCATACCACTATATTCCCTCCTTATTTTGTTGCTGGGGCAATTTTCTCAGGATTCGCAATGGTAAATACTTTGCTTATCATTATGCGTAAGGTGTCTAATCTAGAAGATTATATTACGGTTCAGCATATCGAGCTAATGAATATTGTAATTATGATTACGGGATCTATTGTAGGGGTGGCCTATATTACAGAGCTTGTTATTGCATGGTATTCAGGTGTAGAGTTTGAGCAATATGCCTTCTTAAACCGTGCAACAGGACCTTACTGGTGGGCTTATTGGGCAATGATGACATGTAACGTGTTCTCACCTCAGTTTATGTGGTTCCCTAAATTAAGAAGAAGTATAATGTTCTCTTTCTTTATCTCTATTGTGGTGAATATAGGAATGTGGTTTGAGCGTTTTGTAATTATCGTAACATCATTACACCGTGATTACTTACCATCATCATGGACAATGTTCTCTCCAACCTTTGTAGATATAGGAATATTTGTTGGAACTATCGGATTCTTCTTTGTATTATACTTACTTTATGCACGTACATTCCCAGTAATTGCACAGGCAGAAGTAAAAACTATCCTAAAATCATCAGGAGAGAAGTATAAGAAAATTAGAGAAGCTCAAGGGGATGATGCAAAATTATACACAGAACCTACAGCGAAACCGATTATTAATTTAGAATCAAATAATACAGACCAAGCTTAATTTATTTAAGCAGTAAATAAACAACTATAAAGATGTCTTCAAAAGTAATACATGCTATATATACGGATGACGATTTGCTTATGCAAGCCGTAAAACAAACGAGAGAAGCTCGTTACCGTATAGAGGAAGTTTATACGCCATTTCCAGTACACGGCTTAGATAAAGCTATGGGGTTACCTCATACCCGATTAGCTGTTACCGCATTTCTTTACGGGTTAGTAGGTCTATCGGTTTCTATAGCTATGATGAATTTTATAATGATAGATGATTGGCCTCAAAATATTGGAGGAAAACCAAGTTTTAGCTTTTTAGAAAACTTACCATCTTTCGTGCCAATTATGTTTGAATTAACAGTATTCTTTGCTGCACACTTAATGGTAATTACATTTTACTTACGCAGTAAAATATGGCCTTTTAAAGAAGCAGAAAATCCAGATCCACGTACAACAGACGATCACTTTCTTATGGAAGTAGATGTTGCTAATCATAATGTGGAAGAAATGGCCGATTTTTTTGCAAACACAGGGGCAGTAGAAATTAAACTTATAAATAAGTAATGGGCATGAAGACTATAAAAATAGCAGTAGCACTAATTGCAGCAACCTTATCTGTAGGTTGTTTTAATAAAGATTCTAGGAATTACGAATTCTTCCCAGATATGTATGAGTCTGTAGGATATGAAACTTATGGTGAATACGAAGCTTTTGGAAATGGGCAACAAGCACAAATCCCTGTAGAAGGAACAATAGCAAGAGGATGGAAGCCTTACGCTTACCCAAATACAACCGAAGGCTTTGCACAAGCAAAAGAAGAGCTGAAAAATCCACTACCTTATACCGAAGATAACCTGAATAAAGGAAAAGAACTTTATACTATTTATTGTGCTATTTGTCATGGTGATAAAGGCGACGGTAAAGGAAATCTGGTAAAAAGAGAAAAGATATTAGGTATTCCTTCTTATGATGATATGGGGCGTGCAATTACCGAAGGTGGTGTATATCATGTATCTTATTATGGATTAAACACCATGGGCTCGTATGCAGCACAAACCAATGAAGAAGAGCGCTGGCAAATTACACACTATGTAATGGATTTAAAAGCGCAATTAGAAGGCAAGCCTAAAAGAGCATTCGAAACGAAAGCCTCTTTAAAAGAACAAAAAGAAATTATTTCTGAGGTAACTGTACAGGAAAACCCTGTGACAACAACCCATTAATAAGAGATAAATAAAAGGAAATAATTAAACTGTATTAGATATATTTCAATATGTATACGCTATCTAGTAAATTAAAATTATCAGCAATCATTCTTATGGTTGTGGGTGCAATTGGGTTAATTTATGCATTTGCATCTGCTCCTTCTACAATAGAAGAAGTAAAAGAGATTATAGCTTCTCATGAAGCTCATGGAGAACATCAAGCCACAGCTAATGCGCACGCAACTCATGATGATGCCCATGCAGACAAACACGCCGAACATGTTTTGCACCAATTGCAAAATAAACCATGGTCAGCAACTTATGTAGCAGCTTTCTTCTTTTTTATGATTGCATTAGGGGCTTTAGCATTTTATGCAATTCAATATGCAGCCCAAGCAGGGTGGTCGCCAGTATTATTTAGGGTGATGGAAGCTGTAACAGCATACCTTCTACCAGGAAGTTTAATAGTATTTGCTATATTAATGCTTTCAGGAATGCACCTTAACCACATGTTTATATGGATGGATCCAGAAGTGGTTAAAAACGACCCTATTATTCAAGGAAAAGAAGCCTACCTTAATGTGCCATTTTTCTTAATTAGAGCAGCTATATACATTATAGGATGGAATGTGTTTAGACACTTCTTACGTAAAAACTCTTTACGTCAAGACGAAGCAACCGATAACCGTTTCTATAAGAAAAACTTTAAATTATCAGCAGCATTCTTGGTGTTCTTTATCGTTACCGAGTCAATGATGTCTTGGGATTGGATTATGAGTTTAGACCCTCACTGGTATAGTACTTTGTTTGGATGGTATCTTTTTGCTAGTTTGTTTGTAACTGCAATTACTGTGATAGCACTTATTACAATTTACCTGAAATCTAAAGGATACTTACCAGAGGTAAACAATAGTCATATTCATGATTTAGCAAAATTTATGTTTGGGATTAGTATTTTCTGGACATACCTTTGGTTCTCTCAATTCCTATTAATATGGTACTCAAATATTCCAGAAGAGGTAACCTATTTTATTACACGTATAGAAGATTATAACTTACCGTTTTTCGGGATGCTAATATTTAATTTTATTTTCCCATTACTAGTATTAATTAATAGTGATTATAAACGTGTAAATTGGTTTGTAGTTATGACAGGTGTAGTTATCTTAGTAGGGCACTATTTAGATATCTTCAACATGATTATGCCAGCAACCGTAGGAAAATCATGGTTTATAGGTGTGCCAGAAATTAGTGCAATGCTATTCTTTGCAGGTTTATTTTTACTTATAGTATTTAATGCACTTACAAAGGCTCCTCTTATAGCGAAACGTAACCCGTTTATAAAAGAGAGTAAGCACTTCCATTATTAAAAAATTGTTTAAAGTATAGATATTTAAAAATGACTGAAATTCTTATCATCATTGTTGTAGGCCTTCTAGGGATAACGTTTTGGCAAATGTCAAAAATTTTAAAACTCTCTCAGTCTGGTAAAAAAGATGACAACGGCGTAGCTACCGATGCAGACAATAAAACACAAGGAAAACTTATGTTGTGGTTTGCAGTATTGTTTTATGCTTTTATGATTTATAACTTTTGGGACTATAGTAAATTTTACCTCCCAGAAGCAGCATCAAAGCATGGAGTAGATTATGATAGATTAATGATGCTTTCTATATTGATTATTGTTATCGTACAGATTGTAACACAATTCTTATTACACTACTTCTCTTTTAAGTATAAAGGTAGAAAGGGGCAAAAAGCACTTTTCTTTGCCGATAATGATAAATTAGAAGCAGTTTGGACTATTATTCCTGTAATTGTATTAGCAGCACTAATTATATACGGTCTTTTTACTTGGTCAGATATCATGAATTTTGATGAAGATGAAGATGCCGTTGTTGTAGAGCTTTATGCTTATCAGTTCGGGTGGAAAGCTCGTTATGCAGGGGCAGATAATACCTTAGGAAAAGCAAATGTACGCTTTATAAAAGGTATAAACACATTAGGGCTTGATGAGAGTGACCCTTATGCTGCCGATGATAAAATTACAACAGAACTGCATTTACCCGTAAACAAACGTGTTATTTTTAAATTCCGTTCACAAGATATCTTACACTCAGCTTACTTCCCGTTTTTTAGAGCTCAAATGAATGTTGTTCCTGGTATGATCACGCAGTTTAGCTTCGTACCTACCATCACTTCAGACGAAATGAGAAATAGCAAGTACATGGTAGATAAAGTGAAGGAAATTAATGAAATTAGAGCAGAAAACAGTAAAGAGCTTGTTGCTAAAGGAGAAATGCCTTTAGACCCTTACGAATTTGATTATTATGTGTTGTGTAACAAAATTTGTGGAATCTCACATTACAATATGCAAATGAAAATTATTGTAGAAGAAGAAGAGGATTTCCAAGCCTGGTTAGCTCAACAACAAGAATTCGGAGAAAGCATTAAGCAATAGTATTAATTTTATTTAGTAAAGTAATAGTTTAAGAAGATATGTCAGCAATCGCAAATGCATCAGTAGCACAAGATCATCACGGACACGACGATCATGGACATCATCATAAAGAGTCTTTTATCACAAAGTATGTGTTTAGTCAAGACCATAAAATGATCGCTAAGCAATTCCTGTTTACAGGTCTTGCAATGGGGGTAATAGGTATTTTGATGTCTATTTTGTTTAGAATACAATTAGCTTGGCCAGAGCAATCCTTCGAGATATTTAGGTTTTTCTTAGGTGAAAAATATGCCACTGATGGGGTGATGAATGCAGATTCATACCTAGCATTGGTAACTATGCACGGTACTATTATGGTGTTTTTCGTGCTTACTGCTGGTTTAAGTGGTACATTTAGTAACTTACTTATTCCTTTGCAAATTGGAGCAAGAGACATGGCATCAGGATTTATGAATATGCTTTCTTACTGGATATTCTTCCTATCTTCTATCATTATGCTTATTTCGCTTTTTGTAGAGGGAGGAGCAGCATCTTCAGGTTGGACAGTTTACCCACCTTTAAGTGCGTTGCCAGAAGCAATACCAGGTTCAGGAACAGGGATGACGCTTTGGTTAATAGCCATGGCATTGTTTATAGCGCAATCTTTAATGGGGTCATTAAACTATATTGTTACCGTATTAAACCTTCGTACAGAAGGAATGTCTATGACAAGGCTTCCATTAACAATATGGGCATTATTTGTAACCGCAATTATTGGAGTGGTTTCTTTCCCAGTACTTTTATCGGCAGCCTTAATGCTTATTATGGATAGAAGCTTTGGGACATCATTTTTCTTATCAGATATCTATATAAAAGGAGAGGTTTTAGCTCACCAAGGAGGTTCTCCTGTATTATACGAGCATTTATTCTGGTTTTTAGGTCACCCAGAGGTATATATTGTTATTTTACCAGCCATGGGGATTGTTTCAGAAATTATGTCTACCAACTCACGTAAACCTATATTTGGTTACCGTGCAATGATTACTTCAATTTTAGCCATTGCATTCTTATCAACTATTGTATGGGGGCACCACATGTTCGTTTCAGGTATGAACCCATTCTTAGGTTCTGTATTTACCTTTACAACCTTACTTATTGCAATTCCTTCTGCTGTAAAAGCATTTAACTGGATTACTACCTTATGGAAAGGAAACATTCAGATGAATCCAGGTATGTTATTCTCTATCGGGATGGTATCTACATTTATTACAGGAGGATTAACAGGAATTATATTAGGAGATAGTACATTAGATATTAACGTACACGATACTTACTTTGTAATTGCTCACTTCCACTTAGTAATGGGTATATCTGCATTATACGGGTTCTTTGCTGGGGTTTACCACTGGTTCCCTAAGTTTTTTGGAAGAATGATGAATAAGAATTTAGGTTATGTGCACTTCTGGATTACGGCAATAGGATCGTACGGGGTTTTCTTCCCAATGCACTTTATAGGATTAGCTGGTTTACCAAGACGTTATTACACCAACACCGCATTCCCGTATTTTGATGATATGGCCGATGTGCAAATATTAATTACAGTTTGTGCTATTGTAACTGCTCTTATTCAGATAGTATTTATATATAACCTAATTCATTCTATTTTCTATGGTAAAAAAGCAACTCAAAACCCATGGAATGCAACAACATTAGAATGGACAACACCAGTAGAGCACGTTCACGGTAACTGGCCAGGAGAAATTCCTACTGTTCACCGTTGGGCTTATGATTATAGCAAGACAAATAAAGAAGGAACAGACTATGTAATTCCAGGTCAGGATTATGTAATGCAAGATGTCCCGCTTCAAGATAACGAAGAAGAATTAAATCATTAATTCCGAAATTATATAAATAAAAACTCCTCTGCAGCAGAGGAGTTTTTTTATGCCTAATCCCATCAAGAAGCTTTCTTTTATTTAAAGTGATTTCATAAATCAAGAATGTTTTATCTTTGCCGTATGAATGATAATTTAAACCCTACGGGAGAACACTTTTCAGCAGAAGAACACGACATAGAAAGAGCCTTACGGCCTTTGTCGTTTAATGATTTTGCTGGGCAAGAAAAAGTACTTGAAAATTTACAAATTTTTGTAAAAGCAGCAAACTTAAGAGGTGAAGCCCTAGATCACACACTCTTGCATGGGCCTCCAGGATTAGGGAAAACAACCTTAGCTCATATTTTGGCTAACGAGCTAGATGCAGGAATAAAAATATCTTCAGGGCCAGTGTTGGATAAACCAGGAGATTTAGCAGGTTTGCTAACTAATTTGGAAGAGCGAGATGTGTTGTTTATAGATGAAATTCATCGATTAAGCCCTGTAGTAGAAGAATATTTGTATAGCGCAATGGAAGATTTTAAAATAGACATTATGATAGAATCGGGACCCAATGCACGCTCAGTACAAATTAATCTTAATCCGTTTACACTTGTAGGAGCAACAACACGTTCGGGCTTATTAACAGCACCCATGAGGGCAAGGTTTGGGATATCAAGCAGATTGAATTATTATTCTACCGAGTTATTATCGGATATCGTACAGCGTAGTGCATCTATTCTTAATGTGCCTATCCAAATAGAAGCAGCAATAGAAATTGCAGGAAGAAGCAGAGGAACGCCGCGTATTGCCAACGCTTTATTAAGGAGGGTTAGAGATTTTGCGCAGATTAAAGGAAATGGAAAAATAGATGTAGAAATCGCCAAATATGCCTTAGAAGCCCTTAATGTAGATGCGCATGGATTAGACGAGATGGACAATAAAATACTCACTACAATAATAGATAAATTTAAAGGCGGTCCTGTTGGGATTACCACCTTAGCAACAGCAGTAAGCGAAAATGCCGATACAATAGAAGAAGTGTATGAACCTTTTCTTATTCAACAAGGTTTTCTAATTCGTACGCCTAGAGGGAGAGAGGCTACTGCCGCAGCATATAAACATTTAGGGAAAACAAAACCAGGAGAACAAACAGGTTTTTTCTAGACTATGATTAACGCGCGAGAGAAACATACATCCATTATTAAAGCCGAAGCTAAACGCCTCGGTTTTTTGTCTTGTGGTATAAGTAAAGCTGGCTTTTTAGAAGAGGAAGCCCCAAGGTTAGAAAAATGGTTGTCTAATAATATGCACGGGAAAATGCAGTATATGGAAAACCATTTCGATAAACGTTTAGACCCTACCAAACTCGTAGAAGGGGCAAAAAGTGTCGTTTCCTTACTCTATAACTACTATCCAGAAAAAATACAAAATAATACTTCGTATAAGCTCAGTAAATACGCTTATGGGCAAGATTATCACTTTGTAATTAAAGATAAGCTAAAGCAAATAATGCATACACTTCAACAGGAAATAGGAGAGGTTGGTGGACGCATATTTGTAGATTCTGCCCCTGTTTTAGATAAAGCTTGGGCAAAAAAAAGCGGATTAGGTTGGGTTGGTAAAAATAGCAACCTATTAAGTAAAAAAGCAGGTTCCTTTTTTTTTATTGCCGAATTGATTCTTGATATTCCTTTAGAATACGACACCCCAGTTACCGATCATTGTGGTACTTGTACTGCCTGTATAGATGCTTGCCCTACACAGGCCATTGTAGAGCCTTATGTTGTAGATGGAAGTAAATGTATTTCGTATTTTACCATTGAATTAAAAGACGAAATCCCTCATTCAGAACGAGGAAAATTTGACGATTGGATGTTTGGGTGCGATGTGTGTCAAGATGTATGCCCTTGGAATAGGTTTTCAAAACCTCATTCAGAACCTTTATTTAACCCTCATCCAGATTTATTGAACATGACAAAATCAGACTGGGAGGAGCTTACCCAAGAAGCTTTTGGAAAAATATTTAAAAAATCGGCAGTAAAACGGACTAAATTTAGTGGTTTAACCAGAAATATTAATTTTTTAAAGCAAGAGAACTCCTAAGATTATCCAACTATTGCTACATTTGTAAGTTGATTAACATGAACAGTTATGAGTAACGAAAGAAAAAGAAGAGAAGCATTAGTTTACCATGCAAAACCAAAGCCTGGGAAAATTAAAGTGGTGCCTACAAAAAAATATACTACACAACGCGATTTAGCTTTAGCCTACTCTCCAGGGGTTGCAGAGCCTTGTTTAGAAATCGCTAAAGATCCCGATAACGCATACAGATATACAACTAAAGGAAATTTGGTGGCCGTAATTTCTAACGGAACCGCGGTATTAGGTCTAGGAGATATAGGACCAGAAGCCTCTAAACCCGTGATGGAAGGAAAAGGTTTACTCTTTAAAATATTCGCAGATATAGATGTTTTTGACATAGAGGTAGACACCAAAGATGTAGAAAAATTTATCGAAACAGTAAAAAACATAGCGCCTACTTTTGGAGGAATTAACCTCGAAGACATTAAAGCGCCAGAAGCTTTTGAAATTGAACGCCGATTAAAACAAGAATTAGATATTCCTGTCATGCACGACGATCAGCATGGAACGGCTATTATTTCGGCAGCAGCACTGTTAAATGCTGTAGAAATTGCAGGAAAAAAACTAGAAGAAGTAAAAATTGTAGTGAGTGGCGCTGGAGCTGCTGCAGTTTCGTGTACACGTTTATATAAATCTTTCGGGGCTAAAGCAGAAAATATTGTCATGTTAGATAGCAAAGGAGTTATCAGAGCAGATAGAGACAATTTAACCGAAGAAAAGCAAGAGTTTGCTACCGCTAGAAAAATAGACACCTTAGAAGAGGCAATGCAAGGAGCAGATGTATTTGTAGGACTTTCTATTGCAGATATTGTAACACCAGCAATGCTAAAAAGCATGTCGGCAAATCCTATTGTGTTTGCGATGGCAAATCCAAATCCAGAAATAGATTATAAGTTGGCCGTAGATACACGGGAAGATCTTATTATGGCAACAGGACGTAGCGATTACCCTAATCAGGTAAATAACGTATTAGGTTTTCCGTTTATTTTTAGAGGAGCACTCGATGTGCGTGCTACTAAAATTAATGAGGAAATGAAACAGGCGGCAGTTATAGCATTAGCTAACCTTGCGAAAAAACCTGTACCAGAGCAAGTAAATATTGCTTATGGTGAAACAAGGCTAAATTTTGGTCCAGATTATATTATTCCAAAACCTTTCGATCCTCGTTTAATTACAGAAGTGCCACCTGCAGTGGCAAAAGCAGCAATGGATTCGGGAGTGGCAAAAGAACCTATTCAAGATTGGGAACGCTATGAGGTAGAACTGTATGAGCGTATGGGGAGTGATAATAAAATTACACGATTATTACAAAACCGAGCAAAAACAAACCCTAAACGAGTAGTATTTGCAGAAGCAGACCACTTAGATGTATTGAAAGCAGCTCAAATTGCTTATGACGAAGGCATTACAATCCCTATTTTATTAGGAAGAAGAGAGGTGATCTTGGAGCTGATGAATGAAATAGAATTTGAAAACACAGATGATATTTTAATTATAGACCCAAAATCTGATGAACAAAAACCACAGGTAGACGCTTACGCAGAAATTTTGTTTGAAGCACGTAGCCGAAACGGAATTACACTATATGAAGCTCAGAAGTTACTAAGAGAGCGCAATTACTTTGCTGCGATGATGGTGAAAAGAGGAGATGCAGATGCAATGCTATCTGGATATTCTAGAGCTTACCCAACAGTAGTAAAACCTATAATCGATATTATCGGGCTTGCGAAAGGTGTAACCCGTATCGCTGCAACAAACTTAATGAGTACATCTAGAGGGCCTATTTTTATTAGTGATACCACGATGAATATAGAACCATCGGCAGAAGATTTATTTAAAATTGCTCAAATGACCGCCTATACCGTACGTATGTTTGGGATGGAGCCTGTAATGGCAATGCTTTCTTATGCTAACTTTGGAACTTCATCGCATCCAAATGCTAAAAAAGTTAAACAAGCCGTAAAAACCCTGCATGAAAGATGTCCAGACATTGTGGTAGATGGAGAAATTCAGGTAGATTTTGCCCTAAATAGAAAAATGCTTCAAGAGAACTATCCTTTTTCAAAATTAGCAGGATTAAAAGTAAACACGTTAATATTTCCGAATTTAGAATCGGCTAATGGAACATATAAGCTTATAAAAGAATTGAATAAAACAGATTCTATAGGGCCAATATTGATGGGATTAAGCAAACCTGCACACATTTTACAATTGGGAGCAAGTGTAGAAGAAATGGTAAATATGGTTGCAGTAGCAGTAGTAGATGCACAAGAAAAAGAAAAACGTAAAAATCAAAGTATCCAAGCCGTAGAATAAACTACGGCTTTAACATTTTCTTATAGGAATAAATTTTCTACATTTGAAGTTTAATCTAAGGTTGTTTTATGATAACACATTTACAAGGTAAATTAGTAGAGAAAAACCCAACCGAATTGGTGGTAGAATGTAATGGTGTAGGTTACTTATTGCATATTTCTTTATATACATACGAACAACTAGGAACCGATGAGAATATTAAAATTTTTACGCATTTATTGGTAAGAGAAGATGCTCAAACCTTATACGGTTTTGCGCAAACAACAGAACGTGATTTGTTTTTAAAACTTATTTCTGTTTCTGGGATTGGTGCAGGTACAGCACGCACGATGCTTTCTAGTTTATCTCCAGAGCAAATTATACAAGCAATAGCTTCGGAAGATGTAAATACCATAAAAGGAGTGAAAGGTATTGGGCTGAAAACAGCACAACGCGTAATTATAGATTTAAAAGATAAGCTAAATGATGTTGCCACCACAGCTAATAATTTAGTACTTAAAGGCAATACAAATCAAAACGAGGCGTTATCTGCTTTAGAAACCTTAGGTTACACTAAAAAGCAGTCGCAAAAGGTGATAGAAAATATCGTAAAGCAAGAGCCCGAGGCTTCTGTAGAGACCATTATAAAGCTTGCGTTAAAAAAACTTTAGTCAAATTGAGAAAAACTAACCACTCAAGGCTTCAGCACAACTATAAATCATTACTATGGGTAGTGGTGTTTTTAGGTTTTGTATTTCAGGGAGTTGCACAGGAGGCAGATAATCAGACCGTTCAAGATTCTACTAAAACAGGAAATAAGTTGGGAGAGCTTAGTATGCCTAACCCTAACAGTATTGTAAATCAATATGAATACGACCCTATTCTAGACAGGTATGTATATACTTCTAAATTAGGACAGATAAATGTGAGCCACCCTATGATGCTAACTCCTGAAGAGTTTCAGGAATTGATTCTGGAAGAAGAAATGAAAAATTACTTCAAGCAGAAATCAAAAGCTATGGCAGGTAGAACCCAGGAGGCAACAGAACAACAGAAAAATTTACTTCCTATTTTTTATGTAGATAACAATTTTTTTGAAACCATTTTTGGAGGCAACGAGATAGAAGTAATCCCACAAGGATCTGTTGAAATGGATATGGGCGTGTTATACACAAAGCAAGACAACCCTTCCTTATCTCCAAGAAACCGAAGTAATTTTACGTTCGATTTCGATCAGCGTATAAGCCTAAGCTTAACAGGGAATGTAGGTAAGCGTTTAAAAGTAAATGCCAATTATGATACAGAATCTACTTTCGATTTTCAAAATCAGATAAAATTAGAATACACCCCAACCGAAGATGATATTGTTAGAAAAATAGAAGTGGGTAATGTAAGCATGCCTTTAAATAGCTCGCTTATTCAAGGGGCGCAAAGCTTATTTGGTGTTAAAGCGCAATTGCAATTTGGAAGGACAACCATAACAGGGGTTTTTTCAGAGCAAAACTCAGAACGTCAAACCGTAAACGTGCAAGGCGGAGGAGCGGTGCAGGAGTTTGAAAAGTTTATTTTAGATTACGATGAGAATAGACACTTTTTCTTATCGCATTACTTTAGGGATAATTATGATAAGGTTTTAAAGAATTACCCGTTTATCAATACCAATGTTCAAATTACTCGTGTTCAAATTTGGGTAACAAACCGTAGTACATCTTCTCAGAACATAAGTAATGCGCGTAATATTGTTGCTATTCAGGATTTAGGAGAATCTAATCCAGAACATGTAGGAGTGTTGCTAGATCCAGACGGAAACCCTATTAACCCTCCATCGTTCTCAGGATTTTTACATGCTTCGTCAACAGCTTTTCCAGATAACAGCAATAACAATTTTAATCCAGAAGGAATTAATGGTGCTCAGCAAACAGCACTAACATCCGCTATACGAGAAATATCGACGGTAGATCAAGGTTTTGGAATTCATGCTTCGGAAGTAGATGAAGGTGTAGATTATGCGAAATTAGAAAATGCTCGTCAACTAAAAACTAACGAATATACACTACACCCACAACTAGGGTATATCTCATTAAACCAACGCATCTCTAACGATGAAATTTTGGCTATTGCCTTTCAATATACCGTAAACGGGCAAGTGTATCAAGTAGGAGAATTTGCTAATGATGGAGTAAATGCTACACAAACAGGCATGAACCCTAATAATCCTAATACACCTCCAAATAACCAAAACCCACAGCAAGAGGTTGCTATTACGCAAAATTTAGTAGTAAAACTACTAAAAAGCCCTGTAACCAATGTTAAAGAACCAATTTGGGATTTAATGATGAAAAACATCTATAGTTTAGATGCTTACCAGTTGGAACGCGAGGATTTTAGGTTTAATATTCTTTACACAGACCCTCAACCATTAAACTATATTTCTCAAGCACCAAACTCCTCTACACCTTTACCAAACGATGTAGAGAAAACCAGCTTATTGCAAGTATTTAGTTTAGATAAATTAAATGCCAATAACGACCCCGTTGCGGGCGGAGATGGTTTCTTTGATTTTGTAGAAGGCCTCACTATCGATTCACAAAACGGGCGTATAATTTTTACTTCGGTAGAACCTTTTGGTAAACACCTGTTTGATAAATTAGATTTAACACCTACCGGAGGAAGTGAAGATTATAAAGACGAAAGTACTTACAACGACAACCAAAAACGTTATGTTTTTAGGTCTCTCTATACCACTACAAAAACACAAGCAGAGCAAGAAAATGCAGAGAAAAATAAATTCCAATTAAAAGGAAGCTATAAATCATCTGGGCAAGACGGTATCCCTATTGGAGCTTTTAACGTTCCGCAAGGTTCTGTAACGGTATCTGCAGGAGGACGTGTTTTGCAAGAAGGTGTAGATTATACGGTAGATTACCAATTAGGACGCGTAAAAATTATTAACGATGCCTTGCTGGCTTCAAATACACCTGTACAAGTTTCTACCGAAAATAATGCTATGTTTGGGCAGCAAACAAAGCGTTTTACAGGAATTAATGTGGAGCATAAGTTTAGTGATAATTTTATTATTGGAGGTACTTTTTTAAACCTAAATGAGCGTCCAATTACTCAAAAAGCAAACTATAGCTACGAGCCTGTAAATAACTCTATTTATGGTGTAAACCTAAACTATTCTACCGAGGTTCCTTTCTTTACACGTTTAGTTAATAAATTACCTAATATAGATACCGATGTTGCTTCTAACTTCTCGGTGAGAGGAGAGTTTGCTTATCTGCAACCGGGATCTCCTAAGGCAGACGATTTTAATGGTAAGGCAACCTCTTATGTAGATGATTTTGAAGCCTCTCAAACAGCCATTTCTGTAATGTCGCCAACATCTTGGTTCTTATCAAGTGCGCCTTTAGGTTTTGGCGGAGAAAAAGCCAATAACGATTTATCATCAGGTTACCGTAGAGCAAAGTTAAATTGGTACACCATAGACCCTATTTTTTATAGCAGACAACGTCCTACAGGAATTACCGACGAAGATGTTTCTACCTATGCAACACGTAGGGTTTATGTAGATGAAATTTTCCCTAATACCGATATTGTACAAGGACAAACACAAGCAATTTATACCTTAGATTTAGCATACTATCCCAAAGAACGAGGAATGTATAACTATAATCCTGCTGCAGCTGGCGGAAATACCTTGCCAACTCCTCAGGATAATTTTGGTGGGATAATGCGTGAAATTACCACCACAAACTTCGAACAGTCTAATGTAGAATTTATTGAGTTTTGGGTAATGGACCCTTATGTTTACAACGAGAATGCTAACCTTAACCAAGGGAAAATAACCTTTAACTTAGGAAGTATTTCGGAAGATGTTTTAAAAGATGGAAGAAAACAATACGAAAATGGTCTACCTAAAGACCCTTCGATAAACAATACCATTACAACCGCATTTGGAAAAGTGCCAGCAAACCAATCCTTGGTATATGCCTTTGATTCTGAAGGACAAGAGCGTGTAAACCAAGATATAGGTTTAGATGGATTAACCGATCAGGAAGAGCGAGAATTTTTCCCACAGTTTGCAGGCCTAGATGACCCTTCTAACGATAATTATGAATATTTCTTATCGGTAGATGGTGGTATTGTAGAACGTTACCGTAACTATAACGGAGTGCAAGGAAACTCACCTACAGATGTAGGCCAAACCAATAGAGGGAACTCAACACTTCCTTCTACCGAAGATATCAATAGAGACAATACCATGAACACCATAGATAGTTATTTCGAATATGAAGTTCCTATCTATAGAAACATGGGAATAGATAATAATACAAGTTCTGTAGCCGGAATTAATCACGATTACATCACCGATGTTAAAGAAGTAACCACAACACTTAAAAACGGAGAACAAATGGATGTGCGTTGGGTGCAATTTAAAGTGCCGCTTCGTACAGAAAGCGAATTTTCTGTAAACGGAATAGCCGATTTGCGTTCGGTGCGCTTTATGCGAATGTTTTTAAGTGGTTTTAGTGATGATGTAGTGGTGCGTTTTGGTGCTTTAAACTTAGTAAGAGGTGATTATAGAAAGTATAATTTAGCCATTGTTCCAGATGGTTCAGACCCAGATAATACACCAGGCACAACCCTTGAAGTAGCCGCAGTAAGCGAAGAGCAAACCTCGTATTATGTTACACCTCCAGGAGTTTATCGAGAGGAGATGATTAATAACAATCAGCGTATTCGTGAAGATGAACAATCGTTATCTTTAAAAGTAAAAGGCTTAGCACCTGGCGACTCTAGAGGGGTTTATAAAAACTTCCAAGTAGATATGCGTCAATATAAAAACTTGGAAATGTTTTTACACGCAGAAAGCTTACCAGCACCTTCATCGCCTATTAGCGATGGCGAACTTTCTGCCTTTGTACGTATAGGAACCGATTTTACAGATAACTTCTACCAAGTAGAAATTCCTTTACAAGTAACCAATCAAACCAGTAGCGATCCGCGAGTTGTTTGGCCAGAAGCTAACGATTTATTACTGCCGCTAGATTTGTTGCAGCAAATAAAATCTACCGTAATAGGAAACGCTACATACAACAGGCAGGATTTAAACTTTTTTGATGAAAATTTACAACCAATTTCTGGCAATACAGCAACCGATGGAATGCGTGTCGGTATAAAAGGAAACCCGAGCTTTGGGAACATCCGTATTGTAATGTTGGGCTTAAAAAACACGGGAGATCGAGAAGTTGGAGGAGAAGTTTGGTTTAACGAGTTACGTTTATCCGATATGAAAAACCAAGGCGGTTGGGCTGCGGTGGTAAATATGGATACTAATTTTGCAGATTTTGCTAGTATTTCTGCTACAGGAAGAAGAAGTACAGTAGGTTTTGGTTCGATAGAGCAAGGACCTAACCAACGTAGCCGTGAAGATGTAAAACAATACGATGTAGTAACCAATGTAAATGTAGGGCAGTTATTGCCGAAAAAATGGGGGGTCAAAATTCCGGTTTCTTATAGTAGAGGAGAGGAGCTGATTACGCCACAATACGATCCAGAATTTTTAGACCTAGAGTTGGAAACCTTATTGGATAACACCAACAACCAAGCAAGAAAAGATGAGTTAAAAGAGCGCGCAGAGGATTATACCCTAAGGCAAAGTGTTAGTGTTATCGGGTTAAGAAAAGAACGCACCAATCAAGACCGTAAAGCACAGCCTTATGATGTAGAAAATTTCTCTATCTCTGGAGCGTATAACCAAGAAGATCATAGAGATTTTGAGATAGAAGAGGCCTTAGACCAAAATGTAAATTTAGGGGCTACCTACGATTATAGTTTTAGACCTAAAAAGATAGAACCTTTTAAAAACATTAGTTTTTTAGATAGTAGTAGGTATTATCAGCCAATTAAAGATTTCAATTTTAATTTATTACCAACCAGTTTTTCTGCCAGCAGTAATATTGTGCGTCAATATAACGAACAAACTTTTAGAGAAATTAATTTGCCTCCAGGTTCATTAGGTTTACCAAAGCTGTATCAGCGTGATTATCGCTTTAACTGGCAGTATAGCTTGAATTATAAACTTACCGAATCTTTACAATTTAACTTTAACTCTTCTAGTAACCGTATTGTACGTAATTATTTTAGAGAAGATAATACACAGGATAACAGCGTAGGAATTTGGGATAACATGTTTGATGTAGGTGACCCAAATCAACATTACCAAAGTTTACAAGTAAATTATGATATTCCATTTAAAAAAATTCCTGTTTTAGAGTTTATTCAGGCACAATATTCTTATACTGGTAATTTTCAGTGGCAAAAGGGCTCGGAAGTTTTACGAAATTTACCAGGAATACCAGACTTAGGAAATTCTATTCAAAATTCAAATACCCATCAAATAAACGGGAACTTGGATATGGATAAGCTTTACCGTTATATTGGTTTGAAGAAAAAAGGTAAAAACTTAAGATCTGTTCAGCGCCGTACCTTACCAAACCGTTTAGGATTTTCACGTGGCGATGATGAGGAAAATAAAACGAACACCCCAAATACAAATACCAAACTTTCTTTTGGAGACAAAGCACTTAATACCCTAATAGGTGTTGCTACGGCAGTAAAACGTGTAAATATTAATTATCAAGAAACCAACGGGATATACTTACCGGGATACACCAATGATATTGGTTTTGTGGGTACGCTAAAACCTACGGCAGGCTTTACATTTGGAGCGCAAAATGATGTACGAGAAATTGCCGCTAGAAACGGGTGGTTAACATTATATCAGGAATTTAACGAGCTATATACTCAAACAGAAACCAAAGATTTGAATATTCAGGCAGAAATAGATTTACTGCCCGACCTTACCATAGACCTTAATGCTAATAGAATGTATAATGAAACTTATACAGAAAATTACAGGGTGAGTCCTTACGATTTACAATACCGATCGCTTACACCAAACACCTATGGTAATTTCAACATATCGACAATTATGTTAGGTTCTGCTTTTAGTAAAAGTAGTCAGGAATTTTCGGAAGCCTTTAATGAATTTAGAGAAAACAGGTTGATTGTAGCCAGAAGATTGGCACAACAAGCAGGAATAGATATAAGTAATCCAGCCAATATAGATCAAGCAACAGGTTACCCTAAAGGCTTTAGCGGAGGGAGTCAACAAGTTTTATTACCCTCGTTTCTTGCAGCATATACCGGTAAAGATGCTGCTAGTGTAAGCTTAGGAACATTTAGAGATACCCCGCTGCCTAACTGGAATGTAAAATATACAGGACTAATGCGTATTAAATGGTTTAGAGACAATTTTAAACGTTTTAGTATGCAGCATGGGTACAGTGCAACCTATAATATTAACCAATTCCAAACCAACTTAAGCTATAACAGAAGTAATCCTTATAGCACAAACAACCTAAACCAAGCAGGCGATTATAAAAGTGAAACGCTAATTTCTAACATCAATTTAGTAGAGCAATTCTCTCCCCTAATCAAGCTAGATATGGAGATGCAAAACGCTATAAAAATTCTAGCAGAAGTTCGTAAAGACAGAGCCTTATCGTTAAGTTTTGATAACAATTTACTTACCGAAATTCAAGGGAATGAATATATAGTAGGCTTAGGATACCGTATTAAAAACTTAAAAATAGTAAGTAATTTAGGAGGAAGCAGACGCGTTTTAAGTAGCGATTTAAATTTTAAAGCAGATTTCTCTTTTAGAAGAAACAAAACCATTATACGTTACCTAGATATAGAAAACAGCCAAACAACTGCAGGGCAAGATATCTGGGGCTTTACCTTTAACGCAGATTATGCCATAACAAAAAACTTAACCGCAATATTCTTTTACGACCACAGCTTCTCGGAGTATGCTATCTCTACGGCTTTCCCGCAAACAACCATACGTTCAGGAATAACCTTGCGTTATAATTTTGGAAATTAAATAACAACCTAAATATATAAATTATGAACATACCAGAAGAATTGAAGTACACCAAAGATCACGAATGGGTAAAGATTGAAGGTGATGTGGCAATTGTAGGAATTACCGATTTCGCTCAAAGCGAGTTAGGAGACATCGTTTATGTAGAAGTAGATACGCTAGACGAAACCCTAGACAAAGATGAGGTTTTTGGAACTGTCGAAGCCGTAAAAACAGTATCCGATTTATTTCTTCCGCTTTCAGGAGAAATCGTCGAGTTTAACGAAGGTCTGGAAGATGAGCCTGAAAATGTAAACACAGCCCCTTATGAAAACGGGTGGATTATTAAAATTAAAATCTCTAACCCAGCAGAAGTAGAAGGCTTATTAGATGCAGCAGCTTATAAAGAGCTTATTGGAGCATAAAAAACTATTATTTACAGCGGCCATTTGCTATACCGCAGTACTGCTTTACCTTTCGTTAGGGAACATTTCTAACATTCCTAGACCAAAGTTTCAATTAGCAGATAAAGTATGGCATTTTATCGCTTATTGTGGTTTAGCTAGCCTTTGGGGGCTAGCTTTTTTTGCTATAAAAAAACACAACTTAACCAAAACGATAATAATTATTTGTATAGCTGCTATTGTTTTTGGCATAATTGTTGAGTTTCTACAAGGAAGCCTAACGAGTTATCGTACATTTGATTTTTTCGACGCCTTGGCTAATACATTAGGAGTAATCGTTGCAGTACCGATTTTACTATTTATTAATCATAAATACCGCGATAAAATTTAAATAGTATTTTAATTTCGTAAAAAAATATTTACATTAGCACCCGATACTAAAACACTATGGAACCAAAAAAGAACCCCAAAAAAGATTTACGAAAGAGAAGTATCCTTTTCTTTCAAGTAGGTCTTATTGTAATGCTAGCCGTTACGTATGTTGCCATTGAATGGAAAACCTACGAGAAAAAGGCTATAGAACAAGATGTAGTTCAATTCGATCAATTAGAGGAAGAGGAAGCGCCAGTAGTGATGCCGCCAGATATGCCACCACCGCCACCGCCACCGCCACCAGCACCAGAAAAAATTGAGATTATTGAAGATGATTCTGAAATTGAAGAACAAATTATAGAATCAACAGAGGTAACAGAAGAAGTTCCAGAAATTGTTGAGGTAGCAGAAGTAGCAGATGTTCCAGAAGAAGTGATAGAAGATGTCCCTTTTGCAGCTATCGAGGATGTGCCAATTTTTCCAGGTTGCGAAAAATATAAGTCTAATAACGAGCGTAAAGACTGTATGAGCGAAAAAATTAAAAATTTCGTGAATAAGAAATTTAATACAGATTTAGGTGCAGAATTAGGTTTAAGTGGTATTAACCGTGTTTATGTACGTTTTAAAATTGATAGAGACGGTAAAATTACAGGAGTGCAAGCAAGAGCACCACACCCAAGATTGCAACGAGAAGCTGAGCGTGTAGTAAAAATGTTACCAAGTATGACACCAGGAAAACAGCGAGGTAAAGCTGTTGGGGTATTATACTCGTTACCAATTGTATTTAAAGTTCAGTAAAAAAACAATCCATATATAAAAAGCCTTGATGTTTACATCAAGGCTTTTTTTTGAGCTTTTAAGTAACTAATTTTTTGGTATGTATAAGAATAATTTTCTATTTTTAGTTCTGCTAAATTTCTGTAGCTTGCTTAAAAACAGCAGGACTTAATTTATCTGACAACCTTTATTAACTCGAAAAATACTTTATAAAACTTTGGGTGAGTACAAGGTGAGTCCAATATAAGTCCAATGTGTCTCCAGTATTTCTTATAAAAACATTGGACACAGACTGAAAGTATCCTCAAAATAGTTTGTAAAGCAGTTAACTCCGTATATAATTAAGTGTTTTTTGCTAAAAAGTTGTATATATTTGAGGGTATATGGAAGTTGGCAAACAGTTAAATAACTTATGGTAATTTTATTAAGTGTATTAATTTTTATAATTGTGCCTATTCTATTTATTATCTATGTACACATATCTGAAAAGAGAATAATTCAAAGAAGTAATAAACAGCAGCAACAAGAGTACCAACCGCAATTATCGAAGTTAAAATGGTCATCCAACGAAGGTGAAATTTCTGAATCTGTTCCACGTTATAGACTCTTTGGGAGGTTACCTCTTCTGACTTATAAGTCTTAACGTAACCTTTAGAACTTTGAATTATACCTTGATAAGTGATTCTAATATGATTTTTTTCTATAAGTCTTATCAGATTTTCTGATTCTAAATACAAAAGGATTTCACTTATTTTAACTAAATTTTTTGTCTGTTGAGTTTGTTTTGAGAATATATCAACGAAAAGTTCATCAACTGTTTTGTTATCAGAATTAGAAAGTTCGATTTTCTTGTTGGTGTCGTTAATAAGTTTAATACGTAAATCGTCAAAATATAAACTTAAAGTTTCAGACTCAATTAAATAATTTAAGCAGTTATCTAATAATTCTAAATTATCTTCAATAAGATTTTGTTTTGACATAAAATTTGAATTTAAAAATTTAAATTACGGAATTAAAAACCGATTTGCCAACAAAGTATAACAAAAATAGAGGTTAAGTTGTTTCGCCTCCAAGTAAAAGTAAACAGCAAAAACAAACCACAACGGAACAGAAACTAAACCTTTACCTCTACTTCTGTTATACCAAGACGTTGTACGTCATACCAAAAAAAACGAGAAAATTGATTAAAGAAATAAAAAGTGAGTTAAAAAGAATTGAAAAAGAAAAGGGAATTCAGATTCTGTATGCTGTTGAATCTGGAAGTAGAGCTTGGGGGTTTGCTTCAACTGATAGTGATTGGGATGTGAGATTCTTATATATTCAAAATCCGAATTGGTATTTATCCATTGATGACAGAAAGGATAATATGGAAGTAATGTTGCCAAATGATTTAGATTTTGCAGGTTGGGAATTAAGAAAAACTCTAAAATTATTTAGAAAGTCAAATCCACCTTTATTAGAATGGTTGAGAAGTCCTTTTATCTATTTAGAACAATATTCGACAGCGGAAAAAATGCGTGAATTGACCAAATATTATTTTAATCCAAAGTCTTGTACTTATCATTATTTGCATATGGCAAAAGGAAATTATCGAGACTATTTACAAACTGATTTAGTAAGAGTTAAAAAATACTTTTATGTTTTAAGACCAATATTAGCTTGTAAATGGATTGAATCTATGGGAACAATGGCACCAATGGAATTTGAAAAACTTATAAATACTCAAGTTGAGAATCCTGAATTGAAAAAAGAAATTGAGAATTTATTGGATCGAAAAAAATCAGGAGAGGAACTTGACAAAGAACCTCGAATTGATATAATTAATGAATTTGTTGAAAAGCAAATTGAACACTTTGAAAAGAAAGTAGAAGATTATAATAAAAATTTCAAACCAGAAACTGAAAAGCTTGACAAGCTTTTCAGAGAAACATTAAACGAGGTTTGGAAATAAAAAGTGATTTTCCAATAAAGATGGTAACCGCTACACAAACCTTATAACTTTACTTAAGTTAATTTTATATAAGCCGTTTTAAGCGGCTTTATTTTTTTATCAGTTGAGTGACTAGCTAATAGTTGATTGCAGATTGAGTAGATTTCTTTTTTATTGTTTAAAGATATTTTATTTAGCATAAACCTAGCCATTTATATTTTAGCATTTTTAACGAGTTAATAAGTTTGAAATTTAGCTTTTTGAAGTATCTTTGCTGTTCGAAAAAAATATCGACTAAGTCAATAGAAATTTTAGGCATAGTGCTACAGCAATATATAGAAAACTTTAAAGAAATTACAAAAATGCGCTTAGCAGTAAGTGTGGTTTTTTCTTCGGTAGCAGGATATTTTTTAGGCGCCCCACAAATAGATTTCTTTGTTGTATTGTTGCTTGCTATAGGCGGGTACTTTATGGTTGGTGCATCTAATGTATTTAATCAAATCATAGAGAAAAATACAGATGCGCTAATGCATCGCACAAAAAATCGTCCGTTACCTTCTGGTAGAATAAAACCAACTTCAGCTTTATTTTTGGCTATTTTACTTAGCTTGTTAGGGCTGTTGGTGTTGTACATGATAAACCCTAAAACGGCATTTTTTGGAGGTTTATCTATCCTGTTGTACGTAGCTGTTTATACGCCGTTAAAAAGAGTTACGCCTTTGTCGGTATTTGTAGGAGCTTTTCCTGGGGCTATTCCTTTTATGTTGGGCTGGGTTGCCGCAACAAATAATTTTGGGATAGAGGCAGGAACACTTTTTATGATACAATTTTTTTGGCAATTCCCTCATTTTTGGGCCTTAGGTTGGTGGTTGTATGACGATTATGAGCGCGGAGGCTTTTTTATGCTCCCTACAGGAAAAAGAGATATAGGTACGGCCATTCAGATAATATTATATTGTATTTGGACAATTATTGTTTCGGTAGTACCAGTGTTGGGGGTTACAGGCGATTTAAAACTTTCGGTAGTTTCGGCAATTATTATTTTCTTGTTAGGATTACTTATGCTGTTTTATGCAATAAAACTATTTAGAAATAAAGATGAAGCAACGGCAAAACAACTTATGTTTGCAAGTGTATCGTATATAACACTTTTACAAATAATTTATGTAGCCGATAAATATATAAGAATATGGATTTAACTAAAGGAACCGAGCCTGAAAAGATAAAACGCTCGAAAAAAATGATGCTATGGTTTGCCATAGTTAGTATGGCAATGATGTTTGCGGGACTAACAAGTGCTTATGTAGTTAGTAAAAATAGACCAGACTGGCCAGAGGATGTAGTTTTGCCAGATGCTTTTCTTTGGAGTACGTTATTTATTGTTTTAAGTAGCGTTACCTTTATTTTAGCAAAAAAAGCTTTGCTGAAGAGCAATAGAAGCTTGGCGAGCAAAATGTTAATCGCGACCTTAATATTAGGTTTGGTGTTTGTTATATTGCAATTTGTAGGTTTTCAGCAATTTATAAATCAAGGGCTTTTTCCTGCAGGAAGTACAAGTGTGATTAATGTTTCGTTTTATTATTTAATTATTTTTACACACTTAGTCCACGTATTTGCTGGAATTATTGTTTTGCTGGTTGTAATTTATAATCATTTTAAACAACGATATTATCCCGGTCAAATGCTTGGTATAGAGCTTGGTGCTACTTTTTGGCATTTTGTGGACATTCTCTGGATATATTTGTTTTTATTTTTATATTTCTTAAGATAATAAAATTATCTATTTTTGCGTAATATTTAACATTAATTTCATTCTATGGAAGCTACTGTTGAAAAAACAGGAACAGAAGGAAAAGTATGGGGTGGGGGTCACAACTCTTCTCCATTAAAAGCTAGCTATGGTAAGCTAATGATGTGGTTTTTTATCACCTCAGATACCTTAACATTTTCAGCGTTTTTAGCGGCTTACGGTTTTTCAAGATTTAAATTTTTAGATGCTTGGCCAATTGCCGACGAAGTGTTTAACCACTTCCCATTTTTACATGGAGTAGATGCACCTATGTATTATGTGGCATTGATGACTTTTATCTTAATATTTTCATCGGTAACTATGGTGTTGGCAGTAAATGCTGGGCACGAGATGAATAAGAAAAAGGTTACACTATACATGTTCCTTACCGTTGTTGGAGGGATAATATTTTTAGGCTCTCAGGCTTGGGAATGGAAAAACTTTATAAAAGGTACCTACGGTGCTGTAGAAACCAGAGGAGGAAGAATTATTCAATTTGTAAATACAGAAGGGAAACGAGTAGCATTAGCAGATTTTGCTCAGCCGTTGCCTGTTGTTCGTGAAGCGCACGAAGCTTCAAACGGATTGTGGTATGCAGCTGATGAAAGACCGAATCCTTCATTTTCTTTAGAAGAAGTTAAAGCAGGATTTACAAAAAATGACAATATATTGGTGCGTTTGCAAAATAATGCAGAAGAAGGCGGTAAAGTTGTACTCTCTAGAGAAGAATCTTTAGCGGTGATGAACAATCAAGCAAACCTAGTTGTAGAAGGTGCAAACCTTACACGTAATGAATATGGACATCCGCTATTTGCAGATTTCTTTTTCTTTATTACAGGATTTCATGGGTTTCACGTATTCACTGGGGTAGTAATTAATATTATTATCTTCTTCAATGTACTTATAGGAACTTACGAAAGAAGAAAAAGTTACGAAATGGTAGAAAAAGTTGGGCTTTACTGGCACTTTGTAGATTTAGTGTGGGTATTTGTATTTACTTTCTTCTACTTAGTTTAAAAATATAAAAGCAATAAGAAATGGCACAAGACGCATCACATTCAACTAATGCAGTAAAAAGAATTTGGACTGTATTTGTAATCTTATCTGTAATTACTCTCGTAGAAGTAGTGCTTGGTATTTTTAGACCAGAAGTTTTAATAAATACCTCATTTTTAACTATGCACTTGCTTAACTGGATATTTATTATCCTAACCATTGCAAAAGCCTATTATATTGTATGGTCTTTTATGCACATGGAGCACGAAACAAAAGGTTTAAGACGTTCTGTAGTATGGACGGTTGTATTCCTTGTATGTTATCTTACTTTTATACTGTTAGATGAAGGTACTTATATTTTCAATGTCTATAAAGATGGCTATATTCAGTGGAAATTCTAAGATAAGTTAAAAACATTAAAAAGGCGGTTTATTCAAACCGTCTTTTTTATTTTTGTATAGTTTTATTTTTAGCTTAACAGCAGAATAATTTAAAAAGCATACATGAAAAAAATAGCCGTATTATTCTCCTTATTTGCACTTCCTATTTTAGCATATTTGTTTTTCTCCTCAGGTGTAAATAATTTTGCTAAACTTCCTGTGTTGACAGAAAACATTTCTGAACTTTCTGAATTTGCCACCTTAGATGGAAAGCCAATAACATTAACCAACAAAATTACCGTATTAGGTTTTTTTGGGAAAAATGTTGACGCCCTAGAAGGAAACGCGTTTAACCTTACCGAAAAAATTTACGATAAAAACCATGAGTTTGTAGATTTTCAATTTATTTTTCTTGCCGATACAAGTCAAAAAATAGCAGTGAAAAAGCTGTTAGATGAATTAGCAACCACAACAAACATAAAAAATTGGAAGGTAGGTTTTGGTACAGAAAAAGCGATAGAAGCTGTATTTAATAGCTTGCAAACTACCCAAACATTAGATGATTATTATACCACTCCTTTTGTTTATATCATCGATAAAGAACGAAAGTTAAGAGGGCGTATAGATGATGAAGACGTTGCCGATGGTAAGCTTTACGGATATGATACACGCTCTGTAGCAATTCTATCTAATAAAATGGCAGATGATGTACGTGTAATTCTTGCAGAATACAGGTTGGCATTAAAGAAGTATAACAAAAACAAGTCAGAGTAAATGAAACGTAAATATTCTTATATAGGGTTAACCATTGTAATTCTAGTATTTGGGATATTATTTATTCCTAAAATCGTAGATACCTTAGCGCACGATAAAGTAGTAAAATCCGACAGGCTTAATAGGTCTCAAACGGCTTCAGAAGAGCTAGCCTATATAGAAATACATGGCGAACCTAAAAAAGTACCATCTTTTGAATTGATAAATCAGCATAAGGATACCGTTAGCAATAAAACCTATTTAGGTAAAGTATATGTAGTAGAATTTTTCTTTACTACTTGCCCTACCATTTGCCCTATTATGAATAAAAATATGGTAGCTATACAAAAGGAAATCAACAATACCGAAAATTTTGGAATAGCCTCATTTTCTATCAACGCAGACCATGATACTCCAGAAGTTTTAAAAGCTTATGCTGAAAAGTATGGAGTAAGCAACCCTAATTGGCACATGCTTACAGGAAATCAGTCTGAGATTATAGAACTTGCCAATAAAGGCTTTAACCTGTATGCAGCCTATAGCGAAAATGCTCCAGGAAACTTTGAGCATTCGGGTTATTTTGCCTTGGTAGATCAGGAAGGTTTTATACGCTCTCGTCGCGATCAGTTTGGGAATCCAATTATTTTCTATAATGGGCTAGAGGAAGATGATTTAACATTACTAAAAGAAGATATAAAAAAATTACTTAAAAATGGCTAAAACAGACCGCACTGCAGTTCCGGTAATTATTACCCTTTCTATTTTAATTCCGCTTGTTGTTTTGGTGCTTATGTACCTACCTGAACGATATGATTTACTAGGATTAGAAGTAGGAACATTTCCCTTTTTTCATGCTGTTTTAAATGGTTCTACAGCAGTATTGTTACTGTTGGGTTTTTTTCTTATAAAAAACAATAAGCCAAACCAACATAAATATGCCATGATAACGGCCTTTGTGCTTTCATCGGTGTTTTTGGTAAGTTATGTGTTGTCAAAAATTAGTAACCCGCCTGTACCTTACGGCGGAGAAGGCTTTTTACGTTATTTATATTTCTTTATATTAATTACTCATATCGTGCTTTCGGCAGTTATTGTACCTTTGGTACTTTTTACCATGTATAGGGGGTTAACAAAGGAGTATGCTAAACATAAAAAAATAGCAAAATACACTTTTCCTGTATGGCTTTATGTGGCTATAACAGGGGTTTTGGTTTACGTGTTTATGGTGCCTTATTATTAATATAACTATAATAATTATGAGAAATATAGGAAAAAAAAGTGTCTTGTTCGTTGTTTTAGGTTTTTTACCTTTATTAACGCAGGCTCAATGTGCAATGTGTAGAGCCGTTTTAGAAACACAAGCCGATGGGAATGCAGCAGAAGCAATTAATGATGGAATTGTTTACCTCATGATATTTCCTTACTTGCTAATGGGAGGATTAGGTATTTTTGTATGGCGAGAAATGAAAAAGAGAAATAAAAAAGCCTGACTTTTTATATAAAAGCTAAAAAAAGCCTAAATTGCTGTAACGATTCCATAATAAAAGAGTCATATTAATATAGCGTATACTAAATTTAGGTTATGATAGAAATAAAAAATCTTCACAAGTCATACCGGACGGGAACTAATGCATTACACGTTCTTAAAGGGATAGATTTTTCTGTAAAAGAAGGCGAGCTTGTTGCCATCATGGGTTCTTCGGGCTCAGGAAAGTCTACATTGCTTAACATTTTAGGAATGTTGGACGAAGCAGACGAAGGTTCTTATACGCTTGATGATGTTCCTATAAAAAATCTAAACGAAAAAATTGCGGCAAAATATCGCAATAAATTTTTAGGATTTATCTTCCAATCTTTTAATTTAATAAACTATAAAACCGCCCTGGATAATGTGGCTTTACCTTTGTATTATCAAGGAATAGGGAAAAAAGAACGCACCGAGCGTGCATATGCTTACTTAGAAAAAGTAGGCTTGGCACAATGGGCAACACATTTACCTAACGAGCTTTCTGGCGGGCAAAAACAAAGGGTAGCCATTGCAAGGGCATTAGCGAGCGAGCCTAAGGTGTTGCTCGCAGATGAACCTACAGGAGCCTTGGATACCAAAACCTCTTATGAGGTGATGAACCTTATACAAGAAATTAACGATGAGGGAAAAACCATCCTTATTGTTACTCACGAGGAAGATATTGCGCAGATGACAAAACGCATCGTACACTTGAAAGATGGTGTAATTATCGACGATAAACCTGTAAAACAAGTAAGGGCATTAGCACATGTTTGATTTAGACCGTTGGGAAGAAATATTTGATACTATACGTAAAAATAAATTGCGTACTTTTCTAACAGGGCTTTCGGTGGCCTCGGGAATTTTTATCATGGTAATTCTATTGGGTTTTGGGCAAGGAATGCAAAATGGAATTCAGAAGCAATTTCAGCGAGATGCCGCTAACCGAATATCAATTTGGCCAGGAGTAACTGCCATAGAATATAAAGGTTTAAACCCTAATAGAAGAATTCAGTTTAAAAATAGCGACTATACTTTAGCAGCACAAAAATACTCAGATCAGCTTGCTTATAAATCACCTTTATATAGAATATGGGGAGGCTTAGTTTCTTATGGAAAAGAATCGGGAAATTATAGGGTAGAGGGTGTTTTACCAGATTATCAATTTCTTGAAAATGCAGAAATGTTGGATGGGAGATTTATCAATCACCTAGATTTTCAAGATAAAAGAAAAGTAGCCGTTATTGGGAATAAGGTAAAAACAGATATTTTTAAAGATAAGGAAGAAGTACTGGGCGAAAGAATAGAAATTAGCGGAATTAATTTTATAGTAGTAGGCGTATACACAGATCCAGGAGGAGAACGAGAGGAATCTAGGGTGTTTTTACCCATATCAACAACTCAACAAGTATTTAGCGGTGGGAATAATATAGATAATTTATCGTTTACGCTTCCTCAAGAAGAAAATTTTGAAGCAGCCTTAGCTACCTCACAAAGCTTTATTAAAAATATAGAACAGCAGCTTAAGCAAAAACACACTGTAGCTCCAGAAGATGAAAGTGCAATTAATGTAAGTAACTCGCTAGAACACGCAAAACAGATTTATGACCTAATATTTATTATAAAAACCTTTTTTTGGTGGGTAGGGATAGCAACAATATTTGCAGGCGTAGTAGGGGTAAGTAATATTATGCTGATTATCGTAAAAGAACGCACTAAAGAAATAGGAATTAGAAAAGCACTAGGAGCTCGTCCTATTTCTATTATAGGAATGGTTTTGCAAGAATCTATTTTTGTAACCGCTATTGCAGGTTTTTTAGGATTAATAACAAGCATGTTGCTGTTAGAATTAATAGGGCCATACATTCAAACAGATTTTATTGTAAATCCTACAGTAAATTTTAATGTCGCTTTAAGCACTGTAATTGTGCTTATTGTAGCAGGAGGAATTGCTGGCTTTTTTCCAGCAAGAAGAGCGGCCAGAATTAAACCTATTGTAGCCTTAAGAGACGAATAATATGTTTACTAGAGATAAATGGGAAGAAATAATAGAATCGCTTAGTGCCAATTGGGTAAGAACTATTCTTACGGCATTAGGTGTGGTATGGGGTATTTTTATTCTGGTAATATTATTAGCTGCAGGAACGGGCCTAGAAAACGGAATTAAAAAAGGCTTTGGAGGTTTGGCTACCAATACAATGTTTATGTGGGCTCAAAATACCTCTAAACCTTACAAAGGTATGCCTAAAGGGAGATTTTATAATTTTAAAATTGAAGATGTAGCGGCTTTAAAAACAGAAATTGAAGGCTTAAAATATGTTTCACCAAGAAACCAGTTAGGAGGCTTCGGGGGGAATAACAATGTGGTTAGAGGTTTAAAAACAGGAGCGTTTAATGTTTATGGAGATTACCCAGAAATTATTAGGCAACAACCCATGGATATTACATCTGGACGATTTCTAAACTACAATGATATCGACCAAAAAAGAAAAGTAGCTGTAATAGGGCAAACGGTTAAAACAACCTTGTTTGATAAAGATGAAAAAGCTTTAGGAGATTATATCAAGATAAACGGTGTTAACTTTCAAGTAATAGGAACTTTTGCCAAAAAAGGCAATGGAGGGCAAAATGCAGAAGAAGCACAAAAAGAAATTTATGTGCCATTTTCAGCCTTTTCGCAAGCCTTTAACCGTGCAAATAATGTAGATTGGATGGTGATTACCGCCGATAATAAAAACTCGATAACCGATTTAAAAACACAAGTATTTGATATTATAAAACAACGGCACACCATAGACCCTAGCGATGATAGAGCCGTAGGAAATTTCGATTTATATAAGGAATTTAAAAAAATACAAGGCTTGTTTTTGGCATTAAACATTATTGCCTTTGGAGTTGGTATTTTGGTATTGCTTTCAGGAGTTATTGGGATTAGTAATATTATGCTTATCGTAGTAAAAGAACGTACAAAAGAAATAGGCATTCGCAGAGCATTAGGAGCAACCCCGTGGACAATTCGAAGTCAAATTTTATTAGAATCTGTGTTTCTAACTATTATTTCAGGAATGGTAGGGATTGTTTTTGCCACAGGAGTGTTAATGTTGGCTAATTTTATGTTAGATAATATGGCTTCGGCAGATATCATGTTTGCCAATCCAACAGTAAATATAGGCGTAATTGCAATAGCATTATTAATTTTAGTTGTTTCTGGAATTTTAGCAGGTTTAATTCCAGCACAAAATGCTATAAAAGTAAAACCTGTAGACGCATTAAGAACAGAATAATATAATACATTACATAATGAAACGAACCTTTACTATTAGTATACTAGTGCTTATCCTTGTTGTTTTTGTGGGGGCTATGTTCTACCTATACAAGAAAAATCAAGAAAGTCCAGTGGTTTATAAAACCGAAAAACCCTCGGAAAAGGATATTGTAAAACAGACCGTTGCTACAGGGAATATCGTGCCTAAGGAGGAGATTCTTATTAAACCTAATATTTCAGGTATTATAAACCGTATATACATAAAAGCAGGCGATACCATTGCCGTAAACGATTTGATTGCAGAACTAAAAGTGGTGCCTAATGTATCTAATTTAGCCAATGCAAAAAATCAAATATCAACTGCCAAAATTGCTTTAGATAACGAGGAGAGAATGTATAACCGACAAAAAGAATTATACGATAAAGGCGTGATTTCTGCAAACGATTTTGACCAAGCACAAGTTGCTTTCGATCAAGCAAAACAAACTTATTCTGCAGCAAAGCAAACCTATGAGATTATAAAAACCGGTACCACAAGCGGAGTAGGAACTGCTGCCAATACTAAGATTCGCTCTACCATTTCGGGTATGGTTCTAGATGTGCCTGTAAAAGAAGGAAACCAGGTTATCGAAGCTAACAATTTTAACGAAGGGACAACCATAGCGACTTTAGCAAATGTTGATAAAATGATTTTTAAAGGAAAAGTAGATGAGTCTGAAGTTGGCAAAATAACCGAGGGACTTCCGTTAGAAATTACAGTTGGAGCCATCGAGAATAAAAAATTTAAAGCCGTATTAGATTATATTGCTCCAAAAGGAATAGATGAGAATGGAGCTGTGCAATTTGAAATAGAGGGAACACTAGAAAATCCAGAAAAAACGTTTATACGTGCAGGATTAAGCGCAAATGCTTCTATTATTTTAGATCGTGCAGATAATGTCTTAGCCGTAAAAGAATCGTTATTGCAATTTGATGAAAAAACAAATACGCCTTATGTAGAAATTAAGAAAGGAAACGAACAAAACTTTATCCGTAAAGATGTTGTTTTGGGTGTAAGCGATGGCATTTATGTAGAAATAAAAGAAGGGGTTTCTAAAAATGATGAAATTAAAATCTGGAACCCTATTGTAAAACCTACAAGCTTTACAAAACCTCAATAAAATATTAATAAATTAAGCTTTACTTTAGTAATGAATTATACTCGTTTTATCATAGTTCTAACTGCTTTTTTTCTCCTTAATATAGGGAAGGGCAATCTTTATGCGCAAGAAAAAAGTACTTTATGGTCGTTAGAAGAATGTATTGCTCATGCTTTAAAACATAACATCTCTATAAAAGATGCGCAGCTGGATTTAGAGTTGATGGAGGTAGATGTTTTACAAGCAAAATCTAATTATTTACCATCGGTTAACGGGCAAGCAACCAACTCATGGAATACAGGGTTAACACAAAATATAACTACAGGTATTTTACAAACTCAAACCACACGTAATTTATCTTTAGGAGTAACCGCAGGAGTAGATTTATTTAAAGGGCTGGTTAACTTAAGGCAATTACAACGTGCAAAATTAAGTCAATTATCTAGCCAATATTCTTTAGATAAAATGGAAAACGATATTGCTCTTTTTGTAATAAACGCTTACCTAGAAGTTTTAATAAACAAACAAACTTTAGCCGTGCTTACCGAGCAGAATAATGTAACGTTATCACAATATAAGCGAACACAAGATTTAATTGATGCAGGAACACTTCCTCAGGGTGATATCCTAGAAATAGAAGCGACTAATGCAGATGAGCAGCAGCAAATTATCAATGCAGAAAACAATATAAGAATAGCACTCATCAATTTAGCTCAACTATTAAGGATAGAAAATTATAGCTCATTTGATATTCCAGACCAAACTTACGAAGTTCCAATGGCGCTTATCTTAGAGAAAACACCTCAGGAAATTATAGAAATAGCAAAACAAAACCGTTATGAGATAAAAATTGCCGAATCTAATGTAGCGGTTGCCGAAAAAGATATAGCCTTAGCAAAAGGAAACTACTGGCCAAGCTTACAGGCTTTTTTCAATTACAATACACGAGAGTCTGGAGCTAACCAAATCCTACAATCGGGGATAGACCCTGCCCAACCAACAATGCCGATAGGGGTAGTGGAAACAACAGGACAAACCGTAGTAGCTCCTAATTATTTGGTAGAAGAGGTTTCTCCTAAACCTTTTTTCGATCAATTGTCTCTAAACGATGGGATATCTTACGGGGTTCAACTAAATGTACCTATTTTTAACGGGTTTTCTACACGCAATTCGGTAAAACGTAGCAAGATAAATGCCGAGCGTGCAAAATATAAACTAGAGCAGGCAACGCTAGATTTAGAATCTGATATTTACCAAGCTTATGTAGATGCACAAGGATCCGCAAAATCATTCGAAGCAGCTACCAAAGCAGTAAAAGCACAACAGCAAGCTTACCAATATGCTAAAGATAGATACGATGTTGGGCTTATTAACGCCTTTGATTTCAGTCAGTCTAAATTTAGGCTAACCAATGCAGAGAGCAATCTTATTCGAGCAAAATTCGATTATATTTTTAAATTAAAATTACTCGAGTTATATTTCGGCATTAATCCAGAAGATATTCAACTTTAGGTCGCATATCATAAAACAATTAGCGTGGCAAAAATATTACTGCTAGAAACAACTACCACCAATTGCTCTGTGGCACTTTGTGAGAACGAGAACATTATTGCTTTGTATGAAGATGCAGAAAATGGTTATTCTCATGCAGAAAAGCTTCATCTTTTTATAGAAAAAGCACTTCAAGATGCTAAACTTAGCTTGCAGCAACTTGACGCTATTGCGGTAAGTAAAGGGCCAGGTTCGTATACAGGTTTGCGTATAGGGGTATCGGCAGCAAAGGGGCTTTGTTATAGTTTATCAATTCCGCTTATAGCGATTGAAACCATGGAGGTTTTAGCTAGAGGAGCTCAAGTAGATGTAGGCGATTTTATTATCCCGATGCTCGATGCTAGAAGGATGGAGGTGTACACCGCAGTTTTCGATGCTACTTATAAGAAGCTAGAAAATACTTTAGCAAAAATATTAACAGCAGATGCTTATAAGGAATATGTAACTTCGGGAAGTTCGGTTTGTTTTATCGGTAATGCAAATGAAAAATGTAAAACCTTTATTCCTTCATCAGAAAAGATTAATTATATAGCTGCATTGCCTTCGGCTAAGAATATGGCTGTAGCTGCTTCAGAAAAATATAAGCAACACCTATTTGAGGATGTTGCCTATTTTGAGCCTTTTTACTTGAAAGACTTTGTGGTTACTCCTAAGAAAAAATAGGCATTACTCTGGTGGTGTGTTTTGTTTGTAGAGAAAAACATCGTGCGAGGAGTTTGGAGCGCTAATTCCAGCTTCGTCTAGGCGTATTTTTATTTGTTCCATAGTATACCAATGGCAGTCCCAGAAATTTTTTGTAGTAGCCCAATAACGTATAGATAAGTTTATGACGCTATCATCTAAAGACTCTAATAAAACCCTAGGGGCGGGTGTTTTTAGGATGTTTTTTTGCTCATTAAGAAGTTGTAATAAAATATCTTTTGCTAATTTTAAATCTGCATTGTAAGGAATTTTAATTGCAATTTTATCTCGCCTTTTTCCTTCGGAAGTGTAATTGATAACTTTATTATTAGAGAGAATTCCATTAGGAATTACAGCCAATTGGTTTCCGTCTGTCTTAATTTTAGTATAGAATAGCGAAATGCTTTTTACCGTACCCAATACCCCTTGAGCTTCTACATAATCATCTATTTTAAACGGTTTAAGAATAATAATTAAAATACCACCAGCAAAATTAGAAAGCGAGCCTTGTAAAGCAAGTCCAATGGCTAGAGTGGCCGAACCTATAATGGCAATAAACGATGTGGTTTGGATACCAAGCTGAGATGCCGCAGTAATAAACACAGCAAGTTTTAAAATAATATTTAAAATAGAAACAATAAACTGTTCAAAAGCAAGGTCGTAATCTTTTAGTGCGAGGTATTTTTTTACGTACTTAATAAATAGTCTTGTAAGCCATAATCCTACAACTAAAATTAAAATAGCAGCAATAATATGCGGGATAAAATCTAGAAGCTGGTGATAATATTTTTTAATTAGTGTTGGAATTGAAATAAAATTCTCCATAAAAAGTTTATTTTTAACCACAAAAAGGTATGATTATGCCTGCAAAGCTAAGAAAATATAAGAGGGATAGGAATAAAGAATGCTATCATAAACAAAAGTTGTTAAAAAAAATAACACAATGTGTAAATTTAATGTTTTGGTAACAATAGAAATACTTTAAGTATAGTATTAAAATATGATTTTTGCCATTTCTTAAAAAATATAGATTTTATGGAAAATGTTTACATCGTTATGCTTGTACTTTTATTCGCGCTAGCCATTACAGATTTGGTGGTTGGGGTGAGTAACGATGCAGTAAATTTCTTGAACTCAGCTATTGGATCTCGTGCTGTTTCTTTAAAAACAATTATGATTGTAGCAAGTTTAGGAGTTGCTTTTGGTGCTATTTTTTCAAGCGGATTAATGGAAGTAGCCCGAAAAGGTATTTTTGTACCTGGACAGTTTACCTTTGAAGAAATTATGGTAATCTTTACTGCGGTTATGCTTACAGATGTACTGTTGTTAGACTTTTTTAACTCTTTAGGTTTACCTACTTCTACAACAGTATCTATTGTATTTGAGTTGCTTGGAGCAGCGGTAAGTGTTGCGGTTATAAAACTTTACAATACTTCGGCAGATTTTAGCGAGCTTATTTACTATATAAACACTTCTAAAGCAACCCAAATTATTATCGGAATACTGTTATCGGTCATCATTGCCTTTTCCATAGGTGCCTTGGTGCAATACCTTTCTCGATTGGTGTTTTCTTTCCAATATGAGAAAAAAATGAAACACGTAGGAGCAGTTTTTGGAGGGCTTTCAATTACATCTATCACCTATTTTATTTTTATAAAAGGAATGAAAAGTATTGGCTTTATTCCTGTAGAAATAAAAAACTATGTTAACGACCAAACCTTGATAATTATAATAGGAAGCTTTATTTTTTGGACGGTTGTTTCGCAAATAGCCATGAGTGTTTTTAAGCTTAATATCTTAAAAGCCATTATTGTTATTGGTACTTTTGCATTGGCATTAGCTTTTGCAGGAAACGATTTAGTAAACTTTATTGGAGTGCCTATTGCGGCATGGCAATCGGTAGGAATATGGCAAGCATCAGGTTTAGCGCCTAACGAGTTAATGATGGATGGATTAGCAGGAAGTGTAGAAACACCAGAGTTTTTACTGGTTATAGCAGGGGCCATTATGGTAATTACACTTTGGGTATCTAGTAAGGCAAAAGCCGTAGTGGATACGGGTGTAAACCTATCTAGACAAGGAGACGGAGCGGAGCGATTTCAGCCTAATAACTTATCTAGAATTATAGTGCGGTACTCTATTTTTACAGGAAATATTATAGGCTCTTTGCTTCCTAAAAAAGTAAAAAATAAGATAGAAGCTAAGTTTCAGAAAAAAGAAGATTTTGTAAAAGAAAAACGTATAGATGCACCTGCATTTGATATGGTAAGAGCTTCTGTAAACCTTGTTGTAGCAAGTATTCTTATCTCGATAGGTACAAACTTAAAATTACCACTATCAACCACCTATGTAACTTTTATGGTGGCAATGGGTACATCTTTAGCCGATAGGGCTTGGGATAGGGAAAGTGCAGTTTACCGAGTAGCAGGTGTAATTAATGTAGTAGGCGGATGGTTTGTAACGGCCTTGGTAGCCTTTGTGGCAGCTGCTATTTTTGCTTCTATTATCTGGTATGGCGGAATTACCGCCGTAGTAATACTGGTAGCTTTAGGAACATTCTTTGTTGTTAGAGGAGCAGTTTTGCATTCTAAAAAGGTGAAAGAAGAAAAAGAGAAGAAGAAGTTTAACCGCCGTGACATTATTACAATTAATGAAATTACCATAGAGACTTCAGAAAATGTTGTAGATGTAATAGATGGTATTAGCAAACGCTATAACCGTGTGGTAGATCATTTAGGGTATCATGATTTAGGGAAACTAAAGAAAGATGCCAGAAAAGTTAAAAAATTAGAAAGCGATGTAGATGAACTTAAAGGTAATATATTCTACTTTATAAAATCGCTTGAAGATGATACGGTAGAAGCAAGTAAATTCTATATCTTAGTGCTAGATCACTTACAAGAAATGGTACAAGCCATATCAGAAATCACAAAATCAAGTTATAAGCACGTTAACAACAACCATAAGAACTTGAAATTTAATCAGATTAGAGATCTGAAGAGTGTAGATAGGGAAATGGAAGTGCTTTTTAATGAGATAATCACTACTTTCCAAACACATTCGTTTGAAAATATCAATAAAATTATTGAAGAAAAAGAAGGGCTTCTTGATAAGGTTTCAGGCTTAATTCAAAAACAAATTAACCGAATTAGAACCTCGGAAACTAGTCCGAAAAACACAAAACTTTATTTTGGGTTATTATTAGAAACTAAAGATTTAATAAGTGCAACCTTAAGCCTATTAAAATTATTTAGAGATTATTATGAAGATGCAAAAAAAGCCTTCTAAAAAATAATTGCGTTAACTTAAACAAAGTTGACAAATTTATAATAGGATGATTTAATTTAAAAAAGCTGCCTGAAAAGGCAGCTTTTTTAGCTAATTACTTTTAGGGGAGAGGGAATGCGTGTAATAAAAAAAGCATCTTTTCTTTTATAGACAAGATGCTTTTTACTACCTGTAAGAGTAATTTACTTATCCATTTACAGCCTCTACATAGTTTACCTTGCCCTGCATCATATCGCGTAACATGGTTTCTATACCGTTTTTTAAGGTAATGGTAGAAGATGGGCAGCCGCTACAAGCACCTTGTAGAATTACTTTTACTGTTTGTGTTTCTGGATTGTAAGAATCAAACAAAATGTTTCCGCCATCGTTTGCTACAGCAGGTTTTACATATTCATCTAAAATAGCAACAATCTCTTTAGAGGTGTCATCTAAATTTTCGATGTTAACTTTAGTTTCTGCTGCTTTATTTTTATTGGCTTCTAGCTTTTCTTCGGCAATTATTGTTTTACCTTCTTGGATGTAATTACGGATAAACTCTCTCAACTCCATTGTGATGTCATTCCATTCTGCGATATCATATTTTTGGATAGAAATATAATTCTCATCAAAATACAATTCTTTAATAAAAGGAAAGTGAAATAAGGCTTGTGCTAAAGGTGAAATTGCAGTTTCATCTATGTTTTTAAACTCAAAACTTTGCAAAACAAGCTTTTTGTTGGCTACAAATTTCATCACCCCAGGGTTAGGAGTACTTTCTGCATATACCGTAACCGCAACATTTTGCGAAGGCTTATGGTTAATAATTAAAGGTTTCCCTTCGTTTAGATAAGTTTGTATTTGTTCTGCCAGCTCACCTTCTACAGCATCCCATTCTACAATGTCATACTTTTCTACAGCAATAAAATTTTGTGCCATGTACACTTTTTTTACGAAAGGTAAATAGAAGAGTTGTTGGGCTAGTGGTGCGTTTTTAGCCTCGTCGATGTTGTTTAATTCGAAGGCTTCATCGTTAAAAAGAAATTTATTTGCCTCGAATTTTACAATATTTTTACGATTTGTGTGTTTTATATCGATAGAATAGTTACTCATGTTATAAATTTTTTAGCAAAAATACTAAAAGAAATATAACAATTTGAATATATTTACGGCTTACTATTTATTTTAAGAAAGCATTTAGATTTTAAGTACGCAGCTTTTTTATGTTAAAAAGATATTTTAAATTCACGTCGAGTAATTTTGTTAATATTTTGCTAACATATATATTTGAATTATTTTAGCTGAGTTGAGATAACCCAAACGCATATGAAATTTTTTAAGACTACTCTTATACTTATTCTTGCAAGTTTACCTTGCATATCATTTTCGCAAGAACGCGGTATACCCGTATATTCAGATTATTTAACCGATAACCTTTACCTTTTGCATCCGTCAATGGCAGGAGCAGGGGTGCGTAGTAAAATACGCCTTACAGGAAGAAGGCAATGGTTTGATGTAGAGGATGCTCCAGGGCTAGAAACCGCAAGTATTAATGGTAGAGTAGCCGATAATATAGGGCTAGGAGGTATTTTGTATAACGATAGTAATGGGCGTTTTTCTCAGCAAGGGGTTTATGCTACTTTTGCGTATCACTTATTGCTTTCTAGAGATCGTGTAGATCTTAATCAATTATCATTTGGTTTAAGCGTAGGTGTGCAACAAGAAAAATTAGACGAAACAAATTTAATAGGCGGTGTAAATCCTAATGATCCGGCTATTTCTGGGGCAGAGCTTTCAGACTCTTATTTTAATGTAGATTTTGGAATGTCCTATTATTATATGGAGTTTTATGCCCATGCTACAGTAAAGAATATTATTCCGCAGAAACGTGAAATATTTGATGATTTAGAGACCGATAATCAGCGTCAATACATTGGGTCTGTAGGTTATGTTATTGCGCCATTTGGCTCGGATTGGTCGTTTGACCCTTCGGTAATGTTAATGTATAAGGAAGAAACTACCGAAACAAATTTAGACATTAACGGTAAAGCTATGTACGGAACAGATTTTGGTAGCCTTTGGGGTGGAGTTTCTTACAGAAGAAGTTTTGATGGTGCAGAATATACAGAAAACGGAACAACTATAAATAATCAAAAATTACAGTACATTACACCATTTATAGGGATAAACTATAAAGATTTTATGTTTGCGTACACTTATACCTATCAAGCAAACTCTATAGTGTTAAGTAACTCTGGTTTTCACCAAATTACTTTAGGATTTAATTTTGGTAAGAGCAACGAGCGTTACCACTGTAATTGCCCTGCAATTAATTACTAAAACGGATTTTTTTAAAAGTCTAAATAACTAACTTCAAATTCTGGGTTAGGAACAAAATGCCTTAACAATTGTACATCTTTATTGGTGTAGAATTTTGGGGCATTTTGTGGTTTTGAGACTAAAGCTCGGTAAGTTGCTAAAATATTTTTGGTTTGCTGCGCAACAGCTTGTCCAGAGTCTATTATCTTTACCTCTGGGGGTAATATCTCTTGCAATAAAGGAATTAGATAAGGATAATGACTACAGCCCAAAACAAGGTAATCTATTTCTTTAGCTAGCATGGGAGCTAAAAGTGAACGTAATAATTTTTTTGTTTCTGTGTGATATTCTTTTCCTGCTTCTATAGCTTCTACGAGTCCTTTTCCTATCACTTCTATCACTTCTACATCTTGGGTATATAACTCGGAAGTTTTGCTAAATAACTCGCTGCTAAGCGTTCCTTTTGTAGCTAAAATGCCTATTATTTTTTTCTGACTAGATAATGCAGCTGGTTTTATGGCGGGCTCTATGCCTATTATGGGGGTGTTAAAACTTTCTCTGAGTTCTGTAATTGCATTTGTTGTAGCGGTGTTGCAAGCAACAACAATAATTTTACACCCCATTTTTATAAGTAGCTCGGTGTTTTTTTTACTTAGCCGTATTATTTCTTCTTTGCTTTTTTGACCATAAGGAGCATTAATGCTATCGGCCAAATAAATGCAGGATTCTAACGGGAGGGATTGGTGTATTTCTTTAAAGATGGAAGTGCCTCCAACTCCCGAATCAAAAATTCCTATAGCTCCTGTTGCATTCATAAATAAACTTTGGTATTGAAAATATTCATTTTTTTATCAATAGGCTAATAAAAGATAAACTTTCTATCGAAAAATGGATGTGATAAAAAAACAAAGCACTTTGTAAAGATACAAAGTGCTTTTTAGATTTTAAGAAATTTAAGTTGGATTAGATACCTAAATCTTTTTTAACATCGTTCATTAAATTATAACCGTCTGCTAATAAAACTCCAGTTCCGGTAGTAGAGTCTAATACGTAGCTATAACCTTTTGCACGTGCCACTTTTTGGATTGCTTGGCGTGCTTTTTCTAATACAGGTTTAATAAGCTCTTCTTCTTTTTTGGCAAGTTCTTGTTGCGCTGTTTGTCTGTATTGCATTATTTTTTGCTGATCAGCTTGTAGTTCTAAAGCTCTTGCCTCATTTTCTTCATCGGTTTTAGAATTTGCTTCAGATTGGTAGCGCTCGTTTTTGCTTTGAGCTTCTTTGTATAAGTTTTGCATTTCAGACTCGTAAGTTTTAGAAAGTTTTTCTAATTGAGCCATTGCAGATTTGTAAGAAGGCATAGCTTCAATTAAATCTTGTGTAGCTATGTGTGCTACTTTAGAGTCTTGTGCTTGTGCTGTAAATGCTCCCGCAAATACAAATGATAAGGCAATTAAAAAGGTTTTGAAATTTTTCATTGTTCGTTTAATTAAATTTGATTTTTATTGATTACTTATTTCTATTTCTTACTTCTTGTAATGAGTCTCTCATGCGTTGTCTTTCTTGTAAGATTTTGTTTCGGCGTTCTTCAAACTCACGTTTTCTAGCTTGGCGCAATGAGTCTCTTTTATTTTTTCTGTCTTGTAATTCTTGTTCTCTTTTGTTTACAATAGCTTCTCGCTCTTCTGTGCGTTCTTTTTCTTCTTCGGCATCTTCTCTTGCTTTGGTAACAGATTTATAAACTTCTTTTTTAGGTTTTTCTTCTTCTGCTTTTTTATTTTTTCTGTCATCTACACGTTGTTTTCTTGCAGAACGTTCTATCATTCTTAAAACCTGGTCGCTAATGTCGTGTCTGTTTGCAGAATAAAGCATTAATGCATCGGCAGAGTTTTCATAAATAAAATCATATTCTCTTGTAGATCCTATTTCTTGTACCGCATTAAAAACTTGGTCTTGCACCGGCTGTAACAACTGTTTTTTTTGGGTTATTAAAGCTCCGTTAGGGCCAAATTTCTCTTGTTGGTAATTAGACATTTGTTCTTCTTCATATTTTATTTCTGCTTCGCGTTCTTCTATCAATTCTCTTGTAAGCAAGGCGCGTTCGGTGTCTAAGCTTTCTTTAAGGTCTGCAATAGTTTGCATTTTTTTCTCTAAAGCGGTTTTCCATTTTTGCACTTGGTTACTTAATTGTTGGTTTGCTTGTTGGTATTCTGGTACATTTTCTAAAATGTAATCCATGTCAACATAACCTATTTTTAAGCCGCGTTGTGCTTCTGCTTGAAAGCTTAAGCTTAGAGTTACGATTATGATTAAAATTAATTTCTTCATAGTTTAGGTTGTTAATGAAAATATTGTGCCAAACACAAATGTACTAAAATTGTTGTCCAATAATAAAATGTGTTTCCCATCCATTTGCTCCAGAATTTGTTCCTGGGATAGGGTCAAAGCCATATCCAAAGTCAATTCCTAAAAGCCCAAATGCAGGCATAAAGATACGAATTCCAAATCCAGCAGAACGATTTAACTCAAATGGATTAAAATCTTTAAAACTATCAAATGTAGACCCTCCTTCTGCAAATACCAAGGTATAAATAGAGGCAGTAGGCTTTAATGTTATTGGGTAACGTAATTCTAACGAGTATTTGTTGTAAATTGTTGCCCCGTCATTATAAGAAGCTGAAGATGTTACCTCTCTATCTCTCGGGATAAGGGTGTTGTTTCGGTATCCACGCAGACGGATGTTTTCTGTTCCATCTAGTGTAAAGTTAGATAAACCATCTCCTCCTAAAAGGAAACGTTCGAAAGGAGGTACGCCTCTATCTTTATTGTAAGAACCAAGGAAACCATATTCTACACTAGAACGTAATACTAGTTTAGCGAATAGGTTGGTGTACCAATCTCCGTTAAATTTAATTTTATAATATTCTAGCCAGTTGTATTTCTTTTGGTCTATTTTGGCAAGGTCAGGGTTACCATCTTTATCTTGGTAGTTCGGGTCGTCTGCCAAGCCTGCATAATCTACATCGTTAAACATAGAGTAAGGCGGGGTTAATTTTGCTGTAATGCTAAATTTAGATCCTCCCATTGGATAAATAGGATTGGTGTAGGTGTTATCCCTACTTAATCCTATTGTTAGGGCTAGGTTGTTTGATGTTCCTTCTGGGAAATTGAATAAACCTATCTGGTAGTTTTCCATTTTATAATGCTGGTAGCTAATGGCTGCAGATAAGGTAAAATAATCATCTGGAACGGTTAGACGTTTAGCTACACCAACAGAACCTCCTGTAATTAAAAAACGTCTGCTACGGTCTGTATCACGGTTATAGAAATCGTAGTAATAACGATTGGTATGTGAGAACGATGTGGTTAATCGGATAGGTTTTTTTCCTCCCAACCAAGGTTCAGAGAATGTTAAACTATAGGTTTGGTAATAACTTGAAGCTTGTGCTCTTAGCGATAAAGATTGCCCGTCACCCATAGGTAATGGTTTGTAAGAGTCTTTATCGAAAATTCCACGAAGCGAAAAGTTATTTAACGATAATCCTAAAGTACCTACAAAGCCGCCACCGCCGTAACCTCCTTGAAGCTCAATTTGGCTAGCTCCGCTTTCTACAACACTATACTCTAAATCTAGGGTTCCTGCTTGTGGGTTTACGTTTTTGAATTCTGGCGAAAGTTGTTCGGCATCAAAAAAGCCTAATTGTCCTAATTCTCTTATGGTTCTCACAACGTCTTGTTTGCTGTATTTTTGTCCAGGTCTTGTACGTAAGTTTCTGTAGATAACACGGTCGTGAGTTCTGTCGTTACCTTTAACGGTGATGTTATCAAAATAAGCAATTTTTCCTTCTTGGATACGGATTTCAAAATCTATGGTATCGTTATAAATTTTGGTTTCTACGGCGTTTATTTGAGAGAACAGATACCCGTTGTTTTGGTACAAGTTGGTTAAATCTTCGGCATCTGGTTTGGTGTTATCGGCTATTTTTTTGTCTAAAAGCACGCCGTTGTAAACGTCGCCTTTATCGATGCCTAAAACCATACGTAATTGCTGGTCGGTGTATACGCTGTTTCCTAAAAAAGAAATGTCGCCAAAGTAGTATTTGTCTCCTTCTTCGATGGCTAAATCTAATCCTATGTTTTTATCGTCTATTTTATAGATGCTATCTTTTGTAAAACGCGCGTCTCTGTATCCTTTAGATTTGTAAAAATCTACTACTTTCTTTTTGCTTTCTTTAAATTCTTCTGCGGTATATTTAGAGCGTTTCCAAAAGCGCAAAAAGTTTTTGCGTTTGGTTTTCATTTTACGTCTTATTTTGCCATCAGAAAAAACTTCGTTTCCTTCAATATTAAGTTTACTTATTTTTACTTTTTGACCTTTATCAAGATTTAAAATTAAGTTTACTTTAGGTTTTTCTCCAGTAGTGGTGTCTTTTATATTGACGGTTTGGATGTCTACATCGGTGTTGAAAAACCCTTTTTCTTTATACTTGTTTACAATGCCACTTTTGGTGGTAGCAATAAAGTTTTCGGTAACTTTTGTGCCTTTTTTTAGTTTATGTTCTTTTATAAAGGCAGCTTGTTTTTTAGGTTTTTTTATTCCTTTTACAACGGTTTTGTTGAGTTCAGGAACTTCTACAATTTCTAACTCTAATTGAGCGGTGTTGTTTTCTATTTTACTTACGTAGAAGTTGATGTCGCTAAATAAACCTAAATCCCATAATTTTTGGATAACATTGCTAAGGCGATCGCCAGGGATGTAAAGTTTTTCTCCTTTTTTTAATCCTGTAAATGCAATAATGGTTTGTTCATTATAGCTGGTGTTTCCTATTACTTTTATGTCGCCAAGGGTGTATTCTTTAGCATTTGCAATAGGGACATCGTTTTGTGCATAGGCTGTGTGTAGGCTGCTTATTAGCAATAGGCAGTAGCATATGATGAGTAATTTATTATTCATTAAAGCATTAATTGAGTTGTTCGCTTGTTTTTCCAAATCTTCTTTCTCTATTTTGATAATCGATAATGGCTTCAAAAAGGTTTTCTTTTCTAAAATCTGGCCATAGTATCGGGGTAAAATATAATTCTGCGTAAGCAATTTGCCAAAGCATAAAGTTACTTATGCGTTGTTCGCCGCTTGTTCTGATGAGTAAATCTACATCAGGCATATTATGTGTGTAAAGGTAATTGTCTATAGTGTTTTCCGAAATATCTTCTAAAGTAATTGTGTTTTCTTTAACTTTTTGAGTAATGTTTTTTATTGCGGAAACCAATTCTTCGCGTGCGCCATAGCTAAGTGCCAGGGTTAGCGTCATGTGTGAGTTGTTTTGGGTGGCTTGAATTACTTCTTCTAGCTCGGCTTTAACTTTTTTAGGAAGACGTTCTAGGTTTCCTATAGCGTTAAGCTTTATATTGTTTTTGTTGAGGGTATTTAATTCTTTTTTAAGTGAGGAAACCAGAAGCTTCATTAATGTTTTTACTTCTAGTTTTGGTCGGTTCCAATTTTCTGTAGAAAAGGCATAGAGGCTAAGGTTTTTGATGCCTAATTTTGCGCAGGTTTCTACGGTTTCTCTAACGGCGATTGTTCCTTTCTCGTGTCCTGCTACTCGGAGTAAGCCTTGTTTTTTAGCCCATCTTCCGTTGCCATCCATGATGATAGCAATGTGTTTTGGGAGTTTATTTTTATCTATTTCTTTATCCATATTTAAAATATACAATAGCAGGGTTTTCTTCCGAAGGTGTAAGTTAAACTAATTCCTGTAAAGATATACCAATCGTTTGTATTAGGGTTCCCAAAGGAAGGGAATGTTTCTTTTGCGTTTATTTCTTTAGGGTTGCTTCCGTCTATATTATCGGTAAATGTATATCGAGCTCCTATTTCTAGGGCTAAAACCCATTTTGTATTAATGGTGCCTTTAATACCAATAACCATAGGTATTGCTATGGTGGTATTATTGCTGTGTGTTGTAAGTTTGTTGTTTTTGATATGCATGTGGTTGGTAAATGCAGCGGTTAATCCTGTGTATAAGTAAGGAGTAAGTTGTGGCTTGTAATTGTGCAAGTTCCATTCCCAAAATGTATATTCTAATCCAAGAGAGGCCTCGGTTAGTCCGTTAGTAAACGATAAGCCTCTTTGTTGCCTGCGTTGTTCATCACTATCGGCATCATTGGCTTTTAACTTTGTGTGTAAAATTGAAAACCTAAAAGCATGTCTGGCGCTTCTGTTCCATTTAAATATAGCTCCTCCAACAAGGGTGTTTGGGGAAATGTAATTGGTTTTACCAACATCGCCTACAAAGTTAGCACCTCCTAAAAAAGGACCAACTTCATAGGTTTGAGCTTGTGATATATACCCCAAAAGAGTCATGCTTATTAGCGTTATTAAATACCTCATAGATTTTCAAAAGTTTGCAAATATAAAAATTAAGTTTTCACTTCCTTAATATATAGATGTTTTGTATTTGTTAATAAACAAATTTATGAGTTATTTATTGTTTGTTTCTTTTGTCTTCTCCCCATAAAAGTTTTTTTCTGAGGGTTTTTATAAAACTATCTTCGTGTAATAATACTAGCCCAATAGTAAAGTTGGCTTTTTTAATACTAATAGTTGTATTGGTGTTTAAACTGGTTGTTTTAGCGTCTAACGAGGCTAAAAATTTATCTTCACGGCTTATTACTTTTAATTTAATCTCGGTGTTATCAGGGATAATCAGGGGTCTGGCGTTAAGGTTATGCGGTGCTATTGGGGTAATGGCAAAGGCATTGGTGGCGGGCTCTATAATTGGACCGCCGCAACTTAACGAGTAACCTGTAGAGCCAGTGGGTGTAGAGATAATAAGCCCATCTGCCCAATATGCACTGAGGTAATTATCGTTTAGCCATGTTTCTACGGTGATCATCGAGGTTGTGTTTTTTCTACTTATTGCAATTTCATTTAAAGCAAAGCCTATGTTGGAAAGACGTTTGTTTTGAGGTGATGTTGCAACGCTAAGTAATGAGCGTTGAGAAATATTGTATTCTTTATTTATAATAGCCTGTATGGCTGCTTTTATTTCTTTTTTATGGATGGAAGCAAGAAAGCCTAACCGTCCTGTATTAATACCAACAATAGGGATGTTTAAATCTTTTACGTAGCTAACACTTTTTAGAATCGTACCGTCGCCACCTATTCCGAAAAATAAGTCGAAACTGTTATCAAGTTTTATAAAAGTTGGATAGTTATAATCTGGAAGTCTTAGCTTATGATTGTTTTGTATAGAGGTAAAGAAGTTTTTTTCTACATAAGTGTCTATGTTATACTCTTTAAGTAATTGAAAGAGTTCTTGTAGGTAAACTTCAGAGTTTTCATGATAAAATTGTCCGTATATGGCTACTTTCACGTGAAATGTTTTTTGTAATTAAATATTTAAATATTTGTCAAGGTATTTAGAGCGGTCTTTCAGGTTTTCTAAAAACGCATCTTCTTGGTGTGAGCTGATAATTTTATAGTTATACCTTCTAAAGTTTTGTAGTATCTCGTTTATTCCTTCTGGACTTAATTTAATAGTAATTTGTGCAGTATCGTTAGATAATTTATTTACGATAGCTCCTAATATTTTGTTTTGTCCAGATTCTACAATTTGACAAATTTCGCTAAAAGAATAATCTTTAATGCCTTTTTCTATTATAATTATAGCACCAGGTTCATGTAAAAATGATGTATTGTAAAACATATCGAGTATATCATGTAGCTCAATATACCCAAGATATGTTTGAGTGTTTTTAGTAACAACAGGTATTATATTGGCATTGTTTTTTGCAAAAGCCGTATAGCAGTCTAGCCAATGCTCTTCGGGATGGGTGCTAAAATACTCGATAGCATATCGATAATCGGTTAATTTTTTGTTCGCTTCAAAACAGCGTATATCGTTTTCTGCAATACAGCCAATAAATTTATTTTTCTCTTTTATAGGGATGTGGCTTAACGTAAGCTCATTAAATAAAGTTTGAAAATGGGCTATAGATTGACTGATATCCTGGATTTTGACATCGTTTATTACATAAGACTCAATACTCATAAGCTTATATTTTCTTGCAAAATAATTAAAATAACAAATATAATGGTAGAAGTACTTTGTATTTTTGTCTAAATTTAAAGTTCTAACGATGACAAAACTAAGCGTAAACATCAATAAAATAGCAACCTTAAGAAATGCTAGAGGAGGAAACACACCTAATGTAGTGACGGCTGCAACAAACGCAGAAGCGTATGGAGCACAAGGCATAACGGTACATCCTAGACCAGATGAAAGACATATAACCTATCAAGATGTAAAGGATTTACAACCTATAGTTACCACCGAGTTTAATATAGAAGGAAACCCAATTCCGCAATTTATAGAATTAGTCTTAAAAAACAAGCCAACACAAGTAACTTTAGTACCAGATGGGGATGATGTACTTACATCTAATGCGGGCTGGGATACCCTAAAAAACAAAACGTTTTTACAGGACGTAATAAAAACTTTTAAAGCAGAAGGAATACGAACTTCTATTTTTGTAGATCCCGTTTTAGCGCAAATAGAAGGAGCAAAAGAAACGGGGGCAGACAGAATAGAACTTTATACAGAAGCCTATGCCGTAGCCTTTGCAAAAGGCGATACAAGTGCCGTAAAACCTTACGCAGCCTGTGCAGAATTAGCACATAAACTAAACCTAGGGGTAAATGCAGGGCACGATTTATCGCTCGATAATATTGCTTTTTTTAAAAAGAATATGCCTTATTTAGATGAGGTTTCTATTGGGCATGCCTTAATTTCAGAGGCGATTTATCAAGGCTTAGAAAATGTGATACAACAATACCTAAAATTTTTAAAATAATGATTAAGCTGCATTCTAATATTATAGGAGATAAGGGGCAACCTCTTTTAATCTTACATGGGTTTTTAGGAATGGGCGATAATTGGAAAACGTTAGCGAAGAAGTATAATAAAGAAGGTTTCCAAGTACACCTTATCGATCAACGAAATCATGGTCGTAGTCCACATACATCCGAATTTAATTACGATATATTAGCTACAGATGTCGTAGATTACTGTAAACAACATCAGCTAAAAAATATATACCTATTAGGGCATTCTATGGGAGGGAAAACAGCAATGCAAGTTGCAGTAAAATATCCCGAATTACTTAAAGCTTTACTGGTTATCGATATCGCACCTAAATATTACCCACCACATCATCAAACTATTTTAGAAGGCTTAACGGCGCTTTACAAAGCTCACTTAACCGATAGAGGAGATGCCGATACACTGTTAGCTACATATATTTCAGATTGGGGAGTACGGCAATTCTTGTTAAAAAATTTATATTGGAAAGATAAAGAAACACTTGCTCTACGTATAAATTTGCCTGTTTTGAAAGAAAAAATAGAGCAAATAGGAACTTCTATTAGCGATGATGCGATGTACATGGGGAAAACACTTTTTATCAACGGAAAAAAATCTAATTATATAACAGAAAATGACAAAGATTTGATTTTAAAACATTTTCCCAATGCAGAAATAGAACCAATTGAAGGAGCAGGACATTGGGTACATGCAGAAAAAGCAAAGGAGTTTTTTGAAAAAACCATACTGTTTATGAAAAAAACCGATTAAAAACTCTTATGTATGCATAACATTTTGTAAGTTTATCGGTGTAATAATGTTATTATTGCCAATTAATAAAGGAAATGTGTAACAAATTCGTAAAACTATGATGAAAAAAATATTACTTTTTTTAGTGCTTATTTCTTCGGTATCTGTTTCCTATGCAGGAGGTTATCGCGTAAGTACACAAGGGCAAAGAGCTCTAGCCATGGGTCATACAGGGGTGGCCGTTGTTAATAATGCAGAACTAGCCTTTTTTAATCCCGCAGGGCTAGTATATTTAGAAAATAAAATTAATATTTCTGCAGGGGTAACTGGGGTAATCTCCAATATTAGTTGGCAGAATACACAAACAGGCGAGCATATAGCGGCCGATAATCCGTTTAGTACGCCGTTTTATTTATATGCTTCTTACCGAGCAACAGATTGGTTAACACTAGGTTTAAGCGTATATACACCTTACGGAAGTACGGTAGAATACCCAACAGATTGGTCGGGGTCTCACTTAGTAAACACTATAGATCTTCAAGCAATCTACATTCAACCGGTAGTATCGCTTAAGTTGTCAGAATACTTTAGTGTAGGCGGTGGACCTATTTTTGTAACAGGAGGTGTAAAATTCAACAGAAACTTAAACAGAACCTTAACAGACGAAGAAGGAAACCGTTCTAATGTAGAAATAGATGCCTCTGGTGTAAACGGCTGGGGATGGTCTGCCGGATTTATGTTTAACCCTACCGAAGATTTTAGATTAGGATTTCACTATCGTTCAGAAATTATCCTAGAGGAAGAAAGTGGAGAAGCTGTATTTTCTAATGTTCCTAACTCTCCGTTAGCACCTGTACAAAACGGTAAAGTAGCTTTTGGAGCAAAAATGCCTATGCCTGCAGAAATAACAGTAGGACTTTCGTATCAATTTACCGATAAATGGTTATTTGCATTTGATTATAACCGAGCTTTATGGAGTGCCTATAGCTCGTTAGATATTAATTTTGCACCAGAAGAATATCCAGATTCTATCAATCCACGTAATTATAAAAATGCTTCAACCTATCGTTTAGGTTTACAATACCAAGCAATGGATAACTTAACCTTAAGAGCAGGTTGGTATTATGACGAAACGCCTGTGCAAAGTGGTTATTTTGCACCAGAAACACCTCGTAATGATTCTCAGGGATATACAGGAGGGCTTTCTTACCAAATTACCCCAAGAATAGCTATCGATGCTGCTTTTACCTACTTACACTTTAAGGAGGTAGAAGAATCTTACGACCACTATCAAGAAAATGGACAAGAGGTTACTTTCGAAGGGCTTTACAAGAGTAATGCTTTTTTACCAGGTTTAGGTGTAACTATTAACTTATAAAAACATTTAGATAATTATGAAAAATTACTTTAAATATACAATTGCCTCTGTTATTGCTGTCGGAATGTTTTCTTGTGAACCAGAATTTGAAAATTCTGTAGAAGATCAAGGCTTTTATTCTAATGGAGATGCAGATTTTTCTACTTATGTTTCTGTAGGAAATTCACTAACAGCAGGCTATGCAGATAATGCTCTTTATAAACAAGGACAAGAAAATTCGTTCCCTAACATTGTTGCGCACCAACTTAAACATGTAGGCGGTGGAGATTTTACACAACCACTTATGAATGATAACTTAGGAGGGCTCTTATTTGACGGTCAAGTAATCGCAACTACACGTTTGGTACTAGGGGTAGATGCAGAAGGTAACCCTACGCCTAAAAACATTGCAGGAGCACCTTCTACAGAGATAACACAAACCTTAACAGGAACTTATAATAATATGGGAGTTCCGGGAGCGAAGAGTTTTCACTTACTGCTCGAAGGTTATGGTAATGCTGCTAATCTAGCTATAGGAAAGGCAAATCCATATTTTGTTCGTTTTCGTTCTTCAGAAAATGCAACAGTTATTGGCGATGCTGTAAAGCAAAACCCAAGCTTTTTTAGTCTTTGGATAGGAAATAACGATGTGTTGAGTTATGCTACTTCAGGTGGTGCAGGAACAGATCAAACAGGGAATTTAGACCCTTCAACGTATGGGGCTAACGATATTACAGATCCTAACGTATTTGCGTCTGTATATAGCCAAGAAGTAGATGCCTTAATGCAATCGGCTACAAGTGGTGTACTAATTAATATTCCAAACGTAGCGTATACACCATATTTTACTACGGTTCCTTATGCTCCATTAGATCCATCTAACCCTTCTTTTGGACCCATGATTCCACAACTTAATGAAACCTACGGAATGTTGAATAATGTTTTTGCCTATTTAAACGTTCCAGAACGTAGTATCGTGTTCTCTGAAACCGCTGCTAATCCCGTTGTTATTAAAGATGAAGACTTAACAGACCTTTCTACAGAAATAACACAAGTATTAATGGCTAATGGTTTAAATCAAACCGTTGCAACACTTATGGGAATGCAATATGGGCAAGCACGACAAGCTACTCCAGAAGATTTATTGGTGTTAACAAGTAGAGGAGTGATAGGCGAACTTAATCAAGAGCACCTAGAAGCGTTACTAGCCATGAATGTTCCGCAGGAAATAGCAGCACAACTTTCAGTAAACGGAATAACTTACCCATTAACCGATCAATGGGTGCTTACCAATACAGAGCAAGCTATAGTAAATCAAGCAACTGCTGCATATAATGCCGTAATAGAAGGTTTAGCTACGGCAAAAAATTTAGCTTTTGTAGATGCGAATGCGATGATGGAGCAATTGGCAAATGGGGGAATTACTTATGACGGAGGAATGGTAACTTCTGCTTTTGCTACGGGAGGTGCTTTTTCTTTAGACGGAATCCATTTAACACCACGAGGAAATGCCATTATGGCTAATTATATTATTAGAGCTTTAAACGAAACTTACAATGCTACGGTTCCTGTAGTTAATGTAGGAAATTATAGCGGTACACCAGCACTTGGAGCTACAGAGTAGTAGAAAATATAAGATTAAAATAGTTAAAATGCCGAGAAAACTCGGCATTTTATGTTTTATAACTTCATAAATAATAGTACTTTTAAAAACAGAAATTAATAGAAAATACCTCATCATGAAACTTATTCTAAAAATACTCATCACTGCATTTATCGTAGTAGCATTGGCAAACTTACTTCCAGGAGTGGCAATAAAAAGTTATTGGACAGGAATAGGAGTTGCTATAGTTCTTGGTATTATGAATGCTCTAGTAAAACCAGTATTGATAATTTTCACCTTGCCTGTTACCATTATTACTTTTGGGTTATTTTTGCTGGTAATTAATGCCGCAATTATTTTAATGACAACAGGACTTATTAGTGGGTTTTATGTCGATAATTTTTGGTGGGCATTATTATTTAGTTTGCTGCTTTCTTTTTTTCAAGCAGCGCTATTTTCCATATTCGAAAGAGATAGAGAATATTAAGAATTTGCCAATAGGTAATTGTAAACGCTAGTATTCTAGTACATTTTAAAAAACATATAAAAGCAAAATTAATTAAAAACTTGGTTGGCAGACAAATAAATTGTAATTTTGCCAACCAATTTTTTAGAATTACAAACACATGAACATCACAAGAGAAAATATTGACGAGCTCAATGCAGTGGTAAAGGTTGAAATTGCCAAAGAAGATTACAACCCAAAGGTAGAAAAAGTGCTAAAAGATTACCGTAAAACCGCTAATATTCCAGGATTTAGAAAAGGGCATGTGCCAATGAGTTTAGTGAAAAAACAATACGGGAAAGCCGTATTGGTAGATGAGGTAAATAAACTCTTGCAAGAATCGCTTAATAAATATTTAACCGAAGAAAAATTAGATGTTCTAGGGAATCCGTTGCCAAAAGAACAAGAAAATTTCGATTGGGATCAGGAAAATTATGCTTTTGAATTTGAACTTGGCCTAGCTCCAAAATTCGAAGTATCCTTACAAGCAAAAGATGCCATTACGCATTACCAAATTGTTGCAGATGATGCTATGATAGACAATCAGCTGAAAACTATCCAAAAGCAATACGGGAAACTAGTAGCAAAACAGGAAGCAGAAGAAGGTGATATGTTTACAGGAACCTTTAAAAATGAGGCTGAAGGAATAGAGAACTCAGCTACATTTAGCACCGAAGCGATTAAAGGAAAACGCAACTTGAGTAAATTTGTAGGGGCAAAAGTTGGTGATACGCTAACATTAAAAACAAAAAGTTTATTTGAGAACGAGCATGATTTAATGCAACACCTTAAAGTAGAACATGATAAAGCACATGATTTAGATGTTGAGGTAACTTTCGAAATTTCGGAAATAAATAAACAAGAGCTTGCAGAATTAGACCAAGAATTATTCGATAAGCTTTTCGGGAAAGATAACGTAAAATCAGTAACAGAATTAAAAGAGCGCATAAAAGCAGATGCTGAAAAGCAATTTGAGCAACAAAGCGATCAACAATTACTTAACGATGTTACCGAAGCATTAATCGAAAACACTAAATTTGAGCTTCCTCAAGCATTTTTAGAAAAATGGATACGCTTTAACGGTGAAAACGAATTAAGCGAAGAGCAAGCTAAAGAAGAATACGAGAAAAGTGAAAAAGGAATTCGTTTCCAATTAATCGAGGGGAAATTAATACAAGATAACTCTCTTCAAGTAACTTTCGATGAAATTAAAGATTTCACCAAAGATCGTATCAAAGCGCAAATGGCTCAATTTGGGCAATTAAACCCAGAAGATAAAGAGTTAGACGATATCGCCGCAAGAGTATTAGGAAACCAAGAAGAAGTAAGAAAGCTTTCAGAACAATTGATGAATCAGAAAATTTTAGACTTCTATAAAGAAAAAGCAAACCTAACTCCTAAAAAGGTAACTTACGAAAATTTTGTTAAGGAAGTATATCAATAAAATAAACAAAAATTTAATACTTATATTTAAGGCGTTAAACCCATTTAGGGAAACGCCTTTTTTTTGTATAAAATAATTCAAATAATATCACCATGGATTTTGGAAAAGAATTTGAAAAGTATGCAGTAAAGCATCACGGAATAAACAGTAACTATTATAATAAAATTATTAGCAGCCTTACTCCAGTAGGGATGACGCCTAACATTATTGAGGAACGCCAAATGAATATTGTGGCAATGGATGTTTTCTCACGTTTGATGATGGACAGGATAATCTTTTTAGGAACCGCTATTAACGATCAAGTAGCCAATATTATTCAGGCTCAATTACTTTTTTTAGAAAGTACAGACGCTAAAAAAGATATTCAAATATACATCAACTCTCCAGGAGGAAGTGTGTATGCAGGTTTAGGAATTTACGATACCATGCAATTTATCAAGCCAGATGTTGCTACCATCTGTACAGGAATGGCAGCTTCTATGGGAGCGGTTTTATTATGCGCAGGACAAAAAGGAAAACGTAGTGGTTTACCACATTCACGTGTGATGATACACCAACCTTTAGGAGGCGCACAAGGACAGGCCAGTGATATCGAAATTACCGCAAGAGAGATTTTAATTCTTAAAGAGGAGTTATACAATATCATCTCTAAACATAGCGGGCAATCATACGATAAAGTTTACGAAGATAGTGACCGTGATTATTGGATGAAAGCCGATAAAGCAAAAGCATACGGAATGATAGATGAGGTGTTAACAAGAGACGAAATTAAATAAATTTATGGCTAAGGAAGATTTAGAATGTTCATTTTGCGGTCGTAAAAAAGCAGATACCGAAATCCTTATTGCAGGATTAGACGCTCATATTTGCGACCGATGTATAGAACAAGCCTATGGAATTGTTGTAGAGGAAACCCAGCAGGAAACAAAAAAAGAACTCTCAGCAGAATTTGAGTTACGTAAACCAAAAGCAATAAAAGGCTTCTTAGACGATTATGTAATTGGACAAAACTACACTAAAAAAGTAATGTCTGTAGCTGTTTATAACCATTATAAACGCCTATTACAACCTAATTCAGATGATGATATAGAAATCCAGAAAAGTAACATCATCATGATTGGGCAAACCGGAACAGGAAAAACACTTATTGCAAAAACAATAGCTAGAATGCTAAACGTGCCGCTAGCAATTGTAGATGCTACAGTACTTACCGAAGCAGGTTATGTAGGAGAAGATGTAGAGAGTATTTTAACGCGTTTATTGCAAGCAGCAGATTATAACGTAGAGAAAGCAGAACAAGGAATTGTTTTTATAGATGAAATAGATAAAATAGCTCGTAAAAGCGATAACCCTTCCATTACACGCGATGTGAGCGGAGAAGGAGTGCAACAAGGTTTGTTGAAACTTTTAGAAGGAACGGTTGTAAATGTTCCGCCTAAAGGAGGAAGAAAACATCCAGACCAAAAATTTATAGAGGTAAACACAGAGAACATTTTGTTTATTGCAGGAGGAGCTTTTGATGGAATCGAAAAAGCCATTGCAAAACGATTAAATATGCAAGCGGTAGGCTATAGCGCGTCTAAATCTGACGATGCTATCGATCAAGAAAACCTATTGCAATATGTAATTCCTAAAGATTTAAAAGATTTTGGATTAATTCCTGAAATTATAGGAAGGTTACCTATGCTTACCTATATGAGTCCATTAGATAAGAAAGCCCTAAAAGCAATTCTTACAGAACCTAAAAACGCTTTGATTAAACAGTACACAAAGCTTTTTGAAATGGATAATATCAGCTTAGAAATCACTGAGGGAGCTTTAGATTATATTGTTGATAAAGCGGTAGAATATAAACTAGGCGCAAGAGGTTTACGCTCGCTATGTGAAGCTATTTTGACCGATGCAATGTATGAATTTCCAGATAGCGATGTAACCGAGTTTAAGCTCACAAAAACCTATGCAGAAAAAGCATTAAATAAGTCTACGCTTAATAAACTTAAAGCTGTTTCTTAAGCAGGAGAAGAATCCTTTTTTTGTAGAACGATAAAGTTTAAAATTAAAAAGCTCATTTCAATTGAAATGAGCTTTTTTTATGAGTTATGTGTATGACGATTTTACATCATTCCTGGCATTCCGCCCATGCCTTGTGGCATAGCTCCGCCTTTGTCATCTTCAGGAAGTTCAACTAAAGCACACTCTGTAGTAAGAATCATCCCAGCAACCGAAGCCGCATTTTCTAACGCAACACGCGTTACTTTTTTAGGGTCGATAATTCCAGCAGCAAGCATGTCTACATAAGTTTCTGATTTTGCATCATAGCCAAAATCTTTTTTTCCTTCTAGTACTTTGTTGATTACTACAGAACCTTCTCCTCCAGCATTTTCTACAATGGTACGCAATGGGGCTTCTATGGCTTTTGCTACAATTTGTACTCCTGTGGTTTCGTCAAGGTTATCGGTAGTTAATTTTTCTAGTACAGCTTTGGCTCTTACTAGAGCAACACCTCCACCAGCTACAATACCTTCTTCTACAGCGGCACGAGTAGCATGTAAAGCATCATCTACACGGTCTTTTTTCTCTTTCATTTCTACTTCAGAAGCAGCACCTACATAAAGTACGGCAACACCGCCAGCAAGTTTAGCAAGGCGTTCTTGTAGTTTTTCCTTGTCGTAATCTGAAGTGGTGCTTTCTATCTGTGCTTTTACCTGATTAACACGGTTTTTAATCATTTCATCATCACCAGCACCATTTACGATAGTTGTATTGTCTTTATCGATAGATACTTTCTCGGCGGTTCCTAATTGTTCGATAGTTGCATTCTCTAGAGTGAAGCCTCTTTCTTCAGAGATAACAGTACCTCCTGTTAGGATAGCAATATCTTCTAGCATTGCTTTTCTGCGATCTCCAAAACCTGGTGCTTTTACAGCAGCAATTTTAAGTGATCCTCTTAGCTTGTTTACTACAAGTGTAGCTAAAGCCTCCCCATCTACATCTTCAGCAATAATTAAAAGAGGTTTTCCACTTTGTGCTACAGGCTCTAGTACAGGCATAAGATCCTTCATGGTAGAGATTTTCTTATCGAAAATTAAAATGTAAGGATTATCTAATTCTGTAGTCATTTTCTCGCTGTTGGTCACAAAGTAAGGTGATAAGTAACCACGGTCAAATTGCATTCCTTCTACTACATCTACATAAGTTTCTGTTCCTTTGGCTTCTTCTACAGTAATAACACCTTCTTTTCCTACTTTGTTAAACGCTTGAGCGATTAAATCTCCAATAACTTCATCGTTATTAGCAGAGATGGCTGCTACTTGTTTAATTTGTTCAGAAGAGCTTCCTACTTCTTTGGTTTGTTTGGCTAAATTTGCAGTAAGTGCTTCTACGGCTTTGTCTATTCCGCGTTTTAAGTCCATTGGGTTAGCTCCTGCAGCAACGTTTTTAAGTCCTTCAGAAACAATTGCCTGAGCAAGTACTGTTGCGGTAGTTGTACCGTCTCCTGCAAGATCGTTAGTTTTAGAAGCTACTTCTTTTACCATCTGAGCTCCCATGTTCTCTAGCGTGTCTTCTAATTCTATTTCTTTAGCTACAGAAACACCATCTTTAGTTACAGTTGGTGCTCCAAATGATTTTCCTATAATAACGTTACGACCTTTTGGTCCTAAAGTAACTTTAACGGCGTTTGCTAAAGCATCTACACCGCGTTTGATCCCGTCTCTTGCTTGAACGTCAAATTTTATATCTTTTGCCATAATTGTTTGCTTTTTGTTTGTGTTATTTTAATACAGTGAGTGAATTATAGAATACCTAAGATTTCGTCTTCTCTCATAATAAGGTAATCCTTTCCTTCTAATTTTAATTCTGTTCCAGAAAATTTTCCGTAGAGTACACTATCACCAACTTTAACAGTCATATCGTGATCTTTTTTACCGTTTCCTACGGCAACTACTTTTCCTTGTTGTGGTTTTTCTTTTGCAGAATCAGGAATGTATATACCCGAGGCGGTTTTGTTTTCTGCTGCTACAGGTTCTACAACTACTCTGTCAGCTAAAGGTTTAAAGTTTAATCCCATATTGCATGTATTTTTTATTGAATAATAGTTATAAATTTTGTTTCAGAATAGACTAAAAGTATGCCATATAAAGAAAAATGCCAACTTGTCACGGTGACAGTTGGCATTTTTATATGCGTGTATATGGTTTGCTTATTTGCTTTCTGGCTCTGCTGCTGGTGTGCTTGTATTTGGTGCTGCAGGAGGTGTTATCGTTTTTGTAGGAACGGGAACGGTGTTTTCTTTCATGATTCTTGATTCTTGGGTGGCCGTGTTACCGTCCATAATAGAAACATTGGCTAAAAGGATTAACACCAATAAGATTGTTGCTAAGGTCCAAGTACTTTTGTCAAGGAAGTTTGTGGTTTTCTGTACACCACCTATTTGTTGGTTTCCACCACCTCCAAACGAAGATGATAATCCCCCTCCTTTAGGGTTTTGTACCATAATAACAACGACTAGCAAAAAGGCTACAATAACGATTAAAACTAAAAATATTGAAAATGTGCTCATTGGTTTTTATTTTCTTGTATTTTTTCGATTGCTCGAATTTGGTCTGCAAAGAAACCACTTTTTTCTGGATTTTTCAAAATTAATATTTTATAAGCCTGAATTGCTTTCTGATAATTTTTCTGTTCTAAATAAACTTTAGCCAGTGTTTCTGTCATTAAGCGGCTTTCGGGCTCGGTTTTGAAAGATAACTCACGTGTGGGTTGTTTATCTTTCTGGGGTACAATTTTAGGGTTTTTTGCGATAAAATTGTCAATTAATTGTAATTTTTTATTTTTTTCTGCCGATTTTTTTTCAGATGCTTTGGTTTTTTGAGGTTCAGTGGGTATTTTTTTTGCCTGCGTAAGCTTTAGCCATTCGTTAAAAGAGTAGGTTTCTTCTTTTGTAAAGTTTAGTGGTTTGCCTAAATCTAATGTTGTTTCTTCTTGGTGGGTTTCTTTTTGGGTAGGCTCAAATAAATTAGGGTCTAGTATTTTTTCTGCTTCGGCTACATTTATCGATAAATCTTTATCATTATCTTGAGCTTGTTGGGTGATCTCTTGGTTGTTTTTTGCTACCTGATGTTGGTTAAAAGCCTTAGAGGTAATGTAATCAAACAAGACATTCCTATCGGTTGTTTGGGCTGCTGTGCGTTTTAATGCTGCATTGTAAGCAAAGCTGTTGTTGTTTTTTAAGGCTTTTAATAACAAGGCTTGTGCCGATTGGAAGTAGGGGTGCTTCTCGGTTAATTCTTTAAGGAAATCGGTATCCTTTAAGCTAATCGCGTTAGAACTTTGTAGTAGGGCATGATATTTCTCTCGGACGCTATTCATTACCAATTAGAAAGGGATTCGTTAAAAACATCTTGTGTTATACGGTTGTAAATCTCTTCGATGGCAGTATCTAGCGTGCCTCCTATAAGTTGTTGATTGGCATCATAGTCGTAATAAAAAGAGAAGCGCTTTTCGAAATCTTTTTCTGGGTCTAGGTTGTTGTAAAAACGTACGTTTATGGCAACGGTTAGGCGGTTTTGTGCGGCGGTATTGCTACTTGTCGAGGTCATAGGAGCTATGTAGTAGTCTATAATTTCGCCTTCATAAATTAAGTCACCATTATTATTGGTTAACGAAAGGCTTGTTTGGTTCTGGATAAGGTCTTGAAGCTGTATTGTGAAAGTTCTGTCTATACCAGGCTCTACTAGGGTTGCATTGTTTTGGAAAAAATTTACCTGAAAGGTTTCGGCTTCCCCAATGTCTGCACCTGTAAACGAATAGATACCACATCCGCTCATAGTTGTTAAGGTAATTATGCTTAAGTAGAAAAGTAACTTTTTCAATTTTATAGGTGTTAGGGTTATAAATCGTATTGCTTTATTTTTCTATATAAAGTGCGTTCGCTAATGCCTAATTCTTCGGCAGCTGCTTTTCTTTTTCCGTTGTGGCGTTCGAGCGATTTTTTAATTAGTTCTATTTCTTTTTCTTGTAAAGAAAGAGTTTCTTCTTCTTCAATTTCTTCTGCGAAAGCATATTTATCTTCTTCGATAAGTGAATTATTTTTTTCAGGAATTTGAAGTACTTCTAATTTATCTTCAAATTCTTCTTCAAAATCTTGCTGAGCAGGCGATTCTCCGTAAATCTTATTAATTAGGTTTTGGTTGTCTGTTTGTACTTGCTCATTATTACCGCTTTGCATTAATTCAAGGGTAAGCTGTTTTAAATCGTTCAAATCGTTTTTCATATCGAAAAGAACTTTGTATAAAATTTCACGCTCGTTGCTAAAGTCGTTAGCTTTTTTTTCTTCACTAACAATAGCGGGTAGGTGGTTTGTATTATCTGGCAGGTATGTTTTTAACGTGTGTGCAGAGATAATACGCTCTTGCTCAATTACCGAAATTTGTTCGGCGATATTGCGCAACTGCCTAATGTTTCCTGGCCAACGATATTTTTGTAGTAATTGTACGGCATCATCGGTTAGTTTTACAGAGGGCATTTTGTATTTTAAAGCAAAATCTGATGCGAATTTTCTAAAAAGTAAATGGATATCGTCCTTTCTTTCTCGCAATGGAGGGAGTAACACTTCTACGGTACTTAAACGGTAGTAAAGGTCTTCTCTGAATTTACCTTTTTTTATAGCATCAAACATTTTTACGTTGGTAGCTGCTACAATTCTAACATTTGTTTTTTGTACTTTAGAGGAACCTACTTTTATAAACTCTCCGTTTTCTAAAACACGTAATAAGCGTACTTGTGTAGTTAGGGGGAGTTCCCCTACTTCATCTAGAAAAATAGTGCCGCCATCGGCTACTTCAAAATAACCGCTTCGTGTTTGTGTTGCACCGGTAAAAGCTCCTTTTTCGTGTCCAAAAAGCTCACTGTCTATTGTTCCTTCGGGGATAGCTCCACAGTTTACGGCAATGTACTTGCCGTGTTTTCTGTGAGATAACGAATGTATTATTCTTGGGATGCTTTCTTTTCCTACACCACTTTCTCCTGTTACTAATACGGATATATCTGTAGGCGCTACACGTATTGCTTTTTCTATGGCGTGGTTAAGCCCAGGATCGTTCCCGATAATTTCAAATCGTTGTTTTGTTGCTTGCACAGATTCCATTATGAAAAATATTAATTGTTATCAGAATAACCTATAGCTTCACCAATAAGGGTTGCGCTTGTGCAATCGGTAATTTTTACCATAACAAAATCTCCAATTTTATAGTTTTCTTTAGGAAAAACCACCATGGTGTTCTGCGAGTTTCTTCCGCTCCAGTGTTGGTCTGATTTTTTAGATTCTTTTTCGATAAGAATTTCCTGTGTTTTGCCTACTTGTTGTTCTGTTCGGTATAACGAGTGTTTTTGTTGTAGCTGGATAATTTCTTGTAAACGACGTTTTTTGTCTGCTTCAAGCACATCGTCTTCAAATTTTCTTCCTGCCATGGTTCCAGGGCGTTCTGAATAGGCAAACATAAACCCGAAATCGTATTTTACATATTCCATTAAAGAAAGTGTATCTTGGTGATCTTCTTCTGTTTCTGTAGGGAAACCAGCAATCATATCTTGAGAGATAGCACAATCTGGAATTATCTTTTTAATATTATCAATGAGTTCGAAATATTCTTGGCGTGTATGTAAGCGGTTCATCTTTTTTAATATACGGTCGCTTCCGCTCTGTACAGGTAAATGTATGTATTTACAGATATTTTGGTGCTTAGCCATCGCTTCGATTACATCAAGCGTCATATCTTGCGGATTGGAAGTAGAAAAGCGGATGCGCATTTTGGGTTGTGCTTTAGCAACCATGTCCAAAAGGTTGGCAAAATTTACCGCAGTGGCTTTTTGCATTTCGGTAGCTTTTTCGAAATCTTTTTTTAGTCCGCCGCCATACCAAAGGTAACTGTCTACGTTTTGCCCTAGCAAGGTAATTTCTTTAAACCCTTTTGCAGCCAAATCGTTAACTTCTTCTAGGATGCTTTGTGGGTTACGGCTACGTTCTCTACCACGGGTAAACGGAACTACACAAAAAGTACACATGTTGTCGCACCCACGGGTAATAGATACAAAAGCTGTAACACCATTGCTTTGTAAACGAACAGGCGAAATGTCTCCGTAGGTTTCCTCCTTAGAAAGGATTACGTTTACGGCATTTCTACCTTCTTCCACTTCGCTTATTAGGTTAGGTAAATCTTTATAAGCATCGGGACCCACAACAAGGTCTACAATTTTTTCCTCTTCAAGAAATTTGCTTTTAAGGCGTTCTGCCATGCAGCCCAATACGCCTACCTTCATTTTGGGGTTAATGCGTTTTACGGCATTGTATTTTTCTAAACGTTTACGTACGGTTTGTTCTGCTTTTTCACGGATGGAGCATGTGTTTACCAAAACCAAATCGGCATCTTCTAAGTTTTGGGTGGTGTTAAAACCTTCTTTTGCAAGAATAGAAGCAACAATTTCACTATCGCTAAAATTCATTTGGCATCCATAACTTTCTATAAAAAGTTTACGGCTGTTTTCTGGTTTCGGGGTGGTTACTAGGCTGTTGCCTTGTTGTTTTTCGTCGATAACCTTCTCCATATATCTTTCTTAAATTAAATTATTAAGGAAAGCAAATATACATGTAATTTGAGTTTCTGACAAACTGACAGCATGAAGTTTTTTTAGGTGCTTTTAAAAATAAAATACTCTGTAAGTTGTTGATGTATATTTGTTTACATGTTTTTTAAAAAAAAATAGTTTTGAAGCTATTAAGAAAATAGTTTACTTTTGGCTAATTATCTAACTTAATTATAATCAATTATGAGTTTACAGCAGTTAACAGAAAAAATAGAAAAAGCACCAGAATTAGATTTTGGGTCTATATTTAACGATAGCATAGAGCTATTTAAAAAGGTATGGGTTCCGGGTTTTGTAACCATTTTACTTACGCTACTTTTAATGTTGCCTTTTTATATAGTAATGTACTTGCCATTAATAACGATGGGGGTAATGGATCCTGAAATGTTAGAGTATGGAGGTTCTGCAGTGAGTATGGGTACAATGATATTTACTTACGGGATGATGTTGGTGTTTTTGGTAGCGGTGTGCTACATAAGCTTGGCTTTGCAAGCTGCGTTTTACAGAATTTGTAAATATAAAGACTTAGGGATAGAAGGGAAAGAAGATTATTTTTACTTCTTTAAAAAACAATATTTTAAGAGGACATTAGTGTTGGGTCTAATGACTTCGTTAATTGCGATGTTGGCAACTATGCTGTGTATGCTGCCTGTTTTTTATGTTATCGTGCCGCTTTCTTTTATGCCGATGTTTTTGGCACTTAAACCAGAATTAGAATGGAAAGATAATTTAAAAGCTAGCTTTGCTTTAGGGAATAAAAAATGGTTAATTACTTTCGGGTTAATAATGGTGAGCGGAATACTAGCGCAGTTTGTAGGAATGTTAGCTTGCGGGATAGGAGTTTTATTTACAGCGGCATTTGGTAAACTACCAGTGTATTTTATTTACAAAAAAGTAATAGGAATAGAAGAGGAGGAAACCTCGGAAATAGACGAAATAGGAAAGCTGGAGTTGTAGTGAATTAAAAGATGAATCCAAAAATTAAATTAGGCATTGTTCTCTCGGGCAATGCCTAATTTAAAAAAAATAATATAGTTTTGCACTTTAAATAAGAAGCGAATGGCAAAGAATTTAGTGATTGTAGAGTCACCTGCAAAAGCAAAAACCATAGAAAAATTTTTAGGGAAAGAGTATAAAGTAGTTTCAAGTTTTGGGCATATAGCCGATTTGCCTACAAAGGAATTAGGGGTAGATGTAGATGAAGACTTTAAACCTAAATATGTTGTAAATAAAGATAAAAAAGATGTTGTAAAACAACTAAAGTCTTTATCGGCAAAAGCAGAAACAATATGGCTAGCTAGTGATGAGGACCGTGAAGGAGAAGCAATAGCTTGGCACCTTGCGGAAACACTAAAATTAACTGACGAGAAAACAAAACGTATTGTTTTTCATGAGATTACCAAGAAAGCTATTCAGAATGCGATAGAAAATCCAAGAACAATAGATTATAACCTTGTAAACGCACAACAAGCTAGACGTATATTAGATCGTTTGGTAGGTTATGAGCTTTCTCCGGTTTTATGGCGAAAAGTAAAAGGAGGTTTATCGGCAGGTAGGGTGCAATCGGTGTCTGTGCGTTTAATTGTAGAGCGAGAAAGAGATATACAAGCATTTAATCCAGTAGCTTCGTTTAGAATCGATGCAGAGTTTACTACAACTGCAGGAAAAAGTTTTAAAGCAAAACTTCCTAAAAATTTCAATACAAAAGAAGAAGCAGAAGCTTTTTTAAAGGAAAACATAGGTGCGTCTTTTCAAGTAGCTGATTTAACCAAAAAACCAGCAAAAAAATATCCAGCGCCACCATTTACCACATCAACACTTCAGCAGGAAGCGGCAAGAAAATTATATTTTTCGGTAAGTAAAACCATGACGGTTGCGCAGCGTTTGTACGAAGCAGGATACATAACATACATGCGTACCGATAGTGTAAACCTGTCTGATGAAGCAAAGAATAGTGCAGCTCAAGAAATTGTAACCGCTTATGGCGAAAAGTATCATAAGGCCAGAAATTATAAAGGCAAAACAAAAGGAGCGCAGGAAGCACACGAAGCCATTAGGCCAACAAATTTTGCCAATCATGAAATTCCAGCAGAACGCGATCAGCAGCGTTTGTATCAATTAATTTGGCAACGTGCTATCGCTTCTCAAATGAGCGATGCAGAATTGGAACGTACCAATGTGAAAATTTCTGCAAACAAACACGATAAAGAGTTTACGGCCAATGGGGAAATGATAAAATTTGATGGATTTCTAAAAGTGTATTTAGAAGGAAATGACGATGAAAATGAAGAGCAGGCAGGCCTCTTGCCAGAAATGAAAAAATCAGACCAGCTTTATAATTCATACATTACCGCAACAGAACGATTTACGCGTCCGCCGGCACGTTATACAGAAGCCTCATTGGTTAAAAAGTTAGAAGAATTAGGCATAGGAAGACCTTCTACTTACGCACCTACAATTTCAACTATTCAAAATAGAAAATACGTAGAAAAAGGCAGTATAGAAGGCGAGGAGCGACCTTATGTGAAGTTTGTTTTAAAACAAGATAAACTTAAGGAAGAAAAGCTAACCGAAAAAGTAGGTTCAGATAAAGGGAAATTGATACCTACCGATGTAGGTATGGTGGTAAACGATTTTTTAGTAAATCATTTTACTTCGATTTTAGATTATAACTTTACAGCAAAAGTAGAAGAGGATTTTGATAATATTGCCGAAGGAAAAATAGAATGGACAGAAATGATTGGAGATTTCTACCAAGATTTTCATCCAACGGTAAAAGATGTTGCTGAAAACGCAGAAAGAGAAGTAGGAGAGCGTGTGTTAGGAAAAGACCCAGAAAGTGGGAAACCTGTAAGTGTACGTTTAGGGAAATTTGGACCAATGGTGCAAATAGGTACTGTAGAAGACGAAGAGAAACCAAGATTTGCAAGCTTAGGGCCTAACCAAACCTTAGCGAGTATCACTTTCGAGGAAGCTTTAGATTTATTTAAACTGCCTAAAGCTCTAGGAGAGTATAAAGAAGAAAAAGTAGAGGTAAATAATGGCAGATTTGGCCCTTATGTACGTTACGGGAAAAAATATGTTTCTCTGGCAAAAGGAGAAGACCCAATGGGTGTAGATTACAACAGAGCTTTAGAACTTATAAAAGAAAAAGAAAAAGCCGATGCGCCTATCTATAATTATGAAGGGAAGGATGTGCAGAAAGGCGTTGGTAGGTTTGGTCCGTATATTAAATGGGACGGAATGTTTATCAATGTAAATAAGAAATATGACTACGATAACCTTTCGGAGTCTGATATTATTGAACTTATTGAGGATAAGAAACGAAAAGAAATAGAAAAGCTTATTCACGATTGGCCAGAAGAAGGTATCCGTGTAGAAAAAGCACGTTGGGGAAGAAGTAAAATTCTTAAAGGAAAAACAAAAATAGAACTTCCTAAAACCGTAGATGCTCAAAAATTAACATTAGAGGAGGTAAAAGATATTATCGAAAAAAACAAGCCGAAATCTAAAGCTAAATCAACAAAGAAAACCACAGCCAAGAAAAGTACAGCAAAGAAAAAAACCACAACTAGGAAGACTAAATCTTCTAAAAAATAACCTATGAATTTTGATTTCTTAGCGCCTGTTGCAGACGAGGTTCTTGCAGCATTTCAAAATGATCAATTTGCTTATGGTCACGAAATTCAATTTCATACAGCAACAACATTTCCAGATTTAGAAAATGTTAAAATAGCCTTGTTGGGTGTTTGTGAGTCGAGGGTAAACCCGAAAGAATCCTCAACTGCTATTTTTAATGAAATTCGTAAAAATTTATATGGGCTGTATGCCGGGAATTGGGATGTTCAAGTAGCCGATATAGGTGATATTCTTGCAGGAGATACACCGGAAGATACGTATTTTGCGTTTCAAAACATTATAGAATATTTGTTAGACGCAAAGGTTATTCCGCTTATTTTAGGCGGAAGCCAGGAGTTGGTTTACTACTTATATAGGGCTTATGATAACCGTGGTATGGTGAATTATGTTAATGTAGATGCGCGTTTTGATATCGGAAATGCAGAGCAACCCATAAGTACCCACTCCTACGTAGGTAAAATGATAATGGATGAGCCTTACAACTTATTTAATTATGCTAACATTGGTTATCAAACCTATTTTTGCCCACAAGAAGAAATAGGGCTTATAGAAAAGCTTTTTTTTGAAGCTTATCGTTTAGGGGAAATCAGTAAAGATATTACCTTAATAGAGCCTATTATGCGTGATGCGGATATGCTAAGCATAGATGTTTCCTCGGTAGAGGCACTTACAAAAGGAAGCCCTAATGGTTTTTCTAATAGAGAAGCTTGTGCTTTATCAAGATATGCAGGTATTGGAGACAGATTAACATCTTTTGGGATTTTTCAGTTGTACGATTTGGAAAAAACAGAAAATAATTCTATGTTGGTCTCTCAAATGTTGTGGTACTTTATCGAAGGGGTAAATTATCGTAAACATGAAACTGATATTTTGAAGGAAGGAAGCTATCTTCGTTATGCTGTTCCTGTAGAAGATGTAGCTCCGCTAACTTTTTACAAGAGTACTAATTCGGGACGTTGGTGGATAGAAATACCTTTTTCTACAAGTTTTAACAATAAATTAAAAAAGCCAACGTTATTGTCTTGTAGTTATCAAGATTATTTAGATGCGTGCAATCAAGCGATACCAGAGCGTTGGTATAAGGCTAAACGCAAAAATGAAGTCTGATTTGTTAATATAATATTAAGTTTTTTGTATTTTTTTTAAGAAAAAAATTGTTTTTTAGTAAAGAATTAAATAGGTTTACGCCCCTAAAATAAGATCATCTTAACCTAAGTATAGTTATGAAGAAATTAGTTTTTATTATTTCTGTTTCCTTTTTGTTAGCTAGTTGCGGTAGTGGAGACCGCGGTCAACTTGTTGGAGCTAAAGGAAAAAAATGGCATCCAGAGAAGCCTTTGGGTATGTCTTTAGTACCAGGAGGTTCATTTTCTATGGGTAAATCAGACGAAGATTTAGCTGGTTTACAAAATGCCCCAACCAAAACTGTAACTGTTCGTTCTTTTTATATGGATGAAACAGAAATAACCAATTCAGAATATAGAAAATTTGTACACTGGGTTAGAGACTCTACCATTAGACAACGTCTAGGAGAAGAAGCAGAATTTTCTGGTGGAGGCGATGGAGATGGCGGAAACAACGGCTCTATTCAAGATTTTGCTTTTAAAGGATCAGCAAACGCAGATGATGCAGATGATGAAACTCCGTATCAGCAATATTCTATCCATTACGATCCAACAAACCAACGTTTAAATTGGGATGTAGATATTATTTGGGAAACAAACGAGTACCCAGACCAATACTATGTTACGGTTATGGATGAAATGTATCTGCCTGCAGACCAATCATACAATGGGCAACGCTTAATGGATGTTACAAAATTTAAGTACAGCTATAAAACAATGGATATTGAAGCGGCAGCACGTTCAAAAGGTGACCGTTCGCAATTTATCAAAGAACATTTAGTAGAGGTTTATCCAGATACAACCGTATGGATTAGAGACTTTAATTACTCTTACAATGAACCAATGCATAACGATTATTTCTGGCATGCTGCTTATGATGAATATCCTGTAGTAGGAGTTTCTTGGACACAAGCAAAAGCTTTTTGCGACTGGAGAACCTTATACCATAACGCTTACAGACGTTCTAAAGGAATTCATAATGTAAACTCTTACCGTTTGCCATCTGAGGCAGAGTGGGAATATGCAGCGCGTGGAGGTATAGAAGGAGCAACATACCCTTGGGGTGGTCCTTACGCTAAAGATGATAGAGGTTGTTTCTTAGCAAACTTTAAACCAATGCGTGGAGATTATGCAGCAGATCAAGCCTTATATACTGTAGAAGCAGAATCGTTCGAAGCAAATGATTTCGGATTATACAACATGTCTGGTAACGTTGCAGAATGGGTGAACTCCTCATACAGTGCAGAATCTTACCAATACTCTTCAACCATCAACCCAAATGTTAACGATAAGAAGAATAAACGTAAAGTAGTACGCGGAGGTTCATGGAAAGACGTGTCGTATTACTTAGAAGTAAGCTCTAGAGACTATGAATACGCAGATTCTGCAAGAAGTTATATAGGCTTTAGAACAGTACAAGATTATTTAGGGAATGATTTAGATTTAAATCAACCTCCAAGATAATAATACCAATTAAAATTAAATTAAAAACAAACTTAACTTAAAAACTTAAAATTATGGCAAAATCAAAGAGTGGAAAAAAGATAATGAACATGGTGTACGGTTTAGGTGCAGCAGTTGTAATCTTAGGAGCATTATTTAAAATTATGCACTGGCCAATGGGTAACGAAATGTTAATCGCAGGGCTAGTTACTGAGGCATTAGTATTTTTCATTTCTGCTTTTGAACCTGTAGATGATGAATTAGACTGGTCATTAGTATATCCTGAATTAGCAGGCGGACAAGGAGCTCCAAAAGGAAAAGCGATTGCACAATCACAAGAAGTAGCAGAAACAGAAGGTTTATTATCTAAGAAATTAGACAAAATGCTTAAAGATGCTAAAATAGACGGAGCCTTAATGGAAAGCTTAGGAAATAGCATTAAAAACTTCGAAGGAGCAGCTAAAAATATGGCACCTACTGTAGATGCTGTAGCTTCACAGAAAAAATACAGTGAAGAAATGACTTTAGCAGCTTCACAAATGGAAAAATTAAACAACTTATATAAAGTTCAATTAGAATCTACTTCAAAGCAAGCAGAAGTTAATCAAGCTGTAGCAGACAATGCAGTGAAATTAAGAGCAGAAATGGAGTCTTTAGCAACTAACCTTTCTTCATTAAACAATGTTTACGGAGGAATGTTATCTGCAATGTCACCAAAAAACTAAGAAACTTAGTAGATCACTAATTGTATAACTTAATATAACTAAAATATATGGCATCAGGAAAACAAACGCCAAGGCAGAAGATGATTAACCTTATGTATTTAGTATTCATCGCGATGATGGCACTAAATATGTCTAAGGAAGTGTTATCTGCTTTTGGAATGATGAACGAAAGCCTTACAGAAGCTAATCAAGCTGCTACAGAAAGAAACAGCTCGTTCATGACAGGCCTTACAGAAAAAGCTGCAGAGCAACCTGAAAAGTATAAAGAATTAGCAACTAAAGCTAAGAAAGTACAGGAAGCCTCATCAGAGCTTAACAACTATATTGCAACCCTTAAAGAAGATGCATTAAAAACAGTAGATAATCCAACAGATTACGAAACAATGGATAAATCTGGGTTTTTTGATGAGAAATTTTACCAAAGTAAAGTAACTAAAGAAGGGCAAGAGTTTGTAGGGAAGATAGAAGCTTATAGAAATGAATTAGCTACAGTATTAGGCGATGATTATGAAAGCATCCTTAAAGATGTGAATCGTAAATTTAGCACCGCTAAAGTAACCGACAGAGAAGGAGTTAAAAAAGATTGGATTCACTATAACTTTGTAGGATATCCTTTAGTAGCTTCTATTACAAAGCTTACACAAATGCAAGCAGACATTAAAACGATAGAAAATCAAATTCTAGCTGCAATGCTTTCAGGACAGTTAAAGGACGAAGTTTCTATGACAAACTATACAACTTTAATGGAAACTTCTAAATCTGCTTACTTCGGAAGCGATACTTTTGATGGGCAAATTGTATTAGGACGTAAAGATGCAACTACAAAACCTAACAAAGTAGAGCTAAAACTAGACGGTAGAGATTTAACAGAAGGAAAAGATTTCGAAATTAAAGACGGACGTGTAGCTTTAACAACAAACGCAGGTAGCGTAGGAGAACATACTATAGAAGGTAAACTTATCTTTAATCAAGATGGAGAACCAATAGAAGTTCCGGTAAAACAAACTTATACCGTTATACCTAAGCCTAATGCAGCAGTAATTTCTGCAGATAAAATGAATGTAGTTTACCGTGGTGTAAATAACCCGATGACTATCTCTATCCCAGGTGTGCCAAGCGTAAGTGCAAACGCACCAGGATTATCATCAGCAGGAGGAGCAGGAAAATATGTAATGAATGTTACAGGAATAAAATCTCGTGAAGTGAAAATTAACGTTTCAGGGAAATTACCAAACGGAGAGACAGTTTCTGACAGTAAAAACTTTAGAATTAAAGAAATTCCACGTCCTGTAGGAACCGTACGAGGAGAAGATGGAAACGGAGGGCCTGTAAGAATGCAACGTAACGGATTAGAAATTTCTACCATTAGTGCTAAAATTCCAGATTTCGACTTTGATTTAAAATTAGCGGTATCAGGATTTAAAATGCAGGTTGCAGGACAACCAATTGTAGAAGTACACGGACAGAAACTAAACGGAGCTGCTAAACGTGCATTGCAAAATGCAAAACGTGGAGATGTAGTTCAGATTTTTGATATTAGAGCTAAAATTGCAGGAAACTCATCGTACAGACTACCATCTGTATCTCCAGTAATTGTTCAGCTTACAAATTAATAAAACAAGATATACCTAGCCATAAATCAAAATGTGCTTTATGGCTAAGCATATCTAACCAATACTAGTAATAGCAAATAAATTTATAACACATGAAATTGAAAAGCCTTTTTGCTGCCGTTTTGATAGGATTTGCTGGGACTTCAGCTTTTGCTCAGCTTAACATTTTAAATGCTAAGTCGCCAGATGAAATCGGGAAGAAAACACAAGCGCAGATAGAAAATGATAACGATGAGCCACTACCATACGGATATGTTGGTGAGCGTGATATTTTATGGGGGAAAACGGTTTGGGAGTACATCGATTTAGATGAGCGTATAAACATACCGTTATTATATCCGCTAGACACTGGTAGGTTAGGTAACGAGCGTATGTCGTTGTTTCAAGTATTATTAACTAATATTAGAAACGGAGAAATTAAAAATGTTTATGCAGACTCTTATTTTAACCGTAAGCGTACATTAGAAGAGTTAGGGCCAACCTTATCTAGACGTGATACCTTATCTCAAGGATATGCACAGCTAAATGCAGGAGAAGCTCTAGACCCTCAGTTTATACGAAGAACCGATATTGACGGTTCTGATGTACAAGGCTACAGAATACGTGGGTATTGGTATTTTGATAAGCGTCAAGGTGATTTACGTTACCGTTTATTGGGTATTTGCCCAATGGTAGTAGATGCTTATGCTAAAAGCCAAAATAACGAAGACGCTAAACCTGTAGAGTTGTTTTGGGTATTCTACCCAGAAGCAAGAAAAGTAATGCATAAAGCTATGGCATTTAATACAGATAACTCTTCAGAGCCTATCACTTTCGATCATTTGTTAAACTCAAGAAGATTTAACGGTGTTATTTATAAAGATGATAACATGTATGGCGATCGTGAGATTGAAGAATATGTTGCTGATAATGCACTAATGCAGTTATTAGAATCAGATCGTATTAAAGAGTCAGTTCGTAATTTCGAATCATATATGTGGAGTTACTAGACTAGCTTGCATATTATAAATAGATAAAAACGCTCTTTTTAAAGGGCGTTTTTTATTTTTGTACCATGGTATACAATTATCTCATTATAGGTTGTGGTTTAGCGGGAATTAGCCTGTCTGAACAACTTTATCAAGAACAGGACTCTTTTTTTGTTATCGATGGCGATACAGAACGCTCTACCAGTGTAGCAGGAGGAATTTTTAATCCCATAATGTTAAAACGTTTTAGTTTAGCCTGGGAGGCAGATAAACAACTCCCGTATGCTTTAGATATTTATAAGCGTTTGGAAAACCTTCATCAAACAACCTTTATTCATGAGCTTCCTATTTATAGAAAGTTTAATGGAGTTGAAGAACAAAACAATTGGTTTGTTGCGTCAGATAAACCTGGTTTGAATTCCTTTTTATCTTCAACTTTAACAGAAGAAGTAGATGAGCTGTGTTCGAAATTTAAATTCGGGGAGGTAAAACAGACAGGCTACGTAAATACAGCTTTACTACAAAAAAAACATATAAACTGGTTAAAGGAGGAAAATAGGTTTAGCCAAGAGAAGTTTGATTACCAACAATTGCATTACCACCAAGAAGAAAATATTTATACTTACAAAACATTAAGAGCAAAGCATATTATTTTTGCTGAAGGGGTTGGATTACGTAAAAACCCTTTTTTTAATTGGCTTCCATTAAAGATGAATAAAGGAGAATATATTGTGGTCGAGGCACCAGAATTTAAGCTTTCTTCTGTTATAAAAGCAGGAATGTTTGTATTGCCCTTAGGGAATAATTATTATAAGATTGGAGCTACTTATGATAACACAGGGAATGATTATTTACCTACTTCAGAAAAGAAAAAACAGCTCATACAAGCCTTTGAGGAAATTAGCCATAAACCGTACACATTAATAGATCAAGAAGTAGGCTTACGCCCAGCTACAGCAGACAGGCGTCCGTTTTTAGGAAAACATCCTAAAAACAGCAATATGTATGTTTGTAATGGCTTTGGTAGCAGAGGAGTTTTAATAGCCCCTACTGCTGCAAAACAACTTCTTTGTTACATAAATGGACAAGCAGATTTACCAGAAGAGGTAGACATTACTCGTTATGCGAAGCTGATTTAACTTTAGTTTCATCGTAATGCAAAAAGAAGTTTATCCAAATATTACGAGAAAGTCTCATAATAACAGGCATAAACACCACTAAAGTACCCATAATGGCATAAAAAGAAGTCATTAAAGAAGTGCCAATAAAATAATAAGAAATAATAAAAGCAGCTACCGCAAAAGCCACACCTACACCATAACTAACGTACATAGCACCATAAAAAAACGAAGGCTCTATTTTGTATTTTGTATGGCAGTGAGAACACCTTTCATGCATATTGTAAATAGCACCTAACCTATAAGGGTTTGATTTTTTATACATAGCCTCTTGATGACAAACGGGGCAAGTTCCTGTAAAAATACTATATAGTTTAGTGCCTTTTAAAAAACTCATGCTGTATATTTTTATATCTTATACAAAATTAAGCATATTTGCAGAATTGCTATGTTATTAAAGTTACAATTATGCTTAATATTTCAAATGTATCTATTTCTTTTCAGGGAGAGTACCTGTTTAATGGAATTAGTTTCAAGTTAAATCCAGGAAACAGGATTGGTTTAGTAGGAAAAAATGGAGCCGGAAAATCTACCATGCTTAAAATTCTTTCTGGAGATATAGAACCAGATACAGGACAAATAGCAAAGGAAAAAGGAACCCGAATAGGCTTTTTACGTCAAGATATAGATTTTGAAGAAGGACGTACCGTTTTAGATGAAGCTTATCAAGCATTTACTACGATAAAAAGTTTAGAGCAGCAGCTAGAAGAAATCAATAAGCAATTAGCAGAGCGTTCCGATTATGAATCTGATTCATACAATGAGCTTATTGTGCAGTTGAACGAAGTTCAGCACCAATACGAAATACATGGAGGCTATAATTACCAAGGAAACACCGAACGTATTCTGCAAGGTTTGGGTTTCTCTCGAGATGATTTTGATAAATATACCGAAACCTTTTCTGGGGGATGGCGTATGCGTATTGAACTGGCAAAACTGTTATTACAAAACAACGATATCCTTTTACTCGATGAGCCAACCAACCACCTGGATATAGAAAGTATAATTTGGTTAGAGGGCTTTTTAAAAAATTATGCTGGTTGTGTGGTTATTGTATCGCACGATAAAATGTTTTTAGACCAAGTAACAAACCGAACCATAGAAATCCTGTTAGGCAATATTTACGATTATAACCAACCCTATTCAAAATACCTAGAAATACGTAAAGAGCGTAGAGAGCAGCAAGCCGCAGCACAAAAAAACCAACAAAAAGAGATTGCCCATACCGAGAAGCTAATAGAGAAATTTAAGGCAAAAGCAAGTAAGGCTTCTATGGCACAATCCCTGATGAAAAAACTGGAAAAAATAGACAGGATAGAAGTAGATGAAACCGATAATAGCGTAATGACGCTTAATTTTCCGGTTTCGGTAACTCCAGGGAAAGTGGTGGTCGATGCAGAACATATTGTTAAAAATTACGGAGATGTAGAGGTTTTAAAAGGCGTAAAACTAGAAGTAGCTCGAGGAGATAAAATTGCTTTTGTAGGGCAAAACGGACAAGGAAAATCTACCCTAGCTAAAATTATAGTAGGAGAAATCAATTACCAAGGAAACTTAAAACTGGGGCATAATGTTCAAATTGGTTATTTTGCTCAAAATCAAGCAGAATACCTAGACGGAAATAAAACCGTTTTAGATACCATGATAGATGCTGCAAATGCTTCTAACCGTACAAAAGTTAGAGATATTTTGGGCGCTTTTTTATTTAGAGGAGAAGAGGCAGATAAGTATGTAAAAGTATTGTCGGGAGGTGAACGCAACCGTTTAGCTTTAGCTAAATTAATGTTACAGCCGTTTAATGTCTTGGTGATGGATGAGCCTACCAACCACCTTGATATCTTATCTAAAAATGTTTTAAAAGAAGCATTAAAACGTTTTGAAGGTACACTGATAGTGGTATCGCACGATAGGGATTTTTTACAAGGTTTAACCAATAAAGTGTATGAATTTAAAGAGCATAAACTTACCGAGTTTTTAGGCGATATAGAGTATTACCTAGAGGAAAGAGCAATAGATAATTTAAGAGAAGCCGAAAAGAAAACTCAAAAAAGCACTAAAGAACCTGTTATAGCAGAGCAGCCCGCTAAGTTATCATATCAACAACAAAAAGAAGTAAAGTCGCTGAAAAATAAAATTAGTAATATTGAAAAGCAAATCAATAAACTAGAAGCTGAGCTGAAGCTGTTGGATAAGAAATTAGCCTCAGATTATGAAAAACTGCTTCAGGATAAAAGTTTCTTTAGTGATTATGAGAAAAAGAAAGAGTACTTACAAGTACTTATGCAAGACTGGGAAGAAAAACAATTAGCCTTAGATGAATTATCGCTTTAATCCCTATTCCTTAAAAGCATTCTTCAATCATAGCAAATAATGCATTAGGTAACGGAGGGTTTTTCCAATTTATTTCTAAGCTTAGTGTTTTTTCTATCAGTCTTACTTGATTGTTTGTAGCAGAAGAGAACACAAGGTTACCTATGTTTTCTGTAAGTGCTTCTTTAAACAAATTATCTGCATAAATTAATGCTAAAGTTTCTTCTAGTAAGAGCATTGCCTTTTTGGCATAGTATTTATCGGCAGGACTTATTTCTTCAGATTGATGTTCCCATTTTAAAGCAATTTTCTTGTTTAACTTACCACTAATGGCTGTTTCAAGTTGGTTTATATCCTTTTTTAAAGACAACATTGTAGGGGTGTCTTTTTCGGTAGGGACAAAAGCTATTTCACCATCAGAAAATAAATGTGCATAAGTCTCTATATCATGGATATAAATACTTGTTATGTTAAGCGCATGTATATAATTAACTCCCATATTAGTGTTTTTTTCGGCTATTAAAACGGAATTTTCTGTTGCCGTATAATTAATAAAATACCCATAGTGTGTAATTCCCGATGCAGTACTAATGCTTATTTGCGGAGGAATAAAATGATCTGAATTTTTATCTAATTCTACCGCTTTTTCAAGTGTTTTAAGAACAGTATCGGTTGTTAGCGCCTTTAGTTTTAAAAGTGTTTTGTAGTTCATGGCTTTAAAATATAGTTTTACAGAGCTACAAAGTTGAGTTTATCTGGTGAGTTTTGGTTCACAGAATTCCGTGATATTTACTAATTAGCAGCATTAAGTTAAAGATATTAATGTTGAAATAGTATTTTTGTGCTTTTAAAACACTGTAAATCAGTGATTTGTTTTTATGTTTTAAAATAATATCAAATTTTATTTAATTTATTTGGTTTGAAAGTATTTAAATCCCTATATTTGCAGTCCGATATCGCGGGATAGAGCAGTAGGTAGCTCGTCGGGCTCATAACCCGAAGGTCACAGGTTCGAGTCCTGTTCCCGCTACTAGAACAAAACAAACCCCTGTATTTACAGGGGTTTGTTTGTTTTTAGAGTTGCTTTTCGGTTTATATTTGGTTCAATTTATTTACTGCTAAGCTTTCTTAAAAAAATAAAAGCACAACCAATTTGGTTGTGCTTTTTACTTTATGATGTGGTTGTAGGTTATTCTATAATCGTTAATTCGTCTACAATGCGTTCAGCACCAGCATACTTATCGATTAGCCAAAGTACGTATCTGATATCCACATTGATAGTACGTTGTAATTTAGAATCGAAAATAACATCACCGGCCATTGCTTCGATGTTACCATCAAATGCTAAACCTATTAATTCTCCATTTCCGTTTAGTACAGGCGAACCGGAGTTTCCTCCTGTAATATCGTTGTCAGATAAAAAGTTTACAGGTAGTTCGCCTTTACTGTTGGCATATCTTCCGTAGTCTTTCTTCTCATAGATGTCTAACATATTTTGAGATAAATCAAACTCACTATCGTTTGGCTTGTATTTTTTAACCATTCCTTTTAAGGTGGTGTAGTTGTTAATACTAGCATCGTTTGTAGGATCTTTCGGTAAAGCTCTTACTTTTCCGTAAGATAAACGTAAAGTAGAGTTTGCATCTGGGTATTTAATATCGCTAAAACCAGATTTGCGTAAACCGTCTACTAATAATCTAAATGACTTTTGGTAATCGTTTAGTGGTTGTACTAAGTTTTCAGGTTGTTCTCTATATTTACCTAACAATTGAGATGATAAAATATATAACGGATCGTTAGCTAATAATTCTTTATTTGGGTATTTTAAGAAAGCTGTTACACGCTCTTTAGAGGAAAAAATACTCAATTCGAAAATAGCATTTACGTAATTGGTAAAATCACCATCTTTAGCAATTTTAGCAACAATCTCTGGTAATTCGTAATCTGCTTTAGTTGAATATAACTTTAGTTGCTCTGCTAAAATTTCTTTCTCTAATGGTAAATGATAGTTTGTGTATTTGCTCTCTATAAAAGCATTCAATTTAGGCTCTAAATTCTTACGAGCAGCTTCATCGGCATTAACATACGATTCTAAGCTTTTACCAATTTGATATGGTAAAACAGAAAACTTACTAGAACGTAATAACGACATTAAGTAGTTGTCGTGCTTTGCCTTATTGTTGGTTAAGCTGTAGTAATTGTTAATGTTAGTAACCACATCTCCATAGGTTGCTTTGTTGGCTTTTTTGTTAGCCCATCGGTTAAATTTCTTTTCAACTTTACGTTTAGTTTCGGCAGTTTTATGAGCTGTTAACGCATCAATCATACCTTGTCTATTTTTCCAGTAGTTAGCAATTCCGGCATACTGAGAAGCATACATTAAGTTGATAGAAGCATCCTCGTCCATGTATTTTTTCATTACATCCATGCTAAGTTTAGAGCCTTCTACCCAAGCAGGATAAGCGTAGTTTACGTTTTGCTCGATTCCTTCGGCGGGCATCCAACGGTTTGTTCTACCAGGATAACCTAAAATCATTGCAAAATCGTTTTCTTTTACTCCTTTAATGTTTACGGGTAAGTGGTATTTTGCTTTTAATGGTACGTTATTTTCAGAGTATTCCGCAGGGTTTCCGTCAGCATCGGCATATACTCTAAATAAAGAGAAATCTCCTGTGTGACGTGGCCATTCCCAGTTATCGGTATCTCCACCATATTTACCCACTTTATCAGAAGGTGTACCTACCAACCGAACATCTTTGTAATCTTCGTATACAAAATAGTAATATTCATTTCCTTGGTAAAAAGAACGTACAGAAACGGTGTATTTACCACCTTCGTTGTTCTCTTGTTCTATTTTAGCAATTTCTTTGTTAATAGTAGCTTCACGTTCTTTTTCGGTCATCGAATCGTTTACTTTAGATAAGATACGTTCAGAAACATCATCCATTCTTACAAAGAATCTCACAAAAAGACTTTCTGGTTTAAGCTCGTCTTTTAATGTTTTTGCCCAAAATCCATTTTTAAGGTGGTTTTGTTCTTCGGTAGATAATTCTGCAATAGCATCATAACCACAGTGGTGATTTGTAAGTACCAATCCATTATCAGAAATAATACTAGCGGTACAACCACCATCAAACTGAACAATAGCGTCTTTAATACTTTGGTTGTTGATACTGTAAATTTCTTCAGCAGTTAACTGAAGTCCCATTTTTTGCATATCACGTTCGTTTAAACGTTTAATATGCATTAAAAACCACATGCCTTCATTGGCAAACAACGAAGCAGGCAGAAAGATTAAAAAAGCAATTAAAAAAAGGCTTGTTTTTTTCATAATATAATTTAAATAATAAAAAATTAGGTTGATTTTTTTTAGTAGTATCCCCACCTAAAAATTTAATAAGATTAAGGTGTCTATTTGATACTTAGACTAAGTAAACAATCAGTTCGTAAAAATACTTAATAATTTAGTTGAAGAAAAAGGCTAAACGTTAAAAATTATACCAACTCGATACCAAAAAGGTATAGGGAGTAATTGAGATGATTGTATAGGAATACAATCAATGTTAATGAAGCTTAATTTATAGTCGATTTTATATGTAACTATAGATAGAGAAAGGCAGCTATTATTGTTAAATATCTATCGTGAATTTTTTTCATACTCATAAATAAAGCTAAAAAACACTTTTAAACCTCTTTTTCAAGAAATTAGGTTTGTAACTATGGGGAATAAGGATGTTTTCTTTAAACTATATATAAAACAACAAGAACTTTTGTGTTGTTTTTTTTCTAGGAAGAGACATCTATTTTTAAAACCTTTTGTAACCTTAATGGATGTAAGGTTTTATGATTCAAACAAACCCAATCTAATAAAGCATCGTATTGATAATATAATATACCGCTCCAGAGATATACAATACTAGAAGAGTTTATTGTGTTACTTACAAAATTGATTGCAGGGGATATTTTATTGTTTGGAAGTATTTCTAGACTAAATAACTCTTCCTGAACGGATAAGTCGTCCTTTTTTCTGTGTACACTCATCCAAAAACAAAGTTTAGCTTTATTTGCCTTGATAGGCCAAGTAATTGCTTTTTTAGGTTGAAATGCTTTTAGTTTAATGTGTAATTTTTGTGAAGCTAATGCGATATCTTTAATTACTATACGGCAATAGCGTTCATAGGGACTGTGATAATTAAACTCAAAACCTTCGAGCAGCTTTGGCTTTCCATCCCATAGTTTTTTTTCTCCAATGGGGGCAGGATTATCAGTACAAGCAGCCAATTGTAGTCGTGTTCTTAATCTACAAAAGGATTTAGAATCAGAAAAATCTCTACTGTATGTTTTTATGCCGATTCTTATTTTTTTCGCCAAGGTAGAAGCTCTTCCAAAATCAGAAGCTGCTTTTTGGGTTCGCTCAGTTTGTTTTATTTTATTTTTCTGTGGTTTTCGCTGAATGACTGTTTTACCATCAAGGGTACGAAACACTAGGTCACCTAGACTTCCGGTTATCTGATTATTTTTTCCTAAGTATGCCATTGTTATTGCTTTTAATTAGTTATTTCTACTGATAGTGCGTTAAGTTTATGTCCATTATTTTATGGAATATATTGCTGTCATATTGGAGTCACTTTGGACTCACCCTGTACTCATAATGAAGCCTGAGGGGCAATATTATTTTCTTAATAGCTAAAAAACAACATGTTAATTGTATGAATATACGTGTTTCTAAACAATAAAACTAATATAAAACCTCTGAATGATGAGAAGTTAGATATTATTGACAGGAAATCACTAAAAAGTGTGAGCGAGTATCATTCATGTTAATCAAGTGGGAATAGTAGCTAATCAGGTAGTATTATTATTCATTATATGGCGTTTTTAAAAAAGTTGATTTTCTATTGTTTAAGTGTAAATTATGTAAAAATCGAAGGCTTGAGTTTTGTAGGAAAAATACTATATTTTCTTTATTTGTATTTTTTGATGTAGTGGTAAAAAACAATATCTTTAAACTTTTGAATTAAAGGTAAAAAATCCTCAATGTCTGAAGATCATAAAAAACAACTCGAACAACAACTTTGGAATATCGCCAACACCCTTAGAGGCAAAATGAATGCCGATGAATTTAGAGACTATATTTTAGGCTTTATTTTCTACAAGTATTTAGCAGAAAAGATGGAAATTTATGCCAACGCCATTCTGCAACCCGATGGCATCCAATTTACCGATATAGACGAAAACAGCCCTGAAGGACAAGAGTACATTGACGCCATTCGAGAAGAAGCCTTAGAAAAGTTAGGCTACTTTTTAAAACCATCCGAATTGTTTACTTCCATAGCTAAACGTGGAAATTTTAATGATGATGGCGAGCCTTTAGTCAAGGAAGAAGAAAGTACGTATAGCACGAAAACCAACTTCATTTTAGAAGATCTTCAAAAAATATTAAACAACGTACAAAACAGTACCATGGGTACGGAGAGTGAAGAAGATTTCGATAACCTCTTTGAGGATATGGATTTAAACTCCACTAAATTAGGAAAAACCCCAGAAGCAAGAAACGAGATTATTGCCAAAGTATTGGCACATTTAGATAACATCGATTTTCAGTTAGACCAAACCGAATTAGATGTTTTAGGAGATGCCTACGAATATTTAATCGGTAAATTTGCTAGTGGTGCAGGTAAAAAAGCTGGGGAATTTTACACGCCTCAAGAGGTGAGTATGGTCTTGGCAAAGTTGGTAACCACAGGAAAAAAGAAGTTAAAATCGGTGTACGATCCTACTTGCGGAAGTGGTTCGCTCTTGTTACGTGTAGCCAAGGAAGTAGAGGAGGTGAATAACTTTTACGGACAAGAACTCAACCGTACCACCTATAACTTGGCACGAATGAACATGATTTTGCACGGGGTGCATTATCGTAAGTTCGATATTAAACAAGAAGACACTTTAGAGCATCCGCAGCACATAGACCTCCGTTTTGAAGCCATTGTTGCCAATCCGCCCTTTTCTGCCAATTGGAGTGCCAACCAACTTTTTATGACCGACGATAGATTTAGTCAATACGGTAAGTTAGCCCCAAAAAGTAAGGCCGATTTTGCTTTTATACAGCACATGGTACATCATTTAGCTGAAAACGGACAAATGGCAGTGGTGTTACCACATGGCGCCTTGTTTAGAGGAAGTGCCGAAGGTCATATTAGAGAATATCTTATAAAAGAGAAAAACTATCTGGATGCCGTAATAGGTTTGCCTGCCAATATTTTTTATGGTACCAGCATACCTACCTGTATTTTGGTGTTTAAAAAGTGTAAAGAACACCCAAACGATATTTTGTTTATCGATGCCAGCGAGCATTACGAAAAGGTAAAAACGCAAAATGTATTGACCCAAGAAAACATAGACAAAATAATTACCACCTATCGCGAACGCAAAACCGAAGATAAATACAGCTATGTAGCTACCTTAGATGAAATTGCTGAAAATGATTACAACCTAAACATACCACGTTATGTAGATACCTTTGAAGAAGAAGCACCGGTTGATATTGATGCGGTTATGGCAAACATAAAAAGCCTGGAAACCCAACGCGCTGAACTCGATAAAGAGATTGACGGGTATTTTAAGGAATTAGGACTGAATTTTTTTAACGCTTAAAAAATCTCTAAGGTGAATAAAAACAGTAACGAAATAAGAAAAGTTCCCAATTTGCGATTTCCAGGGTTTCATGAGGAGTGGGAAGAGAAATCTTTTAAAGAGCTTACAAAAATCAATCAAGGTTTACAAATTGCAATTTCTGAGCGTTATACCGAAAAAGTTGAAGGAGGCTATTTCTATATTACTAATGAATTTTTAAAAGCTGGAAATACTAAAAAATATTATATAAAAAACCCTCCGAAGTCTGTTTTATGTTCTGAGAATGATGTGTTAATGACAAGAACAGGAAATACAGGAATGGTCGTGACTGGTGTTTCTGGAGCTTTTCATAATAATTTTTTTAAAATAAAATTTAATGATGAAAGTCTAGATAAAGATTTTCTAGTTCATTTTTTAAAGTCTCATAAAATACAATGCTTGATTTTAAGATTAGCAGGAACATCAACTATTCCAGATCTTAATCATTCGGATTTTTACAGAATAACTATTGTTAAACCACAATTGTTTGAACAAAAAAAGATAGCGAGTTTTATCAACTTATTGAATTCAAGTATCTCTACTCAAAACAAAATAATTGAGGATTATAAGACACTCAAAAAAGGGGTGATGCAGAAAATCTTTAAGCAAGAGATACGGTTTAAAGATAAGGATGGAAAGGAATTTCCTAAATGGCAAAAAAAGAAGTTGGGTTTATTTTTAATTCAACATAATGAGAAAACAAAATATAGTGATCAGTACCCCGTTCTAACCTCTTCGAGACAAGGAATTATGTTTCAAACAGAATACTATTCGGGTAATCAAGTTGCGAGCAAGGATAATACAGGTTATAATGTTGTACCAAGAAATTATTTTACTTATCGCCATATGAGTGATGATTTAGTTTTTAAATTTAATAGGAATACAATTTGTGAAAAAGGAATTGTAAGTACTTTATATCCTGTTTTCTCAGCGAAAAATATAAATGACAAGTTCCTTGAATATAAATTAAACGATGGAGATGAAGTCAAAAAATATGCTCTACTTCAAAAACAAGGTGGATCAAGAACATATTTGTACTTTAAAAAATTATCTAATATGAATATGAATTTACCTTGCTTAGAAGAACAACAAAAAATTGCATCAACCCTTTCTACTATTGATAAAAAAATAGCTTTAGAAGAAGACTATTTAGACAAATTAAAGGCTCAAAAAAAATACTTGTTGCAAAACATGTTTATATAAATAAGTTTTGCAGTAAAAACTTTTTCTGTTGTTGATATTGCTCTAAAAGTTGCTTTTCTTTGTCCAGTTTTGCATCAAGGGATGAAAGAAAATTGGCGATTTTGGTTTGTTCTTCTAATGAAGGATAGGGTAATTTTATTTCAGAGAAGTATTTATAACTAATCATTTTACCATCTCTAATACCTTCAAGTTTTCTATTTAATTCTATGATGTAGGCAGCTGTTTTTAAATAATACTTATAAAACACTCGATTCATATTTTTTATAGGTCTTAAAATAATATATGCAGGACTACAAATCCCTTTGTAATTAGAGTATTCTATTCCTCCTTGAAAAGACCTTAAACTTATAATAAAATCACCCTCTTGAACAACTTTATAGGCGCTTACACTTTTTGCTGTAACTCCAATGTTATAGTCAATCAAATCTCTTGGAATAGCACCTTTATCTTGAGTAATTGCAAGAATTGGCAAATCGGAATTGTGCTCTTTATCTGATATATTCTTGAACAGTAAATTTCCGTTTTTAAATTCCCATTCAGAAAAATCATTTCCATTATCGTCCTTAAATCGTAATTGTTGAGAAAATATCTTTTGTTGCAATCCTTTGGAGAGGGATTTTAAGTCTTCAACTATTTTGTTAGAGGTTTGGATGCGAGCGTCAATTAAAGTTAGAAAATCTACTAATTTATGTTGTTCTTCAATTTCAGGAAAAGTTAATTTAATTTTTTCTAATCTTCCTTTTGAAATTCCCAAGACCTTAGTGCCTTGAGCAATTTTCATTATCTGTATTCTTACCTCATAAGTTTTCATTAAAAAAGAAGCAAAACCATTTACTATTTCTTTTGATTCTTTCCTTGCTAAAAACGTATGTAATCCTGCTACTAATTTTTCTTTATTTAGATTTTTTATTTCAATTGTTTTTCCAATATCATTATAATCTTCTGAAGCATCCGCTATAACTAAATCGCCTACTTTTAAATAATTATCTTCATCAATAGATTTCGTATCTATTTCTTTATTTATGAAAGGTACTATTTCAATATCAATATCAAACAGTGAGTTGAATTTAGTATGAATATCTCCATAATGAATGTTTTTTATTTCTCCTTTTTCATAATTAAGATTTTCACGAGAGTATGAATTTGTTTTTTTAAACGAATAAATATTATTGAACACTCTTTTTTTCCACTCCTCATTAAACCCCGGAAACCTCAATTTAGGGATATTTCCTTTGGTGGGAACATAAATTTCTAAAATACTTAAGGAAATCTTTTCCCGAATTACTTTCCTTTATGTTTAAAATCCTTAAGTGTAGTTTTGGGTTTTCAACGAAAATTCAAAACAATGAACCCCAAAAAAAGCATTCAACAAGTAGCCAAAATGTGGCAAAAAGACAAAAAACAATACGTAAAAAAATCTACCATTTCCTCGTATTTATTGCTGTTAGAAAACCATTTATTGCCAGAGTTTGGTAATCAAAACACCATTACAGAAGATGAAGCACAAGCGTTTGTGTTCAAAAAATTAGAAAGTGGCTTAAGCAAAAAGACAATTAAGGACATGCTTATTGTTTTAAAAATGGTGCTGAAATTTGGTGCAAAACACAAATGGCTGGTCTATCAACCTTTCGATATTCAATTCCCAACCGAAAGAAAACAACACCAATTGGAAGTGCTGAGTAAAGCGCAACAAAAAACCATTATGCAATACATAAAAAACAACTTTACGTTTAGAAACCTTGGCGTGTATTTGTGTTTAAGCACCGGCATGCGTATCGGCGAAGTGTGTGCCTTAACCTGGGAAGACATAGATATTGCCAACGGCGTGATTCATATTAATAAAACCATACAACGCATTTATAACATTGAGGAACATACGCGCAAAACAGAGCTTATTATTGACACGCCCAAAACTAAAAACTCGCATAGGGAAATTCCCATTAGCAGTGATTTATTAAAACTGGTAAAGCCTTTTAAGAACATTGTAAACAGTTCCTTTTATGTGCTTACCAACGAAGCCACCCCAACCGAACCCAGAACTTACAGAAACTATTACAACAATTTAATGGAGGCAATAGGTATGCCTAAATTAAAATTCCACGGACTCCGCCATAGTTTTGCCACCCGATGCATAGAAAGTAATTGCGATTATAAAACGGTAAGCGTTTTGTTGGGACACGCCAACATAAGCACCACCTTAAACTTGTACGTACACCCCAACTTTGAACAAAAGAAAAAAGCTATCAACCAAATGTTTCGTTCATTAAAATGATATTCCGTGAGTTTTTATGGTAAAAGCTTTTTTGTTTTCACAATATTAAGCTGTATATTTACTAACCACAATACACTTTCCGTGCCTCTTTACAATGCACACTCGGGAGGTTTTTTCTTTTAAGTTGGTGACTCAAAAAAAATACTATTTGTTTATAGATGAAAGCGGTGATCATGGTTTGGTTAAACTCGATCCTTCTTTTCCCGTTTTTTTACTTTGTGGGTTATTGACTTCCGAAGATCATTATAACACGATCCGGGATAGAATTAATACATTAAAAGGTAAGTTCTGGAAAAACAAGAAAGTGATTCTTCATTCTAGGGATATCAGGAAGTGCGAAAAAGAGTTCCAGATTCTATTTGATTTAAAAATCAAAAAAGAATTTTATGAAACAATCAATGATATTATACAAAACAGTAAGTACAGGATTATTTCGTCGGCTATTGATAAGGCTAAATACATAAAAATGTATGGCAGGCTTTCAAATGATGTGTATGAACTAGCACTTTCATTTATCATTGAAAGAGCAATCTTTAGCTTGGACGAAGTTAAAAATGTTGAAAAGCACTTAGAAATTGTAATAGAAAAAAGAGGAAAAAAGGAAGATAGAAAATTAGCAGAACACTTTCAAAGATTATTGTCCAGAGGCACAAACTATGTTTCAGCACGGCGTTTAAAAGAAGTAAATGTTAAAATTGTATTTAAAGATAAAAAGGAAAATATTAATGGACTCCAATTGGCGGATTTGGTGGCTTATCCCATAGCAAGATATGTTATAGACCCAAAAAGAGCGAATCCGGCATATGATATTTTAAACTCGAAAATATACACCAAAAAAGGTAAAAAATATGGGCTTAAGGTGTTTCCGTAAAAAACACAAGCCAAACTTTCGTTTGGCTTTAGTTCGACCGGGGACACCCCAATCCTTATATTTTTATATGACAAAAATAATATATTTTAGAATTCCAAACAAACTTATTAACATTTGTATTGAGGGTAATTAAAAAATAAATGAGCACACAATCTGAACAAATATTAGAAAATAAATTAGTAGAACAACTACAAAGCTTGGGGTATGCAAAAGTTAGCATTCCAGACGAAACAGCTTTATTGGCTAATTTAAAAACACAGTTAGAAACCCATAACAACATTAGGTTTACAGCTAACGAGTTTGAACGTGTACTCAATATACTAAGTAAAGGTTCGGTGTTTGAAAAAGCCAAAACCCTACGTGAAAAACAGCATATTGTACGAGATAATGGCGACAATCTTTATTTCGAGTTTTTAAATACCGAGCATTGGTGTCAAAACCAATATCAGGTTACCAACCAAGTCACCATGGAAGGCTCTTATAAAAACCGCTACGATGTTACCTTGTTAATTAATGGTTTGCCTTTAGTGCAAATAGAATTAAAGCGTAGAGGTTTGGAAATGAAAGAAGCCTTTAACCAGATTAATCGTTATCAAAAACATAGTTTTGGAAGTGGAAGAGGGCTATTTCATTACGTACAATTATTCGTTATTAGTAATGGCGTAGATACTAAATATTTTAGCAATTTTGGTACTCACAAGCAGGAGTATTTACAAACATTTCATTGGACAGATGAAAACAACAACCCTTATAACAATATTTTAAAAGGGTTTGCTGATAGCTTTTTAGAGCCATGTCAGTTAAGTAAGCTTATTTGCAAGTATATTGTATTGAATGAAACAGATAAGCGTCTTATGGTGCTTAGACCTTATCAGTATTATGCGGTTGAAAAAATTATTAAAAAGGTTACAGAAAACGAAATCCTTAATGGTTATAAAGTAGAAAAAAATGGGTATATCTGGCACACTACCGGTAGTGGAAAAACCTTAACCAGTTTTAAGGCTAGTCAGATTCTTTCAAAAATTCCAGCGATAAAAAAAGTGGTGTTTGTCGTAGATAGAAAAGATTTAGATTATCAAACCAATCAAGAATACGACAAATTTAGCAAGGGCTGTGTGAGTTCGGCTGAAAACACAAGTCAACTTATAAAAAAGTTTAACGATCCTAATGTTAAAATCATAGTCACCACGATTCAAAAATTAAATAATGCCATTTCAGGAAAGCATCTTTATAAAATGAAAGGCATGCAAGACCAACGCATGGTTTTTATTTTTGATGAATGCCATCGTTCACAATTTGGGTCCACACACCAAGCCATTGTAAGTTATTTTTCAAACATTCAGCTATTCGGATTTACAGGTACGCCTATTTTAGAACAGAATTCCGATGGTATGAAAACCACAGCAAGTTTGTTTGGTAACTGTTTGCATAAATATGTTATTACAGATGCTATAAAAGATGATAATGTGCTTAAATTTTCTATTGAATACATTAGAACCTTCAAACAAAAAGAGCATATAATAGATTTAAAGGTTGAAGAAATTAATGAAGCAGAGGTTTTTGAATCGCCAGAACGTAAAAACGCCATTGTAGATTATATTATTAAATATCACAACTTAAAAACACAAAGTAGAAAGTTTTGTGCCATGATGTGCGTGCAAGATATAGATGCTGTTATTCAATATTATGAACTTTTTAAACAAAAAAAGCAAAACGGCGAACACAACCTAAAGATTGCAACCATATTTAGTTACGCTCAAAATCAAGATGAAGTAGATTACCAAACCAAAGCTCTAGCCATGGCCGCCGAACCAAGTTCAGAATATGTGCCAAGTCCGCACCGAAGAGAGTTATTAGAAACCTATGTGGAAGATTTTAATAAAATGTTTGGAATGGCAGAAAGTATAAAAGATACGCAAGGCTATTATAATTATTACAATACCGTTGCCAAGAAATCTAAAAATAACGAAACAGATATTTTATTAGTGGCAAACATGTTTTTAACGGGGTTTGATAGCAAATATGTGAATACATTGTATGTAGATAAAAACTTAAAATACCACGGATTAATTCAAGCATTTAGCCGTACAAACCGCATATTAGACAAAAACAAAACCCAAGGAAATATTGTAAGTTTTAGAAATTTAAAAGAAAATACCGACGAAGCTATTGCCTTGTTTAGTAACAAAGAAGCGATTGCCGAAATTCTTTTAGAACCCTATGAAGCTTATGTTGATAAATTTAATGAAGCGGTACAAAAACTTTTAGAAATAACACCAAGCGAAGACGCTGTAGATTCACTTTATACAGAAGACGAAAAACTACAGTTTGTTTATGCTTTTAGAGCTCTTATGCGTCTTAATAAGAAAATGGGGCATTTTACCGAGTTTTCATGGAAGGATTTAGATATAAGTGAAAATGATTTTGCTGAATACACTTCTAAATACATGAAATTAAAAGATGGTATTAATGTTAAGTCTTCCACAGAAAAAGCATCGATACTAAATGATATCGATTTTGAATTAGAGTTATTGAAACGTGACACTATAAACGTGAGTTACATTATAGAGTTACTGGCAAAATTTAAGTCGAAGCACAGTGAAAAGGATAAAAAAAATATCGAAGATGATATTTCTAGATTGTTAAAAAGTGAAGTAACTCTAAGAAGCAAGCGCGAATTAATTGAAAAATTTATTCAAGATAATTTACCTCAAATAGAAGATTCAGACAGCATTCCACAAGAGTTTGAGAAGTTCTGGACAGAGCAACAGCAAAAAGCATTTGAAACCTTTGTAAAAGAAGAAAACCTATCATCAGAAAAGACTCAAAAACTTATTGAAGATTATCTGTATGCCGAAAGAAAACCCTTAAGAGATGAACTTCTAGGTCTTATTGAAGGAGATAAACCATCGGTGTTAAAACGAAAATCTATTGGCGATAGAATTTTACAAAAGGTGGTTAATTTTGTAGAGACATTTATAAATGGGATGGATGGTTAAAAAGTAAATAGCTTGGTAGTAGTAATCAACTTTATTGGATGCTATCATAGGTTTTTTGGTGGGAATTATACGATAAAAACTACTTTAATACGGATAAAAAAAGAAGCCCTATGAAAGTTATTCATAGGGCTTTTTATAAGATAGAAAGACTTCTTATTTAGTAAGGTCTTTAACGTTTTTCTTAACGTCTTCTGCGCCTTTTTCAATAGCGTCTCCTGTTTTTTCAGCAGCTTCTTTTACAGCGTCTGTTGCGTCTTTAGCAGCTTCTTTAGCTTTTTCAGTTCCTTCTTCGATAGCTTTTTCTGCTGCATCAGTTGCTTTTTCAGCTTCTTTACCAGCTTCGTCAGCTACTTCTTTCACTGCTTTTTTAGTTTCTTTAGCTGTTTCTTTTGCGTTGTCTTTAGCTGTTTCTACAGCTTCTTTAGCGTCCTCTTTGGTAGTTTCTCTACAAGAAGTTACCGCTAATACCATTGATAGTGCCATTGCACCTACAAATAACTTTTTCATAACGAGTTAGTGTTTTTAGAGTTAAAATTAATTTAGTATTATATGTTGATCGTAGATACAAAGATAATGTTTTTATTTTTTTTATATTATTTTTTAATAAAATTTATCATTTCTTAAGCTCTAAACGGAAATTAATTTTTTTTCATCGATTAGATGTATTATTTTCTGGGTAGCATTTAGTTGGCTCATTACAAACTGTATGGCATTGTTTCCCATATTAAAACAAGTTTGGGGGGTTGTTAAAAAATTATTAAAAGCTAATTTTAATTCATAATCATTAGCAACCTCAATTAACCCACCTGCTTGTTTCATGGCTATAGCTTCTGGAAATTTTTTATGATTTACCCCAATTATTATTGGAATTCCAAAGGTTGCAGGTTCTAAAATATTGTGTAGTCCTGTGTTTCCCATTGCTCCACCAACGTAGGCAAAAGCAGCATAGCTGTATAGTTTACTTAAAAGTCCTATACTGTCTATTAACAGTACTTGGGTGTTTTTTACGTTGCTACTAGTGGTAAGTTGAGAATATTTTTGTGTAGGCACTTGTAGTTGTTTATAAATCATATTAATATGATTTTCTTTAACTACATGAGGGGCTATAATCAATTTAACATCATGTTTTGTCTGGTTGATATAATCAATAATTGCTTTTTCGTCTTCAGGCCAAGTGCTTCCACATACAATGCAGATTTTTCCGTCGATAAACTCATCGATAAACGGAACATTATTGTTATGTGTGCGTTGTTTATAAACCCTATCGTAACGTGTATCGCCTCCTAGAATTGCATTTTTATAACCATTGGCAAGCAATAGGTTTTTAGAGCTTTCTTCTTGGGTAAAAATATAATCGAAAGAAAATAAAGCTTGCTGTAAAAATTTTCCATAAGGTTTAAAATAGATTTGATTTTCACGAAAAACTCCCGAAATAATCATTTTTGGAATTCCTCTGCTATGTAATTCTTTAAGGTAGTTTGGCCAAACTTCGTATTTCACAAAAATAGCGAGTTGTATATTAAGGCTTGCCACAAAGCGCTTTGCATTTTTTTTGGTATCTAAAGGAAGGTAAATAGTGCAATCTGCCAGTAAATTATTTTTTTTAATTTCATAGCCCGACGGAGAGAAAAAGCTAATAAGAATTTTATAGGTAGGGAAATCTCTTTTTAGTGCTTCAATTACAGGTACAGCCTGCTCATACTCACCTAAAGAGGCGGCATGTATCCAAATAATTTTATCTTGAATTGTGAAAGTTTTGTTTAAATGCTTCCAAACAAATTTTCTGCCGTTTATAAATAACTTCATTTTAGAACTAAAAAGCGCGCTTATTTTTAAACCGATGCCTGTAATGTGTATAAGAATATTATAGAGTAGCTGCAAAAGAAAGTTTTTAATTAAAATAAGTTTTTGATGAAAACTGAAGTCAACAATTTTTGATTTTGTATTTTCGTTATGCTAAAATATAAGATTTTAGGGAATAAAAAGCTAAACAGAATTTTTACTGATGAAGAAAATCCAAATGGTCGACCTCCAAGGTCAATACCAAGCTATAAAAGAACAAGTAAACCAATCGCTTACCGAAGTGATAGAGAGTGCAGCCTTCGTTAATGGGCCGCAAGTACATAAGTTTCAAGAAGAATTAGAAAATTATTTAGGTGCAAAGCATGTAATTCCTTGTGCCAATGGTACCGATGCTTTACAAATAGCCATGATGGGACTGGGTTTGAAACCAGGAGATGAGGTGATTACTGCCGATTTTACTTTTGCCGCAACTGTAGAAGTAATTGCTTTATTGCAATTAACCCCTGTTTTGGTTGATGTAGAAAAAGATACGTTCAACATAGATCCTGAAGCCATAAAAAAAGCCATTACTCCGAAAACCAAAGCCATTGTTCCGGTACATTTATTTGGTCAGGCAGCTAATATGGATGCCATTATGGAAATCGCTAAGGAACATAATTTATATGTAATAGAAGATAATGCCCAAGGCATCGGAGCTAATTACCACTTTAAAGACGGAAGTTCTATAAAAACTGGGGTAATAGGTGATGTAGGAACGACCTCGTTTTTTCCATCTAAAAACCTAGGTTGCTATGGTGATGGCGGAGCTATCTTTACCAACAATGATGAATTAGCTTATATGATTAGAGGTATTGTAAACCACGGTATGTATGAGCGTTATCATCACGATGTGGTAGGGGTAAACTCTAGGTTAGACAGTATGCAAGCGGCTATCCTAAGAGCAAAACTTCCTAACTTAGATGCGTATAATAATGCGCGTAAAAAGGCGGCAGAAAGATATACAGCAGCTTTTAAGGATAATAAACATATTATAACACCTGTTATTTTAGGTGAAGAGGATACGCATGTTTTTCATCAGTATACTTTAAGAATTACGAATGGGAAACGAGATGCTTTAGTAAAACATCTGCAAGAAAACGCTATTCCTTGTGGGGTGTATTACCCAATACCTTTACACTTGCAAAAGGCGTATAAGGATGAACGTTATAAGGAAGAAAACTTCGAGGTAACTAATTTACTTGTAAAAGAGGTTATCTCTTTACCAATGCACACCGAATTAGAGGAAGAGCAAATTGCTTTTATTACTAAAACTGTTAATGATTTTGTAGGTGAAAGCTAACAAAAGCAGTTAGCTTTCTGTTATAAAGAGTTGTTTAAATTATAAAACCCCTGTTTTATTTATATAAAACAGGGGTTTATTTTTGTTTTAAACGTTATGCTTAATTATAACTCAGGGCTATTGGTTAGCATACTGCGATCTATTTTTTTAACTAAACCTTGCAGTACTTTTCCTGGTCCTACTTCTGTAAACGAAGCAGCCCCGTCTTTAATCATGTTTTGCACACTTTGCGTCCATTTAACAGGAGCTGTAAGCTGACTAATTAAGTTTTCTTTTATTAAAGCAGCATCATTAACAGCTGCTGTGCTTACGTTTTGGTATATAGGGCACAATGGTGTATTAAATGTAGTGGCTTCAATAGCTTTTGCAAGTTCTTCACGAGCAGGTTCCATTAAAGGAGAGTGGAATGCTCCGCCCACAGGCAGCATTAACGCACGTTTTGCACCATTTTCTTTTAAAGCTTCACAGGCTTTCTCGATAGCTTCTTTTTCACCAGAAATCACCAATTGTCCTGGACAGTTATAGTTTGCCGGAACAACAATACCCTCAATAGAAGCACAAACATCTTCTACAATTTTATCTTCAAGTCCTAATACTGCAGCCATTGTAGACGGGTTGATTTCGCAAGCTTTCTGCATCGCTTGTGCACGTTGGGCTACAAGTTTTAGTCCGTCTTCGAATTCTAAAGTTCTGTTTGCTACTAATGCAGAAAACTCTCCAAGCGAGTGTCCTGCTACCATATTAGGAGTGGCTTTATCTCCTAAAACCTTATACATAATTACAGAATGTAGAAAAATAGCGGGTTGTGTAACATTAGTTTGCTTGAGATCCTCTGCAGAACCTTCAAACATAATGTCTGTTATAGAGAAATTTAATATTTTATTTGCTTGATTAAACAAGGCCTGGGCTTCTGGATATTTTTCGAATAAATCTAACCCCATACCCGTATATTGTGCTCCCTGACCGGGAAAAACAAATGCTTTCATAAATAAAATTTAAAGTTTTAGGGGTAAAAATACTAAATAATAACAAGCTAACCGCGTTTTTATCTCGGGGCTGTTGTTATATTTTTTTGGTATACGTAAAAAAGGTATAATTATAGTTATGACGATTGTCAGCTTGATGGGGTTCTTCCCGTGTTACTTCCCAATTTTCTTTATTGAATGTTGGGAAATAAGCATCGGCATCTGGAAAAGAATGTTGCACTTGCGTAAGCTCTATTTTATCGGCAAGTGGTAAGAAAAGCTTGTAAATTTCGCCTCCCCCAATAATAAAAACTTCTTCATTTTTAGGGCAAGCCGCAAGAGCTTCCTCTACCGAATTTACTACAATGCAATTGGGATTAGTATAATCTTTATTTCTTGTAATAACAATATGGGTACGGTTAGGAAGTGTTTTTGGGAGCGACTCGAATGTTTTTCTACCCATAATAATATAATGGTGACTTGTTAAGCTTTTAAAATGCTTAAAATCGTTGGGTAGGTGCCATAGCATTTTATTGTCTTTTCCTAAGGCATTATTTTCTGCTACAGCAGCAATTAGCGTAATGGTCATTCTGTTAAATATTTTCAGACGAGATATCCTCCTCCTTATCTTTTTCTTCTATGGCTATTTCTGGAGCATTCGTAATGGCTTGCTGGATTTTTATTTCTTTTTTCACCTCTTTTTCTAACTGGTTTATTCTTTTTTGTTGTTTGGCAACTAGTTTTTCGAGTTGGTTTTCTTCCCAGGCTTTTCCCATAAATTTATTCATTATAAAAACGTTGATAAAATGAATTAATAAGAAAAATAGCCATAATAAAATTGCCCAGACATACCAGTCAAGGTTAAAAAACCGTATTCCTTCCCCAATGTTAAAAATTACATTTAAGACAATAAACAACACTGCGCCAGCTAGAAAAACCACAAAATGTCGCATAAGTGCTTTTTTTTGTCTTATTCTGCGTTGAGCGTTTTCGATAAGTTCACGTTGCTCAGGGTCTATGCCTGTGTGTTTTTTTGCGGCCATTTTTTAGAATGTTATTGGTTAGTTACCCAAATTTACGTAAAAATATTAGGTTATTCAACAGCTTATACGGCTACTTTTGCCTTGATATGAGGGTGAGGATTGTAATTTTCTAATTTAAAATCTTCAAATTCAAAATCAAAAATATTTTTAATTTCTGGGTTTATTTTTATTGTAGGTAAGCTTTTAGGCGAACGCGAAAGTTGCAAATTTACCTGCTCAAAGTGGTTGTTGTAGATGTGTACATCTCCAAATGTATGGATAAAATCACCATATTCATAGCCACATACTTGCGCAATCATCATGGTTAATAATGCGTAGGATGCAATGTTGAAAGGAACGCCTAAAAAAACATCGGCGCTACGTTGGTAAAGCTGGCAGGATAACTTTCCGTTTGCTACATAGAACTGAAAAAAAGCATGGCAGGGCGGTAAAGCCGCTTTTCCGTCTGCTACATTTTCACTAAACGATTTTTTTCCGCTAGGCATAACACTAGGGTTCCATGCTGTAACCATCATTCTGCGGCTGTTGGGGTTGTTTTTTAGCGTTGCAATAACATCCTGAATTTGGTCTATCCCTTCGTTGTTCCAATTTCTCCATTGTTGCCCATAAATAGGGCCTAAATCACCTTTTTCATTTGCCCATTCATTCCATATTCTTACGCCATTATCTTGGAGGTATTTTATGTTGGTATCTCCTTTTAAAAACCATAAAAGTTCATGAATAATCGATTTTAGGTGTAACTTCTTGGTAGTGACCATTGGGAAACCATTTTGTAAATCAAATCGCATTTGATATCCAAAAACACTTCTTGTCCCAGTTCCTGTACGATCTCCTTTATCGGTGCCGTTTTCTATTACATGATTTAGTAAATCGAGGTATTGCTTCATCCGTTTTTTTATTTTGGGCGTTCGGGCGGGCTTTCGCAAGTCGCTTTTTGCTATTATAGCAAAAGAGCTCCAACAATTTGCTCAATCCCTAACGCGTAAAGGTAAAAAAATCTTTTAGAATTATGATTCCTGATTTGAGAGGAATTCGGCTATTTTTTCTATAAAGAGGTTTGGTTTCTCTTTATGTACTGTATGTCCTGTGTCGGGCAGAATGAGCTTTTTTGTTTTTCCTTGCACGTTTTCTAAGGTTTTATCTAATTGCAACAACGAGCCATATTCATCGGCTTCTCCTTGTATAAAAAATACTGGACAATTAATTTGTTGTAATTCAGGTTCGATATTCCATTGCCTAAAACCTTCGCTTTGCCATATAGTAACCCATGCTTCGAATAGGTTTTGGGTATTTTCTTTATGGTATTTGTATAATTTTTGAGGTAAGTTGGTGTTTTTATATGCTGTTTGAGCTTGTTGTATTCCTGCTAGTGTAATTTCTTCAACAAAAATATGGGCGGCTTCAGCAATAACAGCTTTTATGTTTTTTGGGTATAGGCTAGCGGTAAGCAGTGCAATTGTTCCGCCGTCGCTATGCCCTAATAGAACGGGGTTTTTAAAGTTGAATTTATCCATTAGCTTTTTTACCACTTCGGCTTCCAAGCTCATATAATTAATCGGTCTGTAAGTGGTTTGCATTGCGGCCGATTTTCCGTAACCTAAACGGTCATATACAAAAATGTTGTAGTTGGTTTTTAGGGCTAATTTTTGAGGTATATCTCGCCATAATTCTACACAGCCTAAAGAGTCGTGTAATAAAATTAAGGTGGGATTCGAGGGGTTGATTATATACTGCTCATAATATAATTTTTGCCCATCTACATTTATGTAAGCTTGTTTATGCTTGGGTGTTTCCATAATGCATTAGCCTATAATCATACCGGCAATAGTGGCAGACATTAACGAGGCTAAGGTACCACCAATTACTGCTTTTAAGCCAAATTCTGATAAGGTTTTACGTTGCCCAGGCGCTAAAGATCCTATTCCGCCAAGTTGTATTCCTATCGAAGCAAAGTTGGCAAATCCGCACAGCATATACGTTGCCATGATGATTGATTTTTCATAGGTGAAATACATTCCTTTAGAAGCGTCTTTTAATTCTGCAAGTTGGATGTATCCAATAAACTCACTAGCCGCAAGTTTTATTCCTAGTAATTGCCCCATAAGCATCATGTCTTCTTTTGCAACGCCTATTAACCACATTAAAGGAGAAAAAACATAGCCTAAAACTGCTTCTAGAGAAAATGTTTGATAAGGGGTGTTTTCGGCTAAGTAGGGGTTAAGGTTAGTCCAATCTCCAATCATTTCGAAGCCGTAATTAACCATAGCGATAAGCGCAACAAAAACCAACAACATGGCACCTACGTTTGCGGCAAGTTTAAGTCCTTCTGTAGTACCATTGGCAATGGCATCGAGAATATTGCTTCCTATTTTTTCGGTAGAAACCTCAATATTAGAAACAATTTTTTCTTGCTGAGGATAGAGTATTTTAGAAATAACAATAGCCCCTGGAGCAGCCATTACAGAGGCTGCTAGTAGGTGTTTTGCAAATTCGAGTCGGGCTTGTGGGTCATCGCCACCTAAAAACCCGATATAAGCAGCAAGTACCCCTCCTGCAACGGTTGCCATACCTCCAACCATAACAAGTAATATTTCAGAGCGTGTCATGCGTTCTAGGTAGGCTTTAATCATTAAAGGAGCTTCTGTTTGTCCTAAAAAGATGTTTCCTGCAACGCTTAAGCTCTCAGGTCCAGAAACGCCTAATAATTTGGTGAGTACCCAAGCTAAGCCTTTTACAATTACCTGAATAACGCCTAGGTAAAAAAGGATAGAGGTAAGGGCAGAGAAAAAGATTACCGTAGGTAACACTTGAAATAAGAAAATAAAGCCATAGCTTTTGGTGTCCATTAATCCTCCGAGAAGAAATTCGCTACCCGTAGCGGTAAATTCTAATATTTTAACGAAAATATGCCCGACAAATTCAAAAGCAGTTTGTACAAATTCTATTTTTAAAATTCCGAAGGCTAATAAAAGTTGGAGTCCTAGCCCTAGACTAACAGTACGCCAGTTAATAGCTTTTCGGTTATTGCTAAGAAAAAAGGAAATAATTAATATGCTAAACATTCCTAATGCGCCTCGCCACAGACTTTGCATGCTAAAGCCTTGACTGGGGATTACCTGAGATTTTTTTTTGGGTGCCAGTTTGGTTTTGGCTGCAGATAATGTTATTTTGTTTCCTTTATGGAGTAAGGTGAGGTTGTTTTTGGTAAGAGCGCTAACTTTTATTTGAGAAAGGCTGTCTTTAGGAAATTCATGAAAGAGAAGAAGTAATTTATCTTTTTTGATGTAGCTTCCTGAGCTTACAACCGTATGGAGGCTATCTTTAAAGGTGAAACTTTCTTTCGAAAATTCTAAACTTTTAATGTTTTCAAAGTTGGTGTTTTCTGTGTGTTGATCAAACAGCCATTCTTTGTCTATATTTTGTGCTTGTGTAAAACAGGTAACAAAACTTATCAGGAGGGTGATAAAAATATTTGTTTTCATTGTTTTTAATATAAGGTTCAAGTAAGTAATAAGCACTTACTTTTTAGGATGAGGTTTATTTGCGTTTAGAAATTTCATCTCGAATACGTGCAGCAGCTTCGTAATCTTCATTATTAACGGCCTCTTCTAATGCATTATTGAGTTCTGATAGCGATTTATGTTTAAGGTTGTTATCGTTATCTGTAGGAGCGGCTTCGGGAGCTTCATGTTCGATATCTGGTGTAGCCATTTGGTAAGCGTCTTCTTGCTCGTCGGTTGCTTTTAAGTGTACACCTGCTTTGTCTAGGATGTTTTTGTAAGTAAAAATAGGCGCATTAAAACGCAGTGCTAATGCAATGGCATCGCTTGTGCGCGCATCTATAATTTCTTCTATTTTATCACGCTCGCAGATTAGGCTGGAATAAAACACACCATCTACCAGTTTATGGATGATAACTTGTTTTACAATAATAGAGAACCTGTCTGCAAAGTTTTTAAATAAATCGTGGGTTAGTGGTCTTGGTGGGCGGATGTCTTTTTCTATGGCAATGGCTATGGATTGTGCTTCGAAAGCTCCAATAACAATTGGAAGTTGGCGTTCCCCTTCCATTTCGCTTAATAATAAGGCGTAAGCCCCATTTTGGGTTTGGCTGTAAGAAATTCCTTTAATGGTTAATCGCACTAAACTCATACTACAAAATAATCAAAATAAATTAAATAAAAAAGCGGTCTAAAATTGTTATACAAATTTAGACCGCTTCCTAAATTTACGGGGCACAATTTATAAAAAATTATGCGTTTTTAGCTTTAAAATCTTTTAATTTTTCAATTAATTTAGGCATTACTTCAAAGGCATCACCAACAATACCGTAATCGGCTACTTTAAAGAAGGGTGCTTCGGGGTCGTTATTGATAACTACTTTTGTTTTTGAAGCGTTAATTCCTGCAATATGTTGGATGGCTCCAGAAATACCTACTGCGATATATAAGTTGGAAGCAACGGGTTTACCTGTTTGGCCAACGTGTTCACTGTGTGGTCTCCACCCCATGTCACTAACAGGCTTAGAGCATGCTGTTGCAGCACCTAGTGTGCTAGCAAGTTCTTCTATCATTCCCCAATTTTCAGGGCCTTTAAGTCCTCTTCCTCCTGATACTACAATTTCGGCATCGGCAATGGTGATTTTATCTGTTGCTTTGTCTATACTATCTATATTAATTTTGAAGTCATCACTGCTTAAGCTTGGCTCAAAATTTTCTACGTTAGCAGTTGTAGGGTTTTCTTTTAATCCAAAAGCATTTTTTGCAAGTCCTACAATTTTATTTTCAGAAGCGATTGTAGTAATGTTGAAGGCTTTGTTGGAAAAAGCATTTCTTTTTACTTGAAAAGGAGAAGTGCTTACAGGGAGTTCAACAACATTTGCAGCATATCCTGCTTCTAAGTTTACCGCTAGTAAGGGAGCAATGTACTTATCATTTGCAGTTTGCCCAATTACAATTACTTTAGCTTCTGCTTTTTTAGCGGCTTGGGTGATAACATCGGCGTATGCTTCGGCATTAAATTTATCAAGTTTACTATTGTTAATCGAAAGTATGTTTTCTACACCGTAATTGCCTACTTCCTCTGCGTTTTCGTTATTGATGCTTACTGCGGTTACGTTTGTACCCATTTGCTCTGCAATGGCTTTGGCAAACGAAGCGGCTTCGAAAGCTGCTTTTTTATATTTTCCGTTTTCTGATTCTGTATATACTAAAACTGCCATGTTTTTCTTTTTTTTAATTACTATTTCGGGTTTGTGTTAAACTTAGATTACTTTAGCTTCGTTGTGAAGTAAGTTGATTAATTCATCTAAGTTTTCAGGATCGATTAGTTTTACTTCTCCTTTTGGAGCAGGTTTTTCAAATTTAGCAGCTTCGGTTTGAGGGGTGGCATTTATAGGCTCTACAACGTTTAAAGGTTTTTTACGAGCCATCATAATTCCTCTCATGTTAGGGATGCGAAGATCGCTTTCTTCAACAAGTCCTTTTTGTCCTCCTATAACTAATGGAAGCGAGCTAGATAAAGTTTCTTTACCTCCGTCTATTTCTCTAATGATGGTTGCTTTATTGTCTTCTATTTCTAAACCTGTACAAGCATTTACAAAATTGGCACCTATAAGTTGTGCTAACATCCCAGGAACCATTCCTCCATTATAATCTATAGATTCTCTTCCTGCGATTACTAAATCGTAATTACCTTCTTTAGCTACTTTCGCTAACTCTTTAGCTACTTGGAATCCGTCTTTAGCTTCAGTATTTATACGTATAGCGTTATCAGCACCTATAGCTAGGGCTTTTCTTAGTGTAGGTTCGGTTTCGGCACCACCCACATTAATAACATCTACACTAGCACCTTGTTTTTCTTTAAACCACATAGCGCGTGTTAGTCCAAATTCATCGTAAGGATTAATTACAAATTGTACGGCGTTGGTGTCAAATTTTGTGTCATTTTCCGTAAAGTTAATCTTAGATGTAGTATCAGGAACATGACTTATACAGACTAATATTTTCATATTTTTTAGTTTATAGTGAGTTATTTTTCTAAAATAATTGATGCGAATATACACAAAATTAAGAAAAAAATTACTATGCTTGCATAATATTTTTTGTAAGAAATAGATAGTTTTTAGCAATAGGAATTACTAAGTTTGTAACTTGTAAAATTTAGAGTGAATAGATAATGAGAACAATTCAATTTAGAGAGGCCGTTTGTGAGGCTATGAGTGAAGAAATGCGCAGAGATGAAGCTGTGTATTTAATGGGAGAGGAAGTAGCCGAATATAATGGAGCCTATAAAGCGTCTAAAGGGATGTTGGATGAGTTTGGGCCTGAACGTGTAATAGATACGCCTATTGCCGAAGCTGGTTTTGCAGGGATTGGAGTAGGTTCTACCATGACGGGAACTAGACCAATTATCGAGTTTATGACGTTTAACTTTTCTTTGGTAGGAATAGACCAAATTATTAATAATGCCGCTAAGATTAGACAAATGTCTGGCGGGCAATTTAATTGTCCGATTGTTTTTAGAGGCCCAACCGCCTCTGCAGGACAGTTAGCTGCAACACACTCACAGGCTTTTGAAAGTTGGTATGCAAATTGCCCTGGTTTAAAAGTAATTGTGCCTTCTAATCCTTATGATGCAAAAGGTTTATTGAAATCGGCAATTAGAGATGATGATCCTGTTATTTTTATGGAAAGTGAGCAGATGTATGGCGATAAAGCTGAGGTGCCAGAAGAGGAATACACAATCCCAATAGGTGTAGCTGATATAAAAAGAGAGGGAGATGATGTTACCATCGTATCTTTCGGGAAGATTATAAAAGAAGCTTATAAAGCAGCCGAAACTTTGGCAGAGGAAGGAATATCTTGCGAAGTGATAGACCTTAGAACGGTTAGACCATTAGACTATGATACGGTGATAAAATCGGTAAAGAAAACAAATAGATTAGTGATTTTAGAAGAAGCTTGGCCTTTTGGAAACGTTTCTACCGAAATAACTTACCAAGTACAAGAGCAAGCTTTTGATTATTTAGATGCACCTATCCAAAAAATAAACACAGCAGATACACCTGCACCTTATTCACCTGTACTTCTTAAAGAATTTTTACCAAACAGCGAAGACGTTGTTAAAGCTGTAAAAAAAGTACTGTACAAGTAATAGTGATAATTTTTTTCAAAAAACTTCATCTTGTATAAATTTTTATATAAGATGAAGTTTTTTATTTTTAACCAATGATTAAATTCCAATTAATAACATTTCTTTTTATCTTAATAGGCGGAGTAATTACTGCTCAAACTAAAGTAGATGGCGTGGTGGTAGATGAGCAAAATAATCCTGTGCCATTTGCTAACGTTATTTTCTCAAGTTCTTCTGTAGGAACAATTACCAACGAGAACGGTAAGTTTTACTTACAATCTGATAATAACTACAAAAGCTTGGAGGTGTCTTTTATGGGATTTAAATCAAGAAAAGTAACCCTAGTAAAAAATGTAACTTATGAGATGGAAATTGTATTGGAAGAAGAAACAAGTGCATTACAAGAAGTAGTTATTTACCAAGGGAAAACTTCCAAGAAAAACAATCCAGCTATAGATATTCTTCGTAAAATATGGGAGAACAAACGTTCTAATGGGGTTAAAAAATTTAAACAATACCAATACCGAAAATACGAAAAGCAAGAATTTGACCTTAACACCATAGATAGTGCCTTTGCGAATAAAAAGATATTTAAAGGCATGGAGTTTATTTTTGAAGAGGCCGATACCAACCGAGTAACCGGGAAAACCTACTTGCCTATTTATTTAAACGAGGCAGTTTATCAGGTTTATGGAAACAATGTTATAGGGAAAAATAAAGAAATTCTTAAAGGAAACAAAAACTCAGGATATAGCGATAATCAAACCTTGATAGATTTTGTAAAAGACCTTTATGCAGATTATAATATCTATGATAACTATTTAAAATTTTTCGATAAAAGCTTTGTAAGTCCATTATCTCGTACAGGAATCAACGTGTACAACTACGTGCTGGCAGATACCGCTTTTATAGATAATAAATGGTGTTATAAAATTGTGTATTATCCAAGACGAAGAAACGAGCTTACTTTTAAAGGCGACTTTTGGGTAAACGATACCACCTGGGCAATCAAGAAAATAAACATGCAAGTTTCCAAAAGTGCCAACATTAACTGGGTAAAGGAAATTTATATAGAACAGGAATACGATGTGCTAAACGATTCTATTTTCCTAATTACACGCGACCACTTTATGTCAGATTTTTCATTCAATAAAAAAGAAAAATCAAGAGGAATGTACGGAAAGCGCACCACACTATACGATAATTATAAATTTGATATAAAAAAACCAAACAACTTCTACAAAGAAACCGTAGACCCCTATAATTACGAAGTTTATAACCGCGACGAAGCTTTTTGGGAATATAACCGAATAGAGAAATTAAACAAAGACGAGAGGAAAGTATATACCTTATTAGATACCTTAAAAACCGTAAAAGCATTTAAACGCATTTATGATATAGGGACAATATTGGCTTCAGGTTATGTAGAATTAGACAACTTTGATTTTGGGCCCGTATTCTCTGCATTCGGATTTAACGAAGTAGAAGGAATGCGAATTCGTTTAGGAGGTAGAACCTATTTTGGACGTAACGATCCTTGGCGTATAGAAGGTTATACCGCTTATGGTTTTAAAGATAACAAATTTAAGTACGGAATTTCGGGGAAATGGTTGCTGGATAGAAGAAAACGACTGATAATCTCAGGCGGAAACAGGCGAGATGTTGAACAATTAGGATCAAGCCTTACCAATACCAACGATGTTTTGGGCAGAAGTTTAGCCTCTTCTTCATTAATCACGGTAAGCGCCAATAACACCCTGTCAGAAATAAACTTATCTACTTTTGCCGTAGAGATAGAACCCGCTAAAAATTTAAACATTAGGGTAGGAGGTTCTTATCGAGAGTTATCGGCAGCATCGCCAGATTTTAGCTTAACCCATTATACAGATAATACCCACACAACCACTTCAGATGAGATACATCAAACCGAAATATCTACCACAATACGTTATACGCCAGGAAAAATAACAAGCGGGTATGGAGTGGAGCGTAATGTTATAAATTTAGGCGATTATCCGGAGTTGTTTTTAAACTATTCTTTAGGGCTTAAAGACGTGATAGGAAGTGGATTTGATTATAAAACCATCCAATTCTTTTACCGTCAGCCATGGCAAATAGGAGGTTTTGGTAAATTTACATCAACCGTCGAAGCAGGGAAAACCTTTGGTGAAGTCCCCTTAGGGCTGTTAAACGTAGTGCCAGGAAACCAAACGCTGTTTTCTATTTACGGGAGCTACCCTTTGGTTGATTATTATGAGTTTGTAACCGACACGTATTTAAGTGTGCATTTTGAGCATAACTTTAACGGAAGGCTTTTTTCACGTATTCCGCTTATTAGAAAGTTAAACCTGCGGGAAATTGTAGGCTTTAGGAGTGTTATTGGAGAAATTTCGGATAAAAATCAAGCGCTTAATGCCTCTACTTCTCATCCCGATTTATTTGCGCCATCTTCTAAACCATATTGGGCATGGAGTGTAGGTGTAGGAAATATTTTTAAAGTTTTTAGATTAGATTTTCACTTCCGTGGAAACTATTTAGAAAACCCTGGTGCGCGATCTTTTGGAGTAACTGGAGCCTTTGGTTTTTATTTCTAAAAATAATAAGCACAAGTATTTACATTTTACGTACCTTTGCAAACCTAAATTAAAGAATAAAAATAATTTTTAATATAGAAAGAAATGACATTTGATGTATTAATTGAAATTCCAAGAGGAAGCAGAAATAAGTATGAATTTGATTTCGATATAAAGAAAATCCGTTTTGATAGAATGCTATACTCTTCTATGATGTATCCTGCAGATTACGGATTTATACCAGAAACTTTAGCTTTAGATAACGACCCGTTAGATGTTTTAGTAATGTTTACAGAGCCAACCGTGCCAGGATGCGTTGCGGAGGTAAAACCTATTGGGGTTTTTCATATGTCTGATGAAAAAGGACCAGACGAAAAAATAATATGTGTGCCCGTAAGCGACCCAATCTGGAATACTTATGAGGATTTAAGCGATTTAAATCAGCACCGTGTTAAGGAGATAGAACATTTCTTTAAAGTATATAAAGATTTAGAGCATAAAAAAGTAGAGTTAAGAGGTTGGGGCGATGTACAAGAAGCTAAAAAATTAGTGGAAGAGTGTACAAAACGTTACCAAGAAAGCAATTTACCAGAAGGGAAATTTAGTATTTAAACACTACTATTCTTTTTTAAAGAAAAAATCAAAAAAACGTCTAAAAAATACTTTTTAGACGTTTTTTTGTATGGTAGGTTTTCCTTATTTTAAATTGTTTGGATATAGAGCTTGCCTTTTGATATAAGTTAGAAAATAAAAGCTAAACTGTTTTCTTTAGTATTTTTTTATAAGTAAATGTAGCTAAAAAATAAACTAAAGAAATCAACAAGAATATAGTCCCAGTCATTGCGAAAAACTCAACAAACCTCATTAGCATACTCGGTTCTTTTGGGTCGGCATCCATTATAAACCCGAGATTTGTGAGAATTAATGACAGAAATAAGATTTTAAAAATATTTTTTTTCATTTTGATTAAGGTTAAGTAGGTTTTTTATAGAAGTCTGTCTATAAGTTAGAAAATAACGTGTTTTTAAACCTTATTTTAGCTAGGGTCTATACTGGTTCCTGCTGCTGCACGCTCTGCTTTAGGGCTTTTTCTAGGCATAGTTCCAAAAATATGATCCCATAGTGGAGAGGAAACCCCAAAGGCTTTATCGGGTTCTCTGTAATGATGAATGCTGTGGTGGTGCCATAAAATTTTTAGGAAATTTTTAGGCACTTTAAATGCATGTACCGAGTAATGTATGCCCAAATATCCTGCGTAGCCAATTAAAAAACCTGCTAGAAAGCCAAAAACATAGTCTCCTAAAACAGCTCGGTAAATTATAAATAAAATACTAGCAATAATTAGACTTAATACAGGAGGCATGGCTAGGCGAGATTTATCTTTAGGGTAATCGTGGTGCACGCCGTGCATGGTGTAAGAAACTTTCTTTTTGGTAGGCGAGGTAGCAGGAATATGGTATAAATACCTGTGCATAATGTATTCTACAAAAGTGAAGAAAAATAACCCCGCAGCAAAAAGTAAAATCATCATAGGGGTTTCAAAACCTTTTTCGATGATTCCGTAGTAGATAAGTGCGGCAGAAATTATCCCAAAAATTAGTAGTGGTGCAGAAATATGCGTGTGTGTAAGTTTTTCTAAAAAGGGATTTTTAAATAATTTCGGAGATCCTTTGTGTTTTGGGCGTTTTAGTTTGGTAGATTCCATATTATTTATGCTTTTATATAATTAAAAATTTTATTTATATAAATTTAATAACTTACATGAATAATCCATGCAATTCTCCGTCAATTTTATTAATAATATTTCCTAAATCTTCAGGATTGTCTACAAAGTTTACATTATCTACATCTATAATTAGTAAGTTTCCTTTGTCGTATTCTTGTATCCATGCTTCGTAGCGTTCGTTTAGCCTGCTTAGGTAATCTATAGAGATAGAGTTTTCGTATTCACGACCTCGTTTATGAATTTGCCCTACTAAATTAGGAATGCTGCTTCTTAGGTAGATTAATAAATCGGGGCTTTTGGTAACGCTTTCCATAAGGTCAAATAAAGAACTGTAATTTTGAAAATCTCTATTTGTCATTAATCCCATAGCGTGTAGGTTAGGAGCAAAGATGTATGCATCCTCATAAATAGTACGGTCTTGAATAATGGTTTTGCCGCTTTCACGAATTTCTAAAATTTGCCTAAACCTACTGTTTAAAAAATAGATTTGAAGATTGAATGACCAACGTTCCATCTGGTCGTAAAAATCTTCTAAATAAGGGTTTTCTAAAACGTCTTCAAAATGGGGTTCCCAATTATAATGCTTTGCTAAAAGCTTGGTAAGGGTGGTTTTTCCTGCGCCAATATTTCCGGCAACTGCTATATGCATGCTAAATTTAGTTTGGTGTTAATTGATATGTATAAAGAAAATTTCCATCGTAAATATAAAGATTTTCATGGGTGAAATAAAAATCTTTACAGGTATTTTCTAAACCATTAATCGGAATAAAACGAGCATTTGCAACTTCCTGAATATATAGTTTTTCCTCTTTTTTAGCTATTAGTTTATTGTTGTTGTTATGTATTTTTTCAAACCCGTTATGAGGGGTCGTTGCTAGCATTTTTCCGTAACGGTTATACTTAATAATTTTTTTAGGGCTAAGTAACCAGCAATAATTATAGTTTCCTGTTAAGCCTATAACTTCGTCTTTGATAGGTAAAGGAGCGATTGTGTTTGATAAGTTTTTGTAATCGATGAGTTCGAGCTGTGTATTATCGGTGTTATAAATCCATAATTTAGGATTGATTGCGGTAGCAGCGTATGAAATGGTTTTAAAGTTTGTAATATGATTGAAATTAATTCGGGTAATCTCGTTAAGCTTATTGTCTAGCAGGATAATGCTGTTGGTTTCTTTAAAAAATACAAGAATTTTTAGCGGATTAATAACATCTACGCTGGTTATTTCTCCTAATCCAAGTGTTTTAAATTGGTAGTTTTCTTGTTGTCCTTTTTTATAAAGCGTCTGACTCTTGATGTAATAGCTGTTTTGTAAATTATCGATACCTACAAAACGGTCTGCAATTAATTTTTCTTTACCAACAAGTTTTACATAAATACTGTCTTGCCCAAAACTTGCTTGCATATAAAAAGTAAGTAAAAGAAATAAAACGTATTTCATAAATTATAAGTTTTGTAACCAGCAGTCTACGGTATCGGTAAGCATGTGGAAACTGAGCCCGATAGCAATTAAACGTATCCAGTAATTTTTACTAAAAATAGCAATTAGCGTATAAATGCTCCAAGCCCAATAACTATGCAATACATGAAAATTAATACTGCAACGCTCAGGGTCAAAAATAGGCGAAGCTAACAAATGGTCTGCATCTACCAGCATGGTGGCGAGTAATATTAAATACGCTTTTTTCCAATGTTTTTTATCGTAAAGGTATGCAATACCTATAATTACTAAAAAATGCATTCCGTAATGAATACTGTTTTGAAGCATTTTTATTTCTTTTTAGGTTCAATATCACTTTTGTCTGGCAAGAGTAAGTTTTTTAGCTTTTTTTCTAAAATAACATACCTTGCAATCCCAATAACAATAAATAGTACAGAAAATACCAAGGCCATATACCCAATACCTTGCAAATTAGGGTACTCTTTAAGTTGTAAAATAGCAATGCCGCCAACCAGCAGGTATAAAGAGGCTTTTGTGTAAGAAAGCAATGTGCGCTCATTGGCTAGTTTGGTGCGTTCTAGTGCTAAATATTCGCGCAGATTTGTTTCGTCTTTAATCCTTGGTTTTAACGGGTTATGAATTTTTATTTTCCTTACTTTTTTAACAGGCATTGTTTATAGGGTTAGGTAGCGTTGTTATAAAATTACATATTTTTTTACAAAGAAAACGTATTCTGTAAAGTTGTTGACAAAATGACTTTAGGAAGTCATCTTTTTAGAAAAAATTTAGAAACAAGACTACTTAAATAATGTATTTTTGTAAGTGCAAAAGTACGTAAATCATGTCTTGTTTTCCCGATATTAATGAACTTACTCCAAACCAATATATAGATACTATAAATGGAGTGGAAATATGGCTTAAGCGGGAAGATTTATTGCATCCTTTTATTTCGGGAAACAAGTATAGGAAACTAAAATATAATGTTCAAGATGCTGCTTCTGTAAAAAAAACAATCTTAACTTTTGGCGGTGCTTTTTCTAATCATATTGCAGCGACTGCAGCAGCAGGAAAACAAGCAAATATAAAAACCATTGGAGTAATAAGAGGAGAAGAGCTTGCTAATGACTTATCCAAAACACTTGCCGAAAACTCTACCTTGCAGTTTGCACACAACAACGGAATGGATTTACATTTTGTAACCAGGCAGGCGTATCGAGAAAAGCATACTTCAATCTTTCAGGAAAATTTAAAAAAGCGTTTTGGGGAAGTTCTAATCGTACCCGAAGGAGGTAGTAATAAGCGCGCAATACAAGGCTGCACCGAGATTTTAAGTAAAGAAGATATAGAAAACTTTACCCAGGTGTGTTGTGCAGTAGGTACAGGCGGTACAATTTCGGGGATAATCCAATCGGCAGCGCAAACACGTATTATAGGTTTTTCAGCACTAAAGGCAGCATCGTTAGCCACTGCGATAGCAGCAAATGTAAATACCTCTAATTGGCAATTAAACACCAATTATATATTTGGTGGTTATGCAAAAGTACCCGAAGCACTTGTAGTTTTTATCAATAATTTTAAAAATCAATATAAAATACAATTAGACCCTATTTATACAGGGAAAATGATGTATGGCATTTTTGATTTATGCACAAAAGGGGTATTTCCGAAAAATACTCGTATTTTAGCAATCCATACCGGTGGGTTACAAGGTATAGCGGGTATTAATAAACGTTTAAAACAAAAAAACAGCTTACAACTTATATGAAAATTTCTTCTTATATAAAAAACATAGGACTTTGTTTATTGCTTAGTGTGATTATTACATCTTGCGGAAGCAAAAAGAAAACCACTTCAAAAAAACGTAATCAAACCACACAGCAAATACAAAAACCACGTCCTAAGGTTGATAAACCTCATTTAAATGTTTCGGATTATGAAAACATGACGGTAGACCCTAAAAAAGATGTTTCGGGTTTTGAAAGTCCTGTAGAAAAATACATTTATACTTATGCAGAGATTGCTATGGAAGAAATGCGTTTATACCATGTGCCTGCAAGTATTACCTTGGCACAAGGAATTTTAGAGTCAAGTTCAGGAAATGGAGATTTAACCAGGCGCTCAAACAATCATTTTGGGATAAAATGTAACGGTTGGCAAGGAGAGAAAGTATATCATGACGACGACGCTTACCAAGAGTGTTTTAGAAAATATATAAACCCTAAATATTCATTTAGAGATCACTCCTTGTTTTTAGCTAAACGTAAGCGTTATGCCAGTTTGTTTGAGCTAGATAAGGACGATTATAAAGGTTGGGCAAAAGGATTAAAACGAGCGGGTTATGCTACAGATCCTCGCTACCCTAACAAGCTTATAAGTCTTATAGAACGTTATAATTTGCAAGAATACGATAATATTGTTCTAGGAGAAGGCAGCAGAAAAGGAAGCAGAACAAAGCCCCATAAATCCAAGCCTAACTACAATAGTACACCCTATGTAGTAGAAAAGGGAGATACCTTGTATAATATTAGTAGGCGTTTTGATATAAGCGTTGAAGAGTTAAAGCAGATAAACAATTTAAAATCTAATAGTCTAAGTATAGGGCAAAAACTATACATAAAAAAGCAATAAACATGTTATATAAACGAAGTAGTCAGTTATTTAAAGAAGCTCAGAATTATATTCCTGGTGGAGTAAACTCTCCCGTAAGGGCTTTTTCGGCAGTTGGCGGGACTCCTATTTTTATGAAAGAAGCTAAAGGAGCTTATTTGTATGATGAAGATGGAAGAAAATATATCGATTATATCAATTCTTGGGGGCCTCAAATTTTAGGACATGCTTATCCGCCTGTAATTGAGGCTGTAATTGATAAAACTAAAAAAGGAACTTCCTTTGGTGCTCCCACAGAAATAGAAACTCAAATCGCAGAATTAGCGGTAAACATGGTGCCAAATATAGACCAAATTAGAATGGTAAACAGCGGTACAGAAGCATGTATGAGTGCAGTACGTTTGGCAAGAGGGTATACCAGCAGAGATAAAATAATAAAGTTTGCAGGTTGCTATCACGGGCATAGTGACTCTTTTCTAATTCAAGCAGGAAGCGGAGCCGTTACCTTTGGTACACCAAATAGTCCAGGAGTAACTAAAGGAACAGCAAAAGATACTTTATTGGCTACGTATAACGATTTATCTAGTGTCGAGAACCTGTTGAATGCAAATAAAGAGGAAGTAGCTTGTGTAATTATAGAACCTGTTGCCGGAAATATGGGATGTATTCCACCTACAAGAGAATTTTTACAAGGCTTAAAGGATTTATGTGCTAAACACGATACATTACTAATTTTTGATGAAGTAATGACGGGCTTTAGGTTAGCATTAGGAGGCGCACAAGAAGCCTACGAAGTAGATGCCGATATTGTAACCTTTGGAAAAGTAATAGGTGGAGGACTCCCTGTAGGTGCTTTTGCTGCTCGAAAAGAAATTATGGATTATTTAGCACCTAATGGTCCCGTATATCAAGCAGGAACTTTAAGCGGAAACCCATTAGCCATGGCAGCAGGTTTGGCCATGCTATCTGCCTTGCACCAAGATCCTGGAGTATATCAGCGTTTAAGTGAAAAAACAACTTATTTACGAAGAGGAATAGCTGAGGTGCTAGAACAACAAAATGTAACATATCAATTAAACCAAAAAGGGTCTATGATGTCATTACATTTTACCGACACTCCAGTTACCGATTTTGCTTCTGCAGTAAAAGGGAATAATGAATCTTTCAAAAAGTATTTCCATGGGATGTTGGCCGAGGGTGTTTACTTACCACCTAGTGCTTTTGAAACCTGGTTTATTACCGATGCATTAACTTATCAAGATATCGATAAAACTATAGAAGCAACAGCAAAAGTTGCAAAAACATTATAATTACTGGTTTATAATTATAAAAAGAGGCTGTCTGGAAAGGCAGCCTCTTTTTATTTTATAAAGTTTGGTTTATTGCTAATAATTCTTCTAGGTAATCTCGTTTGTTAGAAAGTCTGGGTATTTTATGCTGTCCTCCTAGTTTTTCATGTTTTTTGGACCATGCATAGAATAAACCTTCTTTTGCCTGATGTATTTTCGGGCTGTTTAGCGTAGAGTTGTTGTAGCGCTTAGCTTCATAATCGCTGTTTAGCTTTTGTAGGTGAGTATCTAAACATTGGGTAAATTTAAGAGGGTCTGTAGGAGATTTTTTAAATTCTATAATCCACTCATGAGCTCCTTTTTCTTTTCCTTCCATAAAAATAGGTGCTACTGTGTAATCGATAATTTCGCAAGCCAGTTCGTTACAAGTGTTTTTTAATGCATTTTCTGCATTTTCAATAATAAGTTCCTCTCCAAATACATTGATGTGGTGTTTGGTTCTGCCCGTAATTTTTATTCGGTAAGGAGAGGTGTTTGTAAAGCGTACAGTGTCTCCTATTTTATAACGCCATAAACCTGCATTGGTGGTAATAATTAAAGCATAATTCTTACCTATTTCTACTTCGTTTAAAGGGATTATTTTTTCTTGTGGCCTATCATAGGTATCCATTGGAATAAATTCGTAGAAAATTCCATAATCTAAAAGCAATAAGAGTTCGCTGCTGTTATTTTGGTCTTGTACAGCAAAAAAACCTTCCGATGCGTTATAGATTTCATAGTACCTAAACTTCTCTGAAGGAATTATTTTTTTATACTGTTTGGCATAAGGCTCAAAGTTAACACCGCCATGGAAGTAGACTTCTAGATCTGGCCAAATTTCAAGTAAGTTTTCGTGTCCTGTTTCTGTAATAACTTTATTGAGCAATACAAGCATCCATGATGGAACCCCCGCTATACTGGTAACATTTTCCTTAAGGGTTTCTTTTACAATGGCTTGTATTTTTTCTTCAAAGTTACTCATTAACGAGATTTCATTTCCTGGTGTACTGCTATAGGTTGCCCAAAACGGCATGTTATCAATTAAGATAGCCGATAAATCTCCAAAAACGGTTCCGTTTTCTTTATAAAGTTCTTTACTGCCGCCTAGCCTTAAATTTTTTCCTGTAAAAAGCTTCGCATTGTCGTTATTATTTAAATATAGGCACAATAAATCTTTTCCTGCAGCATAATGGCAATCTTCCAAAGACTCGTTGCTAACAGGAATAAATTTACTTTTAGCATTGGTTGTTCCGCTAGATTTAGCAAACCATTTGATAGGAGTTGGCCAAAAGATATTGTTTTCGCCGCGTCTTGCTCGTTCTATTTGTGGTTCTACATCTTCGTAAGATTGTACAGGTAAACGTTGGTTAAAATCCTGATAACTTTTTATCGAAGCAAAATCGTATTGTTTACCTATTTCTGTATCTTTTGCTTTGTCTAAAAGCTGATGTAGTAATTCGTTTTGAACTTCGTGTGGGTATTTTATAAAAAGCTCCATTTGGTGTATGCGTTTCTTTAAAAACCAAGAAGCAATAGAATTTACTATAGGAATTGACATAGATAATGTATATTTAAACCCTCTTCGGGAAAAATATAAAAATATAATTTTTTTGAGCTTTATAAAAGCGATGTTGATAAAATAAAATTACACGGAATAACACCTTTTGAGAAGTAATTACTATGCAAGAAAATAAAATAACATATACAGGAGTTTTACAGAAAATGAAAACCGAGTTACAGGCTCAAGTTCAGTATTATTTAGATTTTCCTACAGATGTACTTCAGGTAAATTTGTTGTTGGGGAAAACTATATCGATTGATTTTCAAGGCTATGAGTGTCTGAGTTGCCATGAGGATAAAAAAATATTTCGACAAGGTTTTTGTTATGATTGTTTTTATCAAACCCCTAGAGCTGGCGATTGGATAATGAAACCTGAGTTAAGCAAGGCTCATTTAGATCAAGAAGATCGAGATTTAGCCTACGAGAAGGCAGTGCAATTACAACCACACATTGTTTATTTAGCAAATTCTAGTAACATAAAAGTAGGTGTAACCCGAAAAACACAGATTCCAACCCGTTGGATAGATCAAGGTGCACACGAGGCCATTAAAGTGGTAGAGGTACCTAACCGCTATCTTGCTGGGATTACAGAAGTAGCTTTGAAAGCGCATGTTGCCGATAAAACCAATTGGCGAACCATGCTAAAAAATGAATTGGTAGATGAGGATTTGGAAGCTAAAAAGCAAAGCTTACAGCAATATTTACCTACAGAGGTACAAGAATATTATTTAGAAAATGAAAAAGAAACAATTATAAATTTCCCTGTACTTTCTTATCCCGAAAAGTTAACGAGTCTAAATCTTGCTAAAACTTTAAATTATGAAGGGGAGCTGGTGGGTATAAAAGGGCAATATTTGCTCTTTAAAGACAATACGGTTTTTAATGTAAGGGCACACGAAGGTTACGTAATTAACCTATCATTACTGTAATATCATTAAACAAAAAAGTGCTGAAATTTCAGCACTTTTTTGTTTTTTAAAATTCTTCTTTATCTCGTAAAGACTGGATGTAAGCAGCTTTCTGAAGTTGTTTTCTTTTGGTTACAGACTTTTTGGTATAATGTTGTTTCTCTCTAAGTTTCTGTAAAACCTTGGTGTCTTTAAATTTTCGTTTTAGACGTTTTAAAGCTCTTTCTATTTTTTCTCCGTCTTTAACTTTTACAATTAGCATATATATTTATTATTTATTTTTTCAGAAAACCAAAACTCTTTTGGAAAAGGCTGTACTTTTGGAGTTGCAATATTACTCATAAATATGTAGAAAACAGCCAAAAATAGAATGTTTTTATTAGAATTGGTACTTTATGTTGTAGTAACACAGGTGTAGGTGTTTGTTTTGTTAAAAAAGATTTGTGTTTTAGATGATAAGACGGGACGTTGTTATTTTAAAGCTCAAATAAATACAAATAGTGAATTTGGTAGGAATTTAGATTAGAAAAAGAGGGATTTTAATCCCCCTTTTTATGTAAATATAAGATGAAGTTTTTTAAAAACGCATTCCTAATCCAAATCCAATAAGCATAGGGTCTAATTTTACTTTGGCAGGAATAGCCAATTTGCTTCCTTCAGGTGAGCCTTCTGGTAATAAATTGGTTGCATTTACAGTAACATCTGTTTCTAAGAAAAGCTTTTTAAAATCGACATTGATAAAGAATTTCTCTGTAATATCGATATCAAAACCAAATTGGTATCCCCAGCCAAACTTATTATCATAGCTAATGTCTTGTGCAACACCAGATTTTTCATTGTAGAAAATAGTGTAATTAACACCTAACCCAACATAAGGTTTAAATACTTCTCCTATTTTATGGTGGTACTGAAAGTTTAATGTAGGAGGCAATAACCAAACGCTTCCTAAATCTACATCTGCATTATTAGGCCCATTTATAGCAGATAGGTCAGACCCAAGTGTTCCTACGCTGTGTTTTGATGTTCCTAAAATTAATTCTGCAGCAAAATTTTTAGTAAAGAAATAAGTAAAATCTAATTCTGGGATAAAATTAGCATTAACATCTATCTGTCCTCCAATAGTAGAGATATTTGCTCTATTATGAGGGACAACCCCTACACCTCGTAACCGCATTTGCCATTTGTACGATGTTTCTTTTTCAGATGAAGGTGAATTTTCTTGTGCGAATGTTGTTCCACTTAATAAAAGTACCCCAGCAATAGTAAGCAATAATGTTTTCATAATATTTAATTTTTAATACTTGAGTAAAAGTAAGCTGAGGGGTAAGTATTGTATATGATAAAAATCATCTATAAATTATGGGTAGATGAACAGAAATATAGAATGCTTTGTTTTGTTTTTTTTAGCGAACTAATAAGATATCTTTAAGTAAATAAGTATTTGTAAATTAAATAGTTGAAATTTTATTTAAACATGTTTAAACCAATGCAGAATCCGTTTGCTAAATAGTTGTTAATTTGTATTAAACATTGTTAAAATTACTTGCTGTTATCTGTAAGCCAAGCAGCGCTAGGTGTAGCAACTTCTGTTAAGGAGGCTTTTAATTTACCTCGATTTAAATTAAGGTGTTGATATTCGGTTCTTTCGTATAATAAATTATAGGCAGATTGGTGAAATCCGTATTGTTTAAGTGAGTTAAATTTGTGTGTTGTTTTTTTCGGTGATAAGTTTATGGTATCCAATTCAATTTTTAAAAGATCCACTAAAGTATCGTTTACAAAGGCTTGATTATAGCTAATAGGTTTGTTAGTTAACCTTTGCTGATTAATTTCTTTTATTATTTCGAAAACAATAGGGGCGTTATTTTCGGCTTGTCTACGAGCCCAAAATTTTTTGTAGTATAAGGTTTGTGATTTTGGGGTTTTGTAGGTTAACTCTAGGCTGTCTAGTAAGTGGTTTAGGTTACGTTTTATATAAATATCCCGAATAAGAAATTCATTATTATACGTAAATATTAATTTTTCTAACTTATCGTACCCGTATTTTTTAAAAGATTCGTGAATTATCTTTAAGTTTTCGGGGTTTCTTATCCATGTGTTTTCAACCCAATTCTCGTGTCGTAAATCAAAAAAAGAGGTCTTGGTTTCGGTATAAAACGCTTGTTCTTTTTCTGTTTTAATGTTACATGAACTTAGGCATAAAATAAAACAGATTAATAAGGGTATTTTTTTCATAGAAAAGTTTTTATAAACAAACAGGGCTTCATACATAGAAACCCTGTTTGTTAATTGTAAAGATAAAATTATTTTTATTTCCACCAATTTTCCTTTTCTGTTGGCGAGTAATCTTCCCAACCTTGGGAGATGTATTTTTTGCTAGGAAAAAACTCTCCTGCTCCTATATCAAAATCATCATTAGCGTTTGGTACTCTATAGTCTCCCCAATTAGCTATTTTTTTTGGAGCATTAATGTTAGGTTGCCAAGTTCCTATAAAAGCATTATTAAAATAACCATCGGAAAACAATTCTATATCATCATATTTTATTTCATCTTTAGCAGATAAATACCATTTAGAATATAATTTACCTTTAAATATTCCAGTGTTTTTTTGTAAAGAATCTTCTTTAAACTTATATTCTGCAATAAGTATTCCTTGAGATTTTATTTTGTGAGATTCATATTCATTGTCAACACCAAAATGTAAATTTTTCACTTCTCTAATTTTAATGATACCGATGCTTCCTGTAAAGTTGTAGATTTTTCCTTTTATAGCATATTTTCCTGTAATGCTGTACTTGTTTAAATTGTTTATATCCTGTTTTACACTTAGTATTTTTATTTTTAAGCGTTGGTGGTTTTTACCTAGAATGCCTAACGTAGGTCTATCCTGTATCCAGAGATTGGCAAAGTTATAGTTATTGTATATTGCTAGTGCATTTTCTGGTTTAAGTGCTGTATTGTTTGTTATTTTTTGTTCTGTAATGTTGTTTTGAGCGCATGCTAGGCTTGTAAAAAATAATAAAGTTAATAAAGGTTTCATTGTTGAGTTTTTAAGCTTGTTTTGTAATTACTGAAAGCATAAGTCTAGGAGGCGGTTAAGGCTTTAATATTTGTAATCCTGATGCCTTTAAAGCAATCGTCGGCACAGTTTGGCTCAACATAACCACAGGTGGAAATTATTCCGTTATTTTTTGTTTCAAAATATACTTTAGCGTTTTCTCTTTTTATAAGCCAATTGTTCTTTACTTTTTTATACACTTCATCAAGGGTAATTGCTTCTGTTCCATTTTTATGGGTATTTATTTCCTTTCCTTTTTCTATCCAAGCTATGTTGTCGATTTCTTTTAAAGAGCTTTGGGGATGAGATTGCTTAAATTCCCGTTGTATAACTTTACCTTTTTTTACGGTAATTGTGGTTTGTTGTGTTATTCCTGTCCACGAACTGTTGCTTACTGTATATTGGTAGGAGTTACCTGTACTTTTCTTAAAGCTTTCCCATGTTTTTTTACTCGTGTCATATTCATTTTGATAATTGATGTTTGTGGGTGCGCAAGCAAAAATAAAACTGCTTAATAGCAGGATATTGGTTAAGTAGAATATCTTTTTCATTTTTTAAATTTTCGGGTATAAGGTAAGTCTATTTCTTTTTACCAAAAATACCTTTAATTAGGTCTTTAGCGGCATCTTTAACTTCTTCTTTATCGGTTTTATCCTCTTTTGTTTTTTCTGTTTCGTTGTTGTTATTTAAAAATTTATTTATTTCATCTTTAGCTTTATCCTTTAAATTGTCTTTTTGCTCTTCAATTATTTTGTTGCTTAACTCTTTAGTAGCTTGTTGGATGTCTAATTGTAATTGAGGGTTGGTGAAATTTCCGCTAACGCCAATAGGTAAGTTTATAAGGGTATTTTCTAGATTTTGATTACTTAATTTTGCAAGATTACTTCCTATATCTTTTCCGAGGTAGCTTGCAGGAAGTGCTACGGCAAGTTGATAGTTTATAGAGTTGTCAAAACCATGACTACCGGCTACTTGTATGTTAACATCTTTATTAATAGCGATGTTAAAAGGTTTTACCTTTACTTGTCCGTTATCAAAATTTAAAGATGCGGTTACTTCTTTTAAGTTTAGATTGTCAAGGCTAAGTTTATCTATGCGGTTGTCTAATTGCTTAAGCAAAGGCGATTTTTCTGATTTCACTTGAGCTTCTATAACTTCGGCAAAAGCATTTCCGGCAAGAGAACCCAGTACAGGAGTTAGCGTTTTTGTAAGGTTTCCTTTTAAGCTTAAACGGGTTGAAAAATCACCATCTAGGGTGTTGGCAATAGGAGCAATACTTTGCAATAAACCTATTCCTGTAAAGGATTGCGCTATGTTCATGTGGTTAAGCTCTAATTGAGTTGCAAAGGTAGGGGCGTTGTTTTTTGTAGAAACATTTCCGTTAAGGCGAATGTTTCCTCCAAAAAGGTCTGAGGTGATATTTGTTAAACTAGCAGTTTCATCTTTTATACGTAGGCTTCCTTTTACATTTTTTAAGTTTAAGTTGTCGTAGATAACGGTATTTGCTGTAAAATTTAGCGTTGCATCAAGGAAAGAAGGTATTTTTATTTGTTCTTCAGGTGTACTTTCATCTTGTGGCTTTTCCTTTGAAGCTTCGGAGGTTTTTGGGGTTTCTTCGGTTGTACTTACCATAAAATCGTTTATAGAAAAAGTATTTGAACTTACATTAAAAACACCTTTTAAGTCTTGGTCTGCAAATAAATACCCCATAATATTTTCGATGTTTCCGTTAAAAGAAGCGTCGGTTTTTCCTGTGGTTAGTGTTAATTGCTCTAAGTTAACTTTGTTTAGGTTAAACAGTACTTTAGCTTGATTAATAGCAATTGGGTTGGCAAAATCATCAGAGGTGTAACTGAAATTATTCAGCCCAATTTCTCCGTTGCTTTTAATGTTATGGTATTGTTCTTTCTCTAAAGAATTCATGTCGAATTGTGTAGTGATATTAGCAGAAAGAACACCATTTAATTTAGTATCAAGTTCGATAGGGTATACTTGTTCTATGTTGGATAAATTTAAAATTCCATTAGCGGTTAAATTTATTTTTGCATTGCTAGTGATATCTTTAAATTTTCCAGAGGCTTTAAATTGATCTTGGTCTATTCTAAACCTTAAGTTATTTAGGTTAACATAGGTATTTTCTAAAATTCCTGTTTCGTTATTAATAGCAATATCAAGGTCTATATCGTTTACGGCTTTTGGTAAACTAGGGTATTTAAAGTAGGCTTTGTTACTTTTTATGTTAATAGCAAAAGTAGGAATATGGGTTTCGTCTATAACTCCTTCAACTTGTCCGTTAATGCTAAAATCTCCCGAAGTTTTTACATCAGAAATATCTTTAGCATAGGTTTCTGGGATAAGCCCAAGAAAGTTTCTAAAGTCAGAATTTGGAGTGCTAAAGTTAAGTTTTGTCTCGGTGGTTTTTTCGTTTACTTGTACATACCCGTTAAAGGCTAATGGTAATTGATTAATAAGGGCTTTATTGTCTAGAAATTCAAATTTCATTTTTTCTAAATCCATATTAAAATCAGCATCTAATTTTATACGGTGTTTATTTAGGTAAGCTACATCTTCTGTTATGAACGAAACAGTTGTATTGGTTTTTGTTTTTAGCTTAGAGGTGCTTGCCGAAAAATCGCCTGTTCCTTCATGGTTAAAATCCTCCAACAGAAAAGTCATGTTAGAAGACTTATCGTTATAACGGATATTGCTGTTTGCTATCTTGTAGTGTTGTAGCCCAAGATTAAATGTGTTTTTTTCGGTAGGTGTTTCGCTAGGTTCAGTAGGTGTTTTACTTTCTTTTGTGATGTTGTAGTTGGCGTTTCCGAGGCTGTCTACTTTTATGGTAATATTCGCTTTATTTATTAAAAACTCTTTAAGATTAATGTTATCTGTACCTTTTAGAAGTTGTAAAAGCTCTATTTGTAGCTCGATATCTTTAATTTGTGCAAGTGTATCTCCCTGAAAAGGTGCCTTGTTAATTACGCTAACATCATGTAAACCAAGCGATGCTTTAGGGAAACTGCTTAATAGGCTTAGGTTTAATTTTTTCCAGTTTACTTCGGCATTAATATTTTCGTTAATGGCGTTTTTTACTCCCGCTTCTAATTTATCTTTAAAGAAAAAAGGAATTACCAGTAAGGCAATAATAAGTAGGAGTAGTAAGATGCCTATTAGTTTAAAAATCTTTTTCATGGTGTTTAGAGGTTTATTTCTTCTGCAGGTTTAAGGTTAAATTTTCTTCGTAAAATGTATGTGCCAAGATACAAAAACGGCGTGTCTAAAGCAGCAATAAGTACTTTAAATAAAAAGCCGCTTAGCAATAAAATGCTAAAGTTTTCCCAAGCTATTTTTCCTACGCTGCAAAGTAGGAAAACCACTGTAAAGGTATCTACAAACTGTGATAAGAAAGTAGAGCAGTTGTTTCTAAGCCATAAGTGTTTACCTTTTGTAAGTTTTTTCCAGAAATGGAATAATTGTATATCGATATATTGTGCAAATAAATACGCTAGCATAGAAGCTAAAACCGCAATAACAGTGCTGCCAAAAACCTTAGAGAATAGCTTGTCGTTTATGGGCGACCAACTTGTGGCAGGAGCCATTTGTGCCGTGTAAACAATAAGCATAGAGAATAAGGAAGCAAAAATACCGGCTGTTACAATTTGGTTAGCTTTCCGTTTACCATAAATTTCACTAATCAAATCGGTAATTAAAAAAGTGATAGGATAGGGGAGAACACCTACCGAAATTTCAAAAGTATAAACCCCAAAAAAATCCCAATAGAAAAATTTTTGAAAAATAAGGTTAGAAGCCACCAACGATGCAATAAATAACGATGCTAGCACAAGGTAAACCTTATATGCTGAATAATGCTGCGGATGAATTTCTTTCATAAAATTATGTATACAAACTGCAAAAATACGTTTATGTTATTTTCTTTTGTTTAATTTGCCAAAAAATACCAAATCTATTTTTTTTGAAACATACACGCGTATATTTATCCTTAGGAAGCAACCTTGATGAAAAGCTAAAACATCTACAAAATGCTATAAATGCAATACATAACCAGGTAGGAAATATTGCCGAAATATCTAGTGTATATCAAACACCTGCTTGGGGCTTTGACGGGAACGATTTTTATAACATTTGTATTGGTGTAGATACTTTTTTACCCCCAGAAAAATTGCTCGAAAAACTGCTAGAAATAGAAAAAACACTAGGAAGGACAAGAAATAAAGAGGTAAATGCTTACCAAAATAGAAGTATAGATATAGATGTTATTTTTTATGGAAATATACTTGTAGATAAACCAAAGTTAACCATTCCGCACCCAAGGTTAACCGTACGAAAATTTGTGCTGTTTCCATTGGCAGAAATAGCTCCAAATTTTATACACCCCAGTTTAAATAAATCTATAGAGGTATTGAAGGCAACCACAAAAGATGTTTCTTTAATAAGCAAAGTGCCTCAAAAACTTAACAAACCTTTACTTCCCGACAATCCTTATAATTATTTGGTTATAGAAGGAGCTATAGGAGTAGGGAAAACAAGTTTATCAACTTTGGCGGCTCAAGATTATAATACGGCGTTGGTTTTGGAGCGTTATAAAGATAACCCATTTCTTCCTAAATTTTATAAAAATCAATCACGTTATGCTTTTCCGTTAGAGATGTCCTTTCTGGCCGATAGGTATCAGCAACTTATTGATGATATTTCACAATACAATATTTTTACAGACCATGTAATTGCTGATTATGATATTTATAAATCCTTAATTTTTGCAAAAATAACCTTAGCCCCAGAGGAGTTTGCTTTGTATAAAAAGCTATTCAACATCATGTATAAAGATGTAGCAAAACCCGATATGTATGTGTATTTATACCAAAATACCGAACGATTATTAGAAAACATAAAGAAAAGAGGGCGAAGCTATGAGCAAGACATTAGAGGCCAGTATTTAGAAAAGATAAACGAAGGCTATTTGAGTTTTATAAAAAATCAGCATTACTTTCCTATCAAGATAATCGATGTTTCTGAACTCGATTTTATAGCCAATAGAGAAGATTACCTAAAGCTTTTAGAAACTATTTTTAATTAAGTTAGTTTGCTAAAAACATCCCAAACTACCACCCCAACACTTACCGATATGTTTAACGAGTGTTTATTACCGTATTGAGGGATTTCAATCACCTTATCACTTGCCGAAACTACCGTTTGCTGTACACCTTTTACCTCATTGCCAAAAACAAGCGCATATTTTTCTTCTTTATTAGGACTAAAGTCATTAAGCATTTGGGCATTTTCAGCTTGTTCGATGCTTAAAATTTTTACGTTTTCGGTTTTAAGTTGCTCAATTATTTCTAGCGTATCTTTAGCATAAACCCAATCAACCGTGTTGGTAGCGCCCAAGGCTGTTTTATGGATGTCTTTATGCGGCGGAGTAGCTGTAATCCCACACAAATAAATTTTTTCTACCAAAAAAGCATCTGCCGTTCTAAAAACAGACCCAATGTTATGCAAGCTTCTTACATTGTCTAACACAACGATAATAGGTGTTTTCTTGGTGTTCTTAAATTCAGAAACACTAATGCGTTCTAACTCACTATTTTTAAGTTTTCTGTTTTTCATGATAGGTACACTTGGTTGTATTTTTAAGCGGAAGCAAAAATAGGAAAACTTACACTAAAAAAGTCGCTTATTTTTTCTGCATATAAAAGAGCTTACAAGATGTAAAAGGTTTTTAAGAAAAGGATAGTTTGTGTACTTTTACTTTTTCTAATAATAAAGACAAGAAATTGACAGCAAAAAAAGCAAAGAAGGTAACTCCGTTAATGCAACAATATTACTCGATTAAACAAAAATATCCAGATGCGATGCTTTTGTTTCGAGTGGGCGATTTTTATGAAACTTTTGGCGAAGATGCTGTTAAGGCTGCAAACATATTACAAATTGTACTTACCCATAGAAATAACGGCGATGAAAAAACCGAGCTTGCAGGTTTTCCGCACCACTCGTTAAACACCTATTTGCCCAAATTGGTAAAAGCGGGTCAGCGCGTGGCTATTTGCGATCAGTTGGAAGACCCAAAGCAAACCAAAAAAATCGTAAAACGAGGGGTTACAGAGTTAGTTACACCTGGAGTAGCGCTTAATGATGAAGTGTTGCAGCAAAAAAGCAATAATTTTTTAGCGGCTATACATGTAGATAAACAAACTTACGGGGTGGCTTTTCTAGATGTTTCTACCGGAGAATTTCTTACGGCCCAAGGAAATCAAGAATATATAGATAAATTGCTGCAAAATTTTTCACCTAGTGAATTATTAATTCAGAAAAAGCATAAGAAAATTATAGCTGAAAACTTTCAGCAAGATACCCATCGTTTTTATTTAGACGATTGGGTTTTTACCCCAGACTATGCTAACGAAACTCTTACAAACCATTTTGATACTAATAGTCTAAAAGGTTTCGGGATTGCCCAACTACCTTTAGGAATAATGGCGGCAGGAGCTGTTTTATATTACCTAAGCGAAACACAACACAATAAATTAAAGCACATTACTTCGATTGCGCGTATTGCAGAAGAAGAATACGTTTGGATGGATAGGTTTACCATCAGAAATTTAGAATTATACCAAGCCAACACACCACAAGCAGTAACTTTGATTGATGTGATTGATAAAACCCATTCTGCTATGGGCGGGCGTATGTTAAAACGTTGGTTGGCCTTGCCGTTAAAAAATCAATCTAAAATAGAGCAACGCCATAAAATAGTTGCTTATTTGGCAGAAAATACCGAGGTACTTGAAAAGCTACAAAATCAAATAAAACAAATAGGCGATTTAGAGCGCCTTATTTCTAAAGTAGCTACACAAAAAATAAGCCCGAGAGAAGTACTGCAGTTAAAAACATCTTTAGATGCGATTATTCCTATTAAAGAAATTACTTTTCAAACAGCAGTAGAGCCATTAAAAGTGCTTTCCGATAATTTACACGATTGCGCTTTGTTGCGTGAAAAAATAACAGAAGCAATTCACCCAGATGCACCTGTAAATATTGCTAAAGGAAATGCTATTGCCGATGGTTTTTCAGAAGAGTTAGATGAACTTAGAAAAATTGCTTTTTCGGGGAAAGATTATTTAGATAAAATGTTGGAGCGAGAAGTAGCGCAAACAGGAATTACCAGCCTAAAAATAGGGAGTAATAATGTTTTTGGCTATTATCTAGAGGTAAGAAACACCCATCGTGATAAAGTACCAGAAAATTGGATTCGTAAACAAACACTGGTAAATGCAGAACGCTACATTACCGAAGAATTAAAAACATACGAATCTAAAATATTAGGCGCGCAAGAAAAAATACAAAGTTTAGAGCAAGAGCTGTTTACAAAACTAGTTGTTTGGATTTACGATTATATAAAAATTGTTCAGCAAAACGCCATAAAAATAGGGCAATTAGATTGTTTAGCAGGTTTTGCACGTTTAGCCCTAGAGCACAATTACCAGCAACCAGTTATGAATCAAGGGTATGATATTCATATCGAAGAAGGCAGGCATCCCGTTATCGAGAAGCAACTCCCTCCCGATAAGCCTTATGTAGCAAACTCGGTAAGTTTATCGCAAGATGAACAACAAATTATCATGATAACAGGTCCCAACATGAGTGGTAAATCTGCTATTTTAAGGCAAACCGCTCTAATTGTTTTATTGGCACAAATGGGAAGCTTTGTACCTGCAAAAAAAGCAGAAATTGGGGTGATAGATAAAATTTTTACCCGAGTAGGTGCTAGTGATAACATAAGTATGGGCGAATCTACTTTTATGGTAGAAATGAACGAAACCGCCAGTATATTAAATAACATCTCTAAACGCAGCTTAGTATTGCTAGATGAAATTGGTAGAGGAACAAGTACTTATGATGGAATTTCGATAGCTTGGGCAATTAGCGAATATTTACACCAGCACCCTAGTAGGCCTAAAACTTTGTTTGCCACACATTATCATGAACTTAATGAGATGAAGCAAACTTTTGAGCGGATAAAAAACTATAATGTTTCGGTAAAAGAAACCAAAAATAATGTACTGTTTTTAAGGAAACTGGTACCAGGAGGAAGTGAGCATAGCTTTGGAATTCATGTTGCAAAAATGGCAGGAATGCCACAGCAGGTTATTCATCGTTCAGAAAAGATTTTAAAGAAGTTAGAAAAATCGCATCGACAAGAAAATAAAGATGAACAACTAAAAAAAGCCACGGAAGCTGAACCTCAATTAAGTTTTTTTAAATTAGATGATCCTTTATTGGAGGAGGTGAAACAAGAAATTTTACAAACTGATATAGATACACTTACACCTGTGGAAGCCTTGATGAAGCTTAATGAGATAAAGCGATTATTAACCCCAAAGCCATAAAAAAGTATTTTTTTTTGAAAAAAGCTTTGTAGAAACAAGAAAAACACATATATTTGCAACCGCAAATCGTTGCACGTTCATTTACATAACGCGAAAATAGCTCAGCTGGTAGAGCGCCACCTTGCCAAGGTGGAGGTCGCGGGTTCGAATCCCGTTTTTCGCTCTAAGCTGTAAATTAAAATATACGCTCGGATGGTGGAATTGGTAGACACGTTGGACTTAAAATCCAATGACCATTGCGGTCGTGCGGGTTCAAGTCCCGCTCCGAGTACCACGAAAACCCCTGTAATCACAGGGGTTTTTTAGTTTTTAGCCGTTTTTGTTTTTACGAAAAATATGGAAAAAACTAAAAACGAACATAGAAACGGACATAGAAATACAATTATATACTTTGATATTCGCATGAAAAAACAAAGGTTTTTCAAAGCTGTCTATTTACATGAAACCAACCCCTAGTTGTTTGTTGCTTTAAGGATTTTTTTCTTTTTAAAGAATAAAGCAATATAGGATAAGAGTGCACAAACTACACCTATCCAAACCATAGCCCATACGGCGGGCATGCTTTGTGCCAAGCTACCTTCTTCGATGAGTAACACTCTAAAAGCTTTTAAGAAATGTGTGAGTGGGATTACATTTGCAATGGCAACTACCCATTCTGGCATTTGAGATAATGGCCAAGTAAAACCACTTAGAATAAAGCTGGGCGTGGCTATAACCATTAAGATTTCGGTGGCTTTTAGCTGACTAGGAATTAAAATACTTACTAAAATTCCGATAAAAGAAACCGAAGCTACAAAGACCCCTGCAATAAGGGTTAATGCACCCAGGTTTTCGTAAAATGGAATTCTAAACCAAATGGTAAATAAATAATAGAGTAGCCATATTCCGAAGCTCATTAGCAAGTACGGAATTATCTTTACCGCCATTATTTTAAGGATAGATGGATTTTGAGTAATTAATGTTTTAAACGTTCCATTTTCATATTCCGAAGCAAAAGAAAGTGCTAGGCCTAATAACAGTACTTGTTGTAGTACTGTGGCTAAAATTCCTGGCCATAAAAAATACATGTAATTGGTACTACGGTTATACTTTTTAATAAACGTAGTTTTAAAGGGTTCGTACTGGGTAAGGGCAATGCTTTCGGGCATGCCTTGTTTTTTTAGACTTTCTATTTGTACGCCTGCTTTTAATGTTCCTAAACAGATTTGTATTGCTGTTGAGGCATAATTGGCGGTTAGCACATTTGATGTATTTACAATGGTTAAGATTTCGGGATATTTTTTTGTCATTATTTGTTTTTCGAAATCTTTAGGGATAATTACAATTGCAGGAATGTTATCATTCTCCGCAACTATTTGTGTTAATTTATTCTGGTCATACTGAAGGTAAGCTACATTTAGCACTTCATTATCTTGCATCATCTCAACAGCCTTTTTGCTCATTTGGCTTTGATCTTCATCAACTACCACAATAGGTAAATCGGTAACTTTTCCTTTTTGGTAAACAAAGCCCAAAAGTATTCCGTACATAATGGGAGCGCCAATAAATAGTAACCGGAGTACGCTGTTGTTCCAAAATAATCGAAACTCTCTGTTGATAAGTGCGATGAAGTTTTTCATGTTAGATTAAGGTAAATTCAGAATTACAGTGGTTTTTGTAAATAATTCTTGTGCTTTTTTAATATCGGTAGGTGTTACTTTTATTTCAAACAGGCTTTCTTGTATTTCGTAATCAGGGTATGCTGTTGCAATGTTAGCATAGGCACCTAAGGCTTTAATAGTGGTTATTTTCCCTTCGATAGTGGTGTTGTTATAAATCACATTAACGCTTACTTTTTGGTCTTTTTTTACTTTATCGAGTTGACTCTCTGGAATTGTAAACCTAAAATAAGTAGAGTTAGAAATTGTACCGCTAAAAAGCGTATAGCCAGGAAGGGCCAATTCTCCTACATTAAGGCTTATGTTTTCTATAGTTATATCTTGCGGCGCAATGATATAGCGTTCTGCATCTGCACTAGAGACTTCTTCTAAAGCTCCTAATGCTCTTTTTTGTTGCCCTAAGGCCATTTTTTGTTGTTCTATTCGAACGCCATGTTTTACATCGGATATTTCGGCTTGAACTGCCAAATATTGCGATTGTGCTCCTTGGTATTTAGCAAAAGCTTCATCGTAGGTTTGTTGAGGTATTAGCGAATCTTTTAGCATGTTCGCTAACCTTGTAATCGACTTTTTTGCAAAGTCATATTGTTCTTTTAATGCTACTCTTTTTGCTTCTAATTGCTTAAGTTGGTTTTTGGTAGCCCCTTTTACTGCCATTTCATATTGAGCTGTTGCAGATTCTACCGCACCTTTTGCTTGGTTTTTTTTGGCGTCTACCTCGGGAATGTCTAAAATGGCAAGGGTGTCTCCCTTTTTAACAAGCTCTCCTTCTTGAACGCGAATGTCGATTATTTTACCAGGTATTTTAGCAACTACGCCTAGTTGTTCTCGTTCTATTTTCCCTTGAATGTTGTTTTTTTGAGGGGTGTTGCATCCTGAAAGTAAGAGCGTTATGATGGTAGTGGCTAGGTATATGTTTTTCATTTCTATTGGGTTAAAACGGTGTTTGTTAATTCTCCTGTTACCAATATGGCTTCGAGAGCAGCAAGTCGTTGGTTTATCAAGGCGTTAACTTTATTTGTAGCTGCTTTTAATAAGTCGTTTTCGGCTTCTAAGCGCTGGGAAATATTAATAAGGCCTTCTTGGTATTGTTTTATAGCCATGCTTAAGTTATGCGAGGCCACTTTCTCTTGTGTTAATCCTATTTGGTATTTTTGATTTTGAATTTGGTATTGGGAGATGTTGTTTTCTAGCAGCACATTAAACTTTTCTTTGGCATCTGTTAGTTTATTATCTATTTGTAATGCGTTTAATTTAGCTTTGTGTATTTTATGCTTACGCTCAAAGCCACTAAATAGTTCCCATTTCATAGAAACACCAAGCATCCAATTAGGGCTTAGTGTAAACTCGTTTAATTTGCCATAAAGGTTATTGTTCATGATGGGGAGGTTTGGAGTAATTACTGTAGCATCAAACACACTGGTGTAAGAAACTCCACCAAAAGCGCCTAAAACAGGAAGGTAGCTGCCTTTTTCTTTTTTTATCGCGTAAGCCGATGCTTTTTTATAAGAGGCTAAGGCTTTTAATTCTTGTTTGTTTTCTGTAGATAGGTTTTCTGGAATGCTGTAAGGTGTAAGTAAATAATTTACTTGATTGATTTCCTCTAGGGTATAGCCTGTAAGGTAGTTTATTTTTTGGAAGAGTACTTTTTTGTTGCCTTCAAGTTCTATTTTTTTACCTTCAAGTTCTAAGTTGGCTAGCTTTATTTTATCCCTGTCGTAAGGAATGGCTAAGCCTTCCTCGATGGCTCTTTCCACTCTTTTGGTTTCTATAGCTAGGCGTTTTTGGCTATCTTCTAAAAGGATTTCGATAGCATCAAGCAATCGGATTTGGTCGAATGCATGAATAACCTCTTTCACCAAGTTTTCCTTTTCTGCTTCGGCAAGGTATGTTGTACCTTGTTGCTTTTGAGCTAAGGCTTTTGCCCCGTTTTCTATTTGAAAACCGCTAAAAAGCACTGTTTTTGCCATTAGGCTACCCATTAAAATGTTTCCGTAATTATCAAACGATGCTTTTTCATCAAAAATAGGTTGGTTTAATACCGGGATTTGCCCAGTAGGCAGATCGACCGTTATGTTTGTATCGAAATACATATAATTGGCTGAGCCTTCTATTTTTGGGATGTATTTGTTCCAAACACTTTTTCTTTCGGTATTTATTTTTTCTACTTCTAAGAGCTTATTTTTAATAGCGGCATTTTTATCGATAGCCTTTTCAATGGCCTCTTGTAAAGACGGGCTGACTTCTAGTTGCGTTTGCGAAACTCCTAAGAATGTAGCAAGACAAGCGATGATGGTGGTGGTGGTTTTGAATGCCATTTTATTTTTTGTCTAAATTTTGATTTATTTTTTCAAAAGTTTCTTTAATGATCATTATGTTTTCATTATCAATTCCTGTCAAGGCTTTTTTTATTGTTTTATGGACAAGTGGAATTATTTTTTTTCTAAACTTTTCCCCGCAGAAGTTAAAAAAATTAATTTTAATCGCCTATCATTTTTATCGTTTCTTCTTTCTACCAATCCGTCTTTTTCCATTTTATCTATTAAACGGCTTATGCTGGGACGATCCCGAAAACTCTTTTGGGCAAGGTATTGTTGCGAGCATCCGTTTTTCTCCCATAATATTGCTAAGATAGACCAATGTTCTTTAGAAATTTCAATTTTATTTTTTTAAAAACTAGTTCCTAAAGCACGATTAAATGTGTGTGGGGTTCTGCCTGTAAGCAAATTATAAAAATCTTGATAATTTAAAACTGATTGCATAGACAACTGTTGTATTTACAACAAAAATAGATTTAATCTTTATAAGAAATAGTTTTTGATTATAGATGGCTCTATCTCGTAAAATGTCCTTTAAAATTTGTATAGCTTAATTTTTAAGAAGATTTATTGGCTAATTGCCCACAGGCAGCATCAATATCTTTTCCTCTAGATTTTCGTACGGTAACCGTTATATGGTTGCGTTCTAATGCATTTTGGTATGCGTTGGTTACCCGTTCATCGGCTTGCTGAAACATGCCATCATCTATAGGGTTGTATTCTATAATGTTTACTTTACAAGGAATGAGTTTACAGAATTTAACCAAGGCATCAATATCTTCCTTTTTATCGTTAATATCTTTCCAGATAATATATTCGTAAGTAACTCTTTTTTTAGTTTTTTGATGCCAATAAAGTAAGGCTTCTTTTACATCGGCTAACGGGAAAGTTGTATTAAAAGGCATTATGCGCGAACGCACTTCATCTATAGCAGAATGTAAGGATAGAGCTAAGTTAAATTTCACCTCATCATCTGCAAGTTTTTTAATCATTTTAGGCACGCCAGAAGTAGAAACAGTAATACGTCTAGGCGACATGCCAAGCCCTTCTGAAGAGGTAATTTTATCTATAGCTTTTAGAACATTTTTGTAGTTCATTAAAGGCTCTCCCATCCCCATAAAAACAATATTAGATAACGGAATGTTATTGTATAGCCTGCTTTCTTGGTCTATGGCAACAACCTGATCGTATATTTCGTCAGGGTTAAGGTTACGCATTCGTTTTAGGCGAGCTGTGGCGCAAAATTTACAATCTAAGCTACAACCTACTTGAGAAGATACACAAGCCGTGGTTCGCGAATAGGTAGGAATTAGTACAGATTCTACTGTTAATCCATCATGCAATTTCACGGCATTTTTGATGGTGCCATCTTTGCTTCTTTGCATTTTATCTACACGCACATGATTAATAACAAAATTATCCTCTAACATACGGCGTGTTGTTTTAGAGAGGTTTGTCATGTCGGCAAAGTTATGCGCTGCTTTGCTCCATAGCCACTCATATACTTGTGTTCCTCTAAATGATTTTTCGCCTTGAGCTACAAAAAAATCTTGTAATTCTTGCTTACTAAGTGCTCTTATATCTTTTTTTTGAACTTTCATAGAACAAAGGTATAAATAATAAAAGGTTATCTAAAAAGCTAAAAAATAATCAAACTTCCAATCTGCTTTTAGATTAGTGCTTGTTTTGAAGCTTTAGATAACCCTTTTTGTGTTATATCAAACTGTTTAACAACGCTTATATAATAAGCATAGCGTCTCCATAAGAATAAAACTTGTATTCTTCTTTTACAGCTTCTTCGTAAGCTTTTTTCATTAAATCATGCCCTGCAAAAGCAGAAATCATCATTAATAAGGTTGATTTTGGTGTATGGAAATTGGTAATCATACAGTTAGCAATGCTAAAATCATAAGGAGGGAAGATAAACTTATTTGTCCATCCTTTAAATTCGTTTAATGTACCATTAGAAGATACGGAGCTTTCTAAGGCACGCATTACGGTTGTTCCTACCGCGCAAATTCTTCGTTTTTCGGCAATAGCGTTATTTACCACGGCTACAGCTTCTGTAGAAATTTCTGCTTCTTCGCTATCCATTTTATGTTTAGATAGATCTTCTACTTCTACTGGGTTAAAAGTTCCTAGGCCAATATGCAGGGTAACTTCAGCTAGATTTACTCCTTTTATTTCTAAACGTTTAAGCAGGTGTTTAGAGAAGTGTAATCCTGCGGTTGGTGCAGCTACAGCACCTTCAGATTTAGCATATATGGTTTGGTAACGGTCTGCATCTTCTGGCTCAACCTCTCGTTTTATATATTTAGGAAGCGGAGTTTCTCCTAGTTCGTTAAGCTTGTTTCTAAACTCTTCATAAGAGCCATCGTAAAGAAAACGTAAGGTACGCCCTCTAGAAGTCGTGTTGTCGATTACTTCGGCTACAAGGCTTTCATCTTCACCAAAATAAAGCTTATTTCCTATACGTATTTTACGTGCGGGATCTACCAATACATCCCACAGGCGTGTTTCGGCATTTAATTCTCTAAGTAAGAAAACTTCGATACGTGCACCTGTTTTTTCTTTATTTCCGAAAAGACGAGCAGGAAAAACTTTGGTGTTGTTTAAAATCATAACATCTTCTGGTTCGAAATAATCGATAAGATCTTTAAACAATTTATGTTCTATGGTCTGCTCTTTACGGTTTACCACCATAAGTCTGGCTTCATCTCTGTTTTCTGAAGGATATTCGGCTAAGAGTTTTTTTGGCAGTTCAAAATCGAACTGTGAAAGTTTCATTCCCATACTAGATTTTTTAGAAGTGCAAATATACAACTCCGCAATAGGCGTTGTCAAGTAAATGGGCAATTATTTCAGCAATAGATTTTTATAGTGTTTTTTTACAGAAATAGAGAGCTTTTCGAGGTCATCCCAGAACTTAGGGTACGATTTAGAAACCACTTCTGCATTTTTAATGGTAAGAGGTGTTTTTAGCACTAAAGGGGCAAAACTCATTGCCATCCTATGGTCGTTGTATGTATTTATTTGGATGTTTTTATTTAATTTAGAACAAGGAGCTAAGTTTAAAGAGCTAGAGGTTAAGCTTAATTCGCCCCCTAGTTTTTCTATTTCGTTTTTTAAAGCAACAAGCCTATCAGTTTCTTTAATTTTTAAGGTATGTAAGCCTGTAAGTTTGCAGCCTATACCGAGCCCTAAACAGGTTACTACTATTGTTTGGGCAATATCGGGGGTTTCTAATAAATTGGCCTCAAAGTATAAGGGGAGTTTACGAGGCGTTTTAGAAAGTTCTATATAGTTTTTGGTAATAAACTTGGTTTTTACGCCTAAAGGCTCATACAATTGCTGTAGTAAGGCATCGCCTTGAAGGCTATCTTGCTTAAATGTGTTTAGCCTAACTTTAGCGGTAGAGGTTAAAGCAACCAAACTATAGAAGTAGGATGCAGCACTCCAATCGGATTCTACAAAGAAATGATGTTTTTTAATTTTGGTTAATGGTCGTATAGAAATTTGATATTGGTTAAAGCTAACTTCGGCACCTAAGGCGCTTAGTAGTGCGTAGGTCATTTGTACATAAGGTAGCGAGGTAACTTCTTTTTCGAGAGTAATTTCTAAGCCTTGTGGTAAATTTGGGGCTATAAGCATTAAGGCAGAAATGTATTGACTGCTAATGTTAGCTACAAGATTGACGTTGTTTTTTAATAGATTTTTTCCTTTTATTTTTAAAGGAGGGAAGCCGTCTTTATCGAGGTAAGTTATATCGGCTCCTAAAGTTTTTAGTGCATCGACTAAAATTTTAATGGGACGCTCCTGCATGCGTTTGCTTCCGGTAAGAACAACTTCGGCTGAATTAGGGTTAGACGCAAAAAAGGCAGTAAGAAAACGCATGGCAGTACCTGCATGGCCTACATTGTAGGTGTTACTTTTGGTAGAGAGAATTTTTTGGAGATCGATAGTATCGTCTGCCGTTGATAGGTTTTCTATTAGGATATCAGGATAAAGGGCTTGTAATATCAATAACCTGTTCGACTCGCTTTTAGAGCCAGTAATCTTTATTTCGGATTCTTTTATGGTGTTTTTTACCGCAGTTAAGTGTACCGAAAAAGATTGTTTATTCATTTTGTTTACGTTTAAGCGCAGTTTTAAATTTTAAATAGCTAATAATGAACCCGTAAAAAAAGCTGCTAATTATATTGGCAATAATAAATCTAATAGGTGCTACTTTTATGCGTTCTTCATAAAAGGTGGTAAAATCTATCCTATAATTAAATAGTGTGATAAAAAGATTGTAAAGAATAAAAAATCCAAGTCCTAAAAACAGTACAGATCTCCAAAAACTAGGTGTGTTTGTTATTTTTTTGAAACTCATTTTTATTGAAGTTTTTTGTTTTGATGATGGCGGTTGTGGTCTCGTTTTGTTTTTAAATCTAATTTTTTATCAAAAGCATCTTGTAGGTTTATACCTGTTTGGTTGGCAAGGCAAAGTACTACAAAAACTACATCGGCTAGTTCTTCGCCTAAATCTTTGTTTTTATCGCTTTCCTTTTCGCTTTGTTCGCCGTAACGGCGTGCAATAATGCGTGCAACTTCACCTACTTCTTCTGTGAGTTGTGCCATATTGGTAAGCTCGTTAAAATAACGTACACCATGTTCTTTAATCCAATTATCTACGGCTTTTTGCGCATCTTGTATATTCATTATTCTTTATTTTTAGAGTCTATAATTATGGTTACAGGGCCGTCGTTAACTAGGCTTACTTTCATATCTGCTCCAAATTCGCCTGTTTGTATTGTTCTGCCTAGTTGTTTTTCTAATTCTTCTATAAATTTTTTATATAAAGGAATGGCTATTGTGGGTTTTGCTGCTTTTATAAAACTTGGTCTGTTGCCTTTTTTGGTACTTGCGTGTAAGGTAAACTGGCTTACAACGAGTAGCTCTCCTTCAATATCTTGTACAGAGAGATTCATTGCTTGGGCTTTATCGGCAAAAATGCGCATGTTTATTATTTTTCGGCAAAGCCATTCGATGTCGGTAAGCTTATCTTGTTCTTCAATACCAACTAAAATTAATAAACCTTGATTTATTTTACCAACCGTTGTTGTTGCTATACTAACTTCCGCTTGTGCTACACGTTGGATTACTGCTCTCATGAGTCTTTATTTTTATAAATATCGGTTCGGTAGTTTTCTTCTTCGCCTTCTAGTATTTGTAAGTATGATTTGTACCGGGACCACGCAATTTCGTCATTTTCAAGTGCATCTTTTACAGCGCATTTCGGCTCGTTTAAGTGTAGACAATTGTTGAATTTACAATCTTGTTTTTTGTTAAAAAATTCAGGAAAATAATTTCCTAATTCTTGTTTCTCTATTTCTACAATTCCAAAGCCTTTGATTCCTGGAGTGTCTATAATTCTGGCCCCGAAAGGTAAATCGTACATTTCTGCAAAGGTAGTAGTGTGTTGCCCTTGTAGGTGTTGTTGAGAAATTTCGGCAGTTTTTAAGGTTAAATCAGCATCTAAGTTATTAATAATGGTCGATTTCCCTACGCCGCTATGCCCAGAAAATAAGCAGGTTTTATCTTTCATAGCGAGCTTTAATTTATCGACATTGAAGCCTGTTTTTGCCGAAATAGGCATGCATGTATAGCCTATTTCTCGGTATAGCGCCATCAGGTAACGTATCTCGTCTTTTTCGGTTTCGCTATAAGTGTCTACTTTGTTAAAAAGTAAGATAACAGGAATGTGATAAGCTTCGGCAGTTACCAAAAAGCGGTCGATAAATGTAGTGAATGTTGGAGGGTTGTTAAGCGTAATAACCAATAGCGCTAGGTCTATATTTGCTGCAATAATATGAGTTTGCTTAGATAAATTGACCGATTTTCGGATAATGTAATTATGCCGAGGAGCTATTTCTTGAATTACTCCAATAGTTTCATCGGCAGTTTCTTCTAGTTTAAACTTTACTTTATCGCCTACGGCTACGGGGTTGGTGTTTTTGATTCCCTTTAGGCGAAACTTCCCCTTTAACCTACATGAATAAGTTAAGTTATCTTTGGTTTTTACAGCGTACCAACTTCCGGTAGACTTATATACAATTCCTTCAATCAATGTGTTAATTATAAATTTTGCAACAGTTTCAAAAATACAAATTTATGGTGTCCTATGTGTCAATTACCATAGTTGTTTGCTGTAATTGGTTAATTTTTTCTGTTTGCAATTAATATTCTTTTTGTTGTCGAATAGATTCTTGGTGAATGGCTTTAAAAAACTGAAGGATAAAATCTTCACTGAGTTGTTTTTCTTTTCCTAATTGAATCATTTTTTGAGAAATTTCATTCCATCTTTTTGCTTGAAGGATAGCTACATTTTTTTTGTTTTTTATTGCGCCTATTTCTTTAACAATCCCCATGCGTTCTCCTAAAATGGCAATTAATTGTTTATCGGTAACATCTATTTTGGCTCTAAGACTAGCTAAATCATCTATAAATGTTTTGCTGTTAGAGATTTCTCTTTTAATACTTAGGTTTTTTGTTATTTCGGATAAGTGGGAAGGGGTGATTTGTTGTTTTGCATCGCTCCAAGCTTCATCTGGATTAGGATGAGTTTCTATCATAAATCCATCATAGTTTAAATCTAGTGCTGTTTGGCATAAATCGAAAATTAGAGAGCGATTTCCCGCAATATGCGAAGGATCTAATAGCAAAGGTAAATCTGGAACTTCTGTTTGCAAATCAATTGGGATCTGCCATTCTGGATTATTGCGGTAGGTGATTTTTTGATAGGTAGAAAACCCCCTATGGATGGCACCTAATTTGGAGATGTTTTGCTTGTAGAGGCGTTCTACAGCTCCTAGCCAAAGCGCTAAATCTGGATTAATGGGGTTTTTAACCAAAACAATTTTATCTGTTCCTTTAAGTGCTTCTGCTATTTCCTGCACTACAAAAGGCGATACAGTAGTTCTGGCTCCTAACCATAAAACATCTACTTCGTGCTTTAAGGCTAAGTCTACATGCGTAGGGTTTGCAACTTCGGTAGCGGTAAGCAAACCTGTTTCTTTTTTGGCTTTAAGCAACCATTCTAACCCTATTATTCCTACTCCTTCAAAGTTTCCAGGACGTGTTCGAGGTTTCCATATTCCTGCACGTAGTATGCTTGTATCTGTATTTTTAAGTGCGCGAGCAGTAGATAAAACTTGCGCCTCTGTTTCTGCACTGCACGGGCCAGCAATTACTAAAGGGCGCGATAAATTAAAAGCATTTAACCAAGTATTTAACTCCTTCTTATTTTTCATAATCGGTTATTTCTTCAATGTATTTATCCTGATTATTTTTAAACACTATTTTAAATAAATACAGCTGCAAAATTATTCTTTCTTAGGGGAAACTTAGCTAAATTAACAACTAATTTTAAATTTAAGAAATGGCTTCTTTTTCAAAACACTTATTTATACTTAAATTAGCTACTTTTATAAAAATTTACAGATATGGGGATAGAGGTGAAAAATATAACAAAATATTATGGTGATCAACAGGCACTTAATGATGTTTCCTTTAGCGTTGGAAAGGGAGAAATTGTAGGTTTTTTAGGTCCTAATGGAGCGGGGAAATCAACTATGATGAAAATACTTACAGGTTATATTACTCCAAATAAAGGAGAGGCTTTTATAAATGGAAATAGTGTAAAGGACGAAATAAAAAAAGTGCAACAGGAAATAGGTTATTTGCCAGAGCACAACCCATTGTATCTTGAGATGTATGTTCGAGAATATCTTAATTTTTTAGCAAGAATACACCGAGTTCCCCAAAAGCGCATAGCGGAAGTTATACAACTTACAGGGCTTACCCCGGAAGCTAATAAAAAAATAGAGCAACTTTCTAAAGGATACCGTCAGCGAGTAGGAATAGCAGCTGCACTTCTGCACGACCCTAAGGTGTTAATTTTAGATGAGCCTACTACAGGCTTAGATCCTAACCAATTGGTAGAAATTAGAAATTTAATTAAAAAAGTAGGAGAAGAGAAGACTATTTTTCTTTCTACACACATTATGCAAGAGGTCGAGGCTCTTTGTGAGCGTGTGGTAATTATTAATAAAGGATGTATTGTAACGGATAAAAAGTTAGCAGATTTAAAAGGTTCAGAAGAGCAAATATTACGCGTAGAATTTGATTATCGTGTAGAAACTGTTGCCTTACAACGGCTAGAGCATTTGCTAGAAGCTGTGAATGTAGGCGGGTTCTTGTATGAATTATCTTTTTCTACCACAACCGATATGCGTTCTGCTGTTTTTGATTTTGCTCATGATAACGGACTTAAAATATTGCAATTACACCAAAAGCATGAAAATCTAGAAGAATTGTTTAGAAAACTTACGGTTGGATAAATATAAGTTTTCTAGTAAAAGTTTTTGTGCTTTTACTAAAAATGTAACGAGACTTCTTTATGTGTTGTTTAGTATAATGTGATAACTTCTTTGCGAAATGTGTTTCTTATAGGTTTTGTTTTAAAAGTAAAGCTTAGTGATATGAGCTGCTGAATCCAAAACAATAGATATAAAAAAATCCCTGCAGTTTGCAGGGATTTTTAGAATATTAATAAGTTTTTATATTCTTATTTTTTAGCAAACTTGAAAGTTTTAGTCTCTCCGTTAACTTTTACTTGTGCGATATATACACCAGTTTGTAAGTTAGCGATGTTTACTTGAGCATTAGTGTTGTTAACAGCTTGAGAAGCTACTTCTTGTCCTAATAAGTTGTAAACTTTTACGTTTTCGATTACAGACTCACCTTCAACAAATAAGTTGTTGTTGCTAGTGTAGTGAGTGAAAGCTTTAGCGATAACATCTTCTACTCCTAATTGACTATCTGTAGTGAAAGACCAAACAACAACAGTGTCTGTAGAATCACCACCTTGGTTGAAAGGAGTTACTCTCCAGTAATAAGTAGTACTTGCAGTAAAATAGTTCTGACCAGGTAAATGTAATCCTTCAATATCATTAGAAGCAAAAGTACCAGCAATAGGATTTCCGAAGTTAGGGTCAGTATCCATTTCAAATTTGTAACCATCTGCGGTATCTCCAGTTGTAGGAGCATCCCATGCAAAATCTACAGCAGTAACAGTAGCACCATCTCTGTCTGTCATTTCGTAATAAGCAACAGCAGTAGCAGCGTCTGCAGGAGTTGGGTTAGAAACAGCACCTGGAACTACAGGAACATTAGAGCTAGTAGTTACCGTAAAATCAAAAGGTCCTGTACTACCATTTCCTAAAACACTGAATAAGTCATCAAAGTATATATAATAAGTTTGATTTGCAGTAGCAGCGAAAGTAACTTCAGCATAAGGCTTGTTGTTGTTTCCGTACCAGTCTGCATCTAAACAGGTTAAGTCAGAACAAGATGTTCCACCCATAACACTTAATGTTGCAAAATAATCTGCTGCAGGATCTGCAGGAGTGTTAGATGTTACAGTAACCATTAAGGTTTGTGTTGGTGTATAAGAATACCATACTCCATTTTGAGCACTTGCATTTTCTGCCGTTACACAGCCTTGAGCAGCAGGTGTTCCATTTACATTGGCATTAGTAATAGTGGTGCTAGCATCTGCAGCTACAGATATAACTTCAGCATTAGCACAATCTGTTTGTGCATTTAGTGTAAAAGCAGCAAATAAAGCTACAATACCTAGTGTAATTTTTTTCATAAGTTATTTGTTTTGTTTATTTTAATGATGATGTAAATTTAACACTTATTTTTAATTATCCAAATAGTTGGTTGTTAAATTTTATAAGGATATGATAAAATAGCCGAAGTTATCCTATATGTAATACCGCCTAAAATCACTATATTTGTAGTCTGTGAAAGTAATAGAGCAAATAAAAGCACCAGTAAAATATGAGATGGAACTTTTTGAAAAAAAGTTTTCTCTTGCAATGTCTTCAAGAGTTGCGCTTTTAAATAGAATTACCCATTATGTAGTAAACCGTAAAGGAAAACAAATGCGTCCGATGTTTGTTTTTTTGGTTTCTAAAATGGTGGCTTCGGGAGAAGTAAATGAACGTACTTATCGGGGGGCATCGGTCATCGAATTAATTCATACAGCAACCTTAGTGCATGATGATGTTGTAGATGATAGTAACCGCCGACGGGGCTTTTTTTCTATAAATGCACTGTGGAAAAATAAGATAGCCGTTTTAGTAGGCGATTATTTATTGTCTAAAGGTTTGTTGCTCTCTATAGATAATGGTGATTTTGATTTGCTTAGGATTATTTCGGTAGCTGTGCGTGAAATGAGCGAAGGAGAATTACTTCAAATAGAAAAAGCTAGAAAATTAGATATTACAGAGGCGGTATATTACGATATTATCCGTCAAAAAACAGCTACTTTAATTGCTGCTTGCTGTAGTTTAGGAGCAGCATCGGTAAAACCAAATACTGAGCATGTAGAGCGTATGCGTAAATTTGGAGAGCTTATAGGCATGGCTTTTCAAATAAAAGATGATTTATTTGATTATGGGGAAGATAAAATAGGTAAACCAACAGGTATAGATATTAAGGAACAAAAAATGACGCTTCCATTGATTTATGCGTTAAACCAAGCTTCAGAGAAAGACCGTAGGTGGCTTATCAATTCGATAAAAAATCATAATACAAATAAAAAAAGAGTAAAAGAGGTAATTGCTTTTGTGAAGCAAGCGGGTGGATTAACTTATGCTGTAACACAAATGAAAAAATATCAGCAAGAAGCTCAAGAAATATTATTGTCATACCCTGATTCTCCATATAAAGAAGCACTTTTATTGATGATGACTTACGTTATAGACAGAAAAAAGTGATTTTTATGCTTTTCTAGGCAACCCTTTTTAATAAAACATCGTTTATAAAAGTAGAGACCTTTTAAAAACGTGAAAATAATTCGTCTACATAATAAAAAAAGCGAGCAAAAACTTATAGCTACTGCAGCTAATGGTGATGCTAAGGCACAAAAAGTACTGTTTGATACTTATGCGCCTAAAATGCTAAGCCTTTGCAGGATGTATGTGAAGGACCTGCATTATGCAGAGGACGTTATGTTAAGTGCGTTTTATAAAGTGTTTTGTAATTTAAAACATTACCGCCATAAAGGTAAATTTCAAGCTTGGCTACGTGTAATTATGACGCGAGAAGCTATAGATTTTTTACGTAGTAAAAAACCTTTTTATTCAACAGAAGATTTTCCGTTACATAAACTATATAAAGCAGAAGAAAACCAACAAGAGGTTTCTGACGAGATACAATATGCAATCGATGCGTTGCCCGATGGATATAAAATGGTGTTTTTACTTTATGTAGTAGAGGAGTACAAGTATAAGGAAATAGCAGCGATGCTAGGTATAGCAGAAGGAACATCAAAATCTCAATTAGCTAAAGCACGTAATTTATTAAAAAAAGCCTTAGGAAGTAAAGAAAAACTATTGCATGAATAAAATAGACAATAATATAAAAGAGTATTTTCTTGAGCGGAGCATTCAACCAGCTCAAGATAGCTGGGGAAATCTAGAAAAAGCATTAGCTAAAAAGAAAACAAAACAACGGCGGAAATATTATTTTACAGGAATAACCGCTGCAGTGGTTGTGCTACTTGTTTTTGTGTTAGGTATACAAACTAATCCTATTTCAGAAAAAGAACATATACCTATAAAAAGTACAAGTCCAATTATAGTTGAAACACAAAAGAAAACTCATGATGAAAAAGTAAATAAAGAACTTGTTGAAATTGATAAAGAAAGACGTAAGCCCCAACAAAATATTGTTGCAAAAAGTAAAAAGGCAGAAAATAAACAAGCCCTAAAAAAGGTTGCACCTATATTACTAGATAAAAATATTCATACAAAAAATATTGCCATAGAAAATACCTTTAAAGAAGTAATAAATAAGGAGGAGTTAGAAAAAACAGTAAACTCATACCTCAAAAAAGCACAAATAGAGGTGAGGGCACAAAAAATATTATTTGGAAGTAGTAATTATGTAGATGCGCAATTATTACAGAAAGATGTGGAAGAAACTGTAAACCCATCAATACCAACAAAAATAAACCATTGGTTAGAGCAAAGAATTATTCAATTAAAATCTACAGTAGTAAACAGTATATCAAAAAAATCAACAAATAAAAACCTTATTAACAAAAACTAACGTTATGAAAAAAGTAATTATTCTATTCTGTGTGTTTGTTTTTCCTATCCAATTTTATGCACAATTTCAAGCAACTATCTATAATGAGCAAGAAAAGCAAATTCATAAATTAAAAGAAGAAAGAACAAAAATCCCTCAAGAAGAAAAAGAACATTTAAAAGATAAATTTATATTAATTCAAGCGCGTTTAGATAAAAATGAGATAACTCCAGAAGAAGCAGAAACCCTAAAACAGCAAGCAGCCCAAAAGCATGCATTGAATATAGAAAATAAACTTAATATAATAGATGAAAGTATTGCGTATTTAGAGCGCAATATGGATGGCGGTAGAAGGCATGTGGAAGTGAATTTTAATTCTATCATATTTGATGATGATATGGTACTTCGAGATTCTATCCCAAAAAGAACGCAGTCGGGAATTGTTTTATCTTTCGGTTTGAACAATGCTATCCAAGAAGATGGAGGTTTAGATAAGTCTCCTTATAAAATAGGAGGAAGCAAGTATTTTGAATTAGGTTATGAGTTTCAGACAAATTTAGGAAAGCAAGGTTTGGTACGGTTTAAATACGGACTTTCATTTCAGTTTAACGGTTTAAAGCCAGAAAAAAACAACTATTTTGTAGAAAAAGATGAGCAGACAGTATTAGAGGAGTTTCCTCATCATTTAAAAAAGGCTAAATTGAGAATGGATAATTTGGTAATTCCTTTTCATATCGAATTTGGACCTTCTAAAGTAGCTTATAACAGTAGTAAAGCTTATTTTTTAAACGATAAATTTAAAATAGGATTAGGAGGTTATGCAGGAGTAAACCTTAATACGGTTCAGAAATTAAAGTATAAAGAAAACGGAAACAGCAGAAAAACCAAGCATAAGGAAAGTTATAATACCAATAATTTTATTTACGGATTAAGTGGCTATATAGGTTACGATTGGTTAACCGTTTTTGTAAAGTACGATTGCAATACATTGTTTAGAGATAATCCTAATGAGGAGCATAATATATCGGCTGGGTTACGATTTTCTCTATATTAAAATAAACAAGCTAAATATGTTAAGGATGCCGTTTGGTGTCCTTTTTTTGTGGAATAGTATTAAAAAAATCTTAAATTGCAGCCTCATAACTTAAACTTTACTTAATGAAAAAAATTGCAACTCTTTTACTGTTTTGTATAAGCATGTCTTTATGGGCACAGGAAAAACAAGATTATTGGCAAGTAAGTAATGCTAATTTTTCAGCTATATCCACACAATCGGTAAAATTTCAACTTAATATAGCTAAATTTCGCACAGTTATTACAAGTATAGTTCCAGAAAGTACAGAAATACAAATTCCATCGTTATCAGGGAATTTAGTAACCTATAAGGTGCAAGAGTTTTCTAACTTTAGTCCTGAGCTAGCTGCTAAATACCCTTCTATAAAATCATATAGAGGTTATGCTGTAAATAATCCATCCGAAAAGATAAGCATTTCTTTAACGCAGACAGGAATAAAAGCTTCTGTAATAGGCGATAAAGGAACAAGCATTATACAACCAATAGAAAACTCTAATACTTATGAAGTAAAGCGAGCAGAAGAAATTCAGCCAGCATCGCCTTTACAATGTTATGTAGAGGAAAGTGTACAAGCGGCGGTTTTTAACACGCAATCGCAAATGGGCGTTACTTCAGATGGTGTTATGAGAACTTACCGCTTAGCGGTAGCAACCGATGGAGAATATAGCCAACTTTTTAACAATGATCCTGTTTTAATTCTAGGAGGTATTAACGATGTACTAAGTTTTATAAACCCAATATATGAAAATGACCTTAGTATACACTTAGAATTAATTGCAAACACAGACGATTTATTTTACACCAACAGATTAACCGACCCATTTACAGGAAACCAAGGAAATATTGAATATGAAATTCAACCAGAAATGACCAATGTTATCGGAGAGGCAAATTATGATGTAGGTATTTTGTTTTCTGGTCGTCTTGGAGGTGGGAAAGCTAGTGGCATAGGTGCTGTTTGTGTAGATAATACAAAAGGCGGAGCTTATGCAGGAACAGGAGGGTCTGCAGCACCAGATGGCTATTATTTTGCGGTAAACCTAGTAGCTCATGAATTAGGACACATGTTTGGAGCTAATCATACTTTTTCAAGAACAGAATATACAGGAGTTAATGTAGAGCCAGGAAGTGGTAATACCATTATGGGCTATGCAGGAGTAACTTTTTATTATGATGTGCAAAAACAATCGGAAGCGCAATTCTCGTTTGCAAGTATATTTCAAATAACAAATTATGTTGAAAGTGTAAATTGTGCTGTTGAGACACCATTAACCAATATTGCTCCAATAGTAGATGCAGGAATGTCATATACAATTCCAAAAGGAACTGCTTTTAAGTTAACAGCGCAAGGAAGTGATGCAGATAGCGATGTGCTTACCTATTCATGGGAGCAATCGGATAGTAATTTCTCTAATCCTTACGATTATTCATATCCAAGTCCAACGTTAGCAGGTAATCAGATTACACCTAGCTATAAAGTTTTTCCTCACACAGAAAGTCCAGAAAGATACTTTCCTTCATTAGAAAAAATCTTAAAAGGAAAATTATATAGTACATGGGAAATGACATCGGATGTAAGTAAAACAATGTCTTTTGTAGTAACAGCAAGAGATAATAATCCTGTAGGTGGGCAAATAGCTTTAGATTATACAGAGGTGGAAGTAGTAGAAACAGCAGGACCTTTTGCAGTTACTTCTATTAGCTCAACAGATGCTTATGTAGCAGGAAATCAGCATAACCTTACTTGGGATGTGGCAAATACCAATCAAGCTCCTGTAAATACCACATTGGTAAATATATTAATCTCTACAGATAACGGTGAAACTTTTACAACATTGTTAGCCAATACTGCTAATGATGGACAAGAGAATATTACATTGCCAAACCAAGAAACAGAAGGTGCATTTATTATTATAGAAGCAGTTGATAATGTATTCTTGGCAGCAAGTCCTAAATTTACAATAGGAAATATAATTACTCCGCAGTATTGTAATAATTATACAGGAGCACCAGTAGCGATAGGAGCGACCTCAAATCAAGCTGTGTCTACATCATTCTCAGTACCTCAAAGTGGAACAATTACAGACCTTAACCTTACCGTAGATATTACACACGGAAATATAGGAAACTTAGGCTTGATACTTGTAGCTCCAGGAGGAAACGCAACTTCAGATAAAATGATTTTTATAGGAAACTGTTACGGAGACGGCTCGCTTAAGGTAACTTTCGATCAAGAAGCGGCAGAATCTCTACCTATGCATTGCGGAGATTTAACAGGGCAACGTGTAGAACCTCTTAACTTGAATTTAGCAGATTATTATGGAGAAGATATGCAAGGTGTTTGGGAGCTCTATGTTTGGAATTTAGATGGAGGAGAAACAGGAATGCTAAATTCAGCAACTTTAGAAATTTGTACAGAAGAAGCTTTAAGCACTAATACATATAATTTAGATAAGCAAGCAAAAATAAGTGTTTACCCCAACCCAAGTAAAGGTCAGCTTCACATAGATTATACAAATACCGCAATAGAAGGAAATGCAAGCCTAGAAGTTTATGACCTAACAGGAAAATTAATTTATATAGAAAACAACTTGAAGCAGTTACCTTCTAAAATAGATTTATCTTTCCTAACAAAAGGATTGTACATCATGAAGATTAAAGATGCAAAAACAAATTTTGTAGAAAAAATAATTATTGAATAATGCGGTTATTTTTTTTAGTATGTAGCCTATGTTTCTTTACCGCTTGTGCTAGTTGGAAAGGAGAAAAAAGTATCGCTTATAAATCGTTACTTGAATTAAATGATCCTGTAAAAGATTTAAACATAAACAAGGTTAAGCTTATAAATAGTCAGTTAGAGTTGGCAAAAGTATATGCTTATTTAGGAAGAACCATAAAGCCAGGACGTAAAATACCAGCGGTAGATTTTACCAATCAAAGTGTTTTAGTAATTTCACATCATATAGAGAATGACAGGTATAATAGTTTGGAAATAAACAAAATAAGTTTATGTAGAGATGCTTTGACTATAGAAGCAAAAGAAACTTTACAAGCTAATTTACCAAACACCGCAGCGGTAAAGTTTCCTTTCAGGATTATCGTTTTAGAAACAAAGGTGGAAGTTGAGCAGTTAAATTTAAAAGTAAACTAGTTTTTATTTAGCACTGAATTTTGTTTATTTTTGGTCTGTTTTTCTGTAGAGTTAAATAAAACACAGCAGTTGAAATTCAGGGGAAGATAAATGATTAAAAAAACAACCATCGATAAAGTCTTCGAAGCAACACGCTTGGAAGAAGTAATAGGCGATTTTGTACAGCTTAAACGCTCAGGAAGTAACCTAAAAGGCTTGAGTCCGTTCACCGATGAACGGACTCCTAGCTTTATGGTTTCGCCTGTTAAGCAAATCTGGAAAGACTTTAGTAGTGGCAAAGGAGGAAATGTAATTGCTTTTTTAATGGAGCATGAACATTTTAGTTACCCCGAAGCAATTAAATACTTGGCGAAAAAATATGCCATTGAAATAGAGGAAACTCAACAAACAGACGAAGAAAAAAAAATAGCCGATGAACGCGAAAGCCTTTATCTAGTAAATAAATTTGCAGCCGAGTATTTTTCTAATCAACTCTTAAAAACAAGTCAAGGTAAAGCCATTGGTTTAAGCTATTTTAAAGAACGAGGGTTTACTACAGAAACCATTCAGAAGTTTCAATTAGGTTATTCTCCAGACCAGTGGGAAGCATTTACGCAAGAAGCGCTTTCAAAAAGCTATCAGTTAACATTTTTAGAAAAAACAGGACTTACAATTGTCAAAGAGGAAAAAAAATTCGACCGCTTTAAAGGTCGAGTAATGTTTCCTATACACTCCATGTCGGGGAGGGTATTAGGTTTTGGCGGGCGTATTCTTGACAATACTAAAAAAGCTGCTAAATACCTTAATTCTCCAGAAAGCGATATTTACCATAAAAGTAAAATTCTATACGGTATTTATTTTGCAAAACAAGCCATAGCCAAGCAAGATATTTGCTATTTGGTAGAAGGTTATACCGATGTTATCCAGCTGCATCAGCGTGGGGTAGAAAATGTGGTAGCATCGTCAGGAACAGCCTTAACACCAGAGCAAATACGTTTAATCAAGCGGCTTACCAACAATATTACCGTACTTTTTGATGGTGATGCGGCAGGAATGCGAGCTTCTTTACGAGGGATAGACTTGATATTGGAGCAAGATTTAAACGTAAAGGTATGTGCTTTTCCAGAAGGAGAAGACCCAGATAGTTTTGCCAAAAAAAATAATCAGGAACAAATACAAGCTTTTTTAAATGAGAATGCTCAAGATTTTATTCAATATAAAGCTTCATTGTTGGTTGAAGAAGCACAAAACGACCCGATAAAACGAGCAGAAACCATTCGGGATATGGTAGGGAGTATCTCTAAAATTCCTGATGCTATAAAGCAAGAAGTTTACATCAAAACATGTGCTAAATTGATGGATATTTCGGAAGAAATACTCTACAGTTCGTTAGCGCAACTTATGGCGGGGAAACAAAAATCAGATGTTACCAAGCCTAAGCCTCAGCCTATGGAAGTGGTGAAACTTCAGGAGGCCAAACCGCGTATTAATCGGCAGCATGCCTTAGAGCGTAATATAATTAGTTTGTTATTGCGTTATGGAAATATACTTAGCGAGTTTCAGGATTTTGCTTTTAAATTAACCGATGAGGGCGAAGTTTTTTTAGAACCTGAAATCCAAGAGGCAAAAGTGTACGAAAAAGTTTATTTAGACCTTCAGGAAGACGAAATAAAGTTTACACATCCAGACTTTAAAGTGTTATATGATAAAATTATGGAAACCTTTCAGGCTAAAGGTGAACTAAAAGTAGATAGTTTTATACAAGATTTATCTCCTGCCGAAGCACAAGAGGTTACCAGCATATTAATGCAACAAGAACGCGAGCAATTACACCGTTGGGAAGACCAAGAAATTTACGTAAAAAACAAGAGTGAATTAGAACCCAGAGAAGTAAATGAAACCATCTTGAATTTACGTTTATTCCTTATAAAACAAAAGGTAAATGAGCTTCTAGAAAAGGTAAAAGACAACCCCGAATTACACCATGAAGAAATTATTATGGAAACAATGGATTATAAAGCCTTAGAAACGGTAATAGCAAAAAAACTAGGACGAGTTTTATAAAAACACGCCCTAGCATTATTGGGTTATGCTATAAAACCTACGCCAGCAGTAGTGTTTGTTTTAGCATCGATAAGAATAAAAGCGCCGTTCTCTTTATTTTCAGCATAAGCATCATAATGTAAAGGCTGGGCAAGTTGAATTTCAATATTTCCAAACTCATTCATGGTTAAGGCATCGCTTGTTTCAATCTGGCTAAAGTTATCTATACTTATTTTATGTAGAATATTTTTTACTTTAGCTTTTACTCTTTTAACGCCATGTTGAAGAAAGTATGTTGAAGCCGCTGTTAGCGCCTGATTGTCCATCCAACAAATGTTAGCTTTTATGTTTTTTGCCGATTTTGGAAGCTGGTCTGACTTTACAATTAAGTCGCCTCGTGATACATTTACCTCGTCATGTAAGCTTATTGTGATAGCAGATCCAGCACTTGCACTTGAGTATGCTTGGTTAAAAAAAGATATGGTTTTAATGCTAGATGTTTTCCCCGAAGGTAAAATAGTTACAGAGTCACCAACGTTTAGTTCTCCTCCTTTAAGCTTTCCTGCAAAGCCTCTAAAATCATGAAACTCTTCTTTTTTTGGGCGTATTACCGTTTGTACTTGAAAACGAGCACTAGCGCTAGTCGTGTTATTTTTAGGCTGTAAATTTTCTAAATAAGAAAGTAGTGTTTCTGCCTGGTACCACTTCATTTGGGGAGAGGTGTTTACTACATTATCGCCATGTAAAGCACTAATAGGAATATAGGTAATATTGCTTTTTTTGTAATTTACTTGTGCTGCTAAGGTTTTAAAATCGTTTATAATGTTTTGATATTTTTCTTGATTATAATCGATTAAATCCATTTTATTTACCGCTACAATTATATCTTTTGTTTGTAGAAGATTATTTATAAAAAAATGTCTTTTTGTTTGTTCGGTAACGCCTTTTCTGGCATCTATTAGAATAATTGAAACTTGCGAGGTAGAAGCGCCTGTAACCATATTTCTGGTGTACTCAACATGCCCTGGCGTATCGGCAATAATATATGAACGATTTGGTGTAGAGAAATAAATATGGGCAACATCTATAGTGATGCCTTGTTCTCTTTCCGCAACAAGTCCATCGGTAGCTAAGGAGAAGTCTAAATAATCGTATCCCTTTTGTTTACTACTCTGTTTAATAGCGTCTAGTTTATCTTTAGGTAATGAGTTGGTATCGTGTAGTAAGCGCCCGATTAGTGTAGATTTTCCGTCGTCTACATTTCCTGCGGTACTTAATTTTAGCACTTTATTTTTATTGTTTTCCATAATGGTTTGTTCCTTTTTCTTAAAAATAGCCTTGTTGTTTTCTTTTTTCCATTGCAGCTTCAGATCTTTTGTCGTCTATCCTAGCTCCGCGTTCAGATAGGTTAGAATTTTTAATTTCTTCCACTACCTGGTCTATAGTAAAAGCAAGTGATTCGACAGCGGCGGTACAGCTCATATCTCCTACGGTTCTAAAACGCACTATTTTTTCGGTTACGAGTTCGTTTTTTTCTCGGTACACATATTCATCATGTGCCGACCAAATTAGTCCGTCACGTTCAAAAACTTTTCTTTTATGGGCAAAATAGATGCTAGGAATGGCTATTTTTTCTTGTTGTATATAGCTCCATACATCCAATTCTGTCCAATTAGAAATAGGAAAAACCCTAACGTTTTGTCCAAAGTCTATTTTGCCGTTAAGCATATCAAAAACTTCTGGACGCTGATTTTTCTCATCCCATTGTCCAAAATCATCTCGTACAGAAAAAAACCTTTCTTTTGCTCTTGCTTTTTCTTCGTCTCTTCGGGCTCCTCCAATACAAGCGTCAAAACCATGTTTTTCTATGGCTTGTAATAAGCTTTCTGTTTGTAGACTGTTTCGGCTAGCGTATTTTCCTTTTTCTTCTTTTACAATTCCCGCATCTATATTGTCTTGTACGTAATGTACATGTAGTTCTAAATCTAATTCCTTAACTAGTTTATCACGAAAGGCAATGGTTTCGGGAAAATTATGCCCAGTATCAATGTGTAATAAAGGAAATGGGATTCTGGCAGGATAAAATGCTTTTTGTGCTAGCCGTACTAGGGTGATAGAATCTTTACCTCCAGAAAATAGAATGGCAGGTTTCTCAAACTGCCCTGCAACTTCGCGCAGAATGTATATAGCTTCATCTTCTAAAGGATTGTTGTTTACTTTTAAATTCATAGTTCATTTTTTATTGATGGATGCCACACTCTCTATTTGCTAATGCTTTTGTGGGGTCGTAATATCTTTTTTCGTTAGGAAGGCTATGTTCGAGCAGGTAATTGTCTAAATCTAGATCGGTGTAATGGTAAAAAGGACTTATTTTTAAAATTCCATCTGCACCTTTAGATACAATACCTATTTTATCACGATAATTTGTTTGGCCTTTTCTTAAATTTGTAAACCAAACATCGGGTTGGTGTGTATTCATCGCACGTTTAAACGGCTCTAGTTTTACTTGTTCGCTAAATATTTTATGTTCTGGTGTATCAACTTCAGGAATGCCAAGTGTGACGTTTCTATAACCTACCGATTGTTTTGGTACATAGACATCTATATTAAGAATAAGTTTTTCTATTAGTTCTTTTGCATGCCTGTAAGTGGCATCGGTATTATAGCCTGTATCGCACCAAATAACACTTATGTTTGGGTGTATTTTTGTAACAAGGTGAAGTATTGCAGCTTCGTAGGGTCTAAAATTGGTGGTGATAACGGGTTTTACGCCTTGGGTTAATGCCCATTTTACAATTTCTTCTGGTGTTTTGTTTTCTAAGGACGTGTTGATTTCTTGTAAATTCATAGTAGTTATTTTCCCCATTTTGTTAAACTCCATAATCGCTCATGGAAATAATAGAGGAATGTTTTTGTTAGTAATTCGAAGGCTCCGATAGAAAAAGCGATAGAAAATTCTCCAGAGATTAGCCAAGAGATAAGTATGGTATCTAGTGTGCCTAGGGCTCTCCAAGAGATGGCTTTTACCATGCTTCTGTAATGGCTCTCGTTTTTTTCTTTGGGTTGTTTTTTTTCTTTTCGGTTGTTATATAAATGATCAAATAACATAATATATATATCCTATCGGTTTAGTAGGGTTTACAAAGCTAGTTTTATTTTTGTGTTCAACCATAGAAAAATTAAAATTTATGAATTTGATTTCTGCTATCAGTAAAATGGAAGTGATTGAAAATGGAAGTTTTTACTTATTTATTTCTTGTGTTAGTTGGTAGAGGCTTTTTTGTTTAAGTACTTTTAGTGTGCTATCTCTTACTTCTAGCATTAGACGATTTATTCCGCAGGTAGCTTCGTCTGGGCAGTCATCACATTTTTCGTAAAAATTAAGGCTAACACAAGGAACCATAGCGATAGGTCCGCTTAATAAGCGTATAATTTCTGCCATAGGTATATCTTTAGGGTTTTTAAGGAAATAATAGCCACCGTTTTTTCCTTTTTTAGAAGTTAGAATTCCGCCTTTTTTGAGTGTTAATAAAATGGATTCTAAAAATTTATGCGAAATATTTTCCGCTTCTGCAATAACCGAAATAGGGATAGGCCCGTTGTTACTTCTACTACATAAGTAGGTAAGCGCTTTAATTCCGTATTTTGTTTTTTTAGCTAGCACAGTTTATTGAGGAATAAAATTATTTAAATTCTTGAGGGATTTTACAAACAGGAATTGGGTTTATTTTGTGTAAATTGGCATGATGAAGGCGCGTATATATGTTAAGTACTTCGGCTTTTCTTCCGTCAAAATCATTAGGGGTTTTGTTTTGAAGGTATGCATTCATGGCCCATTCTAGCTCATTATAGCTTGCTCCTAATTGATCTTCATCGGTACGGCTGTCTCCAAATAATCCATCGGTTGGGGCTGCATTTATAATGCTTTCGGAAACATTTAATATTTTACCAAGAGCATAGACTTCACTTTTTAGTAAATCGGCAATGGGACTAATATCTACACCTCCGTCGCCATATTTTGTAAAAAATCCAACGCCAAAATCTTCAATTTTATTTCCTGTACCAACAACAAGGTAGCCGTGAATTCCTGCTAGGTAATACAAGGTTGTCATACGCAATCTAGCGCGTGTATTGGCAAGGCTTAGGTTGTATTTTTGTATGTTATCGCTTATAGGAAGAGTGTTTTGTAGGCTGTCAAAACTTTTAGTGAGTTCAATACAAACATCAGAAACATTAGGAAATTGATTTTTTAACTGTTCAATATGTGTTTTTGCTCGTGAGACTTGTTTACTATCTTGGTGAATGGGCATTTCTACACACAAGGTATCAAGCCCTGTTTTTGCACATAATGCCGAGGTAACAGCAGAGTCAATCCCGCCGCTTATGCCAATTACAAAACCGTTAACTTTACTTGTTTTTGCGTAATTTTTTAGCCAATTTGTGATATGTGTAGCAACTTTTTCTGTTTGCATTGTTTAAATTTAAATTACATTTGTAGAGAAAGCACGTAAAGATACTTAAAACCTTAATGCGTGTAAATAATTATAAGGTTTTTTATTTTTATGTCTTTAATTTTTAAATTATAAAACAGAAGCTTACCGATGAAGTACTTAGTTGTTTTCTCTTTCTTGTTAACTTTTATAGCTTGTAAAAAAGAAGATAAAGTAGCCCGAGAAATTGCTGAAATCCCTATAGATTTTGATGTGGAACGTTTTGATATTGCTTTCTCGGAAGCAACCCCAGAAACACTTCCTGAATTAAAAAAAGATTTCCCTTTCTTGTTTCCAGCGCATTTCCCAGATTCGGTTTGGGTTAATAGGTTATCTGATACCATTCAGCTTGAGCTTTCTAACGAAGTGAAAAAAGCCTATCCAAATTTTGTAAAAGAAAAAAACGATTTAAAAGTATTATTTCAGCACTTAACGTATTATTTCCCTAACTTTAAAACCCCAACGGTAACTACCTTAACTTCCGATGTTGATTTTAAGAATAAAGTAATGGTAACGCCAGATAAATTATTAATAGCCTTAGATAATTATTTAGGCGAAAATCATCATTTCTACGTAGGTATTCCTGCTTATATAAAATCAGGGATGAATAAGGAGTCGTTGTTGGTAGATGTTGCAGGAGCTTATGCCGCAGAATTTACGCCAAAAGCAACAAAACGTTCGTTCTTGGCGAGTATGGTGTATTATGGCAAACTACTCTACCTAAAAGATATGCTTTTGCCCCAAACACCAGATTATCTAAAGATAGGATATACCGACGAGCAATTTGCCTGGGCAGAAGCGAATGAAGACCAGATTTGGCGTTTTTTTATAGAAAAGGAAATGTTGTATGATACAGACCCAAAACTCAAAGAGCGGTTTATAAATTTAGCTCCTTTCTCTAAATTTGGTTTACAGTTAGATAATGAAAGTCCGCCACAATTAGGGCAATATATAGGTTGGCAAATTGTACGTCAATTTACCCAAAAAAATACTGTATCTTTGCCCGAATTATTGGTCTTAGATGAAGAAGCTTTATTTAAACAATCAAATTTTAAACCTAGAAAACCCTAATGAGTACAAAAAAATCTGATATAAAAATTACCGTAGAAGTAGACGAAAACCATATCCCCGAAAACATTAAGTGGTCTGCTCAGGATGGAGGCGTAGATAAGGCGGATGCTAAAGCAATGTTACTTTCGTTATGGGATGGTGAACAACAAGAAACCTTACGTATAGATTTATGGACAAAAGAAATGCCTGTAGACCAAATGCGTGTGTTTTTCCACCAAACCTTAGTAGCTATGAGTAACACATATTACCGTGCAACACAAGATGAAAAGATGATGGAAACTATGAAAGATTTTTGTGATTATTTTGCCGAAAAACTAGAGCTTAAAAAGGAATAGCTTATTGTTTAAAAAAGGTATTCCAATACTCTTCGTTGTGGAGGTATTCTTCTATAATATAATCAATTCTAGATTCTCCGTTAATAACCAAAATCTGGTTGTTGGGTTTTATGATAGCATAGGAGCCACAAAGTGCAGGAATGTTAAAAATGCCTCTTTTTAAAACATTTTTTTCATCAGAAAAGAAAGGAGTTTCTTGTAGGCTTGTGTTTAGAAACACTCCTTTTTCAAAAAACATAAAAGGCGTAACTTCGGGATTTTTCTTTTTAAGCTTCTTAAAAATAGGGTGATAAAAGTTTTTATAGGCTCTTAGCTTTTTATCAGGAGTGGTGTTATGATTTCTTGTACCTCCGCATAAATCATCTTTATGCATAAAGCTAATAACTATTGTATTATTTGTTTTGATAGGTGTGTTGGTTTCGGTACTTAAAAATTCAACCCACTTTTTATGATTTGTTGTCGAGGCAGTATAAGCGGGAATAAGCTTAGCGATGCGTAAGCTTTTTTTTATAGAGTCGGAAGAGTTTGGAGCCTCCTTAAGGATATAATCCCATCGTGAGTAGATATCAGTTCTCCATTTTTCATTAAAAACGTTTTCGCTAATGGATTTTCCGTTTTCATCTACCCAAGTTCTAAGTTCTGTTTGGGCATTAAGTTTAAAGGAAAAAAAAGTAACTGTAATAAGTAAGAATAAAGAAAAAGTTTTCATAACTAAGTGTTATAAAGATTGGTTAATGCTACCAATATAATTTAAAACTTCTTCTTTTCCAAGTTTTTGTAGTGATGAGGTGACAAAATAAGGAGGTGGAGCCTCCCAATTAGCGGCTAAAACTTCAAAGTATGCTTGGAGTTTAGTGTCTATTTGCTGTGGTTTTAATTTGTCGACTTTTGTAAAAATAATGCTAAACGGAATTTGGTTTTCCCCTAGCCATTGCATAAAATCTAAATCTATTTTTTGCGGCTCATGTCGGATATCTACCAAAACAAAAGCACAAACCAGCTGCCTGCGCTTTAAAAAGTATTGCGTAATGTATTTTTGGAAGGTTTTTTTATCCTTTTTACTTACGCGCGCATAACCATAGCCAGGCAAGTCTACCAGATGCCAAGCATTATTGATTAAAAAATGATTGATAAGCTGTGTTTTCCCTGGTTTTCCAGAAGTTTTAGCAAGATTTTTATTGTCTGTAAGCGTATTTATTAACGAAGATTTACCCACATTACTACGACCAATAAAGGCATACTCGGGTAAGCTGCTGTTAGGGCATTTACTTACATCGCTGTTACTAATAACAAATTTTGCTGAGCTTATCTTCATGCGTATTACTAAAATTAAAAATTTCTTTTAGAGAGCCAGTTGTTTAATAAGTGGTTAAATTCATCTGGATGTTCCATCATGGCTGCATGCCCGCATTTATCAATCCAAAACAAATCAGAATCTGGTAAAAGCTTATGGAAGTCTTCAGCCACCTCAGGAGGTGTAACATTGTCTTGTTTTCCCCAAATAATACATGTTGGTGTATGCATTTTAGGTAAATCTTTAGACATGTTATGGCGTATTGCACTTTTGGCAATCGCTAAAGTTTTTACAAGTTTGTTTCTGTCGTTTACAGTGGCAAAAACATCATCTACAATCTCTTTAGTTGCCACTTTAGGATCGTAAAAAACATTTTCGGCTTTTTTCTTTATAAAATCATAATCTCCACGTCTTGGATAGCTCTCTCCCATAGCGCTTTCATACAGGCCAGAGCTTCCTGTTATAACAAGACCTTTTACAATGTCCGGAAATAATTTTGTGGTTACTAAGGCAATATGTCCACCTAGGGAATTTCCTAACAAAATTACTTTACCATAATTTCGTGTCTTTATAAATTCATGAATATACTTAGCAAAGGTGCCTACACTTGTTTTAAGTAAAGGCATTGTATATAATGGGAGTTCTGGAATTACTATTTTATAGCCTTTGGTAGGAAAAAAATTGGCAACGCCATCAAAGTTACTTAAGCCACCCATTAATCCGTGTAAGATTACAATAGGGGTGCCTTCTCCTATTTCAACAAAGCTAAATTTTCCGTCTTTTTTTAGTTCTCTTTTCATTAATCCGACTTGCGATTAGCAATCACAAATATAGATATTATTGCGTAAGTAGAAATGTTTTTTAGAAAAAGCTTAGGTTAAGAGTTTGTTTAGGTGTTGAAAATCAGTAATTAAAGTTTTTTCGTAAAAGGAATATTTGAGTTTTTTTTAAGAATTTAAGTTGTATTTGTGGCTGGTTATGAAAGTGTTAATAGTTAATTAAAAAATAAAAACTTATTAACAATGTGGGTGAAAGTGGTGAAAAGTGGAGAAAAAATCAATATCTTTGAATTAATAATTCTCTTTTGTGGTAAACTTAATCGGAACATACGAGTGTAAAATAGATGCCAAAGGTAGGCTTTTACTGCCTTCTGCGCTTAAAAAAAAGCTTTTGCCAGTGTTGGAGCAAGGCTTTGTTTTGAAGCGTTCTGTTTTTCAGTCTTGTATAGAAATGTATCCTATGCAAGAATGGAATGTTCTTATGGCTCGTATTAATAAATTAAATAGGTTTAAAAAGAAGAATAACGATTTTATTAGAAAATTTACAGCAGGAGTAAAAGAGATAGAAATAGATGCCAGTGGGCGGTTGTTAGTGCCTAAAGATTTGTATGCTTTTGCAGGGCTTAAAAAGGAGATTGTGTTATCGTCTGCAGTGAATATTGTAGAGATTTGGGATAAAGAAAAGTATGAAAAAGTCATCGAAGATGTAGGTGATGATTTTTCTGATTTAGTAGAAGAAGTAATGGGAGATAATCATGAGTTTGAATAGCAATTACCATCATCCGGTTTTATTAACCGAAAGCGTAGAAGGCTTAAACATAAACCCAGAAGGTACTTATGTAGATGTAACTTTTGGAGGAGGTGGGCATTCGCGAGCAATATTAAGTAAGCTGAATGATAAAGGGCGTTTATATGCTTTTGATCAAGATAAAGATGCTGTAGCAAATAGCATAGAAGATGAACGCTTTACGTTAATCGAAGCCAATTTTAGGTATGTAAAAAAGTTTTTACGCCTTTATGGAGTACGAAAAGTAGATGGGATATTGGGTGATTTTGGAGTTTCTTCTCATCAGTTTGATCAACCAGAAAGAGGTTTTTCTACTCGTTATGATGGGCAGCTAGATATGCGTATGAATCAAGGCGATAACCTTAATGCGTTCTTGGTGGTTAATACATACTCGGAAAGCAAGCTAAGGGATATTTTTTATAAGTATGGCGAACTTAAAAATGCTCCGAAATTGGCAAGGGAAATTGTAACAGCGCGTAAAGAAGGAGAAATAAAAACTAGTGCTGCTTTAAAAGATTTATTAATGCCTTTTTTGCATAAAGGAAAAGAATTTAAAGTGTTGGCGCAAATCTATCAAGCTATTCGGATAGAGGTGAATCAAGAATTAGAAGTATTAAAAGAGTTTTTGATGCAAACACAAGATTTACTTGAGCCAGGAGGAAGGTTGAGTTTGATTTCCTACCATTCGTTAGAAGACCGTTTGGTGAAAAGATACATCCGAAGTGGTTTATTTGAAGGACAACCTGAAAAGGATTTCTATGGAAATATTTCTGTTCCTTTTAAAAAAGTAGGGCAATTAATTGTTCCTTCCAAAGAGGAAATTGAAAAGAATAATAGAGCACGTAGTGCAAAATTGCGTATAGCAAAGAGGCTGTAAATATCAATGTTGTGAAAAAAAGAGTGTACGACATATTAAAAGGGAAATTTCTTGTAAGTGAAGATTCACTTAAAAATTGGCGCTTTATTCTGTTTTGTACGCTTCTGGCTATTGTGATGATATCTTGTTCGCATAGCGCAGAACGTAAAGTACACGAGATAGCAAAGCTTCATAAAGAAGTACGAGAATTACGAAGTGAATTTGTAGATACGCAAAAAAGGTTAATGACCTTAAAAATGGAATCTACTATTAAGGAGCGAGTGGCGGATATGGGCATAAAGCCAGCAGATAATCCTCCACAAAAAATCTTAGTATTAAATACAACGGAAGAGGAATAAATAGTAAATGACTACAGAAAAAAACATATTAAAAAAACTCTATCTAGTAGCAGGGCTTATGCTGTTGCTGGTGTTGTTTATTGTTTTTAAGTTAGTAAATATTCAAGTTTTAGAAGGAGATAAATACCGTGAGTTAGCTCAAAAAACAGTATATAAAAACTTTGTAATCCCTGCAAATCGAGGAAATTTATACGATGTAAATCAAAACCTATTAGCAACTTCTGTTCCCGAGTATGATATACGTTTTGATGCAGTAACCGTTTCGGAAGAGAACTTTAATAAGAACTTGCGTCCGCTTTCAGATAGTTTATCAAAACTTTTAGGAAGAAGTTCATCGTATTACCAAACAGCTTTAAGAAGAGCAAGAGCCAATAAGAATAGGTATTTTCTTGTTGCTCGTAACTTAGATTATTTTCAATATACCAAGATTCGTAATTTTCCTATTTTTAATTTAGGCGCGTATAAAGGAGGCTTTATAGCAGAACAAGAAACGGTTAGAGAACTTCCTTTAGGTAAAATAGGTGAAAGAACCGTAGGAAGAGGTCAGGCGGGTTTAGAAGGGGCTTACGATCAATACCTTAGAGGAAGCGAAGGGCATCGGTTAAAACAGAAAATTGCTAAAGGACAATGGAAACCGTTAAGCGACGCCAATGAAGTAGAACCTAAAGATGGGTTAGATGTAGTCTCGACAATAGATGTTAATATTCAGGACATTGCACACCATGCTTTGTTAGCGCAATTAGAGAAATATAAAGCAGATCATGGTACCGTTGTGGTTATGGATACAAAATCTGGCGAGATTAAGGCCATGGCAAACCTAGGTGTTACTTCAGAAGGCACCTATTATGAAAAAAGAAATTATGCCATTTGGGAATCCCATGAGCCAGGCTCTACTTTTAAATTAATGACATTAGTGGCAGCTTTGGAGGATAAAGTAATTGATACCAGCGATGTTTTTGATACAGAAAATGGACGTATTAAATACTATGACCGTATAGTAAAAGATTCCCGTATTGGCGGATATGGAGAAATATCGGTTGCTCGTGCTTTTGAAGTTTCTTCTAACACCGTGTTTTCACGCTTTATTACAGAAGGTTATAAAGATAATCCTGAAGCTTTTATAGATAGGCTAGATTATATGGGATTAAATAAAACATTAGGCGTTAATATAAAAGGAGAGGGCAAACCTAGAATTCCGCATCCAGACGATAAAAACTGGTATGGTACAACGTTACCTTGGATGTCTTTTGGGTACGGCGTATTGCAAACACCCTTGCAAACTTTAGCCTTTTATAATGCCGTAGCTAATGATGGGATTATGGTAAAACCTCGCTTAATAAGAGCTGTAAAAGATAAAAGTAAATATGTAGAGCATTATACAAAACCCGAGATTTTAGGTACAGTATGTTCTAAAGAGACAGCAAAAAAAGCACAGGCAATTATGGAGAATACAATCTCTAGAGGAACAGGATCAAGAATTTATTCTAAAGAGTTTTCTATGGCAGGAAAAACAGGAACTTGTCTTACGGGCTATGGAAGCGGAAGGCAAAACTCGGAATACATAGCTTCTTTTGCAGGGTATTTTCCAGCAGATAACCCTAAATACTCTTGTATTGTGGTAATTAGTAAACCTGATAAAAACATAGGCTTTTATGGCGGAATCGTAGCCGCACCTGTTTTTAAACAAATAGCACAAAAAATATACACCAATACACCTGTTACCGATAGTATAAACTTAAAAGGGCTAAAAAATATAGCAGTAGAAACAGCCTACGAGGATTATTACACAAAAGCTCAAAAATATAAAACAATTGTTCCTAATGTAATAGGATTACCTGTTATGGATGCTGTATCCTTGTTAGAAAACTTAGGGCTGAAAGTGAAAACCAAAGGAATAGGGGTAATAAAAGAACAATCGGTTGCACAAGGTAATAAAGTAAAAGCAAATCAACTTATTTATTTACAAGCAAGCTAATGCAGTTAAAAGAACTTTTATATAAGGTAGAAATAGAAACCGTTGTAGGCGATACCTCGGTAGCGATAAATAAATTAACTTTCGATTCACGTACCATCGAGACGGAAGATGTTTTTATTGCTATTGTTGGCGATAAAATAGACGGACATAAGTTTATCGAAGCTGCTATTAATAAAGGAGCAATTGCAATAGTTTGCCAGGAGTTACCAACAATTCAAGTAGAAGGAATAACCTATATTCTGGTAAAGGATACGGCTAAAGAATTAGCCATTTTAGCAGCTAATTATTATAAAAACCCTTCGGAAGAATTAAAACTGGTAGGCATTACAGGAACAAACGGAAAAACCACCATAAGCTCGTTGCTTTATCAGTTATTTACAAAGTTAGGCTATAAGGTAGGACTTATTTCTACCGTAAATATAAAAGTAGGCGATGAGATATATGCCACAAAACTTACCACGCCAGATGCAATTACCATAAACAAATACTTAAGTAAAATGCTTGAAGCAGGAGTTGAATTCTGTTTTATGGAAGTAAGTTCACATGGTATTGCTCAGTTTAGAACCAATGGCTTACACTTTACAGGAGGCGTTTTTACAAACCTATCGCACGATCATTTAGACTATCATCCCACATTTTCTGCGTATAGAGATGTTAAGAAATCTTTTTTTGATCAATTACCAAAAACAGCATTTGCTTTAACCAATATAGACGATAAAAATGGGAGTTTGATGTTGCAAAACACCAAAGCAAAAACCTATACGTATGCATTAAAAAACAATGCTAATTATAAGGCTAAAATTATAGAAAGTAGTTTTGGTGGGACACTTTTAAGAATAGCCGACCAAGAAGTTTGGGTAAAGCTTATAGGAAGTTTTAACGCTTATAATATGTTGGCAATTTATGCTGTTGCAGAATTATTAGGTGTAGAGAAATTAGAAAATTTAAAATACATAAGCACACTTACTCCTGTAGACGGGAGGTTTGAATATTTTATTTCCTCCAACAAAATTACAGCTATAGTAGATTATGCACATACCCCAGATGCATTAGAAAATGTATTAAATACAATTAATGACATAAGAACAAAAAATGAAACACTATTTACTTTAGTGGGCTGTGGAGGTGATAGAGATACCACAAAACGACCACTTATGGCAAAAATAGCCGTAGAAAACAGCACTAAAGTTATTTTAACCAGCGATAATCCCAGAACAGAAAATCCTGATAAAATAATAGACGATATGCTTACAGGAATAACCCCCACAGAAGAGCAAAAAACACTATGTATTACCAACCGAAAACAAGCCATAAAAACCGCAGCAAGCATGGCTAAAGAAGGCGATATTATTCTTATAGCAGGTAAAGGGCACGAAACCTATCAAGAAATTAATGGCGAACGTAGTTACTTTAATGATATGGATTATATAAAAGAATTTTTAGAACTCAACCAATAATAAAACCAACTAACCAATGTTATATTATTTATTCGAAATTATAGATAAAAATTATGACTTCCCAGGGTCTCACCTGTTTTCATTTTTATCATTCAGAGCAGGGATGGCCATTATACTATCGTTGCTTATCTCTACAATTTTCGGAAAAAAAATTATCAATATACTACGCCGAAAGCAAGTAGGGGAAAGCGTTCGTGATTTAGGTTTAGAAGGGCAAACCGAGAAAGCAGGAACGCCAACCATGGGAGGGATAATTATAATTTTAGCAACACTTATCCCTGTATTATTGTTTGCAGACGTTACTAACATTTACATCATTATGCTCATCATTACAACACTATGGATGGGAGCTATTGGTTTTTTAGATGATTATATAAAAACATTTAAGAAAAATAAAGAAGGACTTAAAGGGCGTTTTAAAGTTATTGGGCAAGTAGGTTTAGGAGTTATTGTGGGAGCAATTATGTTTTTTCACCCCGATGTTACCGTAAAGCAGAAAGCAAACGATACCACAGTACATCAGCAAACCATAGGTAGTAAAGTGGTTAATTTTAAAAACGAAGAAAAATCTACCAAAACTACTATTCCTTTCATGAAGAATAATGAGTTTGATTACGCCAGTGCCATTACTTGGATTAATCCAGCTTACTATAAATACGCGTGGCTTATTTTTATTCCAGTAGTTATTTTTATTGTTACTGCCGTTTCTAATGGGGCAAACCTAACCGACGGGATAGATGGGCTTGCCGCAGGAACTTCGGCCATTATTGTATTGGCTTTAGGCTTGTTTGCTTGGGTTTCGGGAAATATAATTTTCTCAGATTACCTCGATGTGATGAATATTCCTAGATCTGGCGAAATGACCATCTATATTGCCGCTTTTGCAGGAGCTTTAGTTGGTTTTTTGTGGTACAATACATATCCAGCACAAGTTTTTATGGGCGATACAGGAAGTTTGACTATTGGCGGAATTATAGCCGTTTTAGCCATTGCTACAAGAAAAGAATTGCTCTTACCTGTATTATGTGGAATTTTTGTTATCGAAAATCTTTCGGTGGTAATGCAGGTAAGCTGGTTTAAATATACAAAAAAGAAATTTGGAGAGGGACGACGAATATTTTTAATGTCACCCCTACATCACCATTATCAGAAAAAAGGATTGCACGAAAGCAAAATCGTAGTAAGGTTTTGGGTTGTAGGTATTTTGTTAGCCATTATCAGTATTGTAACACTAAAACTTAGGTAATGAAAAATATTGTAGTTCTTGGCGGAGGCGAAAGCGGTGTAGGTGCTGCTATTTTAGCAAAACAGAAAGGCTATCAAGTGTTCTTATCGGATATTGGTAAAATTGCGAATGAACATAAAAAAGTGCTTTTACATCATGCTATAAATTGGGAGGAAAATCAGCATACAAAAGCATCTATTTTAGCTGCAAATGTAGTGGTGAAAAGTCCAGGAATTCCAGATACAATAAAATTAATAAAGGAAATAAAAGAAAAAGGAATTCCAGTAATTTCCGAAATAGAATTTGCAGCGCAGCATACACAAATTCCTATTATAGCCATAACAGGAAGCAACGGAAAAACCACCACAACCCAGTGGATTTTTGATGTGCTGAAAAGAGGAGGTTTAACGGTAGAAGCAGTAGGCAATATAGGCGAAAGTTTTGCAAAAGCTGTAGCCGAAAAAACACCCGATTATTTTGTGGTAGAAGTGAGTAGTTTTCAGTTAGATGGAATAAAAACTTTCAGACCACATATAGCTGTTTTAACCAATATTACACCCGATCATTTAGATAGGTACGAAGGTAGTTTTGAGAAATATACAGCTTCAAAATTTAGACTGATAGAAAATCAAACTGCCGAGGATTATTTTATATATGATTCTGATAATGAAGTGATAAAAAACTATGTAATAAACAATAACATTCAAGGAATACAAATTCCGCTTAGCCTAAAACCCATTAAAGGAAGTGGAACATATATAGAAGCAGAAGATATAATAATAGAAACAGAAAAAACAACCATACATATGCCAAATACAAAAATTGCTTTACAAGGAGAGCATAATGCTAAAAATGCTATGGCAGCCGCTACTGTAGCAAAGTTATTAAAGATAAGAAAACAGACTATTAGAGAGAGTTTAGAAAACTTTCAAGGAGTAGAGCATAGGCTAGAAAAGGTGCTTAAAATAAACAATGTACAATACATAAACGATTCTAAGGCAACTAACATCAATGCAACTTATTATGCGTTAGACAGTATGTCGGAAAATACTATTTGGATTGTAGGCGGTGTAGATAAAGGAAATAATTACCAAGAACTAATAGGTTTAGTAAACGAAAAAGTAAAAGCTATTATTTGTTTAGGCGTAGATAACGAAAAAATTAAAAGTTCCTTTAGTAATTGTGTAGATACCATATTAGAAACATCCTCTATGCAGGAAGCTGTAAATGCGGCTTATAGCATAGCAGAAAAAGGCAATACGGTATTGTTATCACCAGCATGTGCTAGCTTTGATTTGTTTGAAAATTATGAAGATAGAGGAAGACAATTTAAAGAAGCAATAAGAAACTTATAAAATAACTTTGTGTGTTAGGGATTAAGAACATAAAAAAACGTGGAATTTTTAACTACCTTAAGGGAGATAAAGCCCTTTGGGGAGTAATTGCCTTATTGGCGATATTCTCATTTATTCCCGTGTATAGTTCTAGTAGTAACATTGCTTATTTATATGGCGATGGCGGAACTTTTAAATTTCTTATAACTCATTTTATGCACTTGTTTTTAGGTTTTGTAATAATAGCTGTAATTCATAGGGTGCCGTACCGGTATTTTAGAGGGCTTTCTATTATTGCAATGCCTATTGTATTCCTTTTGTTAATATTAACAATAGCACAAGGCACTACTATAGATGGCGCTAATGCTAGCCGTTGGATAAAAATCCCATTTATCAATAAAACCATTCAAACCTCTACCGTGGCAGGTGTAGTTTTAATGGTGTTTGTGGCGCGTTACCTTTCTAAAATTCAGCATAAAAACATCACTTTTAAAGAGTCCTTTGTATGGTTATGGGCGCCAGTTGGGGCGGTGTTAATTTGTATCCTACCAGCCAACTTATCTACCACAGCAATTATTTTTGCTATGGTAATGCTGCTTGTTTTTATAGGAGGTTATCCAATAAAGTATATAGGCGCTATGTGTTTAGCAGGAATAGTGGTGTTGAGTATTTTTATACTCACAGCAAAAGCTTTTCCAGGACTTTTGTCCAACAGGGTTGATACCTGGATAAGCCGAGTAGAAAATTTTGCAGATAGCGAAGCAACAGAAGCAGATTACCAAATAGAAAAAGCTAAAACCGCCATTGCAACAGGAGGAATTACAGGAATAGGAGTAGGGAAGAGTGTGCAACGAAACTTTCTGCCACAATCCTCTTCCGATTTTATTTTCGCCATTATTGTAGAGGAAATGGGTTTAATAGGAGGCATAATTGTACTATTAGCTTATCTATTTATTTTATTTAGGATAATTGTTATCGCAACTAAAGCAACCACTGTTTTTGGTAAACTTTTAGTAATAGGAGTAGGGCTGCCAATTATTTTTCAGGCCTTTATAAATATAGGAGTAGCGGTAGAGGTATTTCCCGTTACTGGGCAAACACTCCCTTTAATTAGTAGCGGTGGGACCTCTATTTGGATGACATGTGCTGCCTTTGGTATTATTTTAAGTGTAAGTGTTAAACAAGAAGATGAGGAAGTAAAATTAAATGAAGAAGAAGAGGTAGAAGATTCAGAAAACCCGTTAGATGTATTAAGCGAAGCCTTATGAAAAAACCAAAGTTTATATTATCAGGAGGAGGAACAGGAGGACATATTTATCCTGCCATAGCTATTGCAAACGAGCTTAAACGTCGTTTTCCAACAGCCGAATTTCTGTTTGTAGGAGCTGAAAATCGTATGGAGATGCAAAAAGTTCCACAAGCAGGTTATCCTATAAAAGGTTTGTGGATAAGCGGGATTCAACGGAAATTGAGTTTAGATAATTTGGCTTTTCCTTTTAAACTGTTATCAAGTCTTTTAAAATCAAGAAAAATACTCAATCAGTTTAAACCAGATGTGGTAATTGGTACAGGAGGTTTTGCAAGTGGTCCGTTATTAAAAATGGCTAATGCAAAAAAAATTCCTACGTTGTTACAGGAGCAAAATTCTTACGCAGGCATAACAAACAAGTGGCTTGCCGATAAGGCAGATGTTATTTGTGTAGCCTATAAGGGAATGGAGCGTTATTTCCCAAAAGAAAAAATAGTATTTACAGGAAATCCTGTACGTCAAGATTTGTTGGAGATTTCAGGGAAAACAGATAAAGCAAAACAGGTTTTTAAACTAACCCCAGAAAAACAAATCATTTTAATTTTAGGAGGTAGTTTAGGTGCAAGAAGAATTAATCAGGAAATAGCCAAGCAGATAGCTTATTTTAAAACAAAAGATATTCAGCTAATATGGCAAACAGGAAAGCTGTATTACGACGAATACAAAAAATATAACAGCGAGAACATAAGAGTTTTTGAGTTCCTAAACGAAATGGACTTAGCTTATGCGGCGGCAGATATTATAATTTCAAGAGCAGGTGCAGGAACCGTTTCAGAGTTGGCCATAGTTGGGAAACCAGTTGTTTTTATACCATCACCCAATGTTGCAGAAGATCATCAAACTAAAAATGCGATGGCTATGGTAGAAAATAATGCAGCAATATGCATCCGAGAGGAAAGTTTAGAAGAAGATTTTTGTAATCAACTTACAGCATTATTAAATGATCCGACAAAACAAAAAGCCTTAAGTGAGAATTTAAAACATTTAGCTAAACCAAAGGCAACAAAAGTAATCGTAGACCACATAGAAAAACTATTAAAAAAGTAATGCAGGCATTTAAATACATAACACATATCTATTTTATAGGCATCGGAGGTATTGGGATGAGTGCCTTAGCACGCTATTTTAAAAAGCAAGGAAAAACAGTGGGCGGTTACGATAGAGAAGAAACTAAAATAACTCAAAGCTTGGCAGAAGAAGGTGTTTTATTAAGCTACGATATTTCTTCGAAAGCAATTCCAAAAACCTTTTTAAATGCCGAAAATACGTTAGTTGTATATACTCCTGCCATTAGCGAGACAAACGAGCAATGGCAATATTTTAAAGAGCAACACTTTTTAATCAAAAAACGAGCCGAAGTTTTAGGGATGATAAGTAGCAATTTGCCAACACTTGCCATTGCAGGTACGCACGGTAAAACCACCACCACGGCAATTTTAGCACATTTATTAAAACAATCGGGGTATAAAATTACTGCTTTTTTAGGCGGAATAAGTGAAAATTATCAAAGCAATTACATCGGTGACGGAAATGATGTTATGGTGGTAGAGGCCGATGAATACGATAGGTCCTTTTTACAACTCTCACCAGATTATGTAGGCATCACCTCTACAGACGATGATCATTTAGATATTTATCAAGAAAGTAAACATTTACAACATGCATTTTCTGAATTTATGCGCAAAGTGCCAGATTTAGCAAATGTATTTGTAACCGAAGGAGTAGATTTTGAAGGAAATAAAATAGGCTTTACTGAAGGCTCAGCCTATCATATAAAAAATGTAAGTATAAAAAACGGAAATTATATTTTCGATCTAGAAACCCCTAAAGTATATTTAGAGAAGTTAGAATTTTCGCTTCCGGGGCGTTATAATTTAACAAATGCATCCATGGCAATGGCAATGGCATTAACTTTTGGGGCTTCCCCAGAGATGTTAAAGCAAGCGCTTAAATCTTTTACAGGGGTAGACAGGCGCTTTACATACCACTTAAAAACACCAAAAGTTCTAATAGAAGATTATGCACATCACCCAACCGAGATAAAAGCGGTAGCTCAAGCGGTAAAAGAGATGTATCCAGGAAAAGAGACCTTAGCGATATTTCAGCCCCATTTATATTCCAGAACACGCGATTTTTCAAAAGAATTTTCAGCGAGTTTGTCCGCGTTTAATCAAGTTGTATTATTACCCATATATCCCGCTCGCGAAAAACCTATAGAAGGCGTAAATGCAGCAATGTTGTTGGAAAAAATAAACACAAAAAAGCAGTTGGTAAACAAATCTAAATTGCCTATAATCGCAGCCCAAACTACGGCAGAGGTTATTGTAGTAATGGGCGCAGGAGATATTGGAAAAGAAGTTGTAAATATTAAAGCAGCGTTAAAGCATGAAAATTAATTGGAATCACATAAAAACCTTTGCGTTATTTGCAGTTCTTGTGTTCTCCTATGGGTTTTCGGCACAACGAAATTCAGCAAGGAAATTAGAGAAGATAAACGTTATTTATACCAATGATGCCCAACGGTTTATTACAGAAAAAACCGTTGATAACTTGTTGATAGTAAATCCAGATAGTTTGCAAAATCAAACAAAAGAAAGTTTAGATTTGAATAGGCTGGAACAGAGTTTATTAAGTCACCCAATGTTGAAGGGCGCAGAAGTATATTTAGAGCCTACAGGAACATTAGGCGCTATTATTACACAAAGAGAACCTTTAGCTAGAGTATTTGCAGAAAAAAATTATTATATAGATACAGACGGCTTAGAAATGCCTCTTTCTATAAATTATTCCGCAAGAGTGCCTGTAGTTGCAGGTATAAATAAAGAAGATATTGATAAAATATACCCTTTATTACAGCGAATAGCTTCAGATGAATTTTTAAAAAAACATGTTGTAGCTATAGAAAAGCAAAAAAATAAAGGCTATAAAATGAAATTAAGAAGGCTAACAGCAGACGTAGAATTAGGCGAAGTAGAAAAATTAGACCTTAAAATAAATAATTTAAAAGCTTTTTATAAAAAAGCTTTACAAGAAGAAGTATTGGAAAACTATAAAAGTATTTCCCTGAAGTTTGATAACCAGGTGGTTTGTGTTAAAAACGGATAATATAGATTATGGAAAATAAAGATATTGCTGTAGGATTAGACATCGGGACAACAAAAATTGTTGTTATGATTGGTCGTTACAACGAATACGGAAAAGTAGAAATATTAGGCATTGGTAGGTCTAAAAGCCTAGGCGTACACCGTGGTGTTGTAAATAACATTACCCAAACCATTCAGTCTATCCAACAAGCAGTACAACAAGCCGAAGCCGAAGCTGGCGTTAAAGTTCAGGATGTGGTAGTAGGTATAGCAGGACAACATATTAGAAGCTTACAACATAGCGATTACATTACCAGAGATAATGCAGATAAGGTAATAGATGATGAGGATATTGACACCCTTTGCAACCAAGTACACAAACTTGTAATGCTTCCAGGAGAAGAGATAATTCATGTTTTACCACAAGAATTTAAAGTAGATGGGCAAGCAGAAATCTCTGAACCAATCGGGATGTATGGAGGTAGGTTGGAAGCTAATTTCCATGTAGTAGTGGGGCAAATATCTTCGATAAGAAATATTGGACGTTGTGTAAAAAATGCAGGATTAGAACTTTCAGGCATCACTTTAGAACCTTTAGCTTCAGCCAATGCAGTATTAAGTCAAGAAGAGAAAGAAGCTGGAGTAGCCCTTGTAGATATAGGAGGAGGTACAACAGATTTAGCCATTTTTAAAGACGGACTCATCCGTCATACTGCAGTGATTCCTTTTGGTGGGAATGTAATTACCGAAGACATTAAAGAAGGATGCTCTATTATAGAAAAACAAGCCGAATTATTGAAGGTGAAATTTGGTTCTGCTTGGCCAGGAGAAAATAAAGATAATGAGATTGTCTCCATCCCTGGATTACGAGGCAGAGAACCTAAAGAAATCACCCTTAAAAACCTATCTAAAATAATTCACTACCGTGTGGTAGAAATTATAGAACAAGTATTTGTAGAGATTAAAAACTACGGATACGAAGAGCAAAAGAAAAAGCTAATCGCAGGTATTGTTATTACGGGAGGCGGAGCAAACTTGAAACACCTAAAGCAGCTTGTAGAATACATTACAGGAATGGATACCCGTATAGGTTACCCTAACGAGCATCTAGCTGGAGATAGCGCAAGCGAAGCTACAAGCCCTATTTATGCCACTGCAGTAGGTTTGGTGCTTAATAGCTTAGAACGTAAAAAAAGACAACAATTACATGCACCAGTAGTTACAGAAAAACAGCCTTTAGAAGCAGACACTGAAGCAGAAAATACCCAAATAGAAGAAGAACCTAACCAAGATAAGGTTGTAGAAGAACAAAAAATGAAATCGAAAAACTTTATGGAAAAGTTTTTCGATAAATTTAAAGATTTCTTAGACAACGCAGAATAATACAGCTAACGAAAAGATAAGCATTATGAATAATAGCAACGAATTTGATATTTCTTTCGATCTTCCTAAAAACCAGTCCAATGTAATTAAAGTAATAGGTGTGGGAGGAGGAGGCTCCAATGCCATTAATCACATGTTTAAACAAGGCATAAAAGGAGTAGACTTTGTAGTTTGTAATACAGATTCACAAGCTTTAGAAAACAGCCCTGTACCAACCAAACTTCAATTAGGAGTTAACCTAACCGAAGGTTTGGGAGCAGGAGCAAACCCAGAAATAGGAGAGCAAGCAGCCTTAGAAAGTTTTGAAGACCTAAAAACCATGCTAAATACCAATACTAAAATGGTATTTATTACTGCAGGAATGGGAGGCGGTACAGGTACTGGTGCAGCTCCAATTATTGCAAAGCAAGCAAAAGAAATGGATATTCTTACCGTAGGTATTGTAACTATCCCTTTTCAGTTTGAAGGAAGAATGCGTAATGAACAAGCACAACTAGGAGTAGAAAAATTACGTGCAAATGTAGATTCGCTTATCGTTATCAATAATAATAAATTAAGAGAAGTGTATGGAAACCTTGGCTTTAAAGCTGGTTTCTCTAAAGCAGATGAAGTTTTAGCAACCGCCTCTCGAGGAATAGCAGAAGTTATTACCCATCACTATACACAAAATATAGATTTACGCGATGCCAAAACGGTATTAAGCGATAGCGGAACTGCCATTATGGGGTCGGCAACAGCAACAGGAAGTAACCGTGCGCAAGAAGCTATAACAAAAGCTTTAGATTCTCCATTATTAAACGATAATAAAATTAGAGGTGCCCAGAATGTATTATTGCTTATTGTTTCAGGCAGACAGGAAATTACTATAGATGAAATAGGAGAAATCAACGACCTTATTCAAACCGAAGCAGGAAATAGTGCCAACATTATTATGGGGGTAGGAGAAGACGATAGCCTAGAAGAAGCAATCTCAGTAACTGTAATTGCTACAGGTTTTAACTCAGAGCAACAGGATGAAATTACCAATACAGAGACAAAAAAAATTATCCATACGCTAGAGGATGAACAAAAAGCAGTACACGATTTAACCAAAAAAACACAACAGCCTTTAGAAACCCCTTCGATAGATAAACCCTTATCGGAAGAAAAAGTAGTACACACATTATTAGATGAAGAGGAAGAAGCTGTTGCTAATGAAATCCCTTTTAAAGAAGATTTAACCAAAGCGGTAACCACACCATCTCAGCCTGTAGCAGAAATACCACAACAAGAAGTACAACAGCCTATAATGGATGAGATTGATGACGATTTTATTATTGTAGATCGTACATCTCCTATTCATGATATAGAAGTAAACAACCCTGAAGAAGTATTACCAGAAGAACCAGAACAACAAGGGATGTTTGTTTTTGATTTTCCTATCAATACCACCGAAAACACATCAGAAACCTCTGGAAATGAAACTTTAGAAAATACAGCAAAAACAGACGTAAAAGCAGTACCAACCCAATCGGCAGTTAAAAAAACATATACTCTTACAGACGAGGGAGATAACGGAACAACACCTACGGCTAGTTTAACTACTCAGCCAGAAACCAACACCAAAGGAGAAACACGTTATAACCTTGACGATTATTTAGATTTGGAGGAAAATCTGGATAAAGCAACACCTCAGCAAGTACATATTCCAGAACCAAAATTAGCAACAACCTCAACCATTAATATTCCAAAAAATGAGGTGAAGGTAGAAGAACAAGAAGAGGAAATTAACCCCTTAGAAACGCCAATCTCTAGCGATATTGCCATGAGAGCTGCAGAGCGTAGGGCAAAAATGAAAAACTTTAACTATAAGTTTAGAACAAACACTAAAAACTTAGAGGATATAGAAAAGCAACCTGCTTATAAACGTGCAGGAATAAATATTGATAATAAAAATAGTATTCAAGAGCAAGAACGTATTTCTAGAACAACATTGAGTGTTGATAAAAATAACGAAATGAATTTCCGTACAAACAATTCATTTTTACATGACAATGTAGATTAATGCTAATAGAAAAACAGTAAAAAAACCCGAATTAAAACTAAAAGTAATTCGGGTTTTTTTACTATATTCGCTATCCTTAAAAATAAAATTATGAGTTTAGAGCAAGAAGTAATGACGCAAATGAAGGCAGCAATGAAAGCAAAAGATGCTGCAGCTTTAGAAGCATTACGTGCCGTTAAAAGTGCTATATTATTAGAAAAAACCAATGGCGGTAATGCAGAATTCTCTGAAGACGACGGGATAAAACTAGTTCAGAAGTTGGTTAAACAACGTAAGGATAGTGCTCAAATTTATAGAGAACAGAATCGAGTAGATTTGGCAGAACCAGAAGAAAAGCAAGCTGAAATAATAGCACAATTTCTACCAGAACAATTATCTGAAGAAGAAGTAGCTAAAGTAATAGAGGAACTAATTGCTACTGCAGGGGCTACCAGTATGAAAGATATGGGGAAAATTATGGGCATGGCAACTAAAACTTTAGCAGGAAAAGCAGACGGAAAAACAATATCTAGTTTAGTTAAACAAAAATTAAGCTAATAATTAGTTTATAGGCCGCGTAGTTCAACTGGATAGAATATCAGATTTCGGCTCTGAGGGTTGGGGGTTCGAATCCTCCCGCGGTCACAAAAAGCCTTCTTAATCTCTGGATTTTGGAGGCTTTTTTATTTGTAATGCATTGATAATCATTTGTTTGTTTCATTGTTTCAATAAATGCCACTAATCCGATTTGTCCGACATTTGTCCGACATCTTTACTATATCCTTGTATTCTTCATATAAAGCTAAAAAAGAAGGAAAATGAATAATCTAGAAGTAATTACAGATCCTAATGTAGAAACAGTTTTTACAAAATACCCAGATTTTGTAAAAGAAAAAATGGATTCCCTGCGCAAATTAGTCATAGAAACAGCCCGGGAAACCGAAGAAGTTACTAGGCTAACAGAAACGCTTAAATGGGGAGAGCCTAGTTTTGTAACCAAACACGGAAGTACTTTACGAATGGATTGGAAAGAGAAAAGTCCCAATCAATATGCTTTATATTTTCAATGCACAAGCAGGTTGGTAACAACCTTTAAGAGGCTGTTTAGTAATACACTTCAGTTTGAAGGAAATCGGGCAATTGTTTTTGAAATAAATCAAGAAATTCCAGTGTTGGAATTAAAAGAATGTATAAAAGCAGCTTTAAGATATCATAAAGTAAAGCACGAGATAACATTAGGAATATAAAGAGGAGAGCCATTATAAACTAACTAGAAAATAAAACGTTAACCCTAAAGTAAATAATGCAACCAAACAAGAATTTTAGAAACAATGGCGCAATAGGGGCTTTGCTTGATGAGTATGAAAAATCAATAAAGGAACTTATAGAAACCATTAGTGATATTCCTCCGCATAAGTTTGTTGAAATTAGAGATATCAATACGAATGATGAAGATTGTAAATCTATCCAAAACATACTAACCCATGTTGTGCAAAGTGGTTATACCTATGCGATAGAAGTTAGAAGATGGTTGGGTGAAAAAATAGACTATAAGAATAAAAAAAAGCTCTTAACAGCTAATGAATATAAATGGGCATTACAAGAAATGTTTGCATTTAATGAAAAACTGTTTATAGATTATCCAAACCTTGAATTATGCGAAAATAATCCCGATAAAAAGATTAAAGTTAGGTGGGGACAATGTTATGATGTAGAACAATTATTTGAGCATGCAATTGTACATATACTAAGACACCGCAGACAAATAGAGAAATTTAAAATTAACCATAGCCCAAATAACCAATGAAAAATATAAACATCGTTATTATAATATCCCTGTTCTCTTTTCTTTACAGTAATGCACAAGAAGATAGTTTTGAAAGAGAGTTAAAAAACTTTCGTTTTAGCTTAAACATGGTGTTAGAACAATATGAAGATGAGAAAGTTTATAAGCTAGATTTTAATAAAAGAGATAGCTTAATAATATACATAGATAATTTTACTGCTAAAAATAAAGCTAACATCAAAAAACACCGCGAAAAGATTTTAGCGAGTTATAAAGACAATCCCGATTTTAGGTTTGATACCACAAAATATAAAAAAGTTGACGTAAGCGAGATAAACAACAACCTAAAAGATTTTGATTTAAAAGAAAACGTGCCTTTATCTCAACTGCTTTGGATTGACCCTATGATAGAAATCTCCTCGTTAAAAACCATTTACTATTCCCGAGAAAAAGGCGCAGCCGAATTGGCGGTATACACTACCAAAGCCAACATTGCTACTTCGTTGATTAAAACACGCAAATTGGGGCATTCACAATGGGAAATTATAGATAATTCGTATGCTGTTGTTGGTAAATTTATCTATGATTTAAATAAAGGCTGCGTTGTACACATGGAGTTGTTTGAATTAAAATAAATAACAAGACATACCTGTTTTTTAGTCTAACAGGTATTTTTTAATAGCAGCTAGAAATCACATAAAAATGTGTATTTTTAGAACTTAAATTTTAGTTATGGAAACTGCTTTTCTAGAAAGCTATCAGCATATTTTTGAGAAAGAATTACTCCAAGAAATGCTAGAAATAGGCACGCTTAAAGAGGTCAAAAAAGACGAACAGATTATAGATGTTGGCTCGTACGTGAAATTTATCCCGTTATTGATAAACGGAGCTATAAAAGTTTTGCGAGAAGACAATCAAGGCGATGAGCTTTTTTTATATTTTTTAGAAAAAGGAGAAACCTGTTCGGTAACCATGAGTTGTTGCTTGGGGCATCATAAAAGTAAAATACGAGCCATTGCCGAAACAGATACCTTATTAATTACGTTTCCTGTACAAAAAATGGAGGAATGGACTTCTAAATACAAAACATGGAGAGATTTTGTTTTTCAAAGCTACCACGAACGTGTAAACGAACTATTAGAAACCATAGATACTATTGCTTTTCAGCAGATGGACGATAGGCTAATAAGTTATTTAAAAGAAAAAGTAAGAGTAAGTAACTCTGCAAGTTTAACCACAACGCATCAAGAAATAGCATACGATTTACACACCTCTAGGGTGGTGATTTCACGCTTGCTGAAAAAGTTAGAAAAATTGCATAAAATAAAACTAAATCGTAACGCCATAGAAGTGTTAAATTTAGATTAGAAATGAAAAATACATTCCTTATCCTAACCTTAATATTGTTTCAAGTTAGTTTAGCACAAACGGTAAACTTAAAAGAAGGCGATATTATTTTCTGTGAAAGTTATACAGAAGGGCTCTCGGAAGCAATAAATAAAGTAACCCAACACCAAGAAACAAAAAATTACTCCCACATGGGGATTCTGGAAAAAACAGATGAAACCTGGTATGTATTGCATGCAGGTTTTAATAATGGTTCAGAAAAATTAAGTCTAAAATCATTTATCTTATCACAAACAGACAGCCTAAAAAAGCCTCGGGCATTACAGGTTTATCGGTTAAAAGACGAATTTCAGTATAGCATACCACAGGCAATTAAGCAAGCCACAGCCATGTTGGGAAAACCATATAACCATAGCTATATTTTAAACGATACAAGTTATTACTGCTCAGATTTTATCTACCGAAGCTTCAATGAAGCAGAAATATTTGAATTAAACCCCATGACGTTTAAAAATCCTGGTACAAATGTTTATCATCAATCTTGGGTAGAGTATTATAATGCGTTAAATTTGCCTATACCAGAAGGTAAATTGGGCTGTAATCCAAACGGAATGGCAGCTTCAGAAAAACTGGAATATGTAGGAGCTTTACAGCCTACGTTGTATATAGAATAGAAACCTTTTAAATAAAATAAGATGAAAAAAATAATTATTGCCATTGGGATTGTACTGTTAGGGTTTACAGCATGTAAACAAGAAAATAAATTAGCAACAGATTATAACGAAACCATGAAAGAAGCATTGGCCGCACACGATGCCGTAATGCCAAAAATGGGAACTTTAGGAATGTTGCGAGAAGATATAAAGAAAAAAGCAGCAACCGATACCATAACAGCTAATCAAGAGCGTTACCAAGAAGCCATTGGGAAACTAGAAGAAGCTCACCATTTAATGATGAATTGGATGAAAGATTTCTCTAATGAGTTCCCTAATGCACTATCTAAAGAGGTTTTAAGTGATGATGTTTATAAAGAAAAACTTCCTTTATTAAAAGAACAAGCAGAAAAAGCTGAAGAGATGAAGAATGCTATTAATAGCAGTATTAAAAATGCTCAAGAACTTCTTAAGAAATAATAATGGCAAAAATAAATAGAGTTTTTCCACACATTACAGCATTGCTTTTTAGGTTGTTTTTTGGTGGACTTATGTTAACACACGGGATTCCTAAGTTGCAAAACCTATTAACGGCTCAAGAGGTTAGTTTTCCAGATCCTTTAGGAGTAGGAGCAGTACCCAGTTTAATATTAACTATTTTCTCGGAAGTAGTTTGTGCAGGCTTACTTGTTTTAGGCTTGGCAACACGTTTAGCAAGTATTCCTTTAATTATTACCATGCTAGTTATTGTGTTTATCGTACATTTAAACGATGGTTTAAGCGGTCAGGAATTGCCACTTCTATACTTGATAGGATATTTAGGAATTCTATTATTAGGACCAGGAAAATACTCGATAGATTACCTGCGAAAATAAAAAATAATACACCTAGTCCTAAATGCATTTATCCGCTTTAGGACTAGTTTTTTTTTGTTACATTTTTAGATACTATACCTCCTCAACTAGCTGAATTAAGCTTTTACAGGTATCATTAAATACAGCAATTTTTCGTTCCCATAAATAAAAAGTAAATCCAATAAGATAACAAATGTCTTTTTAGTTAATAAGTAGGTTTTTAACTTTTAAAACTTTTATAAGAAAACTCTTGTTGATTGTTTATCGAAGCAGTTTACTCCTTACCCTACTTAACGTTTCTCTACTTACATGTAGATATTTAGATAGTTCCGTTAAGGTGATATCCTGGAGCCACTGAGGTCTGTTTTTTTGTAACCATAGATAGCGGTCTTTTGGGGTTTTGAGTGTTAGTATTTGATAATGGTCTTGTTTTTTACCTATAATTTCTTGCGATAGATCTATGCATAGCTGTAATAAGTCCGGATTTTGCTTAAAAATAGAAACCATTTCTTTTAAAGGATACTTTACAATGGTTGTGGTGGAGATAGCACAAATGGAGTAAGGCAAGGCTGTGTGCTGGTGTACATCATTCCAATTATCTATATAATCATTTCTGGTACAAAAACTGGCAATTCTTTCGATTCCTGATTCATTAAGGTAGAATAGTTTTAATTGCCCACTAACCACAAAAATCCCATGATTTAATTTCTGTCCCTCTTTGCATAACAATTCATTTTTATTGAGTTTTTGAACCATAGAAATATTTTGAAGCTTGTTCCAGCTCTGTTCTTCAACATAGGGGAATTTGATGGCAAGTTGTTCGTGAAAGTTTTTGATTGTCAGTGCGTCATTCATTTTTGGTGAAAAATTGGAGTAGATTTTCTAAATCATAAAGATAATAAAACAGGAAAAACTTTTAAATAGCGTTTTGTGATTTGAATCACGTTTTGTTGAGTGTATGGAAATTAATTTTGCTTTGAGTAATACATCAAAACATAAATTTAAAATCTATCATGATGAATATCACGAAGTATACATTTTTAGCCTTCTTTCTATTTTCAACCTTTTTGACTTCAGTTAGTATGGCTGTGCCTGTTAAAAAAACACCTTATAACTATATGAAAACAAATATGATGCATTCAAATGACAGAGAATTAATCAACAAAACTTTTCAAGACTATGTTGATTTATGGAATAAACACGAAATACAATCTTGGGGAAACCTTTTTACAGAGGATACCGATTTTATTACCTGGTCCGGAACTTGGTTTAAATCGAATGCGGTTAATATAGCTGAACACCAAAAAGCCCATAACATGTTGAAGCAACAAGGGCAAAATATGACATACAAATTAAGTCTTGAAAAAATTGAGCTTATTGATTCTACTACTGCTGTTGTTCATGCTATTTGGTTTTGGCCCGATTTTAAAACCCCAAAGAGAATAGAAAATCGAAAAGGTATATTAACAATGTTACTTATTAAAAAGGAAGGAAAATGGTTAATCAGGACAACCCAAAATACCAGATTGTAGTAAATGAGGAGGAAAAAAGTATTGTTAATTGTAGGAGCAGGATCAAGGGTAGGTTTTGCAGCAGCTAAAAAGTTTATTAATGAAGGTTTTAAAGTTTTGCTGTTAAGCAGAAATCAAGATAATCTTAATATCCTTAAAGGGGAATTATTAAAGTATGGTGATGATGTGGCAACCTATGTTGCTGATGTTTCTGACGAAACCAACTTAAACCAAACGCTTGATATAATTTCAAAAAACCATAAAATAGATGTACTTCTGTATAATGTTGCTCGTATTGTACAAAAGGATATTTTAGAGGAGGCTTCAGGTGATTTACAACTTGATTATCATGCTAATGTAATAGGATTGCAGTTGCTTGTAAAAAGGCTATTGAAGAATTTAACCGAAACTAAAGGTACGATTTTGGTAACGGGAGGAGGAATAGCACTATCCCCAAAGCCTGCTTATGCTTCTTTATCTATGACAAGTGCAGCTTTAAGGTCGATGGTAAACTGTCTCGAAAATAGTTTAAAGTCAAAAAACATATTTATTGCGTTGCTGATGATAAACCATAGAATTAGCGAAGACTCATCACTCCATCATCCTGACAAAATTGCAAATACATTTTGGGGTTTATATAATGATAAATCGGTTCATGAAGTCCTAATGTAACCATAAAACAATGAAGGTCAAGAAGCTGTTCTTGTGTTTTTTGCGGAATATTAATAAGTTTGTTACAAAATAATTATAATCATTTTTATGGCTTGTTTTTGTAGGTTAAGGAATTTCAGCTAAGTAATAGGCAATTCCGTACAGTTTTCAATCATTCTTCTATCAGTATAGTTTAATACTGTTTATACTTTAGCCTTTTCTTAAGGTTACTGGAGAGTTATGCTGTTTAGGTATTACAGCCTATTTACTTTTTCATACTTAGAAATCCAGTTTAACCTTCACGAACAAATTAATGCCAAAAAAGAAACGACCTGTTCGCTATACAGGTCAACATTTTACGATTGATAAGCACCTGATTACAGATACTATTTCACAAATACAAATAAACCCAAATGATACCATTATTGATATAGGTGCAGGAAAAGGATTTATTACGGTTCATTTAGTAAAAAGCAGCAATAAAGTTATAGCCGTCGAAAACGATTATAAATTATATAAACACTTAAGAAAAAGGTTCATAGAAAATAAGAATATTCACATTGTCAGAGAAGATTTCAGGAAGTATATAGTTCCTAAGATTCCATTTAAAGTTGTTTCAAATATACCTTTTGGAATTACATCCGACATATTTAAAATTCTGATGTTTAAAAATGCAGCGTTTTTTCAGGAAGGTGCTATAATACTTCAGTTAGAACCTGCAAGAAAACTCTTTACAAAGAAGGTCTATAATCCTTTCGTGATATTTTATCATACATTTTTCGATTTAAGAATTATGTATGAAATAAGTCCGGAAAGTTTTTTGCCTCCTCCCACAGTTAAATCAGTGTTGTTGAAAATAACCAAAAAGCAACCAGCGTTTGATGTCAATTATAAGGAAAAGTACCTGTGTTTTATTTCATATATGCTTAAGCGGCCTCACTTGCCAACCCGTACTGCCTTAAAAAAAGTATTCAGGAAAAATCAAGTCAGGGAGCTTGCAGAGAAATTTAATATAGATTTAAATGCAGAAATAGTCTGTTTAGAAACACCCCAATGGGTGAATTGCTTTCTTGAAATGCTCGAAGTTGTTCCTGAAAAATATCATCCTAAAAACTAGTTTCGAACAAATCTTTATTAAGAAAACTCAATTATTGGAAATTATTTGCGTTTCCGATAATTGAGTTTTTGTTTAAAACAATATAATGGAAATCTTTTTGTCAAGTAATTTTCATGAGTATTAATTTATATACGAAAAACTTCCTTCTATTATTTTATTTTTCGGGTTTTGTATAAGTAACGATATCAATTCCAACTCCATTAGGGTCTTTAATTGCGAAATGTCTATCACCCCAAGGCTCATCTCTTATTTCAATTTCCATTAGAATTCCTTTCTCTTTAAGCTCTTTATAAACTTTATCTACATTTTCAACTTCAATTGTTAAATAAACACCTTTTCCGTTGAATGCCGATTGAAAAATTGGCTTTTGGCTAGGGTGATTTGGTTTTAAAAAACTGATTTCTTCCGATTGATTAGGTGTATGAAGTAATAAATAGAACTCGTTTTCAAAACTTACCCCAAAGCCCAAAACTTCTGTGTAGAATTTCTTGGTTTCCTGTAGTTTTTCGGTAATTATTCCTGCGTTAAGCTTCATCTTGTTTGTTGTTTGTGCATTTGTATAACCTACCATTAGGACAAATACGGTTAATAATAATGTTTTCATTGCCAATAATTTTGTTGTTACAAATATAGATTGGCAAGAAACCGAGGCATTGTAAAAATCGGACAATCTTAACGGAAGGCTTCTGAAGGTGTTACACCATAAAATGTTTTGAAGTTTTTAATAAAATGGGCTTGGTCAAAAAATCCAACATCAAAATATAGTTTGTTTTCTTTTAAACTTTGTATTGAAGGTTTTGCATTTAAAATATGCTGAAAGCGTACAACATTACTAAACGATTTTGCTGTAGTTCCAATATAAAAATTGAAAATTCTGCGAAGTTGTCTTGAACTTAAGCCTGTATTAAGGTCTTTTTCGGTATCCAAATATCCATGTCTTTGGAAAATTTGTTTCAGTGAATCTAAAAAACGATAATCGTAATGAATATCTTGAAAGTTTAGAATTCCGATTATTCTTTCGTTCAGCCTTTTTGTAATGTTTTCAAATGAATCCACAGGCTTGATTTCTGAAGTAATCCAATTGGAAAAGTCAGGCAAAACCTTGTATAATTCCTGAGATTGATTGCTTAAAGTTTTAGCATCAACTCCAAACAAGTGAGGGAATGCAGAAGGTAAAAACCGAACACCTATATAATCAAATTCTTTTCCAATTGGAAATTGAACGAACTTTCTACAAAATCCCATTACAAAGTTTTCAGCAGGTTGTTTATGATCGAAAAAAATGTCGATGCAACCGTCTGAAACCACGCGATAATTATAGTCTTTTAATAATGGTTGCTGTGATTTAAGTTGCCAAAAACAGTAAATAAAATTCTCAATATCTTTATTTGGTTGGATTTCTTGATAGTTTATATCATTATCTGTAGCCGAAACGCTTGGTTGAATCGGTTTGTAATATTTTCTTATAACCGGATACATTGTTATTAGGCAGAGTCTTTTTTATTTTTCATTTAACAACGTTATTTTTTTTGAATAAAGCCACAATTCAGATGTATTAAATTTCACAGTTTGAGAATAAGCTTTTATCAAACTTTCATCATCAAAAACAAAAATATTTTGAAGTTTGCTTAACTCTTGAATATTTTCGATTGGAATGAATAATTGTTAGCTATTTGATTCTCCTCCAGAGATAGTTTTGTAGCCTTTTTAAAAATGTCTCTACGCAATTTACAAAGGTTTATATACAAGTACTATTATACCACAGTCAAAGTGTTTTGAAGAAACCAAATTTAGTTTTTGCATTGCATCTACATCCTGAAAAATTGGCATTCCACTACCAAGTATTGAAGGATTGATAAACAAATGAAGCTCGTCAATAAGTTTTTCTTTGATTAAGGATGAAACAAACTGACCACCGCCATAAACAATTAGGTCATTACCTGATTGATTTTTCAATGCGTTAATCTTCTCAACAAAATCTCCATTTTCAATGGTTGTATTCTCCCATTCTGATTTAGTCAAGGTTTTACTAAACACTATTTTAGGTGTTTGAGTGTATATAACTCCTGCTTTCTGTTCAGGATTGCTTTTGTCGTTGGCAACTGCCGCCCAATGTGGAATAAACCCCTTTGCTAAATTTTTTCCTAGTAATATGGTGTCAACTTCTTTTAATATTTCGCTAACATAATTTTTTATATCATTAGACCAGTTTAACTCCATCCAATCCATTTCTCCACTACGACTTGAGATAAATCCGTCAACGGACATTTGAACTTGTAATTTTAATTTTCTCATTTTTTATTCTTTTTAATTTATGAAACCAATCGGTTGTAAATATAACCGCAACCTTTTTTTGGGTTTTGTAAATTTATTTTGGTCTTTTATTATTATGTTGGAATTTTCTGTTTTGGCTTGTTTTTTTTTAATGCCCGCTAACTTCAGTTTATTCACTACTTATTCCCGTATTATGGACAGTAATCTCCTGTCTTGAACTAACTGTATAGATTAAAAAAAGACATGATTTTTTGTGTCTTGTTAAATTTTAACAGCAAATATGATTTTTCAAGTATAACGAATCAACAATTCCAAATCAGGAAAAAACGACTCCTAAAAAGTGTCACCCTAAAAACTAACTTTGGGCAAACCTTTATTGAAATAAGCCAATAGCACTTTTGTTATAACTTCTAAACTTCCACAGGTTAAAGTATGGGAACACATTGAAACCCCATATTACTCATAAAACGTACAACAAAGTTGGTTTTATCACTTGTGCCATAGACGCGTAATATATTATCACAATCTTCTAGGTCGAAATTTATTTCGTAAGCGGGTAATTTATTTTTTAATTGATCAACAATTTCCTGAGCTTCTTTCTCTTGAACAATATCTGTTTTAAAAATAGCGACAATCATTTCAGGTTTATTTCTAATAAAATTATTTGTTTTTTATTGGGAAAAATAAGAACATCTTTAGCTCATAACTTGATGTCATTGCAGTAGTGTTCAATTGTATGAGTCCTAATAGCTGAGGTGCTTATATTCAACCGAATAGGCTAATTATCATTATACAACAGATTGAATTTATGCCCATCGGGGTCGGTAAAAACACAAACAAAAAAACCGTTTTTATCGTAAAATTCTTTTCTGTCAAAATTTGAATCGAAGATAATTTTACCACCGGCTTTTTTTATTTTTTCTACACAATGGTCATATTCCGTTTTAGATTCTATAGCCAAAGAAAACATGACTTCATTCCCATTGTTCAAATCAGCAACTTTACTCTCTAAGCTTACTTCTAGCTGCTCTTTCTTAAAAAAATGGATAACAAAATTATCAGGACCAAAAAAGAAACTTACTAAATCGTTTGAAGGACTTCCATTTAGCTTAAAACCTAAGGATTTATAAAACTTTGTAGTTCGTTCAATATTTTCCACTCCAAGATTTGCCCACATTTGTTTTGGATTCATATTGTTTGATTGTGTTTTTAAAGCAAGCTAAGTGGTGTGTGTTTTAAACATCTTATTCATTCCAAATTTAATTGCCAAGAAACTCCGAACCTATCCTCTACAAAAGCAAATTGTTTGCTAAAGTCGTAGTTGTCTAGTGGCATTTTTACATCTCCGTTTTCTGATAGCTTTTCAAAAAGATATTCAATGTCTTTAGCTGTTTCACATTCTACCCAGTTTGAAATAGCAGGTGTAAAATCCCATTCGTGTTGAATAAAACTGTCGCTACAAATAAACTGTTTGCCATTCAGTTCAAAAATTGCTTTTATAACTGTTCCTTCTTTACCAGGGCCATTTTTGTCGTATCGTTGTATTTCTATTACTTTGGAATTATCGAACAAATCAATATAAAAGTTCATGGCTTCCTCTGCGTTGTTTTTCTGAAACGTTAAAAAGCTTGTAATCTGTTTTTTCATCTATCTTAAAATTTTCGTTCTTGGTATGGCAATCCCTTTTGATTCTCGCAATAGGTCTTTAAACTAAATAAAAACATTGCCCAATTATAATTGCACCATTGGTAAAACTCCGTTAATTCTCTCCAATTTGAATGCTTTAAAACGACAGCTGTTACGTTGTCCTTTTCTGATAGTTCAAAAGAAATTGTTGTGCCTACCCATTCCTTATCGGAAGCAATACATTCCCAAATAATTTTAGCGTTTTCCTTTAATTCTATGGTCTTCATTTTTGTGATATAGCCTTCATCAAAGTCAAATTCGTTTACAAAACCTACCTCAGGTTTTACCTTTAGTTTATTAGTCCAGACTTCTCCCAAGCCTTCTTCTGAGGTAAGTGCCTGGTAAACTGACTCTATAGGTGCTTTGATATAGTTGACTTGTTCTATGCTTTCCATTTTTATATATATTTAGGCTTTGATATTTGTGAGTCCTTATTTTTATTTCCGATTGTATTCTAATTTTCACTTTGAATAGGTTAATAATAGAACCCCATTATTATACTTTTTAGTCTGCCTTAAATTTAAATTAACGGCATTTTTTTGCCTGTTAAAAAGAGGTTTTCCGTCGCCTAAAACAACAGGAAAAAGCAATATTTTATACTCATCTATTAGTTTTAGTTCAGTTAGCTTTTGTATAATACTTGCGCTTCCTATAATTATTATATTCTTCCCTTCTTCCTTTTTTAATGTTGTCACCTGCTCAACTAGACTAACTTGAGATAGTTTGGAATTATTCCAACTTAAATCACTAATTGTAGAAGAAAAGACAATTTTTCTCATCCCATTCATAAAATCGGCCAATGGTTCATCTTTTATAGTAACATTAGGCCAATATTGAGAAAGGCTTTCGTATGTTTTACGACCAAACAAAAATGTATCTGCGTTTTTATATTCTTGAGCAATATCCGATTCCATTTCTGCTAAAAACCGTTGTGTGACAAAATCCATTTCTTGTCCTTCTCTTCCAGCCATAAAACCATCCAAAGACAGAAACTCATATGCTATTAGTTTTCTCATTTACTTCTATTTTTTTGTCCATGCGTTTCCCAAGCCCTCTTCTGAGGCAGGTGCTTGACAAACTATCTCTATAAGTGGTTTATTTCAGCGAATGAAAACCGATTGTGTTTCCTTCAGTATCGCTAACCAAAGAAACAAAACCATGTTCGCCAATAGCCATTTTAGCCTGCAGTATCTTGCCATCATTAGCTGTTACACGGCTTTCAGGTTCAGCGCAATCATCACATCCAAAATAAACAATGCTTCCATTGGCAGAAGGTTCAACACCTTTCATTTTTACCAAAGCACCGGAAGCGCCATAGCTATCCATATCACTTGGGAAACCTTTCATTTGGATAGAAGCATCGGAAGGGTCGCTTATTTCTTCTAAAGTAACCTGAAATACACTTTCGTAAAATTTAGCGGCTCTTTCCAAGTCGTCCACATAAATTTCAAACCAGACAATAGGATTATTTTTTTTCATCATTAATTAAGTTTAAGTTATTCTTCAAAGATGAAAAAACAGGAGATAAATAATCTTGTCCTATGGCAAGTTTTAAAGCTCTTTTCTAATTCTGCTTAGAGAAGTATCGGTAACCCCTAAATAACTGGCAATATGCTTTAAAGGAACTTGTTTTATAACTTGTGGTTTTTCTTTCATCAGGTTTAAATACCTTTCTGTAGCAGTTAATGTAATCATCGATAAGGAGCGTTGTTTAGCGATAAAAAGCTGATTTGTCATCCAATTACGTCCCCATTCCCTAAAACCTTCTATCTTATGGAATAGTTCTTGAAAAGTTTCATATTCTATTTTCCATAATGCACCATCAGTTACTGCTTGAATGCTTTCAAGGGCAGGGATTCTCTGGAATAAAGAAGAAGAATCGATTAAAACTTCATGAGCATTAAAAAAACCGGTAGTTACTTCTTCTCCATCATAATTGAAAATAGAAGACCTGAAAATACCACGTTCTATTAAATAATATTCATTGCAAATACTTCCAGAGTGCACTATCGTTTGATTCTTCGAACATTCAACTCTGCTATGCGAATTGATTATTTCTTGATATTCGCTTTTTAGGATGGTAGGATAGTTATAAATTCTTTCAAAAAAAGCACTTTTCATAGATGTATTATTTTTGTAAATATAAAAAATGTAAATAAAATATACTTGTTTAGTTTTTATTATCAATATTTTATTTTTTTACATTTGTTTTTAAGAATTTTATTTAAAAATGGAAAAAGTAGATGCATACATAAAAAGTATAAAAAATTGGAAGGAAGAAACAACGTTGTTGCGCCAAATTTGTTTGGACTGTGGTCTTGAAGAAGATTTTAAATGGAAGCATCCTTGTTATACATTTCAAGGGAAAAACGTAGTGTTAATTCATGGCTTTAAAGATTATTGTGCCTTACTTTTTCATAAAGGAGTGCTGTTAAAAGACACCGATGAAGTTTTAATTCAGCAAACAGAAAATGTGCAAACGGCTCGTCAAATTAGATTTACAAAACCAGAAGAGGTTATAGATTTGACGCCAACAATCAAAAGATATATTTTTGAAGCGATAGAAGTTGAAAAAGCAGGTGTAAAAGTAAAAACGAAAGAAACTTCAGAATTTGAAATGCCAAGTGAATTTAAAGAAATTCTAGAAGAAAACTCAGCTATAAAAAAAGTTTTCGAAGCATTAACACCAGGAAGGCAACGAAGTTACTTGTTGTATTTTTCTCAAGCCAAACAATCAAAAACACGTTTATCGAGAATAGAAAAATCGATACCTAAAATGTTTCAAGGTAAAGGACATAACGAAAGGTAACCAATAAAGCTACTCAAACAGAATAGCTTTATCGATTAATTTTATTGCAAACTCTTATGATGGTTGATGAAACATTTGTGTAGAAACCGCAATACGATTCCAAATATTAATTTCTCCTATTTGTATAATAATTTGTGCTATTTCATTGTCGTTAAAGTAACTTTTAAGCTTTTGGAAGGTTTCTTCTGTTAATCCATTATTACTTATCTGTGTTATTTCATCAGTAACCGCTAACAAGGCTTTTTCTTTTTCAGAAAATAAAGGAGATTCTTTCCAGGCGCTCAACGCAAAAATTCTGTTTTGTTTTTCTCCGTTTTTTAAAGCTTCAGTAGTGTGTATTTCTATACAGTAAGCACAACCGTTAATTTGAGAACTTCTTATTTTTATAAGGTTTTTACTGGTTTTTGAAAGGGATGTTGTTTCAAGGTATTTAGAAATTTCTAAAATAGCTTTGTAAGCATTGGGTTCTAATTGCTGAATGTTTAGTCTTTGTTCCATAATTTTCATTTTATAAATCAAAGATATTATTCCTTATGATGTTAAAACTTAAACTGGTTTAAGAAGGGTTGTTTTGTAGTTTCTTTCTTATTTCGCTAAGGTATTCTGGTGTAAAACCTAAATAGGAAGCTAGCATATATTGAGGAACACGTTGTAAGAAATCAGGAAAATGAGCAGCAAAGTGAGTGTATAATTCTTCTCTAGAATAATCATATAAGTATTTGATGCGAAACTGTGAAGCGGCATACGCATGTTGTAAGATAATTCTAAAATATTTTTCTAGCGCAGGGATTTTTTTAAAAAGTTTTTCTGCGGTGGAGCTGTGTAAAATAATTACGTTCGTATTTTCAATAGCTTGTATATAAAAAGGGGATTGTTGCTGTTTTAACAAGCTCATGTGGTCTGTCATCCACCAGTTTTCAATGGCAAATTGTGTGATTTGTTCTGTGCCGTTTTCTTTAATAAAAAACATGCGCAAACAGCCCTGACTAACAAAATAGTAATCTTTACAAATGTTGCCAGTCTTTACAAGGTATTCCTTCTTTTTTACAGTTTTTACTTGGATAGCCGCTGTAAGTTGCGTTATCTCTGTATCAGTTAAAGAAACATAAGCTTGTATATGTTTAATTAGGTTAGTGGTATCTGTACAATTTGTTGAAGCCATATAACAAAGAAAACATATCTTGTGGTATTTTTCAATAAAAAGGAATGTGGATTGTAGGTTTTCTTTAGAGCATTCCCGAAAGTTGTGTGTGAATTTAGATAATTATCTAATTACCAAAGTGATACAAATAAAAAAACCTTCAAAATCTACAGATTAAGAAGGTTTTTAGTGACCTCGGCAGGATTCAAACCTGCAACCGCCTGAGCCGTAATCAGGTACTCTATTCAGTTGAGCTACGAGGCCTTTGCGGCTGCAAATATACAATGTTTTGTTTATTAAATCAAAATAATAACAAAAAAATATTATGAGTTTATTTTAAAGTAGTGTTTGATTGAAATCATTTATCTTTGCAGCTTCAAAATAGACTAGATATATGGCTATAGTTTTTATACTTCTTGGATTAGTTTTATTGGTAGTAGGAGGAGAGTTTTTGGTGCGTTCCTCTGTGGCAATATCATTTAAATTTAAAATTTCTAAAATGATTATTGGGTTAACAGTGGTGTCTTTTGCTACTTCTTTACCTGAATTATTAGTGAGTTTACAAGCAGCTATCGCAGGCTCTTCAGACATAAGTTTAGGAAATGTAGTAGGCTCTAATATCGCAAATATAGGATTGGTATTAGGGATTACCGCGCTTATTACCAACATTGCAGTAGATAGAGATTTTTATAGGTTTAATTGGCCTGTAATGATGTTGTTTTCTATCGTCTTATATTTTTGTTTACAATCTGGCGGAGGTATTTCTAGAATAGAAGGAATAGGGCTTGTTATTGCAATTGTATTGTACTTGGTGTTATTGTTGCAACGCGCAAGACGAAATCCGCCTGCCGATGCAACCGAAGAAGTCGATGAAAAATTGCAATATACATCGATGTTTAAAACAATTGTATGGCTAATAATTGGTGGAGTTGCTTTGTACTTTGGCTCAGATTGGTTGGTGAATGGAGCCGTAGATTTAGCCGAAAAATTAGGTGTAAGCGAGCGCGTTATATCTGTAACAATGATTGCCGTTGGGACGAGTGTTCCAGAATTAGCAGCTTCTGTGATTGCTGCACTTAAAAAAGAAAAAGCCTTATCTATAGGAAACTTAATCGGATCTAATATTTTTAATATCGCTTCGGTATTAGGGATTACAGCAATTATTCAGCCTATCAAAATGCAGTCTGAAGGAATATTAACGTTTGATATTTGGTGGATGATAGGTTTTGCCTTTGTTTTATTTCCGTTGGTGTTTTTACCTAAAAAGTATGAGTTTACAAAGTATAAAGGACTGTTGTTAGTTGGGGCTTATGCGGTTTTTGTTTCGCTTTCCTTTTTATAGCCCTTGTTTTTTTAGGGGGTGAAGTTTAATTTTGTTATTTTTTTAGAATAAAATTACATTTTTGAAGGGGTGTTTTTGTTTTTGTTTTATTTTTGTGGTCTCAACACAACAAAAATATTATGTCAACATTACGATTTCACGCTTTAAAACAAATCTCTACGCGTAAGCCAGTAGAGGTTCAAGAACCGCACCGACGTTCAGAAATTTACGCCACAAATGTCTTTAATAAAAAGGCAATGCGTCAATTTCTTACAAAAACATCTTTCAATAGTTTGATGGATGCTATCGAGAAAGGAACAAAAATAGAACGCCATTTAGCCGACTATATTTCTACAGGGATGAAGGAGTGGGCAATCTCTAAAGGAGTAACCCATTATACACATTGGTTTCAGCCGCTTACCGGATCTACAGCAGAAAAGCATGATGCCTTTTTTGATATAGATGATGATTTATCTGCTATAGAAAAATTTGGAGGTTCGGCTTTAGTGCAACAAGAACCCGATGCTTCAAGCTTTCCTAACGGCGGAATTCGTAATACCTTCGAAGCTAGAGGTTATACCGCTTGGGATCCCACCTCACCAGCCTTTATTTGGGGTACAACGCTCTGTATTCCTACAGTATTTGTCTCTTATACAGGAGAAGCTTTAGATTATAAAACTCCTTTATTACGCTCTTTACAAGTTCTTGATAGTGCAGCAACTAAAGTTGTTCAGTATTTCGATAAGAAAGTAAAAAAAGTAAATGCAACTTTAGGCTGGGAGCAAGAATACTTCTTGATTGATAAAGATTTAGCAAATTCTAGGCCAGATATTATGCTTTCAGGAAGAACTCTATTAGGGCATGCTCCAGCAAAAGGGCAGCAGTTAGACGATCATTATTTTGGCTCTATACCTTCACGTATATTAAACTATATGCGCGATTTAGAAAACGAATGTATGCTGTTGGGAATCCCCGCAAAAACGCGTCATAACGAAGTAGCTCCCAATCAGTTTGAATTAGCTCCTATTTTTGAAGAAGCAAACCTCGCAGTAGATCATAACCTGTTGTTGATGGATGTGATGGGGAAAGTTGCTGAACGCCATAACTTTAAAGTGCTATTTCACGAGAAACCATTTGCTGGTGTAAACGGAAGCGGAAAACACAACAACTGGTCTTTAGCTACAGATACAGGCATAAACTTGTTAAGTCCAGGAGCAACTCCTATGAAAAATTTACAGTTTTTAACCTTCTTTGTAAACACCATAAAAGCGGTTCACGATTATGAAGAATTAATTAGAGCGGCCATAGCAACCGCTTCTAACGACCATAGATTAGGAGCAAATGAGGCACCGCCAGCAATTATATCGGTATTTATAGGATCGCAGTTAGATGAGGTGCTTAACGAGCTAGAAAAAGTAACCGATGGGAAATTATCTCCGCAAGAAAAAACAGAATTAAAGCTAAATGTAGTTGGGAAAATACCTGAAATATTACTCGATAATACAGATCGTAACCGTACTTCGCCATTTGCTTTTACAGGAAATAAATTTGAGCTTCGTGCGGTAGGTTCTACAGCAAATTGCTCTAATGCCATGACGGTTATAAACACGATTGTAGCAAGGCAATTAGAAGAATTTAAGAAAGAGGTAGATGCATTAATCGCAACAGAAAATATGAAAAAAGACGATGCGATTTTTAATGTCTTGCGCGAGTATATCAAAGCCTCTAAAAAAATACGTTTTGAGGGTGACGGCTATGGTGATGCATGGGAAAAAGAAGCTTTAAAACGTAAATTAAGCAATAATAAAACAACTCCAATTGCTTTAAAAGCAAAGATATCTCCATTAGCGATAGACCTTTATACACGCATGGAGGTGATGAATGAAGTAGAGATTCAAGCCCGTTACGATATAGAGATGGAGGAGTATGCAAAACATATCCAGATAGAAGGACGTGTGTTGGGCGATATTGCAAGAAATCATGTTATTCCTACAGCTATCCGCTACCAAAATATTCTTATAGAAAATGTAAAAGGACTTAAAGATATTTATGGCGATAGTTTTAAAACCTACGCAGAAGAGCAATTGCGTATTATAGAAGCTATATCGGGACATATAGCCAAAATAAACAAAGCAACTACACAGATGATAGATGCACGTAAAAAGGCCAATAAATTAACCTGTATAGAAGAAAAAGCAATAATGTATTGCGATGAGGTAAAGCCCTATTTTGATGATATCCGTTACCATTGTGATAAATTGGAAGTATTGGTAGACGATGAGCTTTGGCCATTAACCAAATACCGAGAATTACTTTTTACACATTAAAAAATTATTTCATCCCGTTTTTCTTAAAACGGGATTTTTTATTTGTTATTTTTGCATTTCAAATTTAATAGTATGAGTCAAAAAGTTAGTAAACGTTACGCGCAACGAGGGGTTTCTGCAGAGAAAGAAGAAGTACATAAAGCAATAAAAAACATAGATAAAGGCTTGTTTCCTAAAGCTTTTTGTAAAATTATTCCCGATTACTTAACTCAAGATGATGAGTATTGCCTTATCATGCATGCAGATGGAGCAGGAACAAAATCGTCTTTGGCTTATATGTATTGGAAAGAAACCGGAGACATTTCTGTTTGGAAAGGAATCGCCCAAGATGCATTAATTATGAATGTAGACGATTTACTTTGTGTAGGCGCTACCGATAATATACTACTATCTTCAACCATAGGAAGAAACAAAAACTTAATTCCAGGAGAGGTGATTTCTGCTATTATTAATGGAACCGAAGAATTGGTAACCGAGCTTAAAAAGTTTGGCGTAGAGATTCATACTACCGGAGGAGAAACTGCAGATGTAGGAGATTTAGTGAAAACTATTATTGTAGATTCTACAGTAACTGCAAGAATTAAAAAAGATAAGGTTATAGATAATGCCAATATAAAACCTGGCGATGTGATAGTAGGTTTAGCCTCTTTTGGGCAAGCAACATACGAGCAGCGTTATAATGGAGGAATGGGAAGCAATGGATTAACTTCCGCTAGGCATGATGTGTTTACCCATGCATTAGCCGAAAAATATCCAGAAAGTTTTGATGCTTCGATTCCTAAAGAATTGGTTTATTCAGGAAGCAAAAAGCTTACCGATACTGTAGCAGATGTTCCTGTAGATGCTGGGAAATTAGTGCTTTCGCCAACCCGAACATACGCCCCTATCATCAAGAAGATATTAGAAAAATATTCTGCAAAAGAAATCCACGGAATGGTACATTGCAGCGGAGGCGCACAAACCAAAATTTTACATTTTATAGATAACTTACATATTATTAAAGACAATATGTTTGAAGTGCCACCGTTGTTTAAATTGATTCAGGAAGAAAGCAAAACAGATTGGAAAGAGATGTATCAGGTATTTAATATGGGGCATCGTATGGAGTTGTATGTGCCAGAGGAAATAGCTACCGATATTATTGAAATTTCAAAAACGTTTAATGTCGATGCAAAAATTGTTGGCCGTGTAGAAGCTTCCGAAGAAAAAAAACTTAGCATAAAAAGCAGTTTAGGAAGTTTTCAATATCAATAAATACATAAACTATTTTTTTGTGGATTACAAACAGAAATTATGGCTGATAATTGCTCTTTGTACTTGTGCTATTGGTTTTTCTCAACAACCACAATTAGCTACTCCCTTAGAGTTAGAGATAAAGCCTGTAGATTCCTTACCATTCGATAAAACGTTGATAGAGCCAAGCCTGGTTCCTCCAACAGTATTAAGGTTAAGTCCTAGGCGTTGGCAATGGAAAAAAGTAAATAAAATAGGCTTAGATGTTAACGAAGTTGCTTTTGTAAACTGGAATGCAGGAGGTGCAAATGCCATTTCGGGCTTATTAAAAACAGAGTTTCAACGTATTTATGAAACAAATAAATTACGTTGGAATAATGAACTGAAAGCACGCTACGGACTTAATGAGCAAAAAGGAAGAGAGCTCCAAAAAACCGATGATCATTTAGAATTTAACTCTACTGTTGGTTACCGTAGAGATTCTTCTTCAGCATGGTTTTATTCTGCGAAATTTAATTTCAGCACGCAAATTTCTAACGGATATAAATACCCTGATACCGATAATAAAATATCAACCTTTATGGCTCCTGCTTATTGGTATTTAGGTTTAGGGACAGAATATGGTAAAAAAATAAAATCGTTTACATTATATTTATCGCCACTTACCTTAAAATCTACATTTGTATTAGACCAAGAGTTGGCTAATTCGGGAGCATTTGGTGTAAAAGCCGCTGTTAAAGATGCCGATGGAAATATTATAAAAAGAGGAAGAAATAGCCGTACAGAGCTAGGAGCATTAATTACCAATGAATACAATACCGAGATATTTAACAATATTAAATTAAAGCATAAAATAAGCCTATATACCGATTACCTAAATAATTTTGGAAATATAGACATCAATTGGGAGTTGAGCTTTAATTTTAAAGTAAATAAATATGTGCTTGCAAGTATAGGTTCGCATTTAAAGTATGATGATGATGTTAAGATACAGAAAAAGAATGATGCGGGCGAAATGGTAGATGCAGGCTCGCGTGTACAATGGAAGCAGCAATTGGGAATTGGAGTGTTGCTAGCGCTTTAAAAATGCTCGTTTAATTGCTGTTGTTGCTTTTTGGTAAGTTTTTGTACAACCAGTTGGTAGCTGTGATTTATCAATGTTGTAAGTAAGCTAGGCGCAATATCCTTGTGGTATATTTTTATAGTGTTCCAATGTTTTTTGTGCATGTGGTATCCAGGTAGTATGCTTTCGGGATATTTAGCCCGTAATTCTTCTGCTTTTTCAGGTTCACATTTTAAGTTTACTTCTGGGATTCCGCTTTCCCATGAGTTAATGTTGGTAAGGGCAAACATTTTTCCCATAACCTTAAATACAAGAATATCTTTAGTGAAAGGGAAATCTTCTTCGCTCGCTTTTTTTTCTAAACAAAAATTTCTAAAATCTTCTAGGTTCATAACGTAGTTTTTAGTCTTTTTTTGCTTCCACTTTTTTAAGGGAAGTTTGTGTTTCCAATCCTGTATAATCTAATTTCCAGTTAATGGTTTCTACAATTTTTTCCATAAGTTGTATGGTTTCAAGCGCTTGTTTAGAAGCTTCGGCAAGTAAACCACTTTCGGGTACTTTATCTACGATATATTGTTTTGCTTCTTGGTTAATGTCGGTTAAATCTGTAGAGGTAAACGGGTTTGCCCAGCCTTCTTGTTTGTCATAGTATTTAAAATCGGTTTCTATGGTGAGCAATTCGGGTTTAGGAAACTCGGTTAGAATAATGGTTTTATTTTGGGTGTCGGCATGCATTTTTACTTTGGTCAAGTCGAAACCAATGTGTGCTTTCGCCTCGATTAATACAAGTGCTTTTTTACTTCCAAAAAGTAAATTTACCCATTTATCTTTTACGTTTTTGTAGTGGTAAATTTCAGAGAAATCGCCTTCTATAGTGATGAATTTACAAACACTTCTTATTTTTTCCATAAGTACAACAGATTGCTTTTCTACACGTTCTTTCTTTCTGTTTCTGTTAAATTTAGAAAGAATAAAATAAGCGATAACAGCCCCTACAGCAAGTCCTATAAATAGTAATTCCATAGTTGTTTTTATAAATTTTCTAGATGGGTAAATTTAAACCCTTTTTTATATTTAAGTCCGTAGCCTAGTATTCGGTCTAAGCTGGCATGAGTAAATAAGATAATTCCAATAAGTTTAAGCCAAGGGATTTGTGTATAGATTCCAATAGTAAAAATAAAAATAGCAAGTCCTTTATGGTGAAAAATATTATAGACCATTGCCCCTGTGGTATTACCAAAAGCATAGCCTAGCATGCCTATATCAGGGAGAAATAATAAGCCAAAAAACCACCACCAAGAGATAGATAAAGTACTAAAAGCATAAGCGCCTAGAGCAAACATGGCAAATTCTTCTAATTTTAAGCTTAGTTTCATTTTGCTAGTGTTTTATATAAAATAGGTTTACTTGGGCTAGCATCGTTTTTAAAAGGAGCTATTTGTAGGTTTAATAAATAGTCGCCGTCGGTTATTTTGTTGGGTACATAAATCAACTCGGTAATTGTAGCGTGCTTTCGTGGAGCTTTAGGGTAATTCCAAAATGCTCGATGAGCTTTTAGGAGTCCGTCATCTTTTTCTTTATCAACCGATGGCAAATCTATTAAAAGATGCTCAACTCCTGCTTCTCTAATATAGGTTGCTGCGCTTTCTGTAAGGTAAGGCCAATTAGAGTGATTGTAATTTTTTTGTTTTTTACTTTTAAGATTAGGGAGTGTTCTAATAATAAGCGCCTCGCAACTGCCTGGAGAAAATAAGGTTTTTAATTGTTGCTTAGAAATTACAAAATCTTCACCTTTCTTTTCTGGAGCTACCGAGATTAGTTTTGCTGTAAAAAAATATTTATTAAGTGCTTTATTTACGTTGTAAAACTCTTTGGAGATATGCCCGTAACATTCTGTATGCGTTCCGTGTGCATGGGGGTTAAACCATATACTGTTGAAGTTTATCGAAGCGCCTTCCGATACTTTTGCAATCCAATCTCCTTCTTTTACAGGGGTTATTTTTGGAGCTGAAAGATACCAAGCCAAAGGGTTTGCGTCATCACCACTTAAACTAATAGCGATATCTATCGGTTTGCTTAAATCTATTGTTAAAGTTCGGTTAGAAAATTTTATTTGTGTTTTCATAATGGAAAGAAATGCTTTCTAAAATAGGTAAAAAAACACAAACAACCTATTATCTTACACTTTTTATTACAAACAATAAAGCTATAAAACAAATAAAGGCAACCAGTACAAAGATGCTTCCTTTGTAATATTTTTTATGAAGCTTTTTATCTTTGCGGTAACTAATTACCATAAAAATTACAAAAGCTAATACAAATAAACCCGAAAAAATTAGCTGTCCTTGACTAAACATTATTATCTTTTTAAACAAAATTACAGTAATTAAACTTTATAAACTAAAAAATAATTATACGAATGAAAAATAAATTAGCTGCCGTACAACAGTTTCATGAAGCTTTTGGGTTAGGAGTAAACGAAAAACCAAGCGTAGCCTTAGGAGAGCAAAAGCATAAATTGCGTTTTAATTTGATGAAAGAGGAAAATGAAGAATACCTCGAAGCTGCACAAAATAACGATTTGGTTGAGGTTGCCGATGCTCTAGGCGATATGTTATATATTCTTTGTGGAACCATTTTAGAACATGGGATGCAATATAAAATTGAAGAGGTTTTTAATGAAATTCAACGAAGCAATATGAGTAAATTAGGAGCGGATGGAAAACCTATTTATAGAGAAGATGGAAAGGTGCTAAAAGGCCCTAATTACTTTAAACCCGATATTAAAAGTATTTTAGAAAAGTAAATAGAGAAGCAAAAAAAGCTATGGGGGTTCCCATAGCTTTAAACTAAAGTTTAGTTCTGATATAAATAAAATAGAGTGGTTTACTTATTAGTTCTGGGACAAATTTCGGTTGAATAACCTTTATGCGCAATACGTATTTTTACGTATTTTTTAGTTTTATAGCGGGAGTTATACGTGTTTTTACGTATTTGAAACTTAAAAATTAAATAAGATATTTGTTTAAATTAAAATGTAGTTATGAAATTAGATAAACAAAGCGGAACCGTAATTAACTTAGAAGAGGCAGTAAATTATACACATTCATTTCAGGAACAACAACCAGAAGCAACAAAATCATTTTATGTGGGTGTAGAAAAAATACAAGGTATTTTACAGCAAGAAGGCTGCATGGGGATTAGAATGTATAATGGTAATGTAGCGGATGCTAACAACGAGATTAAAGCGAATTTAGTACTGGTTGGTGTTAATGAAGAAGGGGAGGATATGACTGATGGAATAATTTTAGAAAGATTAATTCGGTGTCCAACCATTTGCCCAAAGCAAAGCCCGTTAATAAAACGATAAACCTTGTATCAATTATTTCTTTATATAGCTCTTTTTATAGGTGTTATACCTTTTTGGGTGTTGATTTATAAAAATAGGGAGTTTTCTTTTAAGCAACCTATTGTACCTTTTATATGGCTAACTTTTATTGCGTCTTTATATGAGTCTGTAGGTACACTGCTATTGCAATTAGATACTTCGTATTGGTTTCGTTTTTATCCATTAGTCGAGTTTAGTGCGTTATATTATTTTTTTTATCGCTTAATAAAACCTAAAAACAAAACACTATATGGGGTGTTTTTGGTACTTTTTGTACTTGTATATGGCTATTCTATTTTTTATTGGAAAAAGTATGATGATACATTATTTCCCGATGCCATTACAACAACATTTTTAACGCTATTTGTGTTTTTTGGTGCTATTCAATGGGTGAAAAACCTATTTGAAAAAATGCATATTTCTAATTTATGGAAAAACGCTGGATTTTACTTTATTTCAGGATTTACCATTTATTATTCCAGTACATTCTTGTTTTTTTTACTTAGTGACCTTATTTTTAGCAGCAATCTTTATTATAATGATTATTCATTTGTCAATGTACTAGCAACATTGATTTTAAGAGTGCTTTTGATTATAGGTGTATGGAACATGAATCGGAATTGAAATTATTTTTTTGGGTAGGCACAGCTATTATGCTGGGTTTAACTTTCATGGTATTGTTACTCACGGTAATTTATCAAAAAAAAGTACATCAATTAAAACAGAAAGAGGCAGAAAGCTTACTAAAGGTTTCTTTACTAACCGAGAAAAAGGAACGAAAACGGATTGCCTCAGATTTACACGATGGCGTTATAGGAGATTTAAATGCTATTCGTAATTATGTTACGGTATTGAGTAATCAGCTCGAAAAAGAAAGCTCCTCATCGGCTGTACTTTTAAAAGAAGTTACACAAGCCTTAACAGCCATGCAAGAAAATATAAAGTGCATTAGTTATAACCTGATGCCACCCATGCTGGATGATAGTGGATTTCTAGTTGCCATAGAGGAGTATTTTAAAAAATTAGAGAAATGGAATGCCCTAAGCATTACTTTTCATTATTCCCCAAAACATCTTGTTATACCTAATTTTGTAGCTTACGAGCTTTACCGCGTTGTGCAAGAATTAATCAGTAATATGTTAAAATATGGGAAGGTTGAGAATGTTGATTTTTTGATAATATACCAAGAAGGTAGTTATACCATAAGCATTACAGATAACGGAATCCCATTTAATTTTTACGAAAGTTTACGCAATAGTTCTGGGATGGGATTAAAAAGCATTATCTCGAGGTTAAAGCAATTTGATGCCAACCTTACACAAGAACAAATTGATAGCGGTAATAAATTGATAATAACCTTTAAAGAAAATACCCATGTTACGGATAGCCATAGCTGATGACCATCAGTTGTTTAGAAAAAGCCTAAAACTTTTAATTGATAGTTTTGGAGAAATGCAGGTGGTGCTAGAAGCCGCAAATGGGAAAGAGCTTTTAGAAAACTTAAATACTGCAGAAGTAGATATTTTGTTGCTAGACCTTCAGATGCCAACAATGAATGGTTTTCAAACAATTCCAGCAATAAACAAGGCTTATCCTGAAATTAAAATTCTTGTGCTTACCTCGTTAAGCGAAAAAGAAACCATAAAAGCAATTCTAGGATTAGAAGTCCAGGGGTATTTTACAAAAGATGCCGACCCCAACGAGCTTAAAGAAGCCATTTTAAAACTGCATCAGCATGGTTTTTATTTAGAGAAAAAACTTGCTTCAATCATAGAAACTCAGGTAGAAAACCAAGCGAATGCTTTAGTGTTTTCTGATAGAGAAAAAGAGATTATTCGTTTGATATTAAAAGAATATAGCGGAAAAGAAATAGGAAATGAACTTAATATTAGCCCTCGAACGGTAGAAAAACATAAATATAATCTAATGGCAAAAACCTCTTCTAAAAATTTTATAGGGGTTGTTGTTTATGTTTTTACCCAAGGAGTTATTCCGATAGAAGAATTAAAAATATAAGAAAACACACTAATTGTTACCAATAGCCGAAATAATTGTTTGAGCATGAACGCGAGAATTTTCAATAAACCATTTATGCGTTTCTAAACCGCCGCAAATTACTCCAGCTAGGTAAATTCCTTTAACGTTGGTTTCCATTGTTTTTGGGTTGTAATTGGGAATTTTATGCGTTCCTAAAAGCTCGATGCCTAGTTTCTGTAAAAAATCAAAATTAGGGCGATAGCCTGTTAATGCTAGTACAAAATTATTGGCAATTGTTTTTGATATTTTTTTATCGATGCAAATATCTACTTCGTCGGTTCTAATTTCTGTAATTTCAGCACGGTAATAGGCTTTTATGCTTCCTTCAGCAATACGGTTTTCGATGTCTGGTTTCACCCAATATTTTACACGTTCGCCAATAGCTTCTCCTCTAATCACCATGGTAACTTTACCGCCTTTTCGGTATATTTCTAGGGCAGCATCTACCGAGGAGTTACTTGCGCCTACAACAATTACCTGTTGCCCTGCAAAATAATGAGGGTTTTTGTAGTAATGAAAAACCTTGGGTAAATTCTCTCCTTTTACATTCAAGTAATTTGGGATATCGTAAAAACCGGTGGCTATAACTATGTTTTTAGCCTGATATTGTTTTTTTGAAGTGTTTACCGTAAAAATATCGTTTGCTTTAGTAACTTTTTCTACTTTTTCAAATAGGTTGATAAAAAGTTTGTTAGCTGTTGCAATACGACGATAATATTCTAAAGCCTCTTCTTTTGAGGGCTTAGGGTTTTTACTAATAAATGGAATCCCATCGATTTCTAATTTTTCTGAGCTCGAAAAAAAACGCATATTAGAAGGGTAATGATAAAGGGAGTTTACCAGAGTTCCTTTTTCAATAACAAGGTAAGTTAATCCTTTTTTCTTAGCTTCTAGCGCACAAGCAATCCCTATAGGTCCTGCTCCAACAATAATAAGGTCGTAAATATAGTTGCTTTTAAAATTATTGGTTTGCAATTTCTTTAAGATTTTGTATGGTTTCGGTAGGGTTTGTAGCTTTAAATACAAAACTTCCAGCAACAAGTACATCGGCGCCAGCATCAACAAGTGCTTTTGCGTTACTACTGGTTACACCACCGTCTATTTCTATTTGAGTATTCGCATTATTATCGGCAATTAACTCTCGCAATTGTTTTACTTTTTTGTACGTGTTTTCGATAAATTTTTGTCCTCCAAAACCAGGATTAACACTCATTACACAAACTAGATCAATATCGTTAATAACATCTTCTAGTAAATTAACATTGGTGTGCGGGTTTAAGGCAACTCCTGCGCGCATTCCCGCAGCTTTTATGGCTTGTAAGGTGCGGTGTAAATGAGTGCAAGCCTCATAATGTACGGTAAGAATATCGGCTCCTAAATTGGCAAACGTATCAATGTACCTATCGGGGTCTACAATCATTAAATGTACATCGATAACTTTTCCTGCATGCCTATTAATGGCTTCTAGCACAGGCATCCCAAAAGAGATGTTGGGTACAAAAACACCGTCCATAATATCAATATGAAACCAATCGGCTTGGCTTTCGTTTATCATTTCGATATCGCGTTGCAGGTTAGCAAAATCGGCTGCTAAAATAGAAGGAGCTATTAACTTATTCATAGAGTTTTGTGTTGTTTAAGCAAAGGTACAAAGAAGCTTTTTTATGTAGAAATTTTTATATCGAAAAGAATAAGGCAGCAAAAAAGCCTCGAAATATATATATTCCGAGGCTTTCATTCATCAAAAAACGAACAGTAAAAACTGTTGTTTATCCTAAGTAAGTTTTTAATATCTTACTGCGTGTTGTATGTTTTAAGCGTCTAATAGCTTTTTCTTTAATTTGGCGTACACGTTCGCGGGTAAGGTCGAAGGTTTCTCCAATTTCCTCTAAGGTCATTGCTTGCTGATCTCCTAATCCAAAATATAGCCTAATCACATCGGCTTCACGCGGTGTAAGTGTTTCCAACGCACGCTCAATTTCTGTTTTTAACGAATCGTGCAACAGGTCTTTATCAGGGTTTGGCGATTCTCCAGAACGCAAAACGTCATACAGGTTAGAATCTTCGCCTTCTACCAAAGGAGCATCCATAGATAGGTGTCTCCCTGAGTTTTTCATCGATTCTTTAACATCGTTTACCGTCATGTCTAACTCCTGTGCAATTTCTTCAGCATTTGGAGGACGTTGGTTTGCTTGTTCTAAAAACGCATACATTTTGTTTATTTTGTTTATAGAACCAATTTTGTTTAGTGGTAATCTAACAATACGCGATTGCTCTGCAAGGGCTTGTAAAATAGACTGTCTAATCCACCAAACGGCATACGAGATGAACTTAAAACCTCTAGTTTCATCAAAACGTTTTGCAGCTTTTATAAGCCCAAGGTTTCCTTCGTTAATTAAATCGGGAAGGGTTAGCCCTTGGTTTTGATATTGTTTTGCAACAGATACCACAAAACGTAAGTTTGCGTTAGTAAGTTTTTCTAAAGCGCGTTCATCGCCAGCTTTAATACGTTGCGCTAATTCTACCTCTTCTTCGGCAGTAATTAAATCAACTTTACCAATTTCTTGTAAGTACTTATCTAACGAAGCAGTTTCACGATTAGTTACCTGTTTCGTAATTTTTAATTGTCTCATCTTCTCTCCTCCTAGAATTTAAAATGGGTTACGTATAGGTTATACGAAAGTAACAGCGGAAATGTTACAAACAAATTCATTTTTTTTAGAAAAAATCTAAATCTTATATTTGTTGCCTTATTTATATAGAGAAATGGAATACGCAAAAAACATACTGGAAACCATAGGAAACACTCCTTTGGTAAAACTGAATAAGCTTACGCAAGAAATCCCAGCTTTGGTATTGGCAAAATACGAAACTTTTAATCCTGGGAATTCTGTAAAAGACCGTATGGCTTTAAAAATGATTGAAGATGCAGAGGCTGATGGGCGCTTAAAACCTGGAGGTACTATTATAGAAGGAACTTCTGGAAATACAGGAATGGGGCTTGCATTAGCTGCTATTGTAAAAGGTTATAAAATGATTTGTGTAATTGCCGATAAGCAAAGTAAAGAAAAAGTAGATATTCTTCGTGCAGTAGGTAGTGAAGTAATTGTTTGCCCTACCAATGTAGAACCCGATGACCCTCGTTCCTATTATTCTACCTCAAAGCGTTTGGCAGAAGAAACCCCTAATGCATGGTATGTAAATCAGTACGATAATCCGTCTAATACAAAAGCACATTACGAAACAACTGGTCCAGAAATTTGGGAGCAAACCGATGGAAAAATCACTCATTTTGTTGTTGGAGTAGGTACAGGAGGAACCATTTCGGGTGTAGGAAAGTATTTAAAAGAGAAAAATCCTAACATTAAAATTTGGGGAATAGATACTTACGGAAGTGTATTTAAAAAATACCACGAAACAGGAATTTTTGATGAAAAAGAAATTTACCCTTACATCACCGAAGGAATAGGGGAAGATATTTTACCTAAAAATGTAAATTTTGAGGTGATTGATGGTTTTACAAAAGTTACCGATAAAGATGCGGCGGTTTACACGCAGCGATTGGCAAAAGAAGAAGGGATGTTTGTAGGAAACTCGGCAGGAGCTGCTATAAAAGGTGTTTTACAACTAAAAGAACACTTTACAAAAGATGATGTTGTTGTTGTGCTTTTTCATGACCATGGGAGCAGGTATGTAGGTAAAATGTTTAACGATGATTGGATGAAAGCCCAAGGGTTTATAGAGTAAAAACCTTATAAAGAATCATTTATGTGAAAATCTTGCCGGTATGTCGGCAAGATTTTTTATTTTTAGAGAAGAATTTTATACAATAAGACGTTTTCGATGATAGGTTTGTACATAAACAAACTTCTTTTATTTTCTAAAAATCGCTAAATGAAAGAGGATTTTATACATTATTTGTGGAAGTTTAAAAAATTCGATTTTTTAAAAGCGAAAACAACAGCAGGAGATGAAATTTATATACGTTCCTCTGGGATGCATAATACACAAAAGGCTGGGCCAGATTTTTTTAATGCGCAATTAGATATAGGAACACAGCACTGGGCGGGTAATGTAGAGGTGCATCAAAAATCTAGCGATTGGTTTGCGCACAACCATCATACCGATTCTGCTTATGATAATGTAATCCTTCATGTAGTTTGGGAGCATGATGTTGAGGTGTATAGAAATAACAACACGCCAATTCCAACCTTGGTTATTGCAAATTATATAGATGATAAATTATTAGAAAATTACCATCAACTTTTTACTAAAAAGGAGACTAAGTTTATTAATTGCGCTTCGTATTTTCCTAACTTTAACTCTTTAAAAATAGATTTTTGGTTAACCAAGTTGTATGCCGAGCGCTTAGAAAATAAAGCAGTCTATATAGAAAAATTGTTAGCAGAAAACAATTTCCATTGGGAGCAAACTTTGTTTTGTATGTTGGCTAAATATTTTGGACTTAAACAAAACGCAACGCCTTTTATTGCAATTGCACAATCGGTTCCTTTTGCAATGCTTCAAAAAGAAACTCAAGCAGAAAAAATAGAAGCATTGTTATTTGGGCAAGCAGGGCTTTTAGAGGAAACCAAAGACGATTATCAGAAAAAATTACAACGAGAATATCAGTTTTTAAAAACTAAATTCAAGTGTTCGCCAATAGCCGAACCTGTGCATTTTTTTAGACTCAGGCCTTTAAATTTCCCAACCGTTAGGCTAGCCCAATTGGCAAGTTTATATACTAAACAAAAAAACTTGTTTAGTCAATTAATTCAGGTGGATAAACTGGAAGACTTCTATCAAGTATTGTCGGTAAAAACTTCTCCGTATTGGGAAACACATTATAATTTTGGCAAAACAAGTAAATTTTTCATCAAGAAAACAAGCAAAAAATTTATTAACTTACTTTTAATCAATGCCGTGTTTCCGTTGCAGTTTGTCTATGGGCGGGCAATAGGAAAACCTTTTGATGAGAAAATTTTCGAATTTTTAAAACAACTTCCGCCAGAAAATAATCATATTCTTACTCAATATCATAAGCTTCATAATAATCTAGGCAACAGTGCAATGCATTCGCAAGCTTTATTGCAAATGTATACCGAATATTGCACTAAAAATAAATGCTTACTATGTACTTTAGGAAATCAAGTTTTGTAAGCATCTTAAAGAATTGTAAATTTGTGCGGTGCTAAAAATAATATATAAAATACGATACTTTTTTGAGCGTTACGGTTTTTTTGTAAGTTCAAGAATAGCCGACCGAATAGGAATTCGTGTTAAAAGTATTCGTTTGTTTTTTATATACCTTTCATTTGCTACGCTAGGCATGGGCTTTGCGCTTTATTTAACACTAGCTTTTTGGCTCCGCTTAAAAGATTTGGTTTATACCAAACGGACTTCGGTGTTCGATTTATAATAACAATTCCTATTCGATACTTTTAAAAATTCAAGAAAATATCTTGAGTTTTATTCTTTAGTAAATCTAAAATCGAGAATAAATAATTATTTTTATGAGAAAAATTGTACTATCTGTACTATTAACCTGTACCAGTTTATCACTATTATTTTCACAGCCAGAAGATGAGGATTATTCCAGGTTGGGCTTAAACGTAGAAGCCCAATTAATCAATCCCACTAAGCGAATTAACGATGCTAAAATTTCGCTTAAAGTTACCGGAGGTAAAGCTCCTTACTTCTATAAATGGTCTAACCAAACAACACCACTTAGTTCTTCTGTTTCAGAAAATATTATAGAAGGCATTCCTTACCAAGTTATAGTTACCGATGCGAACGGAGCAAGTATAACCAAAACCTATAAAGTTCCCTCCAAATCAATTACCGAAATTTTTAACGGAATTGTTCAACCCGCTGTAGATTTTCAAGCAGCAATTTTATTCTGGGATCCTTTTGCCGCATTAAATCTTTACGATCCTGTTATTTATACCGATGAGGCCGAAGTAGCTATACCTAACTGGAGCCCTGATAAAGACCGTATCTATACATTACAGAAATGGTATGTTGCTGATAATACGCACATCCAAAAAGGAGAAAAACTAGCAAAGATATTGGATGATAAAGGAAATGAAACAATCGCTTATGCGGAAGCGAACGGAACCTTAACACAATACATCAACGCAGGTGAAATAATTTATGATTCCACAAAACAAGCGGATGTTATTGAGCAAGGAGCACATAATTTAGCCAAAATAACTTTCGATGATCCACAGCCCTTATACCATCCTAATGGAGATAAACGCAAAAATAACATTCCGTTTATTGTGGTTTGGCTTATTCTAGGGAGTATATTTTTCACCTTTAAATTAGGATTTGTAAACATAAAAGGATTTAAACATTCTATACAATTAGCACAAGGTAAATTCGATAATCCCAATGCACCCGGTACCATTACACACTTTCAAGCTATGGCAACCGCAGTTTCGGCTACGGTTGGTTTAGGAAATATTGCAGGTGTTGCGGTAGCTATTTCTTTAGGTGGTGCAGGGGCTACTTTCTGGATGTTTTTAGCTGGTTTTTTTGGGATGTCTTTAAAGTTTGTAGAATGTACATTAGGCGTAAAATATAGGCATATTAACCATGAAGGGAGAATTTTTGGTGGACCTATGAATTACCTTCGTTATGGTTTAGAAAAACGGAACATGAAAGGATTGGGGAAAGCATTAGCCATACTGTTTGCCTTGTTGGGCGTTGGTGCTTCGTTAGGTGGCGGAAACATGCTACAGGCCAATCAAGCATTCGAAATTGTTGAAACACAATTAGATTTTCTTCATGGACATGGTTTTGAGTTTGGGATAGGTTTTGCTTTACTTGTAGGTGCGGTAATTATAGGAGGAATAAATAGCATTGCTAAAGTTACCAGTAAAGTAGTGCCCGTTATGGCTATTATCTATGTTGTAGGCTCGCTTATTATTATAGGAGTAAACTACCAGAATATAGGGACAGCTTTTACCGCTATTTTTGAAGGAGCTTTTTCTGCACAAGCTTTAAAAGGTGGTTTTTTAGGCGTATTAATCGTAGGATTGCAACGTGCCGCATTTTCTAGTGAAGCAGGTGTAGGTTCGGCAGCTATTGCGCACAGTGCTTCAAAAACAGAAACGCCAATAGCCGACGGGTATGCTGCTTTAATAGAACCTTTTATCGATACAATGGTAGTTTGTACCATGACGGCTTTAGTGCTTATTTTTACAGGGAAACACGAGGTGTCTGAAGTGGCAGGAGTAGCACTTACCTCAGAAGCTTTTGCTAGTGTTATCTCATGGTTTCCTAGTGTGTTGGCAGTAGCGGTATTTTTATTTGCATTTTCCACTATGATTTCATGGTCGTATTACGGGATGCGTTCTTGGACATACCTTTTTGGGAAAAGCAAAAAGTCTGAATTGCTTTATAAAATTTTATTTCTAGTCTTTGTTGTTGTAGGGGCTTCGGTAAGCTTAGGAGCCGTGTTAGATTTTTCAGACATGATGATTTTGGCGATGTCTTTCCCTAATATTATTGGATTATATATAATGGCAGGAGAAGTAAAGCAGGATATGAAAGCTTATGTAAAGAAGCTTAAAAATAATGAATTGTATCGTGTGCCAGAGACAACCGATTAATGGTTTTATTTAACAAAAAATTCACATTTTAACGTTCTGTTTTTTGAAGTAGCTTATTTTTTTATGATATTGTGCCGTTAATTCATTTTAACAATAGAAAAGTATTAATTAATTGTAAAAAAATATGAGGAAAATATTGTTTTCGGTATTACTAATATGTAGTATATTGAATTTAACATACGCCCAAGATGACGAAGAGGAGGTCGGTAGTTCCGAGCTCAAAGTAACCGCAACAATAGGCAATCCCTCAGGAATAATAAATAATGGATTTATCGAGCTAAGTGTAAAAGGTGGTGTCCCGCCTTATACTTATGCTTGGTCAGATCAAAATACTTCATTAAAATCTAATAGAGCAGAAAACCTTGTAGAAGGTATAAACTATGATGTTTTAATCACCGATGCTAACCAGAACTCTTTTACAGGAACCTATCGCGTTCCTGTAGAATCTATTACAGAGCATTTTAATGGTTTTTTTAAACCTATTGTAGATAAAATGGGAGTGGTTTTATTTTCAGACCCGTTTGCTGCTTTAGGTTTTTACGACCCTGTAATCTATTCTAAACGTACACAAGTTGCTCCTATTAGTTGGGAAGCTACTACAGCGGTTTCGTATAGTTTAAAAAAATGGTTGGTCTCAGATGAAAACCATATAACTAAAGGGCAGGAAATTGCTGTTGTAGCACTTTCCAACGGAAGCGAAGAAATAATAAAAGCTAGCGCTAGTGGAAATTTAAAACATTTACTAGCGGAAGGCGAGGTAATTTTTAATCCAAATAATGCAGAACATTTAATTGCTCAAGGTTCACAATATTTTGCAGAGATAGAGTTTGATGAGCCTGTTGCTTTACGTTATCCTAACGGAACACTAAAGCGAAGCGGTGTTCCATTTATTGTAGTGTGGTTAATTTTAGGAGCGGTGTTTTTTACCCTAAGAATGGGCTTTATTAACATTAGAGGCTTTAAACATGCTATTGCCTTAGCAAGGGGTAAGTACGATAATCCTGATGCTCCAGGAACCATAACGCACTTTCAGGCGTTAGCAACTGCAGTATCGGCAACAGTAGGTTTAGGTAATATTGCAGGTGTAGCAGTAGCGGTTTCTTTAGGAGGTGCGGGAGCTACTTTTTGGATGATTGTTGCAGGGATATTAGGAATGTCAACTAAGTTTGTTGAATGCACACTTGGTGTAAAGTATAGGCATATCACAAAAGATGGTCGTGTTTTTGGCGGACCGATGAACTATTTACGCTATGGCTTAGAAAAACGAAATTTAAAAGGTTTAGGTAAATTTTTGGCAGGCTTTTTTGCGGTGTTAGCTATTGGTGCTTCTTTTGGTGGCGGAAATATGTTTCAGGCCAATCAATCTTACGAAATTTTATCAGGACAATTTCCCGCTTTAGTAGGGCATGGTTTTACCTTTGGGGTTGTTATAGCGCTTCTTGTAGGAGTGGTAATTATAGGCGGAATAAGAAGTATTGCAAAAGTAACAGGGAAGGTGGTTCCTTTTATGGCGGTAATTTATATTATTGTTTCGCTAATTGTTATAGGTGTTAATATTCATAACATAGGTCCTGCAATTTCTGCAATTATCGATGGGGCTTTTTCTCCAGATGCATTAAAAGGTGGTTTTATAGGAGTGTTAATTGTAGGTTTTCAACGTGCTGCATTTTCTAACGAAGCAGGAGTAGGTTCTGCTGCCATTGCACATAGTACAGTAAAAACCAATCATCCCCCATCCGAAGGTTTTGTGGCTTTGTTAGAGCCTTTTATCGATACGGTTGTGGTTTGTACACTTACAGCATTGGTACTTATTTTTACAGGAATGCACGAAGTTCAAGGTTTAGGAGGGGTGCAACTTACTTCAGATGCTTTTGCAAGTGTTATCTCGTGGTTCCCGTATGTATTGGCTGTGGCGGTGTTTTTATTTGCATTTTCCACCATGATTTCGTGGTCGTATTACGGGATGCGAGCATGGACTTATCTTTTTGGTAAGAGTAAAAGGTCGGAGTTATTCTATAAATTGTTATTTTTAGTCTTTATTGTTGTAGGGGCGTCGGTAAGTTTAGGAGCGGTGTTAGATTTTTCAGACATGATGATTCTAGCCATGTCTTTCCCAAATATTATCGGATTGTATATTTTATCTAAAGAAGTTCGCGGTGATTTACGTGAATATTTAAAAAAGTTAAATGCAGGCGAGTTGTTTAAAAAGCAACGTGAAAACAAGAAGAAAATGGAATAAAATTTAATAATTATGAAAAAACTTAAACCCCATTACGTGCTTACCCAAAGCCAACGCAATGGGGTTTTTGCTTTAGCAGCAGTAATTGTCCTAGTTTTGTTAGGAATAGTTTTATTGCCAAGTTTTTTTACAAAACCTGTTTTTGCAGATAAAAACTTAGAGAAGTTACGTATGCAGGTAGATTCTTTACGCCGTATAGATAGTATTGAAAAAGTAAAACGTCAGCAAAAAATATACCCGTTTAATCCTAATTTTATTTCCGATTATAAAGGCTATACTTTGGGAATGACTCCAGAAGAAATCGACCGCTTGCATGCATTTAGAGCAGAGGGTAAATGGATAAATTCATCGGCAGATTTTAAAAGAGTTACCAAAGTACCCGATTCTATTTTTCTTAAAATAGCGCCTTTTTTTAAATTTCCAGACTGGGTGGTACAAAAACAAAAGAAAAATGCAGAGAAATCTTCGACCAAAGTAAAGCTTAGCTATGCCGATAAGGTAGATTTAAATAAGGTCACTCAAGCAGATTTACAAAATATTAGTGGCGTAGGAGAAGTCCTTTCGTTACGTATCATAAGGTATAGAAATAAATTAGGAGGTTTTGTAGACGATATACAGCTAAAAGATATTTATGGATTAAAAACAGCTACTAGGATAAAAATTCTAGAAAAATTTACTGTAAAATCTGGCGTCAAGCCTCAAAAAATAAACCTAAATACCGCTAGTGTTTTAGATTTGGTAGAGGTGGTTTATTTTGATTACGAATTGGCTAGGGCTATTGTAACCTATAGAAAACTACATGAAGGAATACAAGATTTTGAAGAATTAACAAAAATAGAGGGCTTTCCTGCTTACAAATTAGATAGAATAAAATTATATTTGGCGATTGAGAAATAACCGACAGAATTTATTAAAAAAATTACAGAGATATGTATTTTACAGAAGAACATGAAATGTTTCGAAAGAGTTTACGCGATTTCTTGCAGAAAGAAGTAGTGCCGTATATTGATAAGTGGGAAGAAACAGGTACTATAGAACGTTTTATTTGGAAGAAATTTGGAGATATGGGCTATTTTGGGCTTAACTCTCCAGAAGAATATGGAGGCTTAAATTTAGATTTATTCTATACCGTAATTTTCTTAGAAGAACTTCAACGTGTTAATTCTGGTGGATTTGCAGCTGCAATGTGGGCGCATGCTTATTTGGCAATGACGCATCTTAATAAAGAAGGAAATCACGAAATTAAAGAAAAATATTTAGCACCTAGCATAAGTGGTGATATGATTGGTTGCCTTTGTATAACAGAGCCTTTTGGAGGGTCTGATGTAGCTGGTATGAAAACTACTGCTGTAAAAGAAGGAGGGCATTATATCTTAAACGGGTCAAAAACATTTATAACAAACGGTGTTTATTCAGATTATTTGGTAGTGGCAGCAAAGACTTCACCTGAACTAGGTAATAAAGGAATGAGCATTTTTGTAGTAGATAGAGAAACCCCAGGAATATCATCAACAAAGCTAAATAAGTTAGGTTGGAGAGCTTCAGATACGGCAGAAATCGCTTTTGACAATGTGAAAATTCCTGTAGAAAACTTAATGGGAGAAGAAGGAAAAGGCTTTCCTTACATTATGCAGCATTTTGCTTTAGAGCGATTGGTGATGGGAGTAAATGCACATGCAAGAGCTCAGTATGCGTTAGAGTACACTATTCAGTATATGAGCGAACGCACGGCTTTTGGGCGTTCTATCGATAAATTCCAGGCGTTGAGGCATAAAGTAGCAGAGTTAGCTAGTCAGGCAGAAATGTGTAAAGAGTTTAATTATTCCATTACCAAACGTATGTTAGATGGTGAATATGTAGTTAAAGAAGCCAGCATGTCTAAAATGTTATCAACTAAAATGGCAGATGAGGTAATGTATGGTTGCTTACAACTTCTTGGCGGTTATGGTTATATGGAAGATTACCCATTAGCAAGAATGTTTAGAGATAGTAGGCTCGGGCCTATTGGCGGTGGTACTTCTGAAATTTTGAAAGAAATTATCGCCAAAATGGTGATTGATGGTAAAGAGTACAAACCTGCGACATAAATATTATTAGATGTTGTAGGGGTAAGGTTTTGGCGAAAATTCCCTTACTATTATCGCCAAAATGGTGATTGATGGTAAAGAGTACAAACCTGCGACATAAATATTATTAGATGTTGTAGGGGTAAGGTTTTGGCGAAAATTCCCTTACTATTATCGCCAAAATGGTGATTGATGGTAAAGAGTACAAACCTGCGACATAAATATTATTAGATGTTGTAGGAGTAAGGTTTTGGCGAAAATTCCCTTACTATTATCGCCAAAATGGTGATTGATGGTAAAGAGTACAAGCCTGCGACATAAATATTATTAGATGTTGTAGGGGTAAGGTTTTGGCGAAAATTCCCTTACCATTATCGCCAAAATGGTGATTGATGGTAAAGAGTACAAACCTGCGACATAAAACTTGAGGTTAAAAAACTAATAATTATAAAATACTATTTGCAGGTATAGTAAAAAGTATTATTTTTGCAGCCATATTTTTAAAGAGAGGAGGTGATGACCCTATGTTAATTATACCGGTTAAAGACGGAGAAAATATCGATAGAGCTTTAAAGCGTTATAAACGTAAGTTTGACAGAACAAAGACGATGAGACAGTTAAGAGAACGCCAAACATTTACAAAGCCTTCTGTAAAGAAGAGAGCTCAAATGCAAAAAGCACAGTATGTACAACATTTAAGAGATCAAGAAAGTTTCTAAAAGTTGTTACAGCTTAAATTATTAACTGTTGGTTTATAAAAGATTTGATACTTTTGTAAATCAACAGTTTTTTTATATATGTTGCTAACTGCTTTTTTAGATTACCTTGAATTAGAAAAAAAATATAGTTTTCATACGCTGAAAGCCTATAAGAAAGATGTAGAAGATTTTTTAAATTTTCTAAAAGAAAAACACGAAAACACCTCTTGTTTAACGGCTGATTATCTAGTTGTTCGAAGTTGGCTTGTAGAACTATCGGAGAGAAATTACAGTAATCGCTCCATTAATAGAAAAGTAACCTCTTTAAAACGATACTATGCTTTTCTTTTTCATATAAAAGAAGTGAAAGTTAATCCCTTATCTGAGCATAAAGCATTAAAAACGGACATGAAAATTTACCCGCCTTTTTCAATAAAGGAAATGGAAGAAGCTATTGAGGGAGTTTCTGTAGTTGATTTTAAGTCGGCGAGAGCTCGTTTAATTATAGAGATTTTGTATAGTACAGGGATGCGACGTGCAGAATTAATTTCGCTTAAAATTCAAGATGTTAATTTAGAAACCCAGCAAATAAAAGTAAAAGGAAAAGGAGGGAAGTATAGAATTATTCCAATGCTAACATCTTTAAATAGTATATTGAGGCAATACATAGCTTTTAGATCAGAGTTACCTGTAATAGAGGATAGGCAATTTTTGTTGCTTACAGAACGAGGAAAAAAAACCTATGGAGCTTTGTTGTATAGGACTGTAGTAACTGCTTTGACAGGTGTGTCTTCTAAACTTAAACGAAGTCCGCATATGTTACGACATACATTTGCAACACACTTGTTAAATGATGGAGCCGATTTAGCATCGGTAAAAGAACTTATGGGGCACGCAAGCTTGTCAAGTACGCAGGTGTATACGCATACAAGTATTAGTGAATTGGCGAATATTTATAAAAACGCCCATCCTAGGAGTGAAAAAAAATAGATTGTATTTTTTTCATTTTCAATAAATTATAAATTAAAGTGAAAAAATAATGCAAAAAAGTAAAAAAAAATTTTGCAGAAACGATATAGAGGTCTATATTTGCAGTCCGTTAAGCAAACGGGCTTTAAAATAAGCCGATGTAGCTCAGCTGGCTAGAGCAGCTGATTTGTAATCAGCAGGTCGTGGGTTCGAGTCCCTCCATCGGCTCTTAATTATTAAAGTTAGTTCTTTTAAAGAATAAAAAAAAACATTGGGAAGATACTCAAGCGGCCAACGAGGACAGACTGTAAATCTGTTGGTTTTTACCTTCGCAGGTTCGAATCCTGCTCTTCCCACTTATAAGTTAAAATTGCGGGAGTAGCTCAGTTGGTAGAGCGTCAGCCTTCCAAGCTGAATGTCGCCGGTTCGAACCCGGTCTCCCGCTCTCACATAAAACGGAAGTTTTAAGCCGACGTAGCTCAGGGGTAGAGCGCTTCCTTGGTAAGGAAGAGGTCACGAGTTCAATTCTCGTCGTTGGCTCTGTGTTAGGTACAGCGTTTGTTGTAGCTATTTTGTTGTTTAATTGAATTTTGAACACTAATATATAACTAAGATTAAATAAGTATTAATTATGGCAAAGGAAACTTACGATCGTTCCAAACCGCACTTGAATATAGGTACAATTGGACACGTAGATCACGGAAAAACAACTTTGACAGCAGCTATCACTAGAGTAATGGCTGATGCTGGATATTCAGAAGCTAGTGCTTTTGACCAAATTGATAACGCTCCTGAGGAGAAAGAGAGAGGGATTACTATTAACTCATCTCACGTAGAATATCAAACTGCTAATCGTCACTATGCGCACGTTGATTGTCCTGGTCACGCCGATTATGTAAAGAACATGGTAACGGGTGCTGCTCAGATGGATGGTGCTATTCTTGTAGTTGCTGCTACAGATGGTCCTATGCCACAAACACGTGAGCATATCTTATTAGGTCGTCAGGTAGGTATTCCTCGTATTGTTGTTTTCTTAAATAAAGTAGATTTAGTGGATGATGAGGAGCTTTTAGAGCTTGTTGAGATGGAAGTTAGAGATTTATTATCTTTCTATGAGTATGATGGAGATAATGGGCCTGTTGTTTCTGGATCTGCGTTAGGAGCTTTAAACGGTGAGCCAAAATGGGCTGAAACTGTAATGAAGTTAATGGAGGAAGTTGATAACTGGATTGAATTACCTCAGCGTGATGTGGATAAGGATTTCTTAATGCCAATCGAAGATGTATTCTCTATTACCGGTCGTGGTACTGTTGCAACTGGACGTATTGAAACAGGTGTAGCTAACACTGGAGATCCTGTAGAGATTATCGGTATGGGAGCTGAAAAATTAACTTCTACTATTACAGGAGTTGAGATGTTCCGTAAAATATTAGATAGAGGGGAAGCTGGAGATAACGTAGGTATCTTATTAAGAGGAATCGAGAAAACTCAGATTTCTAGAGGTATGGTTATCGTAAAGCCAGGATCTGTAACTCCTCACGCTAAATTTAAAGCAGAGGTTTATATCCTTAAGAAAGAAGAAGGTGGACGTCACACTCCATTCCATAATAACTACCGTCCTCAATTTTATGTACGTACAACAGACGTAACAGGTAATATTTCTTTACCAGAAGGAGTTGAGATGGTGATGCCGGGAGATAACCTTACAATTACTGTAGAGCTTATTCAGGCAATTGCAATGAATATTGGTCTTCGTTTTGCTATCCGTGAAGGAGGTAGAACAGTAGGGGCTGGTCAGGTAACTGAAATTTTAGATTAATTATCTGGAAAATAAAATAAAGTCAAAGGTGTTCCTTGGGAATGCCTTGACTTTTATAAATACGGGTTTAGCTCAGTTGGTAGAGCACTGGTCTCCAAAACCAGGTGTCGGGAGTTCGAGCCTCTCAACCCGTGCTTTTAAGGAATGAAGCTCTTTCTTTTGAGCTTTAAAAAAAATACTACAGATGGCAGGATTTTCAACTTATATATCAGAGTCTTTTAACGAATTAAAAAATCACGTTACCTGGCCTACTTATACTGAAGCACAAAAATTAACTATTATTGTGCTTGTTTTTTCAGTTTTATTTTCTTTGTTGATATGGGGGGTAGATTCATTGTTTTCTCATATTATTGAATTGTATTTTAACTGGGTTAAATCTTAATTTAATAAAAGAAAAGAAATATGGCTGAAGATAAGTTGAGAAAATGGTATGTAGTAAGAGCAGTTAGTGGGCAAGAAAATAAGGTGAAAGACTATATTGAGAAGGAGATTGCTCATGAAGGTCTTGAGGATTATGTAGGGGAGATACTTGTGCCGACAGAAAAAGTTGTTCAGGTGCGTAACGGGAAAAAAATAAGTAAAGAAAGAGTTTATTTTCCAGGTTATGTAATGATTCAAGCAAATTTAGAAGGAGAAGTGCCGCACGTAATAAAATCTATTAACGGTGTTATTGGGTTTTTAGGGGAAACCAAAGGAGGAGATCCTGTTCCTTTAAGGAAATCTGAGGTGAATAGAATGTTAGGTAAAGTAGATGAATTATCTGTAAAAGAAGATAATGTAGCTATACCTTATACGGTAGGAGAAACGATAAAAGTGATAGATGGGCCATTTAATGGCTTTAATGGTACGGTAGAAAATGTAAATGAAGAAAAGCGTAAACTAGAAGTAATGGTGAAAATATTTGGAAGAAAAACACCATTAGAATTAAGCTATATGCAAGTAGAGAAAATTTAAATTGTTACAACTTAAATATAGAATTATTTTATAGGCTTCCAAAATTATAGAATAATTCAAGCATTAAAAAAATAACAAAATGGCAAAAGAAGTAAGTAAGGTTGTAAAACTACAAGTTAAAGGTGGTGCCGCTAACCCGTCACCTCCAGTTGGACCTGCTTTAGGTGCTGCCGGAGTTAATATCATGGAATTCTGTAAGCAATTCAATGGTAGAACTCAAGATAAGGCAGGAAAAGTATTGCCGGTTGTGATAACAGTTTATTCAGACAAGTCTTTTGACTTTGTTGTGAAAACACCACCAGCGGCAGTGCAGCTTATGGAAGCAGCAAAAACAAAAAAAGGTTCAGGAGAGCCTAACCGTAAAAAAGTAGCAAGTGTTTCTTGGGATCAAGTTAAAGCTATTGCGGAAGATAAAATGCAAGACTTAAATGCATTTACAGTAGAGTCGGCAATGAAAATGGTTGCAGGTACAGCCCGTTCTATGGGAATATCTGTAAAAGGTGATGCACCATTTTAATCTTTAAAATAAGTAACAATGGCAAAATTAACAAAGAAACAAAAAGAAGCACAATCTAAAGTTGATGCTTCAAAACAATATACTGTTGCAGAAGCCTCGGCACTTATTAAAGAAGTTTCGACCGTAAACTTTGATGCTTCTGTAGATTTAGCTGTGCGTCTTAATGTAGATCCTAGAAAAGCAAACCAAATGGTTCGTGGAGTAGTAACACTTCCTCACGGAACAGGTAAAGATGTAAAAGTTTTAGCTTTAGTTACTCCAGACAAGGAGCAAGAAGCTAAGGATGCTGGAGCTGATTACGTTGGTTTAGACGAGTACCTTGATAAAATTAAAGGAGGTTGGACAGATGTTGATGTAATTATCACTATGCCTAGCGTTATGGGGAAATTAGGACCTCTAGGTAGAGTTTTAGGGCCAAGAGGATTAATGCCTAACCCGAAAACAGGTACTGTAACTATGGATATTGCTAAAGCAGTTAGCGATGTTAAAGCTGGTAAAATTGACTTTAAAGTTGATAAAACAGGTATCGTACATGCAAGTATAGGAAAAGCATCTTTCGATGCTGAAAAAATAGCAGGAAACGCAAGAGAATTATTAACTACTTTAGTAAAGTTAAAACCTCAAGCAGCAAAAGGTGTATATATAAAAAGTATATACATGTCTAGCACAATGAGTCCAGGTATAGAAATAGATTCAAAAAGGTTTACTGAGCAATAATAGATTATTATGACAAGAGAAGAAAAATCACAAGTAATAAAAGATTTAACTGCCCAGTTAGCTGATACATCAACAATCTATTTGGCAGATATTTCGGGCTTAGATGCAGGAGCAACGTCTAACTTACGTAGAGCTTGTTTCAAAGCAAATGTAAAGCTTTCGGTAGTAAAAAACACATTATTGGCGAAAGCCATGGAGCAAAGTGGTATTGATTATGGAGACCTTCCATCAACCTTAAAAGGAAATACCTCTATTATGATTGCTGAAGTTGGTAATGCACCAGCAAAAGTAATTAAAGAATTTAGAAAGAAAAATGAGAAGCCTATTTTAAAAGGAGCTTTTATAGACGAAGCTGTTTATGTAGGAGATGAGTACTTAGAAACCCTTGCCAATATCAAATCTAAAGAAGAAGTTATTGGAGATATCATCGGGTTATTACAATCACCAGCTAAAAACGTTGTTTCGGCACTTAAGTCTGGAGGAAGTAAATTATCAGGTATTCTTAAAACCCTTTCTGAAAAAGAATAATTTCGTACGCACTTTTTAATTTTATATTTAACAAACACATTTTAAAACGATAGAAAATGGCAGATTTAAAAGATTTCGCAGAACAATTAGTTAACCTTACTGTAAAAGAAGTAAATGAGTTAGCAGATATTTTAAAAGAAGAGTATGGTATCGAGCCTGCTGCTGCTGCAGTTGCAGTTGCTGGAGGTGCTGCTGCTGGTGGTGCAGATGCTGCTGATGAGCAAACAGAATTCGACGTAATTCTTAAAGCTGCAGGAGGATCTAAATTAGCAGTTGTAAAACTAGTTAAAGAATTAACTGGTCTTGGTCTTAAAGATGCTAAAGAATTGGTAGACGGAGCTCCTAAGCCAGTTAAAGAAGGTATCGCTAAAGACGAAGCAGAAGCACTTAAATCTCAGTTAGAAGAAGCTGGAGCAGAGGTTGAGCTTAAATAAGCAAACACTCTAAATTACATAAGGTTTAGGCCTCGGGATGTGCTCCTAGAGGTCTAGACCATTTTGCGTATTTATACGTAAGTGTTTATAAAACACTATTTTTACTATATATTTTATATACTTTCAGTCTGAAATGGCTCATGCTGAAAACCTTAAATTCCGTCCTATAGATGTTAGAAACGCAAACTGAACGATTGAATTTTTCTTCTGTAAAAAATAGACCTGATTATCCAGATTTCTTGGATATTCAGATAAAATCTTTTCAAGATTTTTTCCAATTAGAAACCAAATCAGAAGAAAGGGGAAATGAAGGCTTATACAATACCTTCATGGAGAATTTCCCAATTACCGACACCCGTAACCAATTTGTATTAGAGTTTTTAGACTATTTCGTAGATCCTCCTCGCTATTCTATTCAAGAATGTATCGAGCGTGGGTTAACGTATAGCGTTCCTCTTAAAGCAAGATTAAAATTATATTGTACCGACCCTGAACACGAAGATTTTGAAACCATCGTACAGGATGTATACTTAGGAACCATTCCTTACATGACGCCAAGTGGTACATTTGTTATTAATGGGGCAGAACGCGTTGTTGTTTCTCAATTACACCGTTCACCTGGCGTATTCTTTGGGCAATCTTTCCATGCAAACGGAACTAAATTATATTCTGCAAGAGTAATTCCTTTTAAAGGCTCTTGGATAGAATTCGCAACCGATATTAATAGCGTGATGTACGCTTATATCGATCGTAAAAAGAAATTACCAGTTACTACACTCTTTAGAGCTATTGGCTTTGAAAGAGATAAAGATATTTTAGAAATTTTTGACCTTGCAGAAGAAGTAAAAGTTTCTAAATCTGGATTAAAAAAAGTTTTAGGACGTAAATTAGCAGCCCGTGTTTTAAATACATGGTATGAAGATTTTGTAGATGAAGATACAGGAGAAGTTGTTTCTATCGAGCGTAACGAAATCGTCCTAGATCGTGATACCGTATTAGAAAAAGAGCATATCGAAGAAATCTTAGAAACAGGATCTAAAACTATCCTACTTCATAAAGAAGATAATTCTACAGGAGATTATGCAATTATTCATAATACATTACAAAAAGACCCTACAAACTCAGAAAAAGAGGCTGTAGAACATATTTATAGACAATTGCGTAATGCCGAGCCGCCAGATGAAGAAACTGCTCGTGGTATTATCGATAAATTGTTCTTCTCAGACCAACGTTACAACCTAGGAGAAGTTGGTCGTTACCGAATGAATAAAAAATTAGGTCTTAATATCGAAATGGATAAGCAAGTACTTACCAATGAAGATATTATTACCATTGTAAAATATTTAATAGAGTTAATTAACTCTAAAGCAGAGATAGATGATATCGATCACCTTTCTAACCGTCGTGTAAGAACCGTGGGAGAACAATTATCTCAGCAGTTTGGTGTTGGTTTAGCACGTATGGCTCGTACCATTCGTGAGCGTATGAACGTTCGTGATAACGAAGTGTTTACGCCAATAGATTTGATTAATGCAAAAACATTATCTTCTGTAATTAACTCATTTTTTGGTACCAACCAGTTATCTCAGTTTATGGATCAAACCAATCCATTAGCAGAGATTACTCATAAACGTAGATTATCTGCGTTAGGGCCAGGAGGTTTATCTAGAGAACGTGCAGGTTTCGAAGTTCGTGACGTTCACTTTACACACTACGGAAGACTTTGTCCTATCGAAACCCCAGAAGGACCTAACATTGGGCTTATTTCTTCACTTTCTGTGTATGCGAAAGTTAACGGAATGGGCTTTATTGAAACACCTTACCGTAAAGTAGAAGACGGAAAAGTTAACTTAAGCGATGCACCTACTTATTTATCTGCAGAAGAAGAAGAAGATAAATTAATTGCACAAGCCAATATACCAATGCATGAAGATGGTACTATTTCAACAGACCAACTTATTGCACGTATGGAAGGAGATTTCCCTGTAATTACACCAAGCGAAGTAAATTATACCGATGTAGCACCAAACCAAATTTCGTCTATATCAGCATCACTTATTCCGTTCTTAGAGCATGATGATGCAAACCGTGCATTGATGGGATCTAACATGATGCGCCAAGCAGTACCTTTATTACGTGTAGATGCACCTATTGTAGGAACAGGGCTTGAACGTCAAGTAGCTTCAGACTCTAGAGTACTTATGAATGCAGAAGGAGCAGGAGTAGTAGAGTATGTAGATGCAAGACAAATAACCATAAAATACGATCGCACAGAAGAAGAACGTATGGTAAGCTTCGATTCTGATTCTAAAACCTACGATCTTATTAAATTTAGAAAAACTAACCAAGGTACATCGGTAACCCTAAAACCTATAGTTAAAGTTGGAGACCGTGTAGAGAAAGGACAAGTATTGTGTCAAGGTTATGCTACCGAAAATGGAGAGCTGGCTTTAGGACGTAATATGAAAGTAGCCTTTATGCCTTGGAAAGGATATAACTTTGAGGATGCAATTGTAATTTCAGAAAAAGTAGTAAGAGAGGATATCTTTACTTCAATTCATATCGATGAATATTCATTAGAAGTTCGTGATACTAAATTAGGAAACGAAGAATTAACTAACGATATCCCTAACGTATCTGAAGAAGCTACAAAAGACCTTGATGAAAATGGTATGATTAGAATTGGAGCAGAAGTTAAACCTGGCGACATTCTAATTGGAAAAATTACTCCAAAAGGAGAAAGCGATCCAACCCCAGAAGAAAAGTTACTACGTGCCATATTTGGTGATAAAGCGGGAGATGTAAAAGATGCATCGTTAAAAGCTTCACCATCATTAAACGGTGTAGTTATCAACAAAAAGTTATTTGCACGTGCCGTAAAAGATAAGCGTAAACGTGCACAAGATAAAGAACAAATAGCTAAGCTAGAAGATAAATATTTAGCGAAGTTTGAAGTTTTAAGAAATGAATTAATCGAAAAGCTTTTTGCCATCGTAGCAGGTAAAACAGCACAAGGAGTTAAAAACGATTTAGGAGAAGTAGTTTTACCAAAAGGTAAAAAATACACCCTTAAAATGTTAAACTCTGTAGATGACTATACGCATTTAACACATGGAGTTTGGACTACAGACGATCATGTAAATGCTTTAGTAGCCGATTTAATTCATAACTATAAAATTAAAGAAAACGACTTACAAGGAAACTTGCGTCGTGAGAAATTTACCATTACAGTAGGAGATGAGTTACCATCTGGAATTTTAAAACTTGCTAAAATTTATGTTGCTAAAAAACGTAAACTAAAAGTAGGAGATAAAATGGCAGGACGTCACGGTAACAAAGGTATTGTTGCACGAATAGTACGTCAGGAAGACATGCCATTCTTAGAAGACGGAACACCAGTAGATATCGTACTAAACCCACTTGGGGTACCATCTCGTATGAACATTGGGCAGATTTACGAAACTGTTTTAGGATGGGCAGGTCAAAAATTAGGGCAAAAATACGCGACTCCTATTTTCGATGGGGCTTCATTAGAACAAATTAATGAGCTTACCGATAAAGCAGGCATCCCAAGATACGGGCATACCTATTTATACGATGGAGGAACAGGAGATCGTTTTGACCAACCAGCAACCGTAGGAGTAATCTACATGCTGAAATTAGGTCACATGATTGATGATAAAATGCACGCACGTTCTATAGGACCATACTCGCTAATTACACAACAGCCATTAGGAGGTAAAGCTCAATTTGGAGGTCAGCGTTTTGGAGAGATGGAAGTTTGGGCACTTGAAGCTTATGGAGCATCAAGCACATTGAGAGAAATCCTTACTGTAAAATCAGACGATGTTATCGGAAGAGCAAAAACTTACGAAGCAATCGTGAAAGGAGAACCAATGCCAGAACCAGGATTACCAGAATCGTTCAATGTACTTATGCATGAACTTAAAGGTCTAGGTTTAGATATTAAGTTGGAAGAGTAATAACAATTGAAATAATTGTTAAGAGTAAAAATTACATCAAATTCTTTTAGTACCATATACTATGGCAAGAAATAACGATAAGAATACACAAAAGAGATTTAATAAAATCTCCATAGGTTTAGCTTCTCCAGAGGCCATTTTGGCAGAGTCTCGTGGAGAGGTTTTAAAACCAGAAACCATTAACTACCGTACGCACAAACCTGAACGTGATGGGCTTTTCTGTGAGCGTATCTTCGGACCTGTAAAAGATTATGAGTGTGCATGTGGTAAGTATAAAAGAATACGCTATAAAGGTATTGTTTGTGACCGTTGTGGTGTAGAAGTTACCGAGAAAAAGGTACGTAGAGACCGTGTGGGGCATATTAATTTAGTTGTACCCGTAGCACACATCTGGTATTTCCGTTCTTTACCTAATAAAATAGGTTATTTGTTAGGAATACCTTCTAAAAAACTCGATATGATTATTTACTACGAACGTTACGTAGTAATTCAGCCGGGTAATGCTAAAAATGAAGAAGGAGAACCATTACAAAAAATGGATTTCCTTACCGAGGAAGAGTATTTAAACATTTTAGATACACTTCCACAAGAAAATATGTACCTAGAGGATTCTGACCCTAATAAGTTTATTGCAAAAATGGGAGCAGAATGCTTAATAGATATTTTACAGCGTTTAGATTTAGATGAATTATCATACGAGCTTAGACATAAAGCTAATAACGAGACTTCTAAACAACGTAAAACAGAAGCGCTAAAACGTTTACAAGTAGTAGAAGCTTTTAGAGACGCTAATTTAAATAAAGAAAACAAACCGGAGTGGATGATTATGAAAGTTGTTCCGGTTATTCCACCAGAGTTAAGACCATTAGTGCCTTTAGATGGTGGACGCTTTGCAACTTCAGATTTAAATGATTTATACAGACGTGTAATTATCCGTAATAACCGTCTTAAGCGTTTAATGGAAATCAAAGCACCAGAAGTTATCTTGCGTAACGAAAAGCGTATGCTACAGGAATCTGTAGATTCGTTATTCGATAATACAAGAAAATCTTCAGCGGTAAAAACAGACTCTAACCGTCCGTTAAAATCACTTTCAGATTCATTAAAAGGTAAGCAAGGGCGTTTCCGTCAAAACTTATTAGGTAAACGTGTAGATTATTCAGCGCGTTCGGTAATTGTTGTAGGGCCAGAGCTTAAAATGTACGAGTGTGGTTTGCCTAAAAACATGGCAGCAGAATTATACAAGCCTTTTATTATCAGAAAACTAATAGAAAGAGGTATTGTAAAAACGGTAAAGTCTGCAAAGAAAATAATCGATAAAAAAGAGCCTATAGTATGGGATATTTTAGAAAACGTTCTTAAAGGACATCCTGTATTATTAAACCGTGCTCCTACGCTTCACCGTCTAGGAATTCAGGCATTTCAACCTAAATTAATAGAAGGGAAAGCAATACAATTACACCCATTAGCCTGTACCGCATTTAACGCCGATTTTGATGGTGACCAGATGGCAGTACACCTACCATTAGGGCCAGAGGCTATTTTAGAAGCGCAGTTATTAATGTTGGCATCGCACAACATTCTTAACCCAGCTAACGGGTCGCCAATTACGGTACCGTCTCAAGATATGGTACTTGGGTTGTATTACATGACGAAAGAGCGTAAATCTACACCAGACTTTAAAGTAGCAGGTGAAGGTTTAACTTTCTATTCGCCAGAAGAAGTTAACATCGCTTACAACGAGAAAAAAGTTAGTCTTAATGCTAGTATAAAAGTTAGAACTAAAGACTTTAACGAAGAAGGCGAATTAACAACACAATTAATACAAACTACCGTTGGTAGAGTATTATTTAATGAAGTAGTTCCAGAAAAAGCTGGTTTTATTAACGAAGTACTTACCAAAAAGAACTTACGTGATATTATCGGTAAGATATTAAAAGTAACAAGTGTGCCAGAAACAGGTAATTTCTTAGATAGAATGAAATCCCTAGGATATGGCTTTGCATTTAGAGGAGGTCTATCATTCTCTTTAGGAGATATTATTATCCCAGAAGAGAAGTTTACCATGATAGAAGAGGCAAACACCCAAGTAGATTCGATTACAGGAAACTACAACATGGGACTTATTACCAATAACGAGCGTTACAATCAGGTAATTGATATTTGGACAGCAACCAATGCTAACCTTACAGAACTTGCCATGAAACGAATTAGAGAAGATAAACAAGGATTTAACTCTGTGTTTATGATGCTTGATTCTGGAGCAAGGGGATCTAAAGAGCAGATTCGTCAGTTAACTGGTATGCGTGGACTGATGGCAAAACCTAAGAAATCTAACTCGGGTGGAGGAGAAATTATTGAAAACCCAATTCTTTCTAACTTTAAAGAAGGACTTTCAATTTTAGAATACTTTATCTCTACACACGGTGCGCGTAAAGGACTTGCCGATACCGCATTAAAAACGGCCGATGCAGGTTACTTAACTCGTCGTTTGGTTGATGTTTCGCAAGATGTAATCATTAACGAAGAAGACTGTGGTACTTTAAGAGGTATAGAAGTAAAAGCGCTTAAAAAGAATGAAGAAGTAGTAGAAAGTCTTGGCGCAAGAGTTGTAGGTAGAACCAGCTTAAACGATGTTATAGACCCAATTACTCAAGAACTTCTTGTAAAAGCAGGAGAGGAAATTACGGAAGAAATTGTAGAAAAAATAAACAATTCTGCCTTAGACAGTATCGAAGTACGTTCGCCATTATCATGTGAAGCTAAACAAGGTATTTGTGTAAAATGTTACGGCCGAAGCCTCTCTACCAACAAAACAGTACAAAAAGGAGAAGCAGTAGGAGTAGTTGCAGCACAATCTATTGGAGAACCAGGTACTCAGCTTACCTTACGTACGTTCCACGTAGGAGGTATTGCAGGAAACATTTCGGAAGAAAATAAAGTAATAGCTAAATTTGATGGTATTGCAGAAATAGACGATTTAAAAACTGTTGCAGGAGAAACCCAAGAAGGAGAAACGGCAGAAATCGTAATTTCTAGAACATCGGAAGTTAAAATACATGATGGAGACACAGGCATAATGTTAGCAAATAATGTTATCCCTTACGGAGCTCAATTATTTATAAAACCAGGCGATAAGGTGAAAAAAGGCGATGTAATTTGCCAGTGGGATCCTTATAACGGGGTAATTATTTCTGAGTTTGCAGGTATTATTAAATTCGAAAACATAGAACAAGGAATTACTTATCAAGTAGAAACCGATGAACAAACAGGTTTCCAAGAAAAAGTAATTTCAGAATCTAGAAATAAAAAGAAAATACCTACACTTCTTATCTTAGATAAAGAAGGACAGGTAATACGTTCTTACAACTTACCAGTTGGTGCTCACTTAATGGTAGATGATGCTGAAAAAATTAAAATAGGTAAGATTTTAGTGAAAATACCACGTAAATCTTCTAAAGCAGGTGATATTACTGGAGGTCTTCCTCGTGTAACCGAGTTATTCGAAGCACGTAACCCTTCTAATCCAGCTGTAGTAAGTGAGATAGACGGAGTGGTTTCTTTTGGTAAAATTAAACGAGGTAACCGCGAGATAATCGTAGAGTCTAAACTAGGAGAAATTAAAAAGTATTTGGTAAAACTTTCTAATCAAATTCTTGTTCAAGAAAACGATTATGTTAGAGCAGGAATGCCTTTATCGGATGGTGCAATTACCCCAGAAGATATATTAAACATCAAAGGACCAAGTGCTGTACAACAATACTTAGTAAATGAAGTACAGGAAGTATATCGTTTACAAGGAGTGAAAATTAACGATAAGCACTTCGAGGTAGTTGTACGCCAAATGATGCAAAAAGTAAGAATCCAAGATGCTGGAGATACCATATTCCTAGAAAACCAATTAGTTCATAAAATGGACTTTATGGAGGAAAATGATGAGATTTTCGGTAAGAAGGTTGTAGAAGATGCAGGCGATAGTGTAAACTTAAAAGCAGGACAAATTATCACTGCTCGTCAATTAAGAGATGAAAACTCTCTTTTACGTCGAGAAGATAAGGTATTGGTTTCTGCAAGAGAGGCACAACCAGCAACGGCAACGCCAATCTTACAAGGTATTACAAGAGCTTCGTTACAAACAAAATCCTTTATTTCTGCGGCATCGTTCCAGGAAACAACAAAAGTACTTAACGAGGCAGCGGTAAGTGGTAAAGTAGACCAGTTAGAGGGTCTTAAAGAAAACGTAATTGTAGGACATAAAATACCTGCAGGTACAGGACTACGTGAGTTCGATAACATTATTGTAGGGTCTAAAGATGACTTTAAAGAAGTGGAAGAGAACAAGCAAGAAGTAAACTTAAACTAATAAAAAAATACTTGTTATGAGCGAAGATAAAAAAGCGAAGCAGAACCAGTTAAATATAGAGTTAGACGAGAAAGTTGCACAAGGTACTTATAGTAATCTAGCAGTAATTAACCATTCACCTTCAGAGTTTGTGGTAGATTTTGTAAATATTATGCCTGGCGTACCAAAAAGCAAAGTGCAGTCTAGAATTATATTAACGCCTCAGCATGCTAAGCGTTTGCTAAAGGCTTTAGGAGATAATGTAGCAAGATTTGAACAAGCTCATGGTGAAATAAAAGATTATGATAAGCCTCCAATCCCAATGAATTTTGGGCCTACAGGGCAAGCTTAATCTAATTAATAAGTATAAAAAGTAAAAAAGTGTCATGTTTTCGCATGGCACTTTTTATTTCATAATAAATACAATTTTCTAATCTGTAATACTTTATACCGCAACACTTCTATCGTAAGAAGCTTTAAGCTTTTGTATGATAAGTGGAATTTCATCTTCATCAAGATTTCCAAAACCTATCCTTAAGCAACAATACTCTTTGTTTTGGTAGAGCAAAGTTTCAGGAATATAAATACCTGCCAACTCGGCATTTTTAGCAAATTGAAATAAAGATATAGCCGGAGAGAAGCTTACCCAAACTGCTAATCCACCATCGGGAACTTGAAAAGCGATTTTATTTTTAAAAGTATTGTTTAACTCACTGCACATTACATCTCTGCGGTGTTTATATACTTTTAATGATCTTTTTATTTGTCTGTGTATTTCTCCTTCATGAATCATTTCTGATAAAATTTGTTCCAAAACAAGATCACCTTGCCTATCTATCATCTGTCGGTAGTTTTTAGCCTCTGTAATAAAAGCAGAAGGAGCAACCATAAAGCTTGTTTGTAAGGTAGGAAGAAGCGATTGTCCAAACCTGCCAAGATAAATTACATTACCGTAGGTATCGGCACTAATTAGCGGAGTTCTTGCGGTGGCTTCGTACTGAAAATCATAATCAAAATCGTCTTCTATTATGGCAAATTTGTATTGTTTAGCCAATTGTAAAAGTTTTATTCTTCTAGCAGCACTTAGTGCATAGGTTGTAGGGTATTGCCTATTGGAACAGATATAAACAGCCCTAATTTTTTGTCTTTGCTCGAGTAATGTTGTTAAGGCTTTTATGTTTAAACCTTCGTTATCTACCGGAATACTTATTAGTTGTGCTTTAGATTGTTGAAAAATCATGTTTGAGGTAAACGGATTTTTATTTCCTATTACCACAATATCTCTAGGTTTTATAAGCAATTGTGCTACGATGTATAAACACATTTCGGTGCTACGTGTAGCCATAAGGTTAGTAGGCTTTAGGTGTAAATTTCGGGTAAGGTTTAGGTAGTTGCTAAGTTGTTTTTCAAAATAGGAATTGGGTTCAAACATGCGGTCGTTCCATTTCCCTATTAAAGATTTTCGTTTTAAGGATGCAGAATACCATTTTGTTAATTGATTTATTTGTAATAAGCCTACATCGGGTTGCCCATCGTTAAGGGTATAAGTTGTAGTTGGTTTTTTATAAGGCGATGCTAAATGGATTGATGGAAAGAATGAAAAACCTGTTTGTTGTGGGTATTGATTAGCCAACTGTGTTGGTTCGGCAGTGGCTGTTGTTTTATGTTTATTGGGTTTTAGTACATAAGTGCCTTTATTGGGAATAATTTCCACCCAACTTTGTAACGCTAATTCTTCATATACTGCAACAATAGTATTACGGTGCAAATGTATTGCTTTACTTAAAGGGCGCGTACCAGGAAGCTTAGTTCCTTGTGGTAAAATTCCGCGTTGTATGGCATTGCTTAGTTGCTGTGCTAGCTGTAGGTATATTGGGGTTGCTAGTGTATGCTCTATATGTAAGAGTTTTGTGTAAAAAGTAATATCCGGACTATTCATTGTTTTATAACTGGACTAGTGTACTCGTCCAGAAAGTTACAACATTTGCTCCGGATAATAATAAAATTGTTGATTTATGTTTAAGCAGAGCTTTACTTACATTTTTTTACTTAGTAGTATATTTTTTTATGCGCAAGAAACCCCAGTTGCCGAGCAGTTGGAAGAAGTTATTTTACAAGAAAACCGTTTACAAATTCCTTTTGAAGAGGCTACACGAAACATTCAGGTAATAGGTAAAGAAACTATAAAAAAATTACCTATATCTTCGGTTAACGAAGCCTTGTCTTATGTTTTAGGTATAGATGTTAGGCAACGTGGACCTTTTGGAAGTCAAGCCGATGTGAGTATTGATGGGGGTTCTTTCGAGCAAACCATTATACTTTGGAACGGTGTAAAAATTAGCGATGTACAAACGGCTCACCATTCGTTAAACCTTCCCATTCCTTTACACGCTATAGAACGTATAGAAATTATTAAAGGACCCGCTTCAAGAATGTACGGTATTAATGCTTTAACAGGAGCTATTAATATTGTAACTAAAACCAGTTATACGCCTTTTGTAAATATTCATGCCTATGGTGGAAGCTCTTTTAAGAAAAAAGACAAAGGTGATGGAAGTGGTATTTATGCAGGAGGCGGGGTGGAAGCTTCCGCTGGAATTTCTATAGGGAAAACACAGCATTTATTTGCCTTAGCTACCGAAAAAGCAAACGGGCAACGTTACAATACTGCTTCTGAAAACAAAAAAGCTTTATATCAAGGTAATTATAAGCTTAATGATAAAAACTTTATCGATGTAATGGGCGGTTATGTAGCCAACGAGTTTGGAGCAAATGCTTATTATGCTGCACCTTACGATAAGGAAGCTTACGAGTTGGTAAACACTTTGGTTACCAGTGTAGGAAGCAAACATTATATAACCGATAATTTGATAATAAAACCCCGTTTAAGCAATAGGTATAATGAGGACGATTATCGTTTTTACAGAGATGATATAAGTAAGGCGCGCTCTCAGCATTATACCAATGCTTTTATGGCAGAGTTACATGGGGTATATACTAGTGCTGTTGGTGATTTCGGTTTTGGTTATGAAGCACGTTTTGAGGAAGTAAACAGCTCGAACCTTGGGAAACACGAGCGTAAAAATCAGGGCTGGTTTGCGGAGTATAAAACAACACTTTTTGATAATTTACTGCTTAACGCTGGCGCTTACTTTAATTATAATACAGATTATGGTTTTGATTGGTACCCAGGGATAGAGCTTGCCTATACTTTACCTAAACATTGGAAAATAAATGTAAATCTTGGTAGCAGTCAGCGTATTCCTTCGTTTACCGATTTATACTTAAACCAACGTCCAGGAAATATTGGTAACCCTAATTTACAACCTGAAGCTGCTTGGCAATACGAAGCAGGAGCAACGTATAAAGCTAACGGAATGTATTTTTATGCAGGTGCTTTTTTACGTGATATTAGCAATTTTATAGATTGGACACGTATAGTACCCGAAGAACCTTACCAACCTTTTAATGTAGGAAACCAAAAAATGAGAGGTTTACATGTAAGCTGGCAACAAAATTTAAAAATAACCAAAAATGATGTGTTTACCTATCAAGTAAATTATCAATATTTAAGCCCTAAAAAGGAAGATAGAACTAACGAGTTAATTTCTAAATATGTTTTAGAAAGTTTAAAGCATCAAGCCATTATAGGAGTTTCTTATACTAAAAATAAATACTTACTTAGTTGGCAAAACCGATGGATTAAACGTGAACTGAACGATGCCTATTGGGTGAGCGATATAAAACTAAGCTACCGTATGCCTCAATTAGAACTTTACACCCAAGTGAGTAATTTATTTAATACCCGTTATACCGAAGCTGGAGCTGTGCCCATGCCAACCCGATGGGTTAATTTAGGCTTGCGCTACCAAATAGGATTGTAAGCCATAGTAAATGGTTTTAATACTTGTAAACGAAGTATAGTTTATATAGAAGTTGTTAAAGTTAATTTTTATTTATTACTTAAATGTTTCTTTATTGAGATAGTTTTTAATATATTTAACTTAAATTAACTTAAAAAATTTATATAATGAAACAACACACACACACACACACAGATTTTACTGGTTTAAGCTAGTTTTTATACTAAGTGTATTTATTTTTTCTAGTTGTGAGGAAGATGTCCTTATAGAAGAAACAAGCGTAAGCGAAACAACAAAAAAAGGAGGGATACAAGAATTATCTATTGAAGAGTTTAAAACGTTGAGTTCAAGTTTTCAATTTAATACGGTTAATAATTTAAGCGGAGAAATGCCTTATACACATACGTATTTAGGTCCTGGCTATAAGGTAGAGCGAGAGGGAGTAACTTCGTACACTTTTGGAATAATTTCTTTAGAAGAGGAATATTATAAAACTCCAAAATCGTATTATGAGAATTTGGTGGTTGTAGAAGATAGCGAAGGAACAAGAGGTTTTGTGATGCGTTATGCTATAGAAACCGATGAGCCTATAGAATGGGAACCTGTTTTTGGTAAAAATATACAATCATATCCTTGTGGAGAGGTGTCAGTAGTAGGGATATACCCATGTATATGTGCAGGGCATTTTCCAGGAGATCCGAGTTGTACATGTGGTACTAAAGGTTATGTACAAGAATTTACACAAGGTGTCCCATGTGGAGCGGTTTATGTTACCGAGGATGGTGAAAAAGGAGGTGGCTTTAATATAGGTGGAACTCCAAGTGGTACTAGTGGAGGAGGAAGTACAAATCCTTCTGGATGGTATGGTTATCCGCAATATATACCAGGAAACGATTACACTAATGAAAACTTTACCCAAGAGCCTTTTACACAAATACCAGAGCCTAAACTAATAGACGATTATACAGCTGCCAAAATTACATTTATAGCAGGAACACTAGGTTTAAGCGAGGAAGCTGAAAATTGGTTAATAACCAGCGGCAACAAAGCAAGTGTAACAACATTAATAAATAAATTATTTGCAAAGTTGTTATCTCCACTTCATACAGAAGAAAGCAAAGCTGCTTTTAGAGAGGTAATTAATTTTGCAATAGAAAACCATTTCTCCCCTGAAGCGATGGAGTTTGCTAATGAAGCAGTAAATATAATAAGCGAACATCCTTCGTTTAATATGGATGTTTCTCGCTCGTTTAAATCACCCTATAATATAGATTTAACTTCAGTTACACCAAATGCTACAAACCCAGAACCAGAAAAGGTAAGGTTTATAAATATTTATGATAAACTAACAAATACTTCTTTATTTAAAAATATATTTCAAGCAACTTTTGGACAAAACCCTAATCTAAATGTAAGTTTTGAGATAGCAGATAACCTTCCCTCAACACAAAATCCCACAAAACAAGCTAATGGGCATACCGATTTGGTAAACGGTACATACAATAATACTACCAATAGTATTAACACTGTAAATATTGTTATACGGATTAATAAACAAGCTTTAGTAGGAGGGATTAATTTGCCTAAAGCTTCTAATATAACGGTGGCAAGAACTATACTACACGAAACTATTCATGCTTTTTTAACTTTAAAAAAATTAGACAGTAATGCAGGGGCAACTTTGCCTAACATTAACAATAAGGATTTAAGTATGATGATTAACGATATGTACAATAACTTTAACAGTCCCAATAGCGACCAGCACAGTTTTATGTTCAACCATTTAGTGCCAACCCTTGCTAGTAACTTGGCAGTGGTAAAAGATGACATGATACCGCAAAATGAACAGAATTCTGCAGAGTCTTTAGACTTTGGAGGAACTCATAATGGACTTACTGTTCCTCCAACTCCTTTTAATTGGAACGATTTTTTCTATTATTATAGTATGGAAGGCTTGCACCATACCCAAACATTTGATGACGAAATAAAAAGTGATGATATAGAATTTCACATTTATGGAAGATACATTACTGTAGGGCGAAGTTTTAGTAAAAATTAGATATATGAAAGTTTCAATTTATATAATATTTTTCTTTCAGTTTTTGCCATTGCATTTTTTTGGACAAAATAATTACCAAGAATTAAAGGAGATGTATTTTGATAAAGATACTTTATATGTTTATTACAATGGGGGAGAGTTACAAAAATCAGAAATTGTTTCTGTAGGAAGTAAGTTGTTAGGACCTTACTATTATGAAAAAGTGTTTTTCTTTAAAAAGAATGTGTTTTATGATGAGGACTTTATTCGTTTTATAAAAAGCAAATACCTTGATTTTTCTTTAAAAATCCCGGATTTAAAACTCATAGACACTACTTGGATAAATAAGAACCAAGATAAGATTGTATATCCGGAACTTTTTGAAAGGTTTAATGTTTGGGAGTTATACCAGCTTTTAACCCCAAGAGTTGTTTATTTGATAGAAGAGGAGAATTTTTTCGGTGCCAAAGTTTATGCCAGAGAAGTACGTATATATTCTAATTATAGCCCGCCAGAATAATGAAAAAATATAGTTTAGTTATAGTATTACAATTTCTTCTTTTACCCGTGTTTTCTCAAAATACTTACCAAGAACTAAAAGAGAAATATTTTGATAAAGACACGCTATATGTGTATTATGACGGAGGTAAAAATCAAGAAACTCGTTTAATAGGTTTAAAGAATAGAAAATATGCAGGAGATTATGATTATTGGAAAAAGGTGTATTTAGATGAATATTTACATCAAAGTAGATATTATATTGTTTTTGTAAAAAATAGGTATTTAAATCCATCCTTAAAAGTTCCTGATGTCAAACTCATAGACACTACTTGGATAAATAACAATCAAGATAAAATAATATATCCGAACTTGTTTGAAAGGTTTAAAGTTTGGGAGTTATACCAGCTTTTAACCCCAAGAGTTGTTTATTTGATAGAAGAGGAGAATTTTTTTGGTGCTAAAGTATATGCTAGGGAAGTTTTCGTTTCTTCTAATTATAGCCCGCCAGAATAATGAAAAAATATAGTTTAGTTATAGTATTACAATTTCTTGTTTTACCGTTGTTTTCTCAAAATACTTATCAAGAACTAAAAGAGAAATATTTTGATAAAGACACGCTATACGTGTATTATGACGGAGGTAAAAATCAAGAAACTCGTCTTATAGGCTTAAAGAATAGAAAATATGCAGGAGACTATGATTATTGGAAAACCATCTATTTTAAGGAAAACGTTATTTATGATAAAGACTTTATAACTTTTATAAAAAGTAGGTATTTAAACGCCTCTTTAAAAGTTCCTGATGTCAAACTCATAGACACTACTTGGATAAATAACAACCAAGATAAAATAATATATCCTAAGCTTTTTGAGAAGTTTAACGTGATAGAAATGTATAATATACTTGTTTATAAAACTATATATTTGATAGAAGAAGAAAATTTTTTCGGTGCCAAAGTTTATGCTAGAGAAGTACGTATATATTCTAATTATAGTCTACCATTTTAACTGATGCTGTGATGAAAAAATATAGTTTAGTTATTGAACCTCAATTAAATGGTTTTTTTAAGGTTTATGAAGCAACGCAAAACTTACAAATGGTTACTATACCTTAACCATATTATGAATGTTTTATAGTGCAAACCCCAACTTTATTTCTCAAGAGTAAAGTTGGGTATTTGTTTTTGTAAAGAATAGTGATAAAATTTTAGCAGGTAGCAAATGCACTTTTTTTATTTATTCGCTATGGTTTGCGCAGCTATAAATGCTGTTGTCCATGCATTTTGGAAGTTAAAACCTCCTGTAATAGCATCGATGTTTAAAACCTCACCCGCAAAATAAAGATTTTCTTGTTGTTTACTTTGCATGGTTTTAAAGTTAATTTCCTTTAGGTCTACGCCACCCGCTGTAACAAACTCTTCTTTAAAAGTGCTTTTTCCGTTTACTTGGTAGGTTGCTGCAGTAAGCTGATTGGCTAATGTATGTAGCTGGCTATTGTTTAAATCGGCCCATTTTACATGTTCGTTAATACTACTTGCACTTACAATACGTTCCCATAAACGATTGGGGAGCTTGTAAAGTTTATGCTTGCTTACTGTTTTTTTAGCTTCTGCTTTGCGTATTTTTTGAAGGTCTTCGAGTATGGAAGCTGTATTGTGTTGTGGTACCCAATTTACTGCAATATGAAACTGATAATTTTTATCGGCCAAAATACGCGCACCCCATGCTGATAGTCTTAAGATAGCGGGACCACTCATGCCCCAATGTGTAATTAGTAAAGGGCCGCTAGCTTCTAGTTTTGTTTCTTTTACCTTAATGTTTGCTTTAGCAGTTATTCCCATTAAATCTTTAATGCGGTTATCCTTAATATTAAAGGTAAACAGCGAAGGTACAGGCGGTACAATGGTATGCGCTAATTTGTTTATAAGCTGCCATATTTTCGGGTTACTTCCTGTAGTAATGGCAAGGTGGGTACACGTATAATTGCTTTTTGAAGTGTTTAGTTCCCAAACATTTTCTTTCTTACAGAAACCCTGTACGCTAACCCCTGTTAATATTTCTATTTTTAAACGTTTTGCTTCTTGTAAAAAACAGTTGATAATTGTTTCAGAAGAATCTGTATCGGGAAACATACGTCCGTCGTCTTCTATTTTTAAGTTTACACCTCTATCGGCAAACCAAGCTATTGTATCGCCAGAACAAAACCGATGAAAGGGTCCTAGTAGTTCTTTTTCTCCTCTTGGGTAAAATTGAGTTAGCGCTTTAGGGTCAAAACAGGCATGGGTTACATTACACCTTCCGCCGCCAGAAATTCTAACTTTAGCTAAAACATCTTTGCCTCTTTCTAAAATGGCTATTTTTAGTTTTTTATTTTGTTCGGCTATATTGATAGCCGTAAAGAAACCCGCAGCTCCTCCACCCACAATAATAACATCATACTTCATTATAAGCTTTTTAAGAGTGTTTTTCTAAGCAAGGTTTATTAAAACTCTGAGGTGAAATGGAATTTTATACTGGGGTATTTTTGTTGTGTCATTTGTAATGAAAAAGGAGAATCTGCAAGAAATACCAATTGCCCACGCTTGTCGGTAGCTAAAAATTTACTTTTTACACGTTTAAAGTCGGCAAATTCTTCATTTTTTTCATCTTCGGGTTCTACCCAACAAGCTTTATGTACATTAATGTTTTCGTAGGTACATTTTGCACCATATTCATGCTCTAAGCGGTATTGGATAACTTCATATTGTAAGGCCCCAACGGTTCCTATAATTTTTCGGTTGTTAAGGTTTAATCTAAAAAGCTGGGCAACCCCTTCGTCCATCAATTGGTCTATTCCTTTTTCTAATTGTTTAGACTTCATTGGGTCTGCGTTATTAATGTACCTAAAGTGCTCTGGAGAGAAGCTCGGAATGCCTTTATAATTTAAAAGTTCTCCTTCGGTAAGGGTATCGCCAATTTTAAAGTTTCCTGTGTCGTGTAAACCTACAATATCTCCTGGGAAAGAGTTTTCTACAATTTCTTTTTTCTCGGCAAAAAATGCATTAGGGCTGCTAAAACGTAATTTTTTATTTTGGCGTACATGTAGGTAAGGGACATTTCGTTTAAAAATGCCCGAAACTATTTTTACAAAGGCTAAACGGTCGCGGTGTTTAGGATCCATATTAGCATGTATTTTGAATACAAAACCTGTAAAATTATCTTCTTCTGGGCTTACTATTCTGGTTTCGCTTTCTTTGGGTAGCGGTGTTGGGGCAATATCTATAAAGCAGTCTAGCAATTCTCGTACACCAAAGTTGTTTAATGCCGAACCAAAAAATACAGGTTGAAGTTTTGCAGCTTTGTAGGCTTCTTGGTCAAAATCAGGGTAAACACCTTGCACAAGTTCTAATTCATCACGTAAGGTATTTGCTGCATCGCTACCAATAAGGTCGTCTAATTCCGGATTGTTAATATCGGTAACTTCTATGGTTTCTTCGATATCTTTACGGGGGTCGCCTGTAAACAGGTTAATGTTTTGCTCCCAAATATTGTATATTCCTTTAAAATCGTACCCCATCCCGATAGGGTAACTAAGTGGGGTTACTTTAAGGTGGAGTTTTTGTTCGATTTCGTCTAGCAAGTCAAAGGCATCTTTTCCCTCACGATCCAGTTTATTGATAAAAACAATAATAGGAATGTTACGCATACGGCAAACTTCTACCAATTTCTCGGTTTGCTCCTCAACTCCTTTAGCAACGTCAATTACAACAATTACACTATCTACTGCCGTTAGGGTTCTAAAGGTATCTTCGGCAAAATCTTTGTGTCCTGGAGTATCAAGAATGTTAATCTTAATGTCTTTATACTCGAAAGCTAACACCGATGTAGCCACCGAAATCCCACGTTGACGTTCAATTTCCATGAAATCGCTGGTGGCACCTTTTTTTGCTTTATTAGATTTTACAGCACCAGCTTCTTGTATAGCGCCTCCAAAAAGGAGTAGTTTTTCGGTTAAGGTGGTTTTACCCGCATCTGGGTGAGAGATAATTCCGAATGTACGACGTTTATTTATTTCGTTTTGTAACTTCATGGGGAGTTGAAAATTTTGTGGGGCAAAGATATTCTTTTTTGTCCTGCTACAAAAAAATAAGGAGTTTCTTGTAAAGAGATAACTATTTTTAAAGAATGTTAATTTAATTATGGCGTTTTGTTTGTTTTTTTTATATTCGCCCTTAACCTAAATAATTAAATAGAATTAAGTTATGAAAAAAATACTCCCGTTGTTTTGTGTTTGCGGTTTGTTATGGATAGGCTGTGCAGATGAGAAAAAAAGCACTCCAGCAGAAGCATCAGATACACAAACTACAAAACAGGTAGATAAGAAAACAGAAACTACACCAGCAGCAAAAGCTAGCCCCAAAACAAATCCACCTCATGGAGAGCCAGGTCACCGTTGTGGTATTCCTGTTGGTGCGCCTTTAGATGGGTCTGCAACTCAGAGCGGAAACAATGCAAATTTACTAAATAAGGATTTGTACGGAAACACGGGGAATACTACCCAAAAAGCAAATACCACCGTACAACCACGTGCTAAGCAGCAAACGGCAGAGGGTATGCAAGGAAAACCAAATCCTCCACATGGGCAAGCAGGGCACCGTTGTGATGTAAAAGTAGGTGAACCTTTACCGTAAAATAAAAAATGAAAATATATTTGGTGAAAATCGCTTTCTGTTTTACATGAAAGCGATTTTTGCTTTATGCAAAAAGCAGTTTCTTAAAACCTGTTTAAAATACTTCTAAATGATTGTTAGATTTTGTATTTTTGGAGGCTTGTGGAATGAGCAAAATTTTTTCGTTGAAAAAAGGTTTCAACTTAAGGGTATTTTGCAGCTTAAAGAAGTCTTAGGTCTTTAGGTTTTAAGTTGTGTAATATTAAAATTTGAAAAATTGTAAAAGATGAAAGAATACGTAATTTTAGTAAACGAAAAAGATGAGCAGATTGGTTTGATGGAGAAAATTGAAGCTCATGAAAAAGCATTGCTTCATCGAGCTTTTTCTGTATTTGTTTATAATGAAAAAGGAGAAGTTTTATTACAGCAAAGGGCTTTAGGGAAATATCACTCTCCAGGATTATGGACTAACACTTGTTGCAGTCACCAACGTGAAGGAGAAACAAATATCGAAGCAGGAAAGCGAAGGCTACAAGAAGAAATGGGCTTTAGTACAGATTTGGAAGAAAGTATTTCTTTTATTTATAAAGCTCCATTTACAAATGGATTGAGTGAGCATGAATACGATTATATTTTAATAGGCAAATATAATAGAGATCCTAACGTAAACCCTTCAGAAGTAGCAGCTTGGAAATGGATGAAGCTAGAAGATATAAAAGCAGATATGGAAGCAAATCCTGAAATATATACCGCTTGGTTTAAAATAATTTTCGAAAAGTATTACGCGCATATTTCATGATTACAGTAAACAGAAAATCTCATTTTAATGCAGCACACCGGTTATTTCGGAAGGAGTGGAGCGATCAAAAAAATTCCGAAGTATTTGGGAAATGTAGCAACCCCAATTATCATGGGCATAATTATAAGTTGATTGTATCGGTAACCGGGAAAATAAACCCGGAAACAGGTTTTGTAATCGATTTAAAAATATTAAAACAGCTTATAAAAGAACATGTAGAGAATCATTTTGATCACAAAAACTTAAATATAGAAGTTCCAGAATTTAAGGAGCTAAACCCCACTGCAGAAAATATAGCTGTTGTTATCTGGGAAAAACTTCGACCTTATATCGCTAAAGAGCACAAACTAGGAGTTACCTTATATGAAACCCCAAGAAATTTTGTGAGTTACCAAGGCGAACAGGCTTGAATTAATATATAGAGAATTTTTAATGAAAAACACCCAAACATTATATCCACTAACATTTCATCCAATCCCAAAAGAAAAAATCTGGGGAGGTACTAAATTGAGAAAGCTGTTAAATAAGCCTTTTTCTGGAAACCATATTGGGGAAAGTTGGGAAATTAGCGATGTGGGGAACGATTGCTCTGTTGTAAAAAATGGACCTCTGGCAGGAAACACATTACGAGACTTAATGCAGCGTTATCCAAAAGAAATAGTAGGGGAGGAAGTTTATAAAAAATTTAAGCATCATTTTCCGTTATTGATAAAGTTTATCGATGCCCGAGAAAACTTATCAGTACAGTTGCATCCTGATGATGAAATTGCAAAAAAACGCCATAACTCATACGGGAAAACCGAAATGTGGTATATAATGCAAGCAGATGATGATAGCCGTATCATTATAGATTTTAATGAGCAAATCTCGAAAGATGTTTACCTAAAACATTTAAAAAAAGAGAGTTTACCAACCATACTAAATGCCGAAAAAGTTAAAACAGGCGACTGTTATATTATTCACCCTGGCTTAATTCATGCCATTGGGAAAGGAGTGTTGTTGACAGAAATACAGCAAACCTCAGATGTTACTTACCGTGTTTATGATTGGAACCGTCCTGACATTAATGGCGAAAAACGAGAACTACACACTGCATTGGCATTAGATGCTATAGATTTTTCTAAAACAAGTAATTATAAATTAGCTTATACTAAAAAAGAAAACGATTCTGTAAGAATGGAACAGAATCAGTACTTTACAACCAACTATTTATACCTTACACAAGCAAAAGCAGTTTCTTACGCAACGGTAGAATCGTTTATTATATATATATGTGTAGAAGGGAAATGCGAAATTTCATGTAAAAAAACTAAGGAAAAAGTAGCATTAAACACAGGACAAACAGCCTTAATCCCGGCACAATGTGAGGCTGTTTTTATAGAAACTGATAAGTGTGTGCTTTTAGAAGTAACAATATAAAAATAAGTTGTACTTTTGCAATCTAAAATAAACCTTATGGCAAGTATAAGAAACCTAAAAAAAGATTTGAATTATGTAACAGCAGGTATTATAGAAGCTGCATATATTCAACAAATTTTAAATCCTAATGCAAACACCGAGCAAACAGAAGCTATTGTAGATGAAGCTATAGCTATTCACGGTGATTTTATTAGAGAAATTAATAATAAAAATGTAGAAAATAGAAGTGCTCACTTAAAAGAAGTAAATCAAAGTATTGAGAAACAAGCTCAAGACTTGGTGGCTAAATTAAACGCACTATAAGTAATACATCGTTTTATTTATAAGAAACAAAAAATCCAGGAAATTCCTGGATTTTTTGTTTTTACTATGAATCTTTTATAGTTTATGAACGTTTCTCAATCACCTTATCAGCTAGCTTTTCTTCTTTTTTACGTCCCTTGATGTATTTTTTTAACTCTTTTCCGTAAATAGATTTTTTAATAGGCTTGTCTAGAGCGCTATAAATCGTGTCGAGGTATTTAATGTTAGCATCGTAGATTTCTGTAAGTGCCAAAAATGGTGCGATAGCATAATCTTTATTACCAATAGCATAATTTACAGTGTAAAGGTATTTGCGTTTTAATAAGTTTTCATATTTTTTTCTAGAAGCAGCAATAGCAGTACTGTCTTTATTTTTATGGGCTTCAAAATTCTCTTGAATTAACTCTAGACTGTTTGCATTAAATTGCTTTAGAATTTCTTGGTATTTTTCCCAACGAATTTGGTTTTCAGAACCTGTTATCTTGACGTCTAATTCAAAATTATCAAGACTAGTATTCAATGTCATTTCTCCAGGTTCTGCGAAAAAATCAATAATATCATCATTTTTATCCCCATCTATTTTATCAAGGTATAAGAAAAGTAAACGAGGTTCTTTTAAATTTGTAGTAAGATGATAGTTGGCATCACCATTTATTTGGATAGAATCAAGGTTTACAATAAGCGTGTCTTTCATCTTTTGCAGAAAAAGCGTTCCTTTTTTTAGTCCATCTACATGTCCGCTAAGTGTAAAACTCTTTTTTTCTTTACAGGCACTAAGTAATGTAATAACACTAAGTATGCTAATTATTTTTTTCATTAAATAAGGTATAATAAAGTGGGGTAAATATACTTTAATTTATTAGTTTCCTGAGGCAATTTGCATCAAGATAGCGCAGGCGTAGGCGCTCCAAGTACCAACAACATAACCTAAAACAGCTAAAAGAACTCCAACAGAAGCTAATGACGGATGAAATGCTGCGGCTACAACAGGAGCCGATGCGGCTCCACCAACATTTGCTTGGCTTCCTACCGCTAAAAAGAAATAAGGAGCTTTAATAAGTTTAGCAACCAAAATAAGCAAGCCTGCGTGTATAGCCATCCAGACTAAACCAATACCTATTAGCCCAGGGTTGTCAAATATCATCCCTAAATCCATTTTCATACCTATAGTAGCTACTAAGATGTAGATAAAAATACTTCCTAATTTACTAGCACCTGCTCCTTCATAGGTTTTTGCCTTTGTAAAAGAAAGCAATATTCCGATAAATGTCGCAATGGTTATCATCCAGAAAAACGTAGACGTAAACGATGATAAGGCTGAAGTACTATCATTAAACGTTTCAAAATTATCTTTCAAGAAATTAGAGATACTCTCAGAACCCCAATGAGCTATCCCAACAGCTCCTAAAGCTAAACCTAACATAATCATATAATCGGTTAAGGTAGGTGTACGTGTAATGCTGGCAGTGTAGTTAGATACTTTTTCTTTAAGCTCGGTAATCGCAGACGAATCTGCTTTAAGCCATTTATCGATGGCTTTTGTTCTTCCTATGCCTATTAACACCACGGCCATCCAAATATTAGCTACAACAATATCAACAAAAACCATTCCTCCGTATTTTTCAGGGTTATATTGGAAAATTTCTAACATAGCAGCTTGGTTTGCACCACCGCCAATCCAACTACCTGCAAGTGTGGCTAAACCTCTCCATATAGCATCTGGGCCAATGCCTGCAACTGTTTCGGGAGAAATTGAGCCTACAATAAGTATAGCTATAGGGCCGCCTATCACAATACCTAGAGTTCCTGTAAAAAACATAATTAGCGCCTTAGGGCCTAAGTTTAAAATGGCTTTTAGATCAATACTTAATGTCATTAATACAAGAGATGCGGGTAAAAGATACCTGCTTGCTACATAATATAGGTTAGACTCTTTAGCGCTAATTATTCCAATAGAGTTTAATATAGCCGGAATTAAATAACACATTAATAAAGCGGGAATAACTTTGTAAAATTTAACCCATAATCCTTTCTTTATAGAAGAAGTATAAAATACAAAAGCCAATACTAGCATTAATAATCCAAATACAATAGCATCATTAGTAAATAAAGGGGTCTTTTCCATGTTTTTTTAAGATTTGGCGTAAATATAATTACTTTGAGAGAAGTTGCAAGCCTGAAATTCTACGTTTTTATAGTAGAGAGGTTATTTTTCTAAAAAAAATATTATTTTATCTTGTTGTGAATAAATAGTTTAAGTTTAATCTTGAAAAATAATCTAAGAAAATAGAATAAAAAACTTGCCAAAGTAAAAAACGGTTGTATATTTGCAGCCCGCTAAGCGGTCAAGTATAAAGCTTGAGAGTTCATTGAGGAGTTAGGGTGAGAGTAGTGTAGGAGCAGGAGTAGAAAGGATATTGTTTTTAGAAAATCGGTTAAAAAAAATATTTTTAAAAAATTTTCAAAAACATTTGGTCAGAAAGAAAAAAGCTTATACATTTGCAGCCGCAAACAACGAGAGTGGGTTTGTAAGAAACAAGAAGAAACGATAAGGGTTTATAAAAGGTTCGATTCCTTTCTTTTTAACAGAATGAGAGTTCATTGAAATATTGACAGTAAAAACGAATTAAAGCTAAATAGCAAATAAATATCCTTTTTTAGAGCAAATGGAAAAAACAACGATGAAGAGTTTGATCCTGGCTCAGGATGAACGCTAGCGGCAGGCTTAACACATGCAAGTCGAACGGTAACATAGAAAAGCTTGCTTTTCTGATGACGAGTGGCGCACGGGTGAGTAACGCGTATACAATTTACCTATCACAGGGGTATAGCTCGAAGAAATTTGAATTAATCCCCCATGGTATATATGATTGGCATCAATTATATATTAAAGTTTCGGCGGTGATAGATGAGTATGCGTCCTATTAGTTAGTTGGTAAGGTAACGGCTTACCAAGGCGACGATAGGTAGGGGTCCTGAGAGGGAGATCCCCCACACTGGTACTGAGACACGGACCAGACTCCTACGGGAGGCAGCAGTGAGGAATATTGGACAATGGAGGCAACTCTGATCCAGCCATGCCGCGTGCAGGAAGACTGCCCTATGGGTTGTAAACTGCTTTTATACAGGAAGAATAATGAGTACGTGTACTCAGATGACGGTACTGTAAGAATAAGCATCGGCTAACTCCGTGCCAGCAGCCGCGGTAATACGGAGGATGCAAGCGTTATCCGGAATCATT
>NZ_JACIFO010000002.1 GCF_014197445.1 Mesonia hippocampi | reverse complement strand
ACGCAAAACATCATCATCGATGATGTAACTGCACCAACCCCTGATAACCTAACTTTAGCAGATATTACCGCAGAATGTCAAGTACTAGCAACCGAGGTGCCTATCCCAACAGCTACCGACAATTGTGGGGAAACTATATACGGAACGCATAATTTAACTTTTCCAATCATCACCCAAGGAACGTATGTCATCACTTGGACCTTTGACGATGGTAAAGGGAACGCCGATACACAAACGCAAAACATCATCATCGATGATATAACTGCACCAACGCCTAATAACCTAACTTTAGCAGATATCACTGCTGAATGTCAAGTACTAGCAATCGATGTGCCTATCCCAACGGCTACCGATAATTGTGGGGAAACTATATATGGAACGCATAATTTAACTTTTCCAATCATCACCCAAGGAACGCATGTCATCACTTGGACTTTTGACGATGGGAAAGGAAATGCCGATACACAAACGCAAAACATCATCATCGATGATGTAACTGCACCAACCCCTGATAACCTAACTTTAGCAGATATTACCGCAGAATGTCAAGTACTAGCAACCGATGTGCCTATCCCAACAGCTACCGATAATTGTGGAGAAACTATATACGGAACACATAATTTAACTTTTCCAATCATCACCCAAGGAACGCATGTCATCACTTGGACTTTTGACGATGGGAAAGGAAATGCCGATACACAAACACAAAACATCATCATCGACGATGTAACTGCACCAACACCTGATAAGCTAACTTTAGCAGATATCACTGCTGAATGTAAAGTACTAGCAACCGATGTACCTATCCCAACGGCTACCGATAATTGTGGGGAAACTATATACGGAACGCATAATTTGACTTTTCCGATTAACACCCAAGGAACGCATGTCATCACTTGGACTTTTGACGATGGTAAAGGGAACGCCGATACACAAACACAAAACATCATTATCGATGATGTAACTGCTCCAACGCCTGATAACCTTACTTTAGCAGATATCACTGCTGAATGTCAAGTACTAGCAACCGATGTACCTATCCCAACGGCTACCGATAATTGTGGGGAAACTATATACGGAACGCATAATTTGACTTTTCCAATCATCACCCAAGGAACGCATGTCATCACTTGGACTTTTGACGATGGTAAAGGGAACGCCGATACACAAACACAAAACATCATTATCGATGATGTAACTGCTCCAACGCCTGATAACCTAACTTTAGCAAATATCACTGCTGAATGTCAAGTATTGGAAACCGATGTACCTATCCCAACGGCTACCGATAATTGTGGAGCAACCATCCAAGGAACACATAATTTAACTTTCCCAATTAGCACCCAAGGAACGCATGTCATCACTTGGACTTTTGACGATGGGAACGGAAATGCAGATACACAAACACAAAACATCATCATCAATGATGTAACTGCACCAACACCTGATAACCTAACTTTAGCAGATATCACTGCTGAATGTAAAGTACTAGCAACCGAGGTGCCTATCCCAACGGCTACCGATAATTGTGGAGCAATCATCCAAGGAACACATAATTTAACTTTTCCGATTAACACCCAAGGAACGCATGTCATCACTTGGACCTTTGACGATGGGAACGGAAATGCCGGTACACAAACACAAAACATCATTATCAATGATGTTAGCACACCTGTTCCAAACATAACTAACCTACCTACCATAGAACGAACTTGCGAAGTTTTAGCGAGTGACATTCCGATACCAACAGCTACAGATAATTGCAATGGTCTAATTACTGCAACTACTACTAGTTCACTAAACTATAGCAACCCTGGGACGTATAGCATTACTTGGAAATATCATGACGGTAACGGAAATATTAGTACACAAACGCAAAGTATCATTGTACATCCTTCGCCAATTGAAAACGTAACCTTAAACGACCTAACGGTAACTTACGATGGTAACCTACATCAAATCAACGTAAATAATCTTCCTACAGGAGCTTCGGTTTCATACAGCACAACCCCTAGTACAGGAGAAGCTAACGGAGCTATAAATGCGGGAGTTTATACCATAACTGCGATAGTGAGTCCACCGGAAAATGCTATAAATTGCGAAGATATCAGCCTAACGGCCACTTTAACCATTGAAAAAGCCTCACAGGAAATCACCTTTAATTCATTGCCTATACTTTATATTGAAGATGATGATGATTTTCAGTTAGCAGCAACAGCAAGTTCTGGCCTTCCGGTAGATTACACCTATACATTTACGGCTAATAATCCACCTGCCACGGTTAGTTCAACAGGTTGGGTTACTCTATTAACCTCAGGGATGATAGAAATTACCGCACACCAAGCAGGAAACGAAAATTACCTCCCTGCTACTCCTGTAATGCAACCTTTACAAATTAACAGTCGCGATGCAAACATCCACAGGCTTTTTGTAGGAAATGACACTTATGTTAATCCACCAGAAGAAATCTATTATCTTATTGATTGTGAAACAGAACAGGAGTATGTAAGTATTCTTATAGAAACCGAAATCAACGCAGAAGTTACCCCTGCACATAGCTTTGATATTGCAGTCCCTAAACCTGGTATTTATAAACAAAAAGTAAAGGTAACCTCCCAAGATGGAGAACACCAAAAAAGCTATACTATTATTATAGAAAAACGATTCTCATTTGAGGACATCGTTGTGCAAAAGTTTAACAATGTACTTTTAGTAAACAACAATCCATCTACAAATGGAGGCTATTCGTTTGTAGACTATTGGTGGTATAAAAATGGAGAGATGATAGCACAAAACCAATATTATTCTGCTGGATCAACAACCTACGATTTACTAAATCCACAAGATGAATATTGGGTAAAAATGCTTACCACTACAGGAGAAGTTTTGCAAACTTGTATCGGACAAATAAATCTAAAAAATTATAATGGCAGTATTTATCCTAACCCTACGCAAGCAGCTAGTTATATAACTGTTCAGGTTGGTTTCCCCGATAAAAAATTAAAAGATATGCATATTGATTTATACAACCTAAACGGAGCCTTAGTTAAACGCTACAAAAGTTCGCAACGCATTACCGAGCTTAAATTACCCGAAGAACTAGCCATAGGAACTTATTTATTAGTTTGTACAACAGCCCATTATAAAGAAACATTCCGATTAATTGTAGAATAAGCGATGAGTAATAGGAAAGGAATAAATAAAAATCAGAAACAAATGAAAACCATTAATATACAACAGCTTCGTCTAATTTTTCTTGTATTCTCTTATATAGGCTTAACCCATATAAGCCATTCGCAAGAACATGATCGTGAATATTATGCGGGGATTTCAGCAAGCTTTATGGGGTTAGATTACCAAAATCCACAAACCACTAATAAGCCTGCTTTAGGAGGAGGTATCAGCTTAGGATATACTCGTTTTTTTGAAGAATCTAGATTCTATTGGCATCCTATTTGGGGGGTTTCTGTAGGCTTAGAGTTTTTTCAGTACAACACCACAGCAAAAACAGATGTGCTAAAAGACTCATATTTTGAATATGATATTGATAATGAGCTTTTCGACTTTAGGTATCAATTAAAAGGAGTAGAAGAAAAATATCAAGTAAACATGTTAAACCTACCAATAGGTTTACAATACCAAAAAGGAGGCATGCAAAGTTTATTTTATGTAAAAGCAGGAGGAAAACTAGGCGTGGCCTTAACCTCGTCTTACAAAACAAAAATGCAAGACCTAACAACCTCGGGTTATTACCCTGAACATAATGTTGAACTCCATGATCCATTATTCATGGGGTTTGGCGATTTTTCTGACAAGGCCAGTAAGGAAGGAAAAATAAAAGCACAATTTTCTTTTGCTCTTTTCTTAGAAAGCGGAATGAAATTTAGGTTAAACAACAGCAATAAATTTCTGTACCTCGGAGCCTTTGCAGAATACGGTTTAGTCCCCCTTTTAAAAGGAAATAATGATAAAAACAGCATCACTTATAATAAAGAAAACCCTATAGACTTCACTTACAACCATTTATTTGACACCGGAAACAATAAAAACTTAAGAACCATGGCATTAGGAATAAGTCTAAAATATAGCTTTACAAGATAGGCCTAATAAAAAGCAAGTAATTTTTTATTACCTTGCCTTTTCCAAACAACAATAGGAATGGCCAAAGTAAAAACCTCTTTTTATTGCCAACAATGCGGAGCTCAATACGCAAAATGGCAAGGACAATGCTCTTCATGTAAGGCATGGAATACCATTGCTGAAGAAGTAATTTCAACCGACAAAAAAGATTGGAAAACTACAAAAAGTAAATCTAAACAAAAGCCTATACTTGTAAAAGATATTAAATACCAACAAGAACCTAGACTTCTTACCCAAAATAAAGAATTTAATAACGTGCTTGGAGGGGGAATTGTTCCAGGGTCGCTAACCTTGCTTGGAGGAGAGCCTGGCATAGGAAAAAGTACCTTACTCCTCCAAATTGCGCTACAACTTCCATTTAAAACCTTATATGTTTCTGGAGAAGAGAGCCAACAGCAAATCAAAATGCGTGCAGAACGTATTACAACCTCTTTTTCTAATTGCTACATCCTAACCGAAACAAAAACTCAGCAGATATTTAAGCATATCGAAAATTTCGAACCCGAAATTGTGATTATAGATTCTATACAAACACTGCATAGCGACTATATAGAAAGCTCTCCTGGTAGTATTTCTCAAATTAGGGAATGCACCTCAGAGTTAATAAAATATGCCAAAGAAAGTCAGGTACCCGTTATTCTAATTGGTCATATTACCAAAGAAGGAAGCATTGCAGGCCCTAAAATTTTAGAACATATGGTTGATACCGTGTTGCAGTTTGAAGGCGACAGAAACCATGTATATAGAATTTTAAGAGCACATAAAAACAGGTTTGGCTCTACCAACGAGCTGGGTATATACGAAATGCAAGGCAATGGGCTACGCGAGGTAAACAATCCTTCAGAAATTCTTATTTCCTCCAGCAAAGAAAACCTTAGTGGAACGGCCATTGCCGCAACCCTAGAAGGCATGCGCCCGTTAATGATAGAAATACAGGCATTGGTAAGTACGGCCGTTTACGGAACGCCACAACGTTCTACTACAGGCTACCATGCTAAACGCTTAAACATGCTTTTGGCAGTTTTAGAAAAACGTGCTGGATTTAGACTCGGAGCCAAAGATGTATTTTTAAATATTACAGGAGGTATTAGTGTAGATGACCCCGCCATCGATTTAGCCGTAATTGCAGCCATTCTCTCTTCTAACGAAGATATTGCCATAGAGAAAAACATTTGCTTTGCTGCAGAAGTAGGATTAGCAGGAGAAATAAGACCCGTTACACGTATAGAACAACGTATTCTTGAAGCCGAAAAGCTAGGGTTTTCTTATATTTTGATTTCTAAAGAAAATAAAATAGCGGATAAAAAATATCACATAAAAATAGAAAAAGCAGGAAGAATTGAAGAAGTGATAAGTTTTCTATTTGGCTAAAATTTCTGTTGGGTGTTTTAAGTTTTTAAATCCATCTAAATCTGCTTCTAATGAGCCTACTGCCAATTTTGCTTTTATTTTTAAAGGAATTTTATTTTGGTCGTTACTTACCCATAGGGTTAGGCTTTCTTCTTCTTCAAAAACACGCCCTGCTTGTACATAAGGCCTAAATTTTAAAGCTTCAACCTTACCATATTTTGTTTTTATACGTTCTTTACCCAAGTATACGGTTTTAAACTTATAGTTTTCATCATCAAAAAACAGGTCGGCTTCGATGACCTGATTTTCTTTTAGATTAGTTATATCTAACTGATTTCTAAAAAAATAGAAAACCGAAATTAAATCTTGTACGTTAGCTTTTGTAGAGAAGGTTTTTTTGGTATCTCTTTTTAAATCGTGAACAAGGGCATTTTGCTTTTCTTGATTAAAATAAATACGCCTATTTTTTGTATAACCGCCTTCATTTATCTTTCTGATAAATTTTACAGGAAGTTGATCTGTAGCTCTGATAATGCTTTGGTAATCATCATCTACTTTAAAAAATAAATCGAGTAAACCTGTAGATTTTCCTCTCCCAAACACATGAAAAACGCTATCTCCTTTATAAATACTTTTTTTAACCTCTAAAGTTGCAAAACTTGCATTAAACCAACCATAATGAATTCTAAATTTAAGCCATTCTCCATCAGCATAGGCTTCTTCTTGGCTTTGCATATTCCAAATACCAATAATACTTAAGCTAAAAAAAAGAAATATAAGCTTTCTCATAGATAGTAATTTAGTAGTAAATATCTTAAAAAAAAATTACTTGAAATGGTTTTAAAATAAAAAAGTCGTCCAAAATGGACGACTTTTTATAAGTATGTGATTAAAAATTAGTTCTTCTGAATAATTTTTCTTTCTACACTTCCTGCTAATTTGATTTCAACTCTACGGTTTTCTTTTCTTCCTGAAGCTGTAGCGTTAGAAGCGATTGGTTGTTTTTCTCCGTATCCTTCAGAAGTTAATGCTTCTGCTGGAATACCTTTAGTGATTAAGAATTCTCTTACAGAAGCTGCTCTTTCTTTAGATAATCTTAAGTTTAGAGAAGCACTACCTGTACTATCTGTATGCCCTTCTACTTTAAATTTAGCGTTAGGGAATTTTTTCATAATATCAGCAATTGCTTGTAACTCATCGTAAGATCCTTCTTGGATATCTGCTTTTCCTGTTTTAAACAATACTGTTTTAGAGTAGCTATTTAACTGGTCGATAATTACTTTTGTTACCTCTGGGCAACCGTTGTTGCTTTTAGGCCCAGCTATTTTAGGGCAGTGATCATCTTTATCTAATACTCCATCTCCATCGCTATCTAAGTAAGGGCATCCGTTGTTTTCTGCAGGTCCTGCTTCGTTAGGGCATTTATCGTCTTTATCTAATACTCCATCTCCATCAGTATCTGGCCAAGGGCATCCGTCGTTTTCGATAGGTCCTGCTTCGTTAGGACACTTGTCTTTATTGTCTGCTAAACCATCGCCATCGCTATCTGGACATCCGTTATTTTCAATTGGTCCTGGTAAGTCTGGACAATCGTCTGATTTATCTGGTACGCCATCACCATCGCTATCTGGACATCCGTTAAACTCTTTTAAGCCTGGTACTTCTGGGCACTCGTCTTCATCATCATAAACACCATCACCATCGGTATCTGTTCCTCCAAAGGCAAACTTAACTCCTACTACGTGTTGGAAGTGTTTTACAGTGTCTGGAGTATCGTTTACTTTTTTATCTTCAAACTCGTGTTTGTAAGTAGTTTGTAAGAATAATGCTATGTTATCTGACACCCAAAAATTAATTCCTGCAGTACCGTTTAATGTAGCAAAACCTTCATCATCTATCCAATTATATGCTCCACCAATACCTCCATAAGGTGCAAACCATCCTTGGTTTCTTCTTAAAGAGTAAAGGATAGTACCATCTATACTGTAGTATGAAAAATCGTCTACACTATAATTTCCTACGGTTTCTATTTTATTGATAGATCCTGCTAATTCTGCAGAAAAATTCCCTCCGATGTGACGACCTACAGATAATCTAGATACAGAAGGTAAAATGTTGTAGTTGTCTACATCAAAAAACTTACTAAACATGTGATCCTCATTTGCAGGATAAAAATCTACTGCATTGGTACCTATACCGATAACCCAAGGATTGTTTTTGTCTTGTGCTTGTATTGTTGACACGGTAAGTGCAAACAATGACACAAATAATAGTTTGCCAAGATGTTTCATATTCATATAAAATTTGTCTGATTAATATTCACAAAAGTATAAGCTTGTTAACAATTAACAAAAGTTTTAATAATAAAGTTTTCTTAACAAGTTTTAAAAATAATTCATAATTCTTCTAAATAAGCTTTAATTCTTTGCCTATTTTTTTGAATGCTTCAATAGCTTTGTCTAGATGTGCTTTTTCGTGGGCTGCAGAAAGTTGCACTCTAATACGTGCTTTTTCTTTTGGAACAACTGGGAAGAAAAAGCCTATTACATAGATGCCTTCTTCTAAAAGTTTGTCTGCCATTATTTGCGAAAGTTTTGCATCATACAGCATTACGGGTACAATTGCAGAGTCTCCTTCTATAATATCAAAACCAGCTTCTTTCATGGCTTCTTTAAAATAAGTGGCATTCCAAGCTAGCTTATCGCGTAATTCGGTATTGTTTGCTAGCATATCGAATACTTTTATGGATGCTCCTACAATGGTTGGCGCTAAAGAGTTTGAGAATAGATAAGGTCTAGAGCGTTGTCTTAGAAGTTCTATAATTTCTTTTTTACCTGTGGTGTATCCTCCCATAGCACCTCCTAAGGCTTTTCCTAAGGTTCCGGTAATTATATCTACTCTTCCCATCACATTTTTTTCCTCTAGGGTACCTCTTCCCGTTTTCCCTATAAAACCAGCGGCATGGCATTCGTCTACCATAACTAAAGCATCGTATTTATCGGCCAAATCGCAAATTTTATCTAACGGAGCTAAAAGTCCATCCATAGAGAAAACCCCGTCGGTTACAATAATTTTAAAACGTGCTCCATTTTTATTAGCTTCTTGCAACTGCTTTTCTAAATCTTCCATATTGTTATTTTCATAACGGTAGCGAGCTGCTTTACAAAGCCTAACTCCATCGATAATAGAGGCATGGTTTAATGAATCTGATATAATGGCGTCTTCTTTTGTTAAAAGCGGTTCAAAAACCCCTCCGTTTGCATCAAAAGCTGCTGCGTATAAAATGGTATCTTCGGTGTGATAGAAGTCGGCTATTTTCTGCTCTAAAGTTTTATGGATATCTTGTGTACCACAGATAAAACGCACACTGCTCATCCCAAAGCCATGGGTATCTAAAGTATCTTTTGCTGCTTGCACTACTTCTGGGTGTGAAGAAAGCCCCAAGTAGTTGTTTGCACAAAAGTTGATTACTTCTTGCCCATTATCTAATTTTATTACAGCATCTTGTGCAGAGGTAATAATGCGTTCTTTTTTATACAACCCGTCGTTTTTTATGGTTGCTAATTCTTCTTGTAATTGCTTTTTGATTTTATCGCTATACATAGTTTTATTTTTATTTACAATATTACAGCTTTTTTATACTTATTTGATCGGATAAATATACCAATAGTTTTTCTTTTACCGTATATCCCATCTTCTTTATTGCTGCTGCGTAGGATGTAATTTGTTCTAGGTGTTTTGGATAGAAGTTTCCTGTTTTATAATCTATAATTATGGCTTTGTTATCTATAATACATAAACGGTCTAAACGTTTAAATTTATGCTCGTGTATAATTTCTTTTTCGGTATATGTAGTTACTTTATCAGAAAAATACAACGCCAACTCTGGCTGTGTTACTACTGCTTTTAAGCTTTTATAATAATAGGCTTTTTTGTTGTTAGGAAAAAGCCCTTGTTGGTATGCGTTTTCTACTACCTCATCTACATCTTTTGCAAGGATTATTTTCCTTAAAAGCTCATGTAACATCTCTCCTTCTTCAATGGCTTTCTCTGCTTTGGTTTGCCATAAAGCGCCAGATTTTGTTACCAATTGTATGTTTTTAGTTTCTGGGTTTGAAGATAACCACTTAGGAATTTGCGGTATAACAATTTCCTCTTTTTGTAGCGTTTTTTCAACAAACACTCCAAACTGATAGGTGTATTTATTTTCTTCCCAAAGTTGTTTTTCTTGTAAATAGTTTATCAATACGCCTTCAAAAGTAGTCTCTTTAGGTAAGCTTTTTGCCGCCCTATTAAAAGAAGATAAGATGTATAATTGCTGTTCGGCTCTTGTAAAAGCTACATATTGCAAATTATAGGTGTCTAATTGTTTTTCTGCCAAAAGTTGCGCTATCGCTTCAGATACTGTTGTGTTTACGGCGGCTAGTTTTGTGGAAACCGTTGAGAAATATACTGGATTTATTAGCTTTGAATTAGGAATATCTACCCATAGATTATCTCTAGAGAGGTCAGCAAAATTATCTTTTACATACGGGTAAATAACAATAGGAAACTCCAATCCTTTAGACTTGTGAATAGACATAATTTGCACGGCATTTTCGCCTTCTGGGCTACTAATGCTTAATTTATCTTTCCGTTCTTCCCAATAATCTAAAAAACCTAAAATCCCTGTGTGATTTTTTTGAGTAAATGCAAAAATTTCATCTAAAAAAAACTGCACATAAGCATCGCTAGTGGTGGTTAGCTGAAAGCTTCTTATAGCATATTCTACAATATCGTATAATGGGAGTTGCAAGGCTTTTTCTATCTTGAACTCTTCTGGATCCACCGACAAATCGCGGTAGAAATCAGTTTGATTTTTACGCAAATTTTCTGTAATAAACCCATAATAATCGCCTAGGTTTTCTCTTATAGCAAAGACTTCATTCAGCAAGGCATACCTTACTTCTTTCTTATTAGGAAACAGCATATTTTGCAGCAATGCTACTAAAAATTTAACTTTAGGAGAATTTACCAGCAACAACGATTCTGATGAGATAAGCGGAATTCCTTTTGCACTTAAATGTGAAGCAATTTTTAATCCTTGTTTATTTTTTCGCACTAGAATGCAAATATCTTTATACGCATAATTGCTTTCTATTAGTTTATTTATACGCTTTTCTACTTCTTCTGGAAATTCATTATCGGCTTCTTCGTTATTTTTAGCGTCTAAAAAAGTAAGTTCTACAAAGCCTTCGGTGGTTTTTTGAGGATGTTGTGCTGCATTTTCATATAGATTTTTATATGCTTTCTTTTCTTCTGGAAAACTATTTGCCATATAACTAAACAGACTGTTGTTAAAGTTAACGATGGCAGGAGAACTCCGGTAATTATCGCCCAGGTTTTCGTAAGATTTTTCTACAGGGAAAGGATTTTCCTTTCCGCTTAAGCCTATAAACTGTTCGGCTTTACCGCCTCGCCAACGGTAAATAGACTGCTTTGCATCGCCTACCAAATGTAAGCTTCCTGTTTTATTCTCGGCAATTTCTGTAGTAATGCTATGCCCTACTAACGGAATTAAATTTTGCCACTGTAAAACAGACGTATCCTGAAATTCGTCTATAAAAAAATGCTGGTACCGCTCTCCCAAACGCTCGTAAATAAAAGGCGCTGGCTCTCCTACAACCTGCTCGGATATTTTGGTATTAAACTCTGAAATTAAAAACTGGTTGTTTTCTTTTTTAATTTGAGTAACCTCTGCCTGAATCGCCGTAAGTAACGAAAGTGGTGTTAAGCTTTTTTGTATTTGTTCGTAAAAATAAATTTCCTCAAACCACTTCTCGGTGTTCTCTACATAAGAAGCTATTTCTGGCTGAAACTTTTCTAGTAAGCTTTGTTGCGCTGTCGAAGCTTTTTTAGGATATAGGTTTTTTGTGCGAATTTCGGTTATCCAATTAGGAGTTCTATCTGTAAAAGTTCCTTTTCCGCTAAGTGTTTTTTCAAAATATTTAGGCACATATTTCCCGCTAAAGGAGTCCTTCTCTATTCCTTGATTTTCCAGCAGCTTAAAAAAGTTTTTTGCGGTTTCTACACAAGCTTCTTTTAATGTTTTTATCTCATTTTTTATCTGTTCATTATACAAGGTAAAGTCCTGCAACTTATAATGGGATAATCGGTTTACTTGGGCTAAGGTATCTTCGTTTGTGAGTAGTTTAGAAATTTCGAATAAATCTTTGCCTATATCCCAACTTTTATCATCGTCGGCTTTACTAATGGCATAATCTATCAATACTTTTGTAAGCTGTTTTTCTGTCCCTGCTTTTGCAATAAGCCTATCTACGGCGCGCTGTAAAATACTTTGGGTATCTAAGGCAACTTCAAAATTAAGCGGTATTTCAAGCTCTTTTGCAAAGGTTCTTAAAATACGATGTGTAAACCCATCGATGGTAGAAACCTCAAAAGCCGCATAATTATGCAATAATCGTTTTAGAATATCGGCCGATTTTTGTTGTATTTCTTCCTCAGAAAGTTTTGTTTGTTGCTGCACTGCCGCCAACAAGGCTTGGTGTTTTTCGGGAACTGGCGTTTGACTAAATGTTTTTAAGCTTTCTATAATTCTCAGCTTCATCTCTCCAACAGCTTTGTTGGTAAATGTAATTGCCAAAATATTTCGGTAATAATCTCTAGATTTTGCTTGCAGTAAAATACTCAAGTAATTCTTTACAATTGTAAAGGTTTTTCCTGCTCCTGCAGAAGCATCGTATATGGTAAGTGGTAAGAAGTTGTCCAACAGAAAAAAGTTTTTTACTAAAATACACTTTTATTAAAGTTGAGTTTAACAAAAGCAGTATAAACATTTCTAATACACAATTGTTTTTATCTATAAAAAATACAGCGTTTAAACTTTTTATAACATATTTTTATTTTTATCCTTGTAATAAATAAGTAATTTTGATTGAATTTAATTTTTAACTACTAAAATCATACAATTATGGCTTTTGAACAACCTAAATTAAACTATGCTTTTGATGCATTAGAACCTCATATCGATACCAAAACTATGGAAATTCATTACGGAAAACACCATACAGGGTATACCAATAAACTTAACGCTGCCATAGAAGGTACTGCACTTGACGGGAAAACAATTGAAGACATCCTTACAGGTTTAGATATGGACAATAAAGCGGTTCGTAACAACGGTGGCGGATTTTACAACCACAACTTATTTTGGGAAGTAATGGCTCCTAATGCAGGAGGTGAACCTACAGGAGAATTGGCAGAGGCTATCAATGCTGCTTTTGGTTCTTTTGAAGCTTTTAAAGATGCTTTCTCTAATGCTGCTGCTACACAATTTGGTTCTGGATGGGCTTGGCTTTGTGTACATAAAGGAGGAAAAGTAGATGTTTGCTCTACTGCAAACCAAGATAACCCACTAATGCCTGGTATTGGTTGTGGCGGAACTCCTATTTTAGGATTAGATGTTTGGGAACACGCTTATTATTTGAATTACCAAAACAGACGTCCTGATTATATCAATGCATTTTTTAATGTTATTAACTGGGAAACTGTATCAAAAAAATATGCTGAAATGAAATAAGAAAACTTTTAAAGTTTCTTAAAAGCAAAAACCTTCGATTTTCTCGAAGGTTTTTTGCTTTTCTAAGTTACTATTATATTACTCTGTGTCTAATTGTATTACTTTAAGAAGGTAGGGGTCATGCTCATTGATAATTTTTTCTGCGGCATTGCTTCCAAATAATTGCAAAGCTATTGTAGCTTTTAAATATTGCTTTAATAAAGGTTTATATTTAGAAAGCTGATAGTCAAACCCAAACTGCCCTAAATAATCCATATAAGCTACAAGCATCGCTTCATCTGCCACAACTTCTTTTTCAAAACGCTCTAATGTTAATTGATTATAATACTTTCTGTTTTCTTCTAATTTATTAAAAATAAACCTATCTATCACCCCGCCTCTAAGCATATAGTCTAAACTCTCTTTGTTTTGATCTGTATTTTTAGGGATAAAAACATCGGGAATAATACCTCCACCACCATAAACTATTTTTCCTTTTGGAGTTGTAAATTTAAGCGAATCGTTTACTTGGATACTATCTTTATGCAACAACTCTCCATTATTATAGCGCTCAGTATATTCCTGAAAATATGCATTGCTACCATTAGCATAAGAGCGCTGAATGGAACGCCCTGTAGGAGTATAATATCTTGCTACGGTTAACCTTACCGCACTCCCGTCGCCCAAATCCATTTCGCGCTGCACAAGTCCTTTACCAAAAGAGCGTCTTCCTATAATTGTTCCTATATCATTATCTTGTAAAGCGCCTGCAATTACCTCACTTGCCGATGCTGAATTTTCATTTATAAGCACAAAAACCTTGGTGTTTTCAAAGCTGCCATCTGCAGTAGCATAGGTTTTATTAATGTGTCCGTTTTTATTTTTAGTAAAAACAATAAGCTTATTATCTGGTAAAAATGCATCGGCTATCTTTACTGCTTGGTCTAAATACCCTCCTCCGTTATCTCGCAGGTCTAAACAAAGCTCTGTTGCTCCTTGGGTTATTAATGCTTTTACAGCTTCTTGAAATTCTTGTGCTGTTGTTTCCGAAAAACGATTTATTTTCACATAGCCTAAGCGTGCATTAAGCATATAGGCAGCATCTATACTTTTTATAGGAATATGGTCGCGCTCTACAGCAATGCTTAATAAACCTGAAGTTTCTTGCCGCTTTATTTGTAAGTTAATTTTTGTTTTGGGTTCTCCTTTTAGAATTTTTTTTAGTGAATCGTTTCCTATAGCTGTATTGAATAAAGCAATGTTATTTGCATATAAAATACGATCTCCAGCTTTTATACCTGCTTTTTCTGCAGGGCTGTTAGGCAATGGGCGTATAACGGCTACCGTATCTTGAATCCGATAAAAACTAACGCCAATACCTACAAAGTCTCCTTGCATATTCTCTGAGACTTCGGCGTATTTTTTTGCAGGAATATACGTAGAATGTGGGTCTAAGTTTTTGAGAATTCTATTTACTGTAACATCTACAATACTATCGGTATTTACTTCATCTACATACTCATAGTCGATATAATCTATAAGGCGGTTAAGTTTATCTTTTTTGGTATTTCCTGTAAAAAAACTGCTGGTAGTTTGGTTTAGCTTCACAAAAGACCCTAACCAAACCCCAAGCGCACAGGCAGTTCCTATAATAATGGGCAAGTATTTACTTTGATAAAATTTCAATCGTCCTCTAAGGCTGTTAAGTGAGTAATTTCTATTCCTGCTTTTTCTAAGAAGAGTAAACCGTCGTTATCTTTATACTTTTCTAAATAAACTACTCTTTTTATTCCTGCTTGATGAATAAGTTTACTACACTCCTTACAAGGAGACATGGTTATGTATAAGGTTGCTCCTTTACATGAGTTTGTAGAACTTGCTACTTTTAATATCGCATTTGCCTCGGCGTGTAACACATACCATTTAGTATAACCTTCATCATCCTCACAATAATTTTCAAAACCTGTTGGGGTGCCATTATATCCATCAGAAATTATCATCCTATCTTTCACAATTAAAGCCCCAACTTGACGACGCTTACAGTGAGATAACTTACTCCATTCTCGTGCTATTCGTAAATAAGCTTTATCAAATTTCAATTGCTTTTTCAACGGCATGTGCTTAAAATTAAAAATCATCTATAACACAAACTTACCAAATATTTTAGTTCGAGTTATGTTCTTCCTTAAAAATATTCTTTACAATAAAAACGTCAACTATACTTAAATGTTATGACATCCCTAAAATGCATCGAAAAAATATATTTGAATTAAATCTAAATAAGCTTTAAAGATTCGAAAAGGAGAGTTAATTTTGCCCTCAATTTATAAACAGTCTAATTTAAATTTATATATGAAAAAGCTATTGACCCTCGGATTGCTATTAAGTTGCTTTATTAGCTTTGCACAACAATATGCTACCATAAAAGGCCAGGTAACCACTACAGAAAGTGAACCCATACCTTTTGCAAACGTTTATATAGCAAACTTACAAATTGGAGCAGCAGCAGATGCTGACGGAAAATTTATTCTTACCGATATTCCTTATGGAAATCAAACCATTACTGTTAGTACAGTAGGTTTTATTACTGTAAAAAACACACTAGAAATCAATAAAGAGTTTTTTGCCAACATAAACTTTAGCCTAACAGAAGATACTCAACTAAACACTGTAGAAGTGTTTGGAAACAGATACAAACACCCCGATAAAATAGAGGCTTTAACCCGATTACCCCTTGCGCCATACGAGCAAATTCAAAGTATTTCGGTAATTGGAGAAAAACTTATCGAAGATCAAGGTGCACTTACCATTGCCGAGGCAACAAAAAACGTACCTGGTGTATATACATTTGCTACCTATGGTAATAAAAGAGAAAGCATGTCGTCTCGTGGATTTAGAGGAATTCCTATTCTAAAAAATGGAGTACGTGTACATTCAGATTTTAGAGGAGTAGGGCTGCTTACCGATATGCAAGGAGTAGACAACATCCAAGTACTTAAAGGAAGTGCTGCCATTACGCAAGGAGTTGCTACAGATTTAGGAAGCCCAGGAGGCGTAATTAATATTGTTACCAAAACTCCAAAATATCAATATGGAGGAGAGGCTTCGTTACGCGTAGGAAGCTACGGGCAAGTACGTCCTACATTTGATGTTTACGGCCCTATCGATGAAAAGAAAAAAATCGCTTACCGCATTAATGGTTCTTTAGAACGTGCCGACAGCTACCGAAAATACATTTCGTCTGAAAGGTTCTACATTAACCCTTCCTTACAGTGGAGAATTGATGATAAAACAAAAGTTACCCTAGAAATGGATTACTTTACCGATAGCAGAACACCAGACTTAGGTACAGTAAATTTAAACGCAAATAACATCAATGCTATTTATGATTTACCACATGATGTTTTTCTTGGTTTTGAAAACGATAAAGCAAACACCACCAACAGTAGTTACAGCATACGTTTTGACAGAGCCCTTAACGATAAACTTACCTTAAAAGCTGCCTTCTATAAATCTGAATTAGATTTAGATGATAAAGGAGTTGGCCTAGGAAAAACCGTAAAAGAAAACGGAGAAACCATCTATAACAAAAGAAAACGCTCTTACTCTACCTCTACAAGATCTGACGATAACAGCGTTTTACAATTCGACCTTATTGGTGATGATATTTATACAGGAAGCATAAAACATACCTTCCAAGTTGGGTTTGATTATAGAAGAACAAAATACCGCACCGCAAGCTACGTAGGAGGAACCATGAATAACAATGGAGACTTTGAAGCCTTCGGAGATGTAATCGATGTATTTAACCCTAACAACAGCCATGTTTTTCCTAACGATAAAATCACCGATTTAAAAAACACTCGCCTAAGTGCTGCCGAAACAAAATCTTTAGGATTTGTAGCCCAAGATGTAATTACTTGGAATAAATATCTAAAAACATTTTTAGGATTACGTTACAGCAGTACCCAAACCATGTCTGGTGTAGAAAATACAACAAGCGATGCCTTTAACCCATTAGCCGGACTTATTATTTCGCCAACAGAAAACATCAATATTTTTGCTTCTTACACCAATAGCTCTTACCCAAGAACAGCAACTCGATTAGGAGAGAATGGAGAGGAATTAGGAAATGAGCGTTACGACCAATTAGAAGCAGGTTTAAAAACCACTTGGTTAAACGACAGGTTACGTTTCAACTTAACTTTATTCAAGATAAACAACAAAAACATCAACCTGCCTGTTTATGATGACTCTTGGACCAATATTTTATACTACGCAAAAGGAGGAAACGACCAACGCCAAGGGGTAGAAGTAGAATTAACAGGGCGTCCGTTAGAAAACCTAGAAATTATTGCAGGCTACTCGTTTATCGAAGCACAATACAAAGAGCATACTTCTTACGTTTATAACTCGGCCCCACTAAATACGCCTAAACACACAGCCAACCTTTATGTAAATTACAGCTTTAAAAGAAGCTTAGAAGGTTTATCGCTTGGTGCTGGTGCTTACTACACGGGAAAAAGACCTATAAACGACTGGAGTAGAAGTGTAACCCACGAAGGAATTGTTCCTCTACAAAAACCATTCGATGTAGATGCTTACACACTGGTTAACTTCCAAGCTGCGTATAAGTTTAACGAAAATTGGAAAGTACGTTTCTTAGTGAATAACTTATTAGACGAAGTAGGTTACAACGCATATAGAACAAGATATATCAATCAAACCGATCCAAGAACATTTGCTGGAGTAGTTACTTACTCGTTCTAAAAAAGCAATTATTCCATTTTCAGATTACCTAAAACATAGCGAACACTATGTTTTAGGTTTTTTAGATTTTATTAAAGAGGTTTTTATCATGACAAAAAAAAAGAAAAAATATACTTTTAGAACTTTTATCAACGATGTACACCTATGGCTAGGAGTAGCAAGCGGAATTATTCTTTTTTTAGTTTGTTTAAGCGGAACCATCCTTACGTTTGAAAAGGAGATAAAGTCTTTCTTTAAAGAAGACTTTATTGTTACAGCACAAACAGAATTACTTACCATAGAAGAACTTCGCGATAAACTCGAAAAAGAAGGTGAGGTTACCCGAGTACTTATTCCTACAACCCATACAACCCCTTACCAATTTACAGTAAAAACCAGCCCAAAACAACGTCGAGGTACTACTTATTATGTAAACCAATATACGGGCGATTATACTGCCGACACAAAAACCGCTATCGATGATTTTTTCATGACAATGTTTAAGCTTCACCGTTGGTTACTATTAGACATTCCCATAGGAAGACCCATTGTTGGGATTGCAACCATAATTTTTATTATTCTTTCTATATCCGGAATTGTATTATGGTTTCCTAAAAAACTAAAATGGAAGAGCTTTAAACCTGGCTTTAAAATAAAATTCTCTGCAAATTGGAAACGAATAAACCATGATTTACACAACACTTTAGGTTTTTACACTTGTATATTCCTGCTTATCATGTCGCTCACCGGCTTATGTTGGTCATTTGAAGGCTACCGAAATATTGCAAGCGATGTACTAGGCGCAAAAGTTTTTGGAAATCGCGGGGGAGGTACAAAACTCACTTCAAACTTAAAGCCACACGAAAGCCCAGTAAGTATTGCTACAATTCTGGATACGGTCAACAAAGAGTTCCCTCACCAAGGAAAAATATACTTATCCTTCCCGCCAAACGAAACAGGAGTTTACAGCGTTCGTAAATATAATGAAGAGGGCTTATCTCCTGTTATTTCCGACCAGCTTAAGCTTGATTTAAACGCTAAGGTAAGAAGTAAAGAAATTTTTGCGGAAAAACCTCTTAATGAAAAAATCACCGCTTTGATAAAGCCTTTACACATGGGGGATATTTTCGGGTTGTTCTCTAAAACCATTTATTTTATAGCTTGTCTTATTGCAACTAGCTTACCTGTTACGGGAGTTATTATTTGGATAAACAAACTTAAAAAGAAGAAAAAGCGCAAACCTAAACAATAACTTATTGCTTATAATAAAAAAATCGAAGGTTACATATAACCTTCGATTTTTTTATATCTCTATGATGTGTTATTTATATTCTCACATTCATTTTTACTTCTTCGGGCTCTTCTTCTTCAGGTTCGTTTAAATAACGTTCCTTGCTGTCGTCCATCTCATCCATCCATTCTGTATGGTGTTCTGCTGCCATAGTTCCAGTAACAACACTTCGGTAAGTTTTATCTCTATAAGTAAGAATATTTTCTTCTTTATCGCTTAACCACTCTTTAAACATTACTGCAACCTTATCGATATTAAATGCTGGATAATCTGAAAGCTTAATGATATCCTTTATATAATCAGACTGAAAATCTACCGCATCATGCCCATGCCCTAAATCATCGTTACGCTTTAACCAAGTGTCCATATCGGCTCTTCGTTCTTCTTTAGAAGGCAACTCAATTTTTCCTAACATATAATCACGTGCCATCCATGCTTGGGTATCAAACATGTTAAATGTATAATACTGGTCTTGCATTCCTAAATATATTAATTGTGGCAACTCGTTAAAAAACACTCCTTTATATAAATTATCAGGATATAGATTATTCTTTGTTTTTAGACGCATTTTACTAGGTAAAAACGGAAATTTATGCTGATAACCTGTACACATAATTACCGCATCGTATTTTTCGGTTTCTCCGTTGTTAAAATGAGCGATATCATCTTCAAAATGGGTAACCAAAGGCATCTCTTTTATCCCTTCTGGCCAACTTACGCCTATGGGATTAGTTCGGTAACTTAAGGTAACCGATTTTGCTCCGTGCTTATAACATTGCACTCCTATATCTTCAGCAGAGTAGCTGCTTCCGATAAGCAACAAGTTCTGGTCTTTATACTGATCGGCTCCTCTAAAATCGTGTGCGTGGATTACATTTCCAGGGAAATTTTCTATTCCTTTAAAGTAAGGCATATTGGGCGTAGAAAAATGCCCTGATGCAACTACTAAATAATCAAACTCTTCTGTGTAAGTTTTATTATTTTTTAAATCGTCTAGCACCAAAGTAAATTTTTTGGTACTGTCATCAAAACTCACCCATCTTGCTGTGGTATCAAAACGGATGTAATCTCTTACATTATCCTTTTTTATACGCCCTTGGATATAATCGAAAAGGACGGGTCTTGGCGGGTAAGAAGATATGGTTTTTTTAAAATGTTCATCAAAAGAGTAGTCTGAAAACTCTAAACATTCTTTTGGTCCGTTAGACCATAAGTATTTGTACATACTTCCGTGAATTGGCTCTCCATACTTCCCAACACCAGTTCTCCAGGAATAGTTCCACATACCTCCCCAGTTACTTTGTTTTTCAAAGCATACAATTTCAGGCACTTCTTCTCCTTTTTTCTTTGCTGCTTCAAATGCACGAAGTTGTGCTAAACCACTAGGGCCGGCACCAATAATACCTACACGTTTTTTGTTCATACTAATATAGTTTTTATACCTATTTCTACTCTATTACAAGAGGAAATAAGTGTAATTAATAAATTACTTCTGGTAAAAAACTTTGCGACTGCATAAGGAAAAAGTCTTACATCATAAAGACTTTTATTTTAGAAAAGTACGACTGCCTAGCACGGCAACTTTTCAAGACTGGTTTGTAAAAAACCGCTGCAAATATAGGGAATTATTAACATTAATCCTAATAAGAGCATCAACAAGAAGAGCCAACAAATTTATATACAGCGAATTAAAAGTAAACAAAGTAGATTTATTAATGCTTTTTCAATACAAAAGCGTTTAATTAATTCCTTTTGGGATTGCCGAAATTAATCGTTTTGTATATTCTTTTTGAGGGTTTTTATAAATGCTATCGGCTTCTCCCTGTTCTACTATTTTTCCTTTATTCATTACTAAAAGCTGATCGGACATATATTTTACAACAGCCAAATCGTGCGATATAAAAACATAGGTAAAACCAAAGTCTTCTTTTAACTCATTAAGCAAGTTAAGCACTTGTGCTTGTACCGAAATATCTAAGGCCGATACAGACTCATCGCAAACAATAAGCTTAGGGTTTACCGCTATTGTTCTGGCTATCCCTATCCGTTGGCGTTGCCCTCCGCTAAACTCATGAGGATATCTATTAAACATGCTTTCATCTAAGCCTACACGGTCTAATAAGGCCAATGTACGCTGTTTTGCTTGGGTTTTGTTTTTTACTATTTGATGTACCAACATGGGTTCCATTATGGCTTGACCAACAGGAATTCTAGGGTTTAAAGAGGAAAACGGATCTTGAAAAATTAATTGTAATTCTTTTCGTAATCTTCTTATTGCCGATTTTTTAAGCAACGTAATATCCTCTCCTCTGTAAAAAACTTTTCCTTTATTAGCTTTATCCAACTGTAAAATTAAATTTCCTAAAGTTGATTTTCCACAGCCAGACTCTCCTACCAAGCCTAATGTTTCTCCCTCGTATAATTTAAACGAAACATCATCTACTGCTTTTACGATGCGCTTTTTCTGAAAAAAACCAGTATTAGAAATAAATTCTTTCGCTAAGTTTTTTACTTCTAAAAGTGGTGGTTTTTGATATAGCAGTTGATGTTTTTGCTTACGTTCTTCTTTAGTTTCTATATGTTTAGAGACCGTGTTATTTAAAAAATCTTCTACTGTAGGCAAGGGTTTTAGCCTAACCGAAGTGGAAGGCTTAGACGCCAATAATGCTTTTGTATATTTTTCTTGTGGTTGATGAAAAATTTCTGATGCAGCGTTGGTTTCTACTACTTTTCCTTTATACATCACAACTACACGGCTGCAAAACTCGGCAACCAAGGCTAAATCGTGCGATATAAACAAGATACTCATTTTTGTTTCGGCCTGAATATCTTTTAGCAATTGTAGTATTTCTTTTTGCACCGTAACATCTAGCGCGGTTGTTGGCTCATCTGCAATCAACAACTTTGGTTTGCAGGCAATTGCCATAGCAATCATAATTCGTTGTTTTTGCCCACCACTTAATTGGTGCGGATAGGCCTTAAAAATTGCTTTGGGGTTTGGTAATTTTACTTTTTCAAATAACGAGATACAGTATTCTTCTACTTTATTTTTAGGTACTTTAGCGTGTTGCAACAATACTTCTGCTACTTGTTTTCCGCAACGCATAGCAGGATTTAAAGAGCTCATGGGTTCTTGAAAAATCATCCCAACATCATTGCCTCGAAACTTTTGGAGTTGTTTTTCAGACATTTGAAATACGGCTGTATTACAAAAATTTACACTTCCGTTTTCTATTCTCGCAGTTTTAGGAAGCAATCCCATTACGGCTAAACTGGTTAACGATTTCCCTGAACCTGATTCTCCTACCACTCCAAGAATTTCATTTTCATGTAGGGATAAATTTACCTCCTGAAGCACTTGCTTTTTGTTGTGTTTATCTCCAAAAGAAATCGTTAGGTCTTTAACTTCTAGCAATGGGTTTTTCATATTACACCGAGCGTATTTCTTCTTTAGTCAATAATTCTTCTTGACGTAACCGCAGCACAACTTGAGCAATAGCGATTACATCTTTTTCACAGTAGGTTACAATTCTATCCAAATTATTTTCTTTGTAATAAACTTCTCCTACTTGGCTCCCATCAATATCATCTTTAGGAGAGGGAATACCCAATACGTGGGTTAGCAATTTTAAAGAAGTGTAATGTTTATAATCGCCAAATTTCCATAATTCTAAGGTATCTAAATGCGGAACTTCCCATGGTTTTTTACCAAACAAATCTAATTTATAAGGTAATGAAATTCCGTGTATTAGCATCCTTCTTGCTATATAGGGAAAATCAAACTCTTTCCCGTTATGTGCACAAAGCAAGTGCTGAGGCCGATAAAAGTAACTGCTCAAAATGTTTTTAAATTCTTTTAGCAATTGTGCTTCTTCCCCATAAAAACTTGTTACCCGAAAACTTCTTTGTTCTCCTTTAAAATTAAAAAAGCCTACCGAAATACATACTATTTTACCAAACTCTGCCCATATTCCTGCACGTTCATAAAATGCTTCAGGCGAATAGTCTTCTTTGCGTTGGTATGCTGTTTTTGCTTCCCAAAGTTTTTGGCTAGTTTCGTCTAAAGCGTCATAATTTGCTTGCTGCGGAACAGTTTCTATGTCTAGAAACAAAATATTTTCAAGTTTTATCTTATGAAGCATAATATTGATTTATAGCTTACTAAAGGTACTAAAAATAATTTTCTTATGATATAGGTGGAATTTCATCTGGTGGTGTTGCCTGCTCTGCTCTAGAGTCTGGAATAATCCCTAAGCGTTTTGCCCTACGTTCCCAATTTTGGCGTGCTAAATTTTGCATATCTTCAACATTATCACTTTCATCCATAATTTCTAAGCCTAACAAAGTTTCTATAATATCTTCCATGGTAATTAACCCTATGGTATTTCCGTACTCATCGGCTACAATTGCCATGTGCGAACGTTTAGCCACAAAAAATTCAAATACATCGGGGATTGGGGTATCGGCATAAGTGATTAATGTTTCCCTACGAAGACTAGCGATAGGCTCGTTACCTTTATCGTTAATCATTTCTTCCAAAATATGATCTTTAAGTACAAAACCGGTAATGTTGTTTGGTTTTTCATGATACACTGGAATTCTAGAGAACTTTAAATTAGGATGTTTTTGTATAAATTCTGCCACACTTATAGATTCGTCTTCTATGGTTGCAACAGAAAAAGGCGTCATTACATCTTTTGCTAAAACCAATTTAAAGAGTAAAAGGTTTTTAATAAATGTGCTTTCGCTTTCTTTAAAAACGCCTTCTTTTTCGGCAGATTCTGTCATAGCGATAAACTCTTCTTTACTAATGCTTGTTGCGTGTGAAGCCGAACCAATGGCTTTTGTGGTAAACATTAATAGCCACAACATTCCTGTATATTTTAAAGGAAAAATAATAATTTTTAAGGTAGCTGCTGTAAAGCCTCCTAAGGATTTCCAATAAGTTGCTCCGACGGTTTTGGGTATAATTTCTGAGAGTACTAAAATTAAAAATGTCATAATTGCCGAAACAATACCTACGGCACTATTCCCGCTTCCGAAGGTTTTTTCTGCCTCTACCCCTACCAAGATAGCACCTACGGTATGGGCTATGGTGTTTATTGTTAAAATGGCTATTAGCGGTTGGTCTATATCTTTTTTATACTGAATAAGTTTTGTTGCATAGTTTTTACCTTCTTTTGCTTTCATTTTCAAAAAAGTAGGGGTAAAACTCAGTAAAGCTGCCTCTAATACAGAGCACAGGAATGAGAATAGGATAGATAAAATTGCGTAAACAATTAATAGTGTCATTTATTAAAATAATTATTTTGTTGAAAGATATAAAATAATTTATCCTTTTGTGTATGACGCTTTTAATTTTTAATCTTTTTTAAGAATTAAAAGTTCAAGGAGATTTTCCTTGAACTTTCAACAAAATTTTAATTAAGAAGTTTTTCCCACTTTTTTGCCACTTGCAAACAAGTTAAAGCATCTGTACCTAAATCGGTATCGTCATTATAAAAAACAATAGACTCCTGTTTATCATCGTGTTTCTTTAAAGCTATATAAGTTATGCCCTCGCCTTTTGTTTGTGTGGTTTCTATTGTAAATTTGGCATGTTTATTTAGAGGTATTTTCTGGAAATCTATATTGCTTTTTTTATCATTAGCAATTGCTGCAAAAACCAAAACTTCCTTATTTGCTGTTATGGCTAATATTGCGCGGTGTGTAATTTCTGTTTCTGAAAATTCTAAATTTTCTGTTGTGCCAAAGTTTTTTAAACTGTTTTTTAAGTAATTTGTGTGATTGTTTTGTTTTAAAACAATCCAAAGTATAGGCAACATAAAAAGTAAGAAAAAACCTATCCCTAATAAAGTGGTGGTGGTATCCATAAATATTATTTTTTCTGTTTTTAAAATGTAGTATAAGGTCAAAAAAATCAGACCTTTAGTAAGTCATTTCAAAAAGCTTAAAAGAAAAAATAATAGGGATGTATATGGGTTAATATTTGAAAACGAATTTCATTAGAAAATTCTTCAAATACAGGTGTTCGCTGTAGTTTATACCTCTGTTTACCAACAGAAGGGACAAAACTACTTCCCCATGAACTTCCTAATGTGTTTTGCTCAGACTCTTGAAGGTTAAGCTGGAAAGAAGAAATTTCAACCGCTTGAAATTTGTATTGTTGAGCAGTTGAAATTTCTGTTTTTTCTTCTATTGAAGCGAAAGAATTAAAAACAAACTCATTACTTGGTATGCCCGCATAGGTAGTAAGGCATGCCAGGTAGCCAAGTATGAGGTAAGAAATTTTAGTTCTTATTAATGCTTTCATTTTTTAAACTTTCTACTAAAAAAAGCTAAGCTAATTTTATGCCAAAGCTATCCGTTAAAGAGTTTTGCGGCATATTTGGCAAAATATGTAGAAATAATGTCAGCCCCAGCTCTTTTTATTGCTGTAAGTTGCTCTAAAACAACAGCATCATGGTCTAGCCAACCTCTTTCTGCCGCTGCTTTAATCATGGCATACTCACCGCTTACTTGATATACAGAAACAGGGATGTTAACTTCGTTTTTAATATCTCTAACGATATCCAAATAGCATAGCCCTGGTTTTACCATAACAATATCTGCACCTTCTTCTATATCTTGTAGGGTTTCCTTAATTGCTTCTAATCTATTTGCCGGATTCATTTGATAAGTTTTCTTATCTTTTGGAATATCGTTAGCATCTACAGGAGCAGAATCTAACGCGTCTCGAAATGGCCCATAAAATGCCGAAGCATATTTGGCACTGTAACTCATAATTCCAACATCCGTATAGTTTTCTTGCTCTAATAATTGACGCATGATAAGAATACGCCCATCCATCATATCGCTTGGAGCAATAAAATCTGCTCCAGCCTCTGCGTGCGATAATCCCATTCTAGCAAGTACTTCTACCGAAGCATCGTTGTTAATTATTCCGTTTTCTACAATCCCATCATGCCCATAAATAGAAAAAGGATCAAGGGCAACATCGGTCATTATCAACATTTCAGGAACAGTTTCTTTTACTGTTTTTATGGCGCGTTGCATAAGCCCATCTGCATTTAAAGCTTCTGTACCCTTATTGTCTTTTAAGTTGTTATCTACCTTTACAAATAGTAAAACCGACTGAATTCCTACTGCCCATAACTCTTTTACTTCTGTTTTTAAGGTATCTAAACTATACCTATAGTAACCTGGCATTGAAGGAATTTCCTCTTTTTTGTTTTTTCCTTCAATTACAAATAAAGGTGCTTGAAAATCTTTTGGTGTAACAAGGGTTTCTTGTACTAAATTTCTAATTGCATTACTGCTGCGTAATCTTCTATTTCTTGATAAAGGAAACATCATTTTTATATATTTTAAAAACGGGTTATACCCAATTTTTTGGTTGTTTTAATACAGTTATTAATTTTTCTTCTTCACTTCCTTTTTCTGGATGGTAATCGTATTGCCATTGTACATGCGGAGGAAGACTCATGAGTATACTTTCTATACGCCCATTGGTTTTTAACCCGAATAAAGTACCTTTATCATGCACTAGGTTAAACTCTACGTAGCGCCCTCTTCTAATTTCTTGCCAATCTCGTTGTGCACTGGTGTAGGATAGGTTTTTACGTTTTTCTACAATTGGAAGATAGGCTTCTAAGAAACTATCGCCTACTTCTGTAACAAAGTTATACCATGCTGAGATGTTCCTGTTTTCGGAAGCTTTTAAATAATCAAAAAATAAACCTCCTATTCCTCGGGCTTCATTTCTGTGTGTGTTATAAAAATACTCGTCGCATTTTTGTTTGTATAGTGGGTAGAATGTTTTATCGTGTTTATCGCAAGCTTGTTTACATATCGTATGAAAATGCTCTGCGTCTTCTTCAAACAAATAATAAGGTGTTAAATCTTGTCCGCCGCCAAACCATTGGTCTATCGTATTGCCTTGTTTATCATACATTTCAAAATATCTCCAATTGGCGTGTACTGTAGGTACCATAGGGTTTTTAGGATGTAAGACTAAGCTTAATCCGCAGGCAAAAAAATCTACCTCTTCTACGTTAAAGTATTTTTGCATTTCTGGTGGTAAAGGACCATGTACTGCAGAAATATTAACCCCTCCTTTTTCAAAAACATTTCCGTTTTGGATAACACGTGTTCTCCCGCCGCCGCCGCCAGGACGTTCCCATAAATCTTCTTGAAAATGAGCCTTTCCATCTACAGCTTCTAGGGCTGTACAAATACGATTTTGTAATTCTTTAATATACGTGTAAAATTCCTCTCTCATCCCCTAAGCCTTGTATTCTTTTACTGCATCTACAAAAGCTTGTGCATTTTCTACAGGAATATTAGGCAATATACCATGTCCTAAATTTGCGATGTACTTATCTTTCCCGAAAGCATCTATCATTTCATGCACCATTTTTTTAATAACTTTTGGAGGCGATAATAATCGAGAAGGGTCGAAGTTTCCTTGTAAGGTTATTTTTCCTCCAGAAAGGTAACGTGCATTTTGCGGCGAGCAAGTCCAGTCTACTCCTAAGGCAGCTGCTCCAGATTTACTCATTTCATCTAAGGCAAACCAACAACCTTTTCCAAAGGCAATTACAGGAACTTCATCTTTTAAAGCATCTATAATTTGTTGAATGTATTTCCATGAAAATTCTTGATAATCTACAGGAGATAGCATGCCTCCCCAAGAGTCAAAAACTTGTAAAGCATCTACGCCTGCTTCTACTTTTCCTTTTAGGTAAGCAATGGTTGTATCGGTAATTTTTTGTAATAACAAATGAGCCGCTTTAGGTTCTGTATAACAAAAAGCTTTTGCTTTATCGAAATTTTTAGAGCCTTGCCCTTGTATTAGGTAGCATAAAATGGTCCAAGGAGAACCTGCAAAACCAATAAGAGGAACCTCATCGTTAAGTGCCTCTTTTGTCATTTTTATAGCTTCGTATACATAGCCCAATTCTTCATATACATTAGGTACGACCACTTGATTTACTGCCTTTTCACTACGAATAGGTGTAGGAAGCCAAGGACCTACATCGGGTTTCATTTCTATAGTAACTCCCATTGCCTGTGGCACCACTAGAATATCGCTAAATAATATAGCTGCATCGGTCCCTACTTGGTGTATAGGCATTACGGTAATTTCGGTTGCCAATTCTGGGGTGCGACAACGTGTAAAGAAGTCGTACTTCTCTTTCAGCTTCATAAAGTCAGGTAAATATCGTCCTGCCTGGCGCATCATCCACACTGGTGGGCGTTCTACCGTTTCCCCTCTTAAGGCTTTTAAAAATAAATCGTTCTTTATCATGGCTATATATTTTAAGCTGTATAATATTTTAAAGTGGTTTGTAATAGACTATCTATTGTAGGTTTTTCTGCCAATAGTATATTCTTGGTGTGTTTTTGAGCTTCCTTTGCGGTAGTTGTTCCTATGCAAAAAGCAATGGATTTATCTAGGGTGTTTTTTTCTATAAAACTTTGCACACCACTAGGACTAAAAAACAAAACTGCATCGACAGGCTGAGTTATCGTCTTTGGGGTTAAGCGTGTTTTATAAGCTTGCATCTCTGTAAAGTTTATCTGTTTAGCTTTCATAGTGTTTGGCAATTCTGGACGACGTAAGTTGCCACAAAAAAAAGTAAATGTTAATGCTGCATAGTTTTCGGCTATACATTTTGCTAAATCTGCTCCGTAATCTGTGTTTTCGATAACTTTTACGCCTTGTTCCTCTAAAGCTTGTTTTGTTTTTTGCCCAACACAAAAAGCACTTTTTAGTTTTATATTATTTTCTAATAATGCTTTTACAGTATTTTTACTCGTTATAATTGCATTTTCTACTGGTTGTTTTTCTACCTGTAGTTTACAAGTTTCTATTTGGATAAATTCTTGTTCTAACCAAGCAACCGAAGCTTGTTTCAAAAGCAATCCTTGCGATGCATTAAGCTTTGTTGTGATGAGAATTGTTGGCATGTTTTTTAATAATTTTCGATATCTGAGTTCTTTCCAAAAACTACCAAGATATCATTTTCTTGAAAAATAACCGAGGGTTTTAACGTTCCTAAAACTTCTTGACGGGAAGTGGTTTGCCCTAAAACAAAAATCTATACCCAATAACATATCGGTGCTTAAAAAAGGTTTCGATACAGCTATTTTTATTTGCATAAAAAAATCTATAAAAATAAGCCCTAAAGAAGCTAAAACTACAAGTTTGTAACTTTTATAGTAAGTGAAAGTTTCAAAGCCAAAATTCGTAAATAAAAACACTATTAAAAACAAACCTGTAAGTGCTAATAGTATATGAGTTGGCTTGTTACTTAACATTACATTAGTCTTTAAGTTGCTGATGTATTTGTTGGATAAGTTCCTTTCCGCCGCGAGCTAATATTTTTTGGGCTAATTGCTTCCCTATTCCCCTAGCTTCCTGAAGAGGAAATTCTGCTTTTTCATGCAGTTTAATTTTTCCGTCTAAACTAAACAATGCACCTTCAAAAAAGAATTTATCTTCTTTTATTTCTGCCAAAGCCCCTATTGGTGCAGTACATCCACCTTCTAAAACACGTAAAAATTCTCGTTCTTCCTGAACACATTTTCGGGTACTGTGATGCATTAATGTTGCTAAGGTTTCTTTTACAAAAGTATCTTCTTCTCTAGCCACCGCCAACATTGCTCCTTGAGCTGGTGCAGGAATCATCCAATCTAATACGGTAAAACTTTCTGGTGTTAAGGAAATACGCTCTAATCCTGCTGCCGCAAAAATTGCTCCTTTCCAAGGGTTGTCTTGCAGTTTTTTCATGCGTGTATTTACATTTCCTCGTAAATCTACCACTTGATGCGCTGGGTATTGATGTAACCATTGGGCTTTTCTGCGCAAGCTTCCTGTGGCTATCGTGGTTTTTTCTTGTAGAAGTTTATCCGCTTTGTTTTTAAAAACCAGAATGTCATCACTTTTTGCTCGTTTAAATACAGCTGCCTCTACAATACCTTCAGGTAACTGTGTAGGCACATCTTTCATAGAGTGTACAGCTAAATCGATTTGTTTATTGAGTAAAGCTACATCTAAGGTTTTTGTAAAAATACCTGTAATGCCCATACGATATAAGGGCTGGTCTAGGTTTAAATCGCCTAAAGATTTTACAGGAACAAGCGTTGCGGAGATTCCCAAATTTTCTAATTGATTTTTTACATAATTGGCTTGCCATAGTGCCAATTCACTATCACGCGTACCAATGCGAATCGTTTTACTCATTGCTAATGTTATGAAATGTCTTCAAGCTGAAACACTTTTTGAATAAGTGCGATGCTTTCGTTTGTGTTTTCTGAATCTTCTCGGAGATGATTAGCAAAGCGTGTCATTATTTTTTGAATAATGCGTTCACTAATAATTTCTGCTTGCTCATGATTGAAATCTAATATTTTCTTTCGCTGAAAATCAAGCTCTGCCTCTTTGATGGTATGCAGTTTTGTTTTTAATGCCTTAATTGTTGGGGCAAATTTACGCGTTTCTAGCCATGCTTGAAACTCGTATTTCACCTCTGCAATAATGTTTTCTGCTTGCGGAATATAAGCTTTACGCTTCTCTAGCGTTTCATCGGTTAATGTTGATAAATAATCAAGGTGTACAACTTCTACGCCGTCAAGTTCTTTCACTTCCTCTGCAACATTTTTAGGCATAGACAGGTCTAAAATCAACATTTTTTTTCCTGCTTTAATTTGTGCTTTTGTTATGGTAGGCATTTGTGCGCCAGTAGCTACAATAAGAATATCTGTACGGTTAATTTCTTCCTCCAAAGCCATATAATCTTTAACAACAAGATTAAATTTACCCGCTACTTTTTCTGCCTTTTCTTTAGTTCTATTTATAAGCGTAATATGCTCGTTATTACTATGTTTAACTAGGTTTTCGCAAGTATTTCTTCCTATTTTCCCAGTTCCAAAAAGCAATATATTTTTCTGGGCAACATTTTCCACTTCGTTTAGTATATATTGTACCGAAGCAAAAGCTACAGAAGTAGCTCCTGAAGATATTTCTGTTTCGTTTTTTATACGTTTACTTGCCTGAATTACACTATTAATAAGACGCTCTAAGAAAGGATTGGTAGCTTTTAGCTGTTTAGATAATATAAAGGCATTTTTTAATTGACTTATAATTTCAAAGTCTCCTAAAATTTGACTTTCCAAGCCCGTTCCTACTCGAAACAAATGCGTAATTGCTTCTTGGTTTTTATATACATAGGCGGCTTTCTCAAACACTTCTAAGCTTCCGTTTGTATGCTCGCAAAGCAATTTTATTAACTGAAAAGGGTGTTTTGCAAAGCCATAAATCTCGGTACGGTTGCAAGTAGAAGTTACCAAAATAGCGTCTATCCCTTGCTGTTTTGCTTCCTCGATAAGTGCTTTTTGTTGCGCTTGTCCCAAGCTAAAATCACCACGAATATTTGCATCTGCCTTTTGGTAGCTTAAGCCTATCGCGTAAAAAGTATTGTATTTGGAAATATTATAGTTCGTCAAAACTTCAAAAAAAATATACGCACAAATATATAATGATTGATTTTCAAAAAACAACGCCAAAGGAACTTTTAGTGTCGATACAAGTTATTTTTGCAATTTGTTATACACTTTCGCTTCAAATGGCTTAATTTCGCACAGTAACAAGGCTTTTAAAGCAAATTACTTTAGAACGATTCTAAATAAATAACGCCAAAAATGTCAAACATCACAAATAAAAATAACGCTAAAGGTTCTTTTGAAATTCTTCATACAGAAAATGATTTAAAAATGTTAATCTATAAAAATGAAGAAGATAGCACTATAAACCTACAACACGACTCTGGACAACATGCTATACAATTTCATTTTTGCATAAAAGGAAACCTAGAGTTTATTTTTAACGAAGGGAGGTATTGTTTACCCTTACAAAACGATAAAGGTTTGCTGTTATACAACCCCTCAAAAAACCTTCCTATACAAGTAAAGCTTCAACCAAAAACATGGATTGTTTCTGTACTTGTTTCTATTGGAAAGCTACATGCTTTATTCTCGGAAGAAGCCCATTATATAGATTTCCTTTCGGAAGAAAACAAGCATAAAAAATACTACCAAGAGTTAACCATTACACCTTCTATGGCGGTAGTTTTAAGTCAAATAATTAATTTCAATCTTCATAATTCTATCAAAAAGATTTATTTAAAAGGTAAAGCTTACGAGTTGATAGGCTTATGCTTTAACAGAACAGAAGAAACCGATGTGGAGCAATGCCCTTTTTTGATAGATGAAGACAATGTAAAACGAATACGCCAAGCCAAAGAAATTATATTAAAACGCATGGCAGAACCTCCAACGCTACAAGAACTATCTGAAGAAATTGGGTTAAGCCTTAAAAAACTAAAAGAAGGTTTTAAAGAAATTTATGGCGATACTGTTTTTGGATTTCTATTTGATTATAAAATGGACTACGCCCGTAAATTGCTAGAAACAGGAAAATACAACGTAAACGAAGTTGGCTTAAAAGTAGGCTATAGTACGGCAAGCCATTTTATTGCCGCGTTTAAAAAAAAGTTTGGCACCACACCCAAAAAATATATCCAAGCGCTATAAATAAATAACTTAATACAATTGTAATAACCAATCGTAAATTACTTTATTTACATTATAAAAGCATTACTTTTACCCTAAAAATTTAAACTATGAAAGGAGTTTTATTAGTAAACCTTGGCTCGCCAGACAGTACAAAACCTAAAGATGTAAAAAGGTATTTGGATGAATTCTTGATGGATGAACGCGTAATTGACCTCCCTTGGTTACTGAGAGCTTTTATTGTACGTGGTATTATTTTAAACACTCGACCAAAAAAATCTGCAGAAGCATATCAAAAAATTTGGTGGGAAGAAGGTTCCCCTTTAATTGTGTTATCGGAAAAACTCCAAGAAAAAATAGATCGTTTTACCGATGTCCCTATAGCCTTAGCAATGCGCTACGGAAAACCTTCTATAAAAACAGGCTTAGAGGAACTTAAACAAAAAGGAGTAACCGAAGTTTTATTAATTCCGCTATACCCACAATTTGCTATGGCTACCACCGAGACCATTTTGGTCCTCGCAGAGCAACTTAGGCAAGCTCATTTCCCAGAAATGAACATTACCAGCATCCCTGCTTTTTATAACCACCCCGATTATATAAATGTACTCGCCCAGAGCATTAAAGAAGGCTTAGAAAACAAACCTTACGAGCACTTATTATTTAGTTATCACGGTGTTCCCGAAAGGCATATTAGAAAAAGTGATGTAACAAAATCTCACTGTAAAATAAACGGCGAATGTTGTAAAACAGCTTCCCCAGCACATGAGTTTTGCTACCGTCATCAATGCTTTGAAACCACAAGGCTTGTTACTCAAAAATTAGGAATTCCCGAAGACAAATTTAGTGTATCTTTCCAATCTCGTTTAGGCGTAGACCCTTGGCTAAAACCTTATACCGACCGCACCATAGAGAGATTTGGACTAAAAGGAATTAAAAGCATGGCCATCGTAACCCCTGCTTTTGTTTCTGATTGCTTAGAAACACTTGAAGAAATTGCCATGGAAGGGAAGGAAATTTTTGAAGAAGTTGGCGGACAAACTTTTAATGTAATCCCATGCCTTAACGACAGAGAAGACTGGGTAAAAACCCTATCGCGATGGATTAATGAATGGGTGGCTACGCCTCAAAAATAACCATAAATGACAAAAGATAGCGCTAGTAAATTAGGTACGCTGCCTATTAGCAAATTATTAATACAACAATCGGTTCCTGCCTCGATTGGTATTTTAGTCATGTCACTAAACATACTTATCGACACGATTTTTGTGGGAAATTGGATTGGTTCTACCGCTATCGCCGCAATAAATGTAGTATTGCCTATTTCGTTTTTTATTGCTGCTTTAGGAATGGCAATCGGAATAGGGGGCGCCTCTATTATTTCTAGAGCATTAGGAGAGCAACATAAAGAAAAAGCACTAAAAACCTTTGGCAACCAAATAAGCATTACTTTATTGCTGTGCGTAAGCATGGTTATTGCTGGACTCTATTTTATAGATGAGCTCATACCTGCTTTTGGAGGAAAGGGGAATATTTTTGATGCCGCTAAAATTTATTACCGCGTAGTAATGTATGGAGTTCCTATACTGGCTTTAACCATGATGGGAAATGCGGTGATACGCGCCGAAGGAAAACCAAAATTTGCCATGATTGCCATGATTATCCCCTCTATAGGAAACATTGTTGGGGATGTTGTTTTTATAAAATTCCTAGACATGGGAATGCTAGGCGCAGCATGGGCTACCACATTGTCTTATGTTTGGAGTTTTAGCTATATTCTTTATTTTTTCCTCTCAAAACATTCTGAATTAAAAATAAGCTGGCCTCACTTTAAACTAAACTTCCCTATTCTAAAAGAAATTGGAAGCTTAGGTTTTGTTACTTTATCTAGGCAAGCCGCTGTAAGCATTACCTATTTACTACTAAACAATATTTTATACGAACTAGGCGGAGAATCATCGGTAACGGTTTATGCCATTATCGGACGAATGTTAATGTTCGCATTATTTCCTGTATTTGGTATAACACAAGGCTTTCTTCCTATTGCAGGCTATAATTATGGAGCAAAAAAACTAGACCGTGTACGAGAAAGTATCAACAAAGCAGTACTGTACGCCAGTATTATGGGGGTTGCGATCTTTTTTATCATTATGATTTTCCCAGAAAGTATCGCTCGTGTTTTCACTTCAGAAGCCGAAATTTTAGCAAAAGCTCCTTCTGCCATGCGATGGGTATTTTGTGTAGTTCCTATTATTGCCTTACAACTCATCGGGGCAGCTTACTTTCAAGCTATTGGAAAAGCTACTCCTGCACTGTTACTTACCTTAACGAGACAGGCATTTTTCCTTATCCCTTTAGTTATTATTCTTCCTAAGTTTTTTGGAGAAATAGGGGTTTGGGTTTCTTTCCCTATTGCCGATGGCGCAGCAACTATTATCACCGCCTATTTTTTAAACAGGGAAGTTAAAAATACACTTATCACAAAAGAGAAAGTTCTTGTAAATTCTTAAGCTTATGGAATATTATAATTATATAAAAGCTTTACACCTCATTTTTGTAATCACTTGGTTTGCAGGGTTATTTTACATCCCTAGGTTATTTATATACCAAATAGAAACCTATAAAAAAGCGCCCATAGAGAAAGAAGTTATCGGAAAACAATTACAGGTAATGACTAAACGCCTTTGGTACATTATCACTTGGCCATCTGCCATTCTTGCCAGCATCTTTGCCATTGTTTTACTTTTGCTTCAACCCGCATGGCTACAACAAGGTTGGATGCATGTAAAACTTACTTTTGTACTTCTATTATTTATTTATCATGGCAAATGCCACCTTTTATTTCTCGCTTCTCAAAAAGGACAATTAAAATGGTCGTCTAATAAAATGCGTATTTTTAACGAAGGCGCAACTTTAATTCTTTTTTCAGTAGTTTTTTTAGTAATTTTAAAAAGTTCTATCAACTGGATATTTGGCGTTATTGGTATTTTTGTTTTGGCCGTTATGCTTATGTTAGGCATTAAACTCTATAAACGTATCCGAGAAAGAAAGCAGCTTAATAAATAATAAATCATGAGGTTTTTCCGCTCACTTCGAACACGCATTTTCTTAAGTATGATCTTGCTAATCTTAGGAGCGTCTGTACTTATTGCTGCGGTTACCATTTCTCAATATAGAGACGAGGCAATACAATACCAAAAAGATAAACTTAAACGAAAAGAAGCCTCTATAAGGGCAAGCATCGATTACGAAATTAGCAACACTACCTATCCTGTAAACACCAAGCATATTCCGCTAATTTTTAGAGATAAAATCTATGAGCTTAAAAACATCCACAACACCGAGATAAACATTTATAACCTTGACGGAAAACTTTTAAAAACCTCTCGGGCGTCATTTTTTAGAGATACCCTAAGCCAACAAATAGAAAAACCCTTATTAGATTCGCTACAAAACGCGCCTCAAAAACGCTATGTAACGTATCACTTACAAGATAAAGGAGACTCTTATCTCTCTTCTTACACCTATATTACCGACCAATATTTTAAGCCGCTTGCCATCCTTAATTTACCTTATATTGAAGATGACGGTTTTATAGAACGCCAACTTAATGCTTTCCTTAAAATGCTAGCCCAAGTATATGTTTTTCTAATACTTGCTGCGGTTATTTTAGCCTATTTCCTTTCTCGTTACGTTACACTTCCCTTAAAAACCTTAGGAAAAAAAATGAGCGAAATGCGTTTAGATAAAGCCAATAAAAAAATAAATGTCAAAAACGCTTCGATAGAAATAACTCAACTGCTACAAGCTTATAACGCTATGGTTGACGAACTTGAAGAAAGTGTAGCAAAACTTGCCGCTAGCGAACGCGAACAAGCCTGGCGAGAAATGGCAAAACAAGTAGCTCACGAAGTTAAAAACCCCCTAACACCAATGCGGTTGAGCATACAAAGCTTTGAACGGAAGTTTAACCCAAACGACCCCAACATACAACCAAAAGTAAAAGAGTTTAGCCAATCTTTAATTCAGCAAATAGATACCATGAGTGCCATTGCCTCTGCCTTTTCTAATTTTGCACAAATGCCCGAACAAAAAAACGAGCTACTCAACATTGTCGAGGTGGTAAAACTTGCCGTAGATATTTTTAATGAAGATTATATTAACTTCACAACAAACGAAGAAGAAATCTACGCAACATTCGATCGTGCACAACTTATCAGAATTATTACCAACCTGCTTAAAAATGCAAGTCAAGCCACACAGCATAAAGATAATCCTAAAATAGAAGTTAAGCTTTCTAGCAATGATACCGAAGTAAAAATTTGCATTAGCGATAACGGCACAGGAATCTCTCCAGCATATCAAAAACGAATATTTGAACCAAAGTTTACTACCAAATCTAGCGGAATGGGCTTAGGTTTAGGTATCATAAAAACTATTATCGAAGCTTATCACGGAAAAATATGGTTTATTTCCGAAGAAAATAAAAACACAACATTTTACGTTCAATTTCCAAAAAAACAACAATCATGAAATTTGAAAATTTATTAGTAGAAACCCAAAACTACATTACGCAAATTACCATAAACAGACCCAAAAAATTAAATGCGTTAAACCGAGAAACCTTACACGAAATTCACCAAGCCTTTACGGCTTTAAAAACAGACCAAAACACCAAAGTAATTATCCTTACCGGAAGTGGTGAAAAAGCTTTTGTCGCAGGAGCAGACATTTCGGAGTTTGCAGATTACTCGGTAGAAGAAGGTAAAAATTTAGCCGCAAAAGGACAGGAAGAAGTATTCGACTTTATTGCAAACTACAACAAACCCGTAATAGCCGCCGTAAACGGTTTTGCCTTAGGAGGCGGATTAGAGCTTGCCATGGCAGCACATTTCCGTACCGCAAGCGAAAACGCTAAATTAGGATTACCAGAAACCTCACTTGGTGTAATTCCTGGTTACGGAGGCACACAACGCTTACCGCAACTTATCGGAAAAGGCCGCGCTATGGAAATGATTATGACCGCAAAAATGATTAATGCAAACCAAGCCTTAACCTATGGCTTAGTAAACCACGTTACAACTCCCGAAGAGTTATTGAATTTCACCCAAAAAATAGCAGAAAAAATCATGAATAACTCGATGGTTGCCATTGCCACAGCAATCGAAGCCATTAATGCAAATTATCAAGATGGTGTAAATGGTTTTGATAAAGAAATAGATGCGTTTGGAAAAAGTTTTGGCACCGAAGATTTTAAAGAAGGAACTTCTGCGTTTTTAGAAAAAAGAAAAGCAACCTTCCCTAATAAATAAGCTTACTTTTTCTAAAAAAGAAATGTTTTATAAGGTATTTTGTTAAAATTTATTTTTACGAAACAACTGAAAAACAACAAAAAAGCGGTGAATAACACCGCTTTTTTGTTTAGTATACATAAATTTATCACTAACCCTTCATAAACTACAATGCAATTTGCAAATTGGACTATATCCTTTTAAATAGGAAATAATCCATAAATAGGTTTATATTTGGCTTATCCAATAAGCTAAAGTTTATGCCCACTAACTACATAAAAGGTCGTGGAGCTCAAAAAAATGTCGCTAACCGATTTTTTGAACTTTCCCACACCCTAGACAACGATTTTTTAGACTATTGCCATAAAGAAAACGAGGCTCCTACTAACAATAAAACACAATTTCAGGAAGTTTTCCCTAAAAGCATTGTCAATAAAGTAAAAAGCCCTGATGTAGGGATGACCTATTCCTTAAACCCTTACCAAGGCTGCGAACACGGTTGTATTTATTGTTATGCCAGAAACTCACACGAATATTGGGGATATAGCGCAGGATTAGACTTTGAACAAAAAATTTTAGTTAAAAAAAACGCTGCCAAACTCCTGGAAAACAAAATAAACAGTAAATCTTGGAAAGCTACGCCTATTGTTCTTTCTGGCAATACCGATTGCTACCAGCTTATAGAAAAAAAGCTTAACTTAACACGTAGTTGCTTACAGGTGTTTCTAAACTACAAACATCCTGTTGCTATCATTACCAAAAATGCATTAATTACAAGAGATTTAGATATTTTAAAAGCCTTAGCCAAAGACAACCTAATACGCGTAAATATTTCGGTTACATCTCTTAACGAAGAAACAAGAAGACTTTTGGAACCCCGAACTGCAAGTATTAAATTACGTTTAAAAACCATAAAAACTTTAACCGAAGCTAACATCCCTGTAAATGTAATGATGGCTCCTATTATTCCTGGAATAAACAGTCACGAAATTCTTCCGCTAGTAAAAAAAGTAAGCGAAGTAGGAGCTACTAGTGTTGGGTATACCCTTGTAAGGCTTAATGGTGCTATTGCAGACATTTTTTCTGATTGGATTAAAAAAACCATGCCCAATAAAGCCGAAAAAGTATTACACCAAATTGCAGATTGCCATAATGGAAGTTTACATAATTCGCAATACGGACAACGAATGCGAGGGAATGGAGTATTTGCTAAACAAATAGCAGACCTATTTAAAATAGCTCAAAACAAATACCTCAGCAATAAAGAAATAAAACCGTTAAACAACAACCTGTTTGAACAATTTAAAACAGGGCAATATAAGCTTTTCTAATTTTAGTAAGCGGCATCCCACTCTTTATAAAACTGCTTTAAATATTCTTCCATAAAAGCATGACGCTCTGCTGCTATACTCTTTGCTGTTTGTGTATGCATCTTATCTTTTAGCAACAATAACTTCTCGTAGAAATGATTAAGGGTTGGCGCAGTGCTTTTTCGGTAGGTTTCTTTATCCATATTCAAATTGGGAGAAATTTCGGGGTCGTAAAGTTTCCGGTTTTTAAAGCCTCCGTAATTAAATGCTCGGGCAATCCCTATGGCTCCTATGGCGTCTAACCTATCTGCATCTTGAATAATTTTCAATTCTGTAGAAGAAAAGCTTTCTGTTTCGTTACCTCCCTTAAATGAAACGTTTTCTATAATAGCTACTACATGATTGATAATGGCGAGGGGCAATTCTTGGCGTTCTAAAAATTGCCGAGCTACTATTCCGCCCAACAGCTCGTCGTCGTTATGAAACTTAGCATCGGCAATATCATGCAATAAAGCCCCTAATCGCACCACCAACAAATCGGCTTGCTCTTTAGAGGCTATATATACTGCTGTTTTATAAACACGTTCTATATGAAACCAATCATGCCCTCCTTCTGCATTTTCCAAGTGTTGCTGCACAAACTTTTTTGTAATTGCAATAAGGTTTTCATGGTTGTTCATCACAAATTTACTTTACCATTGCAGGGTTTACCCACGCAAAATGTGTAATTTCTTGCGGTATTCTTATACGCTCATTAATACGCTGCATTCTGGCAGGAAGTTTTACTACAAAATCTCTTGCTTTTTCTGCTTCTTCCGATAGGCCATTTAAATTCTCTATATCCCAACGCTGAATCAACCTTTTCATGATATCTATATAATCTTGCCCTGTATAAACACCTAAGCGTTGTGCTGCATCCGAAAACTCATCAAAAGCACTTGCTTTTTGTTTTCCGCTTTCGCGAAGAAAATGTGCTGGCATAATTATTTTATGCTTCATCATATCTTTAAAAGCAATCATCATTCCGCTTGGGTCTATGCTAAAAATATCTTTCACAAACGTACTGTATGCATTGTAATGGCGCATTTCATCTCCAGAAATAATCTGGCACATACGCGATAAGGATTTATTAGCGTATTGTTTTGCTAATTTTGCCACCCGATTGTGCGAAATGTACGTAGCTAATTCCTGAAAACTTGTATAAACAAAGTTTTTATACGGGTCTTGGTCTGTACCAATATCAAAACCATCGTTAATTAAGTGGTGAGTGGTTTTTTCTATTTCTTTCATATCTACCCTACCCGAAAGGTAAAGGTATTTGTTAAGCACATCTCCGTGCCTGTTTTCTTCTCCTGTCCAATAGCGCACCCAACGTGTCCATGAAGTTCCTCCATTTTGTTGGCTAATTCCTTCTACGTCCATCAGCCAAGACTCGTAGGTAGGTAATGCCTCCTCTGTAATTGTATCGCCTACTAAAACCACCCAAAAATCGTACGGTAACTCTTTTGCTAATTCTCTAAGTTCTGTTACTTCGTCAAAAAATGAATCTTTCTGTGAATTCGGCAAAAAATCTGTTGGTTGCCAAATATTATCTACAGGAATTAGAAAATCTTTGATGTAGTTATCTACTTTATCTTCTAATTGCTGCATTACCTCTAAGCGAATATTTTTTTTAAGCATAAATATATAGTGTTGGGGGAATTTATAATTGAATGTCTTTTGTGATACTTTGTTCTATATCGGTAATTAACAGGTCTAAATCTTGATAATCACTAATCTTTATTGGCGGCTGTACTTTAACCGTCATTTTTACAAATGGGTTTAATGGAAACATTCCATTTTTTAGAATTTTCCATGAGTTATTTATCGTTACAGGAACCACGACAGCATCGGGACAGTATTTAAATAGTGTTTTTAATCCGTTTGGAGAAAAACGTTTTGGCTTTCCGTTTCGACTTCGTGTTCCCTCAGGAAAGATAACGGCCGCTCTATTGGTTTTATTTAAATATTGCCCAAATTTTTTAATTTCAGGTAAGGCTTGCCTAGGATTTTTCCTGTCTATAAGGATAGAACCTCCATGACGTAAATTGTACGATATACTCGGAATACCCTTGCCTAATTCTTTTTTACTAATAAACTTTGGGTGTAATTTTCTTAAATACCAAACAATTGGAGAAATATCATAATGGCTTTGGTGATTAGCCACAATAATATGTGGTTTTCCTGCTTCTAACTTTTGTTTATTTTCAAAAACAGTGTGAACACCAATAAGGTATAAAATTTTTAATAGACAGAAGTTGAGGTAATCTACACTTTTTTTATGTGCTTGGTAACCAAAAACATTAAAACACAACCATTGTATTGCATGAAAAATAAGCAGTATTATCAAGAAAACTAAATAATAAAGAAGCGTAAGCGGATAGGCTATTATCTTTTTCAGCATAAAATTTTAATTAAACCCCAAAAATAGTATTTAAATTAGGTATTTTTATAGCTTTTTATAGAATTATGTATGCTTGCATAATAAAAAAAGAGCCATTACTTTTTGATAATGGCTCTTTTTTTATGTTTAAGTGCTTAACAGAATTCGTTATAAGCATCTTTCAAATTCTCTGCAATCATCTCTGCAGGTCTTCCTTCAATATGGTGACGCTCTAGCATGTGTACCAATTCGCCATCTTTAAACAACGCCATTGAAGGTGAGCTTGGCGGAAAAGGCAGCATAAACGAACGTGCTTTATCGGTAGCTTCTTTATCTACGCCTGCAAAAACCGTAATTAATTGGTCTGGAGTTTTTGTATTATCTAACGACATTCTTGCTCCTGGTCTTGCGTTTGCTGCTGCACAACCGCAAACAGAGTTTACCACAACTAATGTAGTTCCTTTTTGCTTTAATGCTTCTTCTATATCGGTTGCTTGGTGTGCTTCTTTAAACCCAATAACGGTTAGCTCTTCACGCATTGGCTTTACTAATTCTGCTGGATACATATTTCTAAGGTTTTTTATCTAATTAATAAATTCAAAGATAAATAATCTGCTGGCTTTTCCCATAATTATCATCAGCATATTGGTCGAAATTGGCTTTTATTCATTACAAGCATACGTATAAACCCATATTAAATCACTGTATAATTGGCTAACGGCTTCCCTTCTGTTTCCACAAATTAAGTCCTAAATTAAGTTGTACCATAATCGGAAAAAAATTACCATTTCCTTTCGCATCAAAATAATAAATAGGTCCTACATCCAACAACAAATGTAGAATTCCATAATTACGCTGTATGCCCCAAGTAGGCCCTATAGCGTAGTCATAGCTAGAAGTTCGTTCAATATTGTCGGACATAGATTCTCCACGAACCAACATACGAGCCGAAACAAAATTAGCTGAATTAAAATTGGTATTTTTACCGTTGGCTTCCCGCTTTAAAAAATTATAGAACCATTTGTGCTGAACATCTAAAAAGGGAGCAACGACGTATATCCATCCCGACTTAGTAGATGTATCCAAATCTGGATAGCTGCTTCCATAGCCTATACCTAATCCTGCAGAAAAAGCAGTGGTTTTTCCTGTAGGAAACTCAACCTCTACTCCTGGATTTAAAAAATTAAACCTTCCTACTGATTGGGTATATTCTTTGTTCTCTTGAGACTGAAGAGGTGAAAACACCAAACATAAAATGCTCAAAAAGAATAAATTTCTTAGGTTATAAACACCTGTTTTACTTTTTTCTCGCATAAAACTCCGAATATCCTTCTTTTTGAGAACTCATTTCCATTGTATTGTTATTAGGAAAATTAATTTCAACCTCTACAACATCAGGCTTTCCATCAATTTGGATCATAAATTTTGATCCTCCTTCAAACTCCCAAGAGCCAGATATATTAATCGATGCACATTCAGAAGGTTCGTCTCCAGCATAAACTTCTCCATTAATTGTTTTATTATCCAAAAAAGAAAAGTATGAAGAGAATTCGCAAATATCTATTCCGTCAGGTTCACGGTTTCGTAATTCCCAAGTTCCTATTATTGTTTCTTCAGGTTTCAGTTCATTTTTACTTTCATTATCATCATCATTACTACAAGCTAAAGAAAATAAGCCTACTAGAAAAACGATAAAAATTCTTGATATAGTTTTTTTCATAATAGTGTTTTTGGTTAAAATACAAATCTATTATATTTTATTTAACATACAAACCAACTTAGGTCAACTCATACTTCTTCCCTGGTAAAGGTTTTACTACTCCTTTTAGCTCTAGGTTTAATAATTCTCCTACCAGGTTATAAGTTGGGATTTGGGTTTCTAGGGCAAGCTCATCAAGCAAAGCTTTGCAATTGCTAAATCAAGGATTCCCTACAATGAAAATTATGTATCAAAATTAGTCTGAAAATATTTGGTTTTTCAGCTTAGTTCTTTGTTGGCAATTGTTACTTATTCACTTAATACTTCTATTATTTTTAATTTTAGTTCTTCATTAAAGTCATCTTCGGTCAATATAGAACAAATAATTTCGTGTAATAATTCTTTGTCAATTTTGTTATCTGCAACATAAACTGCAATATTCTCCATTTCGATAATGAATTTATCAATACAGTATTCTATTCCATTAACTTCTAAAAAGTATGCTCCTAATGCGATAGATGTTCTTTTATTTCCGTCACTAAATGCGTGAAATTTGTTTACCGAAAAAACAAGATGAGTTAGTTTGTCCTCAAATTCTGGATAGTATAAGTCATTTTTAATATGGTCTAAAACACTTTCAACCTTTCCAATTTCTATAATTCCTGAATTTCCTCCCGAATTTTCTATTATGAAATCGTGAGTTCTTATTGCGTGTTCAATGTCAAAATAAATATATGTTTCCATTATCTATTTTTTAATCTCTTAAACACGTCTATGTTATTTAGGATTCGCTCTTCCAAGTCCATACTCTTTTCTCCAAGGAACTTATCAAACTCTTCTGTAGAAAGATGGGTTATATAGTTTTTCAATTTTTCGTGCAAAGCATCTCTGAAAGCCATATCTCTACTCGCCATTAATCCCCTTACTTTTTCTCTTAATGGTTCATAAATAGAGTTAGTAATGCTTTCAAAATGGTCAAACAAGGCATTTGTTTCTGATAATCGTAGTTTTCTATTTAATTTTTCAGAGTGTTTTTTTAAAAAGTCTGCAAATCCATTTTCATAACTTGATATTAAATCTAATACTTCTGAATACATTGTCGACCTTACACTTTCTTTATCTTTTAATTTAAGTATTTGCCGATATTCTTTAGCATTTTCTTTAAATATACTTTTATATACTTTATTGGTCAATTGTGCGTATTTGAATTTATTAGACTCAACATAACTATCGAGTGCGTTTGTAAATTCTTGTCTATAATTATGTTCTTTTAAAGCACTTGATAAAAATTCTTCTTCTCTTTGGTTTATATATTTTGTATTTCCACCAAGTTTTTGATTAATTGCATCTATTACGATGTCTAAAATAAAAGCTCGTAGTAATTTTGCCTTTTCACTTTCGGTTAAAATCATCCCAATATTTAGGAATGTACGGAAAGTGAAAACTCCTAAAACAGATGTTTTCTTTAAGGACCCATCTATGGTACCGACATTTGTGTCGGCACCATATGCTAACTTAAAGTCTTTCAACCTGTTTCCAGTTAGAATTTCATATCCAGACTCTTCAAATTCTGTCTTGTTATTTTCGATATACCTTTCCACAGTTCTTTCGTCAATTTCAAAGAACTCTGCTACTTGTTTCTTGGTGAATCTATATTTATTTTCAAACATTACACCTGGAAAAGAAATTTCATCATAGATGATTTCTAAAGCATAATTATTATTCAGAATATTTTTTCTATGTAAGTCAGATGTTGTTAAATCTTTGTTCATTTTGAAAATTACGATTTTTGTTTTTCGTAATGTTGGGTAACACCTTGACGGATATGACGATTTGCGTTGAAGTGTATACTTCAAAAGCAAAGAGAGCCATTAGACGTAATTCGCTATATCCATTAGTTGTCGAGAGTTCGCCTGTGTAGGCGTCTCAAATCAATAGTTATTAATAGTTTACTACAAATATAGCGAATTATAGTCGTACTGTCAGGGCGTTGTTCGAGAATAACTCAAGAAAAAGTGTTGCCGTAGGCGACATGACTTGAGCGACACATAGGGTATTCTCGAACTACTTTTATATATCCTCAAAAGACATATAACTTTTATGTTAAAACAAGAAGAGGTATAAAGCTTAAGAATGCCTAAGCAAAAAGCTTTAGGGTTTTATAAAAGCAGCATGTAAATATCTATATCTTCATTTTTAAGACACTCAACTATTGATTATTCACTCAACTAATAAAAAAATAAAGCCGCTTAAAACGGCTTATATAAAATCAATTTATGCAAAGTTATAGGCTTGTGCAACGACGACGAATGTTAGCGGTTGTTGTTTATTAACTCAATTAGTTTTGGAAGTAGTTTAGCGTTGATCATTCCACACATTTTCTGGTATTGATACTTGTCTAAACTATCGTTTGTTTTAACTCTGCAAATCTCCACATATTCATCATTCACCTCAATGATACCGATGATTTGTTCACCAATAATTCGTGTTATTATATTAATCGTAACATGCTCTTTTTTACCGATTGGATATACACGAATCTGATTTTTGTTTTCGGGTTCCCCTAAATTATAAACCCATCCCATTTTTTCCTGCCTAAAGCCTTTTGCCTTTGTATTTATCAATGAAGAAACTTCCTCTCCAATTAGGATGTTTAATTCAGTTAGGTTTCTCTTTAATTCAGAAAAATCACGGTTTTGAATTGATTTGGCATGTAATTCTAGTCCCTTCTCAATATCTATTAGACCTTCCTCGCTTTCATGAGTCTTATCTTTCATCTGTTCTAAAATTTCAATAATGTCATTTGATAAGGACCATCTCTTAGAGATATCTTGCTGAAAAGCCCTATCAAAAATATTATTCCAGTAAAAGCTGTTTTCAAGTGAAACCAATATCTTTAGCGACTCTCTAGTTTGATGGGGATATTGCCCATTCTCATTGACTAGATTTCTCGGATAACTTCTTGTAATCATGAATAACACTACTCCAGCCGCAAGAGTTATATCACTTCTAATATCTCTTTTACTTGTGCTTCCGGCAGAAAATTCAGGTAATCTTAGAAATCTGTTTCCAATTTCTTGTCCTGATTTTGTTAACTTTTCCTTATCACTAATTTCTACACCTATTCCGAAATCAACGAGGTAAACCTTTAAATTGGAAATGATAATATTTTCAGGTTTAATATCCCTATGAACTATGTCTTGCGAATGTAATTTTTGAAGAATATGGAAAAGCTGCAATGAAAAATCTACTAACTGAATTTCATTAATTTTGTTCTTCTGCACATAATTATCGAGTCGTTCTCCATCTATAAATTCAGCACAATAGAAAAGCTCATCATCACCTGCAAATTCGTCAACATTGGTGTCAGTTATTTTGGGAACCCCTTCTACATTTAAAGATTTGAATAGAGTTGTTTCTCTGAAAAAACGTGACCTTCTCTCTGAGCTATTGTCTTTGAGCTTTTTAAGGAAATATTGCAGGGCTGTCTCTTTTTCTTGGACAACAAAACAGTCGCCCTGCCCACCTCCAAAATTTCTAGTTATGGTATCATACTTATCTTTCCAATTCACGATTTTCTGTTTTTCAAAATGTGTTACAAAGCCCTGACGGATATGGCGATTTGCGTTAAACTTTCAACTTCAAATATATATAACTTTTTATGTTAAAACAAGAGGGAGTGTAGAGTCTAAAAAGGGTTTAAGTAAAAAACTATATATAGATAGTTTTTTTAATAAAAACCGTCAAAAAAAAAACAAACTAAAACAGTTCTATTAAGAAGCTATGTTTCTGTTGTTTTTTATAGTTTACAAATAGGCCTTTTTTACACCATATTTAAACCACAGTTAAACTAAAATTAGCCCATTTTTTAGTGGACAATTTGTGGTCTCACCCTAGACTAGGTGTGGACTAGGTGTGGACTAGGTATGGCTTTGATAGGGGAAAAACATGGGTAAAACTAAAGACTGGTTTTTCGTAAAATAATGGCATAAATAACCTGTAGGCTTTATTGTCATTACAGGCTTGTTTTTATCTAAAAAAAACAGTGATTTTTTCGTCTGTTTTCGGTTCGTTTTGCGTTAAGATAAAATGAACAGCTATTAAACTTTATTATACATACCCATCATGTTTTACGAACTTTTAAATAGCAGCAAATTATAAGTTTATACACAAACCAACTCAGGTCAACTCATACTTCTTCCCTGGTAAAGGTTTTACTACTCCTTTTAGCTCCAGGTTTAATAATTCTCCTACCAGGTTATAAGTTGGGATTTGGGTTTCTAGGGCAAGCTCGTCAAGCAAGGCTTTGCCTAGTTTTTGTATAGCATCTACGATAATTTGTTCTTTTTCGGATAAGGTAGGAAATAACACAGGTTGCTTGTTTATGTTTTTTTCTACATCCCAATTTAACATATACACCAAATCCTTTACGCTGGTTAGCAAGTTTGCTTGTTGGGTTTTTATAAGGTTATTGCAACCTTCACTAAGTATTTCTGTAGGATGTCCCGGAACGGCAAATACTTCCCTGTTGTATGAGTTTGCAATTGTTGCGGTTACTAGCGAGCCTCCTTTGTTGGCACTTTCAATAACCAAAGTTGCTTGGCTTAAACCTGCAATAATCCTATTTCTTCTTAGGAAATTTTTTCTATCAAAAACAGCATCGCTACAAAAGTCTGAAACAAAACCGCCTGCGTATAGCATCTCGGCTTCGTACTTTTTATGAGCTGCTGGGTAAAGCTGCTTAAACCCATGAGCTAAGCAAGCAATTGTAGGCAAGTTGTTTTCAATTGCCGCTTGGTGCGCACAAATATCTACTCCGTAAGCAAAACCCGATACGATAAGTGGTTTATACGGCACTAAATCGGCGACAAGGTTTTGACAAAATTCTTTAGCTCGCCAAGAGGCCTTACGTGTACCTACAATACTTATAATCCTAGGCTTGTTGAAATTTAAGTTTCCTTTTCCAAAAAATAAAAACGGAGCATCTATACAATGTTTTAAATTTTCGGGGTAAGCCTCATCTTTATAATAAAAAACCTTTAGTTCCTGTTCTGCTATAAAAGCTAATTCTGCTTCCGCTTCTTTTAAGTATAAGGTTTTTGAGATTTCCTTTTGCAAAAAGCCTTTTACACTGTTCAAACCTTCCCATTTTGAAGCGTTTGAAGTAAATACTGCTTCTGCCGAACCAAAATACGCAATTAGTTTCTTAGCGGTAATATCGCCCACACCAGGAATACGTTTTAAAGCCAAAGCAAACAACAACTCTTTTTTATCCATCTTACTATCAATAGGTTTATAAATATATCACTTTTTTGTTAATAAAAAGTTGATAATTTGAATTCCCGACTTATAAAAACTTAGTATTTTTGTTTTATATGAAGATTGAAAACTACATCCAAGAACTTTTATATAGGTACGATTGCGTTATTGTTCCTGAGTTTGGTGCTTTTTTAACACAACGTAAATCGGCTCAAATTCATGAAACCACACAAGCATTCTATCCGCCATCAAAAACAATAGCCTTTAATAGGCAATTGCAACAAAACGACGGCTTGTTAGCCAATTATATTGCTAACGCTGAAAAACTAAGTTACACCGATGCTTTACAACGCATCAAAGGTTTTGTTATCGATTTAGAAAACACCCTCACCACCGATAAAAAAGTGGTACTCGATAATATTGGTGGTTTTCTATTAACTAATGAAACCCTTGAGTTTGAACCTTCATATCATAAAAATTACCTACCAGAAGCTTTTGGACTGTCTTCTTTCACTATAGAAAAAGAAGCAATACAAGAACCTCTTCCGCAAGAAGAAAAAACACCTAAGGTTGTTTCATTACCACAAAATAACACTTCTAAAGCAAAAACCAATATTTGGAAATATGCTGCTGTTGGTGTTGTTGCTATAGGAATTTCTGGCTTTTTAACCGCCAATTGGTACAGCCAAAGTATAAAAAACCACAATATTGCTGAACAGCAAAAAGCAGAAAAGCTTGTGGAACAAAAAATACAACAAGCTACTTTTGTTATTGATAATCCTTTACCAGAAATTACATTTACCCTTAAAAAACCAACTGGTGGATACCATATTGTAGCAGGTGCTTTTAGAGATGAAGCCAACGCCCTTAAAAAAATAAATCAGTTAAAACAAAAAGGTTATAATGCTTTTAAATTGGGCGAAAACAAATACGGCTTACACCCTGTTGTTTACCAAAGTTTTAACGACCGTAGGTCTGCCACAAACAAGCTAAACCAAATTAAACGTTCAGAAAATCCCGAAGCTTGGCTTTTAATTAAACAGCTTTAAGCAAAATTTAAGCTCTTTATTTATGGAAGCAAAAACACCCGCAGAATCGAGAACCATTTTAACCGATTTAGTTTTACCTGGAGAAACCAACCCTTTAAACAATTTATTTGGAGGAGAGTTACTAGCACGTATGGATCGCGCAGGTAGTATTGCCGCTAGAAGGCACAGCCGCCGTATTGTAGTAACCGCATCGGTAAATCACGTAGCCTTCAATCACATGGTTCCTTTAGGCAGTGTTGTTACGGTAGAAGCCAAACTTTCTCGCGCTTTTAATACTTCGATGGAGGTAGTTATCGATGTATGGATTGAAGATCGCGAAAGCGGAAAAAGAACCAAAGCTAACGAGGCTATCTATACCTTTGTTGCCGTAAACGAAACAGGAAGACCGGTACATGTACCGCCTATAATCCCAGAAACAAACCTAGAAAAAGAACGTTACGAAGCTGCTTTACGCAGAAAACAACTAAGCCTTGTTCTTGCGGGAAAAATGAAGCCCGCTGAAGCTACCGAGCTTAAGGCAATTTTCCAGTAAAAGTGAAAAAAGTTTCGTTTAGCGAAATAAATAAAATTGCCGTTCCTGCTATTTTTGCTGGCATTGCAGAGCCTTTTATCTCGTTAACAGACATGGCTGTAATTGGTAACGTAACCCTAAACCCTGTAGAAGCACTTGGTGCAGCAGGAATTGTAGGGTCCTTTTTATCGGCATTAATTTGGATACTAGCACAAACCAAAACTGCCATTTCTACTATTGTTTCACAACACCTTGGCGCACATAGACTTTTTGCAGTAAAAACACTGGTACCACAAGTAATACTTTTAAATTTATTTATTAGTTTATTTCTTTACTTCATTACGGCTACTTTTGCAACCCAAATTTTTGAAGCCTATGAGGCCAAAGGCTTAATTCTTACCTATGCTGTAGATTATTATCAAATTAGAGCTATTGGTTTACCCTTAACCTTAGTTACTTTTGCCATTTTTGGAGTTTTTCGGGGGCTACAAAACACCTATTGGGCTATGAAATGCAGCATCACAGCAGCCATCATAAATATTGGTTTAGATTATTTGTTAGTCTATGGCTTGGGCGATATAATTCCTGCCATGCACCTAAAAGGAGCAGCTTATGCAAGCCTTATTGCTCAGCTTGTAATGTTGCTCATGGCTGTATATTTTCTCATCAAGAAAACCCCATTTGGCCTAAAAATTAAAAAAAGTTTTAACCCAAAGCTTAAACCGCTTTACCTTATGGCAGCAAACCTATTTGTACGTACAGCTGCATTAAATTTTGCTATTTACCTAGCTAATAAATACGCCACAAACTATGGCGCTAATTATATTGCTGCACAAAGTATTTTAATGAATATCTGGTTGTTTTTTTCCTTTTTTATAGACGGCTATGCTAGTGCTGGCAACGCCATTGGCGGTAAACTTTTAGGCGAAAAATCATATAAAAAACTCTGGACTCTAAGCAAAGACATTTCTAAATACGCGGTAATTATAGCCATACTATTAATTTGTGTTTGTGTATTGTTTTACAACCAAATAGGCTTAATATTTAATAAAGATACTGCCGTGTTAACTATATTTTCGTCGGTATTTTGGATTGTACTCCTTATGCAACCCATCAATGCTGTTGCTTTTATATACGATGGTATTTTTAAAGGACTTGGGCGTGCAAAACTCTTACGCAACGTACTTTTAATTGCTACATTTTTAGGCTTTGTACCTACCCTACTACTTACCGATTACCTCGGTTGGAAATTATATGCCATTTGGGCTGCCTTTTTTGCTTGGATGATTTTAAGAGGCGGTATTCTAGTTGTTTACTTTAAAAAACATTACTTAGCAAAATAAACTTTACCTAGTTTTTAGCCAACCGGTAATACTAAGGCGTTTTCCTTTTTTTACTTCTTTTACTTCATGTTCTAGTAACTGACTCTCAAAAATAACTATTCGCCCTGGTAAAGGATATAAATTTATTGCCGTCTGATCTTCTTTATAAATCACCAACTCCCCTCCGTTTTCAGGCGCCCAATCTTTATCATTTAAATAACAAACCACCGATAGTTTCCTGCGAGAATCGTTTTGAAAAGTATCTAAATGCCGCTGATAAAAAGTTCCCTTGGGATATACTGCATAATGAAATTCTTTATGTAATATTCCCATAAAGCAAGTACGGTTAAGGTATGCTACCAAATGATTTATTTTTTGGAAAAACAATTTTTCGGCTGCCGCTGTAGATGCTTCATTTATCCACAAAATAAAATCGCCACGCACATTGTTTTTTATCAGCTCGTTAGTACGATTACCGATTGCCGATTTCTTAAATGCATCCGCTTTATAATTTTGCAAAAGTTTTGTTCGCAATAGCAAGACTTCTTCCGAAGTAAAAAAATTATCTACCACACAATACTGTTGCTCCGACAAATCTGTTATGATTTGCTCGTACAGCCTATTTTCCTCGAAATCCAGCTGTTCAAATAATTCTTTATTCACTAATTTTAAAAAAAGCTGAGCAAATTTAATCTATTTTCAAGTTGCTCCGACATTTAACAATTAATTTTAACCACATATTTTAGCTACCTTTGTCGTAAATTAAAAAAATGAGTAAGATTAGAATCACCAAACAGTTTACTTTTGAAACTGGACATGCACTTTATGGCTATGATGGTAAATGCAAAAATGTACACGGCCATAGCTACAAACTTAGCGTTACTGTAATTGGCACCCCTATTAAGGAGGAAAACCATGTGAAACTAGGAATGGTGATTGATTTTGGCGATTTAAAAAAAATTGTAAAAGAAGAAATTGTTGATGTGTTTGACCACGCCAGTGTTTTTAACAAAAATACGCCTCATAAGGAACTTGCGCTAGAACTAGAAAAACAAGGGCACAACATAATTTTGGTAGATTACCAACCTACTAGCGAGCAAATGCTTATTGATTTTGCAAATAAAATAAACCTTCGCCTTCCTCATAGCATTAGTTTACACAGTTTAAAACTACAAGAAACGGATACCAGTTATGCTGAATGGTATGCAGCAGACAATCCTAGAGATTAAACGTAAATTTAGCTTATATTTTTATGGAAATCCCTAAAAACAAAAAAATATACTTTGCTAGCGACAACCATCTTGGTGCTCCAACCGACGAGGCTAGTAAGCCGCGAGAAAAAAAATTTGTGCGTTGGTTAGACAACATAAAAGAAGATGCTGCCGCTATTTTCCTACTAGGAGATTTATTCGACTTTTGGTTTGAATATAAGCATGTTGTGCCTAAAGGTTTTGTAAGAACACTCGGAAAACTTGCCGAAATTAGCGATAGTGGAATTCCTATTTATTTCTTTGTTGGCAACCACGACCTTTGGATGAATAATTATTTTGAAAAAGAACTTAACATCCCCGTTTATCATCAGCCAAAAGAATTTACTTTCAACAACAAGGTGTTTTTAATAGGTCATGGTGATGGTCTTGGTCCTGGCGATAAAGGCTACAAACGCATGAAAAAAGTTTTTATTCATCCGTTTTCCAAATGGCTTTACCGTTGGTTACACCCAGATATTGGTGTTCCGTTAGCAAAGCACCTTTCTGTAAAAAACAAACTTATCTCGGGTGATGAGGATGCTAAATTTTTAGGCGAAGATAAAGAGTGGCTTGCCGTATATGCCAAACGCAAATTAACACAAAAGCATTACGACTATTTTGTATTTGGCCACCGGCATTTACCTATGGAAATTAATGTAGGGAAAAACGCAAGTTATTTTAATCTTGGGGATTGGATTAACTACTACACCTACGGTGTTTTTGACGGAGAAAAATTTGAAGTGAAAACATTTGATTAGTTTTTACTGTTCTCCAAATACAATTTAAGCTCTACTTTAAATAACGCTCCTCTAATTAAGGCTTTTACCTGTTTAAATTCTGCCTGTGTAAGTGCTATATCTATTTTATCGGAAGGTGTTCTTAATAAGAAAGCTTTACAAGCTTGGTTGTTACAGTCTTTACATGCATATTGTTTCTCGGTTTCTCGAACCGCTTTTGAAAAGAGTTTTAAATCTTGATAGGTTAAATACAATCCTAAATCTTTAAACACTAGCTGTAATTTATTAAAGCTACCTTTCCAAAAAAAAGCGATTCCAATATCATTTTTATGAACAATTTCTATATCTTCCATAACCTAATTATTAAGCATCACGAAGATAGTGTTTTATTTAGAGCAATTCTAAATAAAATAGAAATTATATTGGTCTAATATCTTTTAGCTTTAACTGTAAGCTTGTATTGCCTTGCCAATGGTTTTCTTCTAAAGCATAAACAATGGCTACTTGCTTAGCATCGGAAAGCAATGCAAGTTTATCTGCCATCCCAAACCCAATGGCATGAAATTTTACTGCTGAGCCTTCTTGAGCAAACTCACATTTAAGGTGACTTTTATCTTTCCCCACAGCTTTAGCGAAGCCTGTGTCATAGACATTTTTTGTACAAAAAACAGGCGACATATTGCCTGGGCCAAAAGGTGCAAATTGCTTTAAGATTCGCATTAACTTGTTGTTTATTTCATTAAAATCTAACAGAATATCTATGGCGATTTCTGGTGTGCGTTGTTCTTCTAAAATATTTGCTTTTACAACCTTTTCGAATTTATTTTTAAATAACAGATAATTTTTTTCTTCAAGGGTAAGTCCTGCTGCATATTTGTGTCCTCCAAATTGCTCTATATAATCATCGCAAGCTTCTAATGCGTTATACACATCAAATCCTTTTACCGAGCGAGCCGAAGCTGCTAATTTTTCTCCGCTTTTAGTAAATACTAATGTGGGGCGGTAATAAGTTTCTGTTAGCCTAGAGGCTACAATTCCTATAACGCCTTTGTGCCAATCTTCTTGGTAAACTACTGTTGTGTAGTTTTTTTGTTCTTTAAATTTTTCTATTTGACTTAAAGCTTCTTCTGTAATACGGCGGTCTTGGGTTTTTCTATATTCGTTAAAGTGTTCTATTTTTTCGGCTTTACTTAAGGCTTGCTCTTCGTTGGTTTCTTCTAGTAAATCTACCGCATAAAGCGCATGTTCTATACGACCAGCAGCATTTATTTTAGGAGCGAGTCCGAAAACAACATCGGTAATATTGTAATTTTCTTTCTTTTGCGATTTAAGTAACGCCTGAAAACCTTCTCTGGGTTTTGTATTAAGCATTTTTATGCCATAATAAGCTAAAATTCTATTTTCGCCAGTAATAGGAACAATGTCGGCAGCAATAGCTACCGCTACTAAATCTAAATAGTTATATAGGTTAGAAAAGCCCCGGTTTTTATGCTGTTCTATAGCTTGTATGAGTTTAAAACCTACCCCACAACCGCACAATTCTTTATAAGGGTAATTACAATCTGTTTGTTTAGGGTCTAATACGGCATAAGCATCTGGAATAATATTTCCTGGACGGTGGTGGTCGCAAATAATGATATCGATATTTTTAGTTTTAGCATAAGCTACTTTTTCGACTGCTTTTATACCACAATCTAAAGTAATAATTAAACTAAATTCGTTATCGAAAGCAAAGTCTATTCCTTGATAAGATAAACCATAACCTTCTTTGTAACGGTCTGGAATGTAACGAGAAACCAACGTTGTTTGTTCCTGTAAATAACTATGCATTAAAGCTACGCTTGTAGTTCCGTCAACATCATAATCACCATAAACCAATATTTTTTCTTGTTTTTGTATGGCTTGTTCTATACGATTTACGGCAATTTCCATCCCTTTCATCAAAAACGGGTCGTGAAGTTGATCAAGTTGAGGGCGAAAAAAATTTTTGGCTTCTTCGAAATTATAAATTTTTCGTTGTACTAATAAATGGGCAACTATATGAGATACACCAAGCTCTTCTTGAAGTTTACGGATAATGTTAACATCTGGCTTTTCTTTTAAAGTCCAACGCATATTTTTGGGTATAAAGTTTCTTTGTTACTTTTAGGGCATGGAAAACAAACAGCTCAAATTTAAGCATAAAAAAACCTTACAGCATTTAATTGTTTTGCTTTTATCAATTTTAACGCTTATCGGGAGTTTAATAGGTTACTTTTTCTATCCTAAAACCTTATTCTTTTTTCTTATTGTTATTGCCAACGCAGGGATATTATATGTATTATTTGTTTCTAAAACAACCAAAAACACCGTTGTTTATGATGCCGTATTTGTAAGGTATAAACTTGGTGATAAACCCGCCGAAAGAATAAAAAACGACATTTTATTAGAAGCTAAAAAGCAGGGAAAAGATATTTTTATAAAAACGCAACAAAACGAGCATATCGCAATTAATTTATCCTCCTATACCCAAGAAAGCATTGATGAATTCTATTTATTATTAAAAAATATATGTCGTATAAATAGCACAAAAACAAAGCAATAATACATTTTTTTAACCTTATTTTTATTTAAAATTAAACTTTAGGTTGTAACAAATGTAACTTTTATGAGTCTTATTAAATAAATGAACTTATTTACTATTAAAAATTTTTACTCATGAAAAAAGTTATTTTAACCTGTTTACTCGCCAGTTTTTCTTTAGGAAGTTTTGCGTATAGCAATTCTCATTTTCACCCAGAAGTTATAGCGTCTTCTCCTGTAGAAAAAACGGAATTAAACTCTTTTTGCAAAGCAATCATCAAAGGAAATGTAGAAGTTGTAAAACAACTTATCGCCTTAGGTGAGGATGTTAACAAAAAATCTTTAGGAAAAACGCCTGCAATGTATGCTGCGCGTTATAACAAAGCTGAAATTTTAGCGCTTCTTATCGAAAACGGAGCTAAGCTTTCTTTAAAATCTGACAAAGAAAAATTTACAGCTAAGAAATTTGCAGAACTTTCTAATGCAAAAGATGCTCTAGCGGTAATTACTGCTAGCAACAAGTAATTTACAGAAAACAAATAAACGCATCCTAAAATTAACAATAGGCTGCGTTTATATTTTTATTTACCTGCCACGACCAAAACAAACTCTCCTTTTGGTGGTTTTTGCTCAAAATGAGCCATCACTTCTGTTATTGTTCCTCTAATGGTTTCTTCGTGCAGTTTACTAATTTCTCGAGATACCGAAATAGCTCTTTCCCCGCCAAAATAAGTTGCAAAGTCCTTTAATGTTTTTAGTAATTTATACGGAGATTCGTAAAAAATACACGTGCGCTCTTCTTCTGCAAGTGTTGTTAATCTTGTTTTTCTTCCTTTTTTAGGAGGCAAAAAACCTTCAAAAACAAACTTATCGTTTGGCAAACCACTGTTTACTAAAGCAGGAACAAAGGCAGTTGCTCCTGGCAGGCACTCTACTTTAATATTTTCTTCTATACAAGCACGGGTAATTAAAAAACCTGGGTCTGAAATTGCAGGAGTTCCTGCATCGCTAATCAAAGCTGCCGTTTCTCCCGCTTTTAGCCTGTTTATAATTTTAGGTAATGTTTTGTGCTCATTATGCATGTGGTGGCTATGCATTGGAGTTGTTATCTCATAATGTTTTAAAAGCTTTCCGCTTGTACGTGTATCTTCCGCAAGGATAAAATCGGCTGTTTTTAAAACCTCGATAGCCCTAAACGTAATGTCGCTTAAATTCCCTATAGGTGTTGGTACTATATATAGTTTTGACATTAATTGAATTTATTTTCTATCGTTTGTAAAAATTTATTTTCCCATTCTTCTTTTCCTTCCCAGTTATTATAATCTGGTTTTATCATTGTTTCGATAAATGTTATTGCCTTTTCGAAAGACGAAGAGGTGTTTAATTGCGATAACACTCGGTTATAATCGTCTGCATTGCCATCAAACAAATGTTTAATGTAAGCAAGCCTGTCGTTAAGACCTATATTGATTCCTTTTTTTAGGCGATCGTTTAAAGATTGTTTTTGCTCTCCTAAATTCTGGTTGGTTGTTTTTTGGGTGAATAAATTCTCTTCAGGTTCATTATTTTCTTCGGTTTCTCCAGTATTTTTAGGCTCTGGTGTTGGTTTTTCGTTATTGTTTACGGGCTCGAAAGTTGGTAATTTATCATAATGCACGCCAAAATCTTCTTCTTTAGGAGTATCTGTTTCGGTTATTTCCTTAAAAAGTTCATCTACTTGTGTAGTTTCGGGATCCATTTGTGCCACAATATCTTTTATCTTTTCAGTATTTGGCTCGATCAGCTCTTCGGCACTTTCGTTGTATTCTGTTCCATCTGGGCGTGCTTTTTGATGGGCGAAATCTTCCTTTATCACTTCCTCATATCCAGACTTCCCCAAGGTTGGAGCAGTTTCTTTAAAATGCTCATCTACATAAGAAAGCACCAGTATTTTCTCATACAGTTTTGCCGTAATTGCTTTAAGTTCTTCTATATCTGATTTATCTTTCAGTTGTAATATTTTATGTGCTATACTTAACAATTCTGCTTCTAAATTCTTCTTCATAACTTTTTTAATTTGGCTTTTAGGTAGGCTTGTATTTTAGTAACTTTATCCGATATAAAAATAATAGGATTTTTTCTGAAAAAGTGCTGAAAATTACAAAATGTTTCTCGAAAATACAGTAAACCATAAAGAGCAATTTGGGTGGATAGAAGTAATCTGCGGGAGTATGTTTTCTGGTAAAACCGAAGAGCTTATCCGCAGGCTTAAGCGTGCTCAATTTGCAAAGCAAAAGGTAGAAATTTTTAAACCCGCATTAGATACGCGTTATGATGATGAATTGGTCGTATCGCACGATGATTCACAAATTAGATCTACACCTGTTCCTGCAGCGGCAAATATCAGCCTTCTTGCCGACGGTTGTGATGTTGTAGGAATAGATGAAGCGCAGTTTTTTGATGAAGAAATTGTCCATGTATGTAACGACCTTGCAAACAAAGGTATCCGAGTAATTGTAGCTGGTTTAGATATGGATTTTAAAGGAAATCCTTTTGGGCCAATGCCCAACCTTATGGCTACTGCCGAGTATGTAACTAAAGTGCATGCCGTTTGTACGCGCACAGGTAATTTAGCACAATTTAGTTATCGAAAAAACACCAATAAAGAACTTGTTTTACTAGGAGAAGTTGACGCCTACGAACCGCTAAGCCGAGCCGCCTATTACAAAGCAATGCTTTATGATAAAACAAACAACATCGATGTAAAAGCAGCCGAAGAAATACAAAAAGTAAAAACACATGAAACCAAACCAAGTAAATGAAACTTTACTAGAAATAGACCTTAATGCATTAGAACATAATTACAGGTTTCTACGTTCACTAATACATAAAAACACACTTTTTTTAGGCGTTGTAAAGGCGTTTGCCTACGGAAGCGATGCCGTTGCCATTGCCAAAAAACTAGAGGATTTAGGAGTAAATTATTTTGCTGTTGCTTATACTAAAGAAGGTGTAAATTTGCGCAAGGGAGGTATTACAACACCTATCCTAGTATTGCACCCTCAATCTGTGCATTTTGAAACCCTCATAAAAAACAACTTAACCCCTAGCATATACAGTAATTTTGTACTCGATGCATTTATAAACAAAACACAAGAGAAAAAATTACAAGCTTACCCCATACACCTAAAACTTAATACAGGGTTAAATCGTCTTGGTTTTGATGAGCCTGAATTAGAAAACATTGCCCATAAAATCAATCAATCTAAAAGCATTCGTGTTGAAGGAGCATTCTCGCATTTGGCAGCAAGTGAAGATTTATCTGAAAAAGCTTTTACCCTACAACAAATAGAAAAATTTACACAAATGTGTGCGCTTTTAGAGCAAAAATTAACAGCCTCTTTTCTAAAACACCTTTGTAACACCTCTGGTATTATAAACTATCCTGAAGCACATTTTGATATGGTTAGGTCTGGAATTGGTTTACACGGATATGGAAACACACCTGAAATTGATAAACAACTAATCCCTACAGCTACCTTAAAAACCATTATTTCTCAAATTCATACAATAAGCAAAGGGGAATCTGTAAGTTATAACCGTAAATTTTTTGCCCCAAAAACCATGCGGACAGCAACCTTGCCTTTAGGACACGCCGACGGATTAAATAGAATATATGGCTTAGAAAAAACAAATGTGCTTATCCATAACAAGCTAGCCCCCATAATAGGCAATGTTTGTATGGATATGGTTATGGTCGACATAACAGATATTCCCTGTGAAGAAGGCGACGAAGTAATTGTTTTTGGAAAAGGAAAAAGCGCAGAAAGCTTTGCCAACAACGCAGGAACTATTTCTTACGAATTAATCACTTCGGTTTCACAACGTGTAAAAAGAAAAATAATTTCTTAATTATTACAGATTATCCTGTAACTTCGTTATGTATAATCAAACAATAATCTAATATGAGTTTTATTTCAGACTTTAAAAAATTCCTAATGAAAGGAGATGTTGTTTCGCTCGCTACCGCCGTAGTAATTGGAGCAGCTTTTAAATCTATCGTAGATTCTATGGTAAAGGATATTATTACCCCTGTTATAGGGTTAATAACAGGAGGAACAGATTTTACCCAAAAATTTATCGCTTTAGACGGAAAGCATTACGATAGCCTTGCAGCAGCAACCGAAGCTAAAGCTGCAGTTATTACCTATGGTAACCTTATCCAAGCTATAATTAACTTTATAATTGTAGGCTTCTTTATTTTTATTTTCTTACGTGCTTACGATAAAACAAAAAAGAAAGAAGCTCCTGTAAAAGAAGCCCCAAAAGGCCCAACACAAGAAGAATTACTTATTGAAATTAGAGATGAATTAAGAAAAAAATAAGCCTTTTTTCTCTACCTAAATAATTTTTAAACCCTGTTTTTACAGGGTTTACTCTTTTATAAAATTCTTTATCTTAGTCTCTTTAAATTGGGCTAACTTTTTATATTTTAGCCAAAATAAAATTATCTCTTTTATGAAAGTTGCAGTTGTAGGAGCTACCGGTATGGTAGGACAGGTTATGCTAAAAGTATTGGCCGAAAGAAATTTTCCCGTAACAGAATTAATCCCTGTTGCTTCAGAAAAATCTGTAGGAAAAAAAATCACTTTTAACCATAAAACATATAGCATTGTTGGACTAGAAACCGCCGTAAACATGCAACCAGACATTGCCTTATTTTCTGCTGGAGGAGAAACATCCTTAACTTGGGCACCAAAATTTGCAGCTGTTGGCACTTATGTTATCGATAATTCTTCCGCATGGCGAATGGATGACACAAAAAAGCTCATCGTGCCAGAAATAAACGCAACGAGCTTAACTAAAAACGATAAAATTATTGCCAACCCAAACTGCTCTACCATACAATTGGTTATGGCGTTAAAACCTTTACATGACAAATTTAGTGTTAAACGTGTAATTGTATCTACCTACCAATCCATCACAGGAACTGGAGTAAAAGCAGTAAAACAATTAGAGAACGAATATGCCAACAAAAAGGATGAAATGGCATACCCTTATCCTATTCATAAAAATGCCCTGCCTCATTGCGATGTTTTTTTAGATAACGATTATACAAAAGAAGAAATGAAACTTACACACGAAACCAAAAAAATATTGGGAGATGAAAACGTGTTTGTTTCTGCTACGGCAGTCCGTATTCCTGTAGTTGGCGGACATAGTGAAGCGGTAAATATTGAATTTGAAAAGGATTTTGACCTAAACGAAATAAAAACAACCTTAAAAGATTTTCCTGGAATTACCTTACAAGATAACCCTGCAGTAAACAGCTACCCTATGCCAATATATGCCGAAGGGAAAAACGATGTTTTTATTGGACGTATCCGAAAAGACCACTCTCACCCAAAGGCCATAAACATGTGGATTGTTGCAGACAACCTCCGCAAAGGAGCCGCAACTAACACGATACAAATAGCAGAGTATCTAATCAAAAATATTTTAAGTTAACGTTAAAAAACTTCTTAAAAACACTTTATCTGTACATTTTGATTAGATTTGTACCGTTATGAATCCGAAAATTAAAAATATAATAGGCATTTTTAGTGCCTTTGTGTTGCTTGTTTGTATTGCTATGCAAACAATACATGAGTTTTCGCACGATCATAACATCTCAAAAACCGAAACATCACACAAGCAAGAGACACAAATCGCTTCTCAGGATTTTACTTGCTCTTTATGTGATTTTCATTTTCAACCCTATCTATCTCCTGAAATTATACAATTTTCAGAAGTAGCTTTAGTACCTCAAAATACAGAAGGCACCTTAATTAAACAGCTTTCGTCTACAGAAGCACAAGCTTTTGTTAGGTTAAGAGCTCCCCCTGTAAACGCTTAAAAGCACGTACTTTAACCTTAAAAAAGGTTACTCCATTTCTTTTTTTCATTAAAATATTATTTCATGAAAGCTTTTTGGCTTGCTATGTTTATACTTGTTTTTTCTACAAGTATACATGCACAATATCAACTTACAGGACATATCCATAATGCTGAGCAAGAAGCATTACCTAATGCACATATTCATCTAAATGATATCTCGGAAATTGCCTCCGAGTATGGTAATTTTAAAATAAAAAACCTTTCCGAGAACAACTACTATCTTACCATAACTTATGTGGGATATCAGCCTTTAGACACCATTATAAAGATTGATAAAAACATCCATTTAGATATCATTTTACAAAGCGATAATTTGCTTGAAGAAGTGATTATTGAAGGTTCTAAAATTACAAAATCAACCTTTTCTATAGAGCGTGTAAACCAAGCTTACCTCCAAAAAGAATATACAGGTTCTTTAGCAAAAAGCCTCGAAAAACTCCCTGGTGTTAATGCTATGGAAATAGGAGCAGGAAGTGCCAAACCCATTATTAGAGGTTTTGGATTAAACCGTATTGTAGTTGCCGAAAACGAGGTAAAGCAAGAAGGACAGCAATGGGGAGCAGACCACGGGTTAGAAATAGACCCCATGGCTGTAGAAGAAGCCTTAATCATAAAGGGCGTAGGCGCTATTGCCTATGGTAGTGATGCCATTGGTGGTGTGCTAAAAGTAAACAATGAAAACACACCCGACAAAGAAGGCTTATCGGGCATGTTAAATCTAGTTGGGAAAACCGTTAATAATACTACTGGTGGAGCTTTTCAGCTTAACTATAAAAACAACAATTGGTTTTACAAAGTAAAAGCTTCTGGTACGAGTTATGGAGATTATCATGTGCCTACTAAAATGATAAACTACCTCAACTATCAAATTCCTATCTACGACGAATCGCTTAAAAACACGGCAGGAAAATCGACCAGCTTATATGGGCAAATAGGTTATGATTCTAAAAAATTTAAATCTACCCTAAGCATAAGTAACGTATACCAAAAGGCTGGTTTTTTCCCAGGGTCTCACGGGATTCCTTCGATAGAACGTGTACTTCCCGATGGGGATAAACGCAATATAGATTTACCTTTTCAACGCGTTAATCACTTAAAGTTTATAAACAACAGCACTTATTATTTAGAAAACGCTTCGGTTGATTTAAGCCTTGGATACCAAGAAAATCATCGCCAAGAGTGGAGCGCTTTCCACACACATTACCCAAACCAGCAAGCGCCTATAAAAGACCCTAATGTAGAATTAGATTTTTTATTAAAATCATACAACCTAGCGCTTGTTTATAACAAAACTTTTAATGAACAGCACAAAAGTAAACTAGGGATACAAACCCAGCTAAAAGACAATCAAATTTCGGGTTATAACTTTTTGCTCCCAGAGTACAAAAGCAGCAATTTGGCTTTTTTTGCAACACACGAATACAGAAAAAGTAAAGCTACTTTAATCAGCTTAGGCTTGCGTTATGATTATAATCACATTGATATAGAGAAATATTACGACAACAACCTGTACCAATACCTAATTCAAAACGGAAGCACTTCCCAAGAAGCTAACCATTATGCATTACGCAGTTCTCCTTTAAATAAAAAATACCATAGTTTTAACTTAATGGCAGGAGTAAAACATGAGTTTAGTAATTTTTGGGAGATAAGCGCCAATGCCGGCACCAATTTTAGAATACCAACAGCAATAGAATTAGCGGCTAACGGAATTCACCATGGTTCATTTAGACACGAACAAGGCGATAACACCTTAAACCCAGAAAAAGGCTGGGTTACAGACTTAAATTTAAGTTATAAACATGCCGATTTTAAAGCAAGCATAAGTCCTTATGCATACTATTTTAGCAATTACATTTTCTTAAAACCAACAGGAGAGTTTTCTATACTTCCACATGCAGGGCAATTATTTAAATACACAGAATCTGAAGCACTTCTTTCTGGTGTAGAAATCAGTATCTCTAAAACCTTTTTCAACAAGCTAAATGTTTTAGCCGTAGCTGAATATATTTACAACCAACAGCTTACCGAAGAAAAAAACAAAAACTTCCCATTACCATTCACCCCAGCCAACAACTTATACACAGAAGTAAGTTATAAAGCTTGGAAGAGCCATAAGTATTTAAAAAACACAAGATTCTCAATAAACGCTCGTTTTAATGCAAAACAAAACAGAATCGCACAAGGCGAAAAAATAACCCCAAGCTATGGCATTTTTGGAGCAGGATTTAGCACAGATATTTCTTGGAGAAAGTTTATGGCCACCATACACTTAAAAGCGACCAACCTTTTTGACGATAAGTACTATAACCACACCAGTTTTTATAGACGATTAGAAATTCCTGAAATGGGCAGAAACATTCAGCTTAGCATCCTTATTCCTTTCGGAAAATGATGAGCTTTCAAAAACATATAAGCATTTTTTTACTCGGCTTGTTTTTAACCTTACAAACAGCCAATAGCCTGCATCATATATGGTTTTCTCACGACAATAGTCTACAAAAAAACCATACAACAATAAGCAAAATAGAGCTTGGGCATCAGTGTAGTGTATTCCAACAAATAAGTCATTTATTTTTCCTCAATTCGCCTAGCATACACATTCTTTCTACAGAAATAAAATATCAAAAAAACGTAGTTTTTTTCTATTTAAGAAGCGAAATAAAGCTTCTTAAAAATCAACATTACCCTAGAGGTCCCCCAATGCTTATTTCAACTGTATAAATTAACAACCAATTATAAAAGCAATTAAAATAATCATATTTAAACAAACAATAATGAAATTAAAACATATATACCTTCCTGCACTATTAGGAATTAGTCTTTTTACCTCTTGTAGTGATGATGATGACTCATTAGATGCCACAGCACCCGAAATAATTGTAAACGAACCTACAAACGATGCTCATTTCCATAAAGGAGAAGAAATACACTTAGATGTAGATTTATTAGATAATGAAGCTCTAGCCTCTTATAAAATAGAAATACATAGTAATTTTGATGGGCATACGCATGGTGAAGCTCGTTTACTTACCACCGCTTCTCCGTGGGCATACCAAAGCACCGAGAATATTGAAGGCAATGTAAAAGAATATAACATCCACCAACATATTGTTATTCCTGAAGATATTTTAGAAGGAGCTTACCACCTTGGTATCACTGCAATAGACCATGTAGGTAATCAAAACCAAGCTTTTATTGAAATAGAAATAGGACATCATAACGATCACGGAGACACCCATACACTAAGCATAGAAAACCTTATTGCTTCAGATGTTGCTCCAGGTTCAGACATTCATACCGAAGCTGCATTAACAGCAGCACATGGTATCCAAAAGGTAGTCGTAAACATTCACGGACATGGACTTAACCCTACAGGAGATGAAATTGCTTGGACATTTGACCAAGAATACACTAATTACAGTGGGACTTCGGCAACATTCCACGAGCATATCGATGTTCCTGCCAATGCTACAGAAGGAGAGTACCACATTACCCTAACCCTAATAGATAACGATGGAGAGCACACCTCTAAAGGAGCTCATTTCCATATAAATCATGAAGCGGGCGGGCATGACCACTAACAAAATAAAAAAGGCTTATCGAAGTTCGGTAAGCCTTTTTTTGTGTATTTTTGGTATTTTCCATAGCGTTTAGCAAGTAAAATTATTTTTTTATGAAGAAAACAGTATTTGGTGCCATAATTCTAGCTGCAATTATTGGCTGTAATCAAAACCCAAAAAAAGAAACCGCAGCTGCTAGCAAAATAACATACCCAACTACAAAAAAAGTTGACACCACCGATGTATATTTCGGAAAGGAAATTAAAGACCCTTACCGCTGGCTAGAAGATGACCGTAGCGAAGAAACTAAAGCTTGGGTAAAAGAAGAAAACAAAGTAACCTTTGCCTACCTAAATCAAATTCCTTACAAAGACAGCATAAAAGAACGCTTAGCTAAACTTTGGAACTACGAAAAAGTAGGCGCTCCGTTTAAAGAAGGCGATTATACCTACTTTTATAAAAACGACGGCTTACAAAACCAATATGTACTATACCGTTATAAAACTGGAGAAGATGCCACTACTGCAGAAGTATTTTTAGACCCAAATAAATTTAGTAAAGAAGGAACCACCTCTTTAGGAAATGTAAGCTTCTCTAAAAACGGGAAAATTTTAGCCTACTCTATCTCTGAAGGAGGAAGTGATTGGAGAAAAATTATCATCATAGATGTTGAAACCAAAAAAGCAATCGAAGACACCTTAGTCGATGTGAAATTTAGCGGTATTTCTTGGAAAGGCAACGAAGGTTTCTACTACTCTAGTTATGACAAGCCTAAAGGAAGTGAGTTATCTGCAAAAACAGATCATCATAAACTTTACTATCACAAACTTAACACCGCACAAAAAAACGACAAACTTGTTTTTGGTGCCACCGAAGATGAGAAATACCGTTATGTTGGAGGAAGCGTAACCGAAGATGACCGCTACCTGCTTGTAAGCGCAAGCATTACTACTTCTGGAAATAAACTTTTTATAAAAGATTTAAAAAACCCAAACAGTAAATTTGTTACCGTAGTAGCTAACGCAGAAAACGACACTTACCTAATTGATAATAAAGATGATAAGTTGTTTTTTGTAACCAACATCAACGCACCCAACAAGAAAATAGTAACAACTACATTTGATAAACCAACTCCAGAAAACTGGAAAGATGTTATCCCAGAAACTAAAAACGTATTAACCGCATCTACTGCAGGAGGTTATTTATTTGCAGAATACATGCAAGATGCCGTATCTAAAGTAAAGCAATACGATTATAACGGGAAACTTATCCGCGAGGTTAAACTCCCAGGAATTGGTAGCGTTGGAGGATTTAGTGCTAAGCCTGAAGAAAAAGAACTTTACTTCTCTTTCACAAACTACGTTACCCCAGGAACCATCTATAAATATGCAATAGAAGAAGGAACCTCTACCCTGTTTAGAACTCCAAAAATAGATTTTAACCCTAATAATTTTGAAAGTAAACAAGTATTTTATACTTCTAAGGATGGAACAAAAGTTCCTATGATTATTACTTACAAAAAAGGTACAGAGCTAAACGGAAAAAACCCAACCATTTTATACGGTTACGGAGGGTTTAACGTAAGCCTTACGCCTTCATTTAGTATTGCCAATGCAGTATGGATGGAACAAGGTGGTGTTTATGCTGTTGCCAACCTTCGCGGAGGCGGAGAATATGGCAAAAAATGGCATAAAGCAGGTACGCAAATGCAAAAACAAAATGTATTTGACGATTTTATCGCAGCAGGAGAATACCTTATTAAAAACAACTATACTTCTAGCGATTACTTAGCTATTAGAGGTGGGTCTAACGGAGGCTTATTGGTGGGAGCTACCATGACACAGCGCCCTGACCTTATCAAAGTAGCTTTACCAGCAGTAGGCGTTTTAGATATGCTTCGCTACCATACCTTTACCGCTGGAGCAGGATGGGCATACGATTACGGAACAGCAGAAGATTCTAAAGAAATGTTTAACTACCTGCTTAACTATTCCCCTGTTCATAATGTGAAAAAAGATGTTGAATACCCTGCTACTCTAGTAACCACAGGAGATCATGACGACCGTGTAGTACCAGCTCACAGTTTTAAATTTGCTGCAGAACTACAAGCTAAACAAACAGGAAATAACCCTGTACTTATCCGTATTGAAACCAATGCAGGCCACGGAGCAGGAACCCCTGTAAGCAAAACCATAGAGCAATATGCCGATATTTATAGTTTTACACTTTGGAATATGGGTATTAAAACACTTAACGAAATTTAAGAAGGTTTTATAAACAATTAAGCAAAGAAGCTGTCTGAAAGGGCAGCTTCTTTTAGTTTAATTATATTCTAAGAAAAATAACGCTTCTTTTTTAAGTAATTTTACTTTTATAACTTATTTGTCCATAAAATGAAAAACACAGGCGTCATAACTACTATCAATGTTTCAGATTTTGATAAGTCTCCGGTAGATTTAATAAAAAGATACCCCGATAAAACCTTATTACTTCTATTTTATAACAACGCTTGCCTTGGTTGTACAGGTAGAGCAATCCCACTAGCATATAAATTCCAGCAAACCTATCCAGAAATACAGGTAATAGGTATTCATAGTAACTTTAGCACTAATAACGTGACAGAAAAAGATATTATGAGTATTTTTTCGGTTAAAGAATTACCCTTTCCTATTTACCTAGATAACAACCACAAAGTTTATGATAGTTTTCAAGCAGAAGGTACACCGCAATGGGTTTTATTAACTTCTAAAGGAGAAATTTACCGTTCTATATTTGGTTCGCAAGAAAATGCTCAAAATAGGCTTTATTACGCTATAGAAAACTTATTAGAAGACATCCTCTAGAAAATAATATATACCTAAAAAAAGCAAGGCTCTTCGGTACCGAAGAGCCTTGCTTTTTAATTTATCAAAAAAATTAAGCTTCGTCTTTATACTTTTCGTCCATCACAAAATCCTCCATAAATTTGGTAGTGTAATTTCCTGAAATATAATCTGGATGTTCCATTAATTGACGGTGAAAAGGAATGGTTGTCTTTACCCCTTCAATAATAAATTCATCTAAAGCGCGCTTCATTTTATTAATTGCTTCTTCACGGGTTTGTGCCGTTGTAATAAGCTTAGCAATCATCGAGTCGTAATTTGGCGGAATAATATAACCACTATACACATGTGTATCTATACGAACACCGTGCCCTCCTGGAGCATGTAAATTTGTAATTTTACCTGGAGAAGGTCTAAAATCGTTATATGGATCTTCTGCATTAATACGACATTCTATCGAGTGTAATTTTGGGAAATAGTTTTTCCCTGAGATAGCAACGCCTGCTGCTACTAAAATTTGCTCACGTATAAGGTCATAATCTATTACTTGCTCTGTAATTGGGTGCTCTACTTGGATACGCGTATTCATTTCCATAAAGTAGAAATTTCTATCTTTATCTACCAAAAATTCTACGGTTCCTGCTCCTTCATACTTAATATACTCGGCAGCTTTTACTGCTGCTTCTCCCATTTTCTCACGCAACTCATCTGTCATAAATGGCGATGGAGTTTCTTCGGTAAGTTTTTGGTGTCTACGTTGTACAGAGCAATCTCTTTCAGATAAATGGCATGCTTTCCCTTTTTGATCGCCTACTACTTGTATTTCAATATGTCGAGGCTCTTCGATAAGTTTTTCCATGTACAAGCCATCGTTCCCAAAAGCTGCTCCTGCTTCTTGCTTTGCACTTTCGTAAGCTTTTTCTATTTCATCTTCAGCCCATACTGCACGCATTCCTTTTCCGCCACCTCCTGCGGTTGCTTTAAGCATTACAGGGTAGCCCATTTCTGCTGCCAATTCTTTAGCTTCTTCGATAGAGTCTAATAAACCTTCGGAACCTGGTATGGTAGGAACTCCTGCTTTTTTCATGGTTTCTTTAGCAGTAGCTTTATCTCCCATTTTGTTGATTTGCTCTTCAGAAGCACCAATAAATTTTATGTTGTGCTCTTGACAAATTTTAGAAAATTTTGCGTTTTCTGCTAAAAAGCCATATCCTGGATGGATAGCATCGGCGTTGGTAATTTCTGCTGCCGAAATAATGTTAGGTATCTTTAAGTAAGACTGATTACTTGGTGCTGGGCCAATACACACGGCTTCGTCTGCAAAGCGCACGTGTAAACTTTCTCTGTCTGCAGTAGAATATACAGCTACTGTTTTTATCCCCATCTCTTTACAAGTACGGATAACACGTAGTGCAATTTCTCCTCTGTTGGCTATTAATATTTTTTTAAACATCTTTTTGAAATTTTAAATATCATTATTTCATTTTAACACAATGCATTTCTGTATAATTAGGAAACAGAAAATGTACATCTAAAATTTCTTAAGAAGGATCTACTAAGAATAATGGTTGGTCGAACTCTACTGGAGAGGTATCGTCTACCAATACTTTTACAATTTTACCGCTCACTTCACTTTCTATTTCATTAAAAAGTTTCATTGCTTCGATAATACATAATACATCTCCTTCTTTAATGGTATCACCAACTTCTACAAATGTAGGTTTATCTGGCGATGGCTTGCGGTAGAATGTTCCTATAATAGGCGATTTTACAGTAATGTATTTACTATCGTCTGCGGTGTTTTCAGTTGTTGTGTTACTTGCTGGAGCTTCTTGTACTGGTGCAGCTGGTTGAGCTGCTGCTTGTTGCATTTGCCCCATTGGGATTTGCTGAACAACAGTATTTACTTTATCTTCTGAGGTTGTTTTAATGGTGATTTTTACATCATCCATTTCTAATTTAACTTCACTTGCGCCAGAGTTGGCTACAAATTTTATTAAATTCTGAATTTCTTTTAACTTCATAACTGTAAGGGTTTTTGCTGTTTTTTTATTTAAGAATTATAAGCCCATTTTAAGTAAATAGACCCCCAAGTAAATCCGCCTCCAAATGACGCAAATACAAGGTTATCGCCTTTTTTGAATTGTTTTTCAAAATCGGCCAATAATAAAGGAAGCGTTGCAGAAGTGGTGTTTCCGTAACGCTCTATATTTATTAATACTTTTTCTTGCTCTATTTCCATGCGTTTTGCCGTAGCATCGATAATACGTTTATTCGCTTGGTGTGCTATGAGCCAATTTACATCGTTAGATGTTAATTGATTGCGTTCCATAATTTTTGCACTTACATCTGCCATATTAGAAACGGCAAATTTAAACACTGTTTTACCATCTTGGTGTACATAGTGTAAGCGCTCGTCTATTGTTTTTTGGCTTGCTGGCATGATAGAGCCTCCTGCTTCTATTTTTAGAAATTCTCTTCCTACTCCATCACTACGTAGGTATTCGTCTTGTAGACCGTAGCCTTCTGTATTTGGTTCAAAAAGGACTGCTCCTCCTCCGTCTCCAAAAATAATACAGGTTGCTCTGTCTGTATAATCTATAATAGAAGACATTTTATCGGCTCCTATCAGTAATACTTTTTTATATTTTCCAGATTCTATATAAGCTGCTGCTGTAGACATTCCGTAAAGAAAACTAGAGCATGCGGCTTGCAAATCGTAAGCAAAAGCATTTACTGCTCCTATTTGCGTTGCGGTATATACTGCGGTAGAAGCTACAGGCATATCTGGGGTTGCGGTAGCAAAAAGCACTAAATCTATTTCTGCTGGATCTAGATTTTTCTTTTCTATAAGGTTTTTTGCCGCTTGGATGCCAAGGTAAGAAGTTCCTTTAGTAGGATCTTTTAATATTCTGCGTTCTTTTATTCCTGTACGGGTAGTTATCCATTCGTCGTTGGTTTCTACCATACTTTCCAACATTTTGTTAGAAAGCACATCTTCTGGAACGTAAGAACCTACAGCGGTAATGGCTGCTGTTATTTTACTCATAATATATTTTTAGTTCCCAAAAATACTTATTCTCTTAATTTAAAAGCCTTTGATTATTTAAAGCTTAAAGAGAGGTGCAAATTACTATGTTTTTATGACTTATTCAACCAAAAAAATGTAATTTACTCATTTTAAGCATATAAAAAACAAAAACCCTCACAGCGTGAGAGTTTTTATATTGTTTTATTTCTAGAAGCTTTTAAGCTTCAACTTCTTCGCTATTATCGATTAATACTTGACCGCGGTAGTAAAGTTTACCTTCATGCCAGTGAGCTCTGTGATAAACGTGAGCTTCTCCTGTTGTAGGGTCTGTTGCAATTTGCGGAGCTTTCGCTTTATAATGCGTTCTTCTTTTATCTCTTCTTGTTTTTGAGGTCTTTCTCTTAGGATGTGCCATATCTCAATACTATTTATTTTCGTTTAATAGGTTTTTTAATTTATTCCACCGAGGGTCTATTTCCTCGTTTTCTTCTTTGTTTTCTTTAATTTTTGGTTGAAGCTCTTCTAGTTTATCGAGTATTTCAGAATTTAATGTCCCGTTTTTTATTCCAGGGTGTTCTCGCTTATAAGGCATGGCTAAAATAATACTTTCGTAGATGTATTGTTCTACTTGTATTTTGTATTCTCCATGAGGTATGTAAAGGATTTCTTCATTATCATCATTATATTCTTCTGCAAATTTAATGATAATTTTGAGATCTCCTTCAATTGGCTGATTGTAAGGTTCGTTACTTACATCGCAATTTATGTTTACAAGACCTTCTACCTTAAAGGTAAGCTCCAACATCGTACTTTTTTTCTCTAGTTCTAGATGGGCTTTTACATCAACGTGGTTAAATTCGTCGTATTCAAATAAATCAAAGAACGCATTGTCTATGGTATAATCATAGTAATGTTTACCGAGCTTTAACCCTACAAATTGAATTTCGTATGCTTTAAACTTCTTCATCATTTCATCAATTTCGGGCGTGCAAATATATAAAAAATAGTATATTAAGTGTATTTATTAACAAAAAAATGTTTATAATTTTTTGCCCTGACGTTTTAACGGGTTTTTTGTTAGTTGTTGGTATTCGTTTCTGTTCTTATATATTTTTATTGCTGTAAAAACAGCTTCCTCAAAAGAATTATGGTTTGCTTCTCCTTTTCCGGCTATCTCATAGGCTGTACCGTGATCTGGAGAAGTGCGTACTTTACTTAGTCCTGCGGTAAAATTTACCCCATTTCCAAAAGCTAATGTTTTAAAAGGAACCAATCCTTGATCGTGGTAGGCGGCAATTACTGCATCGAAGTTTTGATAGTTTTTACTTCCAAAAAAACTATCAGCGGCATAGGGTCCAAATACATACTGTCCTTTTTTATTTAACTGATTAACGGTAGGCATAAGTACTTTTTGGTCTTCATCGCCTATTACTCCATTATCACCGTTATGAGGGTTTATTCCCAAAACGGCTATTTTAGGCACACTCACACAAAAGTCTTTTTTTAAACTCTCTGCAATGGTGTTTACTTTTTGCTCTATGAGTTTTCTTGTTATCTTCTCAGGAACATTTTTTACAGGTACATGGTCGGTAAGCAAACCTATTTTTAAGTTTTCAGATACCATAAACATTAAGCTTTCTCCGCCAAACTCTTGGGCTAAATAGTCTGTATGTCCTGGAAAGTTAAACTCTTCTGACTGAATAACGTGTTTATTAATTGGTGCTGTAACAAGTACATCTACTTGGTTTTCTTTTAATGCATTTGTTGCTGCTTGTAAAGATTTAAAAGCGTATTCTCCTATTACTTTATCCTCTGCGCCAGGTGTTATTTTGATATTTTCCTTCCATAGGTTTACCACATTCACTTTATCATCTATGGCTTTATCTGCCGAAGGTATCCCCTGAAAGTTTATTGGTATTTTTAAAATCTTCTTGTAATATGATACTACTTTTGTATTTGCAAAGATTACAGGTGTACAGAAGGATAACATTCTGCTGTCTTGGAACGTTTTTAATATAATTTCACATCCAATTCCGTTTAAATCGCCTATACTTATTCCTACTTTTATTTTTGAGGTTTCTTGAGTCATAATCCTATTTTCATAATTTTATAAGAGATAAGAATGCTTTTTCTTTAACAACTTTTTCTTACAAAATATAGCTATTTTTGCAATACAAAGGTAAAGAAATAAATTATGTTTACAGGAATAATTGAAGAGGTTGCTCTCCTACAAGAAATTAAAAAAGAACAAGGTAATTTACACCTTACTGTTAAGGCTAGGTTTACCCCCGAACTAAAAATAGACCAATCTGTAGCTCACAACGGTGTATGCCTTACTGTGGTTGCTTTAGACGATGAGACCTTTACCGTAACCGCTATCCAAGAAACCTTAGAAAAAACCAACCTTGAACAGCTAAACGTTGGGGATGAAATTAACCTTGAACGAGGTTTACAGCTTCCTGCTAGGTTAGATGGGCATATTGTGCAAGGCCATGTTGACGGAGTTGGTATTTGTACCGAAATTATTCCACAAGATGGTAGCACCATTTTTACGTTTAGCTACAATTATAAAAATATTCCGCATGTTACTATAGAGAAAGGCTCAATAACCATAAATGGTGTAAGCCTCACGGTAATAAACAGTAAAAACAATAGTTTTAGTGTTGCCATTATACCTTATACTTTAGCACACACCACCTTTAAAAACCTAAAACAAGGCGATACCGTAAACCTTGAGTTTGATGTTATTGGGAAATATGTACAACGCCTCGCCCAATTTTAGTTTTTAGCTTCTCGAATTAACATGGAAGGTTTCGGCTCGTTTTATATTACCAATACCACCAATACTTCTCAGCTTTGTAACCGATTAAAAGATTACTATAAAATAATTTTTTTAGAGAAAGGAAGTAAAATTAAAATAGATTTTGATACCATAAACTGTCCTGCCGATACTTTTTTCTTTTTAAATGAAGAGCATTTTTTTGTATTAGATGAAAAAGCAAAAGGGCAACTTATTTATTTTGATACCGATTTTTACTGTATAGAGCTACACGACCAGGAGCTTGCTTGCGATGGGTTATTATACCGAAACATAACCTTAACACCTTATATTCATCTCACCCACCAACAAGCAACTAACCTCTGCAGGTTAGTGACTGAAATAGAAAAAGAAGAGAAAAATACCGATTATTGGAGTGAAGAAAAAATTAAACTCCTCCTAAAATACATTATCATTGAAGCTACACGAATATGGGCAATACAATGGCAAATAAACACCTCCGATTTTTCTAAGAAACAAAATTTTATAAAAAAGTTTAGCAAGCTTGTAGAAGAAAATTACGCCCAAATACACCAAGTTACTTGTTATGCAAAAATGCTTAACATCACCCCAAAAACATTAAACAACAATGTTGTTAAAAACTTTAATACAACACCACAACAAATTATAAGCAATAGGATAATACTACAAGCCAAAAGACTCTTGGCACACACCAACTTATCTGTAAAAGAAATTTCGCATACATTAGGCTACACTGATAGCTCTTACTTTAACCGTTTTTTTAAAAAACAAACCTCAACAACTCCATTAACTTTTAGAAAAACACAGAAAAAACCAAAACAGCTTATTTTCTAAAAAGTTATAAAAGTCCTATTTTACTTCTGTTTTATCCATTGATGCTTTTTTTAAAAGCCTTTAATTTTGTTACTCTTATTTTAATAAAAACCTAACAATGAAAACAACGATTAAAGCTACTTGGGAAAACACCTTAAAAAAAGGCGAAGGCTCTTTTTCTTCTGAAAATACACTTATGGATGGGATGAATTATCATTTTACAAAAAGACCTAACAAAGCAGCAACCACCCCAGAAGAGTTTCTTGCTGCAGCCTATTCTGCTTGTTATAATATGACTTTAGCAATGGTGCTATCAGAAAACAACCACACGCCAAAATGTTTAGAAACACATTGCCATATTGATTATGATATGGACAATATAAAAGCTGCCGAAATAGAAATTACAACAACGATAGATAATTTAGAGGAAGAAGAATTCCTTGAATTGGCAGCACAGGCAAAAAAATTATGCCCTATCGGGAATAGTTTTGCCTTCCCTAGCACGCTTACCGTAAACTACAAAAAATAACCTTATGAAAATATTTTATATTAGCTTATTAATCATCGTAGCTAACTTAATTTCGTTAAGCTCAAACAACCTATACGCACAAACGGAACCCAAAAAAGATTCCTACTATTTAGATTACAAAGGAGAATCTACAAAATTTGCGTTAATGGTGGGTAACACCAGAAGATTTACAGGTGCGCTTAGCCTTGCAAAACGCATGCAAATAAAAAAGAATAATTACCAATACAGCATTTTAGTATATGGCGAGTTGGCTAAAGCATTAGCTAAAGACGAAAACTTGCTTCCACAAATTGCCGAAGCTAAAAAATTAGGTATAAATATATATGTGTGCGAAGTTGCACTGAGCTATTTTAATATTCCAAAAGAAGAATTAGACTCAAGGCTACAAACTACACCCGATGTATGGTTAAAGTTTTTTGAGTTGAAAGACGAGGGCTACAACACCCTTAACCTCTAAAAAAAACAGCTGTGAAATTAAAAAAATCCGTTTCTGTATAGAAGCGGATTTTTGTGATTAAATAGGCTTGAAATTTATTCTTTCCAAAAGATAAATTCTTTTTCAAAATCTTCAAGATACGGGTCTGTTATTTCTAACCTAATACGGTTTGTTTCTTTTAGCTTTTCTGTAGGTAAATCAAGTTGCCATATATGATTTGATCTTGTGTTTAAGTATGGTGAGCCTTTACTTAATTTATCTGGCGATACTTTTTCGCTTTGCCACCTCTTAATTCTCGCCACATAAGGATCTACTTGTTTTTCTTTTTTAAGATTGCTATAATACTTGCCGTTTATAAAAGCTTTTACAACGGTTTTATCGGAACCTGAGAAGTAATTTACTAAGAGTTTATTATTTTTAGCATCTACCGTGAAAGGTAGCTCATCTTGGTTTAAATCACCAAACCAAAGACTCACTTGCGTTTCTGGATTAAAACCTAGCGATTTAAAATTAAAATGATATTTATTTTTAGTAAATGTAACTTCAAAATACCCTCTTGGGCTGCCGCACTTCATTAAAGCCGATGGGATTCCTGTCCAATCTTTTTGACCTGTCCACCAATTTCCTGATACTGCTCCTGCCGTTAACTCTTGGATATCGCTGTACCCCTTTTTGCGTTTATAAAACCTTCTACTTATGCTATGTGTATGCCCCGAAAGGATAAGGATGTTGTTTTTTATATTTAAGCTCACTAACAAATCTTCCTTATTTTTTATTCCTACTAAAGGAATATGCTGGCTAATTACTATAAGTTGATTATCGTCGATTAGCTTTAAAACATTATCTACAAACGTGATTTCTTCTTTTTCATAAACACCTTCATACCCATATTTCCCTTTAGGTTTTATTGTATTTAAGCTAATAAATAGAACTCCTTTATGGAAAAACGCATAAGTAGTTGGTCCAAAAATTTTCTCAAAGCTTTCTTCTTGACTTTCTTGAGTGTTTTTAAAATTACGGTCATGATTTCCGTAAACCATTTTATATGGAAAGCTGCTAAAATCTACCACCTGTTTAAGTGGCGAAAACAAATCTACTTGGTCATTAACCAAATCTCCTAGAAAAATACTAAAGTCATAATCTTTTGTATTAATCAAATGGGTTCCTAATGTGTTTCCGGCATACTTAACTTCGTTATTGTTGCCTACTTGAACATCGCCAACAGCCATGATTTTAAACTTTTTTGTTGATTTAACCTTGGTTAAACCAAAGTTAATTTCATTGCTGTTTTGGTCTATTGTTTTATACCATTGGTTAGGGATAGAAGCTGTAAAGCCTGTAGGTGTAATAACAAAAATGGTTTGGGATGTAGTATTTTGTAATTGATACTCTCCTTTAGGGTTGGTTTTTACAATTTCGACCCCGTTTGAAACATAAACATCTTTAAGTTTCTTTTCTCGCTTATCAAAAGTTCCGTTTAAATTTTCATCTATATACACTACTCCTTTTATGGTAGTTGTATTTACAGCTGCCCAATTACTAATTGATACTAACCCTAAAATGAAGTATAAAAACACCTTATTCATAAGCAATTGTTATTTGTTATAAACCAGGACGGTATAAAACACCGCCCTGGCATATATGAAAATAGCTTTATTTTAAAAAATTAATTGTTATCTGGAGAATCGTATTTATGAACATACAATTGGTTTTCTACCTTATAACTAGCGTAACCTACTCCATTAGGAGCTACTGTTATTTGCAAATCGTCTGCCTCTAGGTTAGAAAGTACTGTTGTTTCTCCCCAGTTGTATGTTTTATTATCAAAACTAACCACTACAGGATTTTCTGTATCATTCTTATATAATACCATTGGGTTAGCATAAGCATCTACAGCAATATCAAACGATCTAAGTGAAGTAGTAACGATGTTACTTCCTAAGGTTGACCATGACTGTGTTTCTGCAGTGTATTTTTTAACTTTTAATTGAGCTTCTGTACCTTCTCCATTATTTTCGGCATAAGCCACATATACATTTCCTTGTGCATCTATTGCAAACGAAGCTTCACGGTATGAGATAGTGTTTTCTGGAGAGTCTTTCATTTGGTCTGCTAATGTTGTCCAATTGTTTCCGTCATATTTATAAACAGAAATTGATTGTAAGTCACCAAAATTTAACGCTAAAAGATAAATATTACCGTTTGCTTCTTTTGTTTTTATAACTATAGCCGCTCCTGTACGCCCTGTAATAGGTAATTCTGCCCATGCTGCTCCTTTGTAAGTTTTAGCAAAAATGCTTCTTTTATTAGCTGGGTCGCTATTATCATCATGAATATAAAAATCGTAGATGTTCCCTTCTGTATCTGTGCTTATTACTCCATGACTAGCTTTCACTCCAGAGATACCTGGTGTTCCTACATAATCCCAAGTGTTAGACTGGTATCCCATCACAGAGATTTGGCTAGGGTCTAGGTTATCGTCACGAAAGCTAACTAATGGCGTCCCGTCTTTTTTATACGCTAAATTTACATTTCTAGCTCTTGCTGGAGTAAAGTTTTCTGCTCCGATATGTCCCCACTGATTTCCGTCGAAAGAAATTAAATTTAATTTTCTATCTGAAGAACTTTCTGGGTTTGAAACATAAGCAATAGCTGGATTTGAGTTTGTTGGGTTAACACTCATTGAAATATCTGTTACTTCCATATCAAAAGCAGGTAATATGCTCCAAACTGCATAGGCTTTATCGGTAACCTTTATTGTATAGATCACATTTTTATTTCCTTCATTTAAAATGTATTCTAAAGGTGCCGAAAAGTTGTTAGCTGTTACACCACTTACTTGTTCTACGCCTCCAACGGTTACTTTATCGTTAGCACTAGTAGTAAATCTTGCTATTAAAGAAGTTTTATCTACTTCGGCTGGCAAAGCGATTTTAACTTCGTCTCCTTCTATGTTCTCTACAACATAATCTTCTAGTAATTGCGTGTTATCTTCTTTATAAAAACCGAAACTTTCTAAAGCAACTTCAGCTGGTTTTTCTGGTTCTGTTGTAGTGTCATCGTCGCTTGAGCAAGCAAAAAATAGGCTTGTTAAAGCTACAAGCAAAAAAATAAATTTAGGTTGTTTTTTCATTGTTCTAAAATTTAAGTTATAATTATTATCTATTTAAAGGTTTGTTTTTTCTGGGTACAATACAGCTTTTACCCTTGGAGCATCTATAAAAGAAGCCTTAATCCTGTTTATTATTGTTGTCTCGTCTAAAGCTTTTACTTTATCTTGGTAGTTTTTTACAGCACTCCAATCTTTATAGTTGTTGAAATAATGCTCTCTAATCACTTTTGTCCAATACGTATTTTTTTGACGTAAGAGGTTATCCATTTTTAACAAGTTTGTTTTTACCTTGCTTAAATCTTCCTGAATAGAAATTTCTTTATTTACAATCTGTTGAATAAGCTCATCGGTAGTTTTTATAAGCTCTTCTGCTCTTTGTGGTTCGCATAAAAAGCTAATGCTTTGTCGGCTTAATACCGAAGGTTGTGTTGCACTGCTTGCACTTACGCTTACGCTGTACACCGCTCCCATGTCTTCGCGTAGTTTTTTTAGTAAAAGTGACCGCAAAATATCTTTTACTACCACATCTTCTAAATCTCTATTGGAAAGAGAATTTATTTTTTCTGATTGTTGATATACCAAAGAAACACTTGCTTTAGGAGAGTTTCCTGTATTTTTTATTACTGTTTGGTCTTTTTTAAGCTTATTTTTAAATGTATAACGATAATCTACCTTTGTTTTGCCTGAAGGTAAGGCTGCAATATATTCTTCGATTTCATTCTTAAAATAATTAAACGGTTTATCGCTAATTAAAACTATTGTGTACCCATTAGCATTCCCAAAAAAATGATTGTATGCGGTTATAACCTCATCTACCTGTAATTTTTTAGCAATTGCTTTTGCCGACAATGGTTTGGTTACATAATCTTCTTTTCTAAGGTGTTTTTTAATTTCTTTACTAAAAAGTTGACTTGGGCTTAGTTTTTCATTCTTTTTACTTTCAATGGTACGGTTTTTTACTTGAGAAAATAAGGCAGAATCTACTTTTGGGGAAGTCCATTTTAGGTAAAGCAGTTCAAACAATGTTTGTTTATCATTTAAGTTACTGCTTGCATAGAAGCCTGTTCTGGTTTTATCTGCCAGCATTGTTGCTTTTGCACTATTCCCTGCCAAGTATTGGCTTAACGCTTCACGGGTAAACGCCCCGTATCCGCTTAACGAAATTATTGGTGTACTATAAATCCCGTTGATATAATCTTTCTTTTTTAACGAGTAATAACCTCCTTTTCTAAACCCGCTTAAAATAATTTTATCTTTATCTAAATCGGTTTGTTTATACACTAATCGCACCCCGTTAGATAGCATATACTCGGTTGCATCAATCTCAGCAAGCGGTTTTTCTGAAACTATATATCCTGCTTTGGGTTGTGTTGTTAATAAGGTTTCTGGCACATATAAATCTCTAAAAAATGGCTTTACTTCTTCTAGGTTTATCTTTCTAAGGTTTTCTAAAGTTGTTGCCGTTGGTAGTTTATCACGCAAAGAGTTGTTTGCTGTTAAAAGGTAATGGGCTGTTTTGGGTTTATAAATGTTAGCAAGCTCATTTTTTAATGTTAAAGAATCTATTTGTTGTAAATATTTTTTTGTTAGTCTAAATTCTTCTTCTTTTGTAATTATGGCATTTCCGTAAAAGAAATTTTGGTACATTTCTTTTATCATAACTCCTGGAGAGGTCTCCTTTGTTTTTTGGCTTGTTACCTCTAACTGTTTAAGAAGTTGTTTTTTTACTTTTTCGATTTCTAATTGGGTAAACCCATAATTAAAAATTTGCTCTACATGATAAAAATACGCTTGAATTCCTTCTTCAATAGCTGATTCTTTAAGTTCTACCGAGGTCATTAAAGCTCCTTTTACCGGGAAATAATTACCAATACTTATGCTTGCATCTGTATAACTAGGATTACTAAAAGATAAATTTGCAAAACGCTCTTTAAATAAATCGTTTAATACATTTTTGTTTAAGTATTTATAAAAGTCGTTTTCTGTCTGGATATCTCGGTAAGGTTCTATTAGCTGTACTCCTATAAGTTCAGTATTTTTTGTGCCCTTATCTGTAACCACTTCAAAATTTGCATTCTCAAAACTATCAATAGAATAAGTTTGTGGTTTTGTATGGTTTGTTGGGATTTTAGCAAATTTATCTTCAATAAGTGTTTTAACATCATCTATTTCAATATCTCCTGCAATGGCAATTCCCATTATATTTGGGTCGTACCATTTTTCATAAAAATCAAGGATGTCTTTTCTTTTAAAATTACGCAATGTTGCAGTATCGCCAATTACTTTACGTGCTGTATACCTAGAGTTATTTAGTAATAAGTTTAAAAAAGCATTTTGAGTTTTTTGTGTTGCATTTTGTTTAGAAAGCCATTCTGATAATACCACACCTCTTTCTTTCTCGATTTCGACCGAATCTAAAACAATACCATTGCTCCAATCTGCCAAAATAGTAAGTGTTGAGTCTACTAAACTTCTATTATCAGACGGTAATTGAAGTTTATAAACGGTTTCTGCATAACTGGTGTGTGCATTTAAATCGTGCCCAAACTTTGCTCCTTTTCTTTCTAAAAAATCAACAATGCTATTTCCTGGGAAATTTGTTGTTCCGTTAAAAGCCATATGCTCCATAAAATGGGCAAGCCCGCGTTGGCGATCGTTTTCTTGCAGGGAACCTACTTTTATAAACAGCCTAAATATTGCTTTGTTTTTAACTTGATCTGTTTTATACAAATAATAGGTTAACCCATTAGCTAAGGTATCTACCAGCAAATCTGGGTTTTGCTTTAGTTGTTGTGCTTTTCCCGTTAGAAAAAAACAAATAAGAATAGGTAATAGCAGCTTCTTCAACATGTTTTTTTAGTTCTTTTTCTCTATTATAAATTCCGATTGATAATGATTCGGACCTGGTAAACCTATGTTTACTTCCTTTAAATTGGTTTGCTCTATGGTAATGGTCAATGTATTATCTTCATCGTCTTCTACCGTTCTATTAAGCCATTGTATTTGTATGGGTCTTTTGTAAATTCCGCTAGGAAACAACAAAGGGTTTTCGGTTGTTAAAAGGTCAAAGTCACGCCCTTGTTGCAAGCCGTTTCCTGTTTTTACAGAATACGTAACCTCCAAATCTTTATTGTTGTTTTTTGTGCTATAATAGAAGTAATAAGAAACCACATCTCTTCGTTGTGTGTTTACTTCTATACGGCTTTGGTTACCTTTCATAATATGTACAAAAGGGTCGTCAAATTTTTCTATTTGCTCTTTACTACAAGAAAACAGCATAAAGAACATGGTAAATAGGGCCACGCCCTGAATATGCTTTTGAGATAGTTTAATAGCCTTCATTCTGAATCATATTATGGTTTGTATTCATTTCTTTTAAAGGGATAGGCAACACAAATAAATTACTTGGGTATGCTATATGTTCTACATTAGACGTTGTTTGCGGAGAGCGTTCTAGGTCTTTATGTCTTCTTGTAATATCAAAAAAGCGTTGCCCTTCAAAACAAAGTTCTTTCGCTCTTTCTATGCTAATTACCTCAAGCACTTCTTGCTGCGTAACAGCATTAATTACAATAGAAGTTTCAGGCACGCCTAATGCTCTGGCTTGTATTGTTTTTACATTATTTTTTGCTTCTTCCAGCAAACCTAAATTAGCATTGGCTTCGGCTAGGTTAAGTACCATTTCAGAAGCTCTCAGAACAGGTAAATCGCTCCCGTTTAACTGAGCTTCTTCTGGTCTAAAATATTTTAGTGTTATTAGGTTTTCGCTTCCTTCAACATTTTGTAAGAGCTCTAAACGAACGTCTGAAGGTTCTGTAAACATTGCCTGCAGTTTTTTAGAAGCAAAAGCAGAAGGCTCTTGTGTAGAATAAAAACGCTTGATAAAAGAATTCTTCTTTATTCCGCTTAAGGTAAAAATAGCTTCTTGTGAAGGCCCTGAGGTCTTAAACATATCTACATAAGCATCGTGCGAAGTTAAATCTACTTCCAATAATACTTGTTGTGCGTATGTTTTAGATTTTTCCCAATCTTCCATATAAAGGTAAACTCTAGACAATAGTGCTTTTGCAGCAATGTCTGAACCAAAATAAGGCTGAGTTTGATTAGTGTCTGTCCCTTCATTTTCAAAAATGTCATTTGCTTCGTGTAAATCGGACAATATTTGGTCGTAAACTTTTTTCACACTACTTCTCCCTATGTTATCTTCTGCCCCTGGTGAGCTTAGTAAAACAGGAACTCCTAGATGTGATGCATCTGGGGTATAGGTGTAGTTTTGTGCATAGGTTCTTACCAAATCAAAATGTACCAAAGCTCTTAAAAACAACGCCTGCGCTTTTATTTGTTCTAGCTCTTTGTGGTTTTTAGGATACTTATTAAGTAGTTCTGGTTGGTACTTTAGGATATTATTAATATTGGCCAAAGCATGAAAGGCATTTGTCCAGATGTGTCCTACAGTAGAAGCTTCCTGACTTGCGTCTGAAATATAATTATACTGGTCTAATACTTTAACCCCCTCGTTGGTTGGTACAAGGTCTAAAAGGTCTCCTGCTACTTGAGGATAAATATAGAATTCTGAATTGTAATATTTATATACACTACTATAAGCTCCTGGTATTGCAGATTTTATTCCGTCTAAATCTGAGAAATAAACAGGAGTTGACACTTTACCTACTTCTTCAACTTCCAAAAAATCACTGCAAGAAAAACAGCTTAGCAAAGAAATGAATACTAAAAATTTATTGAATTTTTTCATAATTATTTTTTTAAAAGCTTGCGTTTAACCCAAATGAAATTGACGTTTCCATAGGAAATCCACTGATGTTATTTTTGTAAGAGTTTCTATTTTTCTTATCGTAAGGCGTCCATATCCCTAAATTATCTCCTATTAGGGTTAAGGTTAGGTTTTGTAAACCTAATTTTTCGGTTATTTCTCTTTTCATGGTGTACCCAAGAGACACGTTTTGTAATCGTATATGTGTTTTGTTATATAGAAAGCGAGTTGAGTTCATTACCGATTTTGTGCTTACTCCCCATAAAGGAACTGGTGAGAGTGCTAAATCTCCTGGTTCTCCCCAATGGTCTAATTGATTTACAGATTGATTTTGATGTTCTATATTAAGCCCATCGGAGCTTACGCCTCTACCAAAACTACTAAAGCCATATCCGCCTAGCATATAAGATGCCTGTACCCTTAGGTTAAAGTTTTTATACGAAAAATTGTTGGTAATACTACCAAACAAATCTGGGGTAGATGTTTTGTAAACCACCCTGTTATCTACACTATATTCTCTGGTAATGTTTCCATTTTTATCATACCACAAAGGATAGCCGTCTCTTGGGTCTACTCCTGCCCAACGGATTAAATAGTATGCATTACTATCTTCTCCTACTTCCCATCTTTTATTTCCATTATTTTTAGGAATATCATTAAATAAGCTTAAGAGTTTATTTCTGTTATGGGAAGCCATAATTGTAGTTGACCAAATGAAGTCCTCGTTTCTCCAGTTAATGGTATTTAAGGTAACTTCGATTCCTTTATTTTCGATAGCTCCTATATTTCTATATACACGAACATCTCCTGTGGTTCTCGATACATCTAAATCGCTAATTAAACGATCTGTTTTATTTCTATAAGCTTCTACAATAAGGTTTACTCGTTTATCGAAAGCTTTTAACTCTACACCAAGGTTAGTCATATAAGTAGTTTCCCAACTAAGGCTTGGGTTTGGACTACTCTCCATTCCTGCTCCTGGTAAGCCTGCATAATTATGAGCATCACCATAGCCATAAACTCCCATAGATTCCACACTGCCAATACGAGAGTTCCCGTTACTTCCATAACTAGCTTTTAATTTTAGTGCATTAATATAATCGCTAGAGAAAAAATTCTCGTTATGAATATTCCATGCGGCACCCAAAGAGGCAAAATTACCCCAACGGACATCTTCTCCAAAACCCGAATTCCCATCGCGCCTTACCACCAAGGTAGCATTATAACGCCCATCGTAAGAGTAGGTTAAATTTCCAAAATAAGACATTCTTGCTTTCTCTCGAAAATTACTTCCTCCATCTTGTTCTGCTGCATAGCCTACACTTCTTACATGGTCGTTCACAAAGCCCGAGCCATTAGCACTTACAAGTCGTGTATTATCTTTCATTAACTCATAGCCTAATAAACCATTAATGCTATGCTCATTAATGGTTTTATTTACGGTTAATAAATGTGTGGTAAGCCACTTTAGGTAATCCTGATTTATTAATGAAGCGTAGCCTACTCTATTACCATCTTGGTCTTTCCCAGACCAGTTTTTCATAGAGTGATACCTGTTTTCATTACTGCTTAAATAATCTACACCTAATTGTAAGCGATATGAAATTCCTTCTAAAAACTCATAATTGTATTTTAGGTTTCCTTGAAACGCAAAACCTCGCTGCCTATCGTCATTTTGCTCTCTTCTTGCTAATGAGTTAAAAAAGCGTCTGTCTTCCCATTTTGGTGTTCCGTCTGGGTTGTAACCATTTATTACTCGATAATACTGTCTAAAAGAACCATCTTCATTATATGGAGAGATAATAGGTAGGTTCTCATAATAATCGTTCCCTGGGGTAAAAAGCTCATTAACATTGTATGATGCGCCCAAAGATAAATCTATATTCATTTTATCTGTGAAGTCTATATTATTGTTAGCCCTAATAGAAAAACGCTGTTGTTTATTTCCTATAAGTGTACTTTTTTCTTCATAATAACCTCCAGAAATGTAATAGCTGTTTCTTTCTGAACCTCCGCTAGCCGATATACCTATTTGCGATGTTTCTCCTTGGTCATAAAAAACATCATACCAATCTACATTGGTATTGCTATAAGTATTTAATGCATTATCTGTAAACGGAAAATAGTTTATATCTCTATTTGTATTGGTATACGCTTCTTGAGCTAGCCCCATATACTGTTGCCCGTTTAACACTTTAAAGCGAGTGTTTTCTGCAATAAAGCTAAGTCCTTTTCTTGCAGAAACATTAAACCTTGTTTCTCCCTTTTCTCCTTTTTTTGTAGTGATTAAAATCACACCATTAGCTCCATCGGCTCCATAAAGCGTTGTTGCAGCAGCATCTTTTAACACGGTTATAGACTCGATATCTTCTGGGTTTATGTATGATAAAGGACTTACACTTGTACTCATTCCCGTCATATTGGTTTTACCTCCGGTATATAAAGGTGTACCGTCTAATATCCATAATGGTTCATTTGATGCTGACAAAGAGGCATCTCCTCGAATAGATACCGAATATCGGCTTCTTGCACTACTTGTATTATCGCTTTGTGGTGAATATTGTAACCCAGGAACAATACCATCTAATAGTTTATCTATTCGTTCTAATGGTAAGTTTTTTATTTCATCTTTTCCTACGGTATAAGTACTGCTTACCAAATGTTCTTTACGTTGTTTTGTCCCGTAACTGCTGGTTATTACAACCTCTGAAAGTTGCCCATCCATTACTAAAGTAACCTCCATGTGTTGCTTACTGCCAACGGGTATTTCTTGTTTTGCAAAACCTACAAAACTAAATACCAATGTATCGTTAGGAGTTGCTTTTATTCTAAACTGCCCATCTAAATCTGTTGTTGTGCCTCTTCGAGCATTTTTTATGATAACATTTACCCCAGGAAGCGGCATCGCTTCCTGATCTAACACCAAGCCTTCTATTATTTGTTGTTGGAAAGCACTACTGTTAACATTATTTTGACTAGAAGTTGTTTTTTTTGTGCTCTTTTTGGTTTTGCTTTTTATAATAACCTGATTGCCCCGAACATCAAAAGTTAAGTGTTTACTAGGTAATAGTGATGTTAAAAAAGATTCGATATCTACATTGGTTACCTTTATAGAAACTTTTTTATTAACATCTACATCGTTAACGCTATAAACAAACCTGTAATTTGCTTCTTTTTCTATAATTGAAAAAACTTCAAATATTGTTGTATCTGAAACGTCTAAGCTAATTTTACTTTGTTGAAAATTACCGTTTGCAGCATTAAGTGTACTTATAAAAGTTAGCAATATAAAAAAAGCTACTTTCTTAAATACAGCTAACATAGCTACTCGACTAAGTAGGGTTTTCTTCATTTTTATAATAGTTAAATGGAAATAATATTAGATTTAAACAAACGTGTTATTCTTTTATAATTAAGAGGTTATCTTTAAATGTGTACTCAAAATCATAAATTTCATGCAGGTACTCCATAATGTTTTCGATAGACTCTGAACCAAAGTTTGCATTGATAACTTCTTGTGCTAGCTTGGCATTTTTATTTTTAATTTCGATGTTAAAGTTTCGCTCTAACGAAATAAAAATTTGCGCTAAAGTCTTGTTGCGATATATCAAATGCCCATACCTCCAAGAAGTGTAGGTATCTGTGTCTACTGCTACTTTAGTGATTTCTTTACCTTCGGTATAACTTCCTTTAAAACCTGGTCTTAATAGCTGAGTCTCATCTGCTTTAAAAGCATCGGTTGTTTTATACATTGCTACTAATCCTTCAACCAATACTACTTCGGTTGCTGGGTTTTCTTGATATGCATTGAAGTTAAAAGAAGTTCCTAATACTTGAACATTTACCCCAGAAGCACTTACGATAAAAGGTTTAAGGCTATCTTTTGCAACTTCAAAATAAGCTTCTCCTTTAAGCGTTACAACACGTTTATCTGCCGATTTAAAGTTTAGTGGGTAACGAATAGAAGATCCTGAGTTTAGATGAATATGTGAGCCATCGGCCAAACTTAATTCCATCTTTTTCCCTTTAGGAACATATAACGTGTTATAAGATAATGACTCTACCTCTTTGGTGTATTGTATTTTGCCTCCTTTTCTTATCCCTATGGTGTCGCCTTGTTCAGATAGGATAGGCATTTCTGTATTGTCTAAAATTATATCTTTTAGCCCTTCGCGCTTTATAACAGCAAAACCACCATTGCTATTGGTATTATTAAGACTTGTGGTTTGATTAAAAAACCAAATTAGCCCTGTTCCTATAATTAAACCTATAAAAACGGCTGCAATTTTTAATACGTTAAATTGTTTTCGAACTGGTTTCTTTTTTAGCGTAATGCGTTTAAAAACTTGTTCAGACTTGGCTACGGGAAACTCTGCCGAAGGTAATTTACTTGCTTCATTTTCTATAAAATCAGCTTCGAATAAAGATGTTCCTTCAAACTGTTTCCACAATTCAAAAAATTCTTCTATTTCTGCAGGACTGCAATTTCCTTTAAGGTATTTACTAAATAAGGTTTTAAAGCGAGTTTCGGCTTTCATAATAACGCATGGTGTCTATTTCTAATACAAACAATAACGCATTAAGGGTGACCTTTCTATTAAAAAAAACACAAAAAATAAAGCAACTTATTTATTTTCAATTGATTAAAAAACAAAAAAATAAGCTTAAATTTCTAGATCGCCATATTTAGAGAGGTATTCTCGGAGGTGTTTAAGAGCTGCTTTCATTTGGGTTTTAACCGTGTTTACCGAAACACCTAACTCATTAGCTATTTCCTCATAAGAGAGTCCTTGTTCTCGAGACATCAAAAAAACGGTTCGCCGTCCTTCAGAAAGGCTAGCTATTGCTTTATTTTTTACCGCTTCGTATTCATTTAAAAGAATATAATCTCCTGTAGATGTAACAACAGTATCTTTTGTGTAAAGCAATTGATTTCTAAAATCGATATCATAAGCTGCTTTATTCAGGATATTTAAGGCTAAGTTTTTAGCGATTGTATAAATATAAGATTTAAAATTAAGCGCTATGTCTAAGCTTTCTCTACCGTTCCATACTTTCAAAAATACTTCTTGTGTTATCTCCTCAGCAAAATCGGTCGATTTAACTAACTTTAAAGCAAAACCATAAATACCTCCGCTATACTTATCGTACAGTTTTCTAAAAGCTTTTTCGTTCCCCTCTTTTAGTCGGGAAACTAAGAGCCGATCGTCATTATATGAATATTTTGAAACCCCCATCTTAAAAATCGCTATTACACGTCAAGAAAACAAATGCGCTTTTAAAACAAACGCTCTAAAAGAAAAAATGCTTCCTAAAAGGTTTTAAACGACAACTATACGCAAATACTTTTTCTAAACACAAATTACATGCAATTTTTTTATTTGAAAAAAATCTTTAGCATATCATTAGATTAATTTTTTAGTTTGGTGGGTTTTATTGCTTTTATGAAAAGGTTTTTTTGCAAAGAATAAGTTTATACATCTAGCTTCACTTCTTTTACAAACTATTTTTGAGGATACTTTCACTTTGTTTCCAAAATTTCACACAAAATACTGGAATCACATTGGACCTATATTGGACTCAACTTGCACTTAACTAATATTTTACAAGGTTTTTTATGAGTGAATTTTATTAAATCTGACGGCAGTTTAGAGAGGTTTAAGATGCAGAACTGATTTTGTATAGACTAAATAGTTTTTAAAAAACAGAAAATCTTCTTGCCCCTTGATTAGCTGCAGGTATAAAAAAATCCCTTCAAAAAAATAATTTTCTGAAGGGATTTTAAAGTGGTCCCACATGGGCTCGAACCATGGACCCCTTGATTATGAGTCAAGTGCTCTAACCAGCTGAGCTATAGGACCAAAAAACATAAAGTTTTTACAGACCGCAAAATTATAAATAATATGCTTAGCATACAAATTTTTGTGTAAAAATTTTAAACATCTTGGCAAAGCTCTACCAATACCCCATTTGCCGATTTAGGGTGTAAAAAGGCAACCCATTTATTATCAGCTCCTTTTTTGGCTTTTTTGTTTATTAATTGAAATCCTTTTTCTTCCAATACCTTTATTTCTTTTTCGATATCGGCTACATTAAAAGCAATGTGATGAATGCCTTCGCCGCGTTTTTCTATAAATTTGGCAATAGGACTATCGGGGTTAGTTGCCGCTAACAGCTCTATTTTACTTTCTCCTGCCTTAAAAAATGAGGTTATTACCCCTTCACTTGTTACGGTTTCGTCTTTATAAGGTTTCTCATCCAACAATAATTCGTATGTTGCTTTGGCTTCTTCTAAATTTTTTACGGCAATGCCAATATGTTCTATCTTTTTCACGTTCTTAAGTTTTAAAAACAAATTTATATTTTTTAATTTAGAAAATCACCTTAAAATAGAAAAGCCTATTTTTGCACTATGGAAGAAACAAATAGACAAAAAAAGATAGGAAAAGTCTTGCAGCAAGAATTAGCCGGGGTTTTTCAGCAACGCTTAAAAGCAGCAGGTAGCCAAAATCTTATTATTTCGGTTTCGAAAGTTCGTGTAACTACCGATCTTTCTATTGCTAAAGCATACTTAAGCATTTTTCCTGCACAGCATGCAGAAACCCTTTTAGAAGAGCTTAACCAAATAAAAAATCAAATAAAACATCAGGTGGCTTTAAGCACTAAAAATCAGTTGCGTAAAATGCCCGATTTAAGTTTTTTTATAGATGATTCGTTAGAGTACATCGACCAAATTGAAAAAGCCGTAAAGGGAGATGAAAACCCTATAAAAAACCCTGAGCTATTACAAAAAAGAAAAAAGTCTTAAATTGAAGTTCGCTTTATATATCGCTAAACGCTACCTTTTTACCAAAAGTAAAAACAATGCCATTAACATTATCACTCGCATTGCAGGGATTGGTGTTTTTGCAGGAGCATTAGCTTTATTTATTGTACTTTCTGGATTTTCTGGTCTTAAAGAGTTTAGTTTATCTTTTTCTAATAGATACGACCCCGACTTAAGTATTACTCCCAAAACGGGGAAATGGTTTGTTGTAGATAGCCTTCAGTTAAAAAAAATAAATAGCCTAGAAGGCGTTAGCGTTAGCAGCCGTATAATTGAAGAACGTGTATTGCTAAGCTTTAAAAAAAAGCAAATGCTTGCCCATGTAAAAGGGATTGACGAGCATTTTTTACAAGTAAATCCTTTAGATAGTGCCATTATTAGAGGAACTTGGTTAACCCAAGGTTTTAACCAAGCGGTAATAGGCAACGATATTTCTAGACAGCTATCGCTAGGTGTTTTAGATTATAGTGCTTTGCTTAAAATACAAGTTCCTAAACCTGGTAAAGGGCAAATTACAGACCCTACAAAAGCATTTAATAGTACCTATACAACTGTAATAGGGGTTTATAACATTAGTGATGACCTTAATGGTAAATATGTTTTTACATCGTACAAACAAGCCAAAGAATTGCTCAACTACCCTAAAAACAGTACCAACAGTCTTGCTATTAAATTTAATACAACGGCAAATGAAGAGGATATAAAAAAACAACTGCTAGAAATTCTTGGCAATAATGTTATCATCCGTAATAAAATAGAGCAAAACAGCCAATTGTATAAAATGCTAAATACCGAAAATTTAGCCGTCTATTTTATTTTTACCATTGTACTTATTATTGCTTTATTTAATCTGGGAGGAGCTATTGTAATGGCCATTCTAGATAAGCAAAAAAACATTAAAACCCTATATTACTTAGGTACACAACGCCAAACCTTAAAAAATATTTTTTGGCTACAAGGCATTTTACTTACCTTTTTTGGCGGAATTTTTGGCTTAAGTGCAGGAATAATTATCGTATTGCTACAACAGCAATTTAGTATTGTAATGATAACACCTACAATGGCTTACCCTATCTCTCTTTTATGGGAAAACGTCTTGGTTGTATTTATAACCATTATGCTTTTAGGGGTTATAGCGTCATATATAGGGGCTACGCGTGTTTCTAAAGTTTTAGAACGCTAAGTGCTTATTATTTTGTAAAAATAAAATCTCCAAATTTTTCCTCTACTTCCTTAAAAGCTGCAAAAACATCTTTAGCATCATCGCTAGTAACCATTTTCATTCGGTGTTCTTTAAAATGAGGAATTCCTTTAAAATAATTGGTATAATGCCTTCTGGTTTCAAAAACACCTAAACGCTCTCCTTTCCAATCTATAGCCATTTCTAAATGCCTGCGAGCCGCATCTATACGCTCTCTCATGGTAGGAGAAGCTAAATGTTCTCCTGTTTTTATAAAGTGTTTCACTTCTCTAAAAAACCAAGGATAACCAATACTTGCTCTACCAATCATAGCCCCATCTAAGCCATATTTATCTCGCATCTCTACAGCGCGTTCTGGGGTATTTACATCGCCATTTCCGAAAACAGGAATATGCATACGCTGATTATTTTTTACCGCTGCTATAGGTGCCCAATTAGCATCACCTTTATACATTTGTACTCGAGTTCTGCCATGAATGGAGATTGCTTTACAGCCAACATCTTGTAAACGTTCTGCTACTTCAACAATTTTTATGCTATCGTTATCCCAACCTAAACGGGTTTTTACAGTTATGGGGAGGTTGGTGCGTTTTACCATCGCTTCGGTTAGGCTCACCATTTTATCTATATCTTTTAAAATTCCTGCTCCAGCTCCTTTGCAAACTACTTTTTTAACAGGACAACCAAAGTTAATATCGATAATATCTGGGTTCGATTTTTCTACAATCTCTACAGAAGCTAACATTGCCTCTAAATCGGCACCAAAAATCTGAATCCCAACAGGGCGTTCTTTTTCATATATATCAAGCTTCATGACGCTTTTTGCAGCATCTCGAATTAAACCCTCTGAGGAAATAAACTCGGTATAAACCACATCGGCACCTTGTTCTTTACACAAAGTTCGAAATGGTGGATCACTTACATCCTCCATGGGAGCTAACAGCAATGGAAAATTGCCTACATCTATATCACCTATTTTTGCCAAAATTATTTTTAAGAATTAAAAAGGCAAAATTAGTAAGATTATAATTTGTATGAAAGTTTAAATAGCACTGTTCTAGGTTGCAGGTAAATATTTCTATCTGTTATCATAAATTGATCTATGGTATTTTCATTTTTATAATCAACATCAAAAATGTTATCTACAGCCAATTCAAAGCTCCAAAGACTGTTTTCTTTGTTATAAAAAATAGAAAAATCACCTATGTCAAAATGATTAATTTGATTTGTGTTCTTGTTTTTGTAGTAGTTATACCTATAGTTTGCTTTAACGATAAAGTCGTTAAAAAAATCCCATTCTAAATTTGCATAAGGCTTATTTTCTATAAATTTATTAGAAAAACTAGCTCCCTGAAAATTGCTTAACTGTTGTTGCCAACCTATCTCTATATTTGGCCATGTTTTAAAGCGGGTTTCGGCTTTTATGGTGTATTTATAGTTTTCTGATTGGTAATTGTTTACTTTATCGTTTATAAATCTTGAATAGTCAGATATGCTAACACCTCCCCTAAAAGTAAATCTGTATTTAGAGATTTGCTTGGTAAAAGAGCCGTTAAAGGAATATGTGTTTTCTGGCAAACTGGTATAAACAGAAGTATTTACTTGGTCTATACCCTCTATTTGTGTGGTATTTCTTACCGATTTTTCTCGCTTAATATAACTTAAACTCGCATTAAAAAATACACCTCTATACATATTAAATTTACGATAACGCAATAAAGCTGAATGGTAAAGTTGATTTTCTAAATTCTCATTTCCTCTATATAACTGATTAAAACTAATTAACCTCAACCTATTTGCGTACGCAGAAGCATTAGAAAACGATGTTTTTAAATAATAATTTAGCTCTATTTTTTCTATAGAAGAAATTTCATAATCTATATTCAATTCTGGCAACCAAACGTTTTTTTGCTTGCTAAAGGCCTCTTCTGAAAATTGATGGATTTTCCAAAAATAAGAATGGTACATTATTCCAGGTTTAAAAATAAAGCTTCCTACTTTTGTTTTGTATTGAAAACCAATATAGTTATCGGTTAAACGAAAATGTAAATCATTATTAAAGCCTGCGTGATGAAAATTATTAATTTCTCCGTTTTCTAATAATTGTTTATCTAAAGAGTTAAAGGTTTCGTCTAAAAAAACTACTCCTACCCTTGGGTAAATATGATTAAAGTTATTAAGAACCCAATAATGTTTCAAATCTAAGGTAGCTTGATGTTTTTTTGTTTCGGTGGTTTGTAAAAGCTTATAAAACTCTTTTTGTTGCTGAAAAGGAATTAATTGCGTAAATACAGGCTGATTAAACAACCAATTGTTATCTTTTTCTTGATGATTATAGTTATAATTTGCCGTTAATGTAGAGGTATGCTTATAAGAAAATTGTTTATTATAGCGTATCTCTTGGTTAATTGAAATGTTTTTAGGCTTTTGTTTGGTTTTAATCAACGTAGAATCGTTTTCTGTAAAAGAGCCAAGTTGCTGTAAAGCATCTCCATTAGATGTTTTTATAAAAGCATCGTAGGCTAAATCGCTCTTATCATTGTGTTGGTAGCGCAATTTAAGCTTGTTTAAGCTAAATAGAATGGAATTCTCTTCTTTGTCTTCTCTAAATTCGTTAAAACTTCCTTGTGTTAAATAACTAATGTTATTTGTTGTCTGGGTTTGAGTTTTCCCTTTATTTACAATACTAAATGCCTCTAAGCGAAGTTTAGAATTAATTTGCTGAGACAAGCTACCTGCTGCAAAATCATTTTTTTGATATTTAAAATCATTTTGATTTAAGAATACTGCGAAGTCTGAATTAGTTATATCTTTAAACGATGTGCTATTTTCTAACATCGAGGCAAAGCCTCCTTCAAAATCTATATAATCTTGTATTGTAAACGATTTTTTTCCTATGTTATTAAAGTCGCCTATTATGTTTATCGCTGTTTTGGGACTATAATAAAACAGTTTAGGGTGTATTAAATACCTGTTTTTTACCCCTGCTCCTGTTTCTATATCCCCAAAAACAAATTTCTTTTTTCCTTCTTTTAGCTTAATGTTAAGTGCCATTTGATCGCTATCGCTTAGCCCTTTTAGAAAACTTACTTCGTTATAATTGTCTAAAACCTCTACCTCTTCTATTGCATCTGCAGGAATATTGTTTACCCCCAGTTTTGTATCGCCTGTAAAAAAAGTTTTCCCTTCTACCATAAGCTTGGTTACTTTTTTACCGTTTACAGTAACGTTTCCCGCTTTATCTACTTCTACTCCAGGTAATTTTTTTAGTATGTCTCTTAATTTTCTTTCTTCTCCTGTTTCAAATTGATTAGTGCGATAGGTAATGGTATCATCTTTTACAATTACTGCCATCTCTTTTTCTATAATAACTTCTTTTAGGCTTTCGGTTCTTTCTTTTAAGCTATAATTTTTTTGTGTGTTTTTTATTATGGTTAAGCTATCTGTATGTTTGTTAAATGTCATGTGGGTAATTTCTACCTTATAGTTTACCGCTTGTAAGAGTTTAAGCTTATACCTGCCTTCTGCATCTGAAATAGCAAAGGTAATATTTTGGTTTTCCTCTAAAGGTGTAGCAATAAGGTTTGCATAAGCTATAGGTTCCTGTAGTGTATCTGTTACTTTACCTTGTAAGCTAGCTTCTTGCCCATATATAGCAAAGCATCCTGCTAATAAAAACAGGATGACGAGTGCTTTTTTATAGCTATGTAGTTTTTTAATACTCAAAAAAGTTTATTTAAAATCACCCATTGCGGTAGAAAAAAGCTCATAATATTCTTTTAAACTAATTTCTTTACCTTTGGTAGGCTTTTTTATGCTAAGAGACGTCTTCTCTTTTTTTATATCTTGTAATATAAATATTCTATCTTCTATCTCTAACTTTACAATTAAACCGGGTAAGCCGGCAAAGCCTACAGGCCCGAAAGAAAAAGGTAACTCGTTTGTAAACCAAGCAACAACTTCATAACTTTTCTCTTCTCCGTGTTTATCGTAAAATACTTGTTTTGTAAGGGCTTTTTTACAAGTGTAATTTCCTATTTTGCTTTCTTCATTTTTTATTTCCCATACAGGTTCCGGTAAATCTACAATATACATCTTACCAAAAACTTCTGTCTGCTGTAATTGTTCAGGACAAGTAATATCGTTATAAAAAAGCCCTTTAGAATGAGTATTTAAAAGATTTAATGAACTCTGCTCCTTTCTGTCTTTCACTAAAAAATCATTCATTGAAAAAACAGCTTGTTGTCCCGAAATTTTTAATTGATAAGAAACCTGAGTGGAAATATTCCCAACTCTTTCCATTAATATTTTATATACCTTATTAAATTTATCATCGTGTTTCTGCTTAGCTATTTGGTCTTTATCTACAACCGATATGCTATACGTAGCAGAGATATTTTGTGCATCACTATAATAATAGAAAAGTAATGAAATTAGTATTATATATATTTTATTCATATCTAAATAAAGTAAAAATATGTCTTTTTAGCACACACTAAAAAGACATATAAAATTTAAAGATTAGCAAAATTCTTGAAAGTAAGCATCCATTAACAGATATTCATACTCAGCATTACCCCCTCCGTAGCAGTATCCAAAATCCATTGCATCTTCTAAACACCCTGCATTTGCACTAAATGCAAACCCAAGTGTTAATACTAAAATTAAAGTTAGTTTTTTCATGTTAAAAAATTTAAAATTAAACAATAACCCGAATCTCCAAAAAAAAAAAACATCATTTCAAATTTTTTAACCAAAATTAACTTTAATTTAACTATTATGTAGGAGGAAATAACTAAAACGTTTATTTCATCGGTAATTTACTTAACAAAAATTACTATAAGTAAACAAGTTAAAAAATAATCATCTTTCTTCTAAAACAAATAAAACTAACAATATAGTTTTATGTATTTACTTTTTTAAGTATCCTAAAAAAATCAATTAGGCTTTAAATTACTCATCATTTTTCTGTAAACAGCGTTAGACTCTTCTTCTGTTAATACATCATATTTGTCTAAAGGAATAGTTATCTCTGTGTTCTTTCGTTCTTTTTTTAAGGATTTTAACTCAAATGAATAATCATACTTTCCGCCTATAGCTTTTACTTGCATAATAAGCCCTGGCAAACCATTAAATAAGGCAGGCCCAAATTTTGTAGATATATCAGGGCAAAACCATGCTTCAACGTTTATATTTTCATCATTATTATTTTGCATTTCTGCGGTAGCTTTTATTAAGGTATAGCCTTGAAACTTTTTTTGTTCATTGGTTAATTTCCAATTTATATGCTCTAAAGGATAGCCTCTTAAATGATGGTTCCCGCCTGCTTCATGATAAATATAAACCTCGTTACAGCTAACATCCGAATATACTTTATTATGCGATTGTAGCCTTATCAAAACTACTTTTGCTAATTTCTGTTTTATTTCCTCAACGCCCATTCTTTCTATAGGTTGAAAAAGTGCTTTTTCTGAGTTAAACAATAAAGAAAATGTTGTAGCATTTACTTCAGCTATCATTTTTTTACCTAAAATTTTAGCTTGTTTAGCATAATAATCTTCATTATTGCCATTGTTGCTCTTTTCTTTTTGTTTTACCTCTATACTATAAACTGCTTTGTAAGTTTGCCCATAAGCACAGTGGAATGCTAAGAAAATTATTAGTATTTTTAATTTTTTCATCTATATAAGTTAAATATTACTTAGCACACAAAAAATAGATTAGTTTATAACTTACTCATCTAAAAACTTCTTATTTAATGCTTTTATCTGCTTTTCGTACTCTTCCTGCGTTAATATATTTTTTGTTTTTTCTGGCTTAATTTGCCCGCTTTTTATTTGTTCAATTTTTTTGACAGTTACAATAGCTCCTTTTAAATCAACTTCCATAATTAACCCTGGTAAACCCATAAAAATATCTGGACCAGATTGTAAAGGAATTGAAGGGGCAAACCAAGCAATCACTTTAATTTTTTCTTTTAAAACAGGGTTAAAATAAAACCCTTCTGCCTTTTTAACATTTAATCCCAGTATTTTTCGTGTATCTTTTTTAATATCCCAATTAAAGTTACAAGGAACTTGTTTTATTGTAAAATCTTTTCCTAGTAGCTTTTTGGTAAAAACTATATAATCATCAAGATAGTTTACATAAACGTTTTCATTAAAATTGGGAAATCGTAAAGCTGACTTTTTTAAAATATCATCAAGAGGAGTGTTGTTAGTATTTGTTAAAAAATCACTATTCTCAAAATATGATTCTTTTTTATTAACCACAAGTGTATAATTTATATTCCTTGTGTACTCAACTACTTGCTTATAAAAACTTTTAATTCTATCACTTGCCTCATTTATATCTTTTTGTGATTTAATTGAGGTAATAGCATAAGTTATTTTATAATCATCTTGAGCCTGTATTGTTTCATTAGTAATACTATTAACAAAAAACAGGCTCAAGATAAATTTCAGGTATAAGTTTTTTACTAACATAGGCCTGTTGCTTCAAAATATGCTGTAAGTTCTATTAAAAAGCCTACATTTTCGAGATTTACACTTCCTTCTGTTTGTATCACCCATTCTCTCGCATTTTCAAAACACCCTGCATCTGCACTAAATGCAAACCCAAGTGTTAATACTAAAATTAAAGTTAGTTTTTTCATGTTAAAAAATTTAAAATTAAACAATAACCCGAATCTCCCCCAAAAAAAAACATCATTTAAAATTTTTTAACCAAAATTAACTTTAATTTAATTATTATATAAGAAGAAATAACTAAAACGTTTATTTTATCGGTAATTTACTTAACAAAAATTACTATAAGTAAACAAGTTAAAAAATAATCATCTTTCTTCTTAAAACAGATAAAACTAACAATATAGTTTTATTTCTCTAACCCAGAGCTCAACAAAGCATCACAAACACAGTATTTTTAGTCAATTAAAAAAAGATTAAAGAGTTAGCCGTTAAAAAACATATATTTGCAGTTTACGTAAGAATTATAGAAAGTATATGAAGCATATCCGAAACTTTTGTATCATCGCCCATATTGACCACGGAAAAAGCACCTTGGCAGATCGTTTATTAGATTTTACGGGGACGGTTACCGAAAGAGAAAAACAAAACCAACTGCTAGACAGTATGGATCTTGAACGCGAACGAGGCATTACCATAAAAAGTCATGCGATACAAATGCGTTATCTTCATGAAGGAGAAGAATATGTACTCAACCTCATTGATACCCCTGGGCACGTAGATTTTTCTTACGAAGTTTCTCGCTCTATTGCTGCCTGCGAAGGGGCGTTACTCGTTGTTGATGCTGCACAAAGCATACAAGCACAAACCATCTCTAACCTTTACCTTGCGTTAGAAAACGACTTAGAGATTATCCCGGTATTAAATAAAGTAGATTTGCCAAGCGCAAACCCAGAAGAAGTTACCGATGATATAGTAGATTTATTAGGTTGCGACCCATCTGAAGTAATCCCAGCAAGTGCAAAAACAGGAATAGGTATAGAAGAAATCTTAACCGCTATTGTAACCAAAATTCCTGCTCCAGTAGGAAAACAAGACGCTCCGTTACGCGCCTTGATATTCGATTCTGTTTACAATCCTTTTCGTGGAGTAGAAACTTACTTTAGGGTACTTGATGGTGCTATTACCAAAGGGCAACAAATAAAGTTTGTAGCTACTGGGAAAAACTATTTTGCAGACGAAGTAGGTACTTTACAATTAAAACAACACCCTAAGAAAGAAATAAAAACCGGAGATGTAGGTTATTTAATAACAGGAATAAAAGATGCCCGCGAAGTAAAAGTAGGAGATACCATTACCGATGCCAAAGTACCTACCACCGAAGCTATTGCAGGTTTTGAAGATGTAAAACCTATGGTTTTTGCAGGAATTTATCCTGTAGATACAGAAGACTACGAGGAGTTACGCTCATCGATGGAAAAACTACAACTGAACGATGCTTCGTTGGTATTTACTCCAGAAAGCTCTGCTGCATTAGGTTTTGGTTTTAGATGTGGTTTCTTAGGAATGTTACACCTAGAAATTATACAAGAAAGATTAGAGCGTGAATTTGACATGACGGTTATTACCACCGTTCCTAACGTATCTTACCACGCTTTTACTCATAAAAACCCCGAAGAAGTAATTTTGGTAAACAACCCTTCAGATTTACCAGAGCCTTCTAAACTAGAAAGAGTAGAAGAACCTTATATTAAAGCTACCATTATTACCAAGTCTGACTTTGTTGGTCCGGTAATGTCCTTATGTATAGAGAAAAGAGGCGAAATTGTAAACCAAACTTACTTAACTCCAGAACGTGTAGAACTCACCTTTAATATGCCACTAGCCGAAATTGTTTTTGATTTCTATGATCGCCTAAAAACGGTTTCTAAAGGTTATGCCTCGTTCGACTATTCGCCTATTGGGATGAAAGCCTCTAAGTTGGTAAAAGTAGATGTTTTATTAAACGGAAATACTGTAGATGCGCTTTCTGCTTTATTACACCAAGATAATGCTTATGATGTAGGTAAGAAAATGTGTGAAAAATTAAAAGAGCTTATCCCTCGTCAGCAATTTGATATTCCGATACAAGCAGCCATTGGAGCTAAAATTATTTCTAGAGAAACGGTTAAAGCTTTACGTAAAGATGTAACCGCAAAATGTTATGGTGGCGATATATCTCGTAAACGTAAACTACTAGAAAAACAGAAAAAAGGTAAAAAACGTATGCGCCAAGTGGGTAATGTAGAAATTCCACAAGAAGCATTTATGGCCGTATTAAAATTAAACGATTAGAAAAAAGCTCCCAAATGGGAGCTTTTTTATTAAATACCAGCCTAACTTAAGCCCTAAATTCTCTTCAAAATATCGCTATTACCCTTATTGTATCTTCTCATAAAATATGATTGTTTCCTTTTCTATTCTCTTCTAACCTCTACAACCCCAAAAATAACATAATCACCTAAAATAGAGAGAATTAAACAATTAAAAAAGCTTTACACATTACGCCATTTAATAAAAATTAAGCATATAATATTACGGAATTTATAAAGTAAAGCTCCTGTTTTTTAAAATTATTTCTTGCAGCTTTGTGGGGTTAATTCCCTTTTAATTAAAAGCTTATGGATGTGTTTAATTTTTACTGGTACTATTTAGAATCTTTATTCTATGGTTTTCCTTTCATCATACGCGTAACCGTAATATTGGTTACAGCCTTGTTACTTATGTATCTGTTCTTTTTAATTAGGATTTTCTACATCGCTTATCGACAAAAAAAGATGGTAAAGCGAAAAGAAAAAATTAGATTAAAATATGAAGATAAAATAAAAGATATTATTTATCAAAAAAATAATTTAAGTGTATCACAAACCCGTAATATTTTAGGTATTGATCATAATAAACTAAGAAGATGGGAAAAAGAATATATCACACATATACTACTAGATATAATAGAAGATGAGCATGGAGTTAAATACACATAATTATAAAAAAATTTTAACGGCTTTATCATTGTCTCAATTTTGGAAAAAACAATTAGAGCAAAACAATGCAAAAGTCAACGGAACATCCTTAAGAATGTTAAGTGACATTAAAGAAGAGATTTCTGATAGCACTATCTCCCGAAGAATATACACCCAAAATGGAGAAATACGAAAGCTTGCAAAAAGTGTTCATTTAGAGCTCTCTAATAATAACTCTTTTAGGTTTTTAGAAGATGATTTTGATAAAGATTTCAACTCACTAGATGAAATAAGAATTCATGCAGCTTTAAAAGAAAAGCAAAAAGAAAAGCCCTTACCGCTTTTAATCCGTTGGGTAAACCTAGCTAAAAACCCTAAGTATAAAGCATTTCTTATCAAAGAAATAGGCTTATTTAATCAAGAGGATTGTGCCTCTAATCTATTAGACCTTTATATAGAGGAAGAAAATAACTTGGTAAAAAAAGAATTAATCTCTACGCTAGGTAAGTTAAAACATAAGCCTGCTGTTGATACTTTTATACAAGACTTTAATTATGCTTCTCAAGAAATCCAGCAAACCATTATTAAAGCAATAGGAAACATAGGAGGCGATGAAGCTTTATCATTTTTAAAAACTATTTGTTTTCAAAGCCATGATAAAGAAATGACTATTGAAATTCTACAAAACATACGCCTAATAGATTCTCAAGGGAATATTTATAATGAGCTAAAAAATAAAGCCTCTTCTGAATTTGAAAAAACAGCTATTGCATACGTAGAGCTAAATTCTACCCCCTCTTAAATTTTAATAAAAAGCTTCGCTTTATTATGGATACTATCACGTATATATACCAATACCTTATATACTTTTATGCTGCTGCAATAACGCTTATATACATTATTCTTGCCTTTTTAAGCTATATAAATATTGCCAAAATAAAAGCTAAATATACAAGTATCGAGGAAGAGAAACTAAAAGAACATCCTGAAATTGCTCCTGGAATTTCTGTTATTGCTCCTGCTTATAATGAAGAAGTAATTATCATAGATAATGTAAACTCGCTACTAAATCTAGATTATCCTAATTTTGAAGTAATCATTATCAATGATGGAAGTAAAGATAAAACGCTCGAGTTATTAATCGAAAACTTCCACCTAACCGAGATTCCTTATCCTTATATAGAAAAAGTTAATTGCCAGCCTGTAAAGCGTATTTTTAAATCTACAAAATCAGAATTTAGCAACCTGATAATTGTAGATAAAGAAAATGGAGGAACTAAAGCCGATGCAATGAATGCTGGTGTAAATATGGCTAAATACAATTATTTTATAAATACCGATGTAGATTGCATTTTGGCCAAAGATACACTTACTAAAATTATACTTCCTGTATTAGATTCTAAAACACCGGTAATTGCTGTAGGAGCCACAATGCGAATGGTAAATGGTTGCGACATAAAAAACGGAATCATAAAAAGAGTTAGGCCACCTAGACCTTTTATTCCTTTATTTCAAGAAACAGAATACCTTAGGTCCTATTTGGTAGCAAAAATGGGGTGGTCGTATATAAATTGTATTCCAAATGTATCTGGAGGCTTTGGTCTTTTTCATACCTCAACAGTAATTAATACAGGAGGTTTTGATTCTCTATCTCACGCCGAAGATATGGACATGACACTAAGAATGATTACTTATAAACGAGATAACAATCAAAAATATCGTATTGTACAAATACCAGACTCTTTATGTTGGACCGAAGGCCCCCCAAACATCAATATCTTAGCTCGTCAACGAACACGTTGGGGAAGAGGACTATTACAAATTTTTGTAGTGCATCGCAGACTTTTATTTAATCGAAAATACGGGCGTACAGGACTAATTGTTATGCCCTATGCTTTTATTTTTGAGTTTCTAGCTCCTATTATTGAGTTTAGTGGGGTAATTTTTTTATGCTACTTACTTCTTACTAATCAAATAAACTTTGCTACTTTTTGGTTAATGCTCTTTTTTGCTTACTTAATAGGTGTAACGGTTTCTATTATTACTATTTCCTACGACCTGTCTGTAAAAAAAGTTTATAAAACATACGTTGAATACTTATGGCTTATTCTATTTTCTGCATTAGAAGCTCTTATCTACCATCCGTTCATTGTAATTTTTAGTCTGCGAGGATACCTACAATTTTTATTCAGGAAAAATTTCAAATGGGGTCAAATGACGCGTAAAGGTTACTCTAATAAAAACCCCGATGATACAAGGCTAAAAGCTCAAGAAAGTCTTTAACTAATCATATTATCAGAGAAAAGAAATAATTATAATGAAAAATATATTTCTATTATTAATCGTATTGTATACTCATAGCATTAGCTATGCGCAAGTAACTATACAACTAAATAATAGCCAGGACTATATAACAGAAGCTATAAACCTGTTTAAAAACAACAATTGGGAAGCAGGTAAAAATATAGTCGATAAAGGCTTGTTAAAATTTCCGATAGATTCAGACCTTAAAATGCTATCTGGTAAATATTATCACCATTTCAAACAATACGACAGGGCTAGGTATGACTTAAACAAAGCATTAGAGCTTAACCCAAACAACGTAGACGCAAAACAAATTTTAGTGAACGTAGAAATGGAGTCCGAACGTTATTCTAGTGCTATTTGCTATGTAAACGAACTACTAGAAGTTAACCCGTACTGGAAAGGCTTATGGAGAAAGAAAATAGAACTTTATGAATTACAAAACAACCATATCGAAGCAAATAGATTAAGAAAACGTATTCGCCACATATATCCAAAAGATAGTACGCTTAAAAAAGATTACTTATACAGCATAGAAGTAGCAGCAAATGCCCAACGAGAAGAAGGAAAAATAGATAATGCCCTTGAGCTAAGTAAAAAATTAGTAAAAGAAAACCCTCAAAGAGAAGACTACTACCTAAATGTTGTTAACGATAACCTTAAAGCAGGAGATAATTATGCTGCACTTGCATTTGTAGAGCGAGGACTTAACCAATTTCCTCAAAATGATGCATTAATCAATAAAAAAGCAGGCATTTTAGCGGAGCAAAATCGGTATGATGAACTATTAGAATTTCTTCAGAAAAAGAAACGTAGAAAACAATATAATTATTACCTAAAAGAAGCCGCAAGAAATGCTAAAGATAAAGACCCCGTTACCCTTTATGGAAAAGTTTTTTTTGCTAATCCCAGTAATACAGAAGCTTTTACCTATGTGTTTAATGATGCCATGGCAAAACACCAGTATGAAGAAGCTTTATTTTTATTAAACAAACATCGCCAAGCAGCAGGAGGTTCAAAAAAATTGTCGGTAAAAGAGTTGAGCATTTATAAAAGCATGGGAAATGATGCTAAAGCAGCATCGTTTACCAAAGAGCTTTTTTATAGATATCCTAATGATAGTGATATTAAAGATGATTATGTAAAAATAATGTTGATTTCTGCCAAAAATAAGATGGAATCGGCTCAATATTATGAAGCCATCGCCGATTGGCAACAAGTTGGATTGTACGGAGATAACGAGTTAAACCAAATAGCTCAAAACGCCATTTACAATGCTTATTTAGCTCAAGGAGATTATAATAACGCTTTAAATGCCTTAAATGAACTAATTTTTTTAGATGCCAATAATAAAGATTTATTCCTTAAAAGAGCAGAAATATATTATCTCCAAAAAAACTATCATAAAGCCCTAAACTCATACGAGCAAGCTCTAAACCTCACCGACGGAGAGCAAAAACTAAAATATAAAAACGGATATGCCGATATGGCTACAAAAATTATTAGTGAGCTTAATAAAAACTTCAGGCATACAGAAGCCTTAAAATTCACTAAACATTGGTTAACTATAGACCCTACAAACCAAAATGCCCTCCGCTATGCCGTAAATCTATCGCACCAAACAGGCAACACTAAAGAAATGTTTAATTACGCTCAAAAAGGAAGTAATTACTACCCAGACGATGTGTTTTTTAAAATAAAATTAGCCGAAATTAAAGGACAAAAAGCAAACTTAGAAGAATATGCACAAATATATCATAGCCTCCATAAAGAGCTAAAAATAAACCCTTATCATAAGCTGGTATTAAACACTTTTTCTCAAATAACAGAAGATTATAGTTATTCTTTACTAAAAGAAAAACTAAACAATGTAGCCATAACTAAAATAGACACCGCATTAAATTATATCCCTAATAATAACAATTTAAAATACATAAAAGGTTTAGCTTTTGAAAAACTAAAGCAATACGATTCTGCATATTACTATCAATCGTTCTACGAACCTTCCAATATGGAAGCTAGTGAGTTTAAAGAGAAATTAAACTACTTAAAATCTAGAGGTTATAAAAACAGCATAGGAATTTCTCATATACGCAGTCGCCATGGAGACCATTATGCTATCAATACTATTTCCACAATAGAATATGCCCGTTTTGAAGAAAAAAACACTTATATAGGCCGCATAAACTATGCAGGGAGACCATCAGGAAAAGGGATCCAAATACAAGGAGAATGGTTACGAGATTGGAATGAGAGAACATCAACCATGATAAATGCTGCTTGGGCAAACCAATTTTTTCCCGAAATCACTCTAAACGCTTCTGTGTATAGGTATTTTAATATTCTTAATGGAATACAGTTTGAATTTGGTGCAGGTTATCGTAAATTATCAGAACCTCAAATTACCAATACCAACAACAATATGTTTAATGTTGTGGCAGGAGCTACTAAAGAGCTAGACCATTTCCGTATCAATACACGAATAAATACTTTTCTTTTAGATAAAAAACTGCTGTATAATTTATCCTTAAACACGCGGTATTATTTTTCATCCCCAAAAAATTACATTACAGCAGTAGGTAGCATAGGTTCTTCTCCCGATGTTGAACTTGTAAATTATCAACTCTACGACGGGTTTTCTGTTCTAAATACAATGGTAGGAGCTGGTTTTGGGTGGAATATCTATAAAAATGTATACGGAAACTTTTTAGGTACTTGGTACAACTATAAAGTTAATGACCCTGAAGAGGTACAGTATAAAAATTTATATAATCTATACTTTGGTATCAATGTGGCGTTTTAATTACTTTTTTATTTTTTTATTATTCCCTATATTCTGTTTTTCTCAAAGCACATACAGCCTTAAATCGGATGTTTACCTTATAACCTCAGCCAACGATTCTAAAAGTAAAGAATGGGCTAACTATACCTATAATCAATTTGAGCAACAAAGTCTTGAAAAAAACATAATCTATAGTACCTCTGTAGAAAACGCTTCTTATAAGGATGCTAAAAAAAATAACGGAATTTACTTGGTGTTAGACCCTAATCTAGCTTACGATTATTGTATTGAAAAAACCTCCACTAAAATAAGTTTAAAAGTAAAAAATGAAAAAACAAGTAAGTGGATAATTAATCAGCTTCTGGCTGTTTTATCTAAAACAGATCATCGGTTTTCTTCCCATAATCTTTTACCCGCTATAATAGACTTCAAAACGGATTGTATAAATTTTGATTTCTCGTACCGTGAACCTCATTTTTATTACAATCTGCAAAAAAACAACGCCGCTATTTTAAACACCAATAATGTTGAAACAGATTGGGGCTTATGGGGTCATAATTTACATAAAATAATAACCAAAAAACCGCCAACCCTCTATGCTGAAGTTAACCACAAGAGACTGCCTCAGCAGTTTTGTTTCTCTTCTGTTAGTTTATACCAACAAACATTAAATTATATCGTAAATAATTACGGTAACGGAAAAAAGGTTACCTATAGGTTTATGATTATGCCTAATGACAATAAACTAGTTTGTACTTGTAAGCACTGCCTAAGCTTAGGAAATACAACCTCTAATGCTACTCCTGCTGTAACCTATTTTATAAAAAAATTAGCAGAAAGATTCCCTAATCATCATTTTTTCACCTCTGCATACTTAACCACAAAAACACCACCAAAAGAAAAACTTACTAAAAATATTGGGGTTATGATAAGCACCATAGAGCTTCCTAAAGGTATTGCATTAAACGAGCAACAAACACCTAGCAGAAACTTTATAAAACAAGTAAATGCCTGGAAAGAAAAAACAGAGAATATTTATCTGTGGGATTATGCGGCAAACTTTGATGATTACCTTACGCCTATTCCGGTTTTATATGCACTTCAAGAGCAACTCCGCTTTTTTAAAAAGTTTGCTATAAAGGGTGTTTTCCTTAATGCAAATGGCTATGATTACGCTTCTTTCGATGACCTTAAAACCTTTATTTCCGCAGCATTAATGCTTAACACAGAGGTTAATATTGATAATTTGATTAAGGCTTTCTTCCAAAAAGAATATCCCGAAAATCACGCACTATTAACCAATTATTACCTCTCGCTCGAAAAAAATTTTAAAGCCAAAAGAAAAAAATATCCCTTATATGGTGGCATAAGAGAAATCCTAAATACCTATCTCGATGCAACAGCTTTTACTCAGTTTTATAAAGATTTAGAAAAAATAATTCCTAAAACAACAGGAAATGAAAAAGAAAAACTTAAAAAACTGTTTACAGCCCTATCTTATACGCGCTTACAAATAGGGTATGCATTGGAAGATAAACCATTAGGTTTTCTTATAAAAAATAACACCCAAACAACCATAAAACCTAGAACTAAACAATGGCTAGCATCGCTAAAAGCGTATAAAAACTATCCTGAACTAAAAAACTACAAAGAAGCAGATGGCGCTCTCCCCGTATATTGCGAAGCATGGGAAACAAATCTACTAAACACCCCTTACAAGAATTTCTTAATAAATACCAAGATAGAACTACTTTCAGAAGCAGACGAAAGTTTTAAAACGACAAGGTTGTTAAATAACGGAATTCTTGGTTTTGCTTCAGATTATCACCAAGGTTGGTACATTAATAGTATAGGTAACATGGTTTTAAAATTTACCACCCTTACACTACAGCAAGCAAAAACAATTAAACTACGCTTCCTTATGCATGAGAAACATAAATTCTATCCTCCTAAAAAGATAGAACTCTATATTGATGATGTGCTAAAAGAAAGTAAACTAAAAGAAAACCTTATTATAGAAAATGGTGTGGCCATATATACCATTAACCTAAACTTTTCAGGGACAGAAAATGTTAAGCTAAAATTTATTCAAAAAGAACTTGGAAAAAGCAGCATTGCTTGTGACGAAATACAAATCTTTTAAACCAACATGAAAAGAATAATTACACCCATACTAAGCTTTTTTATATTAATTACAGCCTTAAGTTGTAACATAAAAAACGAAAAAACAACCTTAGAAATAGAAGATAACAATAGGCATTATTATCCTATTCTTCAAGGGCAAGAATTAGAAGTTGTTTTCCCAATAAAAAATATCGGAGAAAACACTTTTATACTCAAAGACATCATTACTTCTTGCGGGTGTCTTATTCCTAAATCATCTATAAACGCTATCCCTGCTGGAGAAGAAGCAAGGCTCTTTCTTACTTATAACAGTAACAAAAACATTGGTTACGTAAAACATTACATAACCCTATATGGAAACTTTGCAGACACCAATAAAATAGAACTAACTTTTGATGTACGTGTAGTACCAGACGCTCATTATACTAAAGACTATGAAGAACTATATCAAGAAGAGAAAAATAAAGCTGGCAATATAGAAGATATGGTAGATGGTAATGAAAATAATAAAGGCTATTACCTGGATGAAAACTTCACAGAACATCATTTAAGCAATTAAAAAAAACAGCATGAAAACAATACTCGTAACAGGAGGTTTAGGCTATATAGGATCACACACTGTAGTAGAACTTATACAAAGCAATTATAAAGTTATAATTATCGATGATCTTTCAAACACTAATATCTCTGTGCTAGATAGCATCCATAAAATTACAGGTATGCTTCCTACATTTTATCCTTATGATTTAAAAAATGAAGCTTTAGTTTCTAAAGTATTTAACCAACATTGTTTTGATGGCGTAATCCACTTTGCAGCTTATAAATCGGTAGGAAAAAGCCAAAAAGAACCTTTACATTATTATAAAAATAATTTATACGGACTAATAAACTTACTACAAGAAATGGAACGTAACACCCTAACAAATTTTATTTTTAGTTCCTCTTGTACTGTCTATGGGCAAGCAGATAAAATGCCTATAGATGAAAATACTCCTTTAAAAAAACCAGAATCTACCTATGGAAAAACAAAACAAATGGGAGAGGAAATTATAGAAGATTTTGTAAAAGCATACACAAAAAAAGCCACCATATTAAGGTATTTTAACCCTATTGGATCACATCCTTCTGGATTAATAGGCGAGTTACCCAACGGCGCTCCAGATAATCTAATCCCTTATGTTGCTCAAGTAGCTAGTGGGATTAGAGACTACTTAAGTATTTTTGGTAAAAATTATCCTACCCCAGACGGTACCGCCATACGCGATTATATTTATGTAAAAGATCTTGCTGAGGCTCACGTATCTTCTTTAAATAATTTGCTAAACAACACACAAAAACAAGGGTTAGACATTTATAATTTAGGCACAGGAAAAGGTCATTCTGTTCTAGAAATTGTAAAAACTTTTGAAAAAGTAAACCTCCTAAAAATACCTTACAAAATAGAAGGTAAACGCCCTGGAGATATTACTATTGCCTACGCTAATGCTAACAAAGCAAAAAACGAACTTAATTGGCAAACAAAAACCACTATAGAAGAGGCCTTGATAAGTGTATGGAATTGGCAAAAAACACTTAAAGAAAAAGAAAAACTCTAAATATTAATTAACACAAATTCTTTCCTTTAGCACTAAATTTAATCCATTTTTAAGAAACATGTGACTTTAATCTTAATTTTGTATCTAAATTAATACAACTTTAAATCTCAATAAGTCTCTAATTTCTATGTCATTATGACAAAATGGATTATTTATATTTTTATTTTTAAAAGCACTTTATGTTTTCCTAAAAATATAGATAGTATCTCTATAGAAGCATTAAGAGATACCCCTCTAAAAGCTTTAGCTACAGCAGAAAAACTTTACAATACGTCTCAAAATAATGCTGAAAAGCTTAACGCACTTATGTTAAAAGCTTCTATTTTAAGACAATACGGTTTAAAAAATGAAGCCATTGAAGTTATAAAAAAAGCAAATAATATAGCCAGTAACAATAAAAATTACAGTTATATAGCAAGGCTTAATGGCTTATTATCAACCCTATATAGAGAAACAGGTATTACATGGGCAGGAAAAAAAGCTTTAAAAAAAGCTATAAATGCCAGTAAAGAAATAGAAAACAAAAACGAACGTTATAAGTTTTTAAATAACCTGCAGCAAGAGATGGCTTATTATAATATTGCTGATAAACAATATACAAAAGCTATCCAAAATTTAATAAAAGGTGGGGAATTTATCTCTAAACTAGAAAAAAGTAAAGAACAAAAATTTCTTTTAGCCGTAAATAAAGAATTGATAGGAAAAAGCTACCTTTCTTTACAAAAAACAGACTCTGCATTTTACTATCTTATACAAGCAAACAATAACCTTAATAGTTCAGCTTATATCAATAGCCCTTTAAAAGGATTTATTTATAATGATTTAGGAAATGCATATATGCAAAAAAACGATACTGTTAATGCTCATGTAAATTACCTAAAAGCATTAAAAATAGCTAAAAAATCAGATTTTTATAACTTAAAAACAGAAGTCTATAAAGCACTACAATATTACTACAAAACAACAAATAATAATACTAAATACATTGTTTACAATAACCTAAAAATAGATTTAATAAAAAAAGAGCATGAAACTCAGCAAATATTAGCCAATAAACTCTTGGAAAACCTAAACACAAAAGAGAATAACCTTAAAAACAGTTATTCAAAAAACATATTTTATACACTATCAATATCTATTGTTTGTATTTCGCTTCTTTTGCTTCTGTTCTACTACGAAAGAAAAAAGAATTCTAAAAAACACCTAAAACCTTATAACCAAACCAAACTTGCGCTCCCTCAAAAAAGTGAGACAAATAATAATAAAGAGTACATGCCGAAAGAAACAGAAGATTTAATATTAAAAAAGCTTGAAGAATATGAAAAATCTAATTTTTACTTAGAAAAAAACACCTCTCTTGCTACAGTGGCGTCATATTTAGAAATAAACAACAGGTATCTTTCTCATGTTATAAATAAGTATAAACAAAAAGATTTTTCAAGCTATATTAATGATTTACGAATAGACTATATTGTTAGCTGTTTAAAAACAAAACCTAAATACTCTAAGTATAAAATAAGTTATTTGGCCGATTTAAGCGGTTTTTCTTCTCATAGTAGGTTTACTGTTGCATTTAAAAAAAGTACCGGCTTATCTCCCTCGGCTTTTATCAGTTCTTTAAAAAAGAAATCTATTTAACTAAAGCTATTTCTCCCCTTCATACTCCAATGTTTTTCCTACATAAACAAGGTAACTACCTTCCTCTATTGTTGTTAAATACTGGTCTCTGTTATGTGCTGGGATAATATTTAATTCTCCTTGTGGGTTTTTTACAAACAACGGAATACTTTCTGGGTTGATTTTTATAAGCTCCAATAAACCTCTTAGGTGTTCTAAGGAGTTTAACTTTAGCTCTTGTATTTGCGGATACTTCCTTGCAATTTCCATAAGGTTTATATAATCATCTGTAGGAGAGAACAAGCCTTCTGAAGGATTATTTTCAGGATCAACCATTTCATCGGAGGTAATTAAACGATAAGAGCCTTTTTCCCCACACTGTTTTCTAAACTTACTTATAGCCGTTTTATTTATGTTGCTATTACCTGTCATTGCCATAAGGTAGCCAACATCATTTAATTCTATATTGTTAAAAATATCTTCTGCATAAACACTTCCTTCTATGGCGTTTATCCCCATTTCTTGTGCCTTTCTTACATTATCAGAGTTACTGTCTAATAAAACTACATGGCGATTATTATCATTAAGGTATTTTCCTATAAGTCTTGAAATAGACGAGGCTCCAATAATCAATATTCCTTTAGAATCTTTAATAAAAACACCTACAAGTTTGGCAAATAACCTAGCAGTAGTTGCATTAAGTAAAACGGTACCCAATACAATCATAAACACTAAAGGAGTAATATATTCTGCTCCTGGAACTCCTTGCTTGTTTAATGTTAACCCAAAAAGAGAAGCAATACCTGCAGCAACAATACCTCTAGGGCCTACCCAAGAAATAAAAGCTTTTTCGTTAAATTTTAAATCAGAATTTATGGCACTAATATACACCGCTAAAGGGCGTATTAGCAATACAACAATGGCAAATAAAATAAGCGACTCCCAACGTAAAACCAATAACAAATCGCTAATATTAATATTGGCCGCGAGCAATATAAACAAGATAGAAACCAATAAAATACTTAGTGATTCTTTAAAATATAACAACTCATTAATATTTGGAAGTTCTTTATTACCCATTACCATACCCATAATTACCACGGCCAACAAACCGCTTTCGTGAGCAAAAATATCTGCTACAACAAACACGCCTAAAACCGTTGCCAGAATAAATACATTTAGCAAATAATGTGGTATGATTTGACGTTTGATAAGCAAAGCTAATATATGAGCAAAGGTAAAACCAAAGGTTAGCCCAAAAAGTAAAATTTTACCAAACTCGATTAAAGCGGTAAGTGTAAAATCCTGGCCTCCTTCAACCCTTATAAATTCAAACATCAATACAGATACAAGTGCCCCAATGGGATCTATCAAGATTCCTTCCCATTTCAATACAGAAGAAACATTTGTTTTTAAAGGTATATTCCGCAGAATAGGCGCAATTACCGTTGGCCCTGTTACAATAATCAACGCAGAAAATAAAAAGGAGATTTGCCAAGAAAGCTCAAAAATAAAATGGGCAGCCAAACCTGCTCCTGCAAAGGTAATGATAGAGCCTATGCTTATTAAGTTAAAAATTACTCGCCCAACATTACTTACCTCGCTTTTTTTAAGGGTTAAACCTCCTTCAAACAAAATTACCGCAATGGCTAAAGAGACAAAATAAAATAAACTCTCTCCCGGAAATAAGCCTTTTTCTCCATTCCATATTGGCTCTATCCATTTGGTTCCATCTACAGAAAATAAAGTAGAAATAGGTCCTACTAGCAAACCAATTATAATAAGTGGGAGGATAGCAGGCGTTTTGGTTTTCCATGCCAACCATTGTGCAAATATTCCTAATATAACAATCCCAGCTAATTCTATCATGTAATGTGTTTTTTTAAGCTATTTAAAAAGTTAAAATTAAATTTTTTATTCTTAATTAATCACCTATATCTGAAAAATATTGATATTTTAGAGGCTTAACCCCTTATAAACACTCATTTATGGATGAATTTAGCCTCTTAACACTCCTTGCTGTTTTAGCAAGTGCTTGGATAGGCGGACTCATATCCAAACGCCTTGGTTACCCCGCAATTTTAGGAGAATTAATTATAGGTATTATTCTAGGACCCGCACTCTTAGGCTGGTTAGCCCCTTCAGGAATGATTGATATTTTATCGGAAGTAGGTATCATCCTCCTCATGGTTCATATAGGCATGGAAATAAATTTTAAAGACCTCGGTAAAGCTTCTTGGCCTGGCCTGCTTGCCGCTATAGGAGGCTTTATAGTCCCTTTTATACTCGGGTATTATACCATACTCCATTTTGGAGGAACACAGATGTCGGCTATATTTGTAGCAATAGCTGTTGCGGTTACCTCGCTCGCAACAAAAAGCAGAATTCTAGTAGACCTAAAATTACTCAATACCAGAATTGCTTACGTGCTCATGGCAGGCGCATTAATTTCAGATACCCTTGCATTAATTATTTTTGCTGGAATTATAACCTATATAGACGTAGGAGATATAGATACCCTTGGTCTCCTATGGGTTGCCAGTAAAGCTATCCTATTTTTTATTGTTACCACCTTAATAGGTATTTATCTATTACCTTTACTAGGCAAATACCTACGTAAAGCAAATATTAAAAACCGCACCTTACACTTTACCCTTATCCTTATCCTTACATTTGGTTTTTCTGAATTAGCAGAAATAGCAGGATTACACAGTATTTTAGGCGCTTTTATGGCAGGACTTTTTATTAGAGACGGAATATTTGATAGACAAGTATCTAAAGAAGTAAACAATATCTTTCACGATGTCTCTATAGGCTTTTTAGCTCCCATATTTTTTGTTTCTTCCGGATTTCATGTAACACTAGATGTTTTTAAAACAGACCTCTCTTTATTTATAAGCGTAATTATAGTAGCTATTGTTGGTAAAATTGTAGGTACAGCCTTATTTTACCTACCAAGCGGACATGGTTGGCGAGAAGGAATAACCGTAGGAACAGGCATGAATGGCCGAGGAGCAGTAGAAATAATTATTGCAGGAATAGGACTTAAAATGGGCATTATTTCTAACGAAATTTTCTCCATATTGGTGTTCATGGCCATCTTTACAACCCTTACCGTTCCTGTATTTCTTACCTGGACAACCAACTGGTTACGCAAAAGAGGGGAACTTGTAGAACAAGACACCAGAAAAGGCTACCTAATTCTAGGTGCAAACCCATTAGGCTTATACATTGCCGAAATTTTAAACCAAGAAAACGAAGTAACCATCCTCGATGCCAATAAAGAAATGCTCACCCAAGCCCAACAAAAAGGTTTAAAAACCATACACGGAAATATTCTAGAAGAAGAAACCCTAGAAGATGCCAACGCTACAGAAAAACAAACCTTTATAGCCCTTACAGGAAATAGCGAAATAAACCTTCTTGCCGCCCAATTAGCTAACGATACTTTCTATATCCCACAGAAAATAATTTTATTTTCCCCTAAGAAGAATAGCGTAAATGCTAAAATGCTAGACAAAGTAGACACCTTTACCATGTTTGCCAATAAAACAAAACTACAACCCTGGGTAAATAAAATAGATAACAAAAATTTTAAAGAAGAAACCCTCGATGCAACACAAAAAATAACAGCAGAAAATTGGGTAGAAAGCCACCAAAAAAGCAATAAAAATGTTCTTCCTTTATTTATTGTAAACAAAGAAGGCAAAAAACGCCTTTTCCATAACAAAGAATCTATAATGCCAGAAGAAAAAGTTATTTACCTAACTTAACAAAACTCTAAGAATAAAAAATTAAATAATTGAACAAGCTTTTACTAAATTGCATGTTTTAAAATCATAGCTATGACCCTATACCCCATAGAAGCCGGAAATTTTAAACTCGATGGTGGTGCAATGTTTGGCGTTGTACCCAAAGCACTTTGGAACAGAACCAATCCTGCAGATGCCAATAACCTTATCGATATTGCAGCACGTTGCCTTTTAATAGAAAACGGTGACAAACTTATCCTTATCGATAACGGATTAGGCGATAAACAAAACGAAAAATTTTTCAGTCATTATCACCGCTGGGGAGACTTCTCGCTAGATAAATCGCTAAAAGAAAAAGGCTTTCATCGGGACGATATCACCGATATTTTTATGACCCATTTACACTTTGACCATTGCGGAGGAAGTATCCAATGGAACAAAAACCGTACAGGCTATGAACCTGCATTTAAAAATGCAAAATTTTGGACCAATAAAGAACATTGGCAATGGGCTACCAACCCAAACGCGCGCGAAAAAGCTTCTTTCCTAAAAGAGAACCTTCTACCAATGCAAGAAAGCGGACAATTAAATTTTTTAGATAAAAGTGTAACATTTCAATACCATGAAAGACTAAACTTTAGCACCCTATATGTAGACGGGCATACCGATAAGCAAATGATTCCGCATATAGAATATAAAGGAAAAACCTTAGTTTTTATGGCAGATTTATTACCTACCGCAGGGCATGTGCCTTTACCCTATGTAATGGGATACGACACCAGACCCTTGCTAACGCTGCAAGAAAAAAAGAAATTCTTAGAAACCGCAGCAACCAAAGGTTATTACCTTTTCCTAGAGCACGATGCGCACAACCAAATAATAACCGTAAAACATACCGAAAAAGGTGTGCGATTAGACAAAACTTATACATTCGACGAAATTTTTAATTCTTAAATAAACCCAAATGAAAAAGATTCTATTAAAACCCTTATTAGCAGCAGCAATTATTGCCTTTGCAACTGCTTGTGGTACATCGGGTCCTGTAATTACTTCTACTCCAATAGAAAATATAGATACACAGGTTTTAAAAACCACTCCTTTAAATGAAGAACAACTAAAAGATTGGTGGCACCAAGACTTAGCCCAAGATACTATCCCAGGGATGAGCATCTATAAAGCCTACCAAGAAATTATAAAAAATCAAGAAGGAAAAACGGTTATCGTAGGTGTAATAGATAGTGGAATAGATATAGAACATGAAGACCTAAAAAATGTGCTTTGGGTAAACGAAGGCGAAATTCCAGGAAATGGAATAGACGACGATAAAAATGGCTATATAGATGATATCCATGGATGGAATTTCTTAGGAAATACCATCGAAGAAAACATGGAATATGTGAGAATTATTAGAGACTTTGAAAAGAAATTTGAAGGCAAAACAGAAAGCCAAATTGCAGCTGCCGATAAAAAAGCTTTCCAAACCTATCAACGCGCTTTAAAAGAATTTGAAAAAGAATATACCGAAACCGAACAAAGCATAGACTTCTACAAAGGTCTTGCCGATAAAATAAACGCTTCTAACAAATTAATGCTAGAAAAAACAGGTAAAAAAGAACTTACCAAAGAAAACCTAGCAGCATACGAACCTCAAGGAGCAGAAGAACTAGAAGCTAAAAGCTTTTTACTTAACATGATAAATAATCTAGGAAGTATAGAAGCAGCTGCCGAAAGACTTACAGGAGCAACAGAATATTTCCAAAGCCGTTTAGATACCCACTTCAATAAAAACCTATACGGCAGAAAAACCAACGATAACATCCATGATATTAACGATAAATATTATGGTAACGGAGATGTAGACGGTCCAGACCCTAAAAAAGAAGATGCAAAACACGGTACACACGTTGCCGGAATTATTGCTGCACAACGCAACAATAACATAGGGATGGATGGCGTTGCCAATAATGTAAAAATTATGGCCCTCCGCGCAGTACCTGATGGAGATGAATACGATAAAGATATTGCACTTGCCATCCGCTATGCAGTAGATAACGGAGCAAAAGTATTAAACACAAGTTTTGGTAAATACTTCTCTACAAATCCAGAATGGGTTATCGATGCTATTAAATACGCAGAAAAACACGACGTACTTATCGTAAATGCAGCAGGTAACGATGCTACAAACCTTGATGAAAAACAAGTATACCCGAACGATCAAACACCAGAAAATCCAGTAGAAATTTCTAATAACGTATTAACTGTTGGCGCATCTAACTATGATTACGGTACAGACCTTATTGCTACATTTTCTAACTACGGAAAAGAAAATGTAGATGTTTTTGCTCCTGGAACAAAAATATATGCTACAACACCTTTAAATACCTACGAGTTTTTACAAGGTACCTCTATGGCTTCGCCTGCAGTGGCGGGGATAGCTGCAATGATTAGATCTTACTTTCCTAAATTAAGTGCAAAACAAGTAAAAGAAGTAATTATGGAAAGTGGCTTATGGCTAGATACACAAGTAATTGTACCTGGACAAGAAGACGTTAAAGCCTTTAGTGAACTTTCAAAATCTGGAAGATTAGCCAACCTTTACAACGCTCTTATCTTAGCTAGTAAAAAATAAGCTTAGTTACTAAATAATTAGAAGAGATTCCTGCCTTGTACAGGAATCTCTTTTTTTAAATACCTATCCCTATTTATAATTAAAATTTATTATCTTCAAAAACTAAAATTTAAAATAATGAAAAAACTACTTTTCTTATCATTTACCCTATTAAGTTTTGGGATACAAGCACAAAACAACCATTCCTATTGGCAGCAACATGTTGATTATAAGATGGAAATTGATATGGATGTAAAAAATTATCAATACCACGGAAAACAAACCTTAGTCTATACCAACAACTCTCCAGATACACTTTACCGTGTATTTTATCACTTGCATTTTAATGCTTTTCAACCAGGTAGCGAAATGGATGTACGCTCAAGAACCATAAAAGATCCCGATAGAAGAGTAGAGGACAGGATAAGTAAACTTCAACCCAACGAAATTGGCTACATCAAAGTAAAAAGTCTTAGCCAAGACAACCAAGAAATAAAGCATACGACTGTAGGAACCATTCTAGAAGTAAACCTGAAAAAACCTATTTTACCAGGAGAAAAAACAACTTTTAAAATGGATTTTGATGCACAAGTACCAAAACAAATTAGACGTTCAGGACGTAATAGCACAGAAGGAGTTGCCCTGTCTATGACGCAATGGTATCCAAAATTAGCCGAATACGATTTTGAAGGTTGGCATGCAGACCCTTACATCGGGAGAGAATTTCATGGCGTTTGGGGAGATTTTGACGTAAAAATAACTATCGATAAAGATTATATAATAGGCGGTACTGGTTACCTACAAAACCCTAACCAAATAGGTTATGGCTATGAAGATGAAGGCGTAAAAGTAAAAAGAAAAGGTAAAAAATTAACTTGGCATTTTATCGCACCTAATGTACATGATTTTAGCTGGGCTGCCGATCCAGATTATATCCATGATAAACGCATGGCTAGCGACGGAACTCAGCTTCATTTCTTATACAAAAACAATAAAAATCCTGAGTTTATAAAAAATTGGAAAAATTTACAAGAAAAAACAGAAGGATTGCTGTTGTTTTTCAATAAACACATTGGTCCTTACCCCTACAAGCAATACTCTGTGATTCAAGGTGGTGATGGCGGAATGGAATATGCTATGTGTACTTTAATTACCGGAGAAAGAAGTTTTGGAAGCTTAGTAGGCGTTACTGCTCACGAATTAGCCCATGCATGGTTTCAGTTAGTTTTAGCCACTAACGAGAGTAAACACGAATGGATGGACGAAGGTTTTACATCTTATTTCTCTACCTTGGCAGAAGAATATGTAATGAACAGCACCAACAAAAATCCGTTTGCAAACACCTATAAAGGCTATTTATACCTAGCAAACTCTGGAGTAGAACAACCTGCAAGTACCCATGCCGATAGGTATAACTTTAACCAAGCCTATGGGATTACAGCTTATTCTAAAGGAGCCATATTCCTTAGTCAATTAGAATACTTAATAGGTGAAGAAAACTTTAAAAAAACCATACACAGATACTATAACGATTGGAAATTTAAACACCCTACACCTAACGATTTTAAACGGGTTGCCGAAAAAGTATCTGGAGCTCATTTAGATTGGTATTTAACCGATTGGACGCAAACAACCAATATCATAGACTATGCCATTAAAGGCCTTGTAGAAGAAAACAACCAAACAATAATTACCCTAGAAAGAAAAGGCTTAATGCCAATGCCACTAGAAGTACTTGTTACCTACAAAGACAACGCAACACAACGCTTTTATATTCCTTTAAGAATGATGCGTTTTATAAAACCTAATGCAGGATTGGTACTAGATAACTGGGCGTGGGCTTACCCTGCCTATACCTTAAAATTAGATAAACCTAAAGCTTATATCGAAAAAATAGAAATAGATCCTAGCCAGCGTATGGCAGATGTAGATCCTACAAATAATGTATATCAAAATTAATATATACATTTTAAGTTAAATGCATAAACCCTGCTCTAATACCTATAGGAGCAGGGTTATTATTTTAATTCTTATAACTACTTTTTTAATAAAAATAAAATCAAGTTTAAACAATTAGATTACTTCTTATCTTTGTTTCATGGAGCAAACCTTTCCGCGCATAGAAAAATTAAAAAGTAAACAACTTATCGGACAAGTATTTTCTAAAGGAAAATCAGTAAAAAAATTTCCGGTACTATTGTTGTATTATCCCTTACCAACACATTATACTACACATAAAGTAGCCGTAAGTGTACCCAAACGAAATTTTAAAAAAGCTGTAGATAGAAACCGCATAAAACGCCTAATAAGAGAAGCTTACCGTACACAAAAACAAATTATATATACTCCAAACCATAAAAAGTTTGCAATATTATTTTTATATTTAGGCAAAGAACACAAGCCGTATTCTAAGATACAACAAGCTGTAAATACTTTATTACATGAAATTAATTAGTCTATTATTCTTTTTGCTTCCGCTTGCATGTGCACAAGGCGGAGATAATCTAAATGCTTATAAGCACACCGAGCTAGAAAGCGATGCCGTACAACCAAAAGCTTATGCAAGTTCTCCAAATGCTAAAGCTAGTAACACAAGCCCACAAAAGCAAGAGCAAAAAATTATAAAAACAGCTTCATTAAGGTTTGAAACTAAAGATATAGAAAAAACTCAACAACAAATTTCGGAAATTGTAAACGCCAACAAAGGTTATTTTGTTAGTGATAATTCTTACAAAAATTATAATCGGATAAATAGAAATTTGGAAATAAGAGTACCTACAGAAAATTTCCAAAACACTATCGATCAAATCTCTAAAGGCGTTACTTATTTTGAACAAAAACAAATTTCTCGTAAAGATGTAACCGAAGAATTTATAGACTTAGAAGCACGATTAAAAACCAAACGAGCCTTAGAAACACGGTATATTGACTTACTAAAAAAAGCTAAAGATATCAAAGAGATTTTAGCCATAGAAAAGCAAATAGCAGATATACGAGAAGAAATAGAAGCAAGACAAGGCAGGTTAAACTACCTAAAAAGTCAAGTTTCTATGAGTACCCTAAGCATAAACTTTTATAAAGTAACCGCAGAAACAGGAATAACCGAGTCTTACGGACAAAAAATCATCAATGCCTTTAAAGGAGGTTGGGATGGCGTTTCGGTAGTTTTTATTGGTTTAATTTACCTTTGGCCACTGTTTATCCTTGCTTTTATTCTTATTATATTTCTTTATATTTACTTTAAACGAAATAAAAAAGGAAAAAAGGTATCTTAATATGCGCTATAAAAAAAGAATTATTACCGGTATCCTGGCCGTAGGAATCCTAAGCATTACTACAAGTTTCAAATCAGATTTTTTTGAAATAGCTAAACAAATAGAAATTTTCACTACACTTTTCAAAGAATTAAACATGAATTATGTAGATGAAACAAACCCAGCAAAGCTAATGGATACCGCCATTGAAGCCATGTTGGAAGACCTAGACCCTTACACCAAGTTTTGGAACGAACAAGAAGTAGAGCAAGCACGTATCCAAAACGCAGGTGAATATACCGGAATTGGAGCCCATGTAAAAACAACCCAAAATAAAATTATTCTTAGAGAAGTATATCAAGACTATCCCGCAGATAAAGCCGGATTAAAAGCGGGCGATGAAATTATTAAAATAGATAATATTACTTTACAAGATTTTGATGAAGATGCAGGAGAATTACTAAAAGGAAGCCCAGATACACAAGTAAAACTTACCTATTTAAGACAAGGCAAAACCAAAACCACAACACTTACCCGAGAAAAAGTAAACATCAACGCCGTGCCTTTTTATCAGCTTACCGACGGCGATATTGGTTATATTGTACTCACAAAATTTAATAAAAAAGCATCTGCAGAAGTAGCCGGAGCCCTACAAGAATTAAAAAAACAAGGCGCTAAAAAAATTATTTTAGACCTACGAAACAACCCCGGAGGTTTACTCTCCGAAGCCATAAATGTTAGCAATATATTTATTGAAAAAGGAGCTTTAATTACCAGTACAAAATCTGTAATAGAAAAGTACAACAAGACTTATTTTACCCAAAAAGCAGCCTTAGATACCAACATTCCAATTGCCGTACTTATAAATGGCAGAAGTGCCTCTGCAAGCGAAATTGTTTCTGGAAGCATACAAGACCTAGACCGTGGAGTAGTTTTAGGTGCTAGAAGTTTTGGAAAAGGACTTGTACAACGCCCTAAAAAACTTACCTATGGCACACAACTTAAAGTAACCATTTCGCGGTATTACACCCCAAGTGGAAGATGCATCCAAGCCCTAGACTATCAACACCGAGATAAAGAAGGAAACGCCATACGTACACAAGAAGATAACTATAAAGAATTTCTTACAAAAAACGGAAGAAAAGTTTACGACGGTGGAGGAATTCTTCCTGATATAGAACTAAAAACAGCAGCGTACAGCGAAATTACAAAAGCCCTAGAAACCGAAGACATTATTTTTAACTATGTTACAAAATTTTACTACGATAATCCACAATTAGACCCTAAAAAATTCTATGTAGATGAAAAAATCTATACAGACTTTTTAAGCTATTTAAAAAACAATAACTTTACATATACCACCAAAACAGAAAAAAGTCTTCAAAACACCTTAAAAACAGCAAAAAAAGAAGGTTTAGATAAAGATATAGAACAAGAATATCAAACACTATTAGCAAGTATACAACAGGCAAAACAACATGAGTTGCAAGAAAAATCGGAAGAAATAAAACAACTTCTTACCGACCAAATTGTAAAACGCTATGTGTACGAAAAAGGTTTATATGCCTACTATCTAACCAACAACGATGTTATTAAAAAAGCCAAAGAAATACTTAACAACCCAGCGGAATACAAAAAAATTCTAAAAACCAATTAACTTTGGATGAAACAAAGGCATATCAAGGCTTTTTGGCTACACCACACATAAGTAAACATCCTCATTTTATGGGGATGTCTTGTTTTTTCTTACCAAAACCAAAAAAACTAAACCTCAGCTTAACTGGGCTTTCACCAAGCTTAATTTTAGGAAAACGTGCCGAAGTATTTTTTACACACAGTATAAACCTACTAGAAAATTATAAGTTACTAGCTAGTAATTTGCAGCTTATTGTAAACAAAAAAACCTTAGGAGAATTTGATTTTTTTATAGAAGAACTAACTACAAAACAGGTATTGCATATAGAATTAGTGTATAAAATATACTTATACAACCCCAGTTTTAAAATAGAAGAACAACGCTGGATAGGCCCTAACCGAAAAGATACTTTATTAAAAAAAGTAAGCCGCCTAAAAAGCCATCAGCTCCCACTAGCATTAACACAAGAAAGTAAGCTTCTTTTAAAATCTCATGGTATACACGCTAATAATTTAAAGCAAAAAGTTTGTTTTAAAGCTCAGCTTTTTATTCCTGAAGATAAAAGTGTAAAACCAGATTTTAGTAGTATAAACCAAGCTTGCATAGTTGGTTATTATACAAGTTACACAAAATTTACTAAAGAAGTTTATGGTGAATTTCTATTCTATTCACCAAAAAAATCTATTTGGTTTACACCACCTTTAGCAGAGCATAAAACCTGGTTAAATTTTGAGCAAATAAACCTTCAGGTAGAAAAATTTATATTAGCAAAGAAATCTGTTTTACTTTGGGTAAAAAAATCTGAACATTGCTACACTCGGCTATTTGTAGTATGGTGGTAACCTTTATTTATTACTTATCACTTTGTAAGTAGGATCTTCTATAATATTTACATCAATAATGGCATTGGCCTTATTTAGTAACCTAACACAATCTGCACTAAGGTGTTTTAGGTGTACTTTTTTACCTTCTTTTTTATACTTTTCGGTTACTTTATTTACAGCCTCTATGGCGCTCATATCGGTTATTCTGCTTTCAGTAAAATCTATAACTATCTCATCGGGATCGTTTTCTACATCAAATTTATCTATAAATGTTGTTGTAGAACCAAAAAATAATGGTCCGTATAACTCATAATGTTTTGTTCCGTTATCATCTATATACTTTCTAGCACGTATACGTTTAGCACTTTCCCAAGCAAATACTAAAGCCGATATAATAACCCCAATAAGTACTGCTAAAGCTAAATTATGCATTACAATAGTTACAATAGTTACTACTATCATTACAAAAATATCTTGCTTAGGCATTTTGGTTAAAGCTTTAAAACTTGCCCACTCAAAAGTACCTACAGCTACCATAATCATTACCCCAGTAAGTGCTGCCATTGGGATAAGTTCGATAACTGGAGCTGCAAATAAAATGATAAAAAGAATAGTTAAAGCAGCTATAATACCCGATAGTCTTGCCCTTGATCCTGCAGAAAGGTTTACTAAAGTTTGGGCTAACATTGGGCAACCTCCCATACCATAGAAAAATCCGTTTGCAATATTTGCTGCACCTTGTGCTACACATTCTCTGTTGCTATTTCCTTTGGTTTTTGTAATTTCATCTACCAGGTTTAAGGTTAGAAGTCCTTCGGTAAGCCCTACGGCTGCCATAATTAAACCATACGGAAGAATAATTTTTAAGGTTTCTAAGGTAAATGGAATATCTGGAATATGGAAAGGAGGTAAGCTACCACTAATAGAAGATAAATCTTTTACTTGTTTTGTATCTATATTAAAAAGTAAAACCAACGCAAATACAACAATAATAGCTACTAAAGATGATGGTACTGCTTTAGTTATTTTAGGAAAAATTACAATAATAGCAATGGTTAAGGCTACCAAAGCAATCATAATAAGCATTGGGCTTCCTGAAAGCCATACGGTAACATCGCCTACTTTATGCTTAAATTGCTCTATTTGTGCCATAAATATAATTACAGCTAACCCGTTTACAAAACCATACATAACAGGCTGAGGAACTAACCGTATAAATTTTCCTAATTTAAATATTCCTACGAACAATTGTATAATTCCTGCTAAGGCTACTGCGGCAAAAACATATTCTATCCCATGAGATTTCATCAATGCTATAAGCACTACAACAGTGGCTCCAGCGGCTCCGGAAATCAATCCTGGTCTTCCTCCAAAAATAGCTGTTATTATTCCCATAATAAAAGCTCCGTATAAACCTACTAAAGCTGGTAACTCTGCCAATAAAGCAAATGACAACGATTCTGGAATCATGGTCATGGCTACGGTAAGTCCTGCTAAAATTTCATTTTTATAATTAACCTTTTGTTTAAAATCGAATAGGTTAAGAATTTTTTTCATGAGATAATTTTTAAAGTCGGCAAAAGTATAGATAATAGCAGAATCTCACAACCTAATACGATAAAGAAATATTTAATAAATTATAAACGTTATTTTTTATAAGCAATTAAAATTCAAGTAGATAATTTATGTTTTTTTGAACGCTGGAAGTTAAAAACAAAAGCCTAAACCTACTTGTTATGATTACTTAACTAAGCCAAATCTAGCACCTATATGTACATCAAAATGTTTAGCATTGTTTCCTAAAGCTGTAAAAATAGAACTGGAACCTATATAAAAACCACCTAACCTTATGCCTAATCCTGCTGTAAATTTAGAAACTTCGTTAAATGACAACGGAGTATAAGCCTCGAAAAAATTGGAAGAATAACGCGGGATTATTGAAAAAGTATTGAAGGTAGGGAAGTTTTTATTCTTATTATTTTTACTTAATTTCTGTTTAGTATATACTGTAGCAAACCAGTTATTATACACTTGGTAATCTGCATATAAAGAAATTGTTGTAGGTAAATTTACCTTGATGTTATCACCCGAACTGGTTGCGGTATAGTAACCGCTTTCTTCTAATATTTTATTAAATTCTTCAGCACTTGTTACATCTTCGAATTTTGAAATATCAAAGCTTGCATTTTCGGGAATGGCTAATTGGTATGTATGGTGTTGAGCATTGTTTTTAAATGTCATCGAGCCGATATTTTGAATAGATATTCCTGCATTTAATTTATAAGCGTATGTTAAATCTTCATTTTTTAATTGATAATTTATACCCAAATCTGCAGCAACTCCTTTAATTCCCATAGAAAATAAAGAGTAAGAATTGTTTTCAAAATCATCTGTTAACTGGCCTGCGTAGGATAGATCTATCTCGGCAGTTGCACCCTGCATAAAAGTATCTTTATTCAATTGGTTAGAAAAAGTTCCTTTTAGATTTTTTACGCCTAAGTTAGAATATGCTTCTGGCGAAAGTAATTTTAAAGAGACTCCAACATTTAGTGTATGTTTTTCTGTTTTATAAATATTTTTGGCTGCAGCAAGGGCTATTTCGCTATAAACAATAGCATTTATACGTTGATTATCTTTGCTTTCTATATAGGTTGCTTGTTCAAAATCTGATTCTATTACTTCGATTAATTTTGGGTTTACATCGGTCATAGTAAATTTTCCATAAACATTATTGCTTATAGAAAAACCCCAATCTTTATACTTAAATGCTAAGCCTAAAAGGTTTACTTTAGTGTCTATATTGGTACTAAAAGGAGTATTGCTAGTGTAGAGATCGTTTTTATAATCATCAAATGTTTTATTATCATTTATAAGATCTTTAAAACTAAATTTATTATTAGCAGCTTGTATGCTTATGTTAAATAGGTTTACATCAAATTTATGGGTTAAATTGGTTAACTCTGCAGGATTTTCTTGTGTGTTTAATAAACCTACTCTTCTAGAGGTATTTATACCTAAAAAATGTTCTTGTGCAAAAAAATCTAAACTTATAAGAAGTAATAAAAATAATAGTTTTGTTTTCATAAAAAATACATTTTAATTGGTTAATTTTATTATAGATAGTTATATTTTTGTATAAATGTTTTAAAAAAGTAAACTTTTGTTTTAGGCTTTAAGCATGGCTCTATGTGGAATATTATCCTCCAAATACGTATCGCCTATAGCTTTAAACCCATGTTGCTGATAAAATTTAAGCAAATATTCTTGTGCCGATATTTTTATAGAAGTTGTGTTATAATAAGTACCTATAACTTTAATGGTTTCCTCTAATAAACGATGCCCATAGTTTTCTTTGCGGTAATTTTTTTCGACCAAAACACGCCCAATAGCCGCTTGCGGAAAATATTCTCCTGGAGCAAAACAACGTGCATAAGCTATAAGGTGATTATCTATATAACCTAAAACATGTAAAGCTTTGGTATCTAAACCATCTACATCTTGATAATTGCAATTTTGTTCTACCACAAAAACTTTAGCGCGTAGTTGCAATACCTCATAAAGGCTTGTTGTTGTTAGTTCTTGAAAAGTTTTAATCTGAAAAGATAATTCCATTAATCCTGAATTATTATTGCTTTGCTATCGGGTTTATTATGTTCGGGTTGTATGGTAACATGGTTTATATTAAACTCTTTATTAACCAGTTTTTCTATTTTTTGTAGTACAACATCAAAACTTGTTACCGATATATTTTCGTGTAAATCTAAATGTGCTTCCAGGTGTATTTCATCTTCATTTAAAGACCATATATGGATATGATGTATATTTTTTACCGCTGGAATTTCACAAACTTTTGCTACTACTTTTTTTACATCGATATTGGTAGGTGTGTACAACATTAATATTTTAAAGGAAGATTTTAATAGTTTATAACCTACAACAATTAAATATACAGCAATCATAATGGTTAATATACTATCTATCCAATAAAGCTGGTAGTATTTCATAAACAATCCACCTATAAGTACTGCTATAGATGCTAGCATATCTGTAAACAAATGCAGGTATGCCGAACGCATATTCAAATTGCTTTGGCTATCTTTTTTCATTAATAAAACACTTAAACCATTACCTAAAATTGCGATAATGGCTAACCATATTACTACTGTTGAATTGATAGCCTGTGGTTCAAAAAAACGCCCAATTGCTTCTTTTATAAGAATAATTGCAATAACTATAAGTGATGCTGCATTTACAAAAGCGGCCATAATCTCTGCACGTTTATAACCAAATGTACGAGAGATAGAGGCATTTTTCCTAGCCATTTTATGTGCTATATAACTTATTATTAAAGATATAACATCGGTAAAATTATGTAACGCATCAGATAATAAAGAAAGACTCCCACTTATAATACCGCCTATAAATTGTGCTAAAGTAATGCCTAGGTTAAGCAAGATAGAAAACAAAAGTTTTTTAGCACTAAGGCTAGAACTATGTTTATGTTCGGCAGCCATAAAAAATTATTTACAAGCTATTTTTTCTACTCTATTTTGGTGTCTTCCGCCTTCAAATTTAGTTTCTAAAAATGTTTTTACCATTTCTAAAGCTTGTTCTTTTGCTGTATAGCGTGCGGGAATACTTAATATATTGGCATTGTTGTGTTGGCGGGCAAGTTGGGCAATTTCTACCGTCCAGCATAAAGCAGCTCTTATGGCTTGGTGTTTATTTGCGGTCATTGCGGCACCATTTCCGCTTCCACAAATTATGATACCTAAATCGGCAGTATTTGTTTCAACATCGGTAGCCACAGGATGAATAAAATCTGGATAATCTACGCTAGAGGAATCATCTGTTCCGTGATTTTTTACTGTATAGCCTTGTTCTTTTAAGTAATTAACAATGTAATTTTTATAAGCGGTTCCTGCGTGATCGTTTCCTATAGAGATTTTCATATATTTTTATTTTATTGATTTTTAATAAGTTATATATTTATTAAGAAGATATTATCCTTGTTAGCAAAGGTAATTAAAGCTTTAATTATCGCCTATTTTTTTGTTGTTAATTAAAATATTTAAAAGCTTCATTTTCATAGTTCTAAAATTAAACAGCAATTGTGAATAACTAACGGATTCTTTTTATAAGTTTTTATTGACTTTTTCTAAAAAATAACTATATCAAAAAAAGAATTCTTATTTCAAAATGAAGTTTTTAGTTTTTGGTAAAAAGTTATTAAACGTAAATAAACACTTATTAACAGCTATTTTTAGAATATAAAATAAACACTTTATTGTTCACTTAACTTTTAGAAATTGTTAATAATTATTTAATAAAGCTTCATTTTCAATTAATTAATATTAACATTGTAGTTTTAATAAAGTGCATATATTTTTATAAATCACTTTTACAACTTTTTTTTCTTCTAAATATACCGCTATTAACAGGCTATTATAACTATCATTATTTAAATTTAAAAAAAAAGAAAAAAGATATTATATTAATAAATGTTGATAACAACTTATTTTATAACATGAAGATGATTATCGTTATAAAAGCTATCTAAAATTTTCTTAGCTTTGACAAAGTCTTTAGGATGTACTTTTAAAAAAATTCCGCCCAAAGCATTTGCGTAAAAAGGAACCACACCTAAAACCGTTTCGTTCTGAAAAAAATAACGAATATTTTCTTCGTCTAACAAGTGTTTAAGAACCGTATATTCGTAAGCATAAGTAAATTGTGCTAAGGTAACAAAGTCTTGCATTTAACTTAATTAAAAATTTATTGCTCAAAATACAAAAAAAATAATTTTAAAAAGCTACTGTAAATAAGCTTAGTACACTTTTTTACAGCAAAATAGCATTTATAGGCTTAACATAACTTTAATTTTAATATGTGTGTAGCTTAAAATATAGACGTACTTTTAAAATATATAAAATACCCTATGAAAAAACGTAAGAAAAGAAAAAGAGGAAGTAAAAAAATTCCGAACCTTACAACCAAAATAATAAGCATTTTACGTAAAAATGCCACAAAATCATTCAATTATAAACAAATTGCAGCCCGTTTAGAAGTAAACGATGCCAATAGCAGAAATCAAATTATAAAAGAGTTAGCTGCACTAGCTAGTAAAGATAAACTTATACAAGTAGAACGCGGAAAATTTCAATTAAACCAACAAGTAGATTATTACCAAGGTAAATTAGATTTAACCGCCAAAGGCGACGGTTATGTTGTGGTAGAAGAGCTGGAGGAAGATATCTATGTCCCAAAAAATAACATCAACCGTGCTTTTAACGGCGATATAGTAGAAGTTTATGTGTATAAACACCGCCGTAATCGTAATAACGAAGGCGAAATAACACAAGTGTTAACACGTAATAAAACCCAATTTGTGGGGCAATTACATCTAAACGATAATTTTGGTTTTGTAACGGTAAACGGAAATAAAATGTACACCGATATATTTATTCCTAAAAACCATATTAACCAAGCTAAAGATAAAGAAATTGTTGTTGTAGAATTTGTAAAATGGAAAGAAAAATCTGATTCTCCCGAAGGTAAAATTATAGAAGTTCTTGGTGAAGCAGGCACCCACGAGACCGAAATGCAAAGCATACTTGCCGAGAATGGGTTGCCACACGATTTTCCGCCAGAAGTAGAAGAATTTGCTAACAAATTAGATACCTCTATACAAGCTTCAGAAATAAAAAAACGTCGCGATATGCGCGATACACTTACCTTTACCATAGACCCAAAAGATGCAAAAGATTTTGATGATGCCCTAAGTTTTAAAACCTTAGAAAACGGCAACGTAGAAGTAGGTATCCATATTGCCGATGTTTCTCATTACGTAACGCCAGGTAGTATTTTAGATAATGAAGCTTATGAAAGAGCTACCTCTATTTATTTGGTAGATAGGGTAGTACCTATGCTTCCAGAAGTATTATCAAACAATGCTTGCTCTTTACGTCCGCACGAAGAAAAATATACCTTTTCTGCCGTGTTTGAATTAGATAACAACGCGCAAGTAAAAAACCAATGGTTTGGGCGTACCGTAACTTATAGCGATGCTCGCTTTGCTTACGAAGAAGCTCAGCAAATTATAGAAACCAATGCAGGCTTTATCCCTAAAGAAATAAGTATTCAAGATAAAGAATATACGGTAGATCCTAAAATAGTAGAAGCCGTTATAAAACTTAATAATTTAGCCCAACAAATGCGTAAAAAGCGCATGGCAGTAGGAGCTATATCTTTCGATAAAGTAGAAGTTAAATTTCATTTAGACGAAGCTAACGAACCTGTAGGAGTTTATTTTAAAACCGCAAAGGAAGCAAATAAACTTATTGAAGAATTTATGCTATTGGCAAATAAAAAAGTAGCCGAATTTATAGGTAAACAAGAACCCGAAAAAACATTTGTTTACCGTTGCCATGACGATCCAGATGATGAAAAACTAGCTTCATTACAAACAATCATAGCCCAATTTGGTTATAAATTAAATTTAAAAGATAGAAAATCTACCAGCCAATCTTTAAACAAATTACTTACCGACGTACAAGGCACAAAAGAGCAAAACCTGGTAGATACCTTGGCAGTTAGGTCGATGAGTAAAGCTTATTATTCTACCAAAAATATTGGGCATTACGGATTGGCTTTCGATTATTATTCGCATTTTACTTCACCCATACGTAGGTATCCAGATGTAATGGTACATAGGCTTTTACAAACATATTTAGAAGGTGGAGCTTCGGCAAATCAAGAAAATTACGAAGAGAATTGTAAACATTGTAGCGAAGCAGAAAATTTTGCTACCAATGCCGAGCGTGATTCGATAAAATACATGCAGGTTAAGTTTATGAAAGATCATGAAAATCAAGCTTTTCTTGGTGTAATTTCTGGGGTTACCGAGTGGGGAATTTATGTAGAAGTAGAAGAAAATAAATGCGAAGGAATGGTGCGTTTAAAAGATATCCCTGAAGATCATTTTGATTTTGTTAGAGAAGAGTATGCAGTAATAGGAAGGGCTACAAAAAAAGCTTATCGTTTAGGCGATGAGGTTTATGTTAACGTAAAAAATGCCGATCTCGCTAAACGCCATTTAGATTTTAACTTATTAGGAAGTAAAGAAGATGTTTTGTAGGTTTTTATATCTATAAAACATCTTTTTATTGAAAAAATAAGAATTTTAAATAGTGCTTTCTTTGTTTTTAAAAAGATGATAATATGTAACAAGTAAAAGCGTGTAAAAAAGCCAGTACTTTGTTTCTATAAAATTCATTCCTATATTTTCTCCATTTAAAAAAAACATTCCGTTATCGAATATTAATGAATTTATCTCTATAGGAGATTTTAATGTTAATAAGCTAAAAATTAAACTTATTAAATTAATAAAAACGATAGTTATTGCTGAAGCAATTAATACATTAAGTATTAGCTTTATTTTTTTAGTATTCATAATAGTTATTTTACACATTACAAAAGAGTTAGTGTGCTAAATATATTAATTATTTTTATATATTATTAATTATCAATAGAATAAAAATTATAATAAGAAAAGATAATATATTTTCTAGTTTTTAAATTAACTACCTTTGTAGCACAATAATAATATAGAGTTTTATTATGTTTCAAGATATTGTTGCGGGCATACCCTTAGGTATTTTATTGGCTTTTTTACTAGGGCCAGTTTTTTTCTTATTGTTAGAAACCGCAGCCTTAAAAGGCATACGTGCTGCCATATTTTTTGATATAGGCGTAATTTTTGCCGATATTGTATTTTTACTTATAGCTTATTTTAGTACAAGTAAACTTCTAAACCGTATAAAAGATGAGCCTGCATTATTTATTTTTGGAGGGTCAATCTTGGTAGTTTACGGGTTTATAACTTTTATCAAACAAAAAAAAGAGGTTCCGCATACAGATTTAAAAGAGTTTAAAAAACTTAAAAAAAGCGATGTTTTTGGTTTAATCGTAAAAGGCTTTCTACTAAACTTTGTAAACATTGGGGTTTTGGGCTTTTGGTTAGGTTTAATTATCGCTTTTGGTCCAGCTATGGATATGAATCCGCAACGCTTATTGGTATTTTTTACCTCGATAATAATAACCTATTTTTTAATAGATATGCTAAAAATAATTTTAGCAAAAAGACTCAATCATAAATTAACACCTACCAGAATATATAAACTTAAACGCAGCATAAGTGTAGTTATTATTGTTTGTGGTTTAATTATGATGAGTAAAGGAATTTTCCCTACAGGTATAGATAAATTTGAGCATAGTGTAGAACAAATAATACCTTTAGATAGCTTAGATTAAAACATAAAAAACTCCTGAAAATATCAGGAGTTTTTTGTGGAGGTGTCGAGCGGATTCGAACCGCTGTAGATGGTGTTGCAGACCACTGCCTAGCCACTCGGCCACGACACCTTATTTGCAATAGAAATGCAAATGTAATAAAAATTAGCAAATAACAAACATTCTATCTTGTTTTGCTTAAAATTAAACTTACCATTTCTACATCGCCACCTAAGGGAGGATTTATTTTAGAAACGCTAACTTCAGCTTTATCAACAAGTTGTAGTTCATTCATTATACGGTCTAAAATACGTTTAGCAACTTGTTCTAAAAGTTTTGCTCGTATAGCCATTTCTTCTTTTACAATTCGGTTAAGATGCACATAATCTACTGTATCTGCTAGGTTATCGGTTTCTGCCGATTTAGAGAAATTAGCCTCTATGGTTAAATCTACCCGATATTCACTACCAATTTTACCTTCTTCTTCTAGGCATCCGTGGTTTGTAAATACCCTAATGTTTGTAAGTTTAATTTTTCCCAAAATAAATAATTTATACTAAAAATTTCTATGCAAATTTATCATGTTTATAGAAGAAAGCTAGCTTTATAATCTGTTTATTTTAATTAACTTTGCAGTCTAATATTTAGCCATGGCAGAAGAAACAAAATCACTCAATTTTATAGAGCAAATTATAGAAGAAGATTTAAAAGGAAACTACACCAAAGAAGTATTAAAATTTAGATTCCCTCCAGAACCTAACGGATACTTACACATAGGTCATGCTTCTTCTATCAACTTAAACTTTGGTTTAGGTAAACGCTATAATGCTCCTGTAAATTTACGTTTTGATGATACAAACCCTGCAAAAGAAGAGCAGGAATATGTAGATGCGATAAAAAAGGATGTAGAATGGTTAGGCTTTACCTGGTCTAAAGAATGCTATGCATCAGATTATTTTCAGCAACTTTACGATTGGGCAATAGCGCTTATTAAAAACGGCGATGCTTATGTAGATAGCCAAACCTCTGAAGAGATTGCAGCCCAAAAAGGCACGCCTACCAAACCAGGAGAAGAGAGTCCGTTTCGTAACCGCTCTGTCGAAGAAAACTTAGCTTTATTTGAAGCTATGAAAAACGGAGAAACCAATGAAGGGGAACATGTATTAAGAGCAAAAATAGACATGACTGCTGGAAATATGCTTATGCGCGACCCAATTATGTACCGTACTTTGCATAAACCACACCACCGTACAGGCAATACTTGGAAAATATACCCAATGTACGATTGGGCACATGGAGAAAGTGATTTTATCGAGCAGATATCACACTCTTTTTGTACATTAGAATTTTTACCTCACCGCGAATTATACAATTGGTTTTTAAAGAAAATAGAAAAACCAGGCGATTTCTTACCTAAGCAGCGAGAATTTGCCAGAAGAAACTTTAGCCACACCGTAGTTAGTAAACGTAAATTGGCTAAACTGGTACAAGAAGGTATTGTAACAGGATGGGACGATCCGCGTATGCCAACCATTTCTGGGTTAAGACGCCGTGGTTATACACCAGCTTCTATACGTAATTTTGCAACTTCTATTGGGATAGCAAAACGTGAAAACGTGGTAGATTTATCGCATTTAGAATTTTGTGTTCGTGAGGATTTAAATAAAATAGCTCCACGTGTTATGGGGGTTATCGATCCGCTTAAAATTGTAATTACCAATTACGAAGAAGAGGAAGAGTGGCTAACTGCCGAAAATAATCCTGAAGATGAGCATGCAGGAAGTAGGCAAGTACCTTTTTCTAAAGAGCTTTATATAGAAAGAGAAGATTTTAAAGAAGAAGCCAACAGAAAGTTTTTTAGACTTAAATTAGGCAAAGAAGTTAGGCTTAAAAATGCCTATATTATAAAAGCAGAAAGCGTAATTAAAGATGCTGAAGGAAACATTTTAGAAGTACATTGTACTTACGATAAAGATACTAAAAGTGGCAGCGGTACAGAAGCTTCGCAACGCAAAGTAAAGGGGACTTTACACTGGGTATCTATCAAACATGCTATTCCTGCAGAAATACGTTTGTACGATCGTTTATTTAGCGTAGAATCTCCAGATGCAGATAAAGAAAAAGATTATTTAGAATTTATAAATCCAAATTCGTTAGAAGTAATAACAGGTTATGTAGAACCTAGTCTGCAAGAAGCAAAAGTTTTAGATAAATTTCAGTTTCAGCGTATAGGTTATTTCTGTATAGATAAAGATACTTCAGCTAAAAAATTAGTTTTTAATAAAACAGTAGGTTTAAGAGATTCTTGGGGTAAAAAGAATTAAGTTTATAAAATAGTAGTTTTTAAAATTATATTAACGGCAAATTAACAGTACTACTTAGCTATTTATAGTATATTTGAGTAATACGTTAATAATTTAAAAACCATCATTATGAACAATACAGGAAACACAATTTTAGCTTTATTAACAGGCGCTGCCATAGGTGCAGGATTAGGAATACTTTACGCACCAGATAAAGGAAGCAAAACCCGTAGAAGAATAAGAGAAGAAGCCGATAAAGCTCGTGATAAATTTGATCATCAATTAAAAGAGGCTGCTTCTAATTTAAACGAATCGGTTACCAAAGCAAAAGCAGGTTTTGAATCTAGGTTAGAAGAAACCCTATCTTCTGCAAGTTATAAAGCCGATGATATTTTGGTAGCAATGGAAGAAAAGCTTGAGGAATTAAGAAAAAAAAACGCTAAACTTCAAAAAGGAGAAAAAAGCTCAATAGCATAGTTTAGTATATGGCATTTAATCATCTAAATAATAATTTTAAAGACTTAAATGAGCATACACAAAATTATATAGAGAGTTTATTAGCTTATTATAAACTCGATATATTTAAGAAAACATCACAAAGTGCTGCTATGCTGGTTAAATTACTATGTATTGGCAGCCTTTTTTTATTTTTCTTAGCTTTTACAGCTTTTGCTTTTGCTTTTTTAATAGGAGCTGCTCTTGATAGTTACAGTGCTGGTTTTTTTATTATCAGTGGTGTTTTTCTATTAATAACAATTCTTATTTACATCTTTAGAAAACAATTGGTAGATAAAGTTATTCTAAAACGTTTTTCTACTTTATTTTTTGATAATGAAGAACCTATAGAGAACATTATAAAAGGTTCTATTACTCCAAAAGAGTAAATAAGATATGTTTCTCTGCATTTTAAATAAAAAATGTATCAAACCCTTACGAAATGAAAAAAACGCAATACACCTCGTTTGATGAAGTGGATTATGATTTGAAAATTTTAAGACTTCAAACCAAAATTAATCAAGAAAAGATGAAACGAAATTTTCATTACGTAAAAGAGGACTTGTCTTTATCTTCTATAGCAAGTAATGCTATTCTTTCTTTTACTAAAAAAGCTTTTGTTTCTAAACTAATTACCAAAATCCTCCCGAAACGATTTTTTTAAATATAAAACAGTATACTAAAAACCCCAAATCATCAAGATTTGGGGTTTTTAGTTTTTATCTAAACATGTTTGGTTTAGCTTACATATTCATCATCTCCATAATCTAGAAAATCATCTCTATTCTCATTTCTAGGTTTTTCGGGTTTATTTTTTTTCTTAGGTTCTATCCCTCTAGCTTCATTTTGTTTTTTCATTTCTTCACCTATGCGGTTAGAGGCTACAAAGGATGCAATCATATTGTTAAGCATATCGCTACCTGCTTGCGGAGAGTTAGGTAATAAAATAAGGTTGGTATTGGTTTCTTCTCCTATAGATTGTAAAGTATCGTAATGTTGGGTTACTACTATTAATGCCGATGCTTCTTGAGAGTTTATCCCTACGTTGTTTAATACATCTACAGATTCTTCTAAACCTCTAGCTATTTCGCGGCGTTGGTCTGCAATACCTTGTCCTTGTAAGCGTTTGCTTTCTGCTTCTGCACGTGCTTTGGCTACAATTTTAATACGTTCTGCTTCTGCTTCGTACTCGGCAGCTACTTTTTCTCTTTCAGAAGCATTAATGCGGTTCATGGCTTCTTTTACTTGTATATCTGGGTCTATATCGGTTACCAATGTTTTAATAATATCGTAACCATAATCGCTCATAGCGTCGTTAAGTTCAGATTTTACAGCAATTGCAATATCATCTTTACGTTCAAAAACATCATCAAGTCTCATTTTAGGAACTTCGGCACGTACTACATCAAAAACATAGGCAGTAATTTGGTCTTGCGGGTTTTGAAGTCTGTAAAAAGCATCGTAAACCTTTTCTCTAATCACTTGAAATTGTACCGATATTTTTAAGCGTACAAAAACATCGTCTTTAGTTTTTGTTTCTACAATTACATCCAATTGTTGGATACGTAAATTTATACGTCCTGCAATTTTATCAAAAATTGGAATTTTAAATTGTAATCCAGAGTTTCTGATGCTTAAAAATTTTCCAAACCGCTCGATAACTGCGGCACTTTGTTGTTTTACAGTGAAAATCCCTGTAATTAAGATTACTAGTCCAAAAAAGACTATAAATCCAAAAAATACATTTCCCATAATAAATAGTTTAATTTGCATTAAAGATACGTATTTTTATGATTTGGAAATAAAAAAATCCTACCGAACTCGATAGGATTTATAGCTTTGTTATTTTATCGTGTTAAGCTAATTTTTCTATGGCAAATGCAATACGTTTTAAGCTTTCTGTTTTGCCTATGCTTGAGAGGATATCGAATAAATCTGGACCTTTCATATCGCCAACCAAAGCAAGGCGTAAAGGTTGCATTACTTTACCAAAGCCTATTTTTTGTTCACTTATCCAAGGTTTTACTGCTTCTTGTATGTTTTCTGTTTTATAATCTTCTATTGTGCTAAGTACTTCTGCAAGTTTAGTCATAATTTCTGCCGTATCTTCTTTCCAAGCTTTTTTTGCAGCTTTATTGTTAAAGGTAGTTGGCGCTTCAAAATAAAAACTGCTTAATTCCCAAAAATCGCTTACAAAAGTTGCACGTTCTTTAATGCTATTTACAACTTGTGTTACATAACTAAGTGTGGTAGAAATATTTTTTTCTTCTAAGATACTTAGGTATTGTTTAGCAAGTGTTTGGTTATCTTCTTTTTGTAAATAATGCTGCTGAAACCATTTTGTTTTTTCAGGATCAAATTTAGCGCCACTTTTAGAAACATGATCTAAGCTAAAAGCCTGTACGAGTTCTTCTAGGCTGTAAATTTCTTTTTCAGAACCTTCGCCTTCATTCCATCCTAAAAAGGCAAGCATATTGATAACAGCTTGTGGTAAGTAACCATCTTCGCGATATCCTGCGGCTATTTCTTTAGTTTTAGGGTCTTCCCATAGTAATGGAAAAACAGGAAAGCCCATTTTATCACCATCGCGTTTGCTTAATTTTCCTTTTCCGGTAGGTTTTAAGATAAGTGGTAGGTGAGCAAATTTTGGTGCTTCCCAATTAAAAGCTCGGTAGAGTAGGAGGTGTAAGGCTAAACTGGGTAGCCATTCCTCTCCGCGTATTACATGGGTAATGCCCATTAGGTGATCATCTACAATATTTGCCAAGTGGTAGGTTGGCATCCCATCGCTTTTAAATAAAACTTTATCGTCTAAGGTTTTTGTTTGTACTTGTATATTGCCTCTAATTTCGTCGTGCATAGCAAGCAGTTCATTTTCTGGACTTTTAAAGCGTATTACATAAGGCGTATTTGTTGCTAGTTTTTCTTTTACTTCTGCTTCGGTAAGGGCTAAAGAATTATTTAGCGTTAAGCGGTTATGCCAGTTATAAATAAAGGTTTTTCCTTCGGCTTCATAATCACTGCGGTATTTTGTAAGCTCGTCAGGGGTATCAAATGCATAGTAAGCTTTTCCTTCGTTTAGCAATTGTTGTGTGTATTTTGCGTATAATGCTTTACGTTCGCTTTGTTTATAAGGACCCACATTGGCTTCTTTTCCTGGACCTTCGTCGTAAGGAATATTACACCAGTTTAATGCTTCTATAATATAGGCTTCGGCACCTTCTACATACCTATTTTGGTCGGTATCTTCTATACGAAGAATAAAATCGCCGTTGTGTTTTTTTGCATATAAGTAATTAAATAAAGCCGTTCTTAAACCTCCAATATGCAGTGGTCCGGTTGGGCTTGGAGCAAAGCGTACGCGTACAGTAGCCATAGTCTTGTTTTTTTGGCAAAAATACATTAAAAATATTACAGCTAAAAGTCTATATTTTTGTAAAAACAGATAATTATTTTAGTCTAAAATAATTATTGTAATTTTATAAGTTTTATACAAAACAATACAAATGAGTAATTACGACCTAATTATAAAAAAATTAGAAAGCTTTATCAGAAAGTATTATACAAACGATTTGATAAAAGGAAGCTTGTTTTTTCTAGGAATTGGGCTGTTTTACTTTCTTCTAATTGTAGGATTAGAGTATTTGTTTTGGTTACCAAGTAAGGTTCGTGTTGTTTTATTTTGGGCTTTTATTGGGGTAGAAAGTCTTTTGTTTTTTAGGTTTATTTTATTTCCATTAGCAAAACTATTTCGGTTGTCTAAAGGAATTAGTTATACAGAAGCTTCTAAAATTATAGGGCAACATTTTCCTGAAGTTAACGATAAGCTGGTTAATATTTTACAACTTAAAGAACAAGCAGCTAAGTTAACGTCCGATTTGCTTTTGGCGAGTATAGAACAAAAATCTATCGATTTAAAACCCATACCTTTTCAATTAGCCATAAACTTTAAAAATAACCTAAAGTATGCTGCTTATGTTTTGTTGCCTGTGCTTGTGATTGTAGGAATATACCTTTCTGGAAGTGTAGATTTGTTTTCAGATTCTTATAAACGGGTAGTTAATTATCAGAAAGAATACACTCCGCCAGCACCTTTTCAGTTTATGTTGCTTAACGATACGCTAAACATTCACGAAAATCAAGACTTTACTCTGCAAGTAAAAACTACAGGAAATCTTATTCCACAACAGGCTAAAATTCATATAGACGATAAAACCTATGTAATGAAAACGCTTTCTCCAGGAGTTTTTTCTTATACTTTTCAGCGAGTAAAACAGCAGCAGGAGTTTAAAATTTCGGCAAATGAAGTTTTTTCTATTCCCTACCAATTATCGGTTACTAAAGTTCCTAGTTTGGTAAATTTCGAGATGAATTTAGTTTATCCTGCCTATGTTCAACAAAAAAATAAAAACCTGATAGGTACAGGTAATGCCACTATTCCAGAAGGAACAAAAGTAAGCTGGAAGGTAACCACAAAAAATACAGATACGCTAGCTTTTATTACAACAGCTAATGCTTCTTTATTTAACAAAAGCAATAACTTGTTTACTTACCAAAAACCTAAGGTAAAAAACAGTTTTACTTATACCGTAGCAAGCTCTAACACAAGTATTCATCATTATGAAAAGCTAACATATCAATTAAAAGTACTTAAAGACCAATACCCTAAGATTGATGTTAAAGTGAAGCGAGATTCTATCGATAATCAACAGCTTTATTTTTTCGGAAATGCTTCAGATGATTACGGAATTTCTTCGGTAGCTTTAGTTTATTATCCTATTGATAATCAAAGTGATAAAAATATAAAAACGCTTTCTGTTCCCAAAGCAGCACTTACACAGTTTACCACCGCTTTTCCAGGAAATTTAACCCTAACCGAAGGGACTTCCTACGAAATGTATTTTGTGGTAAAAGATAACGATGGCGTTAATGGGGCAAAACAAACAAAAAGCAAAACCTTTAGTTTTAGAAAATTTTCTAAAAAAGAAAAAGAGGAAGTACAATTAAAAGAACAACAAGAATCTATTCACGGAATGGATAATGCCTTAAAACAGCTAGAAGAAAATAAGCAAGAATATAAAAAAATAGAGCAACTCCAGAAAGAAAAAAACCAATACTCGTATCAAGATCGTAAAAAGGTACAACAATACCTAGACCGACAGAAAGAGCAAGAACAACTGATGCAAAAATTCTCTGAACAATTAAAAAAGAATCTAGAGGAATTTAAAGAAGAAAATAAAGATGATTTTCAAAAAACTTTAGAAAACCGTTTAGAAAAGCAAAAGGAACGAGCTAAAGAAAATGAAAAATTAATTGATGAATTAGAAAAATACCAAGATAAAATAAATAAAGATAGGCTTGATAAAGGACTAGAAAAATTAGCCAAAAACCAGCAAGTTCAACAAAAAGATTTAGAACAACTCTTAGAACTTACCAAGCGTTTTTATGTAGAAGAGAAAGCAAAAAAATTAAGGGAAGATTTACAAGATATTGCCAAAAAACAAGAAGCATTAGCTAAAAACGATTCTACAAATACCAAAGAAAAGCAAGCAGAATTGCATCAAGATTTTGAAAAATTCCAAGAAGAATTAGATGCTTTGGAAGAAGAAAATAGCAAACTAAAAGAACCTATGGAGCTGGGTAGAGATAAACCTACAGAAGCCGCTGCTGAGGAAGATCAAAAAGCTGCAGAAAAACTTTTAGAAGAACAAGAACAATCGGGTAGCCAAAGTGAAAATAGCCAGAAAAATGCTCAGCAAAAGCAACAATCGGCTGCCGATAAAATGAAACAAATGAGTTCGCAAATGCAGCAAATGCAAATGGAAGCCGAGATGGAACAGCAAGAAGAAGACGCTGCAATGCTCAAACAAGTTTTAGATAATTTAATTGCATTTTCATTTCAACAAGAAGACCTAATGCAAGCTTTTAGAGCAATGGAAGAGAATAGTCCAAATTTTGCCCAGCGTTTGCGTAAGCAACATGCGTTAAAGCAAAACTTTAAATTTATTGATGATAGCTTGTATGCACTGGCGGCAAGAAACCCTTTGATTTCTGAAAAAGTAACCGAAAAACTGGTTGAAGTTACCCATAATATAGACGAAGCTTTAGACGATTTTGCTCAAAACAGAATCTCTCAGGGGATAGCTTCACAACAATTTGCCTTTAAAGCAACAAACGATTTAGCAAACTTGCTAGACCAAAGCTTAGACCAAATGCAGATGCAAATGAGCGCTATGGGGAAAGGGAGTTCAGGTAAAGGTAAATCGGGACAGGGGAAATCAGGCAGTGGAAAAGGTAAAGGTTTTCAGTTGCCAGACATTATAAAAAAACAACAGGAATTGTCTAATCAAATGCAACAAGGCAATAAGCCAGGAGGAAGTAAAGGAGAAGGAAAAGAAAAAGGAGAACAAGGTAGCGAAGGGAGTTCGTCTAAAGGAAGTAAAGAAGGAAAATCTGGGAAATCGGGTGCCTCTGGTGAAGGAAATAAAGGAGGCAAAGAAGGCTCTTTAGGAGAAGAAGGAGAGGAGCAAAGCCGTATGTTGTATGAAATATATAAAGAACAACAACAGCTTAGGTTTCAGTTAGAAAACATGCTTAAGGAATTAGGAAATCCGCAGGATGCTAATATGCTTTTGGAAGAAATGAAAACAATAGAAGATGAACTTTTACGAAACGGATATAACGAGCAAACCCGTAAACGAATGCTGCAGGTAGAACATAAACTAATGCAATTAAATGAAGCCGCTTTAGAGCAAGAACAAGAACGTAAACGAGAAGCAGAATCGGCAAAAATGCAACACCAAAGTAAACTAGATAACTTTGAAGAAAAAGCAAAAGAATATTTTAATACCACAGAGATTTTAAACCGACATAGTTTACCTTTGCAGCCTATTTATAAAGAAAAAGTAAATCGATATTTTCAAATTGACAATGATTAATTTTTTTTCAGAGACAAGTTTTAATTTAACCTCAGAAGATGCTTACCGAGCTTGGTTGTTACAGATAGCCACTTCTGAAAACAAAGCCTTAACCGAGCTTAATTATATTTTTTGTGATGATGCGTATTTAAATGAAATCAATATTAAATATTTGAACCATCACGATTTAACCGATATTATAAGTTTTCAGCATAGCGAAGGCAAGCAAGTAGGCGGGGATATTTACATTAGCATAGAACGCGTAACCGAAAATGCAGAAGTCTTTAAGGTTTCTTTAGCGCAAGAACTCTTACGTGTTATGGCACATGGGTTGTTGCACTTTTGTGGTTATAAAGATAAAACAGCCAATGAAGCGAAGTTAATGCGTGAAAAAGAAGATGAAAAAATAAAAATGTTCCACGTGGAACAATAACACTAGAATCTATGTTTTCTACAGAATATGATGTAATTGTTGTTGGAGGAGGGCATGCTGGAAGTGAAGCCGCCGCTGCTGCTGCAAATATGGGAAGCAAAACATTGCTTATTACAATGAACCTGCAAAACATTGCGCAGATGTCTTGCAACCCAGCCATGGGAGGTATTGCAAAAGGGCAAATTGTGCGTGAGATTGATGCTATGGGAGGTTATAGCGGAATAGTAAGCGATACCAGCGCAATTCAGTTTAAAATGCTTAATAAATCTAAAGGACCCGCAATGTGGAGTCCTCGAGTGCAAAGCGATCGTATGCGTTTTGCAGAAGATTGGCGTTTGATGCTAGAGAAAACTAAAAATCTCGATTTCTATCAAGATATGGTTTCTGGTATTTTGGTGAAAGGAGAGAAAATTGTTGGGGTAAAAACATCACTCGGATTAACCATAAACACTAAGGCGGTTATACTTACTAACGGAACTTTTTTAAACGGATTGATTCATATCGGAGAGAAAAGCTTTGGAGGAGGACGTTCTGGCGAAAGAGCCGCTACAGGAATTACGAAAGATTTGGTTGATTTGGGGTTTGAAGCTGGTAGAATGAAAACAGGAACACCGCCACGAGTAGACGGAAGATCTTTAGATTTTTCTAAAATGATTGAACAACCTGGCGATGAAAATCCTGCTAAATTTTCGTATTTGCCTATTACAAAACCACTGGTAGAACAACGTTCTTGCCACATGACTTATACTTCTGTACAGGTGCACGATTTATTACGAGAAGGTTTTGACCGTTCTCCTATGTTTAATGGACGAATAGAAAGTATTGGTCCTCGTTATTGTCCAAGTATCGAGGATAAAATTAATAGGTTTGCTGATAAAGATAGGCACCAACTGTTTGTAGAACCAGAAGGATGGAATACGATAGAATATTATGTAAATGGATTTTCTACCAGTTTGCCAGAAGATGTGCAGTATAAAGCATTATCTTCTGTAAAAGGATTTGAAAACGTAAAGTTTTTCCGCCCTGGATATGCGATTGAATACGATTATTTTCCGCCTACACAACTTCAGCAAACTTTAGAAACCAAACTTGTTTCTGGTTTGTATTTTGCAGGTCAAATTAACGGAACAACAGGCTATGAGGAGGCAGCCTGTCAAGGTTTAATGGCAGGGATAAATGCAGCTTTAAAAGTACAAGAGCGTGAAGAGTTTGTTTTAAATCGCGACGAAGCTTACATAGGTGTTCTGATAGACGATTTAATTACTAAAGGAACAGAAGAGCCTTACCGTATGTTTACCAGTAGGGCAGAATACCGAACTTTATTGCGCCAAGATAATGCTGATTTTCGTTTAACTGAAAAATCTTATAAACTCGGTTTAGCTAGCCAAGAGCGTTTGCGTGTAATGGAAGATAAGAAAAAAGCATCCGAAGCTTTTGTTTCCTTTTTTAAAGAAACCAGCGTTGCACCGGAAGAAATTAATCCTGTTTTAAAAGGAAAAAAATCGGCAGAAGTGAAGCAAAGCGGAAAGATGTTTAAGATTTTTGCACGCCCAAATATTTCCTTGTCAGACTTAAGGGTAATTCCTTCTGTAGAAAATTATATTGTAGAAAACAACTTGAAAGATGAGGTGTTAGAACAAACCGAAATTCAGGTGAAATATGCTGGTTATATCGAAAAGGAAAAGAACAATGCCGACAAATTGCACCGTTTAGAAAACATAAAAATTCCTTCAAATTTTGATTATTCAAAGCTGAAATCTATGTCGATGGAGGCAAGGGAAAAGCTTAATAAAATTCAACCTAGAACCGTTTCTCAAGCTTCTAGAGTAAGTGGTGTAAGCCCCGCAGATATTTCTGTTTTGTTGGTTTATATGGGAAGGTAAATAAAATGTTCCACGTGAAACATAATAATAAATATCATTATCTATTAGGTTTATTAATCCTGCTGTTTTGTATGCAATCTTGTTTTCGTGTACATAAGGCAAGACGTATAGATATTAATGAAATTGATGATAGAAACGGCATAGGGCTTTCTGCTTTTGTTTTTGAATTTGATGGAGATTATGTAGATTTTGAACGCAAAACAAAATCCTTTTTTGGGTTAAACCCTAATGCTTTTATACCACATAGTTTTACCACGACAAAACTATACCCTAAAGATACGTTGACGGTTTTTATAAATACTTCTTCAGATAGCGATAAATGGATTCGTTTAGTTACCTTACAACAGCTTTTGGGTTCTGATGAAAGCGAACCTTTACCTAAAAAATATCCGTATTATTATATTTCTGTCGCAATAAAAGACCAGTTTGATAATGATGTTTTACAAGAAGAAAGTATAAGAAACCAAACGCTAATGGATAAACTAAATCGTTATCAACGTTTGATAGATTGATTAATATGGATGTAAATAAAACAACCTTTTTACGTTGTAAAGATTATACCGTTTCGGGAGAAACATTTGATTTATGCTATAATCAAGAAAGAGATATTTTACAAACCAAGCCTGTACCTAATTTAACAGCGCTTCCTTATTACTACAAAAGTGAAGCTTATATTTCGCATACCGATTCTGCAACTTCTATAAAAGATAAAATTTACCAACGGGTAAAAAAATACATGCTTGCTAAAAAAATCTCTTGGCTAAATAATTATATAAAAGGAGAAGCAAAAACTTTGTTGGATATTGGCGCAGGAACAGGAGATTTTCTTAAAGAAGCAAAAAATAAAAATTGGAAAATAAAAGGTATAGAACCAAATGCCGACGCTCGAAAATTAGCCTTAAAAAAAGGAATAACTTTATGCGAGACTCATGCCGAAATCAATACTAAATTTTCGGCAATAACCATGTGGCATGTTTTGGAGCATGTGCCAAATTTAGAAAACGAAATTTCTTTTATAAAAAACCACCTACAAGAAAATGGTTTTGTTTTTATAGCAGTACCTAACTTTAAAAGTTACGATGCTGCTTATTACAAAGAACATTGGGCGGCTTACGATGTACCAAGGCACCTTTGGCATTTTTCTAAAGAAGGTATTGAGCGTATTTTTTCTCAGCAAGGTTTTAAGCTTTGCAATATTCATCCTCTTATTTTTGATGCTTATTATGTAAGCTTGCTTTCAGAAAAATACAAACACAAATCAACTAATTTTCTTAAAGCAATGCAACTAGGTTATAAAAGTAATCGGAAAGCAAAAAAAACGGGAGAGTATTCATCATTGGTCTATGTTTTTTGTTTAAAATAGCTTTTTAAGGCGTTTTAAGAATAGATACAGCTTTAAGATATGTTATGTATCTACTGTTTTTTAAAATACTCTTAAATAGTCTTTATAATAAGCTAATTTTTATCAATTATATTTATAGATTAAATTTTTGTTATAAAAAATATAAATAATTCTACGGAAGTACACTTTTAGTATTTACTTTATTAAATTTGTATTTTAAAATTTTAATAGAACATGAAAAAAATGCTGCTTACAGTTATGGGTGTTTTTACACTTATGGCTTGTCAAGAAAAAGAGAAAACAGCTTATGTAGACAATAAGGTGTTAGTGCAAGATTTTGAGGTAATGAAATCTACAGAGGAAAGATTTAGTAAAAAATCTGAGGCAATGCGTAAGCGTTTAGATTCTGTAGCTCGTGCTTTTCAGGAAGAAGTACAAACTTATCAGAAAGAAATGCCAACGCTTTCGTTGGCTAAGCGTCAAAAACGAGAAGAAGCTTTAATGCAAAAACAGCAAATTCTACAGCGTCAGCAACAGGCAGAAAGCAACACCCTTAGAGAAGAGAGCGATCAAGCTATCGATTCTATTATCACTCAAGTAAAAGATTTTGTTGCAGATTATGGTAAGAATAATGGCTACACTTATATTTTTGGTTCTAACGAAACCGCCAATATTATGTATGCCAAAGAAGGTAAAGATATTACCAAAACCGTATTAGAGGCTTTAAATAAAAAATATGGTTCGGCAGTAAAAGATACTACCGATACTACTACCGATAAAAAATAAATTTAGCCAAAAAGGTTAAAAGGAATGCTTATTAAAAACCCCTATTTAGAAATACCTAAATAGGGGTTTTTAATTTATTGTAAATCAATACTTTATATGTTGTTAAACGATTTCTTTACGATGTAATAAACGTGTTAAACGGATAGATAAATCGGTAAAAATGGTTTTTGCATAGCCATTGCGTTCTATATGATAAATGGCTTTTTCTATTTCTTTTTGTATTTCTAAAATATTTCCGTTGTGTACAAAGGGAGCAAATTTTTCTAATTCAAAGCCTTTTGTTTTTGTAGATAAATAAACCAAGTTATCGGTTTTGTAATTCAAGAGTAATGCTTGCCTAAAAAAGTCTAAACAATAGAGTAAAAAATTCTTTTGCGTTTCCCTGTTACTACTTGTTATTTCGTCGCTCCATTGTAATAAACTTTGTATGGCTTTTTTATTTTTTTTGGCAGAAAAAGCCGTTCTTACCCATATAATAAACCAATTTTCAAAAACATCGTCGGTATAATCTTGGTTTAAATTTTTTAGTGCTTTATTATAATCGCCATTAGCAACATGTGCTATTTTTTTAGCTTCAGTGGGTTCGCACTGTTGTTTTTCTATAAGGGCTTGGGTAATTATTTCTTCGCTTAGAGGAGGGAAATGTAATACTTGGCAACGAGATTTTATAGTGGTAAGTATTTGGTCCTCTTGTTCTGTAATTAAAATAAATACTGTTTTTTGTGGAGGCTCTTCAATTAGTTTAAGAAGTTTATTTGCGGCACTATCGTTCATTTTGTCAGCTCCCCAAATCAACATTACTTTATACCCGCCTTCAAACGATTTTAACGAAAGCGATTTTACAATATCAGTAGCTTCATTTACACCAATAATGCCTTGTTTGTTTTCAATCCCAATATGGCTATACCACTGGTATAAGTTTCCGTAGGGGTTATTTGCCAAAAAACTGTTCCAATCGTTTAAATAATGAGCAGATACAGCATCTTTTTTTACTTTAGTACTGGTATTTACGGGAAAAGCAAAATGTAAATCGGGATGCGCTAATTTGTTAAATTTTGCAGCACAGGCTTGTGCTTTAGTATCTTTATTTAAGTTGCAAATCAGGTACCTAGCATAGGCAATTGCCATAGGTAAAGTTCCGCTACCACTGGCACCAACAAACAATTGTGCATGAGGTATTCTCCCGCTATCGGCACTTGTTATTAAATGATTTTTTAGATGGGGTAAACCTAAAACGTCTGAAAATTCCATAGAAAGCGAAATTAGTTATTTTAATTTATTTTTGAGTACCGAAATTAAAAAACATAGAATTACTTATTTTTGGAAAAATTTAAATTTATGAAAACCATTTCTGATTACAATTTCAAGGGCAAAAAAGCCATTATACGTGTAGATTTTAATGTTCCTTTGGATGAAAACTTCCAAATTACAGATACTACCAGAATAGATGCTGCTAAACCCAGTATTATAAAAGTCTTAGAAGATGGAGGAGCTGTAATTTTAATGAGTCATTTAGGAAGACCTAAAGGAGAAGAAGCTAAATATTCTTTAAAACATATTGTAAAAAGAGTTTCAGAAATTATAGGTGTTGCCGTAAAATTTGCTCCAGATTGTATTGGAGAAGAAGCCAAAAAAATGGCCGATGAACTAGCTATGGGAGAAATTTTATTGTTGGAAAACTTAAGATTTCATGACGAAGAAAAAGCAGGAGACGAAGCTTTTGCTAAGCAATTAGCAAGCTATGCAGATATTTATATAAACGATGCTTTTGGGACAGCACACCGAGCGCATGCCTCTACAACAATTATTGCAAAGTTTTTTAACGAGAAATGCTTAGGTTATTTATTAGCAAAAGAAATTGAGAGCTTAAATAAAGTTTTAAATAGCACAGAACACCCCGTAACGGCTATTTTAGGAGGCGCAAAAGTATCGTCTAAAATTACGGTTATCGAAAATATTTTAGATAAAATAGATAACCTGATTATAGGAGGAGGCATGACCTTTACGTTTATAAAAGCCCAAGGCGGAAAGGTAGGAAACTCGTTGGTTGAAGATGATAAGCTTGATTTAGCGTTGGAAATTTTAGCCAAAGCAAAACAAAAAAATGTAGCCGTATATTTACCAGAAGATGCTATAATTGCTGATGCATTTGGTAATAATGCAAACAAAAAATTGTGCAAAATAGATGAAATTCCTGAAAACTGGATGGGATTAGATGTAGGAGAAAAAACACAGATAGCATTTAATGAAGTTATTTTAAAATCGGCTATTATTTTATGGAATGGTCCAATGGGAGTTTTTGAATTAGAAAATTTTTCAGGAGGAACAAAAGCCATCGGAAATAGCATTGCTCAGGCAACAAAAAATGGAAGTTTTTCGTTAGTAGGAGGAGGAGATAGTGTAGCTGCAGCAAAAAAGTTTGGCTTAGAGAAAAAGGTAAGCTATGTTTCTACAGGCGGCGGAGCAATGTTAGAAATGCTAGAAGGAAAAACATTACCAGGAATTGCAGCAATTACAAACGAATAAATGATGAAGTATTTTAAACATTTTAAACTTTTAGGAATTTGCTGTTTGTTTCCGGCAGGCATATTTGCACAAACGCCAGAAATTAACCCTAATAATATTGCTATTCCAGACAGTGTTAAAGCTACAATAGAAGCCGTAGATGCTGTTTTTTCTAATATAGAAGATATAAGATATACGGCAAAAGTAGATTCGGTTTGGAAAGATTTAATGAAAACATCTTTAGCCAATAAATCATATACCGATCCTAAGATAGACTCTTTACCAGAAATAAAAAAAACCGTAAGTACCGATACGCTAAAGGCACGATTGGCACGATTGGATGCTAAAACACCCTTTCATATTTCGTATAACGAGAGTTTAGAGAAAGTTATCAATTATTATTTGCAGCGTAGCAGATTACATGTAGAAAAACTAATGGGATTAAGCGAATTCTATTTCCCTATGTTTGAGCAAGAGCTAGACAAGCATAACATCCCTTTAGAGATGAAATACCTAGCTATTGTAGAGTCGGCATTAAATCCAAGAGCAAAATCTAGAGTAGGAGCAACGGGTTTATGGCAATTTATGTTTACAACAGGAAAAATGCACGGTTTAGAAGTAAGCAGCTATGTAGACGAACGCATGGACCCTGTATTAGCTACCGAGGCAGCTTGCAAATACCTTTCTACGTTATATGGTATTTTTGGAGACTGGGATTTGGCTTTAGCATCCTACAATTCAGGTCCTGGAAATGTATCTAAAGCAATTAGAAGAAGCGGAGGAAGCAAAGACTATTGGGTATTAAGAGATTACCTGCCTAAAGAGACCGCAGGCTATGTTCCTGCTTTTATTGCTACAATGTATTTATTTGAGTATGCTAACGAGCATGGTTACCAACGTTATAAGCCCGAAATTACCTATTTTGATACCGATACCATAAAAGTAAAACAACTTATAAAGTTTGATCAAATTGTAGAAGCTACAGGAGTAGATGAAGATGTATTAATGTTTTTAAACCCAAGCTATAAATTAGATATTATTCCGAGTATAGAAAGAGAAACATACTACCTGCGTTTACCCGTATCCGAAGTAGGGAAGTTTGTTGCTAACGAAGATAAAATATATGAAGTAGCAACAACACAAATAGCACAAGCAGAAGAAGAGCTGCCTAAGTATTATGAAGCTACCGATAAAGTAAGGTATCGCGTACAATCTGGAGATTATTTGGGTAAAATAGCAGGAAAATTTGGCGTTCGTGTAAGTGAAATAAAACGTTGGAATAACATGCGAAACTCTAGCTTACGTACAGGGCAGTACTTAACCATATATCCTAAAAAACCAAACATAGAAGGAGTGGTTGCCAAAAAATCTTCAAAAGTAAAAAGAAGCGGTAAAAAGTATTATACCGTACAAGAAGGAGATTCGTTATGGAGTATTTCTAGAAAATTTACAGGAATTAGTGTTAAAGATATCCAAGAATGGAACGGTATTAGTGGTAGTAATTTAAAACCAGGAATGAAACTCAAAATCTCTGGATAAAATTATAAATAGGACTTGTATGAAAAAAATTATCGTTTTAGTTTGTGCGTTTGGGATATTGTTTTCCTGTAAAGAAGGCGCAGAAGCTCAGCACATCCCCTCATCTTCCGGAAGGTTAAACAACCTATCGGTAGTTGTAGATCACCAAAATTGGAAAGGAGAAATAGGAGAGCATTTACGCAAAGTTTTGGCAAGCCCTGTAGATGGGTTGCCTCAACAAGAACCTATGTTTAACATCAACCATATTCCAACCAATGCATTTACAGGTTTTGTAAGAAACAATCGCACCTTTGTAAAAATCATAAAAACAGAAACCCCATACTTTAGTATTGTAACTGATACTTTTGCAAAACCACAAACAGGTATTTTTATAGGAGGAAGCAATATTGCAGAAATTACAAAAGAAATAGATGAACAAAAACCAGCTATTTTAAAGGCTATTAGAGATACCGAAATCACAGAGAAGCAACGCAGGATAGCAAAATCTTTAAAAGACGATAAAAAGATAACAGAAAAGCTTCATATAAATATAGATTTCCCTACCGCATACCGCTATGCTAAAGAAGGAGATGACTTTTTTTGGATAAGAAAAGATATTCCTAAAGGCAGTATGGAAATTTTGCTTTATCAAGTCCCTTTATCTAAAATAGATGAAAACAATGTAGTTGCAGACATCATAAAAATACGAGATTCTATCGGGAAAAAATATATACCAGGACCTTCTGGCGATGTAGAAGATAGTTATATGCGAACAGAAGAAGCCTTTTCTCCTTATCTTTTCACTACCAAAATAGACGGAAAGTTTGCTTACGAAACCAAAGGAACCTGGGATGTTAAAGGTGCTTTTATGGCAGGACCTTTTGTTAATTATGCCATTAGAGACGAGAAAAATAACCGTTACCTTATTGCAGAAGGCTTTTTATTTAGACCATCGGTTAATAAAAGAGACCACATGCTAGAATTAGAAGCTATCTTAAAATCGATAAAGTTTAAAAATTAAGAAACGCGTTTTTAATTTTTAAAGACGGGATAAGATATTAAAAAAGGGCTGAAATTCACTTCAGCCCTTTTTTACACCTTTACAAAAGGTTTATTTTTTTAATTGTTTTCAGAGTCGTTTGTTTTTTTAGGTGTATTGTTGGCTTCTTCATCTTTAGAAGCATCCTTAAACTCTTTGATACCACTACCTAAGCCACGCATAAGTTCTGGGATTTTTTTTCCACCAAAAATCAATAAAATAACTACCCCAATGATAACATACTGCCATACACCAATTGCTAAAAATATGCCTGTAACCATAATTCTATGTTTTTTAAGATGCTACAAAATTAATAATTATATTTCAAACAAAAATCTTATCTAACCAATAAAAGCAAACAATTTATTTATCGCTTATATTTGCAATACTAAAAACTCGGTATGGAAGCATCAAAAAAACAAAAAAAGAAGCTGGTAAAAAAGCTCTTGCATAAATACCGCTTACTTATTATTAATGAAGATACCTACGAAGAACGTCTCTCTATAAGGCTTACAAGGCTTAATGTATACGTTATTTTAGGGCTATCGGCAATTATTCTTATAGGGCTTACTACAATGCTCATAGCCTATACTCCGTTAAAAGAGTATATCCCAGGATACACCTCGAACAATGTTAAAAAAGAGGCGATAGAGCTTATTTACAAAGCAGACTCGTTAGAACGTATTATCCAGCGGAACAATATTTATTACGCTAGTGTACAGCAGGCTTTAAAAGGAAAAGTAAGCATAGACAGTATCGATATTAAAAGCCCTGTAGATAGCCTTTCGGCAGAAATAGAAATAGAGCGGTTAAACATGAAACCCTCTAAAGTAGATTCGTTATTAAGAGAAAAAGTTGCACAAGAAGATAAATACAACGTGTTTGATGTTGCTGTGGCAGAAACCAATGTTAAATTGTTCCCACCATTAAAAGGAGAAATTACAAACACTTATAATATTGCAGAAAAACATTTTGCTGTAGATGTGGCTGCAGAAGAAAACACCCCTATAAAAGCCGTAGCCGATGGAACAGTAATATTTTCGGGATGGACAACAGAAACAGGTTTTGTGTTAATTTTAGAACATCTAGACGGGTTAATATCGGTTTATAAACACAATGCAAGCCTTGCTAAGGAACAAGGCGATTTTGTAAAAACAGGAGAAGTTATTGCGAGTGTAGGCTCTACGGGAGATTTTTCTACAGGACCTCATTTACATTTTGAATTATGGAGTAATGGTTACCCTTTAAACCCAACAGACTTTATAGAATTTAATTAAAAAAACAATGTCGATAAAATCGTTCGCTGCAAAAATATTTGCCAAAACAGTTCGCAAAAAGATAAAAAAATGGGCCAATAATCCTGTAGAAACCCAAGAGAAAGTATTTCAGCAACTCATAAATCAAGCTAAAAATACCGCTTTTGGAAAAGAACATAATTTTACAGCGATACATACCCATAAAGATTTTTCGGAACAAGTACCTGTACGCGATTACGAAGCTTTAAAACCATATATAGATAGGGTTGTAGCAGCAGAAGCAGATATTTTATGGCCAGGAAAACCTTTGTATTTTGCTAAAACTTCGGGAACTACAAGTGGGGCAAAATACATCCCGCTTACCAAAGCATCTATGCCAACTCATATTGAAGGAGCAAGAAATGCCATTCTAAATTATATTGCCGAAACCGGAGAAAATAAATTTGTAGACGGGAAAATGATTTTTCTGCAAGGAAGCCCTGTTATGGGAAGCACCAACGGAATAAAAACAGGAAGACTCTCAGGAATTGTAGCGCATTACGTTCCGGCATATTTACAAAAAAACCGTTTACCAAGCTGGGAAACCAATTGTATTGAAGATTGGGAAGAAAAAGTAGAGGCTATTATTAAAGAAACCCTTCCCGAAAAGATGAGTGTGATTAGCGGAATACCTTCTTGGGTGCAAATGTATTTTGAAAAAATTCAGCAACAAACCAATAAAAGCATTAGCGAAGTTTTTCCAGACTTTAAACTTTTTATTTACGGAGGAGTAAACTTTGAACCATACCGAGCAAAATTTAATCAGTTGATAGGAAAAACCATTCCAAGCATAGAGCTTTATCCTGCATCGGAAGGCTTTTTTGCTTTTCAGGATAAACAAAACAATCCAGGAATGCTTTTACGCTTAAATGCCGGAATTTTTTATGAGTTTATAAAAGCAGACGAGTTTGATACCGCTGCCCCTAAACGCTATACCATAGGCGAAGTAGAAGTTAATGTAAATTATGTCATGATAATTTCTACCAACGCAGGGCTCTGGGCATACAATTTAGGCGATACAATTATGTTTACTTCTACGCAACCATACAGGATTTTGGTATCTGGTAGAATAAAGCACTTTACTTCTGCCTTTGGGGAACACGTAATTGCCAAAGAGGTAGAACACGCATTAAAGGAAACCATTGCAACAACTAACGCCTCTGTAAACGAGTTTAGTGTAGCGCCACAAACCAATCCAACATCGGGATTACCTTACCATGAGTGGTTTATAGAGTTTGATCAAGAGCCCGACGATATAGAGGCTTTTGCCTTAAGGCTAGATGAAAATATGCAAAAGCAAAATTCGTATTATTTAGACCTTATACAAGGCAATATTTTACGACCTTTAGTGATTACAAAAATAGCACCCAAGGGCTTTCAGGCATACATGAAATCTATAGGGAAGCTAGGAGGACAAAATAAAGTTGCCAGATTGGCAAATAACCGAAACATTGCAGATGCTTTAAAACCTTGGTATAAAAAGTAAATTATGAAAGAAAACAAGTATTATCATAGAAGCAGAGCGCAGCAAAGTACCAACGCCATAGAACGTTTGTACATTACCATGCGACATCTAATAAACAGAGGTTTTTATAAACCTATGGGCGTTTCTGGCGAAACACTACGAGAAAGTTTACTAACCTTACGTCCAGAAATATATGGCTTTATAGCAGAAGAAAAATTTGAATTAGACGGACTAATGTATGTAATGGACAGGTTGCCCATTGGCATAGAAGAATGCCGATATATAAACCTTACCAGTAGCGAAGGCTATAAAGATTCTCATTTTAAATCTATTATTCCTCCTAAACGAAGAAGAAACTGCTATCGTATAGATGAGGAGCAAATGAATATAGAAATTACACGAGGCAGGTCTGATATTTATGATATTCTAACCCACCTTACGTTCTTATTTATCGAATCGGAAAAAATAAAAAACAGAGCTATTGTAGATGAGGAAGGTAATGTTTCTCGCGATTGGATTAAATTAGAAGAAGCCGTAAAAAAAGGAAAACTAACTACCGAAGAATGCGAAGTAGCCATTACCCATGCAGCAAACATTTTAGGCAGAACATTTTATGATGTAAGAAACACATACGAGCATTATGCCGTACCCGAAAATAAGGAGCGTTTTCTTCACATTATTTATCATTTAGGAAAATTAGCTATCGATGAGGCTCTGCATAACCTAAAACGCGCTATTTCGTTTAGTCCTGTATTACGAGAGCGTTTAGGACATCACATTCATGGAGAAGTATGGGCCAATAATATTAAAGATACTTTAGCTAAACACGGTTTATTAGATAGGGAAATTCATATTATTAGCGCCAATATGCATAGCGTAATGAATACGCTATACGCTCCTCTAGCTTTGCCTAAAGAATTTAAGGAAGGAAATGAATTTGTAGTATATGAAGCACTTAGTGATTCAGAAAATTCAAACTTAAGAAAGCAAGTAACTAAAAAGGCTTTAGAAAATGGGATGATTTACCTAGAGGATACCAGCGGTACAAATATCAATGTACAAGTATTTGATACGGGTAAACTACCGCAGGATAAAACTCCTTTTCAGGTTTCAAACCCAGCAGCAGCTCCTGTAATTGTTGTGATGGATTATGCTTTTGGAGAGCAAGCTTATGAAACAATGGATGAGTTATTAAAGCCGTATCAAATAGGAGATGAGAATTTTCATTTAAATGTAAATTCTATATCTATTATGGGAAAAGCAGGAATATTAGAAGGAGTTAAAGGCGATATTATGATTCCGAGTGCGCATTTGTTTGAAGGCACAGCAGACAATTATCCTTTTCAGAACCAATTAAGAAAAGAAGACTTAGAAGGGCATGATATAGGGGTTGTAGCAGGATCTATGGTTACTGTTTTAGGAACCTCTTTACAAAATAAAGATGTATTAAACTTTTTTCACGACTCTACTTGGAATGTTATAGGCTTAGAGATGGAAGGTGCGCATTACCAAAAAGCTATCCAATCTGCCTCAATGTTACGCGGTAATATAAAACCAAGTGTAAAAGTTAGGTATGCATATTACGCCAGCGATAATCCTTTAGAAACAGGAAGTACATTGGCTTCGGGAGGTTTAGGTACAACAGGAGTAAAGCCAACTTATTTAATTACAGAAAAAATACTTGAACAAATTTTTGCAGAATATCAATGAAAAATTCAGAAGAAAATAGCACGCAAGAGGTAGATATACTCGATTTATTTAAAATTTTTAAAAAAGCGGGACAAAAAACAGAACACTTTTTTCTTAGAATTATAAATTTCTTTATCCGCAATGCTATCGTTATAGCTGTTCTTATTGTTTTGGGAATTGTAGCGGGTTATGTTTTAGATAAACGTATTACACCGAGCTACCAGACCACTTTGGTAATACCCGTAGCTTTTTCTACCGGAGAATACCTTAAAGATTTTAGCGAAGATTTTAACGCGAAAAATCCAGCGCTTTTACAAAAAGCAGGAGTAAAAGCAACAGATTTTAATAGCCTACAAGTAAAACCCTTGACGGATTTAAGGCATATTGACGGAGAAGAACACCTATTCTTAAGGTTTGTATCCGAGAATAATATTTTAGAAAAAGAAGAGCTTAAAAAAACCATTTTAGATAAAGCTTCTAGAGTACAATTAAGCTTAACACACCCTAAAACCATCAACGGGCAACAAGTGTTAACTAAAGTGCTAGATTACCTTCGTAAAAACGAATATTACAAGCAATTAGCAGCGATTTATAAAGAGCAGCTAGCAATTCATATACAAAGTAATTTAGAAGCCGAGAAACAACTCGATAAGGTTTTAAATACAAAACTTACAGGAGCAGAAAAATTACCCTACTCTATAAATGGAGAAGCTATAGATTTTGAAAACTATGTGCTAGCACGTAAACAATTACAAAAGCATACATTAGACCTGCAAAAAGAGGAAATTGCTCACCAGGAGTTTTTAAAACCAATTACCAAAGGCTCGGCAAAACAAGTGCAAGGTTTTTCTTTTTACGGAAAGCGTATTTATGTTTTTCCAATAGCATTTATTTTCTTATATATTGCTTTTATTCTTTTTGTTAGAATGCTTAAAAAAGCCAGAAAACTAAATAAAGCTTAAGAAGAAGTATGACGATAGAAAAAACCCCGTTAGAAGGTTGTTTCCTTATAAAACCTAAAGTATTTAAAGATAATAGAGGCTTGTTTTTTGAGAGTTATAATCAACAGGTTTTTCAGGGAAAGGTAGGTTTTGCGCCTAATTTTGTTCAAGATAATCAAGCTTTATCAAAGTATGGAAGCGTACGAGGTTTACATTTGCAAAAAGGCGAGTTTGCACAAGCTAAATTAGTAAGGGCAATACAAGGAGAAATCCTAGATGTAGTGGTAGATGTTAGGCCGGGCTCAACTACCTTTGGTCAGGTTTATTGCGTAGTGTTGTCTGGAGAAAATAATTATCAACTTTATATTCCTAGAGGCTTTGCTCATGGGTATTCTACCTTATCAGAAAAAGCCATATTTGCTTATAAATGCGATAATTTTTATGCAAAACATGCCGAATCGGGCATTATTTATAACGATACAACGTTGGCAATAGATTGGGGAATTCCAGCAGCAGAAATGATTATTTCTGATAAGGATAAAATATTACCCACCTTCGAAGCTTTTAAAACAACCTTGTAGCAATGAAAAAAGTACTTGTAACAGGAGCAGATGGGCAGTTAGGGAAATGCTTTCGGGCAGAACAATCCGCATACCCTAACATTGCGTTTTATTTTGTTAATAAAACCGAATTAGACATTAGCTCTCCGGTTGCTGTGCAAGCTTTTTTTTTAGAAAATAAATTTGATTATTGCATAAATTGCGCGGCTTATACCGATGTAGAAACTGCCGAAGAAGCTCAAGAACAAGCTTTTTTAGTAAATGCCATAGGAGTAGAAAACTTAGCAAAATGTTGCCGCCAGAATAACCTAACACTTATTCATTTTTCTACAGATTATGTTTTTGATGGCACTGCAAAGCAACCGTATTCCGAAGCTGATATTCCCAATCCGATTAATGTTTACGGAGCATCAAAATTAAAAGGAGAAAACCTTATTAAAGAGCAGCTAGCTACCTATTTTATCTTTAGGATATCTTGGTTGTATTCTTCTTATAATAAAAATTTTTACACCAGTATTTTAAACTTAGCAAATACTCATAAAACACTAAACATTACTACCGAGCAAACAGGAACGCCTACCAATGCTACCGATGTGGCTAAAATGGTTTTAAAACTTATAGCCAAAAACAACACAAAATATGGGGTATATCATTATACCAACAAAGGGCAAGCAACCTGGTTTACATTTGCAAAGGAAATTGTAAAAAATGCGGGGTTAACAACAAAAGTAAATCCGGTAGATTATTACCCAACAAAAGCAAAACGCCCTGTTTTTAGTGTGCTAGACCTTACCAAGTTCGAGAAAACTTTCCAGGAAACTAGCCCTTTGTGGGAAGATAGTTTAAGAAATTTACAACCTAAGTAAAGGAATATGGATATGGAGCTGAAAAATTATATTCCGCTAATTATGGAAGCGGCTAAAAATGCAGGCGAAGAAATTTTATCGGTATATCAATCAGAAGATTTTTCGGTAGAGCAAAAAGAAGACGATAGTCCGTTAACAAAAGCAGACCAAAAAGCCCATGAGCTTATTGTAAAAGCACTTAATGAAACAGATTTCCCTATCCTTTCGGAAGAAGGCAGAACAATTCCTTTTGCAGAACGAAAAAACTGGACCTATTTCTGGATGGTAGACCCTTTAGACGGTACGAAAGAATTTATAAAACGCAACGATGAGTTTAGTGTAAACATCGCTCTAATTTATAAAAACAAACCCGTTTTGGGCGTTATTTATGCTCCTGTCTGGAAAAAGCTTTATGTAGGAGGAGAAAACCTCGCAGCAAAGGTTTATACCAATCAAAAAACGACTGTTTTAACGAGAAAAGAACAACCTTTAGAAATTACACGTATATTAACCTCTAGATCGCATTTAAGCAGCAGGATGGCAAGTTATGTGCTTCAGTTCCCAAAGGCGGAAATTATCCCCATGGGAAGTTCTCTAAAGTTTATGCATTTAGCCGAAGCTAAGGCAGAAATTTACCCGAGGTTTTCTCCAACAATGGAGTGGGATACCGCAGCGGCACATGCCATTTTAAAAAGTAATGGTTTAGGTATAGAAATTATCAATCAAAATAGCGGAAAGCCTTTGCAATACAATAAAGAGAATTTACAAAACCCTAATTTTATAGTGAAACGTTGAGGTGTGAAATTTATAAATAAAAAATATATCATTTACGGGACATCTATAGCTTTTAGTAGAGGGTTAGAGTATTTAGTACTATTATATGCTGCTTATTTCCTTTCTAAAGAAGCATATGGAGAGTTAGAATTTTATAAAAAAATTATAGAATCTCTTACAGTATTTTTTGCTTTTGGTTTACCAAGTTTATTGTTAACATATACAAGAAGTAAGCTAAGTAAAATTTATTTTTTTACACTTTCTTTTTTATTTCTTCTTCTTCTAGGAGTGTTGTCTATTCCTTTTTTTATAATTTCGGAGAGCTTATTTTTGCTTATTCCCGTTTTATTTCATGCTATATTTTTTAATAATGGGATACTTCCTGTTTATTTTTTAACAGATAGAGGAAGTAATACATCAGCTATTTATAAATCGATAATATCATTCTTTTTCTATATAGGGGTTTTATTGTTACTCATTTTTAGTAGTCAACCTCAGTATTCTTTTATATCTATCAACTATATATTGTTTCCTTTTGCTGTCATTTATATAGGAAAGTTAATTATATCGTTCTCGATTGATATAAATAGATTAAAAAAGTATTATAGATTATTTAAAAAAATGATATTGAATACATTAACATTGGTTGTTAGTAATTTTGCTAATATAATGTTTCTATATACTGATATTATGATTATTAAATTGATTTCAGAAAATGCGAATAATGATATTGCAAACTATAGCTTTGTATTAAATATAGCTAATATGTTAATTTTTATTCCTCTTACAATAGTTCAAGTAGATGTTGAGAGTATAAAGAAAGAGAATAAAATTAAAAACCTTGATAAAAGAATAGGGGTTTATTCTTTATTTTTTCTTTTATTTCTTTTATCTGCGTATTTAATACTTATTAATACTTATTATGAGAATTATAGTACCACAATGTATTTGTTTTTAACAATATTAGCGGCTAAATTTTTTCAGTCTCAATCTGTTTTGTTTGGAGCTTGCATCATTATACAAAAAAGGTACAAACAGAATTTATATATTAATATTTTTATTTTATTATTTAATTTAATAATAAGCTTTTTGTTTTTTAAGCTGTTTGGGCTTATAGGTATAGCATTAGGAAGTTTATTGTCGTTAGCTATAAGGTACGTTATTTTAAGATATTATGTTACCAATGAAATATAAAAGAAACATTGCGTTAAGCCTATGAAACTCTCTCTCGCCATACATAAAAGTAAAATAGAAGATGCATTTCTTCTATTTCCGCTTGTTTTGGTGTTTCTATCAGAAATATTTCACTTTATAGCCCCACAACTTGGGGTAGGAGTTAAATTTTTGGCACTTTTATTAATGTTGATTTTTAGTGTAACTAAAGGTAAATTTAATATTATAAGTGTACAGTTATTTTTAATCGTACTTCCAATACTTGTAATCCATCTATTCCTTTCGTTTAGCTTTAGAGCAGGGTTAGAAGAGCTGATAAGGTATTTATTTCCGGTGGTTATTATTTTTTACAGTTTTACGTTAAGGCATAAGTTTAAGCTTATTTTTAAATTTTTTATTGCCTTTTTACTTATCAATATTGTTGCGCAAGTTTTTCATTATATCCTTTGGCAAAAAGGGGTAGTATTATGGTTTTTTGATATTCATGACAATGGATATTATACAGCACCTACCGTTAACGGTTTTTTGAGAGCTACGGGGATAATGGGTTTTTTTAGCTTATTTGGTTTTTTGTGTTTGTTAATGTTTTTTTTGGTAGAAACATTTTATAAAGGCAAGTTTAAAGTATTACTGATGTTGCTAGCTGTTGTAGGTTTGTTTGCGAGTATATCTTATAAAGGGATTATTACCTTTTTTATTTTAATTTTTATTTTATCAAAAAAGAAGCTTCAAATTGTAAGTGCCTTTTTGTTAATGACCGTTATTTTTATAGTTTCTTTTCCAGAAAAAGCCTATGAATTTATAGAAGGAGCAAAATTACGTACAGAGTTATACATCTCTGAAGGAACTTCTGCAAGATCAGAATCTTATAGGGTGATGCTTGAGCATACCGGGTTATTATTAGGAGAAGGATTAGGAAGCTTTGGCGGTCCTGCTTCGGTAACACATAAATCGCCTTTTTATGGAGAGGTAAATTTTAATTGGTATGGTTTGGAGTTAGCCACAACCGATACTTATTTTCCACATTTATTTGTTGAAATAGGTTTGTTAGGAGCGCTTGCCTACTTATTATTTCTTCTTTCTCCTTTATTTAGAAAAAAAATAACAATACCCGCATTGCGTATACTCTGTATCATATACTTTGCCTTGTTTTTTGATGCTGCTTTTTCCTACTCATTAAACAATACAGGCTATTTGGTTGTTGCTCTAATATGGGTTTTTCCAGTAATTTATTACACACAGAAACATGAAAATGTCTAAGCAAAAAATATTAATGCTGGGTAATTTACCTACTTCCGATGCTCGTTCTATCGGAGGAGCTACCGTACTTACCAAACGTATATATGAGTATTTGCAGGAGCAGGGCGTAAAAGTAGATTTTCTTTCTACTCGAAAGAACTGGAAACCTAAGGCTCAACTTTTCGATTATTTTCTTCTTCCATTCAAATTTTTAAGAAGAATAAAAGGAAAAACACATGTAAGCATTCATGCCTCTGCCGATTTTCACTTAACAATAGCGCCATTTATTATTTTGCTTAGTAAACTTTGTTCTAAAAAAATAACCTATCATTTTGTAGGGGGAGATTTTCATAAAAAATATGAGCGCTTGCCATTATTTTTTCAATATATTTTAAAAAGAACCATTTTTAGTTCCAACACTATTTTTATGGAAACACTAGAGATGATAACTTATTTTAACGAAAAAAATATACGAGTAGAATGGCTACCAAACTCTAGGAAACCTTCAGCTATTGAAATTCCTGTAAAAAGCTATAGCATGCGTTTTGTTTTTATATCTAGGGTAACACCAACCAAAGGTGTAGAAATTATAGCAGAAGCGTTAAAAACGCTGCCAGAAGCATATACAGTAGATATTTACGGACCTATAGATAAACGTTTTTATACCGAAACTAAACTTAATGAAATGGGGTTAAATTACTGCGGAAACTTACCCGCGGAAAAAGTAGTCCCCACGCTTACAGGTTACGACGTAATGCTTTTACCTACCTTTCACCAAGGAGAGGGGTATCCTGGAGTAATAATAGAAGCACTATCGGTAGGTGTTCCTATAATTTGTACAGACTGGAATGCCTTAAAAGAATTGGTTGCCAACCATAAAGATGGGTTACTTATTCCTACAAAATCGCCAAAATCCTTGGCAAATGCGATGCAAAGTTTTACTACAGATAATTATACAGCATATAGTAAAAACGCGTTAAGTAGTTTTAAAAAATTTAATTCAGATATTGTTTTTAAAAGAATTTTAGAAAGTTATGATTAATGCCTATTCCTTTTATTATTTAGCCCATAAACTTTATCAAAAGAGAATTCCTGTGCTTCCTAAATTGATAAAACTACTTTGTTTTTTAATTTATAATTCTAGCATTCCTTATGAGTGTAGTTTAGGTAAAGGCACTCGTTTTGCTTATAGCGGAATAGGTGTTGTGTTGCATAAAAGAACGGTTATGGGGAAAAACTGTATGATAGGAACTCAAGTTACCGTTGGTGGTAAATCTGGGCATTATGAAGTGCCTGTTATTGGCGATAACGTATATTTAGCAACAGGTTCAAAAATTTTAGGCCCAATTAAAATAGGAAATAATGTAACTGTAGGTGCAAATGCTGTAGTTGTTCACGATGTGCCAGATAACGCCGTAGTAGCTGGAATTCCCGCAAAAATCATCAAATATAATTAATGATAAAAGATAAATTAAAATATAGCCTTCGTCATAACTTTTTTCTTGAAAAAGAAATAAAGAAAATAGATGCTTATTTTAAACTTAACACGCTAAAAGAAACACAAAACCAGGCATTTTTAAAGCTGATTAAAGCTGCGCAAAAAACAACTTTTTACCCTAAATTCTACAAAGAAAATGGGATAGATATTTATAAAATATCCAGTTTAGATGATTTGCCAAAACTACCTGTACTAACCAAAGCAATGGTAAAAACCAACCCTAAAGCTTTTTTAAGTAAAAAAATGCCCATAGGCATTATCAAAGGTTTTACAAGCGGAAGTACAGGTTCGCCATTAATGGTTTATAGAGATTTAAAAGCTATTCTTAAAGAGAATGCTTATGTTTGGTGGTACAGAAATAATTGTGGTTTAACAAGTAAGGATAGAAAAATTTCTTTTCGAAGCGATTTAAACAGAACATCACTTTTTAAATTCAATAAAGCAGAAAACACTTTATACATTTCACCTAATCATTTAAACAAAGAAAACGCTAGGCAGATTATTGATAAAGTTAAAGATTTTGCTCCTAAAGCGTTAATTAGTTACCCAAGTACAGCCTATAATTTTGCTTTATTATTGGCAAAAGAAAATACAAAACTAAAAATCCCATTAACGTTTACAAGCTCTGAAAATATTTTAGGATTTCAACGGGAGAAGATAGAACAATTATTAACCACCACTATTTTTGATTGGTACGGAAATGCTGAACGAACAATAGCGCTATATTCAGAAAACGATGCTTATTATGAGCCTCCTTTGTATGCGATAACAGAGTATAAGCAAACAGAAGTAATAACCACAGGACTTATAAACACTACTTTTCCTTTAATACGTTATCAAGTAAACGATCTTATAGAAACAACATCAACTTACAGCGCTACAAAAAAATCGGTAGAAATAAAAAGCATTGTAGGCAGATTGGAGGATGCTATTGTACTAAAAGATGGCACAAGAATAAATAGGTTAAATAGAGATTTTACAGGAATAGAAGGTTTACAAAAAGCTCAAGTCATTCAGGTTTCTTTAGATAAATTGTGTATAAATTTAGTAAAAGAAGAAGAGGCTAAAACAATAGCTACAAATATATTAGAGGCTAAACTGCGAAAAAGACTTGGAGATGAGGTTGAGATAGAATTTCAAGTAATTTTAGAAAAAGATTTGATTACATCAGCTTCTGGAAAATATAAATTTGTAATATCAAAAATATGAAAAGATGGATTTAATTTCTTTTGTAAGAACAAAATAATTAAAATAAACATCAGCTAAAAGTGCTTTCTAGAACAATTCCTTTTTGAGGTAAAAGAAGCTCACTATATGGCAGAAAAAATAACTACTTTTATACAATCAAATCTACATTAAATTTCTATGAAATCTATACCTATAAAAGCATTAATAATCACCTACATTATTTTGATAGGCTATTTAATAATAGATTTTTCTAAAAAGAAAGAAGAGAAATTTTGGCAATTTAATTACCAATGGGATTCGATAGAGAATCTAGAAGATTTTGGAGAAGTAAAAATAGATTCTGTAAGGTATAATTATATAGAAATAACCACGCAAAAAACACCCGAACAAGTTACAGGGAATACACTTTTATTAAACAACAATTATTACTTCAATTTTGAAAACGCATATATCAAGCAAAATAAAATTAAGTTTACAGGAGGTTTTTGGGTTTTAAATCAACCTATAAAAAAAGGAAAAGCTTCTGCTAAAACCGTACGTTTACCAGTAAAACAGCCTGGAAATTTAAAGATAAATATAATTACAGATGCTCATTTGCTTTGGCGTGGAGGTAAAAATGTTCGAAAATGGTTATTCGAAGAAAATAAAAACTATGTTTTTGTAGGTAACCAAACAGATGTTTATGGCTTTCCTTATACAGGAGAAATTTTAAATAGTGTAGAAAAAACACTAGAGAATAAAGCAAATATACCAGCCGCTAGTGTATATGTTGTTATGCTTGGAACACACGATATAACAACACACACACCTAAAGTTATAGAAGGTTTTAATACCTTAAAAGAAACCTTGCTAAGAAAAAGCCCTAAGGCAACTATTTATGTTATAAACCTTCCGCCATCGCTCGATAATAAAAGAGAAAAATATAATCAAGCTATAAATAAACAATTACCGAGTATAGCTAAAAATCAAGTAGAAATAATAGATTTTTATGCACTTATTAAAAATCAAAAAACAGGGGTAAAAACGCAAGACGGCATACATTATAATGCAGAAGCATATAAACAATTGGTAGAACTTCTTAATAAAAAAATAGATGGAAATAAATAAACTCAAACAGCATTTTTTTAATTGGAGTTTGGCAATGGTGTTTATTACGCTTCCTATGCCAAAATATAGTTTATCAACCCAAGCATTTATTGTGCTTTGTATAGCTTGGTTATTACAAAGTTCTTTTAAAGAAAAAGCGCTTACAATTAAAAAAAACTTAGCAAGCCTTGGTTTATTAAGTGGTCTCTATATTGTTCTTATTCTGGGAATGCTATATACGCAAAATACCTCGCACGGATTGGAGCAATTAAAAGATAAGCTTCCTTTGTTACTACTGCCTTTTATTATGGCTACAAATCAAGAAAATTTATTAAAGAATAAGTATAATTTTGTAAAAATATTTAGCATATCGGTGGTATTAATGGCGGTGTTTGCATTTTTAAAGGCTAGCTATATGTATACGCAAGGCTTAGGGTCTTATTTTGTTTATGATAAATTAGCCTTGTTGCTCGATAAGCATACAACCTACTATTCTTTATACTGTGTAATTGCACTTGTATATTTTGTATATGATATGTTATACCTGAAGAGAACAAATAAATTTCTTTCATTATTAGGCATTGTTGTTTTATTGGTATTTATTTACTTGTTAAGTGCCAGAATTGCTATTTTGGCGTTATTATTGGTGGCTATTTACTTTATTAAAATTCAAATTACACAGAAAAGACAAAAAGTTTTTTTAAGCCTAATAGTGATAACCGCTTTACTAAGCACTTTGTTATTTAGTAGTAATTATGTTGCTCGATTTGAGTCTATATCAGAAAACCCTGATAAAATCACCGAAAACAACGAGCTAAATACAAGATTGGTGCATTGGAAATCGGCATTAGAAACCTTAAAACCCATAAACTATTTAATAGGAAAAGGAACGGGAGACGGAAAAGAAAATTTATACAATCAGTATTTAAAAAATGATTTTTTAGTAGGTTATAAAAATAAGTATAATACTCATAATGAATACATAGAGTTGTTGCTATCTAATGGTTTTATTGGAGTTTTTAGCTATATAATATTACTCTTAACGGCATTAGTTTACGCAATTCGGATGAATGATATTTTTGGAATATTAATAGTACTACTTTTTTTTATGTACGGAATTACCGAATCTATTTTGGAGCGTCAATCAGGAATACTCATTGTGGCATTGCTTTGTAGTATAATTCACTTTAGCAATAAAAAGAAATTAGAAATTAATAATTAGATAAGCTTTGCAGAATACAACGGCTAAGAAAAGTTTTTTAAAATTAAAACTATTTTGCGAATCTCAAGACTTTAAAGGCTGGGATCCTTACGACGGTTTAAACAGTAAATTGTTTAATAAAACCCCTTTTTTAAAGAAAAGTAGGTTTGCTCGGCTAGCATGGATACAGCTTTTTAAACGCCTACCTGTTAATTTAAGACCTATAACTGGGGTAGATAAAACACATAATCCAAAAGGCTTGGGGCTTTTTTTAATAGGTTACTGCAATCTGTATAAAATAGAAAAAAAAGAAGCGCATTTAATCCAGATAAATAACCTTATCAATTTACTTTTAGAGAAACAAGCAAAAGGATATAGTGGAGTTTGTTGGGGATATAATTTTGATTGGCAAGCACGAGCCTTTTTTCAGCCTAAAAACACACCAACGGTGGTAGCTACATCGTTTATAACAGAAGCCCTTATCGAGGCTTACCATATCACAAAGCGTAAAGATATTTTAGAAACCTTAAAGTCGGTTGGGTTATTTATAACCAAAGATTTGAATAAAACTTTTGATGATAAAAATAACTTTACATTATCTTATTCTCCATTAGACCATACACAAGTTTTTAATGCCGGTTTATTAGGGGTAAAAACCTTATGCCTTTTATATCCCATTTTTAAGGAAGAAGAATATTTAGCGTTTTCTAAAAAAATAGTACAATATGTTGTAGATAAACAACAGGAAACAGGTGCTTGGGCGTATAGTAATTTACCTTATCACCAGTGGATAGATAGTTTTCATACAGGTTACAATTTAGAATGCTTACATACATACCAACATATTTCAGGAGATACTTCATATCAAAATGAAATCGATTTGGGATTTGATTATTATATAAATAACTTTTTTACAGCAGACGGGAAGTCGAAGTATTACAACAATCAAACTTATCCGATAGATATACATGCTCCAGCACAATTTATAGTTACATTATATAAATTAGGAAAGTTACAGGAGTACTCCAATGAAGTTAACCGGGTGTTAACATGGACCATTACCAATATGCAGGATAAGAAAGGTTATTTTTATTATCAAAAAAGAAAATTTTTATCTTCAAAAATACCTTATATGCGTTGGGCTCAAGCTTGGATGTTTTATGCGTTTTCATATTACATAAAATCCAATTCATAAAAGAAGCACTGTATTTTTAGATTAAAACACACACATGATTAACCGAATACATATTTTAAACACCAACATCGATAACCTTTCGATGACAGAAACCTTGAGGTTGGTTTCTGATGCAATAGAAAAACAGAAACATATCCATCATACAGTAGTTAATGCCGGTAAAATTGTAGCCATGCAAACCGATGTTACTTTGCGCAAAAGCGTAAACGAAGCAGATATTATTAATGCCGATGGGCAAGCGGTTATCTGGGCGGCTAAGCTTTTAGACAAACCCCTTAAAGAGCGTGTTGCAGGAATAGATTTGTTTGAAAACCTAATTGCACATGCACATAAACATAAGTATAAATTTTATTTATTAGGAGCCAAGCAAGAGGTGGTAGAACGCCTTGTAACTATCATCTCAGAGAAATATAACCCAAATATTATAGCAGGCTATCGTAACGGTTATTTTACAACCGCAGAAGAACCTCAAATTGTAGAAGAAATAACTCAAAGCAACGCAAATATGTTATTTGTAGCAATGAGTTCTCCTAAAAAAGAAATATTTTTGCATCAGTATAGAAACCAATTACAAAAGCTTAATTTTATTATGGGCGTAGGCGGAAGTTTTGATGTTTTAGCAGGAAAAACAAAACGCGCTCCCCTCTGGATGCAGAAAACAGGTTTAGAATGGTTTTATAGATTTATTCAAGAGCCTAAGCGCATGTGGAAAAGGTATTTGATAGGAAACTCAAAATTTATAGCCTTGGTTTTCCGGGAGAAGTTTTCAAAAAATAAATAAAAGCAAAAAATGTAATAGGTTTAGAAAAGTAACCCATGGAATCGAAACGAGTATTGATTACAGGAGCCGCAGGATTTTTAGGCTCGCATCTTTGCGATAGGTTTATAGCAGAAGGCTATAACGTTATCGGGATGGATAACCTTATTACGGGCGATCTTAAAAATATCGAGCATCTGTTTAAGTTGCCACAATTTGAGTTTTATCATCACGATGTAACCACTTTTGTTCATATTCCAGGAAAGCTCGATTATATTTTACACTTTGCTAGTCCAGCCAGCCCTATAGACTATTTAAAAATTCCTATTCAAACCCTAAAAGTAGGTTCTTTAGGGACGCATAACTTACTCGGGCTTGCTAAAGAAAAAAACGCCAGAATCCTTATTGCAAGTACTTCAGAAGTTTATGGAGACCCGTTAATTCATCCACAAGCAGAAGATTATTACGGTAATGTAAACGCCATAGGACCAAGAGGGGTTTATGATGAAGCAAAGCGCTTTCAAGAATCTATTACCATGGCATACCATAGGTTTCATGGTTTAGAAACACGTATTGTTCGTATTTTTAATACCTACGGACCAAGAATGCGTTTAAACGATGGTCGTGCCGTACCTGCTTTTATGGGACAAGCTTTACGAGGTGAAGATATTACCGTTTTTGGAGATGGCTCTCAAACACGATCTTTTTGTTATGTAGAAGACCAGATAGAAGGAATTTACAGGCTGCTGTTAAGCGACTATTCCTTACCGGTTAATATAGGAAACCCACATGAAATAAGTATTTTAGATTTTGCAAAGGAAATAATAAAACTTACAGATACTACACAAAAAATAGTATTTAAACCTTTACCAACAGACGATCCTATGCAGCGTCAACCCAACATAAATTTAGCAAAAGAAATTTTAGGATGGGAACCTAAAGTAACTAGAGAAGAGGGCATGCAAAAAACCTTTAATTACTTTAAACAATTGCCTAAAGCAGCGCTCGAAAAAATAGCACATAAAGATTTCAGTAAACATAACAGAAAGTAAATATGCCTAAACGCCCCGGAAGATATTCTATTTATTTAAAACCTATTTCTTACCTTATAGATTTGGGTATCTTTTTCGTGATGGCAGCCTTGTTTAAATTGCCTATAGAAAACTACATAGGTTTTTGTGTATACATTGCTACAGGCTGGATGATATTGTCAATAAAATCGGGTTATTATGAAATTTATAGATACACGCAAGTGGTAAAAATAATTTCGTTAACCTTGCTACAAGCCTTAATATTCTGCCTTATTGTATTTTCCTTTTTTGGGATTTTTGAAGAGTTAAACCGTTCAGCAAAAAGCGTTTTACAATACATGCTGTATTCTTTTAGCCTTGTTTTACTTGTAAAATTAAGTATGTTTTATTTATTAAAACGCTACCGTAAACACCTTGGCGGAAATTACAGAACAACAATTATTATCGGCGATACATTTCAGGCCCGGAAATTGGCAGGGTTCTTTGAAAAAGCTACCGAATATGGCTACCAATGTAAAAAAACAATAGCAATATCCACTACAGAAAAGTTTAAATTAAAACCTATATTCAATTATATTTTAGACGAAAATATAGACGAAATCTATTGCTCCATAAGTCAACTTAGCAACAAACAACTTAATAAATTAATAGATTTTTCCGACAATAACCTAAAAACCTTAAAGTTTATTCCAGATAATAAGGATGTGTATTCTCGTAAAATGAAATTAGATTATTATGGTTACCAACCCATTTTATCGCTTAGGGAAATTCCTCTTAACGATCCCTTTAATAAATTTATAAAAAGAGCTTTCGATTTAGCGCTCTCTACCTTTGTTATTGTATTTATTCTAAGTTGGTTAACGCCTATTTTGGCAATACTTATAAAATTAGAATCTAAAGGGCCTGTATTTTTTAGGCAAAAGCGTAATGGATTAGATTATCAAGAGTTTTTCTGTTATAAATACCGTTCTATGCAAGATAACCCAGAGGCAAATTTAATACAAGCCACTAAAAACGACACAAGGGTTACAAAAGTGGGGAGAATTCTTCGTAAAACAAGTATGGACGAATTGCCTCAATTTATCAATGTATTTTTAGGAAATATGTCTGTTGTTGGACCAAGACCACACATGGTAAGCCATACGCACATGTATGCAAACCGAATAGATAAATTTATGGTACGTCACTTTATAAAACCAGGCATTACAGGTTTGGCACAAACAAGCGGTTATAGAGGCGAAGTAGAAACAGATCATGACATTATTAGCCGTGTGCGTTACGATATTTTTTACTTAGAAAATTGGTCGTTATTACTCGATATAAAAATAATTTTTCAAACGGTATATAATGCCGTTCGCGGAGAAGAAAAAGCATATTAATCACTTAAAAACAATAACTTATGAATATTCTTGTATTAGGCTCTGGAGGTAGAGAACATACGTTTGCCTATCAAATAGCAAAAAGCAAATCTTGTAATAAATTATACGTTGCTCCAGGAAATGCAGGAACCGCTCAAATAGCAACAAATCTTGCCGTAAACCCAGTAAACTTTACAGAAGTTAAACAAGCGGTATTAGCGTATAATATTTCTATGGTGGTTGTAGGGCCAGAAGCTCCTTTAGTAGAAGGAATTGTTGATTTTTTCCTTACAGATAACGACCTAAAAGATGTGCTTATCATAGGTCCAGATAAAGCCGCCGCTATGCTTGAAGGGAGTAAAGAGCACGCCAAGAAGTTTATGAATAAGCATAATATCCCAACGGCAAAATATCAGAGCTTTACCGTAGCTAACCTAGAGGAAGGAAAAGCATTTTTAGAAAGCCTACAGCCTCCTTATGTATTAAAAGCCGATGGACTTGCAGCAGGAAAGGGTGTTTTAATTCTAGACAATTTAGCCGAAGCTAAAGCAGAATTAGAACAAATGCTTAAAGACAATAAGTTTGGAGAAGCTAGTGCCACCGTAGTTATCGAAGAGTTTTTAAGCGGAATAGAATTAAGCGTGTTTGTAATTACCGATGGTAAAAACTACTTAACCCTTCCTACCGCTAAAGATTATAAACGTATAGGAGAAGGCGATACTGGACTAAATACAGGAGGAATGGGAGCAATATCTCCAGTACCTTTTGCCGATGATGCTTTTATGCAAAAAATAGAAGAAAAAGTAATAAAACCAACGGTAAAAGGAATACAAGCAGACCAACTAAACTATAAGGGTTTTGTGTTTATAGGTTTAATCAAGGTAGGAGACGAGCCTTATGTTATCGAATACAACGTACGTATGGGAGACCCTGAAACCGAAGTAGTATTGCCTAGAATAAAAACAGATTTAGTAGAGATTTTAGAAAAAACGGCATTGCAAAAATTAGATGAGGTTCAGCTAGAAATAAATCCACAAGCTGCAACCACTGTAATGCTTGTTTCTGGAGGTTACCCAGAAGCTTACGAGAAAGGTAAAATAATTACAGGATTAAATAAAATAGAGGAGGCTATTGTTTTTCATGCAGGAACAACTATAAATGAAGGACAAGTTGTTAGCAACGGAGGGCGCGTAATAGCCGTAACAGCTTTGGGTACAGATTATAAAAAAGCACTAAAGAAATCTTATCAAAATGCAGAAAAACTACATTTCGATAAGATGTATTATAGAAAAGATCTAGGAAAAGACCTGAGTTAAAGCTCAGCGTTTTTTCCTAAAATGCGGTGAGCAGTAACATCTTTTCTGTCATCGCCTTTACGGTCAAATTCTTTTAATTGTTTCATCCAATATACAAAAGCAACAAAAGTAATAGCCATAAATACCCAGTTTAGTGTATTTGCAGCAAACCAATTTTCAAGCTCTAGTTCACGGAGAGTGTTTAACGGAACAAGTAAAATGTCCTCAAACAAATATGCAATAGCATTTAAGAAGTCTTTCATTGTATATAAATTTATATAAATACAAAAGTATAAAATAAAGCCATGTTAACAAGTTTTTTTCGCAAATCAAAACCTATAAATTATTTATTAGTAGGAGTTGTGGCAAGCTTTTTCTATATAAATAATAACTTCTTTAAATTTTTTGCATTAAATACTTTAGGAGAAAGCCTCTTTTTCTTGCTTTTATACTTGTTTTTAATGGTGTTAGTAAATTTTATTGTTCATCGTAATAAAGTTACCGAACAGAATACTTATACCTTATTTTTATTTGTTGCTTTTACCTGTATGTTTCCCGAAATATATACAGATTATCAAGTTTTAGGCGCTTCTCTTTTCTTATTGTTGGCGTTACGCCGTATAATGAGTATGCAATCTGGAAAGGCACTTAAACAGAAAATTTTTGACGCATCACTGTGGAGTTGCTTCGCTTTTTTATGTGTTCCTCAAAGCGGATTGTTTTTGTTGCTGGTTTGGGCAAGTGTTTATTTTTATCAACCCAAAGTAATTAGTAATTGGGCAATTCCTTTAGTTTCTGTATTTTGCGTTTATATATTAGCAACTACAGTATCACTTTTTTCTACCAATCAGTTTTACCACGTAGCAATCCAAGAGGTGCTTCCTCAATTTAATTTTTTAAATTTTTACAAATGGCAAATACTTGCAGGAGTTAGTGTATTGCTGCTTTCTTTTTTTCTTAGCCTAGCATTGCTATTTAAAAATATGCAAAAAAGCGTGAGAAACTTTAGGGTAAGTGTGTACTTGTTATTAACCGCAACGCTTATTTGTTTGGGTATGGTTGTTTTTTCGGCAAAAAATAATGTTGCCGAAATTTTATTTCCCATAATACCCATTAGTATTTTAGGAGGCAATTACCTGGAGCAATCTCGTAAACGATGGAAAAATGAAGTGCTTCTATGGGGGCTTATTTTGGGTTGTTTTAGTATTTATTTTAGCAGCTTTTTACTGTAAATTATAAACGATAAAGCATTTAAAAGCACAATAAATCTGTATATTGCGAAAGTTTAATGAAGTAATTTTAAAAAAATTAAATGATGTTTTCAGTAAAAGCAAATAAAATTTTTCAAGAAGCAATCGATACATATCATATTAAAGACGATGTAAACCAAACATTTTCTAATCCATACAACGATAAAGAAGAGCTCTTAGCTCATCTACTTTACAGAAAATGCTGGATAGATACGGTACAATGGCATTATGAGGATATTATTAGAGACCCAGAGATAGACCCAGTTTCTGCCTTGGCTTTAAAGCGTAAAATAGATGCCTCTAACCAAGATAGAACCGATATGGTAGAGTATATAGACAGTTATTTTTTGGAAAAATATAAAGAAACAAAAGCTAAATCGGGTGCTACCATCAATACAGAAAGCCCTGCTTGGGGAATAGATCGTCTTTCTATTTTGGCACTTAAAGTTTACCATATGGAAGAAGAAGCCAATCGTACAGATGCCTCTCAGGAGCATCGTGATGCTTGCCAAGCTAAACTAGAGGTGCTTTTAGAGCAACGAACAGATTTATCGTCTGCCATAGACCAATTGTTAGTTGATATTGAAAACGGTGATAAGTATATGAAGGTTTATAAGCAGATGAAAATGTATAACGACGATGAACTAAACCCTGTTCTTCGTGGGAAAAAATAAACTTTGTGTCAAAAAAAGAATCCTTATTAGTTTTTAGATTATCTGCTTTGGGTGATGTCGCTATGTGTGTACCAGTAATAAGGTTGCTTTTAGCACAATACCCTTTTGTAGAAATAACGTTTGTTACACGGCCTTTTTTTGCACCTTTGTTTAAAGATATTCCAAGGGTAAACATTATTGCTGCTGATGTAAAAGATAAACATAAAGGCATTCTAGGGCTCTGGAAACTATCTAAAGAACTACAGGCATTACCCGTAACAAAGGTTGCAGATTTACACAATGTATTACGCACAAAAATAGTGAGTAGTTTTATGCAGGGTATTCCAAAAAAACATTGGAAAACCATTGATAAAGGACGAAAAGAAAAAAAGGCTTTAGTACGTGCTGAAAACAAAGTACTAAAGCCTTTAAAAACAACTCATGAACGTTATGCAGATGTTTTTAAACAATTGGGATTTCCTATAGATTTATCGGTTGCCTTACCAAAGCGTTCGTACCCAATTCCAGAAGAAATTCTGAATGAAAATATAAACGGAAATACAAAAAAATGGATAGGTTTTGCTCCTTTTGCAGCTCATACAAGTAAAATGTATCCGTTAGAATTAACAGAGAAAACGCTAGCGCTTCTTCAGCAAGAAAATAACTATATCGTTTTGCTTTTTGGAGGCGGAAAACAAGAGGTAGAGCAGCTGTCGGCCTTAAGTAAGAAGTATAGCAATGTGTATAGTGTGGCAGGGAAGATGAGCTTTACAGCAGAATTACAGCTGATAGCAAACCTAGATGTAATGCTATCGATGGATAGTGGAAATGGGCATTTGGCCGCTGCTTATCAGGTTCCTGTAGTAACGCTCTGGGGAGCTACTCATCCTTATGCTGGTTTTGCTCCGTTTTTACAACCTGCATCGCAGCAATTAGTACCCGATTTAGAAAAATACCCGCTTTTACCTACTTCTATTTATGGAAATAAAGCGGTAGAAGGCTATGAAGAGGTAATGTATAGTATAGCGCCAGAAACAGTAGTAACTACCTTAACAGAAGTGCTTTCTTAGCACTTTTTATTTATAAAAATTCATTTTCTCAATATAAGCTGATACTTCGGGAGCCAACATTGGTCGAACGTTTTTTCCTTCTTTTATGCATTTTCTAATAAAAGAAGAAGAGATTTCCATTATCGGGGCGTCTATAAATTTTACCGAAGGGTGTTTAGCCAAAGGGCTTTTTTCTTTATGTATAGTTATTCTAGGGTAAACTAAAATTTCATAATTGTTTAATAAAACCTCGCTGTTTTTCCATTTAGGGAGGCTATATAAGTTATCTTCTCCCATGATTAATACAAAGGAGTAATTGGGATGTTTTTCTTCTAAATAAGCGAGTGTATTGGCGGTATAATTTGGTTGCGGAAGGTTAAACTCGATGTCGCTAGGTTTAATTTTTTCATAAGCTTGGGTAGCTTGTAAAGCCATCTCAAACCTATCGTAACTGGGAAGCATAGTGCTTTTCTTTTTAAAAGGACTTAAAGGGGTTACTACAAGCCATACTTCGTCTACATCAGAGAATTCTGCGATATGGTTTGCAATGGTTAGGTGCCCTATATGTATAGGGTTAAATGTACCAAAGTATAAGCCTATTTTTTTACTAAACATCCTAAGTTTTAGGTTATTTTGTTAGAAAATCTTTAGCGAGTTGATAAGCTTCGTTTAAAGCTGTATCAAGATTGTTATTGATGATGATGTGGTCAAACTGAGGAGCTGTGGCCATCTCTATAGATGCTTTAGCTACACGCATATTAATACGCTCTTCGGTTTCTGTTTTACGCTTTTTAAGTCTTATTTTTAATTCCTCGATGCTGGGCGGCTCTACAAAAACGGCTAAAGTGCGTTCAGGATAAATGCGTTTAATATCTAAACCTCCAACTACATCAATATCAAAAACAACATTTTTTCCTTCTGCCCAAAGGCGTTCTACTTCGCTTTTTAATGTGCCATAGAAGTTATCTCTATAAACTTCTTCCCACTCTAGAAATTTATCTTCTTTTATAAATTTTTTGAACTTTTCTAGCGGAAAAAAATAATAATCTTTTCCGTTTACTTCATTTTCTCGTGGCTCGCGTGAAGTTGCAGAAATAGAGAAAGCAAGGTTTAAATCTGCTTGCTTAAGGAGGTGCCTTACAATAGTGGTTTTTCCTGAGCCAGAAGGTGCCGAGAAAACTAATAGTTTACCTTGTTTCATTTAGAGTACGTTTAAAAGTTGTTCTTTAATTTTTTCTAGTTCGTCTTTCATTTGTACTACCAATTGCTGCATGGGGGCAAAGTTAGATTTGCTGCCTATGGTATTTATTTCTCGACCTATTTCTTGCGCAATAAAGCCTAATTTTTTTCCATTAGAAACTTCTGAGTTTAAATTTTCTGAAAAATAACTTAAGTGGTTGCTTAACCTTATTTTTTCTTCGGTGATGTCGTATTTTTCTAGGTAATAAATAAGCTCTTGTTCAAACCTATTTTTATCTACTTCTTCTTTTAATTCTTCAATGCTTTTTTGCAATCTTGTTTTTACAGCTTTTATGCGCTCAGGATCAATTTCTTCTACGTTTTTAAGTAGCTTTTCTAGGTTTCCAATGCGTAAATTAAAGTCTTTAGCCAGCGCTTCTCCTTCATCTAGACGGTAAGCTTCAATATCGGTTATCGCTGCTTTTAAACTGTTTTCTATGGCATTAAATTCAGCTTCATCTATTTCTTCTCGAGTGGTTTTTAAAGTATCTGGAAGCTTCATGGCAATTTCTAGCAGGTTGTTGTTATTGGCACCTTCTATTTGCTGTAATTGCTTTAGGTAATGGTTTACCACCTCGGTGTTAATAATGGTGTTGGTTTCTTCTCCTGTAAGTTCTACATAGAGAGAAAAATCTACTTTTCCTCTTTTTAGTTTAGAAGAAATTATATTACGCAAATCAAGCTCTTTTGCTCTATATTGTGAGGGAATACGGGTGTTTAAATCTAAATTTTTACTGTTTAACGAACGGAGTTCTATACTAATTTTTTTGTTAGGAAGCTCTAAAACAGATTTTCCGTAACCCGTCATTGACTGAATCATAGCGTACAATTTTAAGTTAGGCAAAGGTAATAAAATCATTTACGATAGAAATAGATTTTAAACCTAGTTAGGTTTTATAGAGGGCTTTTTTGTAATTTTACCTAAAAAAGATATGTATTTAAAAGAGTTTGACATTCGTTGGAGTGATGTAGATGCGAATAGGCATTTAGCCAATTCGGCATACATTAATTTTATGAGCCATACACGTATGGCGTTTTTGGTAGAAAATGGCTTTGGGCAGAAAGAATTAATAAAAAACAATTTAGGGCCTGTAGTTTTTTACGAGCATGTATACTACTTTAAGGAGATTTTTCCTGACCAAAAAATACGGGTGTCACTAGAGTTAAAGGGACTTTCTGAAGATGGAAAGTTTTTCCAATTTGAGCATAATTTTTATGATGATAAAGGTGTAAATTATGCGCGTTGTGAAATGATGGGAACTTGGATAGATTTAAAAACGCGTAAAATAACAAAGCTTCAGCCACATATGTATGCCAATTTAAACAAACTCTCTAAAACATCAGATTTTAAAGTGTTGACTAAAGAAGATACACGTCGTTATGGGCAGAAGCCAGAAAACTGTCCAGAAATAGCTTTATAAATTACTTAAAGCTTCTTTTAGGGCATGAATGTTTTTTTTACTATTTCCTATAAAAATATGTTGGTCAACTATAAATACGGGCCTTTTAAGAAAGGTGTAATGCTCTAAAAGAAGCTTTTTATAATCGCTTTCTTCTAAGTTTTTATCTTTTAAACCTCTTTCTTTATATAACCTTGAACGTTTGTTAAATAAACTCTCATAGCTTCCTGATAACTGATAGAGTTCTTCTAATTGCTCAGGGGTAAGAGGAGATGATTTAATCTCTTGTTTTTCAAAAAAATCGGGTAGTGCTACTTCTTTTAAAATACGTTTACACGTATCGCAAGTAGCTAGGTAATATACTTTTTTCGGCATTTTATTAATAATTAAGCCAGTTTTTAACAGTCTCTTTGTCTAGGGTTATTGTTAATTCGCCATCAGCATAACTTGCCGCTTCATAACGGTTGTATACTAAAAGAACTTTGTTGTTAGTAATCCCAATGTTAGTAGGGAGTGCAAATTTGTTGTCTTCAAACAAAAACCCTTTTGCATTGATGTTTTCTTCCTTACTAAGTTTATATTTTTTTCGGAACTCTTTTTCTGCATAAGCGGTAAATGCATCTAAATTTTTAATTAAATCTTTAGTGCTTAGTGCCTTTCCTGTTTTTTTATCAAAGTTGGTGTATCTTGTAGCGCCATAACCGTGTGCACCACCCGTAAACAGGTAATAATTGGTTTGTAATAATAAGGTTTGTGCTGTTTCTGCTCTAACTTCTTGAGAAATATTGGCCTCGTACTCGGCATGAGAATCAGGAAACTCGTGTTTAAAATTAATATAGTCGTCTATAAAAGAACCGATAGCATCTTTAAGGCTAGCGTGTTGAGGTGCGTTTTCTTCGGCAGAATTAAAAATAGTGATAAGCTGCTGTTGGTTTACTTTATTTATAGTCTCGGCATGCGCTCCTGTAATGGTTAGGTAACTAACTTCAAGAATTGGGCAATCAGCTTCCTCGCAAGCTTTAAAAGCTTCTACGTTAATGTTTTCTAATTTAGAAGTTATTTTTTCAATAGGAGTTTCTGTCGTTGTTACCTCTGTTTTGTTGGTGGTTTTTGGATCATTTTTACAAGAAAAAAGCAAGCCAATAATACTAAGGAATAAAATGATTTTTTTCATGATAAAGATTAAAGGTATTGTTATCTACAATAAAAGTACATCAATTTTGGTAAAGCACAAAGCTTCCTTTATTTTTGTTAAGAAAGAAATAAGAAAAAATTACAATTTTTGGAATGATTATTGGCGAGTTTAGCCATGAAATTTAAAATAAATAAAAATGAAATTTAATACGAAAACAATCCACGGCGGGCAAGAAAATATAGATCCTGCTTACCAGTCGGTGATGCCGCCTATATACCAAACATCAACTTATGCACAATCTACACCAGGAGGGCATAACGGATTTGAGTATTCTAGAAGTGGAAACCCCACACGCCATGCGCTAGAAAAAGCAATAGCAAGCATAGAAAACGCTAATTATGGTTTAGCATTTGGTTCTGGTTTGGCAGCTATAGATGCGGTAATGAAACTCTTAAAACCAGGAGATGAAGTGGTTTCTACCAACGATTTATACGGAGGTACTTACCGCTTGTTTACCCAGATTTATGAGAAATTTGGAATCAAATTCAAATTTATCGGGATGGAAAAAGCTTCGGAAATAGAAAAACATATTTCGGAAAATACAAAGTTAATTTGGGCGGAAACACCCACCAACCCAATGCTAAATATTATTGATATAGAAGCCTTAGCAAAAACAGCTAAAAAGCATGAACTTTTGTTGGCGGTAGATAATACATTTGCAACACCGTATTTACAACTTCCTATAGATTTAGGCGCAGATATCGTTATGCACAGTGCAACAAAATACCTAGGCGGGCATAGTGATGTTGTTATGGGAGTGTTGGCCGTAAAAGATAAAGCACTTGCCGATAAGCTTTATTTTATCCAGAATGCAAGTGGAGGAGTGGCTGGTCCGCAAGATAGTTTCTTGGTGCTTCGAGGGATAAAAACCTTGCATTTACGCATGCAAAGACATTGCGAAAACGGGAAAGCTGTAGCCGAATACCTTGCACAACACCCTAAAGTAGATAAAGTATATTGGCCGGGGTTTGAAACACACCCAAATCATGAAATTGCTAAAAAACAAATGCGTGATTTTGGAGGGATGTTATCGTTTACCACAAAAAATAACTCGCTAGAAGAGGCTATTTCTTTTGTGGAAAAATTAAAAGTATTTACGCTAGCGGAGTCTTTAGGAGGTGTAGAATCTTTGGCGGGTCATCCTGCCAGCATGACACATGCATCTATTCCTGCCGAAGAAAGAGTGAAAACAGGCGTGGTAGATTCGTTAGTAAGGCTTAGTGTTGGTGTAGAAGATAAGGAAGATTTAATTAACGATTTAAAGCAAGCTTTAGGATAAAAACAATCTTGTTTTTTAGCGGATATGGTAAAGTAAAAAGGATGAGCGTTAATGTTCATCCTTTTATTTTTTATAACTTTTTTCATAACAATCTATCCAATCTTGTGGCGTCATTTTTTCACAAAGCATAGCAATCAATGAGAAAGGTATTTTGTTTACGTTTTTAAAACGGATACAGCTTTTCCCCATGTCTAACTTTAAGGAACAGTGCTTAGGGTATTCATTAACAAACCAGTTATACAACTCTGGTTTTGCATAGATTCCCATGTGGTATAAGTTTATAGAATTTTTTTGCGAAGCAAAACTCATAAAAGGCAAAGGTTTTTTAGGGTTACAATGGTAACCATCAGGATATAAACTATGCGGAATATAATAACTAATCATGTTATATTGCATGCCTTCTTGAAAACCTTTAGGAAGGTGTTTTTTTATGGTTTTACGTAATTTTTGGAGCGCTTCATGGCGTTCCTCTGGGGTTTTATTTATATAGTTTTCGGGAGATGTTGCATCGTATTTCATGCGTTGTTATTTATTTTCGGTTAACCAGTTTTTTATTTTGTTTGCTATTGTTTGTGCAAGTTTTTCTTTACTTTCTATGGTCCATCCTGCAATATGCGGAGATAACAACACCTTGTTAGATTTAATAAGGTATTGGAAAGCTTCGGGCATTTCACCATCCTCCTGAAATAGGTTTTCAAAAGAACTTTTTTCGTATTCTAAAACATCTAAACCGGCTCCTAAAATTTTACCCGTATGTAATGCGGTAACAAGGTCGGAGGTTATTACCGATTTTCCTCTGGCGGTATTAATAAACCAAAAAGGTTTTTTAAAACGCGCTATAAAAGCGGCATCTATCATGTTGGTCGTTTCTGGAGTTAGCGGCGTGTGTAAACTTAGAATATCGGCTTTTTGTTGTAATTCTTCTAAACTAACTTGTGTTGCATCTTGATTGCCTACCTGCTTTTTTATGTCGTAGCAAAGCACTTGGCAATCAAAGCCTCGCAATTTTTTAGCAAATGCTTTTCCCATGTTTCCGTAGCCAATAATACCTATGGTTTTACCTTCTATCTCATAGCCTCTATTTTCTTCCCGTAACCAGATTCCGTTTCTAACTTCGTTATCTGCAATGCGAAGTTTGTTCATTAGGTTTAATAACATTCCTAGGGCATGCTCTCCAACGGCATTTCGGTTGCCTTCTGGTGCCGAGAATAGTGTAATGCCTTGTTCTTTGGCATATTCAGTGTCAATATTTTCTAAGCCTGCGCCTAACCGACCTATAAATTTTAATTTTTTTGCGGCTTTAAGAAAGTCTTTGTCTAATTTAAACCGACTTCTTATAATAATACCTTCATATTGGTGAATGCTTTTTAGGACTTCTTCTTTTGGCGAAGAATAATTTTCGATATTCTCAAATCCTAAGGTTGACAATTGTTGGATAAGTAGCGAGTGATTTTTATCTATATGAATAATTTTCATAAGGTTTATTCAAAATAAGGTTGGGTTATTTCTGGTGTGATACGGGTTGGTTTTTGGCGTTTTAAATCGATTAAACACCAGGTGGTTTTTGCTCTTACAATTAAGGCATTGGTATTGGTGTTTTTGATTTCTACACAACGTTGACTTTTAAAGTTTCCGTAGTCTTCTATCCATGTTTTTAACGATAGTTTTTCTCCTTCAAACGAGGGTTTTTTATATTCGATAAAATGGTCTAAAACTACCCAACCTACTTTTTCTCTTATTGTTTTAGGTGTTTTTGTTTCCCAATGTTTTTGAGCGATATCTTGTATCCACTGTAAATAGGTAACATTGTTTACATGGTTTAATTGGTCGATAGCACTTGAAGGAACAATAAGTGTATCTTCGTAGGGGATGGGTTTCATAAAATACCTTTTAAGAAGTAAAGGTAAGTAAATTTTAAAAACCTTAAGAGGTAAGGCTTTGCCTAAGTTATTTTAAAAAAGTTAAAAACCAAGTATAAATTTAGCAATGGTAAAGTAAATTAGAATTCCGCAAATATCGTTACTTGTGGTAATAAAAGGTCCTGTTGCTAGTGCAGGGTCTATCCCATATTTGTGTAAAGTAATTGGGACAACTGTACCAATGGTAGAGGCTATAATAATTACCGATATGAGTGAAATAGCTACGGTAACACCAATAATATAGGCTTGGCCTAATAGGAAGTGAGAGCCTAGTAATAAAATTCCTGCGAGAATTAGACCATTGAGCAAACTAAGTCCTATTTCTCTTAGTAAACGTTTTATAAGTGAGCCTCGAAGGGTGTTGTTGGCAATACCTTGTACCATAATTGCAGAAGATTGCACCCCCACATTTCCTGCCATTGCTGCAATAAGGGGTGTAAAGAAAAATAATACTCCGTATTTGGTCATGGCGTCTTCAAAATTTCCTGTAATACGTACAGTTACAAAACCTCCTAAAAGGGCTAAAATTAGCCAAGGTAGTCGGGCTTTAACCATGTCTAAAATTCCAGCATCGGCCTCGATATCTTCCGATATACCTGCTGCCATTTGGTAATCCTTATCGGCTTCTTCTTTTATAAAATCTACAATATCATCTATGGTAACTCGACCTACGAGTTTTCCTGTTTCATTTACTACGGGAATGGCCTCGAGGTCGTATTTTTGCATAATTCTAGCTACTTCTTCTCCTGGCGTATTTACTTTTACATAATCAACTTTTTTTATGTAAACATCGCTAATTTGTGCAGAGCTTGGGGCGGTAAGTAAATCTTTTAAGGAAAGCCTTCCTTTTAAACGTTGCTTATTATCAACTACATAGATGGAGTGAACACGGGTTACATTTTCGGCTTGTTCGCGCATTTCGCTCATACAACCGGTAACGCTCCAGTTTTCGTTTACTTTAACTAGCTCTTTGGCCATGAGTCCTCCAGCAGAATCCTCATCGTAACGTAGTAATTCAACAATATTTTCGGCATGCTCTTCATCCTCGATATTGGCAATTACTTGGTCTTTAATTTCTTCGGAAAGTTCGGCAACGATATCGGCGGCATCGTCGGTGTCCATTTCCTCAATTTCGTCGGCAATTTCTTTTGCAGAGAGGTTGCTTAGTACTTTTTCTCGATTGTCTTCATCGAGTTCCATAAGTACTTCTGCGGTTTTTTCGCTGTTAAGAAGCTTTATAATATACGTAGCGTCGTCTAAGTCTAGCTCATCGATTATTTCGGCAATATCTGCATGGTGCAAATCGTTTAGATATAACAGAAGATCCTTATTGTGCTGTTGCTCAATAAGCTGTTCTATTTTCTCTATGAGTTCTTTACTTATCTGAAATTGCATGTGCTTCGATCTTTTGAGTGAGCATTATAAACTCTTCTACCGAGAGTTGTTCTGGGCGTTGCCCAAATAGCTTTTCTTCTTTTAAGTTAGGAGGCAAGTTAAAGCTTTTTAGGCTATTACGAAGGGTTTTTCGGCGTTGTTGAAAACTTAGTTTTACGACGTTAAAAAACAGCTTTTCGCTACAAGGGAGTTGGGTGTTTTCTTTTCGGGTTAAGCGTAAAACACCGCTATCTACTTTTGGGGGCGGATTAAATACTCCTGGAGGAACGGTAAATAAATATTCGGCATGGTAAAATGCTTGTGTTAAAACCGATAAAATCCCATAGGTTTTGCTGCCTGGTTTTTCGCAAATTCTTTGGGCTACTTCTTTTTGAAACATGCCCGTAAACTCAGGAACTTGTTCTTTTATAGCTAAGGTTTTAAAAACTATTTGGGTAGAAATATTATAGGGGAAATTTCCGGTAATGGCAAAGTTTTCCTTTCCAAAATATTCGCTGAGGTTGGTTTTTAAAAAATCGGCTTCTAAAACATGTAATTTGTTATTTTTGGTAAGGGAAGGGTAATCTAGAAAAAAATTTTGTTGTAAATAAGCAATCGATTCTTTATCGATATCCATGGCAAAAACCTCTATATCTTTTTGAAGAAGATACTTGGTGAGCATCCCTGTTCCTGGACCTATTTCTAATACCTTAGTGTAATTGTTTAGGCTTAGGGTGTTGGCTATTTTTTTAGAAGTGTTTTCATCTTTTAAAAAATGTTGTCCTAAATGCTTTTTAGCACGGACTTGGTCACTAAGTTTAGGTGTTTTTTTCATGTTGACTTATTACTTCTAACTCTGTTCTAAAGGCTACAAATTTTCCTTCAAAAATAGCCGATTTAGCTCTTAATGTTTCGGCGTCTTCTTTATAATAGTTTTCTAAATCTGTTTTGTTTTTTGCAGTGTATTGTATAGCGTAGGTAATCCCGCCCATTTCCTCTTCAACCATTACACGGCTCATAAGTGCTTTTATAAATTTGCCGGTATTTAGCATTTCTGGGATATGTGTTTCTTTCATCCATTTTACCCATTTGTCATGGACATCTTCTGCAATATTGATGGTTACATTATAAATATACATGGTTTTTATTTAGTGTTACTGCAAAAGTATTATTTTTTAGAAAGCTTACTCGATGTTTTTAGGTTTTATATGGCATTAAGTAGGAGGGATATTTTCCCGATAGGCTTTCCTTGCTTCATTAACATAAAGGCTATTGGGATATTCAAAGATAATACGTTTGTAGTATTCCTGAGCTTTTGTAGTTTGGTTAAGCTTTTCTTGGTGTAGTTTAGCAAGCGCAAAGAGCGCATCGTCTGCTAGCGATTCCTCTGGATAGAAAGCAACTATTTTCTCATAATAAGTGGCAGCTAATTCATAGTTTTTTAAATGTTCATGAATTTTAGCTTTACGGAAAAAAGCTTCGTCTTCTATTTTATAGCCTTTGTATTGGTTTAACAAGGTGTCTAGAAGGGTTAAAGCGTCTGTATATTTTTCTTGAAACTGAAGTAAATCTGCTTTTGCAAACTTTTTTAAGGCAGGTTGTAAGCTATCTTCCTCTGTGTTTGATTTTATGAGTAAACCAAGTTCTAAAGCATCGTTAGCAATAAGCTGAGAGGTAGAGGTTTTTAAAACATCTAATTGTGTTTTTGCCCAATCAAAATCTCCTTTATAATAGCTGGTTTTAGCTACTTTGTATCGGGCTTCGTGCCCTATGGGAGAATTCTCGTAAAGGTTTTGCACTTGGCTGTAGTAGATTAGGGCTTGGTTATAGCGTTCGTCTAGTACTAAAATATCGGCTAAAAGCATTTTTAACAAAGCTTCTTTTCGCATCGATAAATCTGCTGTGAGCAGTTGTTTTAATTGTGTTAAGGCTTGTGAAGTTTGCGATAGTTTAAAGGCTAAAAAACGCGCATGTTGAAGTTTTATATAAAATAAATTTTCATCAGGGGCATAGGTGGTAAAAACTTTTTCGAAGTTTTTAGTTATGTTCGGATAATCTTTAGCCGTGGCAATATCTATTTGTTGTTGTAGGCGTAACTCTTCTGCTTTTATCTTAACATAAGGAAGAGGAGATGCGGTGATGATATAATCCAAAATTTCTCCCGAAGTTTTTAAATCGCCCTGTTCTTGTGCAATTTCACTTAGCTGAAAAAAGGCTTGAAGATTGGTTTTTCCTTCTCGGTTATAAATGGCTTTTTCTTGGATAAACGCCATCTTAAAGTTTTTTTCGTGAATAAAAAGCCAACTGAGTAATTGATTATATAGAAGCAGAGGCTCTTCCTGTAAGCGTTCTAATAGCAGTTGCCTTAAAACTTTATTTTCGGTATTTTCTTTATCATCGGTAATGTATTCGGCAAAACTACGGTGAATTACATAAAGGTAATTGGGTTGTTCTTTTACCACGTCTATATACGTGTCGAACATTTTTTTATGCTTTAATTGCTCGCCATAAATTTTTGCAAGCTCTACACGGGCAGAGATGTTCGAGGAGCGTTCTAAAGCTATGCTGTATGCGTTAATGGCTTCTTCTAGTAGGTTGTATTTCTGGAAGGCTTTTCCTACGCCATAAGCATAATTAGGTCGCTTTTCTAGTTCTTGTATTGCTTCTTGGTAAGCGTTTTTGGCTTTTGTTGTTTCTTGTTGTAGCTGGTAATTGTATCCTAACTCTACATACAAATTGGGGTAGTTTTTATAAAGTTTTAATTGTTCTCGGATAATTTTTTCGGCAGTTTGGTATTCCTCTAACTCTTGTAAGGTGTTTATATAGCTGTAAGCCACACTAAGGTTCTGCGGGTTTTTTTGATATATTTCTTGATAAATGGCTTTAGCTTTGGCAAACTCACCTTGTTCGAAATAGTTTTTTGCTAATGCAGGAGATTGCGCATTTACGTATATAAAGCTCCCTAAAAAAAATCCTATAAAAAATAAAAATCGCATTTTGCTAAGATAGAAAATGCGATTTTAAATTGCTTGTTTTTTTAGGATTAATCAATGATAGAAAAACCTGTATAGGGTTTCAAAACTTCTGGTACTTTTATACCTTCTGGAGTTTGGTAATTCTCTAAAATTCCTGCCATTATTCTAGGCAAAGCTAAAGAACTTCCGTTAAGTGTATGGGCAAGCGCTTTATTCCCGTCGTTGGTTTTGTAACGTAATTTTAAGCGGTTTGCTTGGTAGGTTTCAAAATTAGATACCGAAGAAACTTCTAGCCAACGCTCTTGTGCTGCCGAATAAATCTCGAAATCGTAAGTTAGGGCAGAGGTAAAGGTTAAATCGCCTCCGCATAAGCGTAAAATACGATAAGGAAGGTGTAATTCTTTCAAGATATTTTTGATGTGAGAAAGCATTTCTTCCTGAACTTCATAAGATTTTTCGGGCAAGGTTACGTTTACAATTTCTACCTTATCAAATTGGTGTAAACGATTCAATCCGCGTACATGAGCTCCATACGAGCCTGCTTCTCGTCTAAAGTTTGGTGTGTATGCCGTAAGCTTCTGCGGAAGCTCGTTTTCATTTAACATGACATCTCTAAAAAAGTTGGTAAGCGGAACTTCAGAAGTAGGAATAAGGTATAAATCATCTTCGGTAACATGATACATTTGTCCTTCTTTATCTGGTAATTGCCCTGTTCCGTAGCCCGAAGCCTCGTTAACCATAAGAGGTACTTGGTATTCGGTATAACCTGCTTGGGTGTTTTTGTCTAAAAAATAGGCGATTAGCGCACGTTGTAAACGGGCTCCTTTCCCTTTATATACAGGAAAACCAGCTCCTGTAATTTTGTTTCCTAAGTCAAAATCTATCAGGTCGTATTTTTTTGCTAATTCCCAGTGGGGCAAAGCATTTTCTTCTAGGTTAGGAAAATCTATTGCTCTAAACACTTCTTCGTTATCTTCTTCAGAAGTTCCTGCCACTACTGTGTTGTGCGGAATGTTAGGAATTTCATAAAGCAGCTTTGTTAAAGCAGTAACAGTTGTGTTTAATTTTTCTTGTAAATTTTTGGTGGTTTCTTTTAAACCTGCGGTTTTTTCTTTTGCTTGGTTTGCTTTTTCTGTTTCGCCCGATTTAAAAAGAAGCCCAATTTCTTTGGATAATTTATTAGACTCTGCCAAGGTAGCATCTAATGTAGTTTGTGTAGATCTACGTGTTTCGTCTAATTGTAAAACATTTTCAAACACCGGAGCCGCATCGTAATTTCTTTTCTTTAATGCTTCGATGTACGCCTCTTTATGGGCTCTAATTTGGGCTACTTGTAACATGTTGTAAATTTTATATGCTAAGAAGTCAAATTTATAGATTTATAAATTAAAAAATAACGATTCTAACAGAAGTTTTTTACATTTAGTGTTTCATAATATTTATAGGGTTTTCTTGTTTAGATGAGGTTAATTATTTTTGAAACCTACTTCTTCCATAAAATTTAAATGATTATGCTAATAGAAAAACAACGATTTCGCCAAATATGGCTTTGGGTTATCCTTATAAGCATAAACGCTTTTATGCTTTATGGTTTTGTACAGCAAATAATATTTAAGATACCTTTTGGAGATAATCCTGGTCCAGATATCCTATTAATTTTTTTCTGCTTAATGATGTTAGGACTATCCTATCTTTTTCTTAATGTTATCGTATTAAAAACCTATATTGATAACGAAAAAATTGTTGTTAAGTTTCCGCCCTTAGTAGCAGAAGAGGTTATTTTAATAAAAGAGATAGCGGAAGCAAAAATTGTAAAATACAAACCATTAAAAGAATATGGCGGTTGGGGATTTCGAAGCGGAAAAAAAGGTATGGCCTATAATATAAGTGGAAACTTAGGACTGAGTATTACCTATAAAAGCGGTAAGCACTTGCTTATCGGTATCCAAAAACCAGAAAAATATAGTAAGTTCCCGTTTATAGCGAATTCACTTTTATAAAATCTTGTTATGAAAACTTATAAAGCTAAAAAAAGTAAATGTACTTTATGGTTATAGGTTTCCCTAAACTATGGGGAGTAAGTATTATAGATAGTTTTCAAAGATATTCTGCCAAAAAACTATTATTTTTCTTGTTTCAATTATCTTTAAGATTTTTTATAAAAAACAACCCATGAATCCTAATCAATTACTTTTTATAGGTGGCGTTTTAATTGGCGGAATTCTTCTTATTGTTACAGGATTTCTTTTTAAGAAAAATCCACCTAAAAAAATCAATCCACTATACGGGTATCGTTCAAAAAGTTCCATGAAAAATCAAACCCGTTGGGACTTTGCTCAATGTAAAAGTGCCAAAGAACTTATACGTTCAGGTATATTTCTTTGTGCAACCACAGTTTTTGGGTTTATAATTCCTGAAAATAAAATATATACTCTTTATATTATAGGAGTTATTGCTATCCTAATTATTCTCAGTGCAATTTTTCCGATTATCCAAACGGAACGTGCTATAAAAAATAAATTTGATAAAAATGAATAAGCCATGCCCAAGTTATAAGTGCAACTGGCCAGATTGATTTTAATTTTAAAACAAAATGCTAATAGAAAAACAACGATTTCGCCAAATATGGCTTTGGGTTATCCTTATAAGCATAAACGCTTTTATGCTTTATGGTTTTGTGCAGCAAATAATATTTAAGATACCTTTTGGAAACAACTCTGGTCCAGATATCTTGTTAATTTTTTTCTGCTTAATGACATTAGGACTGTTTTATTTTATTTATAATATTGTGTTGAAAACCTATATTGATAACGAAAAAATTGTTGTTAAGTTTCCGCCCTTAGTAGCAGAAGAGGTTATTTTAATAAAAGATATAGCGGAAGCAAAAATTGTAAAATACAAACCATTAAAAGAATATGGCGATTGGGGATTTCGAAGCGGAAAAAAAGGTATGGCCTATAATATAAGCGGAAACTTAGGACTGAGTATTACCTATAAAAGCGGTAAGCACTTGCTTATCGGTATCCAAAAACCAGAAAAATATAGTAAGTTCCCGTTTATAGTGAATACACTTTTATAAAATCTTGTTATGAAAACTTATAAAGCTAAAAAAAGTAAGTTTATACATTATTTACTAGCTATTTTTGCTCTTCTTTCAGGGGTTGGTATATATGTCATATTTTCCGAAGGTAAAATAGTAGGTCTTTTATTGTTGTTACCCTTTATCTTATTTTTATGGATTTATTTTAACACGGGTTATAGAGTTGATTCAAAATATCTTTATTACCATTCAGCTTTTATAGAAGGAAGAATAGAGATTAGTAAAATTGTTCAGCTTCATGTAGGTAAAACCATGTGGAGCGGGTTAAAACCCGCCATGTCAAGCGGTGGAATTATTATAAAATACAGTAAGTATGACGAAATTTATATAGCTCCTCAGGATAATGATAAATTTGTAAACGATTTACTTACACTAAACCCCAAAATAAAGGTTGTGGAAGTGTAAGTTTAGGTAAGGGTTTTAGCGTTTTTAATGCAATTTGCCAAAAAAAGAACCCTTCTTAAAGGTTTTTAAGAAGGGTAATAAAACAGGCATCATTAAAGAAAACAAATGTGAAATTTTAGGGGTTGTTTTATTTTTCTAAGAATGTTTTTAAAACTCTATTGTTGTATTAAGGTTATGCTTTTGCCTTTATATTTAGCAAGGGTTTTTCCTGAAGAGCTAAAAGCAACATTGTCTGCTTTTTTAAAACCGAAGGTTTCTAATATTTTTCCGCTTTTAGCATCTATACGGGTAAAGTTTTTACTTTCCAATAGTAATATTTCGTGTTCGGTAACCGCAAAGCTTTTTACGTTTTTAGCAGGAACATTAGCTATGATGTTTCCTTTGTAATCTATTACCCCAACGGCTTTTGTTCCAAAAATAATAATCCCGTTGTTGTAAAGCTCACTAAACTTTATGGTTCCTGTTCCTAAATCTTTGGTGGAGGTGTAAGAAATTTTTTCTCCTGTTTTTGCGTTTAGAATATAAATTCCTCGGGAAACAATATCTATAAGCAGGTTTTTGTTTACAATAAACGGATTAAAGGCTTTAGCGATATCGGCACTGTTTTTTGCTTTTTCTGTTTCAAAAATATCGGCGCCTGTTTTTGCGTCTATTGCTTTGATAATGGTTCTGTTAAGGTTACCACTCGCTTTTATGTAGAAAATGTTATTAGCTAGGGCATCTTGCATAACGGTCCATTGGTTGTCTAGTACAGCATATTTTTCTAGTGCTATTTTATCGTTGTGTATATCGATAATGGTATAGCCTTTTTTGCTGCCAGTATTCCATTTTCCGTTTTTATCAAATATTGTAAAATAGCATAATTTTCCGTTGTTGTTAAAATAAAGTTGCCTAGGAATTAGCCTGTTGTATTTATTTGGGGCATTGTTAAATGTATGAGTGTTGCCATTCAGGGCTTTATCAAGCGCCATAATTTTCCCTAATCCTTTTGTTACATTTTTAGCCGTAGCGGTGCGATTTTTTATATCTCCGTTGCGCTCTAAACCTGTTTTTAGGTCGATAAATGTAAGATCTAGATAAGGTAATATTAGTGTGTTATCTTTTATAGTGGCATAATTTGGAATAAAATCTCCTGTGTATGTTACTTCCCATAGTATTTTCCCTGTGTTAGCCTCTAAGGCAATAACTTTTGGAGTTGTGGTTAGGAGGTCTAAAGCTCCATCGGTAGCTGGTATAGTAATAGCAAGTAGCTTATTGTTTTTTTGGCTGAATAATAATTCGCCTATACCTCCTTTAAAATCTTTTTGAGTCCATAGTGTTTTTCCATTGCGTATATCTAACATTTGCAAACCATCTTTCCCGTTAATAACAATGGCATTTTTGGCAGGAATGTAATTAATAAGTCTATCTAAAAACCGGTCTCGGGTAAAAAAGTTATTAGCTTTTTGTGTTTTTGAAAATTTATTTCCGTTTACTTCTATGGTTAACATTCCTCCTGCATGAGCACCAATAATTGTTTCGGTTACTGTTACACCGATATCTAGCTGGTTGGTTTCCCATAGGAGTGAACCGTTTTTTAAGCTAAAGCCTTTTATTTTGGTGTTGTTGTGCTGATAGTCTATGGTCAGAAAAATTTGTTCATTACCAAATAAAAAATAACCACTTCCTGTTGGAATAGGTGTGTTTTTTAAGAGTCTACCTATTTTAAAATTATATTCTCCTTCAATAATTTTCGTATTTTTTTTAATGTCCCAAACGCTGTAATGGTCTTCGTTTTCAGCGATCATGTATTTATCGTCTGGAGAAAAATCGATAAAATCTGGAGTAAAATCTAGGTTAATGGTATTGGACTTTTGTGTGCTTTGTGCTAAGGAGATCCAAGCAACTAAAAGAAAGCATATTGCTGTTGAAATTTTTCCCATAATTTTTTATATCAAGAGGTTATTCTTCTTTTATTTCTGCATGAAAAGTACCGTTGGTTACTGTAATACTTCCATTGTCTCCATTTTCATCGGCAGAAAACTCAAAAGTGCCTTTAAGCTGGTTGTTACTATTGTCGGTAATAGTCAGGCTTCCGGTAACATTTTTACTATAGTCTCGCCACTCAGGAATATATTCAAAACCTACTTTATAGCCTTTCCCGTTGATAATATCAGCGCCGCTATCTAATGGGTATGTTCCTTTTTCGGGCCAAGGCACAGGGTTGCTACCGCCGTTGTAGGTGTAAAAATTTATTTTAAAAGTAGCTTCGGAGGCATCACCTCCTTCTATTTCAAAAGTGTTATAACCTTGGCTGTTGTATATTTCTATAAAGGCATTTCCGGACATGTGGCCTGTTTGCGAGCCAGAAACATCCATAGCTATTTTGTTGACACCTATATTGTTGCTGTTGTTATTGCTGTTACCAGTATCATCATCTTTATTACAAGAAAATAAAAGGAAAGAAAAAATAAGCAATGCGGTATAAAGAAGGTTGAAATTTTTCATAAAATTAGATTAAATTAAGAAAATAAACGGCAAACCACTGACTAACTCATAAAATCAGGCTTGCCGTTTGTGGGTTCTGTTAGAAATTAATCATTATCGCAGTACTCGCCACCTGCCACATTATCAAAAGTAACATTGGTTACTTCCAGGTTATCAAAATAATCGGCACCGTATGGTGAGTAAAAGGCACAGTTTTGTAAATCTTTAAACGTGGTGTTGGAAACTCTTAATTTAGGACTTGCGTGCATATAGATAGCCCCTGTATTTTGATGGTTTCCCACCGGAAAATCGCCTTTGGCATTTTCAATAATGGCGTAGTTTATAATATTGTCTTCTTGTGTAAAGCCATATTGAATACCGCCCCAGTTAATATCGTTATGAGCTCTTAAATGTACAGGATCTGCTGCCGTTCCCATAATTTTAAGACTTAAATTATAAGGTGGAAGAAAACCGTAAGGTTGTAGGTATGCTCCAGATTTAAATTCCATTTCTACCCCTGCTTCAATGGTGAGGTGACCATCATCACCAATACTTACTCGACCATCTACCAAATAAGGTACGTCTAACTTTTCCCAAGTTACGGTTTGGTCTTCAATTTCATAAGATGAAGTGGTGATATTCAAGAAATCGGAGGCATTTCCGCTATAAGAAGAAGAGCTATCAAAAATATGAGCCATTTCTGCCGAAACTTTTACAGGGACATCCTCATTTCCTGTGATAATTAGGTTGGAGGTAGCAACAGAATTTTGCTTTGTAACTCTATGGTAATCTATTCCAACACTACCTCCGTTACTTATTTCTACATGATTTAACGTAAGGGCTTGTGGGGTGGTTCCAGAAGAGCCTCTAATAGCCAAGCTACCTTCATATACGGGAGATGAACCCGTTAAATTTTGTGAACCTGCATATTCAATAACCGTGTGTTCAATAAGGTTGTTAGGGTTATGTGCTTCTGAAAGAAAAATTCCTCGCCAATACCCTTTTTGCTTAGAGGTTCCCGATAGAATGACAGGTTCGCTAGAAGTTCCTTTAATTTCAAAAACGTTATTATCGAGGTCTACTCTAAGTCCTGCATGGTTTTCAAATTCAATAACTACTCCAGCTTCTATTTTTAGGCTTCCTTGTACACGTGCCCAACAGGTTACAATGTAATCTATGGGTCTTTGTGGGTCGTTCTCTAAAATACGATCTTCTTTAAAATAATCGCAGTCTAATACAATGGGAGGTAGTATTTCTGCTTCTGGTTCTGTTGCCACATCATCATCTTCAGAACAAGAGGATAATAGCATTAATGAGCCCATTAATAGGGCTACAATTTTTGGGGTTTGTTTTAACATTTTCATAATTATGATGGTTTATAAATTAAACTTTACGCCTGCTCCTGCAACTACTTGTCCGTCTTCTATTACAACATATTTAACCTCTGCAAAAGGTGTTATTTTTCCTAGAGGGAAGTTAACGCCTCCGCCAAGGTTGAGCCCAAAGCGTCCTTCTGAAGCAGAAACATCGTTAGTAACTCCCCATATATTTTTTCCGTCGTATGAAGTTTTTAGATGGGTGTAATTAAGACCGCCTAAAGCGTAAACGTTTAAGCCTGATTGCTTAAGGAAATAGTAATTAGCATTTGCACTGATTTCAAACCAGTTTGTTTTAAATCCGTATTGTTCTTTCGGGATAAAGTAAATCAAGGAAGGGGCAAGGTTTAGATTTTCCATAATAGGAATTTCTGCATTAACACCTATTCCTGGGTTTTCTATTTCAGATCCATAAGCAAGCATGGCGCCTATACGGATGTTTTCTTGTGCTTGTGCCGATAATACCAGCCCAAGGCCTATTAAAATTCCAAAAAATGTTGATTTTAAATTCATAGTTTTAATTGTTATTTATTTTTAAAGTTAAACGCTTAGTCAAATCTTCTTTTATTTGCAGTAAACTCCCCAGAGATTTCTATGGTTTCCACAATATTTAGGTCATCATCGATTCTAAAGGCAGTACATTCAAAATGTCCTTTTACGGTATCTTCGTTAGAAGAAGTAATGGTGAGGGTTCCTCTGTTTTCGGCAGGTTCAGCCAAGTCAGCTAATAATGAGGTGCTAAATTCTACGGTGTTTATAAAATCTCCATCTGGAATATAGGTAAGGTCTACTGAGAAATCAGCATTGGTAGAACTTCCTATGGTATAAGTACCAGGGTTTGGTCTTTGAGAAGCGCTGTTAATAGCTCTATTGCTAATAGTAATAGAAAATGTTTGGGGATTGTAATCATGCCCATTTACTTCCCAGCTTTCTACATTTAAAATTTTTAATAAATGAAAATCTGCCATCCCAGAAAAATTAGCATTTAGGTCTCCTGCAACCTTAAGTGTAATTTCTCCAAAATCTGAATTATTGGGAGGGTTGTTTTTATTGTCATCGTTTTCGCAGGCTATAAGTCCTATTGAAAACAAGGTTATTAGGGTAAAAAGTAATTTTCTCATGACTTATTATTTTTTAATTATCTTTTCTGTTTTTATACCTCTAGGGGTTTGTATTTGCAAGAAGTAGATTCCTTTAGCGTAGGTGGCTAGATTAATTTGAGTTTGATTTTGCCAAGTTTGTAGGTGTTGCCCTGTAATGCTATACAGTTTTAGATTGCTTATTTCTTGGCGAGTTTCAATATGGAGAACATTCGCCACAGGGTTAGGGTATATATTAACAGTTGCAAGTTTTTCTGTTTTTACAGACATGTTAGGTGTGGTGAGCTTCCAAAGCTCTTGTCCGTTACTATCGTAATTGGCGGAAAAGTATAATGAACCATCAAAGATTGTAAAAAAAGGCTTTATTGCTAAAGGGTTGTTATTAGGAGAAACAGCGGGTTGTATTACTTGTGTCCCTGCGGAGGTTCCATCGGTTACCCAAAGTTCATCGCCATTTGTTCCGTTATCAGCTTTAAAATAGAGTAGCCCGTTATATTTTATAAATTGATGAGGAAACGAACTTCCGTTAGGGTTAATGTCCTTAAATAGTTGTGTTCCAGCTGAGGTTCCATCGGTTACCCAAAGTTCAAAGCCATTTGTTCCGTCATCAGCCGAAAAATAAAGTTTCCCGTTATATTCGGTAAAGCCAAACGGTTCCCCACTTCCACTAGGATTAATGTCTTTAAATAGTTGTGTTCCAGCAGTAGTTCCATCGGTTACCCAAAGTTCATCGCCATTTGTTCCGTCATCAGCGAGAAAATAAAGTAGCCCGTTATATTTTATAAGTTGACTAGGAAACGAACTTCCGTTAGGGTTAATATCTTTTAATAGTTGTGTTCCTGTAGCAGTTCCGTCGGTTACCCAAAGCTCTCTTCCGTTTGTTCCGTCATCAGCGAGAAAATAAAGTTCCCCATTATATTTAGTAGAGTTAAGCAAGTTTCCACCAGGATTAATGTCTTTTAATAGTTGTGTTCCAGCAGTAGTACCATCGGTTACCCAAAGTTCATCGCCATTTGTTCCATCATCAGCCGAAAAGTAAAGTTTCCCGTTATATTCGGTAAAGCCATACGGATCCCCACTTCCATTAGGCTTAATGTTTTTTAATATATGTGTTCCTGTAGCAGTTCCGTCGGTTACCCAAAGCTCTCTTCCGCTTGTTCCGTTATCGGCAGAAAAATAAATTTTATTATTAAATACGGTTAAATCTCGGGGGTTGCTTCCTGCGTAGGTGGTAAGGTTAATGTTTTTAACGAGTTGGGTTGAGTTTCCGTCTGTTTTCCATAATTCGTTTCCATCGTATTCACTGGCAGCACTAAAGTATAGGACTCCATTTAAGGAAACCATGTATCTGGGATTTATAAGGTTTTCTTGTCCGCCAGCTATTATTGTGGTGCCAGCTTCTGTTCCATCGGTTCTCCATAAGCGTTCTAGCATTTGTCCTTGTTGTTCTTCAATTGTTGCTCTAAAAAACAAATAATTGTCTGTTGGGGTAAGTTCTTCTGGGGTACTGTCTAAGTTTCCATGGTTAATATCTTTGACCATTTCAAAAGTTTGTGCGTTTAAGCTCATGGTAGATATAAGTGCGAATACTGCTGTTAATAAGTTTGTAATTGTTTTCATAGTTAAAAATATGTGGGTTAGTAATGGTATTTATGCGTGTATTAAAGACTCTACTTTTTAATTATCTTTTCTGTTTTTATACCTCTAGGGGTTTGTATTTGCAAGAAGTAGATTCCTTTAGCGTAGGTGGCTAGATTAATTTGAGTTTGATTTTGCCAAGTTTGTAGGTGTTGCCCTGTAATGCTATACAGTTTTAGACTGTTTATTTCGTGGCGAGTTTTGATATGGAGTACATTCGTCACAGGGTTAGGGTATGTGCGAATATTCGGAGTTATTGCACTACTGTTGTCTATAGAGAGTGAGCCATATTCGTATGCTCCTATATCTATATTATTGTCATGTACTCGATTGTTATTATCTAAATCTATTGTATTATTATTATTTGTGGGGAATAAAGAGAGGTTGGTATTAGGGTCGCCAGCGTCAATAGCAGGCGAGTTGCTTGCAAGCCTAAAATTACCCCCTGCAACATCTTCAAAATTAGGGGCAAGGTTTAGGCAGTTGTCGCAAGCAAAATCGCCATCATTGAAAATATCTGAATTGTCATAAAGAGAGTAGCTTCCTATAAAATCACCATTATTAGCAATGTCTGGAGCTCCGGGTGCTATATTTCCCCATACAATACTATTGGTCATTGTCATGTTGCTATTGGCATCAAAATTATATAGACCCCCTGCGCCTAGTAGAGTTGCTTCATTTTGGGTGATGGTACTATTTAATAGGTGTAATTCCCCGGCATTGATGATAGCCCCACCTGCTTCCATGGCTTTATTTCCAGTAAATAAGGTGTTGACTAATGTTACTGTAGTACCTTCATTAAGAAGCCCTCCTCCGTAGATACCTCTTGCCTCGTTATTTTTAAAATAGGTGTTTTTTATAGAGGTGATGGCCGTATTACTTCCAAGACAAATAATGCCGCCTCCCATTCCTGCAATATTTTCGTCAAGCAGTACATCAAAAAGTGTGAGGTTACTGTTAATAGAAAATATTCCGCCTCCTAGCTGATAGGCTTCATTTTCAATGAAATTGGTGCTAACAAAATCAAGTGTACTATTTTCTGCATATATAGCTCCACCAGAATTTGCGTCAGTTTTATTTCCAGTAAAATTGGTGTTGGTAAAACTCAGTGTACTTTCACTAATAGATAAAGCGCCGCCACTACCACCACCTTCAGCTTCGTTATTTATAAAGCTAACATCGGTTAATGTACCGTTGCTTTCTGAAAGAAACATCCCTCCGCCATGACTCTCGGTGGCTAGGTTTGCATTAAAACTAACATTACTGAGGTTTACCGTCCCATAGATTGAGAATAAACCTGCGCCGCCAGCAGATAAATTATCATTAAAAACTTCATTGTGGTTGAAGGTTACATTACTTAATGTTAATGTTCCATTCTGGTTATATAAACCTCCACCAGCTTCAGAGGCTTCGTTGTTTATAAAAGTAATATTGGTTAGATTTAAAGTTCCGTTTTTTAACATTATTCCTCCTCCGGTAGGATTGTTAGGTAGTGTAGCTCCACCATTTTTAATGATTAAGTCTGCAATTTGAACAATATAATTTCCGTCTATAGTAATTACACTTCCTGTCGCTTGTCCAGATGAGGTATGTGCCTGAATAATGCTACCACCAGGTTGATTGTTTCCTGTACCTTGTAGTGTTATCTCTTTAGTTATGTCAAGCTGTTCTGTATAAACGCCAGAAGCAATAGCAATAGTGTCACCGCTTCCTGCTACGCTTAACGCGTAATTTATTGTTGCACAGGCGCTAGAAGGGTCTAGGCAGTTTCCTGAATCTGTTCCTGTAGGATCAACATAACGGGTGCTTTGCGCAGCAACACTCAGTGCAAATAGAAATGCAAGTAATGTGTAGTAGTTTTTTTTCATAGTTTTAATTTTTTAAGAATAAATTCTTGATATTGGTTAGTTTTAGTTTTGTACGCTGTTATTTGTTTATAAAAAAGCATAACTTTGCCCTGTAATGCACGAGGGTTTTATAATTGATATAGAAAATGGAAATAGGTAAACATTAATTTTTATATTTTTTTTAAAAAAATGTTTACTTGCCTAACTTTTAGTTATTAATGAATAAAGAAAAACGTTTAATAGCACATATAAAATCTGGTAATAAAACCGCCTTAGGGCGTGTGTATACTCAGTATAAAAAAGAGTTTTTGTTGTACTCTTCGCGCTTTTCTATACCAAAAGAAGAAGTTCTAGATATTTATCAAGATGCTATTGTTGCGCTATACGAAAATATTGTTTCGGGTAAATTAGAAACTTTATCGTGTTCTGTAAAAACCTATTTGTTTGCTATAGGAAAATATAAAATATATAACTGTTTAAAGGTGAAAATGTCTCCAAAAGATATTACAGATTTCGAGTACTTATTGAAGGATGAGAACGAGGAAAACACAGAACTTCAGGAGGAGAATATAAAAAAACTGCGTTTTTTTTATAAAAACTTAGGCGGAAAATGTAAAGAGGTTTTGAAAATGTTTTATTATGAAAATTTATCTTTAGAGGAAATTAAACAACAACTAAAATATACCTCTAAAGATGTAGTAAAGAGCCAAAAATCGCGCTGTTTAAAACAGTTAAGAGAAATGATGTTAAAGGAAAATAAATGAAGCATTCTAATTTAATAGCAAAATATATTCAGCATAAGCTAACCCCAGAAGAACAAGAGGAGGTGAAACGGCTGTTGGAAGAAGATGAGGACTTTAAAAAAGAGGTTTCTTTTCAGTTAACACTACAAGCAGCTATTAAGCAAGAAGAGGGAGCGGAGATTAAAGAATACTTAAAGCAAGTAGATAAAAACGAAAAATCAACCAACATATTTTCGGTAGTTTGGAAGGTGGCTGCTGTTTTAGTGTTAGGAGTAGGTTTATTTTGGTTTTTTAACCAACCGCTTGATTATGATAAAATTTATGCCGAAAATTTTAAGCCTTATCCTAATGTTGTTGTTCCAACAGTACGAGGCGATAATACTGCCGATAAAAGCGATGTAAAAAAAGCCTTTAATGCATACGATAATCGCGATTATGCCAACGCGGCAGAAGCCTTAAAAAAACTATATATACAAGACAAGGAGGTTTATTTTAATTTTTATTATGGAATTAGCTTAATGGCCGATAACCAAACTACAGAAGCAATCAAGGTGTTGGAAAACCAAAATTGGGAGGCTTCAAAAATACTCCAAGAACAAGTTGATTGGTATATTGCATTGGGTTATTTAAAGCTTCAAGATAAAACTAATGCCATAACATATTTAGAGAAAGTAAAAGCAGGTAAGGCTTCGCGAGCAGCACAAGCCCAAAAAATACTAAAAGCAATCAAGTAGGTATTAGTTGATAAAACGTTATTTTTTCTTCTTGTAAAAAAACAAAATGAAAATAATAATGATAAAAAAAGCGCTGGTAATAATAAAAAAAACATTTTGGTAAAAAGGAAGCTTTGTAGCAACTTCAGCAACATCTCCACTTACTACAAATCCCGCCCAATAATAAGGATGAGCTTTAACAGGATTTGCCTTGATAAAATCTTTTTTAGCTAAGGCCAAAGCGGTGTTTTTTTCTTTATTTTCTTTTAAATACTTGTAGAAATTAATCATGATTTCGGCAGTTTCTTTATCGGGAACTTCCCATAAACTAAAAACATTAGATTTTACCCCTGCATAGGTTAATGCCCTAGAAAGGCTTAGAAGCCCTTCGCCTTGGTCTAGTTTTCCTATTCCTGTATTACAAGCACTTAAAACAACCAGTTCTGCAGGGAAATGTAAATTGTAAATAGCGTTGATATTTAAAAGCTCATTATCTTGGAAAACCAAACTAGGAGAAATATTTTCTTGCTCATGCAATATAGCGTGCATTGCTAAATGATATACCTGATACGATGTAGTGGCATCGATAAAGTTTTGTTTTGTGGCATTTTTAGCGATATAAGCGTCTCCTTTAAAATAATCTGTAATGGTTTGGGCTTCATTTTTAGCTCCTTCTAATGCAGAGAATCGATTAGACCTAGAAACAATTTCTATACTCTTGTTTGCCGTATAATTAGGGGCAAAAGTTGCCAATGCTTTTTTTGAAGCGTTATGATTTGTGTTAACGTTGTTTATGGTTTGTAACATAGATAGAGAAGAATGATAAGAAATATCGTAATCCTCTATCAGTGGTGATGTTTCACTTTGTAAAGTTTCAAAAGGAATATAATTTAAGTTTTTATCTGGGATAAAAGTGAGCTTATTTTTTTCTTTTAGAAGATTGTCTAAAGGTTCAATTAGAACTTGGTACAATTGTTTGCTGGTGTCTGCGTAATCTTCTTTAGGATCTTTTAATTGTTGATGATAAGCAATAATAAGCGGTTCTATTTTTTGAGTGTCTCCTAGTTTAAAAACAGAAGCTTTATGGTTTGTATAAACAATGGCATAACTGTTTTTTATTCCTATAAAATAAGCTATAATGGCTTCGTTCTTTTTGATGTTTTTGAGGAAGGTATCTGCCGAAAAGTTCCCAGAGTAGAAATTTAAGTACATGGGTTGTGCCTTATTAATCTCTTCATCTATACGGGCTAACTTGGTTTTTATTAGAGTAATGCTGTCTGGGTTGGTTTCTTTTTGAGAGCGTAGTTGCTCTAATTTTATTTGGGAAGTATTTTTTTCTAAAATAAGTGCTTTATCTACACCAAGTTTAGAATGTTTTGCTAAAAATTCTTTTCTTAATACATGAGATTTATTGTGCTCTAACAGGGTTAAGGTTACCGTATTTATAGGTTCTTCTAAAAGAATGCTCGTAGTTAAAATACCTTCGGTTATTTTTGAATTTAACCTGTTTAAGTATAAGTTGTAAGCGTTTTTTTGGTAATATTTATTAAAATTTTCTGCGGCTAACAAATAAACTGTCGCTGCATGCCTTAAACTTTGTTTGTTGTTGAGCTTTTGGTGGTGTTTAAGGTAATAATCGGCAATATCTATTATTGCTGAAATACGATAATAATCGAAAGTGGTTTCTTTAAAATAATTAATAAGGTCTGTAGGTTCTGTGTAGTCTTTATTTATAAGTGAACGAACCCCTTTATGAAACGAAATTTCTGCTTCATCTAGTTTATTTATTTCGAGTAGTTGTTTTGCCTTGTTTAATTGAAGGGCGGCAAGGTTAATAGACCCTATATTTATCTGATTGCTAATGGCAATGGCTTTATCTATTTGAGCTATGGCCAAAAGCGGTTTTTTTACTTCTGTATAAATGGTACTGGTTTTTACATAGGGGTGTATTTTTTCATAAGGTTTCCTGTAAGTATCTGCAAGGTTTATAATGGTGTCAGCAAGGTTAAGGGCTTCTTTATCTAGTTTATGATTTACGTATACATTTAGGGTAGTGTTTAAGCTAGCCAATAGCCAATGACTTATTTTTTGTTGTTCGGGTTTAGGTAAACTGTAAAAAAAAGTTTTAAAGTTTTTACTTTGCTTTTTTATTTCGTCAAAATTATTTACCAGGTTAAAAAACAAAATATTACGATTATAAACGCTTGCTATTAAGCTGATATTTTGTTCTGTTTCTATATCGATTAGGTTATTAATGGCAAGGTGATAGTCTTTTGCGTGGTCAATGTCGCCATATTCAGCATAAAGCTTTAAAAGGTTACCATAAAGGGTGTTTAAATAGTTTTTTCCTGTTTCCTCTTTATTTATCTCCCAATAGTATTGTGCTTTTTTATAGCTTTCTAGGCGCATAGTAAAGTACCCAATTTTAGCATAGCAAGTAGCTAAATTGTTGTAAGCTAACCCAATATCAAAGTTTTTGTTTTCTAGTGGCAGGTATAAATTTATAGATTGGTTATATAGCTCGATAGCTTTTGGGTAGTTTTTTAACCGGTCGTTAATGTAAGCTAAATCGTAGATGTAATTTGCTTTTTCGGTAATGTCTATATCGTTAAGTTTGTATACTAAAGCTAGCCCTTCTTCTCCTTCTTTTAAGGCTTCGTTCCAATTGCCAGAATAAGCTAATGCATGATATAATCCGTTGTAAATTTTAACAAGTAAGCCTGAATATTCTTTATGATTTTCTAATGCTTTTTGTTCTTTTTTGTAAAGCTCTATGGCTTCTTTATAATTTCTATTATCTGCTTTTATTTTTGCTTTACATAGGTTGTAATAAGCAGTATATTCTTTATTTTCAGGAGATTGATTATTAATGTCTTTCCAAAGTGCCAATGCGTTGTTGTAGTCTTTTTCATCTACAAGTTCTTTAGCTTTTCTTACAGTGGTGCTATCCTTGTAGGTGTAACAAAATGCTTGTAGTGTACAAAAATTAAAAACGAATAGAAATAACAGATACCTCATTACTTAAAGGGAATTAAAACTTAAAGGTATTAAAAATGTTAAATTTTTAATTATGTTTTTTAAAATAGTTTTTTGGAAATAAGGGTAAGTGCGCTATTCTAAAATAGAACAAATAATAATAACTGTATAAAAGGCTATAAGCTAGTTTTTTAATGTGCTAATTATTTTTAAAAGTTATATTTGTAATACAACCAACCCTTAACAATATGAAAAATAAAATTGTTTTAATTTTTGCTTTTTTATTAACAAGTATTCATCTTTTTTCTCAAAATGAATGGGATTTGCATACAAAAAAAGCCGATTCTCTTGATTTAAACTTTCAATTTCAAGCAGCTTTAAATTATCGAACAAAAGCATTAGAGCTAGCTGATAAAGCACCAGATTCCACTCAGAAAATGTTACGAGGCTTACAGCTGTTTACAAAAGCCGAGGCCAGTTTTTCTTTTACAAAAAAATCAAATATAGAGGCTTATCAGTTAATGCAAAATGCAATTGATACCTTGCAAGAAGCAAATGCAGCTCCAGAGAGAATGAGTCGTGTTAATCGCAGATTGGCAGAAAATTCTTTTGATTATATGTATAACCCAAAAGAGGCCGAAAAGTATTTAGGTAAAGCCTTTAACTATTTTTCTGAAACAACTCAAAAAGACACTATCTATTTAATAGAAATGCTAGAGTTTTCTGGATATATGAAAATTTTATCTCGAGATTACGAAGAGGCTATTAAAACCAATGAAAAAGGGCTGAAACTTTTTGATGAACTAAAGGTTAAAAGTGACAAGGACTTAGAGTTGAAGTCTAAAATTTACTATAATATGGCTTTGCTTTATAATGCGCAGTTTATGGATATTCCACAAAAAGAATATCAATATACAATAGCTTCTAAAGAAGTTCTTGAGCAAATGGAATCTTTACATAATGAATCGATAATTAACACATATAGGAGATTAGCTCTTTTTGAAAGAGAATACAATAATTATGAAAGTAGTATAAATTATATTAATAAAGCATTAAAACTATATAAAAAGCACCAGCAAGAACTAAGCGCTAACCCGCAGATTGGTTTTAAACTCGAGTTTGCTTTATACAGAAGCTACTTAACTATTCTCATGGATAAAAGCGAACAAGGAGATAGAAGTGAAGAACAATTAATATTAGAAAACCTAAGAGAAGTAATAAAAATCACACAAGAAAACCAACTTGATGAAGTGGAAAAAGCTAATTACAAAGGAATTTTAAGCATAGTAACTCGTTATTACTTAGGTCATAACTTACCAGGAGAAGCTGAAAAGTATAATAATCTAGCAAAAAAAGTTGTTTTTGACTCTAAAAAAGCCCCTTATTCCCTAGAAACCTTTAATCAACAAGTAAAAATAGATGAGATTAACATATTATTTCAAAAAAAGCACTATCAGCAGGCACTCGATTTAATTGATGAAGCAGAAAAAACAGGAGGAAATCTACACGATCAACGACTATTAGAATTAAAAGCCGAATGCCTATTTAGTAGAAATAAATTAGCCTTAGGATATGAGGTTATCAACCAAATTCTAATTAAAATATCAAACCAAAATATAACATTTAAACTTCCTGAAAGCGAGGTGCAAAACTTTGTTCCTGGAGAAGCAATTTCAGATGCGGTAAGATTGGTGCGTTTAGCCGAGTCTTTTCGAGAATATTATGGAGAATACTCCTCTGAAGAAGAAAAACTCTATTGGTTGGCATTAGCACAATTCCAAAACAACATAGGGAATACGCCTCTAAACAAGACCCTTAAAAACACCTTCGATAAAATAACAGCAGGTTTAATAAACAGTGCTTTAGAACGTCCTTTTTCAGATGAAGAAAACAACCAATTGCTTAATTTTATAGAAAAAGTATCTTCGCAAGAATTTATAAATAAGTTTTTGTTAAAAAGAGAAATAGCAGGAAGTACACAGCATTACAACCTTATAGAAGAAGAACAATACCTTAGGGCTTATATTACATACCTTAAAAAAGAATATTTAAAACAAAAAGAAGAAACCCTTAAACAACAAATTTTCGAGAAGGAACTAGAACTAAAAAAAGTTACCGAAAAAATTGCAACACAATATAAAAGCAACAACCCTTTTGTAAGCCCTGCAATTGATATTAAAAGCTTGACAGGCGAGAATATTATAAAGTTTAAAGCTTTAGATAATCAGTTGTTTAAAATAACTATTCGAGAGGGAAATATAACGTATACTAAACTAGAAAATTACAACAATATAAAACAAGAAATAGAGCATTACCTGGAAAGCATAAACAATTTAAATGTAGGCATAAACGATTTAAAAAAGCAAGGAGCTCATTTGTATAAAAAATTGTTTACAAACGACTTTGATACAGCAGCCACAGTTACTACTATTATTCCAGACGATGTACTGCATTACCTACCGTTTGATCTTTTGGTAAAAGATAACAAGTACCTCGTAGAAAATTACACTATTTCTTACACGCCGAGTCTTTATTTTATAGCAGAGCAAACCAGTACTCCTGTTAGCAGTAAAGCCGAAAAGGCAATTTTTTTCGCTCCAGAATATTCTGGACAACTAGCAGAAAGTAAACTAGCCGTTAGAGGAGAAGCCTACTCTTTATTAGGAGCAAAAGAAGAAGTTACTCAAATTTCATCGTTTATAGAAGGAGATGTATATATCGGAAATCAGGCCTCTAAAACACAATTCAAATCCTTAGAAAACAATGTTTCCGTTATTCACCTTGCAATGCACTCTAACCTTAACGATAAAGCGCCAGAATTAAGTAATTTGGTTTTTTCAGACTCAGAGCAAGATTATGAAATGTATATTTCAGAGTTGTACGGACTAAGTTTTAATGCAAACCTAGCTGTTTTAAGTGCATGTAATACAGGTATTGGAGGTTTTAAGGACGGAGGTAACCTCGTTTCCATGCATTATGCGTTTACTACCGCCGGAATTCCGTCTACTGTTGCAAGCCTCTGGAATGCACCAGACCTATCTACTAAAGAAATTATGGTTGCTTTTTACAAAAACCTACAAAATGGAGAAAATAAAGCAACCGCGCTACAAAATGCAAAACTAGACTATCTTAAAAACACAACAAATGCTAACTTACAACACCCGTTTTACTGGGCAGGCTTTGTGCTTTCTGGCGATAAAACACCTATTTTGTTAGCAGAAAAATCAGAATGGACAGATGGTTTGTGGTTGGCATTAATTGTAATTGCAATTTTGATTTTGGTATATGCATATTTTAAGAAAATTAAAAAATAAAAAGCCAGCTTTTAAAAGTCAAAAACAAACTACCATCAAATTCAAAGAAATGTTAATCTATTTAAGGTAAGACGATTTTAATTTTTTCTACCCATAGAAAAAGACTACTTTTGTAGCATTTTTAAAATAAAAATTAGAATACAAACAGACTATGAGTCCATTTGCAATAAAAGCCATTCAACTATTATTAAGTCTTTCATTTTTAATAGTTTTACACGAGTTAGGTCATTTTATTCCTGCCAAAATTTTTAAAACCCGCGTAGAGAAATTTTTTCTTTTCTTCGATGTGAAATTTGCACTGTTTAAAAAGAAAATAGGCGATACCGTTTACGGTATAGGTTGGCTTCCCTTAGGAGGCTATGTAAAAATATCTGGGATGATAGACGAGAGCATGGATAAAGAGCAAATGGCACAACCGCCTAAACCTTGGGAGTTTCGTAGTAAACCTGCATGGCAACGACTTATTATTATGCTAGGAGGAGTTACGGTAAACCTAATTTTAGGCTTCTTAATTTATGCTATGGTACTTTTTGTTTGGGGTACAGGCTATATTTCTAAAGAGGCTATTCCTGAAGGTTTTTCGGTTCATGAAAGTTTTCATCAATATGGTTTTAAAGACGGAGATATCGTTTTAGAAACCAATGGGGAAGAATTAGAAAATATGCGTGCCGTAAATCAGCATTTATTAGTACGAGGAGTAGAAACAATGAAGGTAAGGCACCAGGACGGAACAGAAGAAGTGCTTTCTCTGCCAGAGGATATCGGGCATACCATGTTCCAGTCAGGAGTTTTAGAGCCTTTTGCAATAAAAGTATTGGCAAAAGTAGATTCTATTTTACCCGATTCTCCAGCACAAAAAGCAGGACTTATAAAAGGCGATAAAATTGTAGCAGCAGAAGGAAAAAAAGTAGAATATCTCGATCAGCTTCGTAAGGAGTTAAAAGGAAAAGATCAAGTAACGCTTATGGTGCAACGTAATAACGAGATAAAGCAATTGCAAGTTGCCCCTAACGAAAAAGGAAGTGTAGGCTTTATGTCTTTTGATACCCCTAAAATTAGCGTAAAAGAGTATGGCTTTGGGGAGAGCATTGTAAAAGGATTTGATTTTGCTTACTGGACATTACACGATTATGTAGCACAATTTAAATACGTATTTACCAAAAAAGGAGCAACCCAAGTAGGTGGATTTGGAGCTATAGGGAACCTGTTTCCTTCCGTTTGGGATTGGCAATCGTTTTGGATGACAACAGCCCTTATTTCTATTATTTTGGCCTTCATGAATATACTTCCTATTCCAGCATTAGATGGCGGGCACGTGATGTTCTTATTATATGAAATGATTACAGGAAGAAAACCAAACGACAAATTTATGGAGTATGCACAAATGATAGGCTTCTTTATCCTTATCGCTTTAGTATTGTATGCCAATGGAAATGACGTATATAGGTGGTTGTTTGGATAATTTTTATAAAAAAATAGAAAAAATATTTTGCAGAACTAAAAAAGTGTTTATATTTGCAACCGCTCAGCGAAACAAATGAGTATGAAAAATTCCTCAGTAGCTCAGTTGGTTAGAGCATCTGACTGTTAATCAGAGGGTCGTTGGTTCGAGCCCAACCTGAGGAGCAAAATAAACGAAAGCCTTACAGAAATGTAAGGCTTTTTTATTGCGATTTTTCTAGTGAATTCTTCCTGTATAGATTAACTACAATTTTTGCATAAACACAACAATTGTTCTTGACCTTCTATTATCCGTTTAAATATAGAGGGTTTAAAATAAAAAAACCTCAATCTATTCAAAATTAAATAGTTGAGGTTTTTTTGTACTCAAGGTGGGAATCGAACCCACACTCCCGAAAGAACTGGATTTTGAATCCAGCGCGTCTACCAATTCCGCCACTTGAGCAAAAGTACAGGGCAAAAATAACAATTATATTTTATTTGAAGTATAAAAAAAATAAACTTTCTTTTCTTACTTAAAAAATATTCTTAAATTTGCACCCCATTACAAGATAGGTAAATAATTAGTTTACAAAAACTTAAAGAAAAATGTCTAAGATTATTACCGCAGATGCACAAATTTTTGCCTGCTCACAAAGTAAAATCCTTGCAAAAAAAATAGCGAATGCTTACGGCATTCCTTTAGGTAACGTAATTACTTCTACGTATAGTGATGGAGAATTTCAACCTTCGTTTGAAGAATCTATTCGTGGAGCCCGTGTTTTTATTGTAGGATCTACGCACCCAAGTAGTGACAACCTAATGGAAATGTTACTTATGCTAGACGCTGCAAAACGTGCTTCGGCTAGACACATTACTGCGGTTATGCCTTATTTTGGTTGGGCAAGACAGGACAGAAAAGATAAACCACGTGTGCCAATAGCAGCAAAACTAGTAGCTAAAATGCTAGAAACAGCAGGTGCAACACGTATTATTACCATGGATTTACATGCAGATCAGATTCAAGGTTTCTTTGAAAAACCAGTAGATCATCTTTTTGCATCAACAATCTTTTTACCTTATTTAAGAGAGTTAAACCTGTCGGACCTTACAATTGCATCTCCAGATATGGGAGGCTCTAAAAGAGCTTATGCATACTCTAAAGCCTTAGAAAGCGATGTTGTAATATGCTATAAACAACGAGCTAAAGCAAATGTAATTTCGCACATGGCTTTGATAGGAGATGTAAAAGGAAAAAATGTGGTACTAGTAGATGATATGGTGGATACAGCAGGTACATTAACCAAGGCAGCAGATTTAATGATAGAACGTGGCGCAAAAAGCGTAAGAGCTATCTGTACACACCCAATACTTTCGGGCGAAGCTTACGATCGTATCGAAAATTCTCAGCTAACACAGCTAATTGTTACCGATACCATTCCTTTAGAAAAGGAAACCAAAAAAATAAAAGTATTATCTTGTGCCGATCTTTTTGCCGCTGTCATGAAAAGCGTTCATGAAAACAAATCGATTAGCTCAAAATTTTTAATGTAAAAATATTTATTAATTATAATTTTTAGAAATGAAGTCAATTACGATCAAAGGATCTAAAAGAGAAAGCGTAGGCAAAAAAGCAACAAAAGCCTTACGTAATGCTGGACAGGTTCCTTGCGTATTATACGGAGGAGACACGCCATTGCACTTTTCAGCACCAGAAGTTGAGTTTAACAGTCTTGTTTACACTGCAGATGTACATACCGTAGTGATAGAATTAGAAGACGGAAGCAAAGCAAACGCTGTCCTTCAAGACATTCAATTCCACCCTGTAACCGATGTTATTTTACACATAGATTTCTATCAATTCACAGAAAATCAAGAAATTACTATGGAAATCCCAGTGCATACTCAAGGAGTAGCAAGAGGGGTGAAAAGTGGAGGGGTTTTACGTTTAAACTTACGTCGTTTACGCGTAAGAGGTTTAGCGCAAAACTTACCAGATTATATCACTGCAGAAGTAACAAACCTAAGAATAGGAAACAAATTATATGTAACTGCTGTTGAAAGTGAAGATTACACAATCTTACACCCAGACAACACTGTAATTTGCCAAGTAAGAACATCTCGTAATGCTGTAGCAGACGACGATGATGATGATGATACAGAAGGAACTAGCGAAGCTACTGAAACCGCAGAAGCATAAAATTTTGTTAGTTATAACAGCCTTAAAGCACCCTCAAAAAGGGTGCTTTTTTATGCTTATAAGAATTTACGTAATTTAGCAAAAAATAAATCGCACTTTTCTAAACATGAAAAAGTTTTTAATTGTAGGCCTTGGCAATATAGGTCCAGAATACCATAATACACGCCACAATATAGGCTTCCAAATACTAGATTACCTGGCAAAGCAACAAGAGGTAACTTTCGAGAGTGTAAAACTTGGAGAAATGGCAACATTTAGACAAAAAGGAAGAACGTTTATTCTATTAAAACCAAGTACCTTTATGAACCTTAGCGGGAAAGCTGTAAGCTACTGGCTTACAAAAGAAAAAATTCCACTAGAACACTTACTGGTTGTTACAGACGACCTCAACTTACCATTTGGTAGCATACGCATCAAAACAAAAGGAAGTGACGGAGGGCACAACGGTTTAAAACACATTCAGCAAACATTAAACACTAACAAATACAGTAGGTTTAGATTCGGCATTAGTGACGATTTTTCGAAAGGAAAACAAATACAGTACGTTTTAGGAACTTGGTCTAAGAATGAAGAAAAATCACTGCCCGAACGCATAGATCGTTCTGCAGAAGCCATAAAATCTTTTGGAATAGCTGGCGTAACAAATACCATGAACAGTTTTAATAATACCTAAAACTTTAAAAAACTTCATTTACATTTGCTATCATAACAATTTTTAAGAAAACTTATCGCTACGCTTTATATGGATAACAATATACCTTCGCTTACAAAACCCTGTGTTTTAACAGTAGGAACCTTTGATGGTGTACATATTGGGCATCAAAAAATACTACAACGTGTTGTAAACGAAGCAAAAAAACTAAACCTAGATTCGGCAGTGCTCACTTTTTTTCCTCATCCAAGAATGGTGCTACAAAAAGAAATGAATATACGCCTGATAAATACTATTGGAGAGCGAGAAAAAATAATCAAAACCCTCGGGATTAACCAGCTTGTTGTTTATCCTTTTTCTAAAGAGTTTTCTAGACTTACTGCACAAGAGTACATTGAAGAAATCTTAATAAAGAAACTCAATGTAAAAAAAATAATTATTGGTTACGACCATAGGTTTGGGCGAAACAGAACCGCCAGTATTACAGAGCTTAAAGAATTTGGAAAGAAATATCACTTTACAGTAGAAGAAATCTCTAAACAAGATATAGATGAAGTTGCTGTAAGCTCTACAAAAATTAGAAACGCTTTAAAAGAAGGCAATATAGAAACGACCAACAAATACTTAGGGCGTCCCTACAGCCTAAGTGGCGTTGTACAACAAGGTAAAGGTCTTGGAAAAAAATTAGGTTTTCCTACCGCAAACCTAGCCATACCAGAAAGCTATAAACTTATTCCTAAACACGGAGTTTACATTGTAGAAAGTACCTACAACGGGAAAAAAATCTTTGGAATGACCAACATAGGTACCAATCCTACCTTTAACGAAACTAAAGAGAATATAGAAACCTATTTTTTTAATCTTGATGAAGATTTATACGGGAAAACCTTTCGTATCAAGTTCCTTAAACGCATCCGAGATGAAAAAAAGTTTGCCACAGTAGATGATTTAATCAATGCCATGGAAGCCGATAAGCTTTACACCCAAACTTTTATAAAAAACTTAAGTAAAGTATAATGCCATGAGTATATGTTTTTTATTTCGCCAAACCGATAACAGTGCCCTTATTGTATTTCGTATTTTTTTCGGAATCTTAATTACATTAGAAGCATGGGGAGCTATTTTTACAGGTTGGATAAAACGTACACTCATCGAGCCCCAATTTACTTTTAATTTTATAGGTTTAGACTTTCTACAGCCTTTACCCGGAAATGGCATGTATTTTTATTTTTTCCTTATGGGGTGTTTAGGGGTTCTAGTTACTATTGGTTATAAATATCGCTGGAGTATGGCTGGATTTACCACAATGTGGGCTGCGGTGTATTTTATGCAGAAAACAAGTTACAATAATCACTACTACCTTTTGCTGTTAATTTGTGTATTTATGCTTATTGCGCCTGCTAACAGGTATGCCTCAATAGACACTCGGCTAAATCCCAAACTAAAAAAAGCAAACATGCCTGTATGGATAAAGTATTTTATCATTTTACAGCTTTTTATTGTTTACACCTATGCTGCTATAGCAAAATTATACCCCGATTGGCTAGATGGCACAATGCCTACACTGCTTATGCAAAGTAAAGCTAACTTGCCTATTATTGGCCAATGGTTACAGGCAGTATGGGTTCCTAAAGTGGTTGCGTATTACGGCATATTTTTCGATTTGCTTGTTGTTCCGTTATTGCTATTTAAACCTACACGCAAGTTTACCTTTTTTGCTGCTGTATTTTTTCATCTTTTCAATAGTCTTGTATTTCATATAGGTATTTTCCCGTACTTATCATTAGCTTTTTGTTTGTTCTTTTTCCCTGTAAAAACAATCCATAAAACTTTTCTCAAAAAGAAAACCTTTTATAAAGAAAATCAATTAGAAATTCCCAAAAACGCCAAGTTTATTGCTGTTTTTTTTAGTGTTTGGATGCTTATTCAGGTAGCTTTACCCTTAAGGCATTGGTTTATTAACGATGATGTTTTATGGACCGAAGAAGGACACCGATTAAGCTGGCGAATGATGCTTCGCTCTAAAAGTGGCACAAGCACCTTTATTGTAAAAGATAAAAAAACAGGAAAGCAAGAAGCTATAAAAAAAGCCGATTACCTTTCGGAAAAACAACAGCGCAGAATAGCGACCAAACCCGATATGATTTGGCAATTTGCTCAACACCTGAAAAAAGAATACGCTAAAAAAGGAAAAGCTATTGAAGTTTATGTACATGCCAATGTAAGCGTAAACGGAAGGCCTTATACCAATTTTATAGACAGTAAAGTAGATTTGGCCGCAGAACCTTGGCCTTATTTTGGTCATGCAGAATGGATACTGCCTAGTGCTTTAGATAAAAATAAAAGTGATTGAAATAAATATATTTGAAACTAAAAATCGCCTTGTAATAAAGGCGATTTTTAGCTTTTTGAACGGTTCTTATAGCTCCATTTCTGGGATTTCGCCCTCTATAATAAGGTTTCCTTCGGTTGCTTTTTGAATTTCTTCGACGCTTACCCCTGGGGCACGTTCTATGAGTTTAAAACCTTCTTCGATTACTTCTAATACCGCAAGATTGGTTACAATTTTTGTTACACAGCCAACTCCTGTGAGTGGTAAGCTGCATTTTTTTAGAAGTTTAGATTCGCCTGCTTTATTGGTGTGCATCATGGCAACAATAATATTTTCTGCCGAGGCTACTAAATCCATAGCTCCGCCCATGCCTTTTACCATTTTTCCTGGTATTTTCCAATTGGCAATGTCTCCATTTTCGGCAACTTCCATGGCGCCTAGTATGGTAAGGTCTACGTGTTTTCCTCGTATCATCCCGAAGCTTGTTGCAGAATCAAAATAGCTTGCTCCTGGTAGTGCAGTAATGGTTTGTTTTCCTGCGTTAATTAAATCGGCATCTTCTTCGCCCTCAAAAGGGAAAGCTCCCATTCCTAATATTCCATTTTCGCTTTGAAATTCTACTTCTATATCGTCACGTACAAAGTTGGCTACAAGGGTAGGAATACCAATCCCTAGGTTTACATAAAACCCATTTTTAACTTCTTGTGCAATACGTTTTGCTATTCCGTTTTTATCTAGCATGATTTTGTTGAGTTGTTGTTAATAGTAAGGTTTTATTTTTGTCTAACTGTACGTTGCTCTATACGTTTTTCAAAATGTGCTCCTTTAAAGATACGTTGAACAAAAATTCCTGGGATATGAATATGGTTAGGGTCTAGTTCTCCTGCTGGAACGAGTTCTTCTACTTCGGCAACGGTTATTTTTGCAGCACCACACATACAAGGGTTAAAGTTACGGGCAGTTCCTTTAAAAATAAGGTTGCCAGCTGTATCGCCTTTCCATGCTTTAACAAAGGCAAAATCTGCTTTGTAAGCTTCTTCTAGAACGTGCATTTTTCCGTCAAACATACGGGTTTCTTTGTTTAGGGCAACTTCGGTGCCATAGCCTGCAGGGGTGTAAATAGCCGGGAAACCTTGTTGTGCTGCTTGACATTTTGCGGCGAGTGTTCCTTGTGGGGTGAGCTCTACATCAAGTTCTCCGCTAAGCATTTGGCGTTCAAATTCTGCGTTTTCACCAACATAAGAAGAGATCATTTTTTTGATTTGTTTTTTTTGGAGAAGTAAGCCTAATCCAAAATCATCTACGCCTGCATTGTTAGAAATACAAGTAATGTCTTTAATGTTAAGTTTTACAAGTTCTGCAATCGCATTTTCGGGGATTCCGCATAAGCCAAAGCCTCCAAGCATAAATGTCATTCCGTTTTCAACCCCTTTTAGGGCTTCTTGTACGTTTTTTACGGTTTTTGTTATCATTTGATAAAAAAATTTTGTTGAAAAATACGAAAAAAATATAAAGATTCCATAAAAAGCTTTCAGCGATACATTCGTGGCTTTAAGAATTTGATTTAACAACAAAAAGCTCTTTAATAAAAAAGAGCTTTTTGTTGTTGCTAGTAAATATAGGGGTTAAAAATCTAATTCGTCTGGAATTTCTTCAGCATTGTTGTTTTCTGGATTTTCTTTTTTTGCTTTTTCGCAATCTACTTCTATAGTCAATTCTTCTGGAGCTTCAAAATCTGCTTTAGAAACATTTAGGCTTTCATCTTCATAAACTTTATTCATGTATATCCCCCAAATAGGTAAGGCCATAGTTGCTCCTTGCCCGTAAGTTATTCCTGGGAAGTGTACAGACCTATCTTCGCCACCAACCCAAACGCCTGTGCTTAGGTTAGGAACCATTCCCATAAACCAACCATCACTTTGGTTTTGTGTTGTTCCTGTTTTTCCTGCAATGGGGTTTTTCAGTGCATAAGGATAACCTGTTACGGCGCGTTTATAATGGGGTGCGTTTACTGCCCATGTGGTGCGTAAACGTAAACCAGAACCGCTTTCTGTTACGCCTTCCATGAGTTTTACAGTAACATAAGCGGCTTCTTCGCTCATTACATCTCTACTTTCTGGAATATGTTGGTAGAGAATAGTACCGTTTTTATCTTCTATATGTGTTACAATAACGGGTTTTACATAGATACCTTTGTTGGCAAATGTAGAATATGCAGAGACCATTTCAAAAACACTAATGTCTACCGATCCAAGTGCAATAGCAGCAACGGGGTCTATTTCAGAGGTGTCTACTCCTAGTTTTTTAAGTAAATCGATAACGGGTTCTGGTCCTGTTTTATCGATAAGTCGTGCTGTAATTGTATTTAAAGAGTTTGCCAGGGCTTCTTTTAAAGTAACCATTCCTCCGTACTTTCCGCTAGAGTTTTTAGGCGTCCAGTCTTTAGATACGCCATGTCTTCCTGCAGGAATAGTGTGTTGTGTGTTAGGAAGTTCGTAGCAAGGCGAGAGGTGTAATTGGTCTATAGCTGTGGCGTAAACAAACGGTTTAAAAGTAGAGCCTACTTGCCTTTTGGCTTGTTTTACGTGTTCGTATTTAAAGTGTTTGAAATTAATGCCTCCTACCCATGCTTTTACTTCTCCTGTTTGTGGGTCCATAGACATCATTCCTGTATTTAGGAATGACTTATAGTAGTAAATGGAGTCTCTTGGAGACATGATAGTGTCTATATCGGTATTGTTTTTCCAAGAGAAAACCCTCATTTCTTGTTTTTCATCAAAAGAAGCGAGAATCTTATCTTCTGGGATGTTTTTAGTTTTCATTGCTCGCCAACGGTCACTGTTTTTGATGGCTCGGGTAATGATGTTTTCTATTTGATTTTTAGAGAGGTCTCTAAACGGTGCGGTTTTGTTGTTTTTGTTTTGCCGGTCAAATTCTGTTTGGAGTTTTGCCATGTGCATTTCTACAGCTTCTTCGGCATATTTTTGCATACGGGAATCTATACTGGTATAAACTTTAAGTCCATCGCGATAAATGTTATATTTTTCTCCGTTAGGTTTTTTGTTTTCTTCAATCCATTCTTTTAAAAAGCTTTGTAGGTATGCTCTAAAATAAGTAGCTACCCCTTCGTCATGCCCTTCGGGAGAAAATTTAAGTTTTAAGGGTAATTGTTGTAGAGAGTCTTTTTGTTGTTCGTCTAAATACCCGTTTTTTTGCATTTGTTTTAGTACTTGGTTTCTGCGTTGTAGGGCATTTTTTTTAAATTTTTCTTTTCGTGGGTTGTATAGAATAGGGTTTTTGAGCATGGCAACTAAAACTGCTGCTTCTTCTGTTTTTAGGTCTGTAGGTTCTTTAGAAAAGTAAATTCTAGAGGCAGAACGTATTCCTACCGCTTGGTATAAGAAATCGTACTTGTTTAAGTACATGGTGATAATTTCTTCTTTTGTGTATTGTCGTTCTAAACGGATTGCAATAACCCACTCTTTAAGTTTTTGCAGGACACGTTCTAATTTGTTATCTGGTGTGGCAGAGAAAAGTAATTTTGATAACTGTTGGGTAATGGTACTTGCACCTCCTTTTGTTCCTAAATAGGCAACAGCCCTAAGGGTTCCTCTGGCATCTATTCCTGAGTGTTCATAATAGCGTTCGTCTTCGGTGGCAACTAAGGCCTGAATTAATGTTTTGGGTAATTCTTCATATTTTATAGGGGTGCGGTTTTCGTTGTAATATTTTCCTAGCGTTTCTCCGTCTGAAGAGAAGACTTCGGTAGCAAGGTTGGTTTCTGGGTTTTCTAGCTCTTCAAAAGTTGGCATTTTTCCAAAAGCCCCCCAGCCTGCAAGGACAAATAAAAAGGAAATGGTTAATAAACCAGCGATGAAGAGACCCCAAAACCAAAGTATATATTTTCTATAGGTAGGCTTTTGAGGTTTTTTTTTTGATGGATTTGTTTTTTTTGTCACGGTTGTTAATTTGTATTTTCTATTCTAAAACCAATATCTATAATTCCAGCTAAGCTATCAATAGCGTTTTGATCTTCTCTGTTGCGCATAGCTTGTCTAATGCTAAAAGTGTACTCTCCTTTTTCGGGAAAGCTTATGTTTTCTTTATACCAAAGTTTATTTTCTTTTAGCTTGCCAAAGCCACTACCTTTTAAGCTTCCGTCGGGGTTTGCCATTTCGTATTCTAGTGTGTCGGTAATGGTTTTTCCTTTTGGGAAGTTCATATTGGTAATTAAGAATAGGTTTTGATAAGGATAATTGTTATTATTCCTAACGTTAATAAATAGGTTGTATTTTTTGGTGGTGTCTATTTCTTTTATAGTAAAAGAGATGGTGTTGTTTTTTGACCAATAGCCCGAAAGACTTTGGTACTGGTCATACACTTGTTTGCTGTCGCAAGAAAACAAAGCTAAGCTTATAAAAAAAACAAGGTACTTATGCATTTTTTTGAGGCTTTTTTCTTCTTCGGTTTTGTTTATTGTTAGGTCTTCTTTTTTGAGGTTTTTTACGTTTTGGTTTATCAAAACGTGTTAGGCTGTCTTGCCCAACGGTGTCTTCAAAGTTTGTATTTTCTATTTCTGTTTGTTTTTCGGCCACAAGCTCTTCAAGGCTGTCTATGGGTTTTTTGTTCTCGGAAGCTTTTATTATTTGTGTAACTTGCTGGGTGCTTAGTTCAAACCAATTCATCCATTCGCCTTCATAAGCGTACCACATAACGCCTTTAAAAATATCTATTTTTTGGCAAACAGCTGTACCTTTTTTTGTTTGAAGTTTTATGTCTTGCTTTGGGAATGCTTTAAGTGCGTCTAAATAGGCGTCTAACTCAAAGTTAAGGCAGCATTTTAATTTTCCGCATTGTCCTGCAAGTTTTAAGGGGTTTAACGATAATTGTTGGTATCGGGCGGCGGAGGTGGTAACCGATCTAAAATCGGTAAGCCATGTAGAGCAGCATAATTCTCTTCCGCAGGAGCCAACTCCACCGAGGCGTGCTGCTTCTTGGCGAAAGCCTATTTGTCGCATTTCGATACGGGTTTTAAACTCGTAAGCAAATTCTTTAATAAGCTGTCTGAAATCTACACGTTCTTCTGCGGTGTAGTAAAAAGTAGCTTTCGAGCCGTCTCCTTGAAATTCGATATCACTAATTTTCATTTGGAGTTTGAGTTTTATGGCTATTTCTCGCGCACGAACTTTCATACTTTCTTCGCGCTGCCTCATTTCTTGCCAAACATCGATATCTTTTTGAGTTGCTTTGCGGTATATTTTTAAAACTTCTTCACTATCAGGTTTTACTTTTTTCTTGCGCATTTGCACTTTTACAAGCTCGCCTGTAAGGGTTATTATGCCAATGTCGTGACCTGGAGAGGCTTCTACAGCTACCACATCGCCCATAAGTAAAGAAAGGTTTTCGGTGTTTTTGTAAAAGTGTTTTCTACCATTTTTAAAACGCACTTCTACCAGTTTGCATTCTTCTTGGTCTTGAGGCAGTGTCATATTGGAAAGCCAATCGAAAACATTAAGCTTGTTACAGCTATCGGTTCCGCAGGTTCCATTGTTTTTACATCCTCTTGGGGCTCCATCTTTTCCTGTAGAGCAGTTGCCACACGCCATATAATCTATATATTGAAACATAGGTTAGTTATAAAACCAACCTATGTTGTATGTTAGTAATTATTTTTAGAAGGTAAATATACCAAAAAATAGCTGCAAAACTAGTTGGCTGCTATTTAAAGGTAAGTGCTTCTGACCTTCCTTTTCTAAATATTTTATTGCTGTTATGCTTTCCTCTGCGTAATGCTTTTTGTTCATCTTCTGGTAGTGCGTGTACTTCTTTGCAGTGGTCTGAACAGCAATGATTCATTTTTTCGGCACACTCATCACATTGTATGAAAAGCAAATGGCAGGCTTCGTTAGCGCAGTTAATGTGCGTATCGCAAGCTTTGCCACATTGGTGGCATTGTGCAATAATATCTTCTGAAATTTGCTCTGCACGACGGTGATCAAAAACAAAGTTTTTCCCGATAAATTTATTTTCTAAACCTTGATTTTTTACCTGACGGGCGTATTCTATAATTCCGCCTTCTAACTGATATACGTTTTTAAAGCCTTTATGTTTGTAATAAGCACTTGCTTTTTCGCAGCGTATACCGCCAGTGCAATACATTACAATGTTTTTATCTTCTTTATAGTCTTTTAGTTGGTCTTCGATAATAGGAAGAGAATCTCTAAAAGTGTCTACATCTGGTGTTATTGCTTCTTTAAAGTGTCCTATTTCACTTTCGTAGTGGTTACGCATATCAATGATAATAGTATTAGGATCTTCTGTAATTTCGTTAAAGCGTTTTGCATTTAGGTGTACGCCTTTTTTAGTTACATCAAAACTAGCATCGTTAAGCCCATCTGCTAGAATTTTCTTTCTAACTTTTATTTTGAGCTTAAGGAATGATTTTGTGTCGTGTTCTATAGCAATATTTAAACGGATATTGTTTAAGAAATATATTTGATCTAAGAAGTTTTTAAATTCATTAAATCGTTTTGCAGGGACAGAAAGTTGTGCATTTATGCCTTCGTGAGCTACATAAATACGTCCTAAAACTTCCATATTATCCCAAGCAAGGAATAAATGATTTCTAAATAACTCAGGGTTTCCAATTTTTGCGTATTGATAAAAAGAAAGCGTTAGGCGGTCTTCGCCAGCTTTGTCTAATAATTCTGCTCTCTCTTTTGCGCTTAATTTGTTGTACAGTTGCATGCTATACTATTTTTAAGGTTAAAGGTATTAATTTTATATTTTTTTGGTAGAAATGATATTGACAGGACAAGCCTTTTGAGCTTCTGTACATTCTTCAAAAATACCATCGTCATGAGATTTTAGGGTAAAAAAACCTTTTTTCTCTGTAGAATGTAATAGCACGGATTTACCGTCTTTTTTTGACATTTGAAATTGTCCAGGTGCCATTTCTACACAATAATTACACCCAATACATTTTGCTCGTTGTAGGGTTACAACCACCATTATGCTTGAACTATTTTATATAATTTGTCGGACATTCGGATTCTAAACTTTGTTGGAATCGTACAGGAGTCTCCTTTTTTTGCAATATCTAGTTTTGCATCATTCACCATCATTTCTGTCAGTTCAAATTCTTCTACACCAGTTGTCGGGCCGGTGATTAGCAGTTTATCGCCTACTTTGATATCGTAAGCTTCAATTTTAAACTCAGCAATGTTTGCTTTCGGAAAATAATGTACTCCTTTGCCTACATATACTTTTTTTTGTGTTGCCTGAGAGCCTGGACTATCACTCCATTCGCCTAGTTTTTGCCCTAAGTAATAACCGCTCCAAAAACCACGATTGTAAACCTTTTCTAGGTTTTGCATCCATTGCGTAACTTTTTCTTTTGTATAGGTGCCTTCGTGATAAGCATCAATTGCTTCGCGGTAGGTTTTTATAACAGTGGTTACATATTCTGGTGCTCTTCCTCTTCCTTCTATTTTTAGTACTTTTGCTCCCGCATCGATTACTTGGTCTAGAAAATCTATGGTACAGAGGTCTTTAGGAGACATCATATACTCGTTGTCAACTTCTATTTCAAATCCGCTTTCTTGGTCGATTACCGTATATTTTTTTCGGCAATTTTGTTTACAAGCGCCCCTATTGGCAGAGGAGTTATGTGAATGTAAACTTAGGTAACATTTTCCAGAAACGGCCATACATAAAGCTCCGTGTCCAAAAATTTCTATTTCTACTAGGTTGCCAGAAGGGCCTTTAATTTCTTCTTTCTCTATTTGGTCTGTAATCTTTTTTACTTGTCTAAGGCTTAGTTCTCTGCTCATTACCATAGTATCGGCAAACATGGCGTAAAAACGCACGGTTTCTATGTTGGTAATGTTTATTTGTGTAGAGATGTGCACCTCCATATCAATTTGCCTCGCATAAGCAATTACGGCTTGATCCATAGCGATAACGGCAGTGATGTCGGCTTTTTTAGCGGCATCTAATACTGTTTTTATAATAGAGAGGTCATGGTCGTAAACAATAGTGTTTAAGGTAAGATAGGTTCTTACGTTTAGCGTTTTACATCTGCGAGAAATTTCGGGTAAATCGTCAAGTGTAAAATTAATGCTTGCACGGGCACGCATGTTTAATTGTTCTACCCCAAAATAAACAGAATCGGCTCCGTTTACTATTGCAGCCTGTAGCGATTCAAAATTCCCTGCAGGAGCCATAAGCTCAATCTTACCAGAATCAGTCATTAGAGAGTTACTTACAAATTAAGCGGCAAAGGTACAAAAAATAAAAATACCCGTTTAAATTACGAGTATTTTTAGGCGGCTAATTCTGATTTTTAAAATTTTATTCTTCAATTAAAAGAAATAAAACTAACCGCCATCTAATCTAATTATGCCAACTAAAATCACTTTTTTAGAAAGCGATTTTAGCTCGGAGATTATTATTTTTACTACTATTTTCATAACAGATATTATCTAATTTCTAGATGAAAATGATATAAAAAGGTTGCGTAGAGTTGCCCGACAGTAAAAGATATAGTACTTTAGCATTTCTTGAAGCAATAACTTAACACCTTGAATAATAAGAATATGAGTAAAGATACAGAGAAAGAGGCTAAACTGAAGGCATTAAAGCTTACCCTAGATAAATTAGATAAAACTTACGGAAAAGGAACTGTAATGAAAATGAGCGACCAAGCCGTACAGGATGTAGAAGCGATTTCATCGGGTTCTTTAGGCTTAGATTTGGCTTTAGGAGTTGGAGGTTACCCTCGCGGAAGAATAATTGAGATTTACGGGCCAGAATCTTCTGGGAAAACAACCTTGACTTTACATGCCATTGCAGAGGCTCAAAAAGCAGGAGGGATAGCTGCTTTTATCGATGCAGAGCATGCTTTTGATAGGTTTTATGCAGAGAAGTTAGGAATCGATATAGATTCACTTATTATCTCCCAACCAGATCATGGGGAGCAAGCTTTAGAAATTGCCGACAATTTAATCCGTTCTGGAGCTATAGATATTATTGTCGTAGATTCTGTTGCAGCACTTACGCCTAAAAGTGAGATAGAAGGAGAAATGGGTGACTCTAAAATGGGGCTTCATGCGCGATTAATGTCGCAAGCCTTACGAAAATTAACCTCTACTATCAGCAAAACAAATTGTACAGTTATCTTTATTAACCAGTTAAGAGAGAAAATTGGGGTGATGTTTGGAAATCCAGAAACAACAACTGGAGGAAATGCACTTAAATTCTATGCTTCGGTACGTTTAGATATTAGAAGATCTACACAAATAAAAGATAATAACAGTGAGGTTAAGGGGAATAAAACCCGAGTAAAAGTGGTAAAAAACAAAGTGGCGCCACCTTTTAGAACCGCAGAGTTTGATATTATGTACGGAGAGGGGATCTCTAAAGTAGGGGAAATTATAGATATAGGTGTAGATTATGAAATTATAAAAAAAGCGGGGTCGTGGTTTAGTTATGAAGATACTAAACTTGGTCAAGGACGCGATGCTGTTAAAACACTATTACGCGATAACCCAGAATTGATGGAGGAATTAGAAACTAAAATTACCGAAGCTATCAAAATAGCAAAATCGGAGTAATATTTTAGCGATACAATAACGTAAAAAAAGCCTTGCTTAGTTTTTAAGTAAGGCTTTTTTTGTTGAGACGCAACCCTTTCACTAATTTTTTATCTATAAAGAAAAGAGGAGTAAATATAGTTGAATCATGAAAAAAATTATTTTAAGTTTAGTATTGGTATTAAGTTTGGTAAGTTGTAGCTTAGATGATGGTGAGGAATCTAAAGTGACTTATGATAAAATGCCTATTGTATCTGTAGAAGCTCCCGATACACTTATGTTTGGTAAACAAGAAAACTTTAAAATTTCTTTTTTAAAGAAAACAGATTGCCACCAGTTTTATGATATTGCATATAGTTTTAGTGAAAATAAACATTACATCACGGCAATAGCTTTTAAACGAGGGGAACAATGTGAAGTGTTAGAAGGAGAAACACAAGAGGAGAGTTTTAAAATAAGCATACAAAACAGAGAGGCATATAGTTTTAGGTTTTGGTCGGGAGTAAATGAAGAAGGAGAAGATACGTTTATCGAAAAAGAAATACCCGTTGTGTCAATGCAACAGTAAAATTATATGGATTTACCAGAACTCATTAAGCAATGCCAAGCGCAAAACCTAAAGGCACAAGAGCAAGTGTACAGGTTGTTTGCACATAAGCTTTTTGGGGTAAGTCTAAAATATGCAAGAAACCGACAAGAGGCAGAAGATAACTTGCAAGATGCCTTTATAACTATTTTTAAAAAAATACATCAGTTTAAGCACAAAGGCTCTTTTGAAGGTTGGATGAAACGTATTGTTGTTAATACGGCTCTTCAACGTTACCGGAGCTCGGGGAAGGTGTTTCAATTGGTAAATGAAGAGAAAATACCCGAAATTCCAGAAGAAAACTTAGACCATGAGCAGTATTCTTTAGAGTTTCTGCTAAAAATAGTGCAAGAACTTCCAAACCGCTACCGAATGGTATTTAACCTCTATACGTTAGACGGTTACTCGCATAAAGAAATTGCCGAATTGATGAATATCTCGGAAGGAACATCGAAATCTAACCTGGCTCGAGCTAGGAAAATATTACAACAAAAAATAAGCGCACAAGATGCGACACTTACTAATTTTCAGTTTGTGAAATGAAAGAAAATAAAGACATAGACCGTTTGTTTCAGGAAAAGTTTAAAGACTTTGAAGCCTCGCCCTCTCCTGAACTTTGGGGAAAGATAAAAGAAGAGCTTCAGCCAAAGAAAAGAAGAGTTTTTCTGCTTCCGTTGTGGTATAAATTAGGAGGCGTTGCTGCCTTAATTGCTTTAATACTGGGATTGAGTGGCGTTTTTACAACCACAGAAAGTAAATTACCTATAGAGAATTCAGTAACCCATCAAGAGGCAGAAGAGCAAAATAAAAAAGCTAAAGAAGAATTGGTTGAAGAAAAAGGCTTTATTGAGGAAATTGAGGTAAATAGATTAACAAAAGAAGCAGAAACAACATCAGTAGCCATTGTTAACACAAAAAAGAAGACAGAAGAGGAGAAAAAAATACTAAAAGAAGATTACCCAGAAAAGAAAAGAGCATACCAAAAACCAACAGGTAAAACCAAAAACCAAAATACCCAAGCAAGTTTAATTGCAGCAAATCACGAAAACACTGCTGGAAAACGAGCTAAGGTGCAAAATACAAAACAAACAACAGAAAAAGCAACAGAAGAAATTAACCAAGAAGCTTCTTCTCTTGATATAGCGTTTGAAAGTTCTCAAAAATCAGAACAAACCCATAGTCGTCAAAAATTTAACGATACCCAAACGGAAGAAAAAGCCATAGCAGAACAAACCCTACCTAAAAAATCTTTACTGGAGGAAATAAAAAAACAAAAAGAACAAGAGGAAATCTTAGATGGGTTAGACGAGCAATTTTCATCTTCAAAACGCTGGGCTGTTCAACCAACTTTAACACCTGTTTATTATGAAGGTAATAAAGCGGGAAAAATTTTAGACCCAGGTATTTCAGACAACCCAAGTAAAAGTGAAGTAACTATGGCTTATGGTGTACAAATAGCTTATGCGGTATCAGATAAAGTAAAGCTTCGTACGGGGGTTAATAAAGTTCAGATGAATTATAGTACTCAAGATGTTTTATTTGCTCCAGACGGTAGAGGGGTAAGTTTAAAAAATATAAATACCCATCCTAGCACACAAAATATTAGTTTGTATAATGCCAAAAATCTTCCAAAACATGAAGGTACCGAAGGGGTAGCTCTTTCTGCAGTAGCGCCTAGCTTTTATGGTTTGGCAGAAGTGAGTCAGCAATACGGGTATTTAGAAATTCCTTTAGAGATATCTTACACTTTGTTAGACAAGCGTTTTGGAATAGAAGTAATTGGAGGAGCGAGTACTATGTTTGTTCAAAAAAATGAAGTGCACCTGCAAACACTTGTTGGTAATACCACATTAGGAAAAGCAGATAATTTAAACGACGTAAGCTTTAGTACAAATGTAGGGCTTGGTTTTGGTTATAAAATCACACAAAACTTAGGCTTAAGTGTAGAGCCTACTTTTAAGTATCAATTAAATGCTTTTAGTGGTAGCGCAAGCGATTATAACCCTTATTATTTTGGCGTTTATACCGGATTAGAATTTAGATTTTAATTCCTCCAAAATCATATGATGGGCTTTTTCTCGAAGCTCTTTTTTATCGTTGATGTTTTTTCCTTTAGTTTCTATAAACGGTAATACTTTAGCACGCATTCTGCCGGGGCTTCCTTTAAAGAAAACATAAGGAAAACGTTTTTTGTTATCATAAAAAACCATAGGCACAATAGGTATTTGGTGTTCTATCGCAAGCCTAAAGGCGCCATCTTTAAAGCTGTCTAAAGCAACACTAATATCATCGGGAACACCTCCTTCAGGGAATATGCAAATGCTATTTCCTTGTAATAAACGTTGGTTTGCACTTTCAAAAACAGCCTTCCTGCTATGGGCATTATTACGATCTACCAAAATGCAAGTGCGTTTATAGAAAAAACCAAAAATAGGAAGCTTGGCTAATTCTTTTTTTCCAACAAAAACAAAAGGCGTTTTTACTACACAAAGCATCAGCATAATATCTGTCATAGAAGTGTGATTGGCAATAAGCATATAACTTTTGTTAGGGATAAGCTGTTGCTGATACTTAATAATAGGAAAAAAGCCCATCCCGTAGAGTATGGTTTTTGCCCATACGCGTGCGAGTTTAAAAAAATAAGGATAAAGCTTTTCTGAAGCAGTAAAAATTAACAATAACGGAAACATTATAAGAAGGCTTACCAGCACCAGAAGGTAAAACCAAATACGCCAACCTAAAATAAGAATTTTTTTAAAGAAGCTCATAAGATAAATGTAGCCTAATTTTTAGAATTAAACTCAATTATAAAACCAAAAATATAAAATACAAGCTTAGGAAATAGCACAAAACCATTATCTTTACCTAAAAAAAGATTTCTATACATAATGGCAAGAGTTTTAACAGGAGTTCAGAGTACAGGAACTCCACATTTAGGAAACATATTAGGAGCAATACAACCCGCTATCGAAATGGCAAACCAGCAAGATAACGATTCGTTTATCTTTATTGCAAATCTACATACATTAACCCAAATTAAAGATGCCGAAGAGTTGCGTTACAATACGTATGCCGTAGCGGCAACTTGGTTAGCTTTTGGTTTAGACATAGAAAAAACAGTGTTTTACAGGCAAAGTGATGTTCCGCAAACAACCGAGCTTACTTGGTATTTAAGCTGCTTTTTTCCGTATCAACGTTTAACGCTTGCTCATTCGTTTAAAGATAAAGCAGACCGGCTACAAGATGTAAATGCAGGTTTATTTTTTTACCCTATGTTAATGGCAGCAGATATTTTATTGTATGATGCTAATATTGTACCTGTTGGGAAAGATCAAATGCAGCATTTAGAAATTACACGCGATGTTGCTAGTCGTTTTCATGCAAAGTTAGGAGAAACCTTTGTGCTTCCTGAAGGGAAAGTACAGGAAGAAACCAAATATATTCCAGGAACAGACGGAGAGAAAATGAGTAAGTCTAGAGGTAACTTTATTAATATTTTCGAGACCGATAAAAAGCTTCGGAAGCAGGTAATGAGTATACAAACCGACAGTACAGCACTAGAGGAACCTAAAAACCCAGACACTTGTAATGTTTTTAATTTATATAAAGTTATAGCAAGTAAAACTCAAACAGAAGCACTAAGAGAAAAATACTTAGCAGGAGGTTTTGGTTATGGGCATGCGAAACAAGCATTGTATGAACTTATTGTAGAAAAATATGCAGAACCGCGTAAAAAGTTTGCGTATTATATAGAAAACACTCACGAAATAGATAAAGCGCTAACAGCAGGAGCAGAACGTGCACAAGCTGTAGCAAATGGAGTTTTACAACGTGTACGAGAAAAATTAGGATATTAATAATAGCACCCAAAAGGAAAAATTAAGAATGGTAAAATGGATCGCCGCAGTAGTAGGGCTTTCTTATAGGGGTATTTTTGGAGCGGTAGTAGGTTTTTTTATAGGCAGTATTATCGATGCGATTATAAGCAAAGGAAAAGCTTATAAATACACAGATTTTAATATAGATACCGAAGATAGAGTTTCTCCTGGAGATTTTGAGCTTAACTTACTTACCTTAAGTTCTATTGTTATTAAAGCCGATGGCAGTGTAAGCCAACGCGAATTAGATTACGTTAGAAATTATTTTGTAGGGGCATACGGTAAAGATAAAGCCAATGCAACTTTTAGAACCTTTAATGAAGTAATAAAAAAACGCCAAATAGATGAACAACGTATTTGTACTTATTTGGCAGCAAGAACAAGTTATGAGGTTAGGCTGCAAATTTTACATTTCCTGTTTGGAATAGCACTTACCGATGGCAATGTTTCTAATAGCGAATTGCATGTGTTGCAACGTATAGCAGGTTATCTTAGAATTAATAGTGCCGATTTTAGCAGTATTAAAGCCATGTTTGTAAAATCTGAAGATAACGCGTATAAGATTTTAGAAATTGATAAGAATGCAAGCGTAGCCGAAATAAAAAAAGCCTATCGGAACATGGCAAAAAAATACCATCCCGATAAATTACAACACATGGATGAGGCTTATCGGAAAGGAGCACAAGAAAAATTTACCAAAGTACAAGAGGCTTACGAGCAATTACAAAAACAACGAGGCTTTTAATTAATGCCTTCTGTTTGTTTTAGAAAGTTTACTAATTTATCTGTAGTGAGGTAGGTAAAACGCCTATCGATAACCTTAAAGTTTTCATCGAGTAAAATTACTGCAGGAAAAGCTATTGGTGCCTTATCTCGACGGGCAAATATTTTAACAATGTCATGAACGGCATTGCGTTGTGTTTTTGCATCAGAATTTCCGAAAGAGATGCCATCAAAATGTATTTGCCCTGTATGTTCGGCATTTAATTTTATGGCGTAAAAATTATCTTGAAGCAGCTTTTTTACTTCATCATTTACAAAAGCATTGCGCTCCATTTTTTTACAATAAACACACCAATCTGTGTAGAAGTAAAGCAGTGTTTTTTTAGGTTTTTCGGTTAGTTTTTGTTCTGCTTCTTCAAAACTTATCCAATAAGAATCATTCGCAGCGTTTTGGCTTATTGCTGCGAATGATATAAAAATAAAGCAATAGCTGAACAACCTTTTTATCATACTTGCTCTATTGTTTTTTAGTTATGTAAATTTCCAAACTTTAATCCAAAGAAAAAAGTTCGTGGTTGAGAAGGACCATAAATATAATCTGAATCTCTTGTAGCTCCCGTATCAAAATCATCTTGATAGCTGTTAAATATGTTTTGCACTCCTGCATGTAATGTTATGTGGAATGTGTCTGTAAAATCTATATGGTGACTCAGTTTAAAATTCATATTAAAAAAAGCATCTGTTTTATTAAGCTGAAGAAAACCTGTATCTGAAATTACACGCGGAACCGTCATACTTCCCGTATAAGTTCCGGTTAAATCTATTGTAGTAGCCTCGGTAAGTTTATAATTGGTGTTAAAATAACCATAGGTATTAGGGTTTCTTACAAATTTATCGATTAAAATATTAGATTCCTCTGGGGTTGTTGCTTCATAAAGCAGTTGAGGCTCGTTGTATTTGGCTTGCTGTAGGGTTCCTCCTAATTGGAAAATAAAACGCTCGGAAGGCGATATTCCTAATTCAAAGTTGGTTCCAGCTACGTAAGCACCTTCACCGTTTCTTATTTCTTCTAGGATAGATCCGTTTGCGAGGGTTGCTCCTGTGCTTACGGGGGTAAATGGGTTTTCTAACGTGGTATAAAAACCTTCGATAAGAAAGTTGGTTTGTACTTTGTTATAGTTTTTAGTAAAGTTTAAAGAAGCCGTAAATGCATTAGAATATTCGGTATCTAGATTTTCTGATAGAATTACAAATTGTGGTTCGCCACCTACAGAGGATACGTGTAAATCCTCATTAAACGCTTGTGGAGCTCTAAATCCGCGTGCATAACCACCTCTAAATTTAAGGTTCTCGTTAACATCATACATAAGTGTAATACGTGGGCTAAATGCTGTTTGGTCTATATCTACCGATCGTTGAACATTGCCTACTTGGTAGCTTCCGGTTACATTTATATTATCTAATCGTGCGCCAAGTAAGGCGGTAAATTTTTCTGAAGGTTTCCATTCGTATTGGGCAAATGCGCCTAGGGCATTTACTTCTTGATCTATAACTCTGTTATAGCCTGCAATGGCATCTTCGGTATTGTTGTATTTGTATTCTGCTCCTGCGGTTAGGATGTCGTTGTTTTTAAATTGATGTGTAAATTGCCCTCCTCCCAATACTGCTAAATCTTTAGTATTTCCGTAGGCATTAGCTGCTAAAATAGAATCTGCTGAGGTTCTTCCTCCTCCAAGTCCGCCGTAATAACTTTTTCTGTCGGTATGTTGCCCAGATGCATATATTGAGAATTTGTTGTTTTCTTTTTTATTGGTAATATCATACGTAATTCCACCAAGAAAAGTATTGTGGTCTAATTGTTCTGTAATATCGGTTTGATGTGGTGCTAAATCTAATTTGTTTCCTCCTCTTCGGTATTCATCTATAGCGGTTAGGTCGATACTTAATTTATTTAGTTCGTTAGGTTTAAAAAAGGCTTTGGCTCCCATGGTAGTATTGGTGAGTTCTGTTATTTCAGAGAAACCATCGTTGTCTGCATCGTAGGCATCTCGGTTTCTATTCATTCCAAATACGGTTACCCCACTTTTTAAATCTTCGCTTACTACAGAGGCATTTACATTGGTGGTTCTGTCGGCTACTTTTCCATCGATTAAACCTAGATTTCCTCCTACTTCCCACGAGTTTAACACAGGATCTTTTGTAATAATATTTACGGTTCCGGCAATTGCATTGGAGCCATATAAAGCAGAGCCGCCACTACGTACTACTTCTATTCTGTCTAAAATAGAGGTAGGAATTTGCTCTAATCCATAAACACTATTTAGCGCACTAAAAACGGCCCTGCTGTTAATTAATACTTGGGTGTAACTTCCGTCTAATCCGTTAAGCCGAACTTGGGTAAATCCGCAGTTTTGGCAGTTGGTTTCTACACGCACACCTGGCTGATAATTTAAGCTTTCTGCTACAGCGATAGATTGTGTGGCATTAAATAACTTTTCTCCTAGAATATTCACCACAACAGGTGCTTTTTTTGCATTTACGCGGTTTCGGGTAGCACTTACTACTACTTGCTCTAACCCTAATAAATCTTTTTTAAGGTTGATGTTTAACGGTTTTTCATCTAAATCTTTTGTGTGAATTTTCTTTGTTAAGCTCTGAAATCCTATGGCTTGAAAAACAATAGTATAAAGGCCTTCTTCTTTTATGGTTAGACTAAAATTCCCTTCCTCATCGGTATACGTTCCGTAAGAAGAGTTAGGGATGTAAATGTTTACATAAGGGATTTTTTCTTGCTCATCAGTAACTACTCCTTTTATTTCGTATTGAGCAGAGGCAGTATAGCCTAAGCTAAAGAGGAATAATAATGTGTAATATATTCTCATAATGTTTTTGTTTTTACTCTAAATAAATTTTTAGACAAAACTAAAAATAAAATTTAAACAAATGAAATATTATTTAGAATAAATACAAGTAACAGAAATTCTTATGTGTGTAAGCCTTTGTTTAGTTGCTATTAGCGGTATTTTTCACGCCATTTTATTTTTTCTGCCTCGCGTTCTATCATGAGTTTTGCTATAATTTTTCCTGATGATGTGTTTTTATGTTCATCCAATACCTTTCTTAATTTATCTTCATTTACATCTATCCGATATAAAATAGCGATAAGTCTATTAAAATCTGTTTGGATTAACTGCTCGATATAAGCGGCTAAAGTTTCAAATTGTTCTTGATAAGATTTATTGTCATCGGGTATATTTTTTAGGTCTAATTTGTTGGCAATTAGTCGTATGGTTTTTTTATCAGGCATAAATAACATATTGGTTGGGTACAGAATAATAATAGAATAGACTAAAAATAATTAATTCTTTAAAGTTCTAAAAGTATATTGATTGTAATCGCTTATGAAAATCATTTTGAAATTTATTTTTAGTCTAATCTAAAAAATAAGTTTTATTGTTGTAAAAAAATGTATTTTTGCATAAAAAAATAGAATGACGCTATCTGAAGAAAATTATTTAAAGGCAATTTTTCACTTAGAGAAAAAATATACAAAGGGAGTTCCTACCAATGCCATTGCAGAAGAAATGGATACGAAAGCATCTTCGGCTACCGATATGATAAAGCGCTTATCTGAAAAAGATTTAATAGCATATAAACCTTATCAAGGTGCTAAATTAACCAAAGAAGGCAGTGCGCATGCTGTAAAAGTAATTAGAAAGCATAGACTTTGGGAAAGCTTCTTGGTAGATAAGCTAGATTTTTCGTGGGATGAGGTTCATGAAGTGGCAGAACAATTGGAGCATATAAAATCGGAAAAACTGATAAAGGAGTTGGATAAATTTTTAGGGTATCCCAAAACAGATCCTCATGGAGACCCTATTCCTGATGAAAACGGAAAAATACACCGTATAGAAAAAACCATTTTAAGCAAACTAGAAGTTGGGCAAGGTGGGGTTTGTATAGGGGTAAAAGATTCTTCGTCTGCATTTTTAAAATACCTTGATAAGCATCATATCTCTTTAGGAAAATCTATCAAAGTACTAGGGAAAGAAAGCTTTGATAACTCTATGTTGGTAAAAGTAGGAGAGGATGAATTAACATTATCAAGCTTAGTTTCAACAAATTTATACATTAAAATAGTAAAATAATGATACAAAATGTAATAGAACATTTAGGAAGTATAGACCCTGTTTTAGCAGCCTTATATGCCACTTTATTTACATGGGGTGTTACAGGTTTAGGTGCCTCGTTGGTATTCTTTTTTAAGAAAATTAACAGGGCTGTATTTGATAGCTTATTAGGTTTTACTGGAGGGGTAATGGTTGCGGCAAGTTTTTGGAGTTTATTAGCGCCAGGAATAGAAATGAGCGACGGAGAAGGTTTTGAAAAAGTAATTCCGGCAGTGGTAGGTTTTGGTTTAGGCGCCCTTTTTATTTTTGGTTTAGATAAAATTTTACCTCATTTACACGTAAATTTTCAAACCCATGAGCGCGAAGGAATAAAAACCCCTTGGCATAAATCTGTATTATTAACCTTAGCCATTACATTGCATAATATTCCAGAAGGCTTAGCGGTAGGTGTACTTTTTGGTGGTGCGGCAGCCGGTTTTGAAGGAGCTTCTATTGGTGGTGCGGTGGCTTTAGCTTTGGGAATTGGCCTGCAAAATTTCCCAGAAGGGTTTGCGGTGGCTGTGCCTTTAAGAAGGCAAGGATTAAGCCGTTGGAAAAGTTTTAATTACGGGCAACTTTCGGCAATTGTAGAGCCTTTTGCGGCGGTATTAGGAGCTTGGGCAGTTATGGAGTTCCAGCCTATTTTACCTTATGCGCTTTCATTTGCTGCAGGTGCTATGATTTTTGTAGTGGTAGAGGAAGTAATACCAGAATCTCAACGCGCTTCGTATACCGATTTGGCTACCTTAGGCTTTATAGGAGGCTTTATGGTTATGATGACATTAGATGTAGGTTTAGGCTAAGAGCCTACCCACATCCGCAATTATTAGAGCCGCAATTTTTTGCGGCTTTTTTCTTTTTAGAACCACTCCAAAAGAATTTCTTTATCATAAACCCAACGGCTAAACCAAAACATATAAAAACTAAAATTTCTTGAAGCATACCTAGATTATTTTAATAATTGAAAGGCGGCTAAGGCAAAAATATAAGCAATTGCCGACATAGATATGAGCTGATACATAGGCCATTTCCATGTTTTTGTTTCTCGTTTTACAATAGCTAATGTGCTCATACATTGCATGGCAAAGGCATAGAATAATAGCAAACTTATTCCGCTAGCAAAGTTAAATAATGGTCCACCAAGAATAGGGTTTACCTCTGCAGCCATACGGTTTTTTATAGTTTCTTCTTCTTCGCTATTTACACTATATATGGTAGCTAGTGTTCCTACAAAAACTTCTCTAGCGGCAAAAGAACTTACAATGGCAATGCCTATTTTCCAGTCGTAACCTAGCGGAGCAACAATAGGTTCTATTCCTTTTCCTGCTAAGCCAAGGAAAGAATTCTCTAATTTAATAGAAGCTATCTTGGTATCTATTTCTTCTGGGCTTAAGCTATCGGCATAATTTTCTGTAACAAAGGTTTCTGCGTCATAAAATTCTTTTGTAGGGCCATAGCTTGCCAATACCCATAAAATAATTGAAATGGCAAGAATAATTTTCCCCGCACCAAACACAAAAGCTTTTGTTTTTTCTACCACATTAAAAAAAACATTTCTTGCAAGCGGAAGTTTATAGGCTGGCATCTCGATAATAAAGTACTTTTTAACGTTGCTTTTGAGTATTTTGTTAAGAAGCCAAGCAGATAAGATAGCCATCCCGAACCCAAGTACGTAAAGTGCCATTAGGGTTAACCCCTGTAAGTTGAAAATGCCTAAAACACGCTGGTCGGGTATTACTAGCGCAATTATAATAAGATAAACAGGTAACCTTGCTGCGCAGGTGGTAAACGGAACAACCAATATGGTAATTAGGCGTTCTTTCCAGTCTTCGATGTTTCGCGTAGCCATTACTGCGGGAATGGCGCAAGCTGTTCCTGATACTAATGGAACTACGCTTTTTCCGCTAAGCCCAAATCGTTTCATGATATTGTCGGTAAGAAATACAACACGACTCATATACCCCGATTCTTCTAAAATAGAGATAAAGAAAAACAGAAATGCAATTTGTGGGATAAAAATTACAACACCACCTATTCCTGGGATAATTCCTTCGGTAAGTAAATCGGTAAATTTTCCAGGAGGGAGTAACTCACTTATCCACGTGCTTAACGAGGCGAAAGAGCTATCTATAAAGTCCATTGGGTAGCTAGACCAGTCATAAATCGCCTGAAAAATTAATAGCATGATAAAGAAAAATATCACATAACCCCAAACTTTATGGGTTAGGATATTGTCTAATTTAGCCCTAAAGCCTGTTGCTTTATTCAAGTCTATATTATAATGCTTGTCTAATTTTTCTTTTATAAATTGGTAGCGCTTTACGGTTTCCTTGTGTTGAAGCTTTTTAAGTGCAGAAGCTTCAAGAAGTAGGTTTTTATTTTTATCGGAAATTTGTTGTTTTGTAATATTGCCAAACACTATATCCTGCGAAATTACCAGCCATAGTTTGTAAGCTTCTTGCGTAGGAAACTCATTTTTTAACGTATTAAAATATTCGGGAGCAATGTCATCGATGTTGAAAGAAGTATTTACCGGTAAATTTTTATAGTCTGCAATAAGTTGCTTTAACTCGTTAAAACCCTGTTTTTTTCTTGCGCTTATTAGGGCTATTTTTGTATCTAAAGCATTTTCTAGGGCAGGTACATCTATGTTTATTCCCTTTCTATCCATTTGGTCTGCCATATTAATGGCTAGGATGGTTGGGATACCAAGACTTTTTATCTGTGTAAAAAGCAGTAGGTTTCTTTTTAAATTAAGGGCATCGCATACTACAACAGCAAGGTTTGGGAAATCGGTCTGATTTTCGTCTAATAGCAGTTTGGTTACAATGCGTTCATCTTCAGATGAGGCATTAAGGCTATAAGTACCAGGAAGGTCTATGATTTTTGCCGATTGGTTTTTAGAAAGCTGGCAGCCTCCTGTTTTTTTGTCAACAGTAATTCCAGGGTAATTTCCTACTTGCTGGTTTAAACCCGTTAATTGGTTGAAAACAGAGGTTTTTCCAGTATTGGGATTTCCGACAAGGGCAACATTTATTTCTTGCATTATTTTACGACTTCTATTTCTATATGTTTGGCAGTTTCTTTACGTATAGCTAGGTGGCTTCCGTTAATGTTTATGTATAACGGATCTTTTAATGGTGCGATATGCAATAATTCAATCTCGTTTCCTGGGAGGCACCCCATTTCTAAAAGCTTTAAAGGAATATGTTCAGCATGATAGGTTTTTATAATGCCTTTTTGTCCTTTTTTGAGTTGTGCAGCTGTTGTTTCCAAACTTAATTTAGATTAGATTTAAACAGCTCAAAAGTAAGTGATTTTATCGAGTTTTTAAAACCGATTATTGGACTTCTTTTTGAGCTTCTATTTGTTTAAGGATTTTAACATCTTCGATAAGTTCTTCAATGGCTTCGGGGTCGGTGCCATCGTAAAATTTCCTGATGCGTTTTTGTTTATCTACCAGTACAAAATTTTCGGTATGTACCATATCATATTTTCCGCCATCACCTTGTGTTTTTGCTACCAAGTATGCTTTTCTTGCCAGGTCGTATATTTGTTTTTTATCGCCTGTAACTAAATTCCATTTATGGTCTAGAACTCCTTTTTTTACCGCATAACGCTTAAGTTGTGCAACGGTATCTATACTAGGGGTAACGGTATGCGAAAGGAGCATTATTTCATCATCGTTTTTAAATTCCTCTTGTATTTTTGCCATATGATCTGTCATGATAGGACAAATTGTTTGACAAGTGGTAAAGAAAAAATCAGCAATGTAAATTTTATCCTTATAGTTTTCTTGAGTAATGGTATCTCCGTTTTGGTTGATAAGTTTAAAGTCGCTTATTTTATGGTATTTACGTATGTATTGTACTGTGCTATCTACCAGTTCTGCATTTACCATATTGGGCTGGTAAATAGGCAATGAAGGTTTGGGAATAAGCAAGGTGAATATAATATAACAGATGGTTGCCGTAAGGACAAAAAAGAAAATCCAAAAAAACTTATACTTCTTGAAAAAATCGAGCATAGCGGTAATATTTCTTACAAAAATACAATCTATTTTTTGGATTTAGAGCTACTTTAACATTCGCTTAATGTTGAATATAGCTGATTCATAAACACTATGAACAAATAAAGGATTTGTAAAGTAAAAACTATAGAGAATGTAATCTATCTGTTTATTTTGTGCTTAGCAATATCGAAATGAGTAATTAATAGTTCAGGTAAGAGAACCCTTAGTAAGTCAATGTATGGATCCAATAAAGTCTGTTTTTAAAACAAAGATCATACTATAAATCCAATTTACACACAACTTTTGAGATTGATCCTTTAAATGTCTGCTTATTTTTTAAAATAAGTCCTTAATGTCTATTTTCAAGGCATTGCATATTTTTTGTAAAGTTAAAATAGAAGTGTTTATTTCTCCTCTTTCAATTCTGCCTACTTGATTTCTAGGGATGTTAGCATCGTATGAAAGAATAGCTTGTGATAACTCAAGTTCTTTTCTCCGTTGTTTTATTTTACTTCCAACGGATTTAAGTAGCTCTATTTCCTTTTCTTCTAACACAAGTGAAAATTGCACTTATCTAATAAACTAATCAGACACATAAATGTGTCTTTTGATTATTTTTTGTACTTTTGTTTTATAGATTGTGGATTTCCACAGTTTTTTAATCTAATCACACTTTAATTTAAAAATTATGAAAAAAATTATTCTACTGTCTGTTTTATCTTTTTCCTTATTTTCTTGTGGTTCTGTTAGCAGAACCTGGACAGGTTCAACGGAAAAAAACTTAATTAAAACTGTTTCAATCGAACAAAACTGTTCTAAAGAAAACATAAAAATAGTAGATCGTATAAAAAGGTCGGGAGGAGCAACATATTCTATTGAAGCTTGTGGAGAAAGATACGTCTATAAACAAGTTGGTTCTGTTTTTATGGAAGCCACTAAAGCTAAAAATCTTTCTAATTCTTTAACTAAATAATATATAGTTATTTATTTTGTCTTGCTAAACACTGGTCAACAGGGTGTTGTAAGCAATTAAAACCAATAATATGAAAAGGATTTACATTTTAATTTTTTTATGTTTTATGGGATACCAAGGTAATTCTCAGTCTTGTGATGAGCTTATGGAATCTATTAAAGCAAACAACTACGGAACAACATATAGTAGTTACACGAGCGAAGCCATCTCAAAAGTAACTTTCTATGAAGTAATGATTGATTATCAAACATATTATTTTGCAATCGTATGTTTTAAAAGCGAATATTCTTATAATTGTAGTGAATACTTATATCAAGTTGCATCCAATACTAAACTAAATTACTCTTTAAACTATTTGGATAGTGCTGGTAAAGCGTTTTGGAAATATATCCAACCTTATAATAAGAATTTAGATTGTGCACCTGATTTTGAATAAAAAACCTTTAAATATCAATCTATGAAATCTACAATAATATTTATATTATCTATTTTTTTTACAGCCTCGACATATAGTCAAACATATAAGTTTTCAAAATTAACTATACTGGCTAATGTTGAAACTCAAAACGGAACATCTAATCGTGTTTTAGATACTAAATATGGCTCTTACAAAATTGAATTTGAATATCCATCAGACCCACAAATTAAGAAATTATTTACCGTTTTAGAGCCAGGCAAAGATTATAACCCAAATTATTATGCGTTAATTGAAGACAGTGGATATGTTGAAAAAGGTAGCACAATTTTTCAAAAGAGCATCTATTACGATACACAAAGTAGTGGCCCAGTCCAAATTTTAACTGCCAATGACAAATCGATTATTGTTATATTCAAAAAGGATGGCAAAATTTTGGAATACAAAAAATAACTTTGCCCAACAAAGAACTGAGTTAAAAACCAAATTTTATTAAACTAGTTTTCCCTTGGGCTAATAATCAAGTAGGCAAACTCCGCTACTATATAGCGGCGGAGTTTGCCTCTTAAATATTTACACCCTTATTAACTTATCGAAATTACCTGTCTTTTTTCTGAGGGAATTTATTTATGTTTTAAACGGTATTTAACGCCTATAAAAAACTCCCTGCCGCGTATAGGAGCCCAAATTACAGAAGTGTCAAAATAAGGGCCAAAAGGGTCGTTATTGGCAATAATCGGGTCTTTTTGTGTATAGTTAAATATATTTTCACATCCAGCATAAATATTCCATTGGTTTTTATCATAACTTAACTGGCCGTTAAAGATGCCAAATTGTTTAGAATAATTAGGGCGTTGATAGGCTATGGGGTTTTGCTGGGTGTCTGGCAAACGTTTGCGCCCAAAAAAGTGTGCGTTTATATCTGCTTTAAAATTCTTTAAGAAAGTATAATTTACAGACCCTGCAATTTTATAATCAGGGATAAAAACCACCGATTGTTTTTTGTGGTCGATGTTTCTAAAAACATTCATGTTGGTGTATCCTAATTTTATTTCGAGGTTCTCACCGATGTTGGTAAGCGATTCTACTTGGAATACTTCGCTCTTGTTTTTACCATCAAAGTTTTGTACAAAAACTAGATTTGGGTCTGTATCATAATCTATCCAGATTTGATTACGGAAACGTGTTTGGTAATAATCTAAACTTATAAAGCCTGAAATATTGTTTCCCTCAAAGTTATGTGTAAGGTTTAGCCCGTAATTTAAGCCTTCCTCTGGGTTTAAATTTTCTGCAATGATAATATCTTTTGCACTAGCCAGTAAGCCTATATTTTCGCTAAACAGGTTAAAAGTTCGCCAAGACCAACCTATATTTGCTCTGGCGGTTGTGTTTGGGGTAATGGCGTATTTAAGCATGGTTCTTGGCGTCCATTTTAATTTGTGTTTGTTGTGGTAATCTGCCCTTATGCCAAGAGTCCAATCTAGTTTTTCATCAAATAAGCTTAATTTGTTTTCGGCAAAAATACCACTGATGTTTTCGTTTTTTTGGTATTCGCCCTGATAAGTTTTGTTTGTAGGGTTTTCTAAGAATAAAAGCGCTTCATTTAAGTCTAACATTCTATAGGTTATCCCTGCTTTGAGTTGATGCTGTTTGTAGTTAAAATCATACTGAAGGTTAAGGTAAGCGTTTGTTTGTTTTGCATCGTAGCTTGTTGTGCCAAAATAAGATTTTTGCTCATGAAACAGCGCTGCTGTGTATAGGGTAAGGTTGTGCGTGTCGTTTAACCTGTAACCTGTTTTTGCCCAAATTTCAGGTTGGTTGATATGGATAACTTGCCCATAATTAGTCGAAGTTCCTTTTTTAGCTTCTGTAAAGTTTTTTTGTCCGCCAATTCTTTTTTCGTGATGAAACCGCCCGCCTATTGTAGTGTGCCATCCCCAATCGGCTTCTCTTCCGTACTTAAATTTGGTATAGCCCAAATAACGTGTTAATAAAGGGAGGTCTAAAAAATCATCATTATTATTATCAATTTTATTGGCGGGCAGCACGAGGTGTATTGCAGTGGCGTTTCGCCATTTTTTTCCGCGAAAGCTAAGGTGGCTGTTTATCTGTTTTTCTGCAAAACTATTAAGGTAAGTGTTTATAAGAAGCTTATCGGCAGTATCGGGATCTAGGAGTTGTACATTGATTTGCCCACTTAAACTCTCGCTTCCTTGTAAGATGCTATTTGCCCCTTTTGAAATAGAAATATTTTCGACCAATGTTCCTGGAATACTGCTTATGCCATAAGTGCCGGCTAAGCCTTGTATAAGCGGAAATCCATCGATAAGCACTTGGGTGTTAGCTCCAGAGAGCCCCAAGATGCTAAGTTCTTTAGCGTTGGTAAGCAAATTGGTAGTTTGTGGTTGTACGGTGGTTTGAGTCTGAAAACATCCAGATAAATCGCAGCAAGCAGCTTTGGTAAGTTCTTTTTTAGAAAGATGCTCGTACTTAATACTTGTTTTGTTGTTTATACGCGTGCCTTTTTCTTTTGAGGTAATAACAACTTCGTTTAGGTTGTTATCCTCCTTTAAAACGATGTTGATATGTGTTTGCTGGGTAATGCTGAGGGTGTCTGAAAGGTAACCAAGATAACTGGCAACAAGTTTTTGATTACTTTTTTGGGGAAGTTTAAAATTTCCGTCAAAATCAGAAGTTGTTCCTGTGGTTGAGTTTAGCCAAATAAGGTTTGCTCCCATAAGCGGTTCATTATACTCGTTGCGTATATTTCCTGTAAGGTTTTGTGCTATTGTATATAAGGAAATGAAGAAAAACCCTAATAAGAAAAAGTGTTTTTTCATGACTTTTTATGTTTGTTGATGTGAAAAAATGGGTTAGGGAGCACTTCCGCTAATTAATTTAATTAGCGGAAGTGCTGGTAAAATGTTTATCGGGAATAAAAACCTTAGTGTTTAATTTGATAAGGTCGTTCTTCTGGGTTTTTGCAGCCTGGTGTATTTTCAAGGGTTTTAAAAATACGCTCTTTACGCACTAAGGTTTCGTTGTATTTAATGGTAAAAGTGGTTGTTGGTCCAAGTTTTTTAGCTGTACAAGAAATAACGCCATGTAGTTTTTCTACGTTGGTAGCGAGTGTACTCACATCATTTTTACAAGTAATGCCTTTTACTTTTGTTTGTATTTCAACTACAGACTGTTTGGTGGTTTGGGATTGGTTTAAGGAGTTGTTTTTTTCTTGTGCTTGTATAGGCTGTAGCATTAGGGCAGAAAAAAGAGCCCCTGTAATTAGTAAATATTTCATGGGTAAATGGTTTAAATTTATAAGGTTAAGTGTTAACGATGTAAATTAAACCTGTTGTGGGGGTTTCCACGAAGATTTTAGATAATGGGTATAAGTTATATTTTTGTATGAAAAAATATGTGTAAGTGAGTTGTTGCTTACTTGTTGAAGGTCTATTACGATAAGGTCTTTATAGAAAATAATGCAAGAGCTGCAAGCGTGTGTGCTACAGTGTTTTGTAGGTGTTTTTTGTTCTTTTGATGGTGTGTTTTCCGCGCTACAGGATAGTATTGTTTTGCAGCATTGGGTAGAAGGTTTTTCGAAAGCGTATGCTATACCTGGCTTAAAGCTGATAAGAAGGAAAACGCTTAGTAAAAAGTATATGATAACTTTCTGTCCCATATTTCAAAGATATAAATTAATCTATAAACTAAAATATGGAACAGAAAGTTTAACTTCTATTCTAATAAGCGCGTTGCTTGTTGCCTTCATAAAAATTGATAAAAGCTCTGTTTACAACCCGATTTCCTCCGTGTGTTGGATAGTCTCCTGTAAAATACCAATCTCCTAGATTTTTAGGGCAAGCTTCGTGTAGTTTTTCTACTTTTTGATAGATTACTTTAACCTCGGTTTTTAAATCATTATTGCTTAATAATTCGGCAATTTTATCGGAGATTTCTTCGTCGGTAAAAGGGGCGTAAATTTCTTTTACAAAGTTTTTAACCTCATGATCTTCTAATGTGGTTTGTGCTTTACATTTTTGGTAAACTTCTTCTACCAAGTTGTATTTGTTTTGTTCTTTAAGTAGGGCTAAGGCAGCTCTAAAAGCAACAAAATCTTCTAGTCGTGCCATATCTATCCCGTAACAATCTGGATACCTAATTTGTGGTGCAGAAGAAACTACAATAATTTTCTTGGGTGATAACCTGTCAAGCATTTTTAGGATGCTTTTCTTTAGCGTGGTTCCCCTAACAATGCTATCGTCTATAATAACAAGGTTGTCTGTAGGTTTTACAACGCCATAAGTAATATCATATACGTGCGCTACTAAGTCGTCTCTGCTGCTATCTTCTGTGATAAACGTACGTAATTTAGCATCTTTGATGGCTATTTTTTCGGTACGTAATCGGTAAGATAAAATTTCGGTTAGCCGCTCGTCGGTAAGGCTGTCTTTTTCCTTTAGGATTGCCTCGTTTTTTTGACGATTAAGCTCGTCTTGTGCGGCTTCTACCATTCCGTAAAAAGAAGTTTCGGCAGTGTTAGGAATGTATGAGAATACCGAGTTTATGGTGTCGTAATCAATAGCTTTTAAAACTTCAGGCATGATAAATTTACCCAAGTTTTTTCGTTCTTGATAAATTTCGGCATCGCTTCCTCTAGAAAAGTATATACGCTCGAAAGAACAGGCTTTACGGGGCAGTGGTTCTAAAATTTCGGAAAGCTTTGTTTTTCCGCTTTTTTTGATAATTAGCGCGTTTCCAGGTGGTAATTCGTGTACATCATCAAAAGCTACATTAAATGCGGTTTGAATTACAGGGCGCTCTGAGGCAACCACTACTACTTCATCATCTTTATAGTAATATGCTGGCCTGATTCCTGCTGGGTCGCGAAGTACAAAAGCATCTCCATGACCTAATAAGCCAGCCATGGCATAACCTCCATCCCAATCTCTAGATGATCTTTTTAAAATTTTTGCAATGTTTAATTTTTTTGCAATATGTGGCGAAGCGTCTTTTTTACTGTGTCCCTCTTTTTTTAGTTTTCGGTAAAGTTTTTCTACTTCGTCGTCTAAAAAATGACCTATTTTTTCGAGTACAGTAACGGTATCTGTACGTTCTTTTGGATGCTGTCCTAACTCGATAAGGTTATCAAAGAGTTTAAAAACATTGGTCATGTTGAAGTTTCCTGCAACAATTAAGTTTCTATGCATCCAGTTGTTTTGGCGAAGAAAAGGGTGTACACTTTCAATGCTGTTTTTTCCATAAGTACCGTAACGCACGTGCCCTAAATACACTTCTCCGATGTAGGGAACATTTCTTTTTTGTTCTTCTAAATCGTCTTGATATTCAGGGTGCTCTTTTAACGTGGTGTTTATACGGTCGTTAATTTGTGCAAAAATATCTTGTATGGGTTGTGCCTGATTAGAGCGCACTCTGCTAATGTAGCGGTCTCCTGGCTTCATGTCTAGCTTTATACTTGCTAGTCCAGCTCCGTCTTGCCCTCGATTATGTTGCTTTTCCATCATAAGGTACATTTTATTTAATCCATAAAATGAAGTACCGTATTTCTCTTTATAATACGAAAGAGGTTTTAAGAGTCTAACTAAGGCAATTCCGCATTCGTGTTTTATTGCGTCACTCATAAGTTTTGGGTGTTGTGTTGATTGTAAATATTAAAAAAGCCCTTGAGTCAAGGGCATATTTTTCTAAGCTAAAGAGATATTAAATTGCGTTAAGGCTTTAAACGTTTCTAAGCGTTTTTCTACTTCTTTTTGGTCTAAATTAAGCATGCGTTCGGTGCCAAATTTTTCTACACAGAAAGAAGCTAAATTAGAGCCGTATATAATGGCGTTTTTCATGTTCTCGAAGGAGTAGTCTCCTGTTTTGGCTAAATAGCCCGCAAAGCCTCCTGCAAAAGTATCTCCAGCTCCCGTAGGGTCAAAAACATCCTCTAGCGGCAATGCTGGGGCAAAAAACATTTGGTCGTTATGGAAAAGTAAAGCTCCGTGTTCTCCTTTTTTAATAACAACGTAAGCAGGCCCCATTTTATTTATTTTTCTAGCTGCTTTTACTAAAGAGTATTCTCCAGATAATTGTCTAGCTTCTTCGTCATTTATCGTGATAACATCTATTTGGCTTATTACTTTGGTTAATTCCTCTAAGGTGTTATCCATCCAGAAATTCATGGTATCTAAAATAACAAGTTTAGGTTTTTCCATTTGTTCTAAAACACTTTGTTGAACAAGTGGGTGTAGGTTACCTAGCATAACCACTTCGGCGTTTTTATATGCATTAGGTACTTTGGGTTGAAAGTCTGCTAACACGTTAAGTTGAGTATCTAGGGTGTCTCGAGAATTCATATCGTTGTGGTAACGCCCACTCCAGAAGAAGGTTTTGCCTTCTTGGATAATTTCGAGCCCGTCGAGGTTGATGTTTCTTTCTTTTAAAATATTGATGTATTCTTGAGGGAAATCTCCTCCTACAACAGAGACAATGCTACTGTCTATATCAAAATTATTTGCGGCTAAGCCTATATATGTTCCTGCTCCTCCAAGAATTTTATCGGTTTTCCCAAAAGGTGTCTCGATAGCATCAAAGGCTACTGTACCTACAATAACTAGTTTACTCATAATTGTTAACAATTTGCTGCAAATATACGTTGAATCGAAAAAATATAAAGGATGCCTATCTGTTTATTTTCTTCCGAAATCTGCGGGGATTTCTCCCCATCGTTTCGTTTGCCATTTTACAATGTTGGTGGTGTATGTGTTTGTTTTTAACCAGTGTTCTGCCCGGGAAATGAGCTCGAAAAGCTCTTTGTTTTTAGCATTAGGGGCTAGTTTTGTATTGCATTTTTTTTTCGACACCCAACCTTGTGCAATTTTAGAATCGGTGTAAATAATACGATTGCTGTTGTGTTGTTTAAGAAAAGCTAACCCATGAACCAAAGCAAGAAACTCCCCGATATTGTTTGTGCCTTGTTCAAAAGGGCCTATTTTAAAAAGTACTTTTTTACTTGCGGTGTCTACGCCTTGATATTCCATTTTACCTGGGTTTCCGCTAGAAGCAGCATCAACAGCAATAGAGTTGAAATTTACTTCTTTTTTAATTAAAGCTAATTGTGCTGCAGTGGTATAGGTTGTTTTTGTGTTCTTGTTTTTGTAATCGTTAAAACTTTTATCGAAAGCTTTTTTAGCTTCTTGAAGGCTAAGAAAAGATTTGTATTGCGCACCTTTATATTTGTCTATGCTTTTTTTGCAGGCTTGCCACGAGTCGTAAACCCCAGGTTTATGCCCTTTCCAAACTACATAGTATTTTTTTGTTTTCGCCATTACGCGAGTAAATTTTCGATTATTTCGGGGAAGTGTTTATGTTCTAAGCTTCTTATTTTTTGCGTTAAGCTTGCTACATTGTCATCGGCACTTATCGAGGTTTTAAACTGGGCTATAATTTCTCCTTCATCATAAGCTTGGTTTACATAATGGAAGGTGATGCCGCTTTCTTGCTCTTTATTAGTTAAGACGGCTTCGTGTACATGCTGCCCATACATTCCTTTTCCTCCATATTTGGGTAATAAAGCGGGGTGAAGGTTAATTATTTTTTGCGGGAATGCCGCTATGATGTTTTCGGGAAATAGCCATAAAAAACCAGCAAGAATAATTAAATCGGGCTGTATGTCTTTTAAGATGCGTAATACCTCGTTAGAGTTAAAAAAGCTTTCTCTGTCAAAATGTAAGGCTGTAACTTCTAGGTCTAATGCTGTTTGAAGTACTTTTGCTCTACGATTGTTCGAAAAAACATGAGAGACAACCACCTTGGGGTTGCTTTGAAAATATTCGATGATATTTTTGGCGTTACTTCCTGTGCCTGAGGCGAAAATAACGAGTTTTTTAGGGTGTGCTATTTGGGTGTCCAAAACTAAAAATTACAAATTATGAAGGTTAAAAATAGTTACTTTTGGCAAAAATATGTAAATTGGAACCATATTTTCACGAAGAAAACTTGTTTTATACTAAAGTTTTTTATTTTTGCAACTTAATCAAAATTTAAAAACATTAAGATTATGTCAGACATTGCATCAAGAGTAAAAGCAATTATCGTTGATAAATTAGGCGTTGACGAGAACGAAGTAGTTAACGACGCTAGTTTCACAAACGATTTAGGAGCAGATTCTTTAGACACTGTAGAATTAATTATGGAGTTTGAAAAAGAATTTGATATTCAGATCCCAGATGACCAAGCAGAAAACATCGCAACAGTAGGTCAAGCAATATCTTATATCGAAGACGCTAAATAATTAGTTATTCTATGGAGTTAAAGCGAGTAGTAGTTACTGGTTTAGGCGCACTAACACCAATTGGTAATAATATTGAAGAATATTGGAATGCCTTGGTGAACGGTAAAAGTGGTGGTGCACCCATTACCTATTTCGATACAGAAAATTTCAAAACGAAGTTCGCTTGCGAGATTAAAAACTTTGATTTTAAAAGTTATTTTGACCGAAAAGAAATTCGTAAACTAGATAAATTTTCTCAGTATGCCATTGTTGCTTCCGATGAAGCAATAAAAGATTCCGCCTTAGATTTAGAGCGAATAGATAAGCAACGAGTAGGAGTTATTTGGGGAGCAGGTATTGGAGGTTTAGAAACTTTTCAAGAAGAAGTGAAAAATTTTGCAAACGGAAACGGAACTCCTCGTTTTAACCCGTTCTTTATCCCTAAAATGATAGCAGATATAGCTCCAGGGCATATCTCTATGAGAAATGGATTTATGGGACCTAACTATACCACAGTTTCGGCTTGTGCTTCTTCGGCAAATGCCTTGATAGATGCATTAAACTATATCCGTTTAGGTTATAGTGATGTTATTATTTCAGGAGGTAGCGAAGCAGCCATTACCCAAGCAGGTATGGGAGGGTTTAATGCAATGCACGCACTCTCTACCCGTAACGATGAGCCTGCAACGGCATCAAGACCTTTTGATGCTACACGCGATGGTTTTGTTTTAGGAGAAGGTGCTGGAGCATTGGTTTTAGAGGAGTATGAACACGCAAAAGCAAGAGGAGCAAAAATTTATGCAGAGCTTGTAGGCGGAGGGATGTCTTCTGATGCTTACCATATTACCGCACCACACCCAGAAGGGATAGGGGTAATCGCTGTAATGAAAAATTGCTTGCAAAACGCAGGGCTTCAACCTCAAGATGTAGATGCCATTAATACCCATGGTACATCAACTCCTTTAGGAGATGTTGCAGAGCTTAAAGCAATAGGCGAAGTGTTTGGTGAGCATGCTAAAAGTATTAATATCAACTCTACAAAATCTATGACAGGACACTTACTAGGTGCCGCAGGAGCAATAGAAGCAATTGCCTCTATTCTCTCTATGGAAAATGGTGTAGTGCCTCCAACAATAAATCATGAGGTTGTAGATGAAAATATTGACGCGTCATTGAATCTTACCCTAAATAAAGCTCAAGAACGAGAAGTAAATGTAGCTATGAGCAATACATTTGGGTTTGGAGGACATAATGCATGTCTCTTATTTAAAAAATTGAAAGAGTAAATTTCACATTCTAAGATGAATGTAATCCAAAAAATACTAAATTCTCGTTCTGCTAAGGGCGAGAATTTTTTTTCAGCAATACATAAAATTATAGGTTTTAAGCCTAAAGATATCGCACATTACCAGCGTGCTTTTACACACAGATCGCTAAATAAAAAAGATGAAAAAGGAAATGCGCTTAATTATGAGCGCTTAGAATTTCTGGGAGACGCCATGCTAGGCGCAGTTATTGCAAGCTTTTTGTTTGATGAAGCTCCAGGGGGTAACGAAGGCTATTTAACAAAAATGCGCTCTAAAATAGTAAGCAGAAAGCACCTCAACGAATTAGGAAAAGACTTACACCTAATCGAGTTTGTAAAAACAAACATCCCTAAAGAGCAGTTTGGAGATAATATCTATGGAAACCTATTTGAAGCCTTAGTAGGCGCAATTTATTTAGATAGAGGGTTTGTTTATTGCAAGCGTTTTATTCACGAAAGTGTAATAGACCCCTATATTGATATAGAGCAACTAGAAGGCAAAATAATAAGCTACAAAAGCCTACTGATAGAATGGTGCCAAAAAGAGAAGCACGATTTTGATTATGAAGTTTATGAAGACACCGGAAAAGACGAACAAAAACATTATGCGGTTAAGTTAAGAATAGATGAAAAAGTAATCGCAAAAGCAAGAGCTACTTCAAAGAAAAAAGCAGAAGAAAAAGCCTCTAAAAGAGCTTATTTTGCATTACAAACCAAAATAAAACCTACCCAATAATCTTCAAGAACATTTAACATTGTATAGCATTAGCATTCGGTATACAAACAGTATTTTTATACAAAAATAAAATTGTAGATGTCCGCTAAAAAGCACATTCTGTTTGATGATTTTTTTGAGGAAAATTTCCTTCTACTAGCTATACATAGCCATGCTGAAGCCTATAAAATAGCTTTTGTACTTAATAAACATCTGCGTACAAGTTTTTATAGAACAGATGATGTAGATGAACAAAGAGATGAAATACTTGCATATTACCCTTTATTTACGTATTATGATATAGTGCAAAATTGCGATTATTTTTTAGTAGGAAATAAAGTTAAAACAGAAACCATAAACCTTTCTGTAACTACACAATCTCTGTTTGAAGAAATCACGCAGAGTTTAGATTGTATATTGATACCAGAGTATAAAAAGGTAGATTATTTTATAAAAATAGAAGACCCTCCAGAACGCTTCTCTATTCAGGAATTTATCGAAAAAATAAAAGAGATTCCTTTAATAAACACAGCGTACCAGATAGACCAAAGCCATATAAAATCTAAAGAAAATTTAATTTTCAGTTAAATGAAGCAATTAAAGAAAACAAAAATCGTAGCAACATTAGGCCCTGCAACTAGCCAAAAAAGCACGATAAAAGCCATGATAGAAAAAGGAGTGAATATTTTTAGAATAAACTTCTCTCATGCTGATTACGAAGATGTAAAAGAAAAAATAAATATTATCAGATCGCTAAATGAAACCTATCGTTATAACGTAGGGATTTTAGCCGATTTACAAGGCCCTAAACTAAGGATAGGTGCAATGAAAGAGGACGTTGTGGTTGCAAAAAACGACCGAATTGTGTTTTCTACCACAAAAGAGTTTCAAGGAACGGCCGATAGGGTTTATATGAATTATAAAAACTTCCCGAAAGATGTAAAACCAACAGAACGAATCTTGCTAGATGATGGTAAGCTTATCTTTGAGGTGGTGAAAACCAATAATATCGATGAGGTTGAAGCTAAAGTAATTCAGGGAGGTCCGCTTCGTTCTAGAAAAGGGGTAAACCTGCCCAATACCGATATATCTTTACCTGCACTAACCGAAAAGGATAAAAAAGATGCCGAGTTTGTTATTGCGCAAGAAGTAGATTGGATTGCCCTTTCGTTTGTTCGCCATGCAGAAGATTTAAAGCAACTGCAAGACATTATTAACGAGCATAGTGACCATAAAATTCCGATAATTGCCAAAATAGAAAAGCCAGAAGGCGTTAAAAATATCGATGCTATTGTTACACAATGCGACGGACTTATGGTGGCACGTGGAGACCTTGGTGTAGAAGTACCCGCTAACGAGGTTCCGCTTATCCAAAAGCAATTGGTGCGCAGGGCTAAGCAAGCACGTATTCCGGTAATTATTGCAACCCAAATGATGGAAACAATGATTTCTAGTTTAACGCCAACCCGAGCAGAGGTAAACGATGTAGCCAACTCTGTAATGGACGGAAGTGATGCCGTAATGTTAAGTGGAGAAACCTCGGTGGGAAAATACCCCGTGCAAGTTATCGAGCGGATGTCTGATATTATTAAAAGTGTAGAAGACTCTGAGTTGATAAAAGTTCCTCAAGAACCCCCACACATACGTACCAATCGTTATATTACAAAATCTATTTGTTACCATGCAGCACACTTAGCAAACGAGATAAGTGCTAAAGCTATTTGTACATTAACCAATAGTGGTTATACCGCATTTCAAATTTCGGCATGGAGGCCAGATGCTCACATTCTAGCTTTTAGTTCTAACCCTAAAATAATAACACAGTTGAGCTTATTATGGGGCGTAAATGCTTTTTATTACGATAAGTTTGTAAGTACAGATGAAACGGTAGATGACGTTAATCAGTTTGCAAAAGAACATGGTTTTTTAGACCCAAAAGATTTTGTGGTAAACCTTGCAGCGATGCCTATTGGCAATAAAGGAATGGTAAATACATTACGTGTTTCGGAGATAGAATAGAGCTGTTTTTTTATTGAAAACAGTATATATAAAGCCTGTAAATGTTTTTTAAATTTATAGGCTTTTATAATAACTTGAATAGATCTCCTTATAGCATTTGCTTAGAGTTTTTGTACTGCTAACTATTCCTTTGGCTTCTGGATAAGTTTTGCACAAAACATACTTTTATTATTTTATAGAAAGTATACCAGGTGTTTTTAAGGGAGTTTCTCGTAGGGCTTGTTCTAGGGATAAAAAAAGCGGTTAAGGTATTTAGGAAGCAGTAAATTCTTTTAAAACTTAAAACTTAACTGGATATATTCGGGTTGCTTTTTCTCTTCTTTTTCGGTGTTTAAATTGCTTAAGGAAATACCTAATAAACGCACCGAGTCGGTAAGCTTTTCTTGATAAAGTAATGCTTTGGCATTCTCTAAAATTAAATCTTTACTAGCAATAAAGTAAACCAAGGTTTTGCTTCGGGTTTGTGTAGCAAAGGTACTGTACTTAATTTTTAGGGTGATTGTTTTTCCTGCAATTTTGCCTTTTTTTAAGCGCAATTCGAGCTCTTCTGCAATATGGGTTAGTTTTTCTAACATATAGACTTCAGAGGTTATGTTTTCTGCAAAAGTACGTTCTGCACCTACCGATTTTCGTATGCGGTTAGGTTTAACTTCACTATGGTGAATTCCTCTTACCGCATTGTAATAATAAGCGCCACTTTTCCCAAAATTTCTCTCTAAAAAGGCAAGGCTTTTTTGTTTTAAATCATAACCTGTAAAAATTCCTAAGCTATACATTTTTTGGGTGGTAACTTTTCCTACTCCGTAAAACTTTTTTATTTCTAATTGTTCTAGAAAGTCTTCGACTTCGTCGGGCGAAACGGTTTTTTGTCCATTAGGTTTATGGTAATCGCTGGCAATTTTAGCAATAAATTTGTTGATAGAAATTCCTGCCGATGCCGTAAGTCCCGTTTCTTTATATATTCTTGCTCTAATTTCTTTGGCTATCGAGCTGGCGCTATCCATATCTTTTTTGTTTTTGGTAACGTCTAGGTAGGCCTCGTCTAAGGATAAAGGTTCTACTAAATCGGTATATTCGAGAAAAATAGCCCTGATTTTTCTTGAAATTTCTTTATACCTATCAAAACGAGATTTAACAAAAATAAGCTCAGAACATAATTTTTTTGCCGTAATGGAACTCATCGCGCTGCGGACACCAAATTTTCGAGCTTCATAACTGGCGGCACTTACTACGCCTCGTTTAGAGCTTCCGCCAACAGCAATGGGTTTTCCGCGTAAAGCAGGATTGTCCAATTGCTCTACCGAAGCAAAAAATGCATCCATGTCGATATGAATTATTTTTCGAGATTGTAAGCCCATATTCATTCTGCAAACTTAGGTTAAATTTATTCAATTTTTTAATCACTATTCTCGGGACAACAATTTTAAAAAGCAGAAATTTGCAGCATAAAACGTTAATGTTATGGCCTACGAGATAGAACGTAAATTTTTAGTGCTTTCAGAAATTTATAAAAAGGAAGCTTATGCTTCTTTTATAATAGAGCAGGGTTATTTAAATAGCCACCCAGCGCGTTCGGTACGTGTTAGGATAAAGGAAAATGAAGCTTTTATAACGGTAAAAGGGAAGTCTTCTGAAGATGGATTAAGTCGTTTTGAGTGGGAAAAACCTATTGCGATTACCGATGCAAAAGAACTTTTAAAGTTATGTGAGCCAGGAAAAATACAAAAAAGACGTTACTTAGTACAAGTAGCAGATTTCTTGTATGAAGTAGATGAGTTTTTTGGAGATAACAATGGTTTGGTAGTCGCAGAGGTAGAGCTTTCTTCAGAAAAAGAGCAACCTGTTTATCCAGATTGGTTAGGAAAAGAGGTTACAGGAGATGCTAGGTTTTATAATGCAGCATTGGTTAATAAACCTTTTAAAACATGGGGAAAAGAATAAAAAATAGCCTTGCTTTTTGCAAGGCTATTTTTGTAATGTGCTTTATGGTTTATTTCCATCCACCACCAACGGCTTTGTATAAGTCTATGGTAGCTTTTAACTGATTAAATTTAGCATCGATTAAACCGAGTTCAGAATTTAAGGAGTTTTCTTTAGCGGTTAACACCTCTAAATAGTTAGCCAAGCCATAATTTAATAACTCTTCAGAGTAATTGGTTGCTTGTTTATAGGCGTTAAATTCTTTTTCTTTTACCAATATTTTTTCGCTTGCAGTTTCGTAGGCAAATAATGCATCAGAAACTTCTTTTGTAGCGGTAAGGAAAGCTTTACGGAATTGTAACCTTGCTTGCTCTTGTTGTGCTTTTGCAACTTCGTGTTGGGTTTTTATTTTTCTACCGTTAAAAATAGGTTGTGTAAGCCCTCCAATAATATTGGCAAAAAGCGAGTTGGTATTAAATAAATCACCTAAATCTAAACTTTGTAGTCCTCCACTTGCTGTAAGTGTTAGCGAAGGATAAAAGCTGCTTCGTGCAACATTAGTAAGTTCAAAAGCATTGCGTAATTGATATTCTGCAGCAACTACATCTGGACGGTTGCTAAGTAATTGCATAGGAACTCCTGTTTTTAGTGAGGTAGTAATCTCTTGATTTTTTAGTTCTCCTCTTTCTATTGCATGAGGTTCTTCGCCAAGCAAAATAGCAATGGTGTTTTCTAGTAAATGTTGCTGGTTTTTTAAATCTAATAAAATAGCTTGTGCCGTATAAAGTTGAGCTTCGGTTTGCTTTACACCAACTTCGGTTACATTACCAGCATCTTTTAATGCTTTGGTTGTTTCTACACTGTTCTGGCGGTTTGCAATTGTTTCTTGAGTTATTTTTATTTGCTCATCTACTGCTAAAAGCTGATAATATGTGGCTGCAATATTCGCCACAAGTTGAGTTTTTACAGCTTGATGTGCTGCGGTAGTTTGCAGATAACTTGCCTGGAAAGCTCTTTTTTGGCTGCGTATTTTTCCCCAGATATCAGCTTCCCAAGAAAGGTTTCCTGTAAGCTCATATTGGTCGATACTTCCATTAAAGAACGAGCCAAATTGACTGTTTTTAGCCAACTCTTGGTGGGTTACACTGGCATTGGCTCCTAACGTAGGAAAGTAACCTGCTTTACCTTGTTTAAAGTAAGCTTCTGCAGCGATAATTTGCTGCAGGGCTACCCTAATATCAATATTATTATTTAGTCCTTTATCGATGTATGAAACTAATTGAGGATCTGTAAATATTTCTTTCCAAGAAACATCTGCAATACTTGTAGAGTCTGTAGAAATCTGATCGGTTCTAAAGTAAGTTTCATCTACAATATCGGGTTGTTCATACTCTTTAGCGGCAAAGCAAGACACCAATAAAAAAGGTACACTTACTAGCATAAAGAGGCTATATATTCTTCTTGTTTTCATAGATTAAGATTCTTGAGTGGTGGTTGTTTCTGTTTCAAACTCGGGTTCTCCTGTAATTTTTTCTTGTATCCATTGGAAAATAGCATACAAAACAGGGATTATAAAAACGCCTAAAATTGTTCCGATAGCAAGTCCGCCGGCAGCACCCGTACCAATAGAGTTGTTTCCTTCTGCACCCACTCCTTTTGCAAGAACTAAAGGCAATAGCCCTAAAATAAAAGCAAAGGAAGTCATTAAAATAGGACGCAAACGAACCTTAGCTCCATCTATGGCGGCATTTAAAATGCTTAAACCTTGTTGCCTACGTTGAATAGCAAACTCAACGATAAGAATAGCATTTTTGGCTAATAGACCAATAAGCATAATTAATGCAATCTGGAAGTAGATGTTGTTTTCTAAACCAGCTAACATGGTGGTAAAATAGGCTCCTGCAACCCCTACTGGTAACGAAAGTATTACGGCTAATGGTAAAATATAGCTTTCGTATTGTGCTGCGAGTAAGAAGTATACAAATATAATACTTAAGGCAAAGATGATACCTGCTTGCCCTCCCGAAGCAATTTCTTCTCTTGTTATACCAGAGTAAGCAACTTCATAACCGGTAGGAAGTTGTTCTTTTGCTAAGCTGTTAATTGCCTTGATAGCGTCTCCAGAGCTATATCCAGGAGCAGAAGCTCCGTTTACCGTTACAGAATTAAATAAGTTAAAACGATTTACGGTTTGAGGTCCATAAACACGTTCTAATTCAATAAACTGTGATACGGGTGTCATTTCTCCTGTTTGTGTTTTTACAAACATGCCGTCAAGGCTGTTTTTATCGATTCGGTTTTCTGGTAACGACTGCACAAAAACGCGGTATTGTTTACCAAACTTACTGAAATCTGCGGCGTAAAACCCTCCGATATATCCTTGTAAAGTACTAAGAATATTACTTACAGAAACTCCAGCTTCTTTTGCCTTAGGGATGTCTATATTTAATTGTAATTGAGGGAAATTGGTGCTAAACGAGTTTGAGGCATAAGCAATTTCTGGACGCTGATTTAAGGCTCCAACAAAAGCAGAAGCTGTTTTATCTAGCTCTGTTAACGGACGAGCATTTCGGTCTAAAATTCTCATTTCAAAACCATCGGCACTACCAAAACCAGGTACACTAGGAGGAGAGAAGAAAATAATATTTGCTTCAGGAATCATTGCAGCTTTTGCATATAGCTGCCCTAAGATAGCATTCACAGAGGTTGCTTCAGTATCTCTTTTGTCCCAATTTTCAAGAATAATGAAACCCATTGCATAAGAGCTTCCTGCTCCAGAGAAAAAGTTTCTTCCACTAATTAAAGTAGCGGTGTTTACCCCAGGAATATCTTTAGCTGCGGCATATAATTTTTCGGTAACATGGAAAGAGCGATCCATAGAAGAACCTGCAGGCAGTTCTATATTGATAAAAAGTACTCCTCTATCTTCCGAAGGTACAAAACCAGTAGGAATTGTTTTGTTAAAATAGAAAATAGCTGCTGCAGAAGCTCCCAATAAAACAAAGGTTAGCCATTTGTGCTTAAGTAAGAAACCTAGAGATTGTGTATAACGTGCTGTGGTAGCGTTAAAACCAGTATTAAATGCGGTAAAGAAACGTTTTAATAAACCTTTTTTCTTTCCTTCCTCATGTGATGAATGTGGCTTTAAAAAGATAGCACAAAGTGCTGGAGTTAAAGTTAAGGCATTAATAGCAGAAATTAAAATAGCTACAATTAAAGTTACACCAAATTGTTCATAAAAAACTCCAGAAGGTCCTTGTATAAAAGTAATTGGAATAAAAACGGCAGCCATTACTAAGGTAATAGAAATAATGGCACCACTAATTTCACTCATGGCATCTTTAGAGGCTTTCATGGCGCTATTTGCTCCTTCTTCTAGTTTAGCATGTATGGCCTCGACAACTACAATGGCATCATCTACCACAATACCAATAGCAAGGATAAGAGCGAAAAGCGTTAAAAGGTTTACAGAATACCCTAAAACTCCTAAGAAAAAGAAGGTTCCTATAATAGATACGGGCACTGCTATTGCAGGGATTAAGGTAGATTTAAAATCTTGTAAGAAAATAAACACCACCAAGAACACCAGTAAAAAAGCTTCGATAAGGGTGGTTTTAACTTTATCGATAGAAGCTGTTAAGAACTTGTTTGTATCATAGTTTATAATGTAATCTACCCCTTCTGGAAAATCTTCAGAAAGCCTGTCTAGGGTAACATAAATTTCTTCTATAATTTCTTGGGCATTAGAGCCAGGTGTCTGGAAAAGTCCAAAACTTAATGCTGGATTTCCTTTAGATTTTGAAACGGTAGAGTAAGAAAAAGCGCCCATTTCTACTTTGGCAACATCTTTTAGGCGTAGAAACTGTCCGTTTCCTAATGCTTTGATAATGATGTTTTGGTATTGCTCAGGGTTTTTATATCTTCCTGAATACTTAATAACATATTCAAATGCTTCTCCTGCGTTTTGTCCTAAAGATCCCGAGGCAGCTTCTAAACTTTGCTCGTTAATTGCAGCAACAACTTCGTTGGTAGAAAGCCCATAGTTTGCCATTTTTTCGGGGTCGATCCAAACACGCATAGAATAATCTTTACCTCCAAAAACTTGAACGGCTCCAATCCCATTAATACGCTGTAGCTCTGGTTTTACATTAATGTTAATGTAGTTTTGTATAAAGGTGTCATCATACTCTGGGTTTTCAGAGTATACCGAGGCAAACATCAAGGCAGAGTTTTGCTGTTTTTCTGTAATTACCCCAGCTCTAATTACTTCTGCAGGAAGCAGAGCATTGGCACGAGCTACCCTGTTTTGTACGTTTACTGCTGCAATATCGGCGTCGTAGCTTTGCTCGAAAAACACTTGGATCGTTGCACTACCATCGTTACTGGCGGTAGAAGTCATGTAGGTCATTCCTTCAACCCCGTTAATTTGTTCTTCGATAGGTATAATTACACTTTCAAGAATGGTTTCGGCGTTTGCTCCTGGATATGTGGCAGTTACCTGAACGGTTGGCGGGGCAATATCTGGGTATTGCGTTACGGGCAATTGCGTAAGTCCTAGTATCCCCAGAATAACAATGATAATTGAAATTACGGTAGATAATACAGGTCTTTCTATAAATTTATTAAACATATATTTTCTTATTTAAAAACAGTATTGAATGAATTGATGATACTATCTAAGGGCGTAGGAATAGGAGTAATTTTAGTTCCTGGCCTAACTTTATTTAAGCCAGAACCTAGAATGGTGGTTCCTTCTTCAAAGTCCTCTATAACATAAACTTTTCCAGCTTCGGTAGTAATGGTTACCGGTTTTACTGCCAAGCTGTCCTTTAATACTTCATAGACAAAAGTTTTTCCTTGTTGCTCGAATGTTGAAGCGATAGGGATTACAGTTGCGTTTTTATGAGGGATAGGTAAAAGTACTTTTCCGCTAGCACCATCTCTAAGTAAATTATTATTGTTTTTAAATTTGGCCCTAAAGGTTACGGTTCCTGTTTGTTTATCGATACTCCCAGAAATGGTTTCTATTTTTCCTTTATGCGGATAATCTTTTCCGTTAGCAAGAACAAGACTTACCTCAGGAAGTTTGCTTAAATCGTTTGTATTGGCTTGGTTTTCCGTCATAAAGTCTAAGAAATCTTTTTCGTTTAAAGAGAAGTATGCATAGACATTTTTAATGGCAGAAACGGTGGTAATTGGCAAAGGGTCTTGTGCGCTTACCAAAGCTCCTTTACGGTAATTTATTTTTCCAATAATACCATTTACAGGGCTTTTTACATTAGCATAGCCAATATTTGCCTGAATAGCACTTAAATTGCTTTCTGCTTGTTTTAGTTTAGCTTTTGCGGTTTCTAATTGTACCGAGCTGATGATGTTTTTCTCAACAAGCGGTTTTAGTTTATCTACTTCTACTTGAGCGGCATTTACGTTAGCTTTTGCAGCCGCGGCATCTTGGCTTAAACTTTGAGTTTCTAGTTTAAACAGTAATTGTCCTGCTTTAACTTCTTGTCCTTCATCTACCAGTACATCTTGAATATATCCAGCAACTTTAGGACGCACATCACTACTTACTTCTCCTTGTAAGCGTGTTGGATAGGTGTTATATGTAGTTACATCTCTTTTTTCTGCTTTAGTAACAGGAAAAGGTAAGGCTTTTTGTGCTTTAGCGGTTTGCGTGTTTTCTTTACCTCCGCAACTAATAGCGATAAAGGCAATAGCACCTGCTAAACAATACCCTGTGTATAGTACAAATTTATTTTTCATAGGTTTTTTATATTTGATTTAGTTGTTTTTTATAGCTGAAATTTTATCTAAAGTTTCTTGAATGTTTTTTTGATGCTTCGATAAGTATTCCCTGAATATTAGACGAATTTGTTGATATCTTTCTACCTTTTTTTCTTTATTATAATCTATAATAGTATCAATAATATCTATTCCTTTATTTACTTCATCGAGTTCATCAATAAGCATGAGGTATAGATGGTTTGAGCTTGCCCTGAAATAACGTTTTCTATCGTTTGGCTTTGTGAAATATTCTATAGCTTTAAGTTGTAATAGTAAATTTACACTAGTGGAAACAGAGCTTTTGCTGGCGCAACTTACCTCTGTAATCTGATCAAACGACAATCCATCTGATGAGGCAACAATAAGCAACCCGAGAATTCTTGCTGTAAGTGGCGTAAGGTCTAATTCTTTTTCAAAATATAAACCTATGGTTTCTATTTGCTTTTTCTTTTCTGTTGAAATCTGATTCATCGATTGGTTGTTTAATTTGTTCGACAAATATATAGTTGGTTCGGTTAATGCCGAACTAAAAAAAGGTTAAAAAAATATTAATATATTTTAGCGTATCAATTTTTAATTCCTATAGATTAAAAAGGTTTTCGTATTTTTAGAGTCTAAAAAACTTATTATGCCAATACAAAAACCTTTTAATTTACACCAGTGGATATCCGATCACAAAGAAGAGCTTAAACCTCCCGTAGGAAATAAAAACTTATATAAAGATGCAGGAGATTATATTGTAATGATTGTGGCAGGACCTAACGCCAGAAAGGATTACCACTATAATGAAACTGAAGAATTATTTTATCAATTAGAAGGAGAAATAGAAGTACATATCCAAGAAGATGGCAAGAAAAAAACCATGAAGTTAGGTCCAGGAGATATGTTTTTGTTGCCGGCAAAAATACCTCACTCTCCAGTACGTAAAGAAAACTCTATAGGTTTAGTCATAGAGCGTAAACGTATAGATTTAGAAGGGAAAGATGGGCTGTTATGGTTTTGCGACACTTGCAACCATAAACTTCACGAAGTTTATTTTCCGTTAAATAATATAGAAACAGATTTTCTGCAACATTTTAATCATTTCTACTCAGACAAAAATTTACGTACTTGTAAAAACTGTAGTTCAGTAATGCAAGCAGATAAACGCTTTGTTACCGGTGTGGAATAGCCATTTTATTTTAGTATTTTCGTGGCAGCTAAACCAAACCTTAAACTAAAAACAAACAATTTATGAGTAAAATTGCAACAGAATTTGGTATAACTGAAGCGCTAAAAGCTTTAGGTATAGAAGAAATAAATAACGGTACCTCTACCGGAGCAGATTGGTTTTCTAATGGAGAAATAATCGAATCTTACTCTCCAGTAGACGGGCAACTTATCGGGAAAGTGAAAGCGACTACCCGCGAAGATTACGAAAAAGTAATTACAACAGCTTCTGCAGGTTTTAAAGAATGGAGAACAATGCCTGCTCCACAAAGAGGAGAAATTGTTCGAAAATTTAATGATGAACTGCGAAGATTAAAGGAACCACTCGGAAAGTTAGTTTCTTACGAGATGGGAAAATCCTATCAAGAAGGCTTAGGAGAAGTACAGGAAATGATAGATATCTGTGATTTTGCCGTAGGACTTTCTCGTCAATTACACGGATTAACTATGCATTCTGAGCGTCCAGGGCATAGAATGTATGAGCAATATCACCCGCTAGGGGTAGTAGGTATCATATCGGCATTTAACTTTCCTGTAGCGGTGTGGTCTTGGAATACCGCTTTAGCATGGGTTTGCGGAGATGCTTGTGTATGGAAAGGTTCAGAAAAAACCCCATTAACAGCAGTTGCTTGTCAAAATATTGCAGCCCGTGTATTTGAAGAGAATAACGTGCCGGCAGGAATTTCTTGTTTAATTACAGGAGATTATACCGTTGGAGAGTTTATGACAAAAGATGAACGTGTGCCATTAATCTCAGCAACAGGATCTACCCGAATGGGAAAAATTGTAGCTAAAGAAGTAGCAGGACGCTTAGGGAAAACCTTATTAGAATTGGGCGGAAACAACGCCATTATTGTAACACCAGATGCAAATATCAAAAATACAGTTATAGGAGCGGTATTTGGAGCGGTAGGAACTTGCGGGCAACGTTGTACATCTACCAGACGATTAATTGTACACGAGGATGTTTACGATAAAGTAAAAACAGCTATGGTAGATGCTTATAAACAATTACGCATAGGAAATCCGTTAGACCAGAATAACCATGTAGGACCATTAATTGATAAGGATGCGGTGAAAAATTACCAGCAAGCCTTAGAAAAAGTAGTGGCCGAAGGCGGAAATATTTTGGTAGAAGGCGGTGTGTTAGAAGGCGAAGGCTACGAAAGCGGTTGCTATGTAAAACCAGCTATTGCAGAAGCTAAAAACGAATTTGAAATTGTACAACACGAAACTTTTGCCCCTGTTTTATACTTATTAAAATATTCAGGAAGTGTAGAAAATGCAATCGAAGTACAAAATGGTGTTCGCCAAGGTTTATCTTCAGCAATTATGACAAACAACCTTAGAGAAGCAGAACTTTTCTTATCTACACAAGGATCAGATTGTGGTATAGCCAATGTAAATATCGGAACTTCTGGAGCAGAAATAGGCGGCGCTTTTGGAGGCGAAAAAGAAACTGGAGGTGGAAGAGAATCTGGTTCTGATGCGTGGAAGGTTTATATGCGACGTCAAACAAATACAATCAACTATACAACCGAGTTGCCTTTGGCGCAAGGAATAAAATTTGACTTGTAAAAAGTTTTGAAATAACCTAACTTAGGCAATGAAAAATAAAACTCAGGAGCTATTAAGTTACCTGAGTTTTTTGTTATAATTATTTTAAAATTTTAAATTTTGTTTTTTTCGTGTAAAACAAATTCTATATTTGCCGTATAAAATTACTTAATAATGAAAACATTATCGTTAAAACAGACTTGTTGCTTCCCTATTTATAGGGCAATACTGTTATGGTGATAATTCTAAAAATATCAAATCATTAAAGCCCTTCAATTATATTATTGAGGGGCTTTTTTTATACGAATGAAATGAGTAAAACTATTTTCGAAAAAAATAAAAAGTGGTCGTGCTGCTTACCCGCAAAACAGAATACAGAAAAATGGATAGAGCAATTTTTCTACTGGTTTTATGGCATAGACGAAACCTATATAACATATACCAACTTTAAAAAGGAAGAAGAAAAGCTAAAAAAACAACTGTTTGAAATTTTAGCAAGTGTAACAGACAAGGAACAAGCAAAGCAAGAGGCGTATCGTTTTTTTGAGAAGCTTCCAAGCCTTCATGATATTTTGGAAGAAGATTTGGAGGTTGTCTATAATTTTGATCCAGCAGCGCAAAGCCGTAGTGAAATACTACTCTCTTATCCTGGTTTTTTTGCCGTTACATTTTATAGGATAGCGCATTGGCTTTGGAAACAAGAGATTCCTGTGATACCACGGTTAATTTCAGAGTACGTACACTCAAAAACAGGCATCGATATTCACCCCGGAGCACAAATAGGAAAAAAGTTTTTTATAGACCACGGTACAGGAATTGTAATTGGAGAAACTACCGTTATAGGCGACGATGTAAAATTATACCAAGGGGTAACTTTAGGTGCTTTAAGTGTTGCTAAACACCTAGCAAAACAAAAGCGACACCCTAGCATAGGAAACCACGTAACTATTTATGCCAATGCAACTATTCTAGGCGGAGAAACCAAAATAGGAGATCATAGCATTATAGGCGGAAACGTATGGCTTACAAATTCATTACCTAGTTATACGGTAGTTTATCATAAAAGTGAGGTAATTGTAAAAGATAATGCACCATTTCCTCCTCCCATCAATTTTGTTATATAAATACATTTAAATATAAATAATTATGAAAGCAAATAGCATTTTAGAACTTATTGGGAATACCCCAGTTGTAAATTTAAAGAGAACTTACGAAAGCCACCCTAATGTGTGGATAAAAACAGAAAAGAACAATCCAGGCGGAAGCATTAAGGACCGTATTGCATTGGCGATGATTGAAGATGCAGAGCAGAACGGGGCGTTGCAAAAAGACGGCGTAATAATTGAGCCAACCTCAGGAAATACAGGTATAGGTTTAGCAATGGTAGGTGCGGTAAAAGGCTATAAAGTAATTTTGGTAATGCCAGAATCTATGAGTGTAGAACGTCGTAAGTTAATGGAGGTTTATGGAGCTGAGTTTGTGCTTACCCCAAAAGAAAAAGGGATGAAAGGGGCAATAGAAAAAGCCATGGCTATGGTGGCAGAAAACCCTAAGGCATGGTCCCCAAAACAGTTTGATAATAGCGTAAATGTTGAGGCTCATAGGCAAACAACAGCTCAGGAGATTATTAAAGATTTTCCAGAAGGAATCGATTATCTTGTTACAGGTGTAGGAACAGGCGGGCATATTACAGGTGTAGCAAAAGTTCTGAAAGAACAATTTCCGACGCTAAAAGTTTATGCCGTAGAACCAGCACAATCGCCTGTTTTATCTGGTGGGGAGCCAGGGCCACACCCATTACAGGGGATAGGAGCAGGATTTGAACCAAGTATTTATGAATCCTCTTTAATAGATGGGGTGCTAACCGTAGAGAAAGAAGAGGCTTTTAATTATGCAAAGAAAGTAGCTTTGAAAGAAGGTTTATTGGGAGGGATTTCTACAGGAGCTTCACTAGCTGCGGTAGCAAAATTACTTCCAGAGATTCCCGAAAATGCAAAAGTACTTACCTTTAATTACGATACAGGTGAGCGCTATTTGTCTGTAGAGGGCTTGTTTTAACTGTAGTATAAAAAACAAAAAAGCACGACTTCTTTAACAAAGAGTCGTGCTTTTATTTTTTAAGGAAAACATTTTCTTAAAAACGGTAACCTATACTTATACCTGTGTTAAATTCAAAAGCGGTAAAACGGTCTTTAGTATTGTCGCTAAAATTTCTGGCAATGTTTGCATAGGGGCCAAAAACAAACTTATCTCCGTAATTCCATTTATACCCAACGCCAAAACCAATAATAAAAGCATCCATGTTGGTTGTTATTTTAGTAGCTGTTCCTTCTATGTTTTTGCGCTCTTCAAAATCACCTGTTCGTAATTTTATAAAAGGGTTTGCGTAAATTCCAGAACCTGCTGTTTCGCTACCAAAATAATAGTTATATCCTAACTTAAAGCTATTTGTTTTAAATTTTCTAGAGCCTTTCTCAGAGTGGTAGTTAATACGGTCGTTAATAAGGGCAATAAATTCTATCGATTGGTTTTCTGCAACAAAGCGCTCATATCCAATTTCTGCAGAAGCGATAATCATTACGTTAGCAATATTGAATTTAATTTCATTTTTCGGATAATCGGCTACCTGAGCTTTTGCTGCTTGAAAAAGAAATACAGCAAGGAATAAAAGACTAAATTTTTTCATGGTTTTTTAATTTTGTTGCAAATATAATAATCTTCTTAAAACAACTTCATTTTCTTTTTTTGAAGTTAATTTCTGCCTTTTTCGTTGGGGTAGAGTTTATAAACAGGCGAACTTTGGAAAATAGTTTTGTGTCCTATTTCTATGGCAGATAAGCTTCCTTTAAATGCAGCACCAGTATCTATATTCCAAACATTGGCAGCCTTCATGGGCTTAAATTGGTCTATGCGGGTTGTAGGTGTATGCCCAATATAAATTTCTGAAAATAAAAGCAGGCGCTTAGGATAAATTTTTTGTTCTAGATTTATACTGTTTGATGTTACCAAGGCGGTTTCCCACAATGTGCGATCCCAATGAAGCATCTCGGGAAAATACTCTAATGAAGGTCCTTTTATATTTGTAAAACCCGCGTGAACAAAAAGCCTGTTTTTGGCATCGATATGATAAGGCGTTAAGTTTTCTAAAAACTCCTGATGTTGCTTTTTTGTTTTAGAATCTATGTTTTTGTAGGCGTCTATCGTGCTTTTTCCTCCATGATGTAACCATTGTTCTGGCATCGAATTATTCTTGAAATAATCCAACAATAACTGGTCGTGGTTTCCTTTTATAAAAATACAAGTATAGTTGTTTTTTAATTGCATTAGGTAGGAAATTACTTTAGGAGAATCGCTCCACCCATCTACATAATCACCAAGAAAAATCAAGGTGTCTTGAGTTTGTAAAGGAAGTTTTTCTATAAGTTCTTTAAGCGCATTAAAGCCGCCATGAATATCGCCAATGGCATAAGTTTTAGGCATGATTAATTGTATTTTATCTTACGTGAAATTCGCATACTTTCTTTATAACGCATATAAACTTCTGCACTGTGATTTTTAAGTAAAAGTTTGGCGTTTTCTAGTATTGTTAAGGCCTTATCAAAGCCATTAAAGTAGCATAAAAGCAATGTTGCAGGGAGCTTAAGTAAATCTGCTTTTTGCGTTTCTGTAAGTTTAGTGTTGTTTTCTAGTTTTTGCAGTAAGCTAATATTGATGTTGTAAATATGATGTAGTGTTCTTTTTGAAAACTGAGGCGGATTAAATAACATCTCACTATCTAGCTCGTAGCTCATGTTGTTTTTAAAGCGTATGGTTAATTTTTCTAAAGGATAGTATTTGTAGGTTTCATACAGCCCTAAATGTACATACTCTATAATGGTAAATTCATTTTCGGTAATGTTGATTTGGACTTCATCTAATGCCGAATAAAACAGTTTTACATGTTCATTAATAAGTTCAATATTAACACGAGAGTAGTAATCTTGTGTAGGGGTATGCTTTTTTTTTCCTGCCCAACACACCACAAAATATTCTTTAAAAACATAATAGTTGGGATGGTAATTTTCATTTTGTTTAAAAAAATCAAAAACCCCATCAAGGGTATGTTTTACATTGTTTTGAGAGTTGTCTTCAATCGCTTTAACTTGAGCGGAGTTTAAATCTTTAATTTCAATATCAAAACTTCTAGGTGCGCTAATGCTTCCTTCCCTAAAGAAAACCATCCCGCCGTAATATTTCCAAATATTTTTTCTAAGCGAACATAGTTTCCCGTGGTTTGGTTTTATGCATACCAAGCCTACCACTTTTTCTGGGGGAAGGTTGGGGAATAAAATGTTTTCGTAAGTAATATACGGAGGGTTTACAAGGTAAGCATTAACCAGGTTCTGGATTTTGCTATCATCAAAAAAATCTACCCCAACAATGGTGTTGTCTTTATCCTCAACACCAATTACAATATAGCTGTTGTTTTCGGGGTTGCTATTGGCAAGAGCACAAACGTGTTTAAGGAATTTGGCTTTCCCGTCGCGCTCGTTAAAATTTATTTTTCGTTTCTTATCATAAAAACTGTTTTCCGCATTATGCGCCAATAAATTTTTTATAAGCAAACGTTTGTTAAGCATAAGGTTTTAAATAATTAAAAACGAAGTTTATAACCACTAAAGTACAAATGCTTTCTGAAAAAACATATTAATAATAGATAAAGAAAAAGTTGTCACATTTTAATTTTTCAGTCGTCTCTTAAGGGCGGTTAAGAAGTGATAAGAAATTAAATTATCCTAATCAATACGAAGATAAAACTAATATCTTTTTATATTTAACCAATCGTTAACAAAGAAACTATTAATATTTTTACAATTTGCATAGCTGTAAAAAAGAACAAAATTGCTAAAAGTTGAAGTAAAATGAATGATACCAACACTACGGTAGATGTTGCCGGCTTAAATGAAAAAATAGAGCGAGAAAGTGCTTTTATAGATTTGCTTACCGCAGAAATGAATAAGGTTATTGTAGGGCAAAGGCACATGGTAGAACGACTTTTAATAGGACTGCTAGGAAAAGGTCATATTCTATTAGAAGGAGTTCCTGGGTTAGCAAAAACCTTAGCGATTAACACCCTCTCTAAAGCAGTACAAGGAAGCTTTAGTAGAATTCAATTTACACCAGATTTATTACCCGCAGATGTTATAGGAACCATGATTTATAATGCTAAAGAAAATGATTTCAGCATAAAAAAAGGACCTATTTTTGCTAATTTTGTATTGGCCGACGAGATTAACCGTGCGCCCGCCAAAGTACAATCGGCATTGTTAGAAGCCATGCAAGAAAAGCAAGTAACTATTGGCGATAAAACCTTTGTTTTAGATAAACCATTCTTAGTAATGGCAACCCAAAACCCTGTAGAGCAGGAAGGAACTTATCCGCTTCCAGAAGCTCAAGTTGACCGTTTTATGCTAAAAACCGTTATCGATTACCCTAAACTAAACGAGGAACAATTGGTAATGCGAGCAAACCTAAACGGAAGTTTTGGTAGTGTAAATCCTGTGATTTCTGTTGAGCAAATATTGCGAGCACAAGAGGCCGTTAATCAGGTGTATATGGATGAGAAAATAGAAAAATACATCCTAGATATTATTTTTGCTACACGTTATCCAGACCGTTATAACCTTTCAGATTTAAGTCCGTTAATTTCCTTCGGAGCTTCCCCTCGTGGTAGCATCAATATGGCAAAAGCAGCAAAATGCTACGCTTTTATTAAACGAAGAGGTTTTGTGATTCCAGAAGATGTACGCGCAGTGGTACTCGATGTATTAAGGCATCGTATCGGTATAACTTACGAAGCTGAGGCCGAAAATATCACCTCGGAAGATATCGTAGGGAAAATCGTCAACGAAATCGAAGTGCCATAAGAAACGTCATTTTACCATTGTTGTTTTTTCAAGAAAAAGCGATTCTCTGTTAAGGAAATGACTAGATAAATTATGGATACGAAAGAGTTACTTAAAAAAGTTCGAAAAATAGAAATTAAAACACGAAGGTTAAGCAACCACGTTTTTGGAGGAGAATACCATTCTACTTTTAAAGGACGCGGGATGACCTTTAGTGAAGTACGCCAATATCAATTTGGCGACGATGTGCGTAATATAGATTGGAATGTTACGGCGCGCTATAACGAACCTTATGTAAAAGTTTTTGAAGAAGAAAGAGAACTCACCATGATGCTGTTGGTCGATGTCTCTGGCTCTCAGTTGTTCGGGACACAAGAACGTTTTAAAAAAGAAATTTTAACCGAAATTGCCGCAACGCTTGCCTTTTCGGCCACTCAGAATAACGATAAAATAGGGTTACTCCTTTTTTCAGACAGACCAGAGTTATACATTCCGCCCAAAAAAGGACGCTCGCACGTATTACGAATTATTCGAGAGTTATTAGAATTTAAACCAAAACACAAAGCAACCGATATTTCTTTAGCTTTTAAACACTTACAAAACGTGCTTAAAAAGAAAGCTATTGTTTTTGTGTTGTCAGATTTTATAGACGATAATTACCAACAACCCTTAAAAATTCTAGGTAAAAAGCACGACGTTACTGGGATAAGAGTTTACGATATCCGAGAACAAAAAATGCCGAATTTAGGTTTGGTAAGCATGCTAGATCAAGAAACAGGAGAGACTACTTTGGTAAATACAGGTTCTAAAAAAGTTAGGTTAGCGTACGAGAAATATTTTAAAGAACGAGAAGCTTATTTTAAAAACAGTTTTAGGTTAAGTGGTGCAGGCGTGGTAAATACTTGTGTAGGAGAAAATTATGTTAAAAAGCTATTGGGTTATTTTAAACAACGTGCTTAAGATGAAAAAGATTACGCATTTACATACCGTATTGATAGGCTTGGTGTTTTTACTCGTATCTTTTACAGGAAAAGCACAACAAGTAAACGCAGGGGTAGATTCTACAGCCTTTAAAATAGGAGAGCAAATTACCTATTGGTTAACTGCCGAAGCAGATACCAGTAAAGTTGTTGTTTTCCCCGAATCGCAAACATTTTTACCCTTAGAAATGGTAACATCGCTTAAACCCGATACAACTTTTTCAGGGAGAACATATAAAATACAGAAACCATATAAACTTACACAGTTTGATTCTGGAAAATATACAATTCCGCCACAAAAAGTAATCATTGGAAATCAGAAATTCCAAACCGATTCTATACAAGTATTGGTAAATAGCGTAAAAGTAGATACAACCAAGCAGGAAATGTTTCCTATAAAAACATCGGTAGCAATAAATCCGCCATCAAGTTTTCCTTGGTGGATTTTATGGGTATTGTTAGGCCTGGGAATACTTGCGGCACTTGTTCTTTTCTTATTAAAAAGAAAGAAAATTATAGAAGAAAAAAAACGCAAACTCCCTCCTTACGAGTACGCAATAAAAGCTTTGAGCCAGTTAGATGCTAATAACACGCTTGAAAAAGGCGACATTAAAACCTACTATTCTGTATTAACAGAAGCGGTAAAACGCTACATAGATGAGAAGATAGACGATAGCGCTTTAGAAAGCACAACAAACGAGTTGATAACAAGTTTAAAAGCACAAAAAGAACAAAATAAATTGCTTATTACCGATGAGGTGTTGGCAGAATTAGAAGCCATTCTTAAACGTGCCGATTTGGCAAAATTTGCGGCTGTTTTTTCGGATAGAATAACAGCAAAAGAAGACCGTAGCCGTACAGAAAAGCATATTGAAGCTTTGCGTGATGCAATTCCGCCACCAACCCCAGAAGAATTAGCGCAGGATTTGGTTTACCAAGAGGCATTGCAACAAAAACGAAAAAAACGCCGTAAACTCATCATTACAATAAGCGTTATTGCCGTTGTAGTTCTTGGCTTGTTAACCTATTTAGGCGTTAGCGGAGTTAATTTTGTAAAACAAAAATTTTTAGGAACTTCCACCAAAGAGCTTTTACAAACCAATTGGATAAGCAGTACTTATGGTTTTCCAGGAGTTTCTCTAACAACGCCAGAAGTGTTGATACGGCAAGGCATGGAGGATGCACAAGAAGTTATTAAACAAAATGCCAGTACAAGTATAGAGAGTTTCTCTTCCGGCGAAATTCAGCACAATTTATATGTAATGGTCAACACCATTAGTAGTGCTGAGCAATTAGAAATAGACCTTTCTAAAACCGTAGATGGGGTTTATGCCTTTATGGAGCAACAAGGGGCAGAAAATATTATGGTAAAAGATGAAAATTTTACCACCAATAGCGGTATAGAAGGAATACGTATTACAGGCTCATTTAATATATTGAATCCGCTAACTAAAAAAACGATAAAAAAAGCTTACCAAATTTTAAACTTTGGGGAGAAAGGCGGTTTTGAGCAAGTAATTGTAATTTATAACGATAATGATGAAGCTGCCGATGAGATAGCTAGCAGAATAGTAAATTCTGTAGATTTTAAAAATGATAATTAATGTTTAATTTTAGTAATTTTACTTTCGAGCACCCACAATGGTTTTGGTTATTTTTACTTTTACCATTACTTATTTTGTGGTACTTTTTTAAACGTAAAAAACAACGGGCAGCGGTTTATATCTCTAGCACCAAAGGTTTTCGTACAGCTCAAGGGGTGTTACCTAAATTACAGCCGCTATTATTCTTGTTAAAACTTATTGCCCTATCATTGCTTATCATCGCTATGGCAAGACCTCGTACAGTAGATGTTTCTACACGTACAAAAAATATGCAAGGGATAGATATTGTTATGGCAATAGATGTATCGGCAAGTATGCTGGCAAGAGATTTAAAACCAGATCGTTTAAGTTCATTAAAAGAAGTAGCTTCCGATTTTATAAAAGGAAGACCTAACGATAGGATAGGTCTGGTGGTATATTCTGGCGAAAGCTATACAAAAACACCCATTACAAGCGATAAAACCATTGTACAAAGCGCATTGGCAGACATTAAGTATTCTGAAATCTTAGAGGGAGGTACTGCTATAGGAATGGGGCTGGCATCTTCTGTAAACCGATTAAAAGATAGTAAGGCAAAAAGCAAAGTAATTATCTTGCTAACCGATGGGGTAAATAACTCTGGAGTTATAGACCCTAAAATTGCCGCAGAATTGGCAGTAGAATACAACATAAAAGTTTACACCATAGGTATAGGAACAAATGGTTATGCGTTAACTCCTGTAGCTGTTTATCCAAATGGTAAATTTCGTTATGCGAGAGTAAAAACAGAAATAGACGAGAAATTACTTCAGCAAATTGCAAGCGTAACTAAAGGAAAATATTTTAGGGCTACCGATAACGATGGGCTTCAGAAAATATACGACGAAATTAACAAATTGGAAAAAACCGACATCGAAGAGTTTAAATATTATAATTACGATGAAAAGTATAGGCCTCTTGTTATTCTTGCTTTGTTGTTGTTAATACTAGAAGTTTTATTAAGAAATACAATTTTTAGAAGTTTTGTATAAATGTTTGTATTAGAAGAAAAAATATATTTTTGGTTTCTACTAAGTTTACCTTTGGTAATCTTGGTTTATCTGCTATTGGTTTTATGGCGTAAAAAAACACAAAAAAAGTTTGCTTCGGCAGAACTACTTAAAAAATTAAGCCCTAATAAATCATCGTTTAAAGCTTTTTTGAAATTAGCTTGGTTATGCCTTGCTTTAGGATTTTTAACCATTGCTTTGGTAAATCCAAAGATGGGAGAACGTATGGAGACCATGAAACGTGAAGGAGTAGACGTTGTTTTTGCTATGGATGTTTCTAAAAGTATGCTTGCCGAAGATATAGCCCCTAACCGATTAGAAAAATCTAAACAATTGGTTAATCAAATTATCAATCAACTGGTTAGCGACCGCATAGGTATTGTTGCTTATGCCGGAAGTGCCTTCCCGCAGCTACCTATTACTACAGATTATAGCTCGGCAAGGTTGTTTCTGCAAAGTTTAAATACCGATATGCTATCAAGCCAAGGAACAGCCATTTACGAGGCAATTCAGCTAGCAGAAACCTATTATAATGATGATTCTCAAACCAACAGAGTACTTATTTTAATTAGTGACGGAGAGGACCACGAAGGCGATATAGAAGCTTATGCAGAAGATGCCGCCAAAAAAGGAATAAAAATTGTAACCATCGGAGTAGGTACAAAAAAAGGAGGGCCAATTCCTATTAAAGAAAGAGGCGTAACCCGAACCTATAAAAAAGATCGAAGCGGAGAAACCGTAATTACACGTTTAGACGAAAATACCCTAAAAAAAATAGCCCAAGAAACAAACGGAATTTATCTTGACGGAACCAATACAAAACAAGTAACAGAGGAACTAAAAAAATTCCTAGCAACGATAGAAAAGTCTGAATCGGAGACTAAAAAATATGCCGATTATAAAGACCAATTTCAATGGTTTTTAGCAATAGGAATTTTCTTTTTACTCCTAGAAGTACTTACACTTGATAGAAAAACAGCGTGGATTACAAAGCTGAATTTGTTTAATGAAAAGAAAGAAGATGAAGCTTAACTTTATAATCATAATATTATTAGGAATTTGTACGGGGAATCTTGCAAATGCGCAAACCAAACCTAATCAGCAACAAAAAGAAGCTCAGCGTTTAGCTGCCGAAGCTCAGCAAGCCCTAGCAGAAGGTAATTTTGAACAAGCCGAAGCTAAGTATAGAGAAGCAATTTCTAAAGACCCGAATAACCCAGATATAGTATACAACTTGGGTAACCTTTACTATACAAAAGAAAAAAATAAGGAAGCCGGGCAACGTTTGCACGGAAGCACAAAAGTAACCCAAAATAAAGCTGCAAAACATCGTGCGTTTCATAACTTAGGAAACACATTTATGAAACAAAAGCAGTACGAACAAGCAGTAGAAGCCTATAAAGAAGCTTTAAGAAATAACCCTACCGACGATGAAACACGGTATAACTATGCTTTGGCTAGAGAAAAACTAAAGCAGGAACAAGAAGAAAATAAAGATAAGAACGAGGATAAGAAAGACGACAAAGACGATAAGAATAAAGATCAAAATCAAGACCAACAAGATAATCAAGATAAGAAGGATAATAAAGAAGGTGGCGATAAAAAAGATGCCGATAAAAATAAAGATCAACAGGATAAAAACGAAAATCAGGATAAAGAAGATAAAAAACAGAATGATGATGCTGATAACAAAGAAAATCAGCAAAAAGAAGGCGATGAGAACGAGGAAAAAAATAAACCTGAACAAGACGAAGCTTCTCAAAACAAGCAGCCACAACCCATACAAGGGCAAATGTCTGAACAGCAAATTAAAAACTTGCTAGAAGCGATGGAAAACCAAGAACGCAAAGTGCAAGAGAAAATAAATGCAAAACGAGAAAGTAAAGGACAAAAACGAACTACAGATAAAGATTGGTAAATGAAAACAAAATTGCTAAGTATACTTTTTTTACTACTGGCAAGCTTTACGTTTGCCCAAGAGGTAGGATTTACAGCCAAAACAAATCGTGAAAAATTAGGGATTAACGAACGTTTACGTATAGATTTTACGATGACCGAAAATGGCGATAATTTTAATCCGCCAGACTTTAGAGGCTTTTCGGTAGTAGCAGGACCTAGTCAATCTATCAGAAATAGCTGGGTAAACGGAAAACGTAGCTTCGAAAAAACATATACCTACTACTTAAAACCTAATGCAAGAGGAAACTTTACCATAGGGCAAGCTACAGTAGAGATTAAGGGAGAGTTATATAAAACAACACCAATACCTATAAACGTTACAGCTGCCGTAAGCACACCTACCGATGGGGATAATCAAGAAATTTTATCCGATACAGATATCCACCTAATAGCCAAAGTGTCTAAAACAAAACCTTACTTAAACGAAGGTATTCTGGTAGAATATGTACTCTATGTAAGTCCAAAGGTAGAAATATCGAATTACAACATTATAGACTCTCCTAAATTTGCAGATTTTTGGAGTCAAGAAATAAACATAAAAAGTTTAAATTTTATAAACAGCACTTATAATGGAGAGCCATATAGAAAAGTGGTGCTGCAAAAATCGGTACTATATCCACAAAAAACGGGGAAACTAAAAATAGAGCCATTGGCAATATCGCTTGGGGTTGGTGTGCCTTCAAATAGGCGAGATATTTTTGGGAGACGACTATATGAAACCATAGACAAAACCGTTGCAGCTTCCGAGCGTACCATAGATGTACAACCTTTACCAGAAAAGGATAAGCCTGCCAATTTTACGGGAGCAGTCGGGAGTTTTGACTTTAGTGTAACTGCTTCTAGAACAAGTTTAGATGCTACAGAGTCGCTACAAGCAAAAGTAAGGGTTTCGGGAAAGGGGAACTTTAAACTCTTTGAAATACCAAGGTTAAAAACACCTGCCTCGCTAGAGGTTTATGAACCCGAACACCTCGAAAATGTTAATACAAACGAGCGAGGAATGTATGGTAATATTACCAATGCTTATACCATTGTACCTCAGCAAAAAGGGAAATACCCTATTCAGCCTATTTCTTTTTCGTATTTTGATGTAAACTCTAAAACGTACAAAACATTAACTTCAAAAGAAATTCTTATCACCGTAGAAAATGGCCCGTTAGCGAGCAGTACACCACAATACACTGGGGAAGAAAATAACACTTCTGTACAAAAACAACCTGTAGTATCTGCTGGGAAGCAATTTAAATATATTAAATTAGATGGGAATTTATCTGATAAAAAAGAAGAGGCATTTTTAGGAAGTTATACGTATTGGGGGCTTATGCTTCTTTCCTTAGGGAGTATTCCAATCTTATTTATGCTTCGTAAAAAAGCGGCTGTAAAAACACCAGAATCTGTAAATGCTTCTAAAAAAGCCGATAAGTTGGCAAAAAAATATTTATCTGCTGCAAAAAAGAATTTAGGAGATTCGCAGGCGTTTTATATCGCTTTAGAAAAAGCATTACATAATTATTTAAAAGCCAAACTAAGCCTATCTACAGCAGAAATGAGCAAAGAGAAAATAGAAGGTTTGCTGGAAGAAAAAGGCGTGGATACAATAACTATTCAGCAGTTTATTAAGTTGCTTAAAAGTTGCGAATTTGCACGATATGCACCCACATCTAGCACTGCAATACAGGAAGATTATAGTGCAGCAGTTCAAGTAATCACAAAACTCGATAAAGAAATTTAAAATGAAAACAATACTCTATATCCTGTTGTTTTTAGGAGTGAGTTTCAGTGGTAAAGCTCAGGATACTTCTCCTAAAAATTTGTTTAATCAGGCCACACAAGCTTATGCTGATGAAGCCTACGATAAAGCTATTGCAACGTATAATCAGCTTTTAGAACAGGGGCAAACCTCTGCTGCTTTATATTATAACCTGGCAAATGCATATTATAAATTAAATCAGGTAGCAGAAAGTATTTATTATTACGAGAAAGCCTTGCAATTATCGCCTAATGATAAAGATATACATAACAATTTAAGTTTTGCTAAAAACATGGCGCTTGATGCTATCGAGGAGCAACCCAAAACAGGTTTAACAAGGATATATGATAAGCTATCAAGTATTTTTGATACCACTACTTGGGCGTGGTTAAGTATTTTGTTTATGCTATTAGGAAGCCTATGTATAGGGGTTTATTTCTTTACAGGAAGTTCGTTTAAAAAGCGCTTATTTTTTAGTTTTAGTATGTTAAGCTTCTTTTTGGGTGTTTTAACATCGGTGGTAGCTTTTCAGCAACAGCAATACCTCCAAGCCAATACCTATGCTATTGTTTTTGAAGAAGAAGTTAGTGTGAAGTCTGAGCCTAATAACTCGAGCAGTAATGCGTTTTTACTTCATGCAGGAACAAAGGTTGAAGTTTTAGATAGCTTCAATACTTTTGTAAAAATAGCTTTGGCCGATGGCCGTGAAGGTTGGATTACAGAAAAAGCCGTTAAGCAATTGTAAATTAGCAGAGTCTTAACATCGTAAAAACTCAATTTTTTTATTTTTGCCAAAATACTTTTTTGTGAAAGCTAATATTGCCTACGTCTTATTTTTTGTTTTTACTTCATTTATTATATTGCCAACTTTGGTGACAATTATAGATGAAGAAGCAGATATTTCGTATGTGTTTAACCTTGCCGAAGAAGAGGAGAACTCTTCTAACTCTTCAGAGAAAAAAGTAGGTTTAGATCATTTAGATAAAAACTTTTTTCAAAACACCAATGCCTCTTTTTATTTAGGCATCGAAAAAGCATCCAATAACTTTATTTACTTACTTCATGCACAACAAATATATTTCGATTTGTTGTCGCCACCTCCCGAATTTCATACGCACATAAGCTAACTTGTTAGCTACAGGTAAAAGAATTAGTAACTCTAGGCTTAGCTAAGTTTCCTTTAGAAGCAACTTTTTGTAAGGACATGCTTAGGCTTTGTATGCTTATTCTTTATCATAACTAACAAGTGTTATTAATTATTTTTTTAATAAGAAGTAACTGCGTTGTAGTTATTTCCAAAACTTATATTGAGTATGTTTAAATATTTAAATAAAGACCTGCCAGCGAGTTTGGTAGTGTTTTTTGTTGCACTTCCGCTGTGTTTAGGAATAGCCTTAGCAAGTGGAGCGCCTTTGTTTTCTGGTTTAATAGCAGGAATAGTAGGCGGTGTTGTTGTTGGTGCAATTAGCGGTTCGCAACTTGGCGTAAGCGGACCCGCAGCAGGACTTGCTGTAATCGTTTTAGGCGCTATTGCCACCCTTGGAAGCTTTGAGAATTTTCTGGTAGCTGTTGTTATCGGTGGGGTTTTTCAAATAATTTTAGGCGTTTTAAAAGCAGGAGTTATTGGGTATTATTTTCCTTCATCGGTAATTAAAGGAATGCTTGCTGGGATAGGGATTATTATTTTTTTAAAGCAGTTGCCTTTTGCACTGGGAGTTGATGCAGATGCATTAACCCAAGAAGTAGCTAGCACAGACCTGCTAGCCGTTATGGGTAATTTTGCTAGTTATATTACTCCGGGAGCCATACTGGTTACAGTTGTCTCACTAGCTATATTGTTATTGTGGGAGAAAATATTGGTGAAAAAGAGTAAACTATTTACCATTATTCCAGGGCCTTTGGTAGCCGTAGCGGTAGGTATTTTTTATCAAGTTACATTTTCGGCACACGGAGCTTTAGCCATTCCTGCAAGTAGTTTGGTGCAAGTACCTGTACCAGATAGTATATCGGGCTTTTTGGGGCAGTTTACACTTCCTAATTTTGCTGTGATTACCAATCCTCAAGTTTGGGTAGTTGGAATTACCATTGCCATTGTTGCAAGTTTAGAAACTTTACTTTGTGTAGAAGCTACCGATAAACTTGATCCAGAAAAACGCGTTACACCTACCAATAGAGAATTATTTGCACAGGGAGCAGGAAATATTATTTCGGGTCTTATAGGAGGCTTGCCAATTACGCAAGTAATTGTAAGGAGTTCGGCCAATATGCAATCGGGAGGAAAAACAAAAATGTCAGCAATTTTACATGGACTTTTTATTTTACTTTCCATTATTACTATTCCTGTATTATTAAACTTGATTCCGTTAGCCGTTTTAGCCGCAATATTACTTATTGTGGGATATAAACTGGCAAAGCCAAGTTTGTTTAAACAAATGTATAGCCTAGGGAAAGGTCAATTTCTACCTTTTTTAATTACGGTGTTAGGAATTGTTTTTACAGATTTACTAACAGGAATAGGTTTAGGGCTCGCCGTTGGGGTGGTTATTATTTTATTAAATAGCTATAGAAATTCTCATTTCCTTCATAAAGAAGGCTACGAAGTAAACGATGGTAAATATAAAATGACATTGGCCGAGGAGGTTACCTTTTTAAATAAAGGCGCAATCTCTAGAGAGTTACATAACCTGCCTAATAATTCGTTTTTAGAATTTAATGTTACAAAAACCAAAGCATTAGATTACGATATTATCGAAATTTTAGACGAATTCTCCATTAGAGCAAAAGAAAAAAACATCACAATTAAATTAATTTCAGAAAAAGGAATTATTGAAAACCCTGTTAGTTACAGTGCGTTTTTTAGTAATAAAATATCCGCTTAAATAAAAATATTATGGGAAAAGCATTTTATAAAAAAATATTAGAGAACAATAAAACTTGGATTGCTGCAAAAACAGATCAAGATAAAGCATATTTTAAACGATTAGAGAAAGGACAAGAGCCGCCATTGTTGTGGATAGGCTGTGCCGATAGTCGCGTGCCTACCAATACGCTGTTAGGGGCAGAACCAGGAGAAGTATTTGTACACCGTAATATTGCCAATATGGTAATACATACAGACATGAATTTATTAAGTGTGTTAGATTATGCTGTAAATGCCCTAAAAGTAGAGCATATTATTGTATGCGGGCATTATGGTTGCGGAGGTGTTAAAGCCGCTATGAGCGATTCTAGTGTGGGGTTAATAGACAATTGGCTTAGAAACATACGCGATGTTTATAAAATACACCAACAAGAGTTAGATGCAATTCCTGATGAGCAAAAACGTTGGGATAAATTTGTAGAATTTAACGTGCAAGAACAAGTAAGCCATGTGGCAGAAACATCTATTGTGCAACAAGCATGGGCAAATAAACAAAGCCTAACCGTTCATGGATGGGTGTATGATATTGGCTCTGGCGGGATAAATGATTTAGAAATAGACATGTCTAATATAAATCAGCTTGTAAAAACACATAAGCTTACTTTATAAAAAAGACAGTTGCTAGTTATGCTTAAAAAAGCCCTTCCTACTACCAGGAGGGGCTTTTCTGTAAAATTATTTTGCTAGATAACTTCAGAAACCGATGTGTTGGTGCTTGGAGACTCCTCCTGAGTTTCCAAAAAATCGTTTACCGCTGGGATAACCTCTGGAATAAGGCTTTTAATAGGTTCGTACAAAATACTTTCGCTTAATAAACTTTCGGTAACCAAAGCTGTGCTGTTGTTTATTTTTTCAAAAACAAACGTTAGGATACTTAAGAGTAAAGCAATTTTTAAAACCCCAAAAAGTCCTCCCAATATGCGGTTAACTAAGCCTAGTGCAACAAAGTGTACAAGCTTTGTTAAGAGTTTTCCTAAAAAAGCAATCACAATAAAAACCCCAATAAAAGTAAGGCTAAAAGCAATAATTTTTATGATATTTTCATTCCAGTTAGTGTACCCAATAAGAATATTTTGCATAAAGTAAGCGTACTTTATCGCAGCATAAACCCCTCCTAAAAGAGCAATTAACGAGCTTAATTCAATAATAAGACCTTTACTTAGCCCACGTATAAGCCCAATAAGGAGTAAAACAATAAATACAATATCAATTCCATTCATATTTCAAATATAGGTTAAAATTAAAAAATGTGTTTATTATCTTTGCGGTATGACAAGAGATGAAGATTTAAAACGCCGTTGGGAAGAAGTTCAGCAAAAACTATCTACACAATTTGCCGAAGGAGAACTCCTTGAGCTAGATGCTATTATCTACCTTATTGGTGTGCAAGAATTAGGGCAATTGCATAGACGCTTTAAAAAAGATCAGAAAATAGACCTTATGCATATTGCTGTATGCAGGTTATTAGAACCTTACGGGTATTATGAATTTGATTATTTTGATGACGACGGCTGGCCACATTATAAAGTTTTAGATAAATTACCTAACCTAAAAGCAGGCGAACAAGCGATCATGATGAAAGAAGCCGTTGTGAATTATTTTCTAGAGAAAGATTTTATTGCCTAAAGCCAACAAATTTATACCTTTGCCAAGCTGATAATTTTAGTTATGATGATTGATAAAATAAAAAACCATATTGCCGATGTAGAACGTTTTGTTTCTGATAATATGGAAGAAATAGAACAGTTTCGTATTAAATATTTAGGAAAAAAAGGAATTTTAAACGAGTTTTTTGCAGCTTTTAAAGATGTTCCTAACGAAACAAAAAAAGAGTATGGGCAAGTTATTAATCAATTAAAAACCAAAGCGCAAGAAAAAGTTACTTTGTTAAAAGAAGCTTGGGAAAATGCACAAGAAGAAAACGGCATTTATGGAGATTTATCTCGCCCAGGAGAACCCGTAACCCTAGGAAGCAGGCATCCAATATCTATTGTTAAAAACAGGATCATAGAAGTGTTTTCTAACATTGGGTTTAATGTTTCTGAAGGGCCAGAAATCGAGGACGATTGGCATAACTTCTCTGCACTTAATTTACCAGAGTATCACCCCGCAAGAGATATGCAGGATACCTTTTTTATCCAGAAAAATCCTGAAGATATTTTATTGCGCACCCATACCTCTAGCGTGCAAGTACGCTATATGGACGAGCACAAACCACCTATTAGAACCATTTCTCCTGGGCGTGTGTTTAGAAACGAGGCTATTTCGGCCCGTTCACACTGCATATTCCATCAGGTAGAAGGTTTGTATATAGATAAAAATGTTTCGTTTGCCGATTTAAAACAAACCTTGCTTTATTTTACAAAAGAGATGTTTGGGAAATCAAAAATACGCTTACGTCCATCCTATTTTCCTTTTACAGAACCTAGTGCCGAGATAGATATTTATTGGGGCCTAGAAACCGAAACCGATTACCGGATCACTAAAGGTACAGGTTGGCTAGAGATAGGAGGTTGCGGAATGGTAGATCCTAACGTATTAAAAAATTGTAATATAGACCCAGAAGAGTATTCAGGTTTTGCTTTTGGGATGGGAATAGAGCGTATTGCAATGCTGTTATATCAAATTGGAGATATCAGAATGTTTTATGAAAATGATGTACGCTTCTTAGAGCAATTTAAATCAATTGTATAAATTTTTTATTTTTTCAAGAATCTAAAAAATAGCAAATGAAAAAAGACATTGAAATTCCTAAAGTAGAAGGTGTTTATGTTGTTGCAGTAAAACAATGGAATAAATTTTTTAATATGCACGACTGGAATGTGTTTTTGGTAAACAAAAATAACTTTCCAATTACAGATGCTATTATTGTAAGTAAAGGTTACAAGGGGAGTACACTTACTTCTACCATGCGGCATAAATTAGCGGTTTTACCTGTAAAAAGCTATGCCAAAATAGAGTTGTTACAACCCGAATTATTAAGTTTAACCAACGAGTTTTCGGTATCTTATTTTATAGAAAATAAAATGTTTCACAAGAACTTTAAATTTCTTCCTAACAGTATAAAAGAGACTAATTTAGGAGAAATCCCGATAATGACAGAACAAGGAATCGAGGCTACCTAATGGGTAGCCTTTTTCTTTTTTAAATTCATAAATACAATGGCAAGTAGAATAAGTATAATTCCTAACCATTGGTAGTTGTTTATACGTTCTCCTAGTAAGAAAAACGCCATAAAAACTGCTACAGGAAGTTCTACAGCGGTAATAATAGCACCCGTACCCATATTTATTTTAGGCATTCCTAGTGTCATGAATAATGGCGGTAGAATAGTGCCGAAAAGGGCTAAAATAATCCCCCAAGGAAAAAATACGCTTAAATCGATGGGTTGCTGTTTAAAAGCAACAATAAGTCCTACAATAATAAACCCGCCAAGCAACATATAAGTACTGCGTGTTACGGCATGCAGGTGCGGGGCAATTTTGTTGGAAGTAAATATTGTTGCGGTGTATGATAAAGCAGCAAGCATTCCAAAACCAAGTCCGCGGTAATCTACTTTAAACTCTTCAAAAAGCACATTGGTGGCCAACAATGTACCCGTAAGTACAGCAACAACAGCTATTGTTTTTTTTACCGAAGGAAATTTTTTGTCTATCAAGGCATCTACCACCACACTTATCCATACGCTTTGCATTAATAAAACAATCCCGATAGAAACCGAGATATATTGCACGGCGAGGTAATAAAAAATACTGGTAAGCCCTAATGAGCTTCCTGCAATAATTAATTGTGTTCTATCTTTTACAAGGATCTTTTCTTTTGTCTGAGTCTTTCGGGTTTTTAAAAATAGGCTTATTAAAAGCATTCCTGTAAAGCCTAAAAACAGCTGAGCCAAGGTTACCTCGTAGGTGTTGTAACCTTCTTTATAAGCCATTTTTACAAAGGTGGTTAGCATCCCGTAACTGGCGGCTGCAATCCCTACCAAGATGCCTCCTTTTAATGCTGCATTTTTCATTTGTAGATGTTAGTTTAGCTTATCGGTAAGTTTTGCAAATACTTTTTTAGGATTTTTATTTTCATAAAGCACCTGATAGACCGCATTAATAATAGGGGTTTTAGCTTTTTTCTTTCCGGCGGCTGTGTTTATAGCGTATGCGCTTTTTGTAGCATAATAGCCTTCGGCAACCATGTTCATTTCTAATTGTGCACTTTTTACGGTATAGCCTTTTCCTATCATGTTTCCAAACATTCGGTTTCGGCTAAAAACAGAGTAACCCGTAACCAATAAATCGCCTAGGTAAGCAGAGTCGTTAATGTTTCGTTTCATCTGATAACGTTTTTTTATAAAACGTTTCATTTCCCTGATGGCATTACTCATTAAAACACTTTGAAAATTATCACCATAGCCTAAGCCGTGTGCAATTCCTGCGGCAATGGCATAAATGTTTTTAAGCACAGCAGCATATTCGGTACCAATAATGTCTTCGGTAGTTTTGCATTTTATATAATCGCTGCTTAGGTAGTTGGCAATAAGGCTTGCCTCAGTTTCATCGGCACATGCAATGGTAAGGTAAGATAGGCGTTCTAGAGCTACTTCTTCAGCATGGCAAGGCCCTGTAATTACCGCTATTTTTTCAAACGGAATTTGGTAAGATTCATTAAAATGTTCACCTACAATAAGGCTTGTTTCTGGTACAATCCCTTTTATGGCACTAATAATGGTTTTTCCTGCTAAGCTAGTTGTGAGCTTTTCGAGCTCATTTTGTAAAAAAGCCGAAGGTACAGCAAAAACAACGTGTGTAGCTTCTGCGATGGCTTCGTTTATATTGGCAGTAAGCATGAGTTGCTCGGTGTTGTATTCTACAGAGCTTAAGTAATTAGGGTTGTGTTTTTCTGTAAGTATATATTCTATAGCATTAGTATTACGCATATACCACCACAGGCTATCTGCATTTTCGCATAGCATTTTTACAATGGCAGAAGCCCAACTTCCTCCTCCTATAACAGCAAATACAGGCGTATTTTTCATAGAAAAATTTTTGGTAAAGGTAAGTAAATTTTTAAAGTTGTATTTTAAATTATGTTTAAAGCCTAACACGCAGCTGTAAGAAGATAACTATACGGTAAAAACTTTAAGTGATATTGGAAACAATTCAGCTATAACTTTAACATATTTAATTTAAAATATATACAATTAAAATAAGAACATAGACGTTATTATAATAGATTTTTGGTTGGTTATTTAGTTAAAGCCGCTTTGCTTTTTGAGTAAAACGGCTTTACTTTTTTCAAATTTTATCAGAAACAATAATTAAGCCCGTATTTAATTATTATTGGACGCTTACATAAGCATAAGCAGATATCTGTTTATCTTTGTACGGCTATAAGTTTAGTATAATGAAATATATTTTCTATTTTTTTTCTTTTTTTCTTTCCCTAACAGCAGGTGCACAAGATTATACCAGCACATGGGAAGGCATGTTTTCCTATCACAATGTATCTACGATTACACAAGGGAATAATAAAATTTATGCTGCGGCAGAAAATGCTATTATCGAGTTCGATATGGCTACTTATCAAACACAAACCATTTCCTCTATACAAGGTTTAGTAGCCGATAAAATTACAGCGATAGCTTTTGCGCCAGAAAACAACAGCCTTATAATAGGTTATCAAAACGGGTTGATAGATGTTTATAATATCGCTACCAAAAAAGTTTTCACTATAATAGATATTGTAGAAAAACAGAGCATCTCGCCAAGCAATAAAAAAATTAATAAACTCTATATCAAACAAGATAAACTGTTTATTACTACCAACTACGGAATTTCTGTTTTTGATATAAGCCGCCTAGAATTTGGCGATACTTACTTTATAGGCCCTAATGGAAGCCAAATAAAAGTATTAGACATCTGTGTTTTTGATGGAAGTATTTACGCCATATCGCAAGAAAATGGTGTTTATAAAGCCACTGAAGATGCGCCTAACCTAATCGATTATAACCAATGGCAACAAATAAGTGCTACAAACAATAAAAATATTTTTGTGTTTGATAATCAGTTGTATGCCATCTCGCAAACCAATGCTTTAGTAAAATTTACCGCAGGTAATTTTGTTATGCAGCGCCAATTTAGCAACGAGGTAACAAGCGTACAACCCGATGCCAATTTCCTAACATTAAGCTTTGCCAACAAAGTAATCCTGATAAATACACAATTAAACAATCAGTTAGAAATTACCAATCTCCCAGGTTTACCACCTAATGTTTCCTCGGCAATTCATCGCAATGGGCAAATATTTATAGGAGACCACAATACAGGCTTGCACAAAACGCTTTTTAACACTCCAAACAACCTTAGTGATTTAACCCCCAATAGTCCTTTATATAATGATATTTTTGATGTAGAAGTTTCTCCAGGGCATGTATGGCTTACCTATGGGGCTTATTCACTAAGTTATGAGCCCATAAACCATGCCAGAGGCGTTAGTCATTATTTTGATAATTATTGGACAAATATTCCTTTCGACGATTTAGGTAAAACCAGGACTTTAGTAAAAACTACTATTAATCCAGCAAATCCTAACCACGTTTTTATAGACTCGTTTCACCAAGGGCTTATCGAGCTAGAAAACCATACCCTTGTAAATGCTTACAATACCCCTTTCAATCCGTTGCCTTCTTTACTAGATCCGCAATATCCAGACTATCGCTCTGTACGGGTAAACAGTGGTTATTTCGATGCGCAAAACAATTTTTGGTTTACCTTAACTCGGGTTAAAAAAGGACTTTATAAATTAAGCCCATCTGGTAGCTTTACAGGTTATGACATGAGCGATATTATGCCAGGACTCGAAGATACCAATGGTGGTTTTTCAGATTTAGTACCAGATACTTCAGGTAATTTATACTTTGGCAGTAAAAGCGGCGGGGTAATAGCCTTTAATCCTAGAACAAAACAATTTGGAAGGTTAGCTGGAGGAGAAGGAGCCGCAGAACTCCCTTCAGATAATGTTTTAAGCCTCGCAATGGATAATAATAACCAACTCTGGATAGGAACTTTTTACGGATTAAGGGTGTTGTACGGAGCAGGACAACTATTTACCAATGCCAATGTAAAAGCAAATCCCATTATTTTTGAAGATGAAGAAGGGGTAGCACAAGAGCTTATGGCAGGCTTATCTATTTTCGCTATTACTGTAGATGGTAATAACAATAAATGGATAGCCACAGAGGTTGGTGCCTTTCAGGTATCGGCAAACGGACAAAAATTACTAAAGCATTTTACCAAATCCAATTCGCCATTACCTACCAATACCATTGTAGATATAGATATAGACCCCATTACAGGAATGGTTTATTTTGCAACAGCAAAAGGTTTAGTCGCTTACCGCGGAAGTGCCACTGCATCGGCACAAAGCCTTGCAAATGTACGCGCTTTTCCAAACCCTGTGCGTCCTAATTACGAGGGTTTAGTAACCATCGATGGACTTATGGAGGGAGCGAATGTAAAAATAACCGATATTGAAGGAAACCTTGTTTACGAAGAAACCTCTCCAGGAGGAAGCATTCAATGGGATACCAGAGCCTTTGGAAAGCATAAAGTGGCTTCTGGGGTGTATATGGTACTAATTACCTCGGAAGATCAGATGGAAACAAAAGTTACTAAAATAATGGTAATACGCTAATGTTAGTAACTACACAAGCCATTGTATTGCATAGTTTACGGTATGGTGAAGCCGATTTAATTGTAAAATGTTACACCCAAGCCGAAGGTTTAAAAAGTTACTTGGTACGCGGGGTGTTAAAAAGTAAACGAGGAAAGTTTAAGGCTTCTTTATTTCAGCCCCTAAGTTTGTTAGATATAGAGGCGTTACATAAAACAAACCGAGGGCTGCAAAGTTTTAAAGAGGTAAAAATAACTCAACCTTTGGCAAGCCTTCATACGCATATTTATAAATCAGCAATGGTAATGTTTCTGGCAGAATTATTAAAAAATGCCATTCAGGAAGAAGAACAAAACCTTGGACTCTTCTCGTTTATAAAAGAAGGAATTTTAACCCTAGATAAAGCTGAGCAGTTTTCAAATTTCCACCTATGGTTTAGCTTACAGCTCACACAATACTTAGGTTTTTATCCAGATAAGCAAGTAGAAGCCTCTTATTTTAATCTTTTAGAAGGGATTTTTGAAACTTCTACAAAAAACACTTATTGTATAGCAAACGAGGGTACCGAATTACTGGCTACAATAATAGGATTGCCGTTTTCTGCCGTACAACAAAAAAAGTTAAACGCGGTACAACGCAACACATTTTTAGAATTGCAAATGTCCTATTATGAGCTTCATCTGCAAGGTTTTTATAAACCAAAATCCTTGGCGGTTTTGCAGCAGCTTTTTTAAAAAAGCACTTGTTTTTAGAAATAATAATTACTTTCTTGTTTTATCCGAAATATAAAAGCTTCTTATCTTTGCCAGAATGAGTTTAGCAGATATCCAACAGAAAATAGCACGATTAGCAGCACAACAATCGTTAAAAGAAGCCTTGGTTTGGCAACAAGACAAACGCCAAAGGCTACATGCCAAAGGCATATTAGGTTCGGCACTTTCCTTTTCTATTGCCGATGCTTTTGCAACTGCCGACAGGCCTTTTCTTTGTGTTTTTAACGATAAAGAAGAAGCGGCTTACTACTTAAACGATTTAGAACAATTGGTAGGAGAAAAGCATGTGCTTTTTTATCCCGGTAGCTACCGTAGGCCATATCAAATAGAGGAAACCGATAATGCTAACATTTTACTGCGTGCAGAGGTGCTAAACCGCATAAACTCAAGAAAAAAACCGGCACTTATTGTAACCTATACCGATGCCCTTTTTGAGAAAGTAGTTACCCGAAAGGAATTGGACAAAAATACCTTAAAAATTTCGCTAGCGGATGAACTATCAATAGACTTTGTAAACGAGGTTTTATTTGAGTATCAGTTCAAGCGTGTAGATTTTGTTACCGAGCCAGGAGAATTCTCGGTAAGAGGTGGAATTATTGATGTTTTTTCATTTAGCTTCGATGAGCCTTATCGTATCGAGTTTTTTGGAAACGAGGTAGAAAGCATCCGTACCTTTGATGTAGAAACACAGCTTTCTACACAAAAACTGAAGAAGATATCCATCATGCCGAATGTAGAAAATAAAAATTTACAGGAGGTAAGGGAAAGTTTTCTGCGTTATATCTCTCCAAAAACCTGTATGTTTATCAAAAACCTCGATGTTTTAACCGCGGGTTTAGATAAGCTGTTTGTAAAGGCAGAAGAAGCTTTCGAGAAGCTTTCAGAAAATATTAAGCACAGTAGTCCAGGAGAGCTTTTTTGTAATGCAAAAAGCTTTAAAAAAGAAATATTAGACTTTACAACTATCGAGGTGGGTTCGCAAAGCTTTTTACCTATCGATATAAACCTAAATTTTGCAGTAAAACCGCAACCCTCTTTCAATAAGAATATCGATTTATTAATCGAAAACTTTCAAGCTCAAAACAACAAAGGCTTTACCAATTATATTTTTTGTGCTACGGCACAACAGGCAAAACGTTTTGACGATATTTTTAAAGATCAAGAAACCGAAGTTCCTTACAAAACGGTTGTACTCTCCTTGCATCAAGGTTTTATCGATGAAGAGTTAAAAATACTTTGCTATACAGATCATCAGATTTTTGAGCGTTACCACAAATTTAGGCTTAAAAATGGCTATGCTAAAAAACAAGCCATTACCTTAAAGGAATTAACCAACCTAGAAATTGGCGATTATGTAACCCATATAGACCACGGAATAGGAAAATTTGGAGGTTTACAGAAAATAGATGTAGAAGGCAAAACACAAGAAGCTATAAAGCTTATTTATGGCGAGCGCGATGTGCTTTACCTGAGCATCCATTCGTTACATAAAATTTCTAAATATAACGGGAAAGATGGTAAAGCCCCTAAAGTTTATAAACTAGGAAGCAAAGCCTGGAAAACCCTGAAAAAGAAAACCAAAGCCCGTGTAAAACATATAGCTTATAACCTTATCGAGCTTTATGCTAAACGCCGTTTACAAAAAGGTTTTGCTTATGCACCAGACTCTTATTTACAGCATGAGTTAGAAGCTTCTTTTTTATATGAAGATACGCCAGACCAAAGCACGGCAACCCAAGCAGTAAAACAGGATATGGAGAGTCCGCAGCCTATGGATAGGTTGGTTTGTGGCGATGTAGGTTTTGGAAAAACAGAGGTAGCCATTCGGGCGGCTTTTAAGGCAGTAGATAATGGAAAACAAGTAGCAATCCTTGTTCCTACCACTATTTTAGCTTTTCAGCACTTTAAAACTTTTAGCGAGCGTTTAAAAGAATTTCCTGTAAGCATAGATTATCTTAACCGTTTTAGAACAGCCAAAGAGAAAAGAGAAGTTTTAGAAAATTTAGAAAACGGAAAAATAGATATTGTAATTGGCACACATCAGCTGGTAAATAAAAACGTAAAGTTTAAAGATTTAGGCTTACTAATTGTTGATGAAGAACAAAAGTTTGGTGTGGCTGTAAAGGATAAACTAAAAACCATAAAAGAAAACGTAGATACACTTACGCTTACCGCTACTCCTATCCCGCGGACGTTACAATTTAGTTTGATGGCCGCAAGAGATTTATCTACCATCAATACGCCACCGCCTAATCGGTACCCGATAGATACTCAAGTAGTTCGTTTTTCTGAAGAAATTATTAGAGATGCCGTAACCTACGAGATTCAACGGGGCGGACAAGTGTTTTTTATTCATAACCGTATTGAAAACATAAAGGAAGTTGCCGGGATGCTGCAACGTTTAGTGCCAGATGCCAAAATAGGTGTTGGGCATGGGCAAATGGAAGGAAAAAAACTTGAGGAACTTATGTTGAGTTTTATGAATGGTGAGTTTGATGTCTTGGTGGCCACTACCATTATCGAAAGCGGATTGGATGTAACCAATGCCAATACCATTTTTATTAACAATGCCAACAACTTTGGTCTTTCAGATTTACACCAAATGCGAGGTCGTGTAGGGCGTAGCAACAAAAAAGCCTTTTGTTATTTTATTACACCGCCATATTCTGCCATGACCGAAGATGCTAGGAAACGTATAAGTGCATTAGAGCAATTTTCGGACCTTGGTAGTGGTTTTAATATTGCCATGAAAGATTTAGAAATTCGTGGTGCAGGAGATTTACTGGGTGGAGAACAAAGTGGTTTTATCAATGAAATAGGCTTTGATACCTATCAGAAAATCTTAAACGAAGCTATAGATGAGCTTAAGGAAAACGAGTTTAAAGAGCTATACCAAACCGAAGGCGAAGAGGATACAAGTGTTTACGTGAAAGACATTCAGGTAGATACAGATTTAGAGGTGCTTTTTCCTGATGATTACATCAACAACATCAGTGAGCGTTTAAACTTATATACCGAACTAAATGCTTTAAAAACAGAAGAGGAGCTTCAGAAGTTTGAAGCTGCCCTTGTTGATAGGTTTGGCGCGTTACCTGCTCAGGCCGAAGATTTACTAAATAGTGTTCGTATAAAATGGATTGCAGCACAAATAGGAATAGAAAAACTAGTGTTGAAGAAAGGAAGAATGGTAGGTTATTTTATTGCCGACCAACAATCTAAGTTTTACCAGAGTGCTAGTTTTACCAAGGTGTTAAAATATGTACAGGCAAACACACATACCTGCGAGATGAAAGAAAAAGAAACCCGAAATGGTTTACGCCTATTGCTTACGTTTAAGAATATAAATTCGGTAGAAAAAGCTTTAAAAGCATTAAAACCTTTGCAGTAAAAAAACCTAAATGTAAATTTTAAAAGAACAAAAAAGCATCTTTGATGTGTTCTATCGTGGTGTGTTTTTTGTTTTTGATAATAGCAATAATATCAAAGCGTAATTCTAGGTTAATGTTATTCTGGGTAATGTAATAATCCATAGCTTTAACAAGCTGTTGTATTTGTTTTGGTTTTACAAAATCTTGCGGATTACCAAAATCGGCCGAGCTTCTTGTTTTTACTTCGATAGCACATAATGTATTCTTTGTTTGGGCAATAATATCTACTTCGGCTTTTTGGTAGCGGTAATTTTGAGCCAAAATTTGGTAGCCTTTATTTTTAAGGTAGTTAACGGCAAGGTTTTCGCCTATATTTCCTAAGAGATTATGTTCTGCCACAGAATAAATTTTCTTTTAAGGTATAAAAAAACCACTCGATTAAGAGTGGTTTTTAGAAAAAAAATAAAACTATATATTACAGAACACGTACATCTGTAGCGTTCATTCCTTTTCTTCCTTCGCTTTCAACGTAGCTCACTTTATCTCCTTGAGCGATTGTTTCGTCTACAAGACCAGAGATATGAACAAATATATCTTGCCCAGTATCATCGTTAGTGATAAAGCCGTAACCTTTAGACTCGTTGAAAAATTTTACTGTACCTTCCATTGTAAAAAAATAATATTAATTAGTTCTCGAAGATAAAACATATTTTGTTTTCATAAGTGAAGAAAATGTAACTAAATATTAAAATTATTTCTTGTTACGCATTTTTTCTAGGTTTTCTTTTGTTAATGTATAGTCTTTTAAGCGTTTTCCTTTCCAACTATAGTATAAAAATATAGGCATTAATATAAAGCTTCCGCTAAAAACGGCAAGCCCAATAAGTAAATGGGCAAGTTTTTCGTTTTCTTCATTCCATTGTACATAAAACCCAGAAAGTAAGGTTGCCAGAATAAGAAAGAATAAAATGATAATTAGTTTTTTCATGAGTTTAAAAAGTAATTAGTTTTTGGCGATATGCTGTAAGAAGTTTAGATTTTGAGATAAAGCCCATATATTTCCCGTTTTGGTCTATTACAGGCAGGTTCCAAGCGGCGGTATTTTCAAATTTATTCATCACCTGTCGTGCGCTATCTTTGCCGTAATAGATATAGCCAGGGGCATCGTGCATGATAAATTCAGCGAGTAAACTTTCTTGAAGTTTAGGGTCTAGCATAATTTCTCTAATATCATCTAGTGTGATAACGCCTATGAGTTCTTTTTCTGTATTTAATACAGGGTATAGGTTTCGTTTAGACTTTGCCACGGCATGATGTAAAATTTCTTTAAGTGACATTTTAGGGGTAATGCTTATAAAATTATTTTCTATAATTGAATCTAATTTTAAGAGTGTAAGTACATTATGGTCTTTGTCGTGCGTTAGGAGTTCGTTTTTCTCCTTTAGCTCTTTTGTATAAATATTGTAGTCGGTATTGGTTTTAGAAATGATAAAAGAAATGGCTACCGTAAGCATTAGTGGTACAAAAAGCTCGTAACCTCCTGTAATTTCGGCTATTAAAAACATTGCGGTAAGCGGGGCATGCAATACACCGGCCATCATTCCTGCCATTCCTATCATTGTAAAGTTACTAACCGATAAATTAAAGCCTAATTGGTTGCATATAGCTACAAAAAAGTTTCCGGTAACGGCACCTAGAAAAAGTACAGGGGCAAAAACACCTCCAACGCCTCCGCTGCTCAAGGTAATGGCTGTAGCAAGGGGTTTTAATAAAATTAAACCTAAAATAAGCAGGATAACAAGCCAAGGCTCTCCTAGCCATTCTGGAAAGAAGAAATGCTGAAAAGCAGTTTGTGTATCTTCAAAAATTAAATTATTGATAAAATTAAACCCTTCTCCGTATAATGGAGGTACTGTAAACATAAGAGCTCCTAGTAAAATACCAGCAATACTTATTTTTAGATAATCGTTTTTTATGCTTGAAAAATATTTTTCTGTACTAAAATAAACTTTTGTAAAATAGATGGAGAAAACAGCAGTAAGAATTCCTAAGGCAATATAAAAAAGCAAATCGATGATTTCGAAGCCTTGTATGTTGTGGAAGTCTAAAATATATTGTTCTCCTATAAAAAGCATTCGCGTAACCACTGCCGAAACAGAAGCGAACAACAAAGGAAGTAGAGAGGCAAAGGTAAGGTCTAGGCTAAATACTTCGATAGCGAATAAGATAGCGGCAATAGGCGCTTTAAAAATTGCCGATAATGAACCTGCTGCAGCGCAAACCAATAAAAGTTTTCGGGTATGTGCTTTTACATGAAAAAGCTGAGCAATATTAGACCCAAAGGAAGCTCCAGTAGCTACCGAGGGTCCTTCTAAACCTACAGAACCCCCAAAACCAACAGTTAATGGAGCCGTAAGTAGAGAACTGATGAGGTTTTTACGTTTCATTTTTCCTTCGCGCTGCGATAGGGAAAACAAGGCTAATGGAATACCGTGACCTACCTCTTGTTTTAGAAGTACTTTTTTTACAAAAAGCACCAAGGCTAACCCTATAAAAGGAAAAATAAAATAGAAATAAGTGTGGTAATTACCTATTGTTTCAGAAGACTCTAGCGTAGAAGCAATAAGGTGTGTTAGGTTTTTTAAGGTTACTGCGGCCAAACCAGATACCAATCCTACAACGATACTTAAAAAATAAGTAAAGTTTTTATCAGAAATATGTTTATACCTCCAAATTAAAAAGCGCGTAAAAAAACTTTTGCTATGCATTGCTTATGTTTTAGACTTGATAAGCTCGATGAGTAACGGTGATGCAAAGCTATGAAATCTTTTAGTATACAGAATCAAAAAATATGTTAGAAAGTAAAGAAGATTCTCATTACAAGTTATATAGAAACAAAAAAACAGCAGAGGTTTTCTGCTGTTTTATGTTTCGTGATAAATTATTCTACCAGATTCTTACACGATCTTCTGGTGCGATATACATTTCATCGCCAGCTTGTACATCAAATGCTTCGTAAAAAGCATCGATATTTTGAAGCGGTACATACGCACGATACATTCCTGGAGAGTGAGGGTCTGTTTTTATTCTAGATTTTAAAGCTTCATCTCTCATCTTAGTTCTCCAAACGGTAGCCCAAGACATAAAGAAACGTTGTTCTGGTGTAAAACCATCGATGTTTTCTGGACGTCCATTTTCTTTAAAATGTCTTTGTAAACCATCATAAGCACCAAGTACACCTCCTAGATCTCCAATATTTTCTCCTAATGTAAACTTACCGTTTATATAGATACTATCTAGCACCTCTATGCTGCTGTATAATTCTGCTAATTTGTTTCCTCTTTCGGTAAATTTAGCCAAATCATCTTCTGTCCACCAATTATTTAAGTTTCCTTCAGCATCAAAACGAGCCCCGCTATCATCAAAAGCATGTGATATTTCGTGACCTATTACGGCGCCTATTCCTCCATAATTAACCGCATCGTCTGCTTTATAATTATAGAAAGGAGGTTGTAAAATGGCTGCTGGAAAAACAATTTCGTTATAAAACGGATTAAAATATGCATTTACCGTTTGTGGAGACATTCCCCATTTTGTTTTATCTACTGGCTCATTAATATCGGCTAAATCTTTTTGGTAATTCCATTGAGAAACAGCCACCATATTTTGGTAGAAATTGTTTTCTTTTGTTACGTTTAACGTACTGTAATCTTCCCATTTATCTGGGTATCCTATTTTTACAGTAAATCGGTCTAATTTCTCTATTGCTTTCTCTTTTGTTTCTGCACTCATCCAATCTAGCTTCTCTATTCTTGTTTGGAAAGCTGCAATAACATTCCCGATCATAGCTTCGGCTTTTTCTTTTGCTTCTGGCGGAAATTTTTCATCTACATAAAGTTGTCCTATTGCTTCTCCTACACGGCTATTTACTGTTGCTAATGCACGCTCGTCTGCTGGACGTTGTTTTTTAGCTCCGTTTAAGGTTTTGCTATAAAAATCCCAATTTGCTTTTTCTATTTCGGTAGTTAATTTGCTTGCCGCAGAATTAAATGTTGCCCAACGCATAAGGGTTTTCCAATCGCTTACTTTAGCTTCGGTAAAGATTGTTTGAAGCTCCTCCATGTATTTAGGCTGCATCACTAAAACAGTATCTACTTGTTTTTCTACACCTAGGTCTTTAATATAGTTTTCCCAAGTTACCGCTGGTACCATTTTGTTTAGCGCTGCAATGCTTCTTGGGTTATTAAAGTTTCTAAAATCACGGCTTTGTACTTTATCTAAACGCGGTTGTGCCAAACGTGTTTCTAACGCTAAAATAGTTTCGGCTTGTTTAGCTGCACTCGCCTCTGTATCGCCCAAAAACTGTAACATTCTGGTGATGTGTGCCACGTACTGTGCTCTTACTTTTTTAGAATCGGCATCATCTTTTACATAATAATCTCTATCGGGTAAACCTAAGCTTCCTGGTGCAACATAAGCCGAGTTCATATCGCTATCGCTAGGATTTGAGAAAACCGCTAATCCAAAAAACGGATTAGAAACTGTAGCATATTGTTTTGCGACCACCTTTTGTAAATCTGCAACAGATTTTATACTCTCTATGGTTTCTAATGCTGGTTTTATAGGCGATATTCCTTGTTTATTTCTGGTTACAGTATCTAACTGAGACTCATAAATAAATATTGCTTTTGCTTGGTCGGTTTCTGCGGTATACTTACCTTCTTTCTGCGCATTTTTTATAATGTCCAAAACATCTTGGTCTGTGCTTTTACGTAATACTTGAAAACCTCCCCAAGTGGTTCTGTCTGCAGGAATTTCGGTTTCTTTCATCCAAGTTCCGTTCACATAATTATAGAAATCATCTTTAGGGCTTACTAAAGTGTCCATATAATGTAAATCTATTCCTGGTACTTTTTCATCTGCTTGAGCCGTTTCCTTTTTATCGGTCTTACAACCTACAGCAGTAGCTGCTATAACTGTAATTAAAGCTCCTTTGGTTAAAAATTTATTCATCATATTTATTTATTATAATCTGTAATCTTTTGTTGGTTTATGTTACAACTTTTTACTCTTTTTTTACCCTTATCGTATTCCCCTTTTGTTTTTTACGAGTGGTGGGCTCTATTTTCATTGCGTTGATATTTTGCACTTGAGGCGGTGTTAAAGGCGCTGCTGGCGAAACAGAATCTAAAGCCACTCCGCTGTCTATCCTATCAAAATTCTTTTCAAAATCTCTTAAGCCTTCAAGATAAACTTCGTTTAGTTGTAACTGAAAATTTTGATAGGCAATATAAACCTCTTGCGCATATTGCTCTACTTCTTCTGGTGTAAAATCATGAAAATCATTTAACTGATTTAATATTGCAGCCTTTACTTTTAAGGTTTTTATACGTGCAGCAATAGGCTTATTTTTAAAATCGGTAGGGGTGGTAGCAGCAACACTATCTATCGCTACAAGTAAAGAGTTACTATTGCTTAAAATATCTTTTACCGTAGCGCTTTTAATTCGGTCTACCTCATTATCTAGAGTAAGGTATGACGCCCAATTATTTAAAGCCGTTTTACTTTTTTGGTTAAATAACACTTCAAAATTAGTGCTTAAAACTACTTTTTTTTCTAATTGTTCCTTTGCCAATACAGGCAAAGCTTCTTTAGCTGCTTCTTCTTTACAAGAAACCAAAAGCAGAGCTCCAAAAAACAACAAACTATGTACTAAAAACTTATTTCTCATAGGTTTACAAAAACCATGGCAAGATACAGTTTTTTTTACACACTCCAATTGATGTGTTTATATTTTGATGAACGCATAAAATATCTTTTCTTTACCATGAATTTTTAAAACAACTAATATGGCACAAAAAATTTTAATAATTGGAGCCTGCGGACAAATAGGCACAGAGCTAACTTTAGCACTACGCAAAAAACATGGTAACCAACAAGTAATTGCCAGTGATATTCGGGAAGGAAATGAAGAATTGATGAACTCTGGCCCCTTTGAAACGCTAGATGCCACCAATTATAAAGCCATAGAAGATATTGTTTTACACCACGAAGTAAACGAAGTTTACCTGATGGCAGCCATGTTAAGTGCTACTGCCGAAAAATTTCCGATGCGCGGTTGGCATTTAAATATGGATTCGCTTTTTAATGTGTTAAACCTCGCTAAAGACAAAAAAATAACCAAAGTATTCTGGCCGTCTAGTATTGCTGTTTTTGGACCAAGTACGCCAAAAACAAACACTCCACAAACCACGGTAATGGAACCTACAACCGTTTATGGTATTTCTAAACAAACCGGAGAGCGTTGGTGCGAATACTACCATAACAAATATGGTGTAGATGTACGCTCAATAAGATACCCAGGATTAATTAGTTACAAAACACCTCCTGGAGGTGGCACTACCGATTATGCGGTAGAAATTTACCACAAAGCCTTAGAAGAAAAAGCATACACCTCTTTTTTAAGTAAAAACACCGCCCTCCCAATGATGTTTATGGATGATGCCATACGTGCAACCATAAGTATTATGGAAGCACCTGCGGAGGCAATAAAAATTAGGTCATCGTATAATTTGGGCGGAATAAGCTTTACTCCAGAAGAAATTGCCGCCGTTATTAAAAATGAAATCCCTGAGTTTAAAATTGATTACGCTCCTGATTTTAGACAAGAAATTGCAGACTCTTGGCCTTCTTCTATCGATGATACCGAAGCCCAAAACGATTGGAATTGGAAACACGAATTTGACCTTAACACGATGACAAAAGCTATGCTTAACGGGTTAAAAAGTTTAAGTTAAATTCTATTTAAAAGTTAATATATTCGTAATAATTTTCTATATTTCGGAAAATATAGTGATTTAAAATAAAGTAACCATGAAAAAAGCGGCAAATAACATTCCTTCTTACACACTATTGATTAGCGGAATTGCTCTACTTTATTTTTTATGGGTTGGAGTACAGATTTATTTTACTATAGATGTTCCTCTATTCGGAGCTATACATGAAATAATCACTATTCCGTTTATACTCTTTACGATAGGTTCTTTCTTATACAGCTTATATCGTATATTTTTTAATACAAACAACAAAAAAGCCTTTATAATCATAGGTTTGTTAAACTTAGCAAGTATTGCTTGGTTGGCAGCAATGACTTTGTCGTTCTAATTAAAATTATAAAAAAACCTGTTAAGTTTAAAATATCACTTAACAGGTTTTTTATTGGTTATATTATCTGAGGTTGTTATTTCCCCATCCAAGTTCTAAAATCGATAGCTTTTTGAATAATCGATTTTAATTCTGAAATCGGTACTCTTTTTTGCTCCATGGTATCTCTATAACGAATGGTTACCTGCTTATCCTCTTTTGTATCGTGATCTACCGTAATACAAAACGGCGTTCCTGCAGCGTCTTGGCGGCGGTATCTTCGTCCTACAGCATCTTTTTCATCATAGGTTACATCAAAATCCCATTTCAATTCGTCTTGAATTTCTTTCGCAATTTCTGGCAGTCCATCTTTCTTTACCAATGGTAAAATTGCCGCTTTAATCGGAGCTAAAATTGCAGGAAGTTTTAATACCGTACGGGTATTCCCATCGCCTAAATCTTCTTCTTTTAGCGCGCTTGAAAATACGGCTAAAAACATACGGTCTAACCCGATAGAAGTCTCAACAACATAAGGCGTGTAACTTTTGTTCATTTCTGGGTCGAAAAACTGTAATTTTTTACCCGAATGTTCTTCGTGCGCTTTTAAATCGAAATCGGTACGGGAATGTATGCCTTCTAATTCTTTAAAACCAAACGGAAAGTTAAATTCGATATCGGTAGCGGCATTGGCGTAATGGGCTAGTTTTTCGTGATCGTGAAAACGGTAGTTTTCTTCTCCTAAACCAAGCGAATAATGCCATTTTTGCCTAAGTGATTTCCAGTGTTCAAACCAAGTTAGCTCATCGCCTGGGCGTACAAAAAATTGCATTTCCATTTGCTCAAATTCACGCTGACGGAAAATAAATTGCCTTGCAACAATTTCGTTTCTAAATGCTTTTCCTATTTGGGCTATTCCAAACGGAATTTTCATTCGTCCTGTTTTTTGCACATTTGCAAAGTTCACAAAAATACCTTGAGCCGTTTCAGGACGTAAGTATAAATCTAACGCACTATCGGCAGAAGCACCTAACTTTGTGCTAAACATAAGGTTAAACTGCTTAACATCTGTCCAGTTTTTAGAACCACTTTCTGGGCAAGCAATCTCTAACTCTTCAATTTGCGCTTTTACATCGGCTAAATTCTCGTCGGTTAACGATTTTCCTAAACGCTCTAAAATTTCTTTTTGCTGAGTTTTGTATTTTATTACACGTGGATTTGTGTTTACAAACTGCTCTTCATCGAAAGATTCTCCGAATCGCTTTTTTGCTTTTTCTATTTCTTTTTGTGCTTTCTGATTGATTTTCTCTGCATAATCTTCAATCAACACATCGGCACGATAACGTTTTTTAGAATCTTTATTATCAATAAGCGGGTCGTTAAATGCATCTACATGCCCAGAGGCTTTCCAAGTAGATGGGTGCATTAATATGGCGGCATCTAGCCCTACAATATTATCGTGTAGTTGCACCATGCTTTTCCACCAATATTCTTTAATGTTTTTCTTTAACGCAGCACCATTTTGCCCGTAATCGTAAACAGCACTAAGTCCGTCGTATATCTCGCTCGAAGAAAAGATGTATCCATACTCTTTTGCATGAGCTATTACCTGTTTGAAAGTATCTTGTTGTTTTGCCATAAGGCAAATATACTAAACAAGTAATTAAACGCTCCTTAAAGCCTAAAAATTATACTAAGCTATTAGTTTAAGGTAAAACTTGTTGATTTAAGCAATTGGTTTTTAGAAAAAATATTTACAAAATACGTTCCTGGGGTTAAGCCTTCTATGGGCAACGCTACACATTGCTGCTCATCTATTTTTAAGATGTTTATGGTTTCATGGAAAGAATACCGCAATACTTGATTGTTTATTTTTGTGGTACCTACCTCCCCGATAACATTCCCGCTAGGGTTGATAATTTGAATATAAATTTTTTCTTGTGCTACTTCATAAAACGGACTCCTAATTACATGAAAGCACAGTTCTATCTGTTTAACTTTTTTGGCTTTTAACGTAGTTTTATCTCCCGAAACAGCTTTTAATAGTTTTTGTTCAAAACCAATAAGCTGCAAGGTTGGCGTTTCGTTTATTTTTTGCAGTAATTTTTTATTCACTATACGCAAAGAGTCTGCAATACGTGCTTTTGCTTGTATTGTATTCTCTACCGTTTGCACTTCGGTTTTCAGGCTTTTATTTTCTTGAAGTAAACTATCTACTTGTAAAGCTAACTTTTGTTTCTCTCGTAAATACAATGAGGCTTTAAATTGGTATTGCTGAAAAAATCTCTGATTAAGTTTAGCTCCGTTAAGCGAGTCTATTATTTTTTTTACCTGTTGCTCTTTATTTTTCAGCTCTTCCTTTAAGCTTGTATTTTGTTCTGCTAGCGTTTTATAGTTGTTCTTTAAAGCCGTTAATTCCTTTGTAAGTGCTTGCCGTTGTAGGTTCAACTCTTTATTTTTCACAACAGAAGTGTCGTAAAAATTGTATGTGAAGAAAGCTAAAATCAATAAGGAAGCTAGTAAAACAAATATCAGTATCCTTAATATTTTTTGTGCCTTTTTTTCTGTCATAGCATTGTTATTTTTTTTGAGTAACTTATAGTCATCAAAAAAACAGGTATGTTAACCGATTTATTTTCCTTATTCTTTCCCCGTATTTGTGCTTGTTGTCAACAAACATTGGCTCGCTCTGAACGTATTCTCTGTGTTACTTGTAAACACCAAATGCCTGTTACCAATATGCATCAACAGAACGAAAATATGATAAAAAAAGTATTTTCGGGTAGGCTACCTATAGAAAATTCTTTTGCTTTATTATATTTCTCCAAGAAAGGGAATGTACAAAAAATACTTCACCAATTAAAATATAAAGGAAGAGAGGAAATTAGTGACTACCTTGGTAAATGGACTTGTTTTTATCTAAAACAACAAAAATGGATAACAGAAATCGACGCGATTATCCCCGTGCCTTTACACCGTAAAAAACGTAAAAAGCGAGGTTATAATCAAGTAGATGGTTTCGGAAAAAGCATTGCACAAACATTCAATATTCCTTATTTAACCCAACATCTTGTAAAAAAAACACCTTCACGAACACAGGTTTTTAAAAATCGTTTGGGAAGAGCCGAGTTAAATAAAGCCACTTTCTATTTAAAAAACATACGAGATTTACAAGGCAAACACATTCTTCTTGTAGATGATATTATTACCACAGGCACCACCATAGAAAATTGCGGAAAAATTTTAAAAACTGCCAAAAATAGCAAATTAAGTGTGGCTAGTATGGCATTAACTGTGTAACTAACTAAAAATAATTGTTTCTTTGCATAAAAGTTTTTTTGGATGATGCTAAAACGTTTTCTATACGGAATAATCGGTTTACTTGTAATAAGTGCTAGTGTTCGCTGTGCAAAAAGAGGAATGCCCGAAGGTGGGCCAAAAGATACAATCCCTCCCGTGTTTGTTAAGGCTTTGCCAGAAAATTACAGCACCCATTTTAATAAAGAGGAAATTCGTATCTATTTTAACGAATATATAAAACTAGATAATCCGCAACGGCAAATTATTATTTCGCCCCCCATGACAAAAAAGCCTGCCATAACTCCATTAGGAAGTGCAAATAAATACATCCGAATTATTCTTAACGACAGCCTAAAAGAAAACACTACCTATAGCATTAATTTTGGTAAAAGCATTACCGATAATAACGAAGGAAACCCCTACCCGTTTTTTAAATATGTTTTCTCAACAGGCAATTATGTAGATTCGCTTGAAGTAAAAGGAAGCTTACAAGATGCTTTTAAAAGAGAAACGGAAGAATACGTCTCTGTACTGCTTTACGAAGCAGATGAAAACTATACCGACTCACTGGTCTATACAACCCCGCCCACGTACATATCTTACACCAAAGACAGCACCAACAACTTTGAACTAAGCAACCTAAAAGCAGGCAAATACCAGCTTATTGCTCTATTAGATAAAAACGATAATTATACTTACGACCCCAAACAAGATAAAATAGGTTTCCATAACGAGCTTATCACAATTCCTACCGATAAAAGTTTCTCCTTGCGTTTATTCAAAGAAAAACTAGAGTTTAAAGCTTTCCGCCCTAAGCAGGAAAGCTTACAACATATTATTTTCGGATACGAAGGTTCGCCTGAAAACCTAGAAATAGCTACGCTTAGCAATACCCCTAATGATTTTTCTTATAGAATTTTTCAGGATAAAAAAACCGACAGTTTACATTTTTGGTTTACCCCAGAAATAAAAACCGATAGCCTTGTTTTCTTCATTAAAAAACAAAACTACCAAGATACCTTAGTAACCAAATTAAGAGCGCTAGAAAAAGACTCCTTGCAATTTGAGACTTCGCACAAAGGCAATATTAATTTTGATGAAGCTTTCCAACTTTCGGCAAATATTCCATTTGAAAAAGCAGACGCAGGTAAAATTTCTATCGAAAAAACAGATTCAACCAACGTTCCGTTTACACTTGTTTACGATAAAAAATATAATGCCTACACCATAGATTTTGAAAAAGAAGAAAATCAAAAATATAGCATCACAGCACTCCCTGGAGCTTTTACCGATATGTATGCCCATAGCAACGATACGCTAAATTTTAGGCTTTCTACCAAAGCTTATACCGATTACGGAAATTTATACATCAATTTAACGAATGTAAAAAGCTTCCCGGTAATCTTACAACTTCTAAATGCAAAAGATGAAGTACAAAAAGAAATATACCACACCCAAACCGATGGAAACCAATTTGATTTTATAAACATAAACCCAAGCACATATTACATCCGTGTAATTTATGACGCTAACCAAAACGGCGTTTGGGATACAGGAAATTTCTTAAAAAAGCAACAGCCCGAAGAAAGCTTTATATTTAAAAAGCCTATAGAAATTAGAGCAAATTGGGATTATACGGAAACACTTACATTACCGTAAACTTATCGGCATCATTAAGAAAAGGAAACTTTTTACGGGTTTCTGCCAAGTGGGTTTTTGTTAAACTTAACGTAGTTAATTGTTCGATATCTGTAATGGGGAGCATTGCCTCTCCTAAGCAGTTATAAACCACAGAATGACCGTTGTGTACATATCCTTTTCCATCAACCCCCACTCGGTTTACGCCTATTACATACGCCATATTTTCTATGGCTCTTGCTGGCAATAGACTATCCCAAGCTTTTATCCTTTTTGCTGGCCAACTTGCTACATACAACAACACATCATATCCTTGCGTGTTTCGGCTCCATATCGGGAAACGTAAGTCATAACAAATTTGCAAACAAAATTTCCACCCTAAATAATCTATTACACATTGTTCCTGCCCTGCGGTAAACAACGTATCTTCTCCTGCATAACTAAATAAATGCCTCTTATTGTAGGTGATAAAATCTCCGTTAGGATATACAAAATACAGTCTGTTATAGTAGTTTTCGTCTTCCTTAACCATTATGCTACCAACAATCGCCGCCTTGGTTTGTTTGGCTTGTTGTTGCATCCATTTAAAACCATTTCCCGAAGGCTGCTCTGCATATTTTTCGGCATTCATGCTAAAGCCCGTGGTAAACATTTCTGGCAAAACAATAAGATTTGTTTGCGGAAGCTCCTCTATTTTCTTTGTTAACATCGCTAAATTTGCCTGTGGATCTTCCCAGTAAATTGAAGTCTGAACAATGCTTACTTTTAAACTTTCCATACCTAATTTATCTTTTTAGGAAGATACAGGTTTTTAAACGAATAAAAAACCTAGAAGTAAATCTCTTGTACCAACCTATACGTATTTGCGTGTGCCTCTAAGATATGATTAATGTTTTCTGAATAACCACCGCCCATACAACAAACCACAGGTACTTGCTGTGCTTTGCATTTTGTAAAAACAATATTATCACGCTGTTTACACCCTAACAAACTCAGATTTAATTTACCTAATTTATCGGTTGCTAACACATCTACTCCTGCTTGATAAAACACAAAATCGGGTTTAAGCTCCAGAAACAAATTATCTAATGTATCTTCTAGAATAGTTAAATAATCGGTATCGTTGGTATGTTCGGGAAGCCCAATATCTAAATCCGATTTTTCTTTCTGAAATGGATAATTACGCTCACAATGCATTGAAAATGTAAAAATTTCAGGAATATTTTTACAGATTTCAGCCGTCCCATTGCCTTGATGCACATCTAAATCGATAATAAGAATTTGTTTTGCCAACTTCTCTGTTCGTAAATAATTAGCGGCAATGGCTTGGTCATTCAGCATGCAAAAGCCTTCCCCCCTGTCGGAATAAGCATGGTGTGTACCTCCTGCAATATTCATAGCTACACCATAAGTTAAGGCATATAATGCTGCTTGTATAGTGCCTTGTACTAGCAATCGCTCTCGTTCCACCAATACTTCTGAAAGCGGAAAACCTATACGCCTTACCGCTTTTTGGTCTAGTGTTAGGTTTAAAAAACTATAATAATAATCAAGGTCATGAAGGGCAACAATATGCTTATCGTTAGGTAAATCGGGTTTAAAAAAATTATCCGATATACAGGTGCCTTCATAGATGAGTTGTTGTGGTAACAACTCATATTTTTCCATCGGGAAACGGTGTTTTTCCAACAAGGGCAAAACATACAAGGGGTGAAAGGCAATTTTCAACATCGCATTACTTCAATCAATGGGTTGTGTTTATTATTAAGACCAGCTGGTAGGCTACACACAACCTATTAGCACCTATGCAATTGTAGTACCGCTAGCTACACCTTTTTCGTCTGGGTTTACAAACACTAGTTTCCCTTCGGCATTTTCTGTCATTAAAATCATGCCTTCACTTAAAGTGCCTCTTAATTTTATAGGCTTTAAATTGACTACTACACTCACTTTTTTTCCTATAATCTCTTCAGGGCTAAAATGCTCTGCTATACCCGAAACAATTGTACGTGTATCTATACCTGTATCTACTTTTAGCACTAAAAGTTTTTTTGCTTTTGGCATTTTTTCGGCTTCGATAATGGTTCCTACGCGTAAATCTATCTTAGAAAAATCATCGAACGTAATAAAGTCTTTTTGCGGCTCTACGGCTTTTGTAGCTGCCTCATTTGCTTTTTTGGTAGCTTCCAATTTATCTAATTGGTGTTGGATTTCGGTATCTTCTATCTTTGCAAACAGCAATTCTGCTTTTCCTATTTGGTGGTTTGCAGGCAGCAATACATCGGTAGAAACGAGTTTTTCCCAAGAACAGTTCTCTTTTAAGTTAAGCATGTTTTTTAATTTTACCGATGTAAAAGGTAAAAAAGGTTCTGTTAAAGTTACCAATGCCGAAGCAATTTGCAAGGCAACATACATTACGGTTTGGGTACGCTCTTTATCGGTTTTAAAAGTTTTCCAAGGTTCTTCGTCGGCCAAATATTTATTTCCTAGCCTAGCTACATTCATCATTTCTGCTTGTGCTTCTCTAAAACGATACTTCTCTATTGCACTTGAAATTACAGCAGGATAAGCCTTTAACTCAGCCAATGTTTCTTCATCAATAGAGGTTAAGCTTGCTGGTTGTGGTACTTTACCGTCGTAATATTTATTGGTTAATACAACCACTCGGTTTATAAAATTCCCTAAAATGGCTACCAGCTCGCTATTATTACGTTGTTGAAAATCTTTCCAAGTAAAATCGTTATCTTTTGTTTCGGGAGCATTTGCCGTAAGTACATAACGCAATACATCTTCTTTTCCTGGAAAATCGGCTAAATATTCATGCAGCCAAACTGCCCAATTTTTAGAAGTAGATAATTTTCTTCCTTCTAAATTTAAAAACTCATTGGCAGGCACATTATCTGGTAAAATATAATCGCCATGTGCCTTTAACATGGATGGAAAAATAATGCAGTGAAATACAATGTTATCTTTCCCGATAAAATGCACAAGTTTAGTGTTTTCATCTTGCCAATAGGTTTTCCAATCTTTATTAGTTGTTGCTGCCCATTCTTTTGTTGCCGAAATGTATCCGATAGGCGCATCAAACCACACGTACAATACCTTCCCCTCGGCACCTTTTACGGGTACAGGAATTCCCCAATCTAAATCGCGTGTTACCGCTCTTGGACGCAAACCATCGTCTATCCATGATTTACATTGCCCATATACATTGGTTTTCCAATCTTTTTTATGCCCTTTTACAATCCATTCTTTCAACCAGGTTTCATACTGGTCTAAAGGTAAAAACCAGTGTTTTGTTTCTTTTAAAATAGGAGTAGCCCCAGAAATAGTTGACTTTGGGTTGATTAAATCTGTTGCATTATGTGATGTTCCACACTTTTCGCATTGGTCTCCGTAACTTTCTTCCGAACCACATTTTGGGCAAGTTCCTATGACAAACCTATCGGCTAGAAATTGTTTTGCTTCTTCATCGTAAAGTTGCTCGGTAACTTCTTCTATAAATTTCCCTTCTTCATATAGTTTTTCAAAGAAATCTGAAGCGGTTTTATGATGGATTTCGCGCGAGGTTCTCGAATAATTATCAAAAGAAATCCCAAAATCTTTAAAAGATTCACGGATAATCCCGTCGTATTTATTTACAATATCTTGTGGTGTAACACCTTCTTTCTTTGCTTTTATGGTGATTGGCACACCATGCTCGTCACTTCCGCAAACAAAAACAACATCTTTTCCCATTTGCCTTAAGTAGCGGGTATAAATATCGGCAGGAACATATACGCCTGCTAAATGCCCAATGTGAATAGGCCCGTTGGTATAAGGTAATGCTGCGGTAATGGTATAACGTTTTGGTGTACTCATATCTTAAATTTTAAAAGGGTAAAGGTAAAAAAAGCAAGTCGATTTTTTTCTATTTGTAGCTATTTTGGTTTTCTGTTTTGTCAAATTTTAAAATTAACGAAATTTAAACAACAGGAATAACTAAAACTAAAAGAACACAGAGCCTTTGAAAAGAATAACAATAAGTTTTGTAACCACCTTCTAAGGGGTAATAAAATAGTGGAAATCACCTTGATATAAAAAAACAGAGAACTTAACATGCTCAACAATAGCACTTTTAAAATAAGCTTTAAAGGTACTGCTGGAGGAAAATAATTTACTGGACATTATAAAGAAAATGTGTTTTTTACGAACGAAACCCTAACACAATTAGCAAAGCACTAATATTTTAACAAATAGTTTGTTTTTTAACCGCTTTTATTATATTTGCGGTCAAATTCTAAACCTTATATTTTATGAAAAATTTACTAAAATTTTCTTTTGCTTTATGCCTTAGTGTGTTTTTATTCTCTTGCAGTAGCGATGATGATAATAGCTCAAAAGCCAACCAACTTACCTTTGACGGAAAAACCTATACGCTAAAAACAGCTGGCGTTGATTATTTTGGCGAGCGAGAAGGCATTCACAACCACGATATCTCTATTATAACATCTAGCACAGATGCAGCAGGTCAAAACCCTACAGATGATATTTTCTCTATGATTTATTTTGAAACTTTTAGTGATAGTAAAGACCTTAAAAAAGGAAAATACACTTTTAGTGATACCGAGCAAGCAGGTACTTTCTCTGAGTTCTCATCTATTGTTATAAACTATAATAATACAAATGAAGAAACAGAAAACGGAAATATGATAACAAGTGGAGAACTTAACATTATAGACGCCAATACTTTTGAAGTAAGCTTTAAAGGTATTGCAGGAGGAAAAGAGTTTTCTGGTTACTATAAAGGAAAAACATTTTATTTTGATGAAAATGACGAGCCTGTGGCTTTCTCGTCAAATAAATTACGTAAGTAATTTTAATAAAAAATGTTATAACCTACAAGAATACCTTAGGTTAAAACCTTTAAAAATCCTCATTTTAAAATGAGGATTTTTTATTTTTACATCAAATAAAACTCATGAATATACTCCCGCAAAAATTAAAAAAAGGAGACCAAGTAGCCATCATTTCGACTGCTAGAAAAGTTAACGCTATAGATTTAGCACCCGCTATTGCTGTATTAAAAAAATGGGAATTAACCCCTGTAATAGGCAGCAGTATTGGTCTAACGGAAAATCAATTTGCTGGAAGTGATAAAGAACGAGCAAAAGATCTTCAACAACAATTAAACAATCCAGAAATTAAAGCCATTTGGTGTGCTAAAGGCGGTTATGGCAGCGTTAGAATATTAGATTTAGTAGATTTTTCTGCTTTGCAACAAGCCCCTAAATGGATTATTGGGTATAGCGATGTTACTGCCTTACATGCACATTTACACCTACAAGGTATTGCCAGTTTACACGCACAAATGTGTATAGATGTAGAAACCAAATCTAAAGCTAGCAGAGAAACATTAAAAGACATTCTTTTTGGAGAAAAACCCCATTATAACTTTCCCTATGCTGCATTCAATAAAATAGGAACTGCCAAAGGAACACTTATTGGTGGCAACCTATCTGTTTTATATTCATTATGCGGAAGCAATTCTGCCGTAAATACAAAAGGAAAAATACTCTTCTTAGAAGACCTAGATGAATACCTTTACCATATTGACCGAATGATGCAAAACCTAAAAAGAAATGGAATGCTAGAAAATTTGGCGGGTTTAATTGTTGGCGGGATGACGGATATGAACGACAATACAATTCCGTTTGGAAAAACTGCTACAGAAATTATCTTATCGAGCATTAGCGAATACAGCTTTCCGGTAGCGTTTAATTTCCCTGCAGGGCATATTTGGGACAACCAAGCACTTATATTGGGAACAGAAGCTACACTTAAGGTTACAAGCAAGCAAAGTAGGCTTACTTATTGTTAATTCTAGCCCGTAGCTATATAAAAAAGACTGCTTGCAAGCAGTCTTTTTTATTCAACACGGTAACAGTTTACAATGTTTCTTTTAGCCATTTAAAAAACTCATGTTGCCAAACCAGTCCGTTTTGTGGTTGTAACACCCAGTGATTTTCTTCTGGCAAATACAATAATTTTGCTTTTAATCCTCTAAGTTTAGCCGCCTGAAAAGCACTTAGACCTTGCTCTATTGGCACTCTAAAATCTTTACCTCCTTGTATTACAAACATTGGGGTGTCCCAATTTTGCACATAATTTATAGGGTTAAACTCGGTATAGGCCTTTTGTGCCGCTTTATTTGTTTTGTCCCAGTAATTTCCTCCTATATCATGATTCATAAAAAACACCTCCTCGGTAGTTCCATACATGGTTCGCAAATCAAAAACCCCATCGTGAGAGATAAAAGTTTTAAAACGTTTTTCGTGGATTCCGGCAAGATAAAACACCGAGTATCCTCCAAAACTAGCTCCCACAGCTGCCAATCTGTTATTATCTACATAAGGTTCTTTTGCAAGTTCATCGATAGCCGAAAGGTAATCGTCCATTACTTGCCCGCCCCAATCTTTGCTTATTTCTTCATTCCAAGCCACTCCATGACCTGGCATTCCTCGGCGGTTAGGTGCTACTACAACATATCCTTGAGATGCCATTAATTGAAAATTCCAACGGAAGGAATAGAATTGAGAAAGTGGCGATTGAGGTCCGCCCTGTGTATATAATAATGTTGGGTACTTTTTAGTGGCATCAAAATTAGGAGGCAAAATAACCCAGACTAACATTTCTTTCCCATCTGTAGTGGTTACATAGCGTTTTTCTATTTTTGGCATGTCTAGCTTATTGTAAACTTTTTTGTTTACTTGAGTAAGCTGTGTAAATTTTTTCTTTTTAACATCAAAGCTATAAATATCGGCAGCATGGTTCATATCGGTACGGGTTACAATAAGCTTCCCGTCAACTTCTGCAATAATTTTTGTAATATCAAATACCCCTTCAGATAATTGCGTTACAACAGGCATCATACGCGTTCTCCCTGGGTGATTTACCTCAAACAGTTGGATGGTTCCATCTACCGGAGCGGTAAAATAGAGTCCGTTACCATCTTCTTTCCATAAAAAACTAAATACCGTCCCGTCCCAATTTGCGGTTAAGTTTTGTTTAATACCGTTTTCTAAAACAATAATATCATTTTTATCGCTTTCATAGCCATCGGTTTGCATTTGTAACCAAGCTAATTTTCCGTTAGCCGAAAATGCAGGACTTACATCATAACCTTTATTATCTGCTGTAATGTTGGTGGTTTGCTTTGTTTTAAGGTCGTATTTATAAATATCGGTATTGGTGCTTGTTGCGTAAGCTGCACCTTTTAGCTTTTTACTTACATAATAGATGCTTTCACTATCTGGACTCCAAATATAATCTTCATCGCCACCAAAAGGTTTTTGAGGCGTGTAATAAGGCTCGTTAGGCATAATGTCTATTCCGGCATCATCTTTAGCGTTTGTTTTCTTGTAAAAAACATGACTAAAGGCTCCGGTGTTCCAGCTATCCCAATGGCGGTTATCTAAATCTGTAAAAACATAAGCATCAGATTTTGAAAGGTTTTTATAAATATCTTTACTTAAAATATTTTCTAGTTGAACATCTTTATGGAAAAGTTTAAATGCTCCGTTAGGCGAAATATTTTTATCGACAACCTTTACTGCTTTTTCTTCTATTTTCTGTAGTTTTCCTTTTTTTAAGGAAAGTTGATAATAGGTTTTATCAAATGTATTTTCTTCTACATTTGGGGTTGTAAGCTTGTAATATAGGTTTTCTTTGTTTTCATCAACACCTATTACGCCTAATCTATTGAGGCTCCAAAGTAGCTCTGGCGACATTTTTTCTTGGCTTTGCATAAACTGCACACTTAATAAAATACTTAATAATAAAACTGTTTTTCTCATTTGCTTGGATTTTAGCGTTAAGCTGGGTAAAGTTTCAAAAATACAAATTGTCTTGAAATATTCTTATTTCTATACGTAGTTAACATTTTACACAAAAAATTACCCCTCGAATTTCGAGGGGCAACAATAACATAACAAATAAACACTTTTCAACTAATTATCATTGTTTACTTACAATAACCGGTTCTGCGTTTTTCCATGAAAGCACAGCGGCTATCTGGTTATCGGTATAATCTATTTCGGTTAAAGCTTTTTCTTCCCAAAAAAACCATTTTCCTACTTTCTGACCTGCACGATAAAAGCCCATGGCTTTTTTGTTTCCTTGCACATCATACATTACCCATTTTCCGTCTAACTTCCCATCTTTATAAGTTCCTTCTTGTAAAACATTTCCATTATCGTAAAAAAATGTACCTTTTACATAACCTCCTTGTTCTTCAAAAACAGGCTTATTTTCTTGTGCAGTTACTAAGGCTACGCTTAGCAATGCAAATACAAACATGATCTTCTTCATATCAACTATTTTTTTTATATATCACAAATATAATTAATATTTACATTAAATCAACATTTACGTAACATTAAATTAACATTAGGTTTATAAATAACTATTTATCAATGCATTATAGTTTTTATTAGCTCTTTAATGTAGCTAATTAATTCTTCATTTTGTCTTGACATAAAAATGATTAAAAAAACAGCCGAAAAGAGCCTTGTTTTTTAAAAGAAAACAAGCCTGTAACGATAATAAAATCTACGCGTTATTTATACCATTATTTTAAGAAAAACCAGTCTTTAGTTTTAGTCATGTTTTTCCCCTATCAAAGCCATACCTAGTCCACACCTAGTCCACACCTAGTCTAGGGTGAGACCACAAATTGTCCACTAAAAAATGGGCTGATTTTAGTTTAGCTATGGTTTAATTATGGTGTAAAAATGACTTATTTATAAGCTATAAAAAGCAACAAAAACAGAGCTCCCTAACAGAAGTATTTTTAGCCTATTTTTTAAGGGTTTTTATTCCCTTTTGTTTTAACATAAATAGTTGTATATATTTGAAGATATATAGAAATTATCCAAAACACAAGAAAAAACCAACCATAAAAATGAAAAAAAGAATACTTATAGGAATTGGAATTACACTTTTATTAGCTTCTTGCAACACAGTTAAAACTATAAAGTTTAGTCCAAAAAACGACGAAATTACTACAACGCCATCCTTAAAAAAATATCTTTCAACTAATCCAAATCCGAAAATAGTTTTACGTACAAACTCAAGATTAATTACCGATAACGTAACAGAAAGAGAACAAAATAATTATTTATTCAACACAATTGAAAGTGAATTATTAAAAAGCGGCTTTATTGTTAGAGACCGACAATTATTCGATAAGATTTTAACTAATTCTGACAATAATAAAAATTATAAAAACTTACAGCAAAAGTCTGATACAGATTTAATTATTGAATTGACAAATTTAGACAGAAGTATTGTTTACAAAACGAATAAGTATTATGATAATAATGGTCGTGAAAAAACATCTACAATGTTGGCTAATAAAAACTATTATGGAGCAACAATTGAGTTTAAAGTAATTATGATAAATACTAACGAGTTTGCTGGAATTTATAAGTTTAATTACGTCCCATGTGTAAATGGTTGTAATTATGGACCAACAAAGCGTCCTACAAAACGTGAACTTGATGAAATGAAAACACAAACTTACGAAGCTGTTGAAGAAGATAAATTAATTGAATTCGTGCGAAATGCAACAAGACAATTAATATCGGAAATGAAAAATTAAAAAAAGTACTACGCAAAAACACTAGTACCCTTACACAGGTTATTAATTATAGAAAACAATACATAAATAGCCTTTTTAAAGGTTTTTGTTTTGAGATTTAACAAAATTGTAAACTCTAATTACAAAGCTTAAAATGTTTAAAAGAACTCTAAACTATAAAACGGCTAGATTTAGAGGTAGAAAAAACAATAAACCTTACTAAAAATATAGGAAATAAAAACTATGAAATACGAATTACATTCTATAATAACAAGGCAAGAATATACCCGAAGCAACGACATAAAGTATGTTGCTGAAATTCAACACCTAGGACTAAGTAAATTTAGAGTATTAAAAGATACTGATTCCTATATTTTACGAAATAAAATTAACTCGCAATTTAAAACTTGGGACAATCAATGGGAGAGACAAGAAGCAAAAAGACTAAAAGACCTGAAACGATCAAATAATAAAGCTGTTGCTAATGAAGAGACGTTAGAGGCTCAAAAAGTTCTTGAAAATTTAGATAATATTTTAACACACACACTTAAAATTGATGATACAATAGATTGGTCTACACTCAAGGATAAATCAAAATTTCAAGAACCTAACCCTAAAAAACATATAAATGAAGAGTTAAATAACTTACCTATACCAGTACATACTCCTAAACCCGAAAAACCATATTCAAACCAATTTAAACCAAAATTAAGATTACTAGATTGGATAATTTCATCTAAAAAACGAAAAAAAAAGGAAACTGCAAACAGAGCTTTTCAGGAAGCCCTAATTAATTGGCAATCTAAATGCGAAAAAATAGACGAGAAATTTGATAATGAAATTGAATGGTACAATACTCAAATTAAAAGAATAAACGAAAAATATAACAAGCTTGAAGAAAAATGGAAAAAGAATAAGGAAGAATTTTATATTGAACAAAAAGAAGCTAACATAAAAATAGATAAGCTTAAAAAAATTTACCTAAACAAAGATAAGCAAGCTATTTTACATTATTGTGAAATAGTATTAAACAACTCTACTTATCCTGAATATTTCCCAAAAGATTTTGAGCTAGAGTATAATCCAGAAAACGGGATAATCATTGTTGAATATATGCTTCCGACTTTAGAGGATATGCCAACTTTAAAAGAAGTAAAATATATAACTACAAAAGATGAATTAAAAAAATATTATATTACAGAAGCAAAAAAGAGAAAAATCTATGATGAGGTTATTTATAAAATAACGTTAAGAACTATACACGAATTATTTGAAGCAGACACAGCAAGCGCTATAAATTCCGTTGTGTTTAATGGTTGGGTTAATTCAATAAACAAAGCAACAGGAAAGCCTGTTAACAATTGTATTGTTTCATTAAAGACTGATAAAAAAGAATTTGAAGAAATAGACTTATCACAAATTGATCCTAAAGCTTGTTTTAAAAACTTGAAAGGAATTGGAAGTAGTAAACTAAATGCTCTAGTCTCTATTCAACCAATTATACAAATTGAAAAATCAGACAAAAGATTTACAGAATCGTATGATGTCGCCATAGATGCAGAAGGAGAAAATCTTGCAGCAATGCCTTGGGAAGATTTTGAACATTTAATAAGGGAATTGTTTGAAAAAGAATTTAGTAATAATGGAGGTGAAGTTAAAGTGACCCAAGCCAGTAGAGATGGAGGTGTCGATGCTATCGCATTTGACCCTGATCCAATAAGAGGAGGGAAAATTGTAATTCAAGCAAAAAGATATACAAATACAGTAGGGGTTTCTGCTGTGAGGGATTTGTATGGTACAGTTTTAAACGAAGGTGCGACTAAAGGGATTCTGGTTACTACAGCCGATTATGGTCCTGATGCCTATAATTTTTCAAAAAACAAACCCTTAACCCTTATGAACGGAGCTAACTTGTTATACCTTTTAGAAAAGCATGGGCATAAATCAAGAATCGATATTAAAGAAGCAAAAAACATATTAAAACAAAAGGAATAGTCATTTATCATTTCAAAAATAATTTAATAAGTAGGCATACCCATATTTTTGAAAGAAAGTACTTTAACCCCACATAAATTCAGAGTGATATTTTAAATTTATACACTTGAGATATGAAATATAAAAAAGGCATGTACTAAACCGAAAAATTAGTGCTTGTAAATCCGCAACTAATCTTACACAAAAACGCTGGATGCAATTAGTCGCAAAAACCTAAAATTAATTATATCAGAATCATTCACGAGTTAAATTATTGTTGTTATGGAACAAAAACACGAACAAAATTTAATTATTTACAATATGGCAGACGGAAAAGCATCTGTAGCTTTATATGCCAAAGATGGTCAGGTTTGGATGAATCAAAATCAATTAGCTGAACTTTTTGACACCTCTAAACAAAATATCAGTCAACACATCTCAAACATATTAAATGACAATGAGTTAAATAAAAAATCAGTTGTAAAGAATTACATGACAACTGCCCAAGATGGGAACGATTAACAGGAATGATATAAAAGGCTAAGCTAGTAACCCTAACACAAGTCATTAAATATACAAAACCTAAAAATTAATTATATCCCGCTTTTATCCTAAAGTGCCTAGTAATTATTATTTTTGCTGAAATTTTCATAAAAAAACACCATGTACAGAACGCATACAAATGGCGAGTTAAACGCTACTAAGCTCAACCAAGAAGTAACACTAGCAGGATGGGTTCAGAAAGTAAGAGATAAAGGCTTTATGATTTGGGTAGACCTCCGTGATCGCTACGGAATTACCCAATTGATTTTTGATGAAGAACGCACCGATGCTAAGGTGATCGAAAAAGCAAAAAGCTTAGCCCGTGAGTATGTAATCCAAATAACTGGAACCGTTATAGAACGAGAATCTAAAAATCCTAATATCCCTACTGGGGAAATAGAAATTTTAGTAACTAAATTAGAAATTTTAAATACCGCAAAAACACCGCCGTTTACCATAGAAAACAACACGGATGGCGGAGAGGAATTACGAATGAAATATCGTTATTTAGATATTCGTCGGAACCCTGTAAAAGAGAAACTTATTTTCAGACATAAAGTAAGTATGGCGGTACGCAATTACCTTACCAATGATAATTTTGTAGAGGTAGAAACGCCTTATTTAATAAAATCTACTCCAGAAGGCGCTAGAGATTTTGTTGTTCCTAGCCGAATGAATGAAGGGCAATTTTACGCCTTACCACAATCGCCACAAACCTTTAAACAGCTACTTATGGTTGGCGGAATGGATAAGTACTTCCAGATTGTAAAATGCTTTAGAGATGAAGATTTACGCGCAGACAGACAGCCTGAGTTTACACAAATAGATTGCGAAATGGCATTTGTAGAGCAAGAAGATATTCTAAACACCTTTGAAGGGCTTACACGACACTTGCTAAAAGAAATCAATCAAGTAGAGGTTGAAAAATTTCCGCGCATTACCTACGACGAAGCCATGAAAAAATACGGAAACGACAAACCCGACATTCGTTTTGGGATGGAGTTTGGAGAGCTTAACGAAGTAACACAACATAAAGATTTTAAAGTTTTTAACGAAGCCGAACTCGTAGTAGGTATTGCCGTACCTGGCGCTGCCAACTATAGCCGAAAAGAAATAGACAAATTAATTGATTGGGTTAAACGTCCGCAAGTAGGTGCTTTAGGAATGGTTTATGCGAAATATAATGACGATGGCAGCTTAAAATCTTCTGTAGATAAGTTTTATACGCAAGACGATTTAAAACAATGGGCAGAAAAAACACAAGCAAAACCTGGCGATTTAATTTGTATCCTTTCTGGAGAAACCAATAAAGTAAGAGCACAACTTAGTGCTTTACGTATGGAAATGGCAGAAAGACTCGGTTTACGTAAAGCCAACGAGTTTGCTCCGCTATGGGTTATCGATTTCCCACTGCTTGAATGGGACGAAGAAACACAACGTTACCACGCTATGCACCATCCATTTACGGCACCAAAAAAAGAAGACATTCCGTTGCTTAATAGCAATCCTGGAGCGGTAAAAGCAAATGCTTACGATTTAGTGCTTAACGGAAATGAAATTGGCGGAGGTTCTATCCGTATCCATGATAAAGCTACCCAAGCCATGATGTTTGAGCATTTAGGCTTTACCCCAGAGGAAGCACAAGAACAATTTGGTTTCTTAATGGATGCTTTCCAATACGGAGCACCACCACATGGAGGATTAGCCTTTGGATTAGATAGATTGGTAGCTATACTTGGCGGACAAGAATCTATTAGAGATTTTATAGCTTTCCCTAAAAATAATGCAGGAAGAGATGTAATGATAGATGCGCCTGCTGCAATAGACCAAACACAACTCCAAGAGTTACACCTAGCCATAACACATACCTCGTAAAAATAATATAAATTGTAAAAAGCTGCTTCATCACCGAAGCAGCTTTTTTTATGTTTTATATTAAGGCGTTAGGTTGATAAAAGATAAATCAAGAATTTTTTCGGTAAGCGAAGCATTAATTATTTTACCTTGAGCAGTGATTTCTGTTTTTATAAACTGTGGTAAGTTTAATTTTTTCTGAAGAGCAGCTTGTGTGTAAAAATCCTTTCGGGTGGGATGGTTATTTGCTACACCATGAAAAACCTGTTGTTTTCCTGTGTAGCTTAATAGCTGTGTAAGTAAACGTACACAATCCTGTTGTTGGATGAGGTTTACAGGAGCGTTAGGCTTTGTTATCTGTGTTTTTCCCGACAGAAAATGTACGGGATGCCTGTCGGTTCCTAACAGTCCGCCAAACCTAACAACAAATCCTTTTTCGTTTAAGATTAAATTTTCAGCAGCTATTATATGTTTTGCGCGGTTACCTGTTGCATTAGGAACATCATTTTCTGTATAAGTAGGAATTAAATCGGTGTCTAAAAAAACACGCGTAGAGCTTGTAAATATAAGTTTGGGGATATTAAAAGCTTTACTTGTTTTGATAATGGTTTTTATCTTTTTAGGGTAGTCGGCTATTTCTTGTTTTCCAGGAGGTAAGCAAATAAAAAGCACATCTGTTTCTTTAAAAAAAGAAGCAGAATTCCCTTTAATTTCATGAGGTAATACATTTAAGCAAAAAGGTGTAATACCACTTTTTTCTAGCGTATTAAAATTTTCTATTTGCGTAGTGCTTCCTTTTACATAAAAACGTTCACTTAGCTTTTTTCCTAAAGCTATGCCTAGCCAACCACAGCCTAAAATGCTCACTGTTTTCATGGTAAAGCTATTTCTTGTTTTGTGATAATGGCATCGTTTAAAACAAAAGGTTTTGGCATCATGTCTTTATTTCTAGGCGGAACATGTACCCAAGGGTTATCGAGTAAGTCGTTGCTAGCTTCATAAATACTCAATTTAGCGGGTTTATTGTTTTTAAGAGAAAAAGAAAGGTTCAACGTGTCTTTATCAACAGCATAGTAAGTAAGAAAACTTTTATATGCTTTTGCGGGAAGTTGCTTTTGTGTTTCTCCGTTAGCTTTTACCTTAGTTAAGGTGTCGTTGCGGTCTAAAAGCAACTCCATGCGGTTAATATTTCTTTTAGGAAGAATTTTAAGCCTATAGTTTGTATAGCCTTTGTTTATAGAGTCAACGTCGCTTTTTATTTCAATATAAGCTTTGGGAATATTGATATATTCTGTTGGTTGCGCAAAAGTAAAACCAGAATTATATTTACTATGAAAAACACGGTTGTCTGTATTTTGCATTAAGCTTTCTTCTGTAAGAAAACGTTTGGTGTAAGTATCTAAAATCTGGTCGTAGCTACACCAATATGCTTTTGTTTTATTGATATCTGCAAGATAAACAAGGCTGTTAGGTTTCTGATTTTCTTCTGAAAAAGAAGCTTTTGTTTGAGCCTTAATAAAAAAGAAACCACAGGCCATTAATGCCATAAAACTAATAAAATGTTTTTTGTTATAGTTGGCGAAAATAGGCCATAATAACCCAAATAGAAGTAAACAAAGCAGGGTGGTAATGCTTAACATTTTTAAACCTAAAGCAATTGGAAAAAACTGAATTAAAGGACTAAAAATAAATATAGCAGGAATGCCTAACAGTAAAAGTAACCATGGATTAGGTTGTTTTTGACGAAATAAAATCCATAGTGAAAAAAGGGCGAAAAAAACAGGAATTATAAAATACGCTGCACCTTTAAAATAAATAGCAATCCCAGTGTTAATAAGCAACCATAAAAATAAAGGAGTTATAAAGTAAGAATTCCTATCTGTGGGGTTTTTAAATTTTTTTCGGTAAATAAAAAAGATAATGGCAATGCTTAAACAAACAAACATCGCGATATAGGCATGACCATTGGAAGTGAAACCTTGTAAATTTTCTACATATTCAGGATTTAATAGCAACATTAATTTCCATCCAAAAACCCCAACAAATACAAGCGTAAGCAAGGCTAAACCAAAATTTAAAAATCCTTTTCCAATTCCTCTTACAGATAATTTGTTTTTACGAAAACCATAGATGATCAACCCTATAAAGCCTATCCAAGCTAAGAAAACCATAGGGGTTATGTAGCTAAACGGATATTTTACAAAATGAGCAATAGGGAAATTAAAATAAACATAATCTTCTTTAGTTGTTAGGCTTTTTAAATCGGTATTTGCAAAATAAGGAATCATGTGTAAAAAATAACTAGCTTGATGCGCTAGCGATTTTCGGTCTAAGCGTTCGTAAGTATCGTTGGCAGTATGATAGTCGTAGTGGTCGTCTATAAAAGCAAAGAAAAAACTAGGAATGTTTTTGTTTTCTCTAAAAACGGTGGCATCGGTGGAGTTGGGCAAAACTTTATAAACGCTATACATTAATGAGGTAGCTAACGGATAGGGAATATCTGCATTTTGGAAAGCTTCTACGAGTTTTGCGTTTCCGGTGTTGGTTTCGATAATTGTATTTGATGGACCGCCGCTTCCTCGGGCTTCAAAATTTATCACCAGTCCGATGTTTTCTGCCCAAGGATGTTTTTTTACAAAAATTTCAGCTCCATTTAAGCCGATTTCTTCAGCGTCAGAAAAACAGATTATAATGTTATTTTTAAAGTTTTTTTGTTGAACTTTTAAGGTTCTAATTCCTTCCAGAATTACGGCCAATCCAGAAGCGGCATCGCTAGCCCCGTAAGAGGAATGTACAGCACTATCATAATGGGTTAAAACTAATAAATCATTATTGCTAGAAGGATTGGTGCCAGGTATTTTTGCAATGATGTTTTGCGGAGCCGTAAATATTCCACTGGCATTTAAATTGTATGCTTTTTGTGTATGTACTTCTAAATCTAATTTTTGTAATTCTTGTACTAAATAATTACGCACTTTGCTATGTGCTTCGGTTCCTATGCTATGAGGTTCTTGAGCAACTTTTTTTACATGTTGTAGCGCTCTGGTTAACGAAAAGTTTTCAGCTTTATCACTGCCGTAATAATTTTTAGTTGGAGTTAGCGTAGAAAAACTAAGGTAGATTAATGTGCCTAAAGCTATAAAAATTAAAAATTTGGTAAAAGTTCGCATCTGGAAAAGTTAGGTTGGTTAAAGATAGCCAAAATTTAAATACTTTGGCTATCAAACTGTTTTTGTACCTTTGTTTTTACAAAGCAAATATATGTTAGAACAAGAAAAAATAGTTTACGAGAAATCGGTTTTAATAGGTGTAATTACACAACATCAAGATGAGGAAAAATCTAAAGAATATTTAGATGAGTTAGAGTTTCTTACTTATACCGCAGGAGGAGAAGTGTTAAAACGTTTTACACAAAAGCTAGATGTTCCTAATCCAAAAACATTTATTGGAACAGGAAAAATGGAAGATGTTAAGGCTTATATCACAACGCATGATATTGGTACAGCTATTTTTGATGATGAACTTAGCCCTGCGCAGCAAAGAAATATAGAAAAAATTCTGCAATGTAAAGTAGTAGATCGTACATACCTAATTTTAGATATTTTCGCACAACGCGCACAAACAAGTTATGCACGCACGCAAGTAGAGCTTGCGCAATACGAGTATTTATTACCACGATTAACAGGTTTATGGACGCACTTAGAACGCCAACGAGGAGGTATCGGGATGCGAGGGCCTGGAGAAACTGAAATAGAAACAGACCGCCGTATAGTACGCGATAAAATCACCTTGTTGAAAGGGAAATTAAAGGCTATAGATAAACAAATGGCAACGCAGCGAGGCAATCGAGGTCAGTTGGTTAGGGTTGCTTTGGTAGGTTATACAAACGTAGGGAAATCTACCCTGATGAATGTAATAAGTAAAAGCGAGGTGTTTGCAGAAAATAAGCTTTTTGCGACTTTAGATACTACTGTGCGTAAGGTGGTAATACGTAATTTACCTTTTTTACTTACCGATACCGTTGGTTTTATCAGGAAGCTTCCAACACAATTGGTAGAGTCGTTTAAATCTACTTTAGATGAGGTTCGAGAAGCTGATTTATTATTACACGTTGTAGATATTTCGCACCCTAATTTTGAAGAGCATATTGCTTCGGTAAATCAAATTTTAGCCGAAATTAAAAGTGCCGATAAGCCTATATTGATGGTTTTTAATAAAATAGATGCCTACCAGCCAGAACCACTGGATGAAGATGACTTGGTTACTGAAAAAACACCAGCACATTATACTTTGGCTGAATGGAAAAAAACTTGGATGAATAAGGTAGGCGATCAAGCTCTTTTTATCTCGGCAGTGAATAAAGAAAACATCGAGGAATTTAGAAAAAAAGTGTACGAAGCTGTGCGTAAAATACACATCACGCGATTTCCGTATAATAATTTCTTATACCCCGAATACGACTTATATACTGGAGAGGAAGAATAAAACTAAAAATAAGCCCTTAGCTGTATGCTGCCTGTATGAATCGTGTTAGAATTTTTACTTTTCCTGCCAAAATAAGAAAAGTTAAGGTCTAGAAAATCGGTGAGTTTTCGTTGGGCTAAAAGCGTCCAGGTAAAATTCTTTTCTGGTTGTAAACCTTGAAGCATTTGGTAAGCAACAGGCGATAGGGCATTGCCGTCAAATTTATTATAGATGTAGTTAAACTCTCCGTTAAACGTATATTTTTGTGTGTTTGCAAACATAAACGCAGTTCCTAATTTATGTTGAGTAAGATGCTCTTTGGTAGATTTTTTGTTTTCCTGAAGTTGATACTGGTAAAATATAGAGAAGCGAGTATTATCGCCCAATAAGTACGAAACTTTAGGGTTTGCTAAAAAAGCGTCGAGCTCGTAGTCTCTGTTGCTAAAATTAGCTGCCCAGTTTTCGGTAGTGTTAAATTGTGTTTTTTGCGAAATTAACCAGCTTTCTTGTATTTTATGGTTGAAATCTAATACATGACTATTTATTTTGTGTTCTTGCAAACCGGTAGATAAAAGGTTTTTATTACGAGAGCTAAGGTAAGTGTAAGAGGTTGTGTAACGTTGTTTCCCACGATTAAAAAACAAGGTGTTTCTAAAGTTAATATTGCTAGCCAGTTCATTTTCATATAAAGCAAAAGGATTGAAATGAAAATCATGACCGGTTTTAGCTATTTTTTTCTCTATAAGGTATGAAGTTTGGTTATGGAAGTGTGATACAAACTTTTTAAAACCTTTCTTGTTTTGCCATTGGCTGAAATTAATATTTAACAGTTGGCTAAATCTTGTTTGGTTGGTTTTTACATAAACTTGGTTGGGCAATAAAACGCGTATAAATTTAGCTTGATCGGGATAAGGAGAAATCTCGAATTCTTCCAATTCCTGAATACCATTTTGGTTATAATCATTCCAAGTATATTTTCCTTCTCCTGGGTTTACTTCAATGTAAGTAAACTCTTGTTGAGCCAGTTTCCCACTACTGGTTTCGTAAGTTGTGTTAAGGTTTATTATTTTATTCCATAAAAACTGCTGATACAGGAGTCTTGTATTTAATGTTTTTTCATCCTCTTTCTGTTTGTCTTTATTTTTCAACAGTCTATAATTTGCAAATAGTTCAAGTTTGCTGTTTGTATTTTTGATAAGTTGGCTATTTAGGTAATAGGTGTGAGATTTACTTACTTCCTGTAGGCGCATGTTTTGCAAGCTATCGTTTATGCGGTGTTTATAACCAGCTTGTAAAAAAACCTTGGTGCTATCGCCTATGCCCGAGAACACTTCATAGCTGCTAAATTTATGACTATCACTACTAATGCTTTGGGTAGTTTTGTTGTATTTCTCGTTGTTTTCGTGGGTGGTTTTTACACCTACCCAAACCGGTTTTAAGGAATATATGCTAGAGATATGATAGCGTAAAAAATTGGTGTTTTGTGTTGTTGCGTTACTGCTTAAGTAGCTTCCGTTGGCATAAACCTGTAGGTTTTTATGTTTATAAAAACTGGTTATGTTGTGTTTATTACCCTTATAATTTTGCCTATAACCTAATTCTTGAAAAGCATAACGTAGTTGCCCTCTTTTTTGGTGTTCCAAAGCAAGTTCGGTTGTTATAAAATGTTGGTTGCCTTTTGGAAGTTCTAGTAGGTTTTCTAAATTCCAATTTCTATTGAATTCCACATCGTATAAGCGTTCTATACTCTTGTATTTCTCGTCTATTATATTTGCTTCTGCAGAAGCATACATCGTTAAAAGACTATCTTTAGATTTAAACAAACGTTGTTTAGCTTTTATACGTCCTGCAAAACCGTTGGTGCTTGTATCGTCTATCGAGGAGAATAAATTTTCATCGTTTTTACTTCCTGCAAGTTCAAAACCAATATGTGTTTTTTCGTTAGGGGTATACGTTCCGTTAACAACCGCAAGTTGAAGTTTTGTTGGGGGCTTTAGACGAATTACAGGTGCATAATCGCCTTGAGGCTCTCCGTTTTCTGGTGCTGTATATTCGTATATTTTACTGATAGCCGAAGTATATTGGTCACTTAATTTATAATTGCCAAGACCTTCGCCTACATAGGAAAAACGCACAGCATATAAATCGTCTTCTGGGTTGTTGGAATAAACAAAAACTTCTGTGCCGTTTATAAGTTGTTTGGTATATAATATTTTGTTTTCGTTATAAGTATCAGGAATAGCACTTGGAGCAATCATTTTATCGGGATTATTTCCCGCTTCTGCTAAAATTTGTTTTTGGTTATCGCTAAGGTTTTGTTGTAATGGTTGGTTTTTTAAATCGTTTTCAGAATAAACAAAAGCACCAATACTAAACTTTTCGTTTTTATGTTCTGCACCACCAGTTGCAATAACACGAGAATAATTACGCTCGGTATATTGAAACTCAATGTTAATTCTCATATCGGAAGTTATGGGAAAAGTAGCGTTAAAAATAAGTTCTCCTGCATTGTAATCGATAAGGTAATCGTTGTTTTCGCCACGTTTAAGCAGTTGCCCGTTTACAAAAACACGTTCGCTTCCAGAAACAATAAGGGTGTAAAGTTCTCCATTTGGGCCAGAAAGTTTATACGGACCTTGATTACCTTCTTGTGCGGTAAATTGATTTCGGGTAAAAACGCCCTTTACAAGCGCTCCAGCTACAAAGGCATGTGTAGGGTTGTTTTCTGAATTAAGGTCGGCTTTTACCGATAGTCCTTGTACTTTTTTCTGAAAAGATGCAAAATAAGAGGTGTTATTAACAAGGTCTATGTCTCCAGCACGTACTTGCCAATTTTTACCGATAAGCTCGATAAAAATTTGGTCAAACTCATTTAAATTTTGCGAGTATCCAGCTTCTTGTACAGGAACATTTGCATCTTGTATAGAAGCTCTAATGCTTACATTATCGCTTATTTTACCTGTAATTTGTAGGTCTAATTCTGAGTCTAAAACAGTGTTCTGGTTATTTCCTGTGGTAATGCCTCGCGCAATGCTACCCGAGGTGTTCAATCCATCAAATAGTGGTTGTGTTGTATTTTGTTGTTGTTGGTTTAGTTTGTATACCCTAGAGAGGTTATCGGTGTTTTCTATGATATCTTCTTCAGAGAACTGCTGATAGGTTTTGGTTAAGAAACGGGGAAATTTACGGTAAGTTATGGTGAGGCTGTCTAACTGTTTTTTAAGATTTTCATGAATAAAAATTCTTCCATTAGGAAAATCGGTAGTGTAAAATGTGCTGTCTAAAGCTTGTCCGTTTTTTTGTAAAACCGCAAATCCGAAAGGGTTGATGCTTTCGTTTTCGATAATAATGGTGTCGCTTACGCTAAATTTTTTGGTATGCGTAAGCTTAGGGTAATCCTGGGCAAAAAGCCCTAACCCAAAGCATAAACAACATGTAAGTAATAAAAAACGCATACAGTAACAAAACTATTACAATTCTAGAATATTATAAGCATCTGTAATTTTAAGTTGTAAACTTTCGTTTAACACTCGATTAGTTATATTTTTGTTGCTTAAAAAATATAACAATGGTTATTGTATCGTACAATGTGAACGGCATAAGAGCGGCATTACGTAAAGATTTATTGCGATGGTTACAACAAGCAGATGCCGATGTGGTTTGTTTACAAGAAATAAAAGCAACTCCAGAACAGTTTGATGAAAAAGTATTTCATGAAATAGGTTATAAATACTGTTATTGGTATCCAGCAGAAAAAAAAGGATATAGCGGCGTGGCAATTCTTAGTAAAACAGAACCCGATGCGGTAATTTACGGTACAGGAATACCGTATATGGATAAAGAAGGAAGAAACCTTCGTGCCGATTTTGGTGATGTTTCGGTAATGAGCTTATACTTGCCATCGGGCACAAACAACGCTCGGTTAAGCTTTAAGTTTACCTACATGGACGATTTTTATACCTATATGCAAAATTTGCTTAAAGAGCGCAATAAAATGGTGGTTTGTGGCGATTATAATATATGTCATGAACCTATAGATATTCATGACCCTGTACGTTTAAAAAGAGTTTCAGGTTTCTTGCCAGAAGAACGCGAATGGCTAAGCAAGTTTATTGCTGGTGGTTTTATAGATTCGTTTAGGCATATACACCCAGAAAAAGAACAATATTCTTGGTGGAGTTACCGGGCTAATGCACGTGAGCGTAATAAAGGGTGGCGTTTAGATTATCACATGGTTTCTGAGGCATTAAAACCAGCTATATCGCGTGCGGTTATTTTGCAAGAAGCCTATCATAGTGATCATTGTCCTGTAATGTTAGAATTAAAAGCATAAAAATGAAAAAAATAAGTGTAAGTTTTCTTCTCGTAAGTTTTATAATTTCTTGTGTTCCAGCAAAGAAGTTTGCAGATTTAGAGGAGCAGTATAAGGCAATGTTGGAAAAAAATGAAGCGCTTTCGGCAGATTTACATACGGCTACTTCTTTTCAAGAAAGTTGTGGGGAGACGCTGCAAAACCTTCAAGCTTCTTTAAAAGTAAAAAAAGAGCAATTGGCGGCTGCAGAAGCAGCATTAGCGGCATTAACCAAGAATCATGAAAACTTGCAGGCTTCTTACAATGCATTGGAGAAAAATACCAGTGCTTCACTTCGAGAAAATTCTGAAAAAAATAGGGATTTATTAAAGGAATTAGAAGCGAAACAGGCTGCTTTAGTAATCGAAAAAAACCGTTTAGAAGAGTTGCAAAAAAACTTAAAAGCACGTTCTGAACGTATAGATGAATTAGAAGCACTTATTGCAAATAAGGATAAAAAAATGACGGCTTTAAAAACCAATATTGTTACTGCCCTTACCGATTTTGAGGGAAAAGGATTGAGTATAGAGCAACGAAATGGGAAAATATACGTGCTTATGGAAAACAAACTATTGTTTCGTTCCGGGAGTTGGTCTGTAGGAGCGCAAGGTAGGCAAGCCGTTTCTCAACTAGCAACAGTATTGGCAGAAAACCCAGATATCAATATTCTTATAGAAGGACATACCGATAATGTTCCGTATAAAGGAAATTCAATAATGACCGATAATTGGGATTTATCAACCAAAAGAGCAACATCAATTGTGCGTTTACTGCTTGCTAATGCCCAAATTAAACCCGAAAACCTTACCGCAGCAGGAAAAAGTAAATACAGCCCGGTAACTTCAAATACAAGTAGCGAAGGAAAAGCTAAAAACAGAAGGATAGAAGTAGTGCTTACTCCAAAGCTAGACAAGCTTTCTAAGTTATTAGGGGATATTTAAAAAATAGGGTTTATTTTGTTTTTTTGAACTAAAAATCAAAGAAATACTAACAATTTTGTAAAATAGTTGTGTAAGCCAGTAACATTAAATATTTTTGTATCGCTCAAAACGCATATTTTAATGAGGTTTTTGAAAAATAGATTTTCTTATATTATAGCACTTAGCTTAGTAAGTGTTTTTTTATCGTGTAAAGAAGATAATTCTGAAAAAGAATTAGCTGAAAACCTTGTGGAAGAAATCCCTGATCCTGTAAAAGAATATGGGTATATTCTCGACGATTTTAAGGTGGTGAGAGATACCATTAAATCTGGAGATAGTTTTGGGGCAATCATGGATACTCATGGGGTAAGCCGTACTCAGGTTTATAACATTATGCAAGCTGTACGCGATACCTTAGACCCTACAAGGCTTGTAGTAGGGAAACCTTATGCGATTTTAAAAACTAAAGATACTATTAGCAATGTACAAGCTTTTATCTACGAAAACGACCGTATAAACTATACCGTTGTAGATCTTGCCGATACCATTACCGCCTATCGCGCTAAAAAACCTGTAACCGTTAAACGTAAAGTAGCTTCGGGTGTAATTACATCCTCATTATCGGCCGCAATGGATAACGAGGGGCTAAGCATTTTACTCTCTGATATGTTGGCAGATATTTACCAGTGGAAAGTAGATTTCTTTAAAATTCAAAAAGGCGATCAATTTAAACTTATTTATAACGAAAAGTACATTAACGATACCATTTATGCAGGTGTACAAAATATAGAAGCAGCTGTACTTACACATTACGGACACCCATATTATGCGTTTAGCTTTGGAAGAGATAGTATTAGTGGATTTTCTAAATTTTATGATGATGAGGCAAACTCATTACAAAGTTTCTTTTTAAAAGCTCCATTAAAGTTTTCTAGAATTTCTTCACGATTTACAAGACGCAGGTTTCACCCTGTACAAAAACGTTGGAAAGCCCATAAAGGAACAGATTATGCCGCACCAACAGGAACTCCTATTTGGTCTACTGCCGATGGTGTTGTAGTAGCGTCTAGTTATACACGCGGAAACGGAAATTATGTAAAAGTAAGGCATAATCAGAAATATACAACCCAATACCTGCACATGTCTAAGCGTAACGCCAAAGTAGGACAGCATGTAAAACAGGGAGATATTATAGGCTATGTAGGAAGCACGGGCTTAGCAACAGGTCCTCATGTTTGTTATCGTTTTTGGGTAAACGGTGTGCAAGTAGATCCTTATAAACAAAATTTACCAAGCTCAGAACCGCTTAAAGAAACTTTAAAACCCGATTATTTTTTAGCCATAGAACCTTTGCGAAAAGAACTGGACAGTATTCCTTTTAAGATTATAAAAACAACCCCAAAACTATAGGTGTTACTTAACATCTACTTAATCTATTCAATACATATTTAATATTCTATTAAACCTAGTTTTGTATAAAAACTATTCTTTTGTACTTAAATTCAATAACCAAATTCAATAAATATTTACAATGAGAAAATTATTATCCTTATTGTTGTTTTTTGCAACTACTCTAGCGTTTTCGCAGGGTAAAATCACAGGTACTATTACAGATACCGAAATGAACTCTCCGTTACCAGGAGCTAATATTATTGTTGTAGGCGCTTCTAGCGGGACCACAACAGATTTTGATGGGAACTTTACCCTTAATGTAGATAAAGCTTCAGGGAAAGTAGTGATATCTTATGTTGGTTTTCAGAAAAAAACCATCTCTTTTAACGTTGCTAATGGGCAGACGCAAAATTTAGGAACAATTGCTTTAGAAGCAGATCAGAATGCTTTAGAAGAAATTGTAGTAGTAGGAAAAGGAGTGATTGATCTTGAAAGAGACCGTGCTACACCTGTTGCTGTTAGTACCGTAGGTAAAATTGAAATCCAGAATAAAGCCGTAGGAAACGTAGAATTTCCTGAAGTGCTAAAAAACACACCCTCTGTTTATGTTTCTAACCAAGCAGGTGGGTTTGGAGACTCTCAAATGTTTTTAAGAGGTTTTGATCAAACCAATACAGCATTCTTATTAAACGGGCAACCTATTAACGGGATGGAAGACGGTAAAATGTACTGGTCTAACTGGTCTGGAATTACCGATATTGCAAATGCAGTACAAGTACAGCGTGGTTTAGGCTCTTCTAAATTAGCCATCTCTTCTGTAGGAGGAACAATAAACTTAGTAACTAAAACTACAGATTTAACAGAAGGTGGTTTTGTACGTTTTATGACAGGAAATGATTCTTACAAAAAAGGAACTATCTCTTACAATTCTGGTATTAGTGATAAAGGTTGGGGATTCTCTGTTTTAATAGATTACTGGTCTGCACATAGAAAGTATGCAAGAGGTACTGCGGGAGAAGGTCAGAACTATTTCTTCTCTGTAGGTAAGAAAACAGAAAATCATAACTTTAACTTCTTAATTACAGGAGCTCCTCAATGGCACGACCAGAACTACTCTAAATCTATGAATTTATACGAGCGTTATGGTAAAAAATACAACAATAATTATGGTTTTAAAGATGGAGATCCATTATCTCTAAGAAGAAACTATTACCACAAGCCAGTAGCAAACTTTAACTGGGATTGGGAAATTAATGACCAAGCAAACTTATCTACCGTATTATATGCCTCTATGGGACGAGGAGGAGGAACAGGAGATTTAGGTAATGGTGTAAGATACATCAATTATGCTAATGCTCCAGCAAACCCAACTCAACGTGGAGCTTATGATGATGAAACAGGTTTAATAGATTGGGATTATATCCAAAACGAATACAACCCAACTGTAGCAAATGGTCTTAGTGATGGGTATAACGGAACCGTATTAAGAGCCTCTGTAAATAATCACTTATGGTATGGAGGAGTAACAAACTTTAGCTATGACCTTAATAACGGGCTGTCGTTTAATGTAGGAGGAGATGTGCGTTTCTATAAAGGAGACCACTTCCGTCAGTTAGTAGATTTATTAGGTTTAGACGGAAGAGTTTCTGAAAATGTTAATCGCCCAGATAATTACGTTGTTTCAAAAACATTTGATGCAAAGCCATGGGCAGCATTATTTGATTACGCAAAAGAAGGTGAGCGTGTAGCTTATGATAACTCGGAGTGGATTAACTACCAAGGTGGTTTTGGTCAAGTAGAATACGAAGGAGATAGATTCTCAGCCTTTGTTCAAGGTGCTTTCTCAAACCAATCTTATGAGAGAGAAGACCGTTGGGATGGTTTAAAATCAGATAAAGAAAACAGAACAGGATACAACTTAAAAGGAGGTGCAGCGTTTAAATTTGACGATAATAACACCATTTTTGCAAATGCAGGACGTTATAACAGACAGCCTTACTTAGATAATATTTTTGACGGAGGAGATATTACTAAACTTGCAGATCCTGAAATTGAAAACGAAGATATTACAGGTTTTGAAGGAGGTTATAGATACTCTTCAGATGATATTAAAGTAAGCCTGAATTTATATTATACAAAGTGGGATAACAGATTTAAATACGTAACAGGAGAATACGGAAAATTAAATTTAGACGAGGCAGGATTTAGAATGACAGATGTAGCTCAGTTACATAAAGGTATCGAATTAGATTTCCAAGCTAAGCCAGCTGAAGATTGGAAGTTAAGAGGTTATACTTCTATTGGAGACTGGAAGTATGATGGAGTAACCCCAATCGAAGTTAGAAATAACGATGATTTTACTATTGTTGATAAAGCAGAAGTTGATTTATCTGACGTAAAAGTAGGGATGGCACCACAGTTCTCTATGGGATTCGGAACTACTTACGATGTTATTCCTAGTAAATTATCTGTAGATTTAGATTGGAATTATTACGGACGCTTATATGGAGAAGATTTTGAAGATGCCATGGTAAAATCGTTAAATAACGAAACTTACAAAGCAGAAAAATTGAACTCTTATATGTTGTTTGATGTTGGAGCTTCTTATAACATGAACGTAGGAAAAAACAAAATTGTTTTTAGAGGTAATGTATATAATCTTTTTGATAATGAATACATCAACCAAAGAGATGATTACGGATACTATTACGGAAATGGGTTAACCTGGAACTTCTCTGCAAAATATTTATTCTAAACAAATATTATACATTTGTAGTAAAAACCGCCCTAAGTTTTCTTAGGGCGGTTTTTTAATGCGTTACTTTTACCTATATTTACCAGAAAAATTTTATTTTATGAAAGACATACACTCGTATTGGGCATTTTTGGTAATCTTTACAGTGGCTTTAGGGGCTGTAAATGCTATTGCAGGAGTGCTAACTAAGAAAGATTTTGGCAACAAAGACTTTAAAGTAAACCTATTTGGACTTATTGCAACACATACACAATTTATGTTTGGGGCAATTCTATTTTTTATGAGCGATAAAGTTTTATGGTTTCGCGATAATGTAGATGTAGGCTTAATTATGAAAACCTCCTCATTAAGGTTATATAATGTAGAACACCCTTTTTTAATGATTGTGGCTGCAATTTTAGTAACAATAGGTTACTCTAAACATAAGAAGAAATTAATTTCTGCACCTAAATTTAAAACCATAGCTATATTTTATTCATTAGCATTAATTGCAATGTTATTGATGATTCCTTGGAAAGCTTGGTTGTTTTAATATTTTGGTACAATTTAGATACAAAAAAACCTTCGATGATTATCGAAGGTTTTTTTGTATATGTTACAATTTCCTGTTGCCTTACTTAATTTCTTTTATAAGGTACACATAAACAGGAAAGTGATCGCTGTAACCACCAGAAAAACCTCCGTTAGAAAAGCTTCTATATGGGTAACCTTTATATTTTCCACTAGGCGTAGTTAAATAACGAGGGTTATAGATTCCTGCTTTATAAAAGCGATAACTGCTATAATCTTTTTTAAGTAAAGCTTCAGAAACAATCATTTGGTCAAATAAATCCCAACTGTCACGATAAGCAATGGTTCCTACACCTTTTTTCTGTAGGTTTTCCATAGGGTTATAAAGTTCTTTTAGTTTTACTTCGTCTCTATCGGCTTTTGTTTTTAAAACCTCTTTTAAACTTTTGTTATATGGGCCGTCGTTTAAATCGCCCATGGTGATTATTTTAGCATAAGGGTCTAAAGCAAAAAGCGAGTCGATAATTTTTTTATTAAGTGCCGCCGCTTGCTCTCTTTTATAGCTACTTCTGGCTTCACCTCCGCTTCTAGAAGGCCAGTGGTTTACAATAAAATGAATTTTTTCTCCATCCAAGAGTCCGCTTACAAGCAGTTGATCTCTTGTATAAACTCTTTTTTCTGGGTTTTCATTATCGTAAATTAAAAGCTCATGACTACTGGTTTGTGTAGGTTTAAATAACTTTTTCTTGTAGATTAAAGCCACATCAATTCCTCGCATGTCTGGAGAATCAAAATGTACAATTCCATAATCGTCTTTGCGCAACGTAGGCTCATTTAGTAAATCTTCAAGTACTCTTCTATTCTCCACTTCTGCTAGTCCAACAATTGCAGGGGAGTGTTTGGTAACCTCTTTTCCTATTTCGGCAATTACTTTAGCGGTGTTTTTTAGCTTTTTTTGGTAAACCTCTTCGCGTAAGCTCTCGCTCATTTCCATAATAGGGCTGGCCTCGTCATACTTTTTAGGATCATTTACAGGGTCAAAAAGATTTTCTACATTATAAAACGCAACGGTATTTACTTTATAGGTTTTCTTTTCTTGAGCATAACTTGCTGTTAGTCCGCTTAAAAAAGCTGAACATATTAATAGCTTAAGAGTAATTTTTTTCATATCTTGATATTATTTAATTGTAAAATCTTTACAAAGGTAGGGGGCAAAAGTAGCTATTGCAATTAAATAATGTACATTTGCAGCCCGAAAATAATAGTTTCTTAACTTTAAACAATTATTAATGAACATTTTAACCATGAAAAAGCTAGTTTGTGTACTTGGGGTAATGTTCTTTGGTGTAGTAGGTTACGCTCAGAAAACCAACATTACCGGAGAAGTTATTGACGCGAGTACATATAATGCGATTAAAGGTGTTAGGGTAGGAATAGAAAATACCCTTATTGAAGTTTTTACCAACAATCAAGGTAAATTTAACTTCTTAAACCAAGAGCTTCCTTTAGGGGAGCAGGTACTAACCCTAGAAAAAGAAGGATACGTAGCAAAACGTTACCCGATTATTGTTAATCAGGGAAAAACATTAACACTAGAAGTGTTAGAAATTAATGTAGATATCAATCAGGAAAGCATAGAAATCGGTACAATAAGCCTTTCTGATAACGAGTTGAGTAGTGAAGAAAGCACTGCCGATAACCTATCGGGACTTTTACAAGCCTCAAACGATGTATTCTTAAATGCAGCCTCGTACGATTTTAGTGCAACCTTTTTTAAACCAAGAGGATTTGATTCTGCCAACGGTAAAGTACTTATCAATGGTATAGAAATGAATAAAATGTTTAACGGTCGTCCACAGTGGAGTAACTGGGGAGGTTTAAACGATGCACAACGTAACCGTGTGTTTACCATGGGTACACAGGCTAACGATTATAATTTTGGAGACCTAGCAGGTACAACAAACATTATTATGCGAGCTTCCCAATACCGTAAAGGAGGTAGAGTGTCTTACGCCGCGTCTAACCGTAGTTACACTGGACGTGTAATGGGGTCTTACAACTCTGGCATGCTAAAAGGAGGATGGGCATTTAGCGTTCTTGCTTCAAGAAGATTTGGAGAAGAAGGTTTCCGTGATGCCTCTTCTTACGATGCTAACTCTTTTTTCCTTTCGGTAGAAAAACAATTAAACGAGAAGCATAGTTTAAACTTCTCTGCTTTGTATACTCCAAACCGAAGAGGGAAAACATCGGCAAATACACAAGAAGTTTACGATTTAAAAGATACTAAATACAACGAATATTGGGGGTATCAAGATGGGGAGAAAAGAAACTCTCGTATGAAAGAAATCGAGGAACCAATATTTATGCTAAACCATTATTGGAATATTTCTGAAAACACAGAGTTAAACACCAACGTAGCATATCAGTTTGGGAAAATGGGGAACTCTCGTTTAGGCTATGACAATGTAGCAAACCCAAGTCCTGCATATTACCGAAAATTACCAAGTTTTGAATTAGCGCAAGACCCTGTTAATTATGAGGAAGCATACCGAAAAACAGTAGGATTCCAACAAGATGGACAAATAGACTGGAATAGAATGTATGGGGTAAACCAAGCATTAAAAGCACAAGGAGAAACGTCTCACTACTATTTATACGAAGATAGAGTAGATGATAACCAACTTACCGCAAACACTATTTTAACTACACGTGTTAACGATTACCTTACCGTAAATGGATCTCTGCATTACCGCAAGCTAAATTCTGAGAATTTTGCAAACATGATCGATTTATTAGGGGGAACTGGCTATTTAGACATCGATTCCTTTAACACAGGAGATGCCTCACAAAACGATTTAAACAATCCGAACCGTATTATAGGTACAGACGATACGTTTAAATATCATTATGAAATAGATGCAGAAGAATATAGAGGTTTTGCTCAAGCACAATTTCACTTTAATAAATTAGACTTCTATATAGGAGGAAAAATAGGAAAAACAACTTACCAACGTAATGGGCTGTATCGCTCAGGGTCTTTCCCTAATAACTCTTATGGGAAAGGAGAAAAACTAGACTTTACAACCTATGGTACAAAGCTAGGACTTACTTACCGTTTAACAGGACGTCACCAATTTAACATGAACGCTGCTTATATTGCAGATGCACCTGGTATCCGTTCGTCATTCTCTAACTCACGCCAAAATAATGCTGTAGTAAAAAATGCGACTACGGTGAAAAAAACAGCCATCGATGCTAGTTATATTTTCCGTACACCAACAATTAGTGCACGATTAACAGGATATTATACAAATTTCCAAGATGAAACCGATGTATCCTTCTTTTATGCCGACGGAATTTCATTAGCAACTGAAGCATCAAATAGTGCCTTTATTCAAGAAATATTAACAGGCATAGATAAGCAACATATAGGAGCAGAGTTTGGTATCGAAGCCCAAGTAACTCCAACCATCAAGTTAAAAGGAGCTGCTTCTTACGGAGAATATACTTATAATAACAATCCAAACCTATACATTACATCAGATGATTTTAGTCAAGAACTTGACTACGGGAAAGCCTACCTAAAAAATTATCGTGTAGCCGGAGGGCCGCAACAAGCATACCAAGCAGGTTTTGAATACCGCGACCCTAACTTCTGGTTTGTAGGAGCAACGGTAAATTATTTTGCAGATGCTTATGTGGATATTTCGCCACTAATGCGCACCAAAAACTTTAACACCGTATCTTTAAACGGAACAGATGTATTAAACCCAGAGTATGACGAAGCGGTAGCAAAAGAACTTCTACGTCAAGAAAATTTTGGAGATTATACATTGGTAAACCTTATTGGAGGTAAATCTTGGAGAGTGAACGATTATTATATCGGTTTCTTTGCAACAATCAACAATATTTTCGATACAAAATATAAAACAGGAGGATACGAGCAAGGGCGTAACTCAGACTACACTTCTTTGTTAGAAGACAACCAAAATGAAAAACGTGTTTTTGGACCTAAATACTGGTACGGATACGGAACAACTTATTACCTAAATTTATACGTAAGATTTTAATATAGAAAACCTTAGAATATGAAAACCATAAAAAACCTTAAACTTTTTGCTATTCTTGCCTTGTTTGGGGCTGTACTAACAGCTTGTGTGCAAGATGACGATTATAATACACCAGAAGCAGGTATCGAAGAGCCTAATGTAACGGTGAATTATACATTAGGAGAACTTAAACAGCTTCTTGTTGCAAGCGAAGGAGCACCTGTAAAAGTAGGAGAAGGCGTATCTGAGCCAATGTACTTAGAGGCCTATATCGTTTCTAACGATAAAGAAGGAAATATCTATAAACAAGTATATGTTCAAGATAAACCAGAAAATCCAACACATGCCATTATGATTTCTACAGAAGCAACAGGAATGTTTGCTATTTACGGAAAAGGTAGAAAAGTATATATTCGTATAGATGGATTAACTGTGGCTATGAACAAAGGGATGCCTATTATAGGAGGAACACCAGATTCAAATTATGGTGCAACACGTATTAGCGAAAATAAATTCTATGAGCACGTATTGCCTTCTACAACTATTGCAGAAATAGTTCCTTTAGCACTAACTTTATCTGAAGCTAAAAACGATACTTACTTAGGGATGTATGCAGAAATTGCTAACGCACAATTTGCAAACCCAAATCAAAATTATACCACTAATAGTGAGAATACCAGTGTTTCTGTTGAAGATTGTGAAGGTGCTAATGTAGAGTTAAGAAATAGCTCGTTTGCAGATTTTGCAGATAACCCATTACCAAACGGAAACGGAACTATAAAAGCAATTATCGCAAAATACGGAGATAACTACCAGTTTTTTATCAACACCGATAAAGATGTAGACTTTGCAGGCGCACGTTGTGGAGCAGGTGAAGTAGGTGTTTTTGACGCTCCTTTTAGTGAAGATTTTGAGGGCCTTACAGATTATGATAATGTAAGCCTTGACGGATGGTCTAATATATTGGTTGATGGAGACCGTGTATGGCAAGCTAGAGAACATAGTGATAACATGTATGCACAACTTAGTGCTTTTAATGCTTCGGGTGCTGTAAATGCATGGTTAGTAACTCCAGGTATTAACATAGCTACCGTAAATAACCCTGTTTTATCTTTTGAAACTGCCGATGGGCACAACAATGGGGATGCACTTACCGTAAAAATTAGTACAAATTTTGATGGAGATATCAATACAGCTACTTGGATAGATATTAACCCAACATTGGCTACAGGAACGACTCAAGGTTATGGTGATTTTGTTTTTTCTGGAGAGATAGATTTATCGGCTTATGTGGGAGAAAATGTATTTGTTGCATTTATCTATGAAGGTGATGCGAATGGAGTAACTTCAACATTCCAAGTTGATAATGTATATATTGGAGAAGCAGGAGAACAAGGAAATGGAGGAGATAACGGCGGAGGAGAAAATCCTGGAGGAGATGTAACTATTGTTCCAGCACCACTTACAGAAGATTTTGAGAGTTTTGCAGATTACGATAATGTTAGCCTTACAGGATGGACAAATGTAAAAACTACAGGAGACCGTGTGTGGCAAGCTAGAGCGTATGATGGAAATATGTATGCACAACTTAATGCTCATAATGCAGGAGGAGATGTAGAAGGTTGGCTAGTAACCCCAGGAGTAGATTTAACAGGAATTACGGCGCCTTATTTACAGTTTGACTCTAAAGATGCATATAATAACGGAGATGTGCTTACGGTTAAAGTATCTACAGATTTTTCTGGCGATGTAACTACTGCAACTTGGACAGACCTTGACCCTATAATCGCAACAGGATCTACAGGTGGTCATGCTCCTAATTTTACAGATTCAGGACAAGTAGATTTATCAGCTTATGCGGGACAGAATGTATTTGTTGCTTTTGTTTACGTAGGTAGCGCAAATGGTGTAACTACTACGATGCAAATTGATAATATTTTTATCGGAGAGTAAACACTCCTTTATAAATAGTTTTAAAAAGCCAGTAGATTTTAAAATCTACTGGCTTTTTAATTTAATAGCACAGGGAGTAAATTATTTATTTCACCTTCTTAACGTGAGGTTTTTTATAAGTTGTTTTTCTATTTTATCGCCATCGGGGGTAGTTAGGGTATATTCTAATTTAAACCAATAGTCGTTAGCGGGCATTTGCTTTCCGTTGTATGTGCCATCCCAGCCTCCATAAGCACCAAATCCTGTTAATAGCTTTCCAAACCGATCAAAAATAGAAACATGTTTAATGTTAAGCTCTTTATATTTAAGCTGAATATCGGCTAAACTCCAAGTATCGTTAATCCCATCATTATTAGGGGTGAAAAACTTAGGATAACTTATTATTTGCACGTTAAAATATTCTGCACAACTGCTTTCATCAGGGTAAAAGGTGTAATATTTTATATGTCCGTTAAACGATTCTTCCCAATAGCCTTTAATGCCGTTTTTAGAGATTAGCGGTAACTCGGAAGGCTCTTCATTAAAAAAGTATAAGGTCGGAATATCAAATTCAGGCACTTTAATATCCTCTACGGTAATTTCTATTTGGGAGGTATAACTATTGCCACATGCATTGGGGAGCGATGAAAAAGTATAAGTAGTGCTTCCTGTAGTAGCGGTGTTTATAAAACTAGGACTCCATGTTCCTGCTATGCCATTCATCGATTTTTGAGGTAACGGAGGAGCATATTCATTTATGCAATAAATGGTTGGAATGTCGAAATAAGGTTTTTCTTCAGTCTCTATTGTTAGGGTAACTTTTGCTCTTTCAGAAATACACCCCTCTGGGCTTATGGCTTCTACCCAATAAGTGGTTTCTTGTGTAATAATAGGCGATTCAAAAGGGTTGCCAGTATAAATAGGAGTAGCACTATTTTCATGATCATACCAGTTTACGGTACTTGTAGTTTCTGTTTCTGCTTGAAGAGTAGCCGTGTTTCCCGAGCAAATATTAATAGGCGATGCGATAGAAATTGTAGGAATAAAATAAACAATTAAATCTAATTCTCTAACCACAAAACACCCTTGTTGGTCTTCTACACGAACCCATATCGTAGTGGTTTGGTTGGAGGTATAAGTAGTTGGTTGAGGGTTGTTGTTATTGTTAGCTTCTTCTTGGGTTAAATGAAAAGAGATTTGGTGATTTCCGTTGGATGGGTTGATATCGGCTAGGCTTTCCGTTAAATTAAAGGCATGTTCTTCGCCTTCATACAAACATATTTCTTGCTCTGCATTTGACACCTCTGGTGGTCCGGTAATGGTAATATCAAAGGTTCTGATGAACTCCTCCCCATCTACCATTAGGGTTAATGTGATGCTATGTACACCAGCAGTATTGTAGGCGTATTGCGGATAGAACTCCGTAGAAGTACTACCATCTCCAAATTCCCATAAAACACTTTGTATTTCACCGCCTTGGTGACAGAAATCAAAACTTAACAGTTCTCCCGTGCAATACAACTGATCTTCTTGAATGGATAACCCATTTACATTAATCGCAATGCGGAAATAATGGTTCAGGAAAGTAGGAAGGCCAACACCTGTTGAGGTATTCCCAAAATTAAGATACTCTGGAGTAAAAATAGGCGTCTCTCCTGTAGTGGTATTGTAAGCAGTGTTGGGGTTTTCTATTCTACCTAAATAATACCCATTAGCTTGATTTGTATGTGTATTTATATATATTTTTCCATCTAAGCCTAGTTGTAAAGCTCCGCCATAGCAGATATTTTCTAGGCCAAAAATATATTTGCTGGTGTTTATATTTGGTGAGTTTGTATTGAATTGCCATATTTCGCAGATTTTGTCTACTGTCTGATCATAAGGGAGTTTTCGTACCGTGGCGTATAATAAGTTGCTGTTTGGTGAGAATTCAATGCCATAAAAGTGGTGTTTGTAGTCTTGCGATGTGTTTGGAGAGTATAAGAGTTGCTCGTTGTGAATATTACCTGTAGCTTTATTAAAGCTGTATAAAGATAGTGATTTATCTGTACCAGAAGGCACACTAAAACTCATTCCCATGGCTAGTTTAGTTCCATCAGGAGAGGCTTTTAAATAGCCAATATTTTCAACCCCACCATAGATAGAAGAAGGCGATATGACAGGAGTTGTGCTAACCCCTGTGCTGGTTACTTCAAAGGCGTAAAAATCGCCTTGAAAATGGGTAACTATCCAATAGCCTGTTTTGGTGGCATTGCTTATTGCTGCAAGTTTTTCGTAACCCTGAATAATCCCGTTTAAAGGCAAAGAGATATTTTTCTGAACCACTTCTCCTAAGCCTCCATTAAGAGACATGTCTACAATATTATATTCTATTCCTCTTTGTGGTCTCCAAGACGGAACCTTACTGGCATCTAAATCTATGGTAAATATGTAGTACCTATGGCAATCGTCAGGAACAGGTAATATTACAGCAGAAGAAGTGCTGGACCTATCCCCACGTAGTCCTGTACCATTAAGCATAATGTTATGGGTGCTATCATAAACTCTTCTCCCGTCGGTATAAAATAGGAGGTTTCCCTGTTCATCAGAAATGCTAGAAGACCCCTCTATGGTAGCTATTTGCCCATTGGTATCTATTACAGGCGTTCCGCTAGAAAAATCTAAGCCTGCATGATCTCCAAAATACCAATGTGCGGTTTGCATTTGCCCATTGTTTTGTGCATGAATATAAACCCCGAATATAAAAGATATTATGAGTAGAAAATTTTGCTTCATATAGTTTGTTTTCAGATAGCTTAGATTTGTTAGGCGGAAATATTATTATTGAGGACTAAATCTATTTAAGCGAGCATAAGTTTGTACCCGCTTAAATTAATGGTGTTACTGCGCTATTACTTCACAATAATAAACTCCGATCTTCTGTTTTGCGCATTTTCTTTATCAGTACAATTTTCCCCACAATCTATTTTAGGTTCTTTTTCGCCCATTCCTTTTCCATCTATTCTATTTTTATCGATTCCTTTTTCAATGATGTAAGCAACGGTAGCCTTAGCTCTTTTCTGTGATAGCTTAAGGTTGTAGTTTGCATTTCCTTTAGTATCGGTATGTGCCTTTACAAGGATGCTCATGTTGGGATACTTATTCATTACACTTACTAATTTATCTAGCTCTAAAGCGCCTTGTGGAGTTATATTACTTTTGTTGAATTCAAAAAATATAGGTTTTAGTATGACTTGATTTTCTGTAATGATAACCTCGTTTTTTGGTGTAGGTTCAAGTAAAACAAGGGTTTGTTTTTCTGCTGTAAGCGAAACAAGTTGCTCTTGGTAGTTTGTTAATTGCACCTTTATTTTTGGAATTGCTTTGCACGAAGTTGTAAAGCTTATTGTCCCGTCATTCTTGGTATATAAACTTTGTGTGTTTTTCCCATTTTTATCAAGTAAACTAATTTTTGCCTTGGAAAGCGGTTGCTTTGTAGTGGCGTTTTTTACAATGATGTTGTTTTCTGTTTTACAAATAGGAGAAGCAAGGTAGATTTTATCATTTCCCTCCCTGTTGGAAGAAAATAGCGCTAAATTTTGTGCGTGGTTTAAAGCAAACGAAAAATCATCACTTTTACTATTAATAGGCGCTCCTAGGTTTTTAGCTTTTTCGTTTGTTGTTAAATCAGCTTTAAATATATCGTAACCACCAAGCCCTAAGTGTCCGTTTGAAGCAAAGTATAAAACATTGTCTTTGTTTATAAAAGGAAAATTTTCTTTGCCAAGGCTATTAATATGGGCTCCTAAATTTATGGGTTTTCCGTAAGTTCCATCACTATGAATGGTTACTTTCCATATATCGGTATCGCCCATTCCTCCAGGCATATCAGAAGCAAAATATAATGTTTTTCCGTCCTGACTTAACGAAGGGTTGGCTACCGAGTATTTAGAACTATTGAAAGGAAGCGGTGTGATGTTGGTCCATTTACCTTCTTTTTTCTCAGCCCTGTATATTCCGAGTTTTCCTATTTTAGTATTTGTTTTTTTACTTTTTAAGGTATTTCCTTGTAGATGTCCGTCTCTAGTAAAAAATATAATATTTTCTTCTTTGTTTATGGTAAGAGGGCCGTCATGGTATTTGGAGTTTAACTCTGGTATAGGTTTAGGCTCGGTAAAAGCATTGTTGGCAAAAGAGGTTTGATAAATGTTTAAATACGGCTCTCCTGTCCAGTTGTCGGTTTTATTCCCTTTATAAGTAGAAACAAAGTAAATGTTGTTTAATATCCCAAAACTAGCCCCATAGCTGCTGCTGTGCTCTAAATTTAGGGATTCTTTTTTTAGTTCAAAGCTTTGTTCAGTGGTCTTAAGTTCCGCTACATAATTTTTATTCTGCATATAAGCTAAAGCCCTTTGGTCTACCGGGTTTAGCTTTACAAACTTGTCCATCAACTTATGCGCTTGCGTATATTCTCCTTGAGTTTTTAGTGCTTGTGCATGCCTATAGTAAGATTGTTCATCTTTATCTTTTTCATTGATTTTATCATAATATACCGCTGCATTTTTCATATCTGCAACAAGGTAATAGCTGTCTGCTAATTGCTTATAGATGTAAGCGGTAGCTTTTTTGTTGGATAGCAATTGCTTATAAGCCTCTATTGCCTCAGTATATTGATAGCTGTAAAATAAGTTGTCTGCTTTAGTTGTGTTTTTATTCTGGGCATAACTATGGCTATAAAAAGCTATAAGTATTGCCAGTGTGATATATATTTTTTTCATGATTTTTAGTATTAGGGATTGATTTTCTTAGAATTGATTTAGAAGAACCTAGGAGAGATGGATACTTTTTTCGCAAAGTTTACATCAAACAAGAGTAAGAATTCATGAGAAGCAGACGTAGCAACATCAAGATCAGATACAATATGGTCGTAAGCATAGCCTATGCGTAAAGAAGGAGTTACGGCAAAGTTTATCAGTCCACCCACGGCATCATCTAATCGGTAGGTTCCTCCTATTTCTAGTTTATCATAGAATAAAAAATTGGCAGAAACATCTAACGATGTAGGAGCCTCAAAAGCAGATTTCAATAAAAATGAAGGTTTAAATTTTGTGTTTTCTGTAAGATTAAAAACATAACCCGCAGTAATAAAGTAATGTTGAGTTTCTGACCCAAATTCAAGCTCCTGTCCATTTTGCGTAATATCAAGATGTTTGCTTTTTAATAAGTTAGGGACTGAAAGCGCAACATAATATTTATTGGTATAATAGAAAGCACCTGTACCTATATTTATGTAAGTATTGCTTATGTTTTCGCTAAAAGCAGGGTCGTTAGGTTGCGGAAGATAGCTACTGCCAATATCACTATACAAACCTACTTTATGAAAAGTAGCTCCTGCTTTTATTCCAAAAGCAAGTTTATGTTCTCCACCAAGATTTAAAGTGTAGGAAAAGTCTGCATAAACATTGGTTTCGTCAACAGGACCAATTTGATCGGTAATCGCCGATAATCCCAAACCAACCTTATCGGTTACGGGGCTATGTATAGCAAAAGTACCTGTTTTAGGAGCTCCGTTTATACTTGTCCATTGCGTTCTGTATAACAGTCCAACAGCAAGGTTTTCTTTAGACCCTGCGTAAGCCGGGTTTACCACATTCATGTTATACATGTATTGTGTATAGTGAGGGTCTTGTTGTGCATTTAATCCTGTCGAGATGATAAAGCCTAAGGTTAAAAGGAAATATATATTTTTCATGATGTCTATTTTTAGAATCAGCATGCCTAGCATAGTTCTCTCTAGAAAGACATAGCTGCTTAAGAAATTATGCTATTAAAATTGTTTGTTGATGTATACCCACCCTGTAAGTTTTTCTCCGTTTTTAGTGAAGATGGTATAGAAGTAAGTAGCATCGGGAAGTTGTTTACCGTTGTTGTCTTTCCCGTCCCATTGGTTGGTGTAGTTTCCATTAAAACTATAAACCTCTGTTCCGTAGCGATTAAAGATGTTGACTTTCTGAGCTTGGATTCCTCTTAAATCAAAATTATCATTAATACCATCGCCATTAGGCGAGATGCCTCGTTGCACAAAACAAGGTCTAATAACAACCTCTTGCGTATGTTTTTTGGCTGTAATACAAGCCTCAAGATCCTCTTCTACGGTATAGGTGATGCTGTAATTTCCTGGAGTAGAATTTTCTACATCTATCTCGCCAGTTATAGGGTCTATGATAATTCCATTTTTGGCAGAGAAAGCTCCTCCTGGGTAGAAGTATTGCTCTAATGTAGGCATTGCTTTTGTGCCATCAGGACAATAGCTATTGTTGTAATTAAAAACGATATTCGGTTGTATATTATCATTAACAAACACATTTATGGCGGTACGCTCGGAGTTACAGTTTTCATCAGAAATGGCTTCTACCCAATAGGTGGTATCTTGTGTAAGTGCTGGTGAATTAAATGTGTTTCCTGTCGCTATAGGCTGGCTATCTTCTAGGTTCTTATACCATTGTAGGGTTCCGATATCGGTAGTAGCGTATAGGGTTGCTTTGGCTCCGTTACAAACATCAATTACCGTGTTTTGAACGTTTAATTGAGGTACAGGGTTTACCGTGATGTTTACCTCTATTCTTTCAGAAGGGCATCCTGTAGGGCTTACGGCTTCTACCCAATAGGATGTAGATTCTGATAATTCGGAAGTTTGATAATTGTCACCTGTATGTAAGGGAGAATCTGCAGTAAGGCTGTCATACCAGTTTATAACGCCTCTTTCTTGATAGTGTTCTTGATCGATTATGGCAGAGATATGGGTGTTGTTTCCAGTGCAAATGGCTGTATTGCCAGAGAAACTTGTTGAAATATTAGTTAGGTTACAGTTTTGGTAGACTTTAACGGTTCCTGCGTTTTGTATTTCTTGAACTTGTGCTCCCGATATTCCTATACCTAAGATATTACCATCTGCAGATAAAGAGACAACTTGTCCAAATTGTCTTTTTTCTTTTTCGGAGCTTTGATGAATTGCCTGTCCTATTTGCTGCCAATTATTGTTGGTGTTTTGAAATACTTTTACACTCGATAAGTTAGCTGAAAAAACAGATTCTGATGTTCCAAAGGCGATAATATTACCATCGTCTGATATGCTAACCATATTTTTGGTGTTTTCATTATAGGATTTTCCTCCTTCTAATGTTTGTCCTACTTGTGCCCAATTTCCGTTAGTGTCTTTAAAAACCCTTATTGCTCCAGTCAAGTTGTTATTGCTGTCTCTGTGGTGCTGACTTCCAATAACTACCACTTCTCCGTTGTTAGAAAGGGCAACGCTAGAACCTGTTGAGCCCCCATGTCCATAGAAGTCTGTATATAACCCAGCGATGGTTTCTTGCTCTGTCCAGGTATTTGCTTGCAAGTTGTAAATTCTTACATAACCAGGATCGGGAGTTAAACCTCCTGCTGCGCATCCAGAACATCCTACAGCAAGGATACTTCCGTCTCCAGATAAATCTACAGAGGTTCCAAAATAATCTAAATCTTCATAGCCGTATAAGGTGTTTCCGAGTTGTGTCCAAGCGTTACTTTGATATTGGTATACTTTTACTGCTCCTGAGTTTTCGGCTACAGTATCGTCATAATCAATACCAACGGCCAATATGTTGCCGTTATCAGCGATTGCAATGTTTCTGGCTTCTCCCAAAATGTCTTCTCCTATCTGTTCCCACTGGGAGTTTTGATATTTAAAAACCCTAATGCGATCATTAAAAATAATATCACTTTCATCATTAGGGTTTATGTAATAGTACCCTCTCTCTACCATAGCAATGGTATTTCCGTCTGGGGTAAGTATTACATCGCTTCCGTTATTTGGAGGAGGAGTGCTGTGATTATTAGGAGGTGCTAGGAAATGCTCTGCTCCAAATATGGTTTGACCTAATTGTAGCCATGTTCCTGCATTGGTATTCCATCGATAAATTTTTACACGACTTTTTTCGTTACCTTCATAGCTTGAGCCTTTTTGTAAAGGTTCTCCTATGGCTAGTGTTGTTCCGTCTGCAGAGAGGTTAATGGCATAGCCTAGGTTTAGTTGTTCCTCATTGCCTACAAATGTGTCTCCTAATTGTGTCCATTGGGAGATTGCTATTAACGGTATTAGCAATCCTATTAAGGAAAGAGTCATTTTTGCTTTCATAAATTTCAGTCTTAAGTTAAATTATGGTTAAGCTAATCTAACAGAGGTTTTATGAAAAAGCTAAAAAGTACACTCATTACAGGTTCACTTTAGGTTCACTTTTTAGTTTAATTTACTGTATTTGAATGTTTTGAATTCCATTTGTTAAAAGTGCTCAATCCATTTATTTAGGTCTATATCTGAAGCTAGATTGAGTTTTTTTCGGATAAAATATCTTTTGTTTTGTACGGTTCGGTGTTGTATATATTTATATTGTGAAATTTCTTTGTTGGTTATTCCTAGTTTTACCATTGCTAATAATTCTATTTCTGAATTAGTAAGGTTGGCATTTTCTTTTAGTAGTTTTTTTGAAAAGTGAGGAAATTTTGTATCAAAGGCTAACAGGAATTTTTGGTCGTTATCTTTGAGTAAATCAATAAGTTCATTGTATTCTTTCGGGGTAAGAGGGTGTGTTATTGTTTTTTTTCTTTTATAGATAACTAGGGCTATTATTCCCAAACCCATTACAGCTAAAGCGCCCAAAATCCAATAATAATTATTTTTATTTCGACTTTTAGGGCTGCTGTTAATGTTGTTTTTGTCGTTTTGTATGATTTTACGTAAGGAGTTGTTTTGGCTTTGAGCAATGGTTAATGATAAATCTTTAAGTTTTAGCTCGTATTCTTTTTTTAGTTCTGTTTCATTTAATTCAGCATACGTTTTAATCAAGTTTTTGTATAGCTCTTTAATGTTCATAAAATATTTACCTTCTTTTATGGCTTCGGCTTTTTTATAATATTTTTCAGCGTTTGGGTAATCTTTTTTAGCGAGGTGTACATTACCAATAACAAGGTAATTGAGAAACATTAAGTTGTGATTATACTCATGGGGTTTACTGTACGTAATGGATTTTTCGGCGTAATATTTGGCAGAATCTAGGTTTACTTTAAGGTAAATACCGCCTAGGTTAGCATAATCCATAAATTGTGTGCCTCTTTTTTGCTCAGGATTAGTAAGTTTTCCATGTTCTTCGATAGCTTTATAGATGTATTGTATACCTTTAAATGGTTCGTTGTTTTGAGTATATGTATTTGTAAACGCGGTATATATATTGGCTCGCTCCATAATTGTTTTAGGAGTTTCAGGGGTTACTTTGTTTATAGTTTTTAAACCTATTGAAAGCTCTTTCAATGCTTTTTCATAGAGTCCGTTAAAAGTATAAACCTGTGCTAAATACTTATAAGCTTTGGCTTCGTATAATAAGTTGTTGTGGTATTGAGCTCTCTCTTTTAGAATTTGTGCAGCACTAATCATTTGTTCGAAATCTATTTTTTGCAGATAATCGTATTCATAGCGTTTAGATAGGATTTTGAGCTCGGTCTCTGCATCATTTGCGTTGATAGCTTCGGTTAGCAAGCTGTCTAATTGCTTATAGGCTTGTAGTGGAGTAGCTTGTTTGTTAGTGATCTTTTTTGTTAGATTTTCGAAAGCTGTAGTCTGTGAATTTAATGTGCTAAACCAGCTTATAAATAGAATAGGAATAAAATAAAGCTTTTTCATTTTTAATTAAAGCTTACTAAGCGTTTGTTAATAGTGAATATGCGGAGCAATTTACAAATATTTTTTAGAATCAATCTAAATAACTATTTAAGCTCTTCTTTGTAGAAAGATATAATTTAAGTAAGAAATTTTCAAATATTTATGTTTATAGGAAAAATATTGTTAGTGTTAGGGATGTTTTCTATAGTTATCAAGATATTTTATAATAAAAAAAACCGCCTTGGAAATTTCCAAGGCGGTTTCTAAAAAATGAACTTATTTACTACTAAGCTAGCTTTTTGTTGATGCAGATAAGTATTCGCGGTTAAGTCTAGCGATATTCTCTAATGAAATTCCTTTAGGACATTCAATTTCACAAGCTCCAGTATTACTACAGTTTCCAAATCCTTCTTCATCCATTTGTCTAACCATATTTAATACACGTTCTGTGGCTTCTACTTTACCTTGCGGTAGTAATGCATATTGAGATACTTTTGCCGAGGTGAAAAGCATTGCACTGGCGTTTTTACAAGCCGCAACACAAGCTCCACATCCTATACAAGTAGCTGCGTTGAAAGAATCATCGGCATCATGTTTATTTACAGGAATGCTATTGGCATCAATGGTGTTACCTGAAGTGTTTACAGAAACATATCCTCCTGCTTGTTGTATGCGGTCAAGTGCAGAGCGATCTACAATTAAATCTTTTATTACAGGAAATGCAGTAGCTCTAAAGGGCTCTATTACAATAGTGTCACCATCGTTAAACGTACGCATGTGTAACTGGCAAGTAGTTATCAGCTTATCTGGTCCGTGTGGTTCTCCATTAATTTGTAATGAGCATGTTCCGCAAATTCCTTCACGGCAGTCGTGATCGAATTCTACAGGCTCTTCTCCTTTGGCTACTAACTCTTCATTTAAAACGTCTAACATTTCAAGGAAAGACATATCGCCTTCGATTCCTTCGATGGGATAAGTTTCCATTTTTCCTTTTGCGTTAGCATTTTCTTGACGCCATATTTTTAATGTAAGTTTCATATTGTTTAGGTTTTGTATTGAGTATTGAGTGGTGAGTAAGCTAATATCTAACTCCTCAGTTGCAATACTGACGTCTATTTATAACTTCTGGTTTTTAATTCGATATTTTTAAAATCAAGTTCTTCCTTATGAAGTTTAGCTTCTTTAGGGTCTCCTGCATATTCCCATGCAGCAACATACTTAAAGTTTTCATCATCTCTTAAAGCTTCTCCTTCTTCGGTTTGGTATTCTTCTCTAAAGTGACCTCCACAAGATTCGTTTCTGTGTAGGGCATCTTTTGCAAAAAGTTCTCCTAATTCAAGGAAATCGGCTACACGTCCTGCTTTTTCAAGCTCAGCGTTTTTAGCGTTTTCTTTTCCTGTTACTTTTACATTTTTCCAGAAATCTTCACGTAATTCTCTAATTTCCGTTAGTGCTTCTTCAAGCCCTTTAGCATTTCTGGCCATACCACACTTGTTCCACATAATTTTACCAAGTTTTTTGTGGTAGTGGTCTACAGAGTGTTTACCTCCAGCATTCATTAATTTATGAATTCTGTCACGTACATCTTTTTCTGTTTTTTCAAATTCAGGTAAATCTGTCGATATTTTTCCTGTTCTAATATCATCAGAAAGATAATCGCCAATTGTATAAGGAAGTACAAAGTAACCATCGGCAAGCCCTTGCATTAAGGCAGAAGCCCCAAGGCGGTTAGCACCGTGATCAGAAAAATTAGCTTCTCCTGCGGCGTAGCATCCTGGAATGGTGGTTTGTAAGTTGTAATCTACCCAAAGTCCGCCCATGGTATAGTGTACCGCAGGGTAAATCATCATCGGAGTTTTGTATGGATTTTGATCTACAATTTTTTCGTACATCTGGAATAGGTTTCCATACTTAGCTTCAACAACTCCTTTTCCTAATTTTGTAATTTCTTCTTTACTAGGGTTTTTATGCCCTTGTGTAAATGCTTTTTCTTTACCGTAACGTTGGATAGCGCTAGAGAAATCTAGAAATACAGCTTCTCCTGTTTTGTTTACTCCAAAGCCAGCATCGCAACGTTCTTTTGCGGCTCTAGAGGCTACGTCACGAGGTACAAGGTTACCAAAGGCTGGGTACCTTCTTTCTAAGTAATAATCTCTGTCTTCCTCTTTTAAATCGGTAGGTTTAAGACGTCCTTCTCTAATAGCGATAGCGTCTTCTTTTTTCTTAGGTACCCAAATTCTTCCATCATTACGAAGCGACTCAGACATCAAGGTTAATTTAGACTGATGATCTCCCGATACAGGAATACAAGTTGGGTGAATTTGTGTATAACATGGGTTTGCAAAGTAAGCACCACGGCGGTGTGTACGCCAAGCAGCTGTTACGTTACTCCCCATTGCATTGGTAGACAGGAAAAAAACGTTTCCGTAACCTCCAGAGGCTACTACGACAGCGTGTGCCGAATGGCGTTCAATTTCTCCTGTTACCATGTTTCTTGCAATAATTCCACGAGCTTTACCATCAACCAATACTAAATCCATCATTTCATGACGGTTAAAAGATTGGATTTTACCACGGTTTATTTGGCGGTTCATGGCAGAGTATGCTCCTAGTAACAATTGTTGACCTGTTTGACCTTTTGCATAAAAAGTACGTGATACAAGAACTCCTCCAAAAGAGCGGTTATCTAAATATCCACCATATTCACGGGCAAAAGGAACACCTTGTGCAACACATTGGTCTATAATATTTCCAGATACTTCAGCTAAGCGGTACACGTTTGCTTCGCGCGAACGATAATCCCCTCCTTTAACTGTATCGTAGAAAAGACGGTAGTTAGAATCTCCGTCTCCTTGATAATTTTTTGCGGCATTTATACCTCCTTGGGCAGCAATAGAGTGTGCTCTACGAGGTGAATCTTGGTAGCAAAATGTTTTTACATTATAACCAAGTTCTGCTAGGGTAGCAGCAGCACTACCACCTGCTAATCCTGTTCCCACTATAATAATATCGATATTACGCTTGTTTGCAGGGTTAACCAGGTTGATATCATTTTTGTGTTTTGTCCACTTGTCTGCAAGTGGTCCTACTGGTATTTTTGAATCTAAAACTGACATAAATCTACGTATTACTAATGATTAAGATAGTGATAAACAGCTATGAAAATAAATCCTAAAGGAATTATAATGGCATAGGCTTGCGTGAAGCCTTTTAAAGCTTTTGAATATTTGTTATTCCATCCTATAGATTGGAATGATGAAGAAAAACCGTGTAATAGGTGAAGCATTAAGAAAATAAATGCTACTACATATATACCTGTTCTTACAGGGCTTTCAAATTTTGCTATTGTTTCTGCATAATATCTTGTAGCATCTTCTGGATGTGATTGGATGTATTTGTGTACCATTTCTGGAACCCAAAAATCATAAAAATGCAATCCTAAAAAAGCAAGAATTACAATTCCAGAATAAATCATGTTTCTAGACATCCAAGAAGCATTAGCTCCGCCATTGTACTTTACATAATTTACATTACGTGCTTTTTTGTTTTTGGCCTCTAAAATAAAGCCCATTGCAAAGTGAAAAATCACTCCGAAAATTAAAACAGGTTGTAAAAGCACCTGTACTAAAGGGTTTGTTCCCATAAAGTGCGACAACTCGTTGAAAGTGTCAGGGCTTGTTACAGAGGTTAGGTTAATGATAAAATGTTGTAATAAGAAAAAAACAAGGAAAAGGCCAGATAGTGCCATGGCAAACTTCCTCATGGTCGATGATTGTATAAATCCACCCATTGGTTCTGAAATTTTTTTTGAAATGTTTTACAAAAATACGCTTCATATTGGTTTTAACAAACTTTAAGCTTAGCATTATTCTTATTTAGAATTGGTATAAAGATTAAATCTTAAAATTTGTTAAATCTTAATGTGAATCTTGTTAAATAGCAGTGATGAGTATTGAAAATACAAAGGCTACTAAATGTTAAATAAAATTAACGGAGGTGCTTATTTCTGTCTTGAATCGAATTTGTACCTTTGAGGAAAATCAAAAGTTATTATGAGATATACACCTATCGATAAAAGTTTATTTGTAAAGAATAGAAAAAATTTCATAAAGGAGATGAAACCGAATAGCTTAGCGGTTTTTAATTCTAATGATGTTTATCCTATTGGGGCAGATAGTACAATCCCTTTTCAGCAAGATCGCAATCTTTATTATTTAAGCGGAGTAGATCAAGAAGAAAGTATTTTGGTGCTTTTTCCAGATGCTGTTAAACCTGAACATCGTGAAATTCTTTTCCTTAGAGAAACTAACGAGCATATTGCCGTTTGGGAAGGCGAAAAACTTACCAAAGAGAAAGCATTTGAGGTATCGGGAGTAAAAACGGTATATTGGTTGGATGATTTTCAGAAAATATTCTACGAACTTATGGCGCAAGCCGAAATGGTATATGTGAATACTAACGAGCATTACCGTGCCAATGTAGAAACCGAAACTAGAGAGGCTCGTTTTAATAAATGGCTAAAAGAATCTTACCCTGCTCATGCAGTTGCAAAAAGTAACCCTATTTTACAACGTTTACGCTCTGTAAAAGATTCTTTAGAGATAGAAACTATTCAACAGGCGTGTGCCATTACAGAAAAAGGATTTAAACGTGTACTTGGTTTTGTAAAACCAGGGGTTTGGGAGTTTGAGATTGAGGCTGAGTTTATGCATGAATTCTTAAGAAATCGCTCTAGAGGCTTTGCATATACGCCTATTGTTGCTTCGGGGCAAAATGCCAATGTATTGCATTATATAGAAAACAAAGCGCAGTGTAAAGAAGGAGAACTTATTCTATTAGATATAGGAGCAGAATATGCTAATTATGCAAGCGATATGTCGCGTACCATTCCTGTTTCAGGGAGATTTACAAAACGTCAAAAAGAAGTTTATAACAAAATTCTATCTATAAAAGATGAGGCTACTAAAATGCTTGTGCCAGGAACTTTATGGGCAGAATATCATAAAGAAGTAGGTAAGTTGGCTACTGCTGCATTTTTAGATTTGGGCTTACTAGATAAAGCAGACGTGCAAAATGAAAACCCAGATTGGCCGGCATATAAAAAATATTTTATGCACGGAACATCGCATCACATGGGCTTAGATACGCACGATTACGGATTGTTGCACGAGCCAATGCAAGCCAATATGGTGTTTACCGTAGAGCCTGGTGTGTATATTCCAGAAGAAGGTTTTGGGATACGCCTAGAGGACGATGTGGTTGTGCAAGAAAAAGGGGAGCCTTTTAATTTGATGAGAAATATCCCGATTTTAGCTGATGAAATTGAAGATTTGATGAACGCTTAGTAAAATACTAAAAATAAAATAAAAATGCCGCTTTGCTTTATTGCGGCATTTTTTAATGAAAATTATGGAAGTAAGCTATAATAATAGACCAGTACATTTTGAAATTTCTGGAGCAGGTAAGGCGGTTGTCTTGTTGCACGGGTTTTTAGAAAATTCTCAAATTTGGAATCCTACAGTTGCTACGTTAAATAAAAATTTTTTATGTATAAACATAGACTTGTTTGGACACGGAAAAACACTACAACAGGGCGATCAGCATAAAATGTCAGAAATGGCGAAAGCGGTAAATGCGGTGTTGGAAAAATTAAATGTAACAGAAGCAGCTTTTTTAGGGCATTCTATGGGTGGATATGTGGCTTTGGCTTTTGCAGAATTATTTCCTGAAAAAGTACATAGGCTTTTATTGTTAAACTCTACTGCTTATACCGATAGTGAAGCGCGTAAAAAAGTTAGAGAGCGAGCCATAAGGTTGGTAAAACAAAATAAAGAGGCTTTTGTAAGTATGGCAATTAAAAACCTATTTTCAGAAGTTAATAAAAATAAATTTTCGCAGCAGATAGAAGCAATGGTTTTGGAAGCTAAAAAACTTTCGGTAGAAGCTGTTGTGGCATCATTAAGAGGCTTGAAAGAGCGTGAAAATAGAGTGGATGTTTTAGCGGATTTTGCCAAGAAAACGTATTTGTTAGGTGGAGAAGAGGATCCGTTGATTTTGCGAAGCTCACAAGAACAATTGGCGGAAGAAACAGGAGTTCCGTTGGTGCTTTTTGAAGGTGGGCACATGTCTTATTTAGAGGCTCAAGAAGCCCTTTTAGCTAAAGTTCAATTTATTTTAAACAAGTAAAACTCCCCATATTGCTGAAGTAAACAAAAGGGGAGTTGCTAGAAGCTAAACCAAACGCTCTTCTAGCCTAAATACATAGTTGTTAAGCAGGTTTAAAGTGCTTATTTTGTCTTGAGTGTTTACCAGTAAAGAAATATTGTTATTGCTTCCGCCATAAGCAATCATACGTATATTAACATCGTTTAAAATTTTAAATAGTTGTGGGGTGTCTGGGTGGTGAATAATTTCATTTCCAACCAAGCAAATAATACTTTTTTCTTGTTCAATTTCTACGCTAGCAAATTTTTGCAACTCTTTTGTAATTTCTGCTAGATGTATCGGGTTGTCTATGGTTAGTGAAATTGCAATTTCCGAAGTGGTTATCATATCGATAGCGGTTTGGTATTTCTCGAAAATTTCAAACACTTTTTTTAAGAACCCATAAGCCAATAGCATGCGTTCAGATTTTATTTTGATAGCGGTAATGCCATCTTTTGCGGCAATTGCTTTAATTCCGTTAGTTGTAGTTTCGTGTGTTATTAATGTGCCGTTAGCTTGTGCATCTTGCGTGTTTTTTAATCGTACAGGAATTTTTAAGTCTTTTACAGGTAAAATGGTTTGTGGATGTAAAATTTTTGCACCAAAATACGCCAGTTCTGCCGCTTCGTTATACGACAGGTTGGCTAACGGATAGGTGTTGTTAATATACCTTGGGTCGTTGTTATGAAATCCGTCTATATCGGTCCAAATTTGTACTTCTTCTGCATAAAGTGCAGCTCCGATAAGCGTGGCAGAATAGTCGCTTCCGCCGCGGTCTAAATTGGCAACACCTCCTTGGTGATTTCTGCAAATAAACCCCTGTGTGATGTAAACTGTTTTTTGTGGACTTTCAGAAAGTAAACGCCTTAGGTTTTGCCTGATGTAAAACATATCGGGTTCATTGTTTTTATCGATGCGCATAAAATCTAACGCAGAAATAAGAGCGGTTTTTATGCCTTTTTCTTCTAAAAACTGATGAACAAGATAGGTGGAAAAACGTTCGCCTTGAGCTAAAATTTTAAACCGATTATCATTTATACTTTCTATGTAAAAAAGCAATTCTTTATATAAGGTTTCTGAAAACTTATTTAGGTTTTCTATTCTTTTTTTGTCGGTAAGGAGTGCAGCGGTAATTTGAAGCTGTTTTAAAAACAGAGCTTTTGCAATTTTTTGTGCCTCTTGCGGTTGTTGCTCTAAAATAGCTTGGCTTAATTTAACTAAGCTGTTGGTGCTTCCGCTCATGGCAGATAAAACAACAATTTTAGGGGTGTTGTTATTAACTATTTCATAGATGTGCTGTATGTTTTCTGGCGTACCTACCGAGGTGCCTCCAAACTTTAAAACCTTCATACTGTATATTTTTGGGCGAAAGTAATTTGTGCTTCTGTAGAAACATAAAAACTCAATATTTTTTACTATTTTTATGCAATGTGTTAAATATATAACAAATGAGAACGGTTACTCAGGGAGTGGAGCAGATTTTAAAGAATCAGCCTTTTTTAGTAGAAGCTTTACAGCGAAAAATTATAAATTATAGTGCGTTAGCAGAAGAGTTGCGGCCGCAGGTGTCAGATTTTGTACGTAAACCAATAAAATCGGCAGCCATTATGATGGCGTTGCGACGTTATAGATTTCCAGCAGGAATTGCAGAAAAAGGGGTGAGAGAACATTATTTTAAGCAGTTGGGAGATATTACGGTGCGGTCTAACATTCATTCGTTTACTTTTAAAAACACCAATTCTTTGTTAGGTAGCCATACGAAAATGTTAGGCTATTTTTCTGATAATCCGAATTTGTTTTATGCGTTTACACGTGGAATTTTAGAAAGTAATTTAATGATTTCGGGTGCTGCGGTAGAAGTTGTTAATCGTTTTTTTGGGAAACAAGAGTTGTTGAGTCATCATCAAGAGTTATCGGCAATAAGCTTACAACTTCCTTTAGGAAATTATAAAGCTGTGGGTTTATATTATCATTTGCTAAAACAGTTGGCTTGGCGAGATATAGCTTTATATGAAGTTATTTCTACGGCTAACGAATTTACGATTTTGGTAGAAGAAGCTTTGGTTGAGCAGGCTTTTTCGGTAATAAAAGGGTTGAAAGCTTAGCGGTTAGCTAGGCTAAGCTTTCTTTATGAAATGGATGATAATTTTTAGAAGCTTATTTGTTTTCTTGTTCGTCTTCTTCAAAAGAGTTCCATCCGCGAGCTTTTAAGGCAATTTTCTGATTTGCTCGCGTAATAATGTGCATGCCTTCTTTTTCTTCTGTAATATGACCTATGATGCTAAAGTTAGGGTTTCCTTTAATTTTATCGTAATCTTTTTGGTTGATGGTAAACAATAGCTCATAATCTTCGCCACCGCTTAGAGCAATGGTTGTACTGTCTATATTAAACTCTTCACAAACAGAAATTACAGTAGGGTCTAAAGGAATTTTTTCTTCAAATAAGTTTGCGCCAACCTTCGCGTTTTTGCATAAATGGATAATTTCTGACGATAACCCGTCGCTAATGTCTATCATCGAAGTAGGTGTAACCTCTAGAGATTTTAGTAGTGTTGGGATGTCTTTTCTTGCTTCAGGTTTTAGTTGTCTTTCAATAATATAGGTGTAAGGTTCTAAATCGGGCTGAGCATTAGGATTTACTTTGAAAACCTGTTTTTCTCTTTCTAAAACCTGTAATCCCATATATGCTCCGCCAAGATCGCCTGTTACAACCAGTAAATCGTTAGGTTTTGCTCCGTTACGTTGGCAAATATCGTTAGGCTTTGCTTTTCCTATGGCGGTAATGCTAATAATTAATCCAGCGGTAGATGAAGTGGTGTCTCCGCCCACTAAATCTACTTTGTAGGTTTTACAAGCTAGTAAAATTCCAGTATAGAGCTCTTCTAGAGCTTCTACAGGAAATCGGTTAGAAGCGGCGATAGAAACCGTTATTTGCGTAGCCTCAGCATTCATGGCATAAATGTCTGATAAGTTCACCATGACGGCTTTATAACCTAAATGCTTTAGTGGCATGTAAGCAAGATCAAAATGTACGCCTTCTACAAGCATGTCGGTAGATACTACTACGTCTTCCTCGTTGTTAAATTGCAAGATAGCAGCATCATCACCAATGCCTTTTTTGGTAGAAGCTTGGCTTAATTCTACAAAACGGGTTAAGTGTTCTATCAGTCCAAATTCTCCTAATTCTGCTAAACTCGTTTTGCTACCTTTATTATCAAACATACTCAATATTATTTTTAAGAAAAGCAAAATTAATATTTTTAGGTTAGGATATTCTTAAATAGAAAAATAATCTTTTTTAAGTATTAGAATAGTGGTTTAATAAACCTAGTTTTGTGTTAAGTTTTGTTAAGAAATAGGCTTATAACTTTAGCTTATCTAGATATCGATTAGATTAATGCTTATAAATATGGTTTTCACACTCCTAAATGGTATCTTTGCACCGTAAAAAGATGTAAAACCCTAAGGCTATGATAAAAGTAAGTGATACCGCAAAGAAAAAGATAGCCGAATTAATGGCAGAAGATGGCTATAATGTAGGTCAAGATTTTGTGCGTGTTGGCGTAAAAAGTGGCGGATGCTCGGGATTGTCTTATGAATTAAAATTTGATAATTCGCAGGCAGCAGAAGATAAACTTTTTGAACATAATGCGGTGAAAATCCTAGTAGATAAAAGAAGTTTTCTTTATCTGGTAGGAACAACATTAGAATATTCGGGAGGACTAAACGGGAAAGGTTTTGTTTTTAATAACCCGAATGCAGAGCGTACCTGTGGTTGCGGAGAAAGCTTTTCGCTATAATATATACCTCAAGAGACTAAGTTTCTTGAGTTTTTAACGATTTTTATTGATACTATGAATAAGTTTACGGAAGACGATTTAAAAAAAGAGTTGGAAACCAAAGAATATGAGTATGGATTTTATACCGATATAGAATCCGATACCTTTCCTGTTGGTTTGAATGAAGATATTGTTCGAGCAATCTCTAAAAAGAAAGAAGAACCCGAGTGGATGACCGAATGGCGCTTAGAAGCCTTTCGTATTTGGCAAGCTATGGAAGAGCCAGATTGGGCAAATGTAAATTATGAAAAGCCTAATTTTCAGGATATTTCGTATTACTCGGCACCCAATAAAAAACCTAAATACGAAAGTTTAGATGAGGTAGATCCAGAGCTGTTAGACACCTTTAGTAAGTTAGGAATATCGCTAGATGAACAAAAAAAATTAGCTGGGGTTGCCGTAGATGTGGTGATGGATTCCGTATCGGTAGCTACAACTTTTAAAGAAACCTTAGCAGAAAAAGGAATTATTTTTTGCTCTATTTCTGAAGCTATCCAGAAACACCCGGAACTTGTAAAAAAATACATAGGAAGTGTTGTTCCACAAAAAGATAATTTCTATGCAGCATTAAACTCGGCAGTTTTCAGTGACGGGTCATTCTGTTATATACCTAAAGGAGTACGTTGCCCTATGGAACTTTCTACCTATTTTAGAATTAACCAAGCAGGAACAGGGCAGTTTGAGCGTACACTGGTAGTGGCAGACGAAGGTAGCTATGTAAGCTATTTAGAAGGTTGTACAGCGCCTATGCGCGATGAAAACCAATTACACGCAGCCGTAGTAGAGCTTATCGCGTTAGATGATGCCGAAATAAAATACAGCACGGTACAAAACTGGTACCCAGGAAATGCCGAAGGTAAAGGAGGGGTATTTAACTTTGTGACCAAACGAGGGCTGTGTGAGAAAAATGCAAAAATAAGTTGGACACAAGTAGAAACGGGAAGTGCCGTAACTTGGAAATACCCAAGTTGCGTGCTAAAAGGAGATCATTCTATTGGAGAATTTTACTCTATTGCCGTAACCAATAATTACCAACAAGCCGATACCGGAACCAAAATGATTCATTTAGGGAAAAATACAAGAAGTACAATTATCTCTAAAGGAATTTCTGCGGGCAAATCTCAGAACTCATACCGAGGTTTAGTTCAAATTAATTCAAGAGCAGAAAATGCCCGTAATTTTTCACAGTGCGATTCCTTATTAATGGGAAATCAGTGTGGGGCGCACACATTTCCGTATATCGAGGCAAAAAATAAAACCGCTCAAGTAGAACACGAAGCTACTACAAGTAAAATTGGAGAAGACCAAATATTTTACTGTAACCAACGCGGAATTGATACAGAAAAAGCAATAGCGCTTATCGTAAACGGATTTAGTAAAGAAGTACTCAATAAACTACCTATGGAGTTTGCTGTAGAGGCGCAAAAACTCTTAGAAATTTCGTTAGAAGGTTCTGTAGGTTAATTAAACAAAAATGTTTTTATGAAAAAAATACTTGTTACCTTAATGGTTTTTTCAGCAGTATTAACTGCCTGTAAAAACGAAACCAAAACTACCGAAGCTCAAAAAGAAGCGAAGTCCGCTATAGCCAACGAAAAAGAAAAAACACAAATCCTAAAAGGAGAATTTCTTTATATGGCAGATGCAGCTGTATTAAAAGGAGACGACTTTATCTATGGTGTTGTTTTAGACTCTATGGTAATGAAGTTATCCAAAAAAGTAGCACCCTTTAAAAAAGATGATTACGATATGATACCCGTAATTGTAAGAGGCGTTATAAAACCCAATCTAGAAGAAGGTTGGGATGAGGTGCTAGAAATAAAAGAAATATTAAACGTTTCTAAACCAGAAGAGACAAACCTAATAAAGTTAGAGGCAAAACAGCCTGAAAAATAAGCAAAGTACTATGTTAAAGATAAAAAATTTACACGCAAGTGTAGAAGATAAGGAAATTTTAAAAGGAATAAACCTAGAAATTAACCCTGGCGAAGTTCATGCTATTATGGGACCAAACGGATCAGGGAAAAGTACATTAGCCTCTGTTATTGCAGGAAAAGAAGATTTTGAAGTAACCGATGGTGAAATAATTTTAGAAAATGAAGAAATCTCAGAGCTTGAAGCAGATGAACGAGCGCATAAAGGGATTTTCTTATCATTTCAATACCCTGTAGAAATTCCAGGAGTTACGGTAACTAACTTTATGAAAACCGCCATAAACGAGACACGTAAAGCAAAAGGCTTAGAAGAAATGCCAGCTAGCGAAATGTTGAAAAAAATTAGAGAAAAATCTGAGCTGTTAGAGATGGATCGTAAATTTTTATCACGCTCTTTAAACGAAGGTTTTTCTGGAGGAGAAAAGAAACGTAACGAAATTTTCCAAATGGCCATGTTAGAACCTAAATTGGCAATTTTAGATGAGACAGATTCTGGGCTAGATATCGATGCTTTACGCGTAGTTTCTAACGGAGTTAACAAATTAAGAAATAAAGATAATGCCGTACTGGTAATTACCCATTACCAACGCTTACTTAATTATATAGAACCCGATTTTGTACACGTTTTATTAAACGGGAAAATTGTAAAGTCAGGTACAAAAGAACTTGCTTTGAAATTAGAAGAGCAAGGATACGATTGGTTGAAAAAAGAAGCCGTAAACGATTAATTAATAACACAATCCAATTCAGTATCATAGTTTAAATTATAGGGAAATAATCACTCCCTGTTTTATCGAGAAACGAAATATATTATGAGTTTAAAAGATAAATTATTATCTTCTTTCTTCGTGTTTGAAGATCAGGTAGATGTAAATAATGATGTACATAAATTACGTAACGAAGCACTTAAGCTTTTTGAAGCGAAAGGTTTTCCTACCAAAAAAGATGAAGCTTGGAAGTACACATCACTTAATAGCCTTTTAAAAGAAGACTATAGCATCTTTCCTAAAAAAGAGGAAGCCTTAGAATACAAAGAAGTAAAAAAATACTTTATACACGATATAGATACCTATACCATTGTATTTGTAGACGGAATTTATGCTTCGCATTTATCGCAAACCACTCACGATAAATTTCATGCATGTTTAATGTCTTCGGCTTTGACCAAAACACAGTATAAGCCAATAATAGATAACTATTTTAATAAAATAGCACCTAAAGACTCTAGCCTAAATGCACTTAATACTGCTTTTTCTAAAGAAGGGGCTTTTATTTATATTCCCAAAAATGTGATGGTAGATAAGCCGATACAGATTTTAAATTTCTCTACAGGAAATGAGTCGGCTTTATTGATACAACCACGAAACTTAGTTGTGGTAGAAGAAAACTCGCATGTGCAAATTATAGAGCGTCACCAAAGCTTAACCGAAAATCCGGTGCTTACCAATTCGGTAACCGAGATTTTTGCCGAAAAACGAGCGATGGTAGATTATTATAAAATACAAAACGATAAGGCTTCCGCGTCTTTAATAGACAATACCTTTATAGAACAACAGCAAGAAAGTAATTGTGCCGTACATACCTTCTCTTTAGGAGGAAAGCTTACGCGTAACAATTTAAACTTCTACCAAAAGGGAGAATATATAGACTCTACCCTAAAAGGAGTAACTATTATAGAAGGGAAGCAACATGTAGATCATAATACATTAGTACATCACGCACAGCCAAATTGTGAGAGTCATCAGGATTATAAAGGAATTTATGATGATAAATCAGTAGGTGTATTTAATGGTAAAGTTTACGTAGAAAAAGTTGCTCAGAAAATAAATGCCTATCAAAGCAATAATAACATTTTAGTAGACGATAAGGCAACGATCAACTCAAAACCTCAACTTGAAATTTTTGCAGACGATGTACGCTGTAGCCATGGTTGTACTATTGGTCAGTTAGATGAAGAGGCTTTATTCTATCTTAAATCCAGAGGAATACCAGAAAAAGAAGGAAAAGCGTTACTTATGTATGCTTTTGCTAATAATGTATTAGAAAGTGTAAAAATACCCGAACTAAAAAAACGCATTAACTTACTTATAGCAAAAAAGCTTAATGTAGATTTAGGGTTTGATTTATAAGATATTCTTATGTTAGATATTGCAAAAATTAGAGCAGATTTTCCTATTCTTTCACGTAAAGTAAATGGGCATCCTTTAGTGTATTTTGATAATGCTGCAACCTCGCAAACACCAACACAGGTTATAGATTGTATTGTAAATTATTACCAACATTACAATGCAAACATACACCGTGGGGTACATACGCTTTCGCAAGAAGCTACCGATGCTTATGAATATGCCCGAGATGTAATCTGTCGCCATTTTAATGCAAAACATCGCGAAGAAATTATTTTTACCTCCGGAACAACACACGGTATAAACCTAGTAGCTAATGGTTATGTTTCGCTTTTAAATAAAGGTGATGAAGTAATTGTTTCAGCCTTAGAGCATCACTCTAATATTGTGCCGTGGCAAATGCTTTGTGAGAAAACAGGCGCAAAACTAAAGGTTATCCCAATGACCGATGCCGGAGAGTTAGATTATGCTGCTTACAAAAATCTAGTTTCGGAGAATACAAAATTAGTTTTTGTAAACCATGTTTCTAATGCTTTAGGTACAATAAATCCTATTAAAGAAATAATAGAGCTTGCCCATACATATAATGCAGAAGTCTTGATAGATGGAGCACAGGCAGCACCACATATTCAGGCAGATGTACAAGCGCTAGATGTAGATTATTATGTGGTTTCTGCTCATAAAATGTGCGGACCTACAGGAGTAGGTGTTTTGTATGGAAAAAAAGCCAGCTTAGAAAAATTGCCTCCGTACCAAGGTGGAGGAGAAATGATAGACCAAGTAACCTTCGAGAAAACAACTTACGCAGGTTTACCACATAAGTTTGAAGCAGGAACGCCAAATATATGCGGAGGGATTGCTTTTGGTCGTGCTATAGAATATCTACACGAAATAGGTTTTGATGAAATAGCACAGTATGAAGACGAATTACTGCAATATGCTACTCAAGAGTTATTAAAAATAGAGGGCTTAAAAATTTATGGAACCGCTCCTGAAAAAACAGCCGTTATTTCGTTTAATATAGAAGGCTTGCATCCGTATGATATAGGTACTATCGTAGATAAATTAGGTATAGCTGTTAGAACAGGACATCATTGCGCACAACCCATTATGGATTACTACAAAATACCAGGTACCGTACGTGCTTCGTTCTCCTTTTATAATACAAAAGAAGAAATAGACGACCTTGTAAAAGCGGTAAAACGGGCTAAAATTATGTTAGCTTAAAAAGTAAATCGATAGAACTAAAAAAATAAAAAAATAGATGAAAAAAATAATTCTTTTTCTTACAGTAACATTTAGCCTTATGGCTTGCCAAAACACAAGCCCATCTAAAGATTTGGTTGAAGGAACTTACAACGTAACTAATGTAGAAACACAAGATGTAACCACATTTAATGTTAGCATTGTAATAGACGAGACCAAAACAAAACTAAGCGGTAAAAGTGCATGTAATAGTTATGCAGGAGCTTTAACATTAGGAGAAAACAATACCTTTGATGCCGATAAATTAGGACTAACAAGAATGTATTGTAAAGATCAGATGGAGATAGAACGCAGTTTTATAGAAGCCATGACAGCCGTTTCTAATTATATGTTTGATGGCGAAGTCCTACTTTTAAATACTACAGAAGGAAAAACACTCATTAAAGCACAACTTCAGAAAAAATAAGCGTCTTGACAATTACAGCCATACAAGAAGAAATTATAGATGAATTTGCCCTGTTTGATGACTGGATGCAACGCTATGAGTATATGATAGAGTTAGGAAAATCGTTACCACTTATAAACGAGCAATATAAAACTGACGAATATATCATAAAAGGCTGCCAAAGTAAAGTTTGGGTACATGCAGAAATGCAGGAAGGGAAAGTGGTTTTTACTGCAGATTCTGATGCGATTATCACCAAGGGTATAATTGCCATTTTAATTCGGGTATATTCCAATCAAACTCCAGCAGCAATTATAGAGGCGAATACCGCATTTATAGATGAGATAGGGCTAAAAGAACACCTTTCTCCAACCAGAGCAAATGGTTTGCTAAGTATGCTAAAACAATTAAAGATGTATGCATTAGCCTTTCAAGCAAAAGGCTGATTTTACAATTCTCAGAAATACACAATTTTTAAAACAAGGTAATTCCAATCTTTATCAAAAAAGGTTGGAATTATTATTTTTCTATACTATTTTAGAATTAATTAACTTTGCAAAGGTTGTATTACTTCTACTTTTGGTTAGATAGAAATACACTTTTATACAAACCCCATAAACGAAACAAAATGGCAGAAAACGATATAGATGTAAATGAATTAGGTGAAAAAATTGTTCGCGTACTAAAAACCATTTACGACCCAGAAATCCCTGTAGATATTTATGAACTAGGACTAATTTATGATGTTTTTGTAAATGAAGATCGCGATGTTAAAATCTTAATGACGCTCACCACACCAAACTGCCCTGTTGCAGAAAGCCTTCCGCAAGAGGTACAAGAAAAGGTAAAAATGATAGAGATGATTAATGATGTTGATTTAGAATTAACCTTCGATCCACCTTGGTCTCAAGATTTAATGAGCGAGGAAGCCAAACTTGCATTAGGAATGCTCTAAGCTATGGAAAAAGAAATTGTAAATAGAGTTGCTAATAGTAAGCTAAAAACCTTCGACCTAGAAGATTTATACCCATCGGGAGAACGAAAGCAAATAGACATTAAAGATTGGCTTTTAGAAGGCATTGTACTTCAAGAAAAAAAGTTTAGAGCCGCAGTAGAAGCGCATAATTGGGAAGCTTATTCTGGAGCTTACGTTGCGCTACATTGCAGTACAGACGCAATAATACCATCTTGGGCATATATGTTAGTTACTACCAAGTTGCAGCCTTATGCCACCCAAGTTATCTTAGGAGAGCTTTCAGATATAGATACCATACTCTATAACCAGCTTATAGAGAAATTACCTGTCAATGAATATAAAGACCTCCCCGTTATTATAAAAGGCTGTGCTAATAAACCCGTGCCAGAAAGTGCTTATGTAGCCATTGTACAGAAATTACAGCCAGTGGTAAAAAGCCTTATGTTTGGCGAGGCTTGTTCTTCTGTACCTTTATATAAAAAAAGAAAAACTTAAATTTTACTAAAAACCTTAAACTATAACTTTTATAAATAATTATTTTTACAAGAAATTTTTAATCATCAATATACTATGAGAAAATTATTACTAGCGGTAGTGTTAACAGTGCAAGCAGGATTTTTGTTTGCTCAAGAAGACAAAGGAAAAACAGAAAAAAAAGAAGGCTGGAAAGGCTCAGGAACTTTTCAAGTGTTATTTAACCAGGCAGCATTTAATGCAGAATGGCAAGGCGGTGGAAGCTCAAATTATGCTGGGAATATTTCCATAAGCTACGACTTGAATTATTCTAAAGGAAGACTTACGTGGGATAACAAGTTTTTAGGAGATTATGGGATGACAAAAATTAAAGATGAAGATTGGTCTCGAAAAACTAACGACCGTTTAGAACTGAACTCTGTAGTGGGCTATAAATTAAATAAAGAAACAAAATGGTCTTACTCTTTCTTCTTGAACTTCAGAACGCAATTTGCACAAGGATACGAGTATGATGATACATATCCAGATGGCAGAAAAAAATATACCGAGTTTATGTCTCCAGGATACTTACAGTTTGGTCCAGGTATGCTTTGGAAAGATAGCGAAAACCTAAAAGTAAATGTTTCTCCAGCAACTGCACGTATGATTTTTGTTTCGGATAGATTTACGGGAGAGAACAATGTGCTTACAGGAGATCCTTATGTAGATGGTGATTATTTTGGAATAGATAAAGGAGAAACTTTCCGTTTTGAATTTGGTGCATCTGTAAGCGGATATTACAAATTTAAATTAGCAGATAACGTAAGCATGGAAAACATGTTAGCTTTATATTCTAATTACTTAGATAAGCCTCAGAATATAGATTTAAACTACACTATGAACTTAAATATGAAAGTTAATAAGCACTTATCGGCTAATTTTATCTTCCAAACAATATATGATGATAATGCTGTTTCAGGATTTCAGGTTAGAGAAGTGTTAGGCGTAGGGTTTAATTATGCTCTATAATAAGGTAAGAATCTAATTTTAATCGGGTACTTTATTATATAAGGTTTCTTAAGATTGAAATTTACACAACTTAAACAGCAGTAACTTTATGGTTACTGCTGTTTTTTTATTACTAGCTTTATGAATTATTTACTTTAATAATAAACCTGATATATGGGTTGTAAACTAGAAGTGGTTTTTACGGAAATTAATCCCCGTTTTTTTTAGATGTTTTATCAAGAGAATTTTTAGAAGAAATAGAAGGGATAACCCCATAAAAAAAAACAGCAATCTTCATGGTAAAGATTGCTGTTTTTACTTTTTTGAAGCTTGTTGTTTATGAAGCTTCGTTTGGTTCTAAGTTATCATTAATTTTTTCTTCGGTAACAACCAAAGCTGTTGTGTTTTCTGATTTTAATTTTTTCTTTAACCACATTTTTAATTTTATAGATAAGAAAAATAAACTAGGCACAATAATTAAGGTTAGGAATGTAGCAACAAATAGTCCATAAATTACCGTCCATGCTAGAGGGCCCCAGAAAATTACGTTATCTCCTCCAAAATACACATTTCCGTCAAAATCATTAAAAAGGGTGAAAAAGTTAATGTTAAGTCCTATAGCGAGTGGTATAAGTCCTAAAATTGTAGTTATAGCAGTAAGGAGTACAGGGCGTAAACGCGCCTTACCTGCTTTTACAACACATTCATAAAGATCTTTAGTTTCTAGATATTCGTCTTCGTTTAATCCTAATTCTTCTTTTCTGCGGTCTATTAATAACTGCCCGTAATCTAATAATACAACCCCGTTGTTTACTACAATTCCGGCAAGAGAAATTATCCCTACCATGGTCATCATAATCACAAAAGCGCTTCCAGTGATAATTATTCCTCCAAAAACTCCAATAAAGCTTAGGAAAATAGCAAGCATAATAATAGCCGGTTTAGAAATGGAGTTAAATTGAAAAATTAAGATAAAGAAAATAAGCCCTAACCCAATAAAAAAGGCAGAAACAAGAAAGGTCATTTGTTTATTTTGTTCTTCAATTTGCCCTGTATAATCTACTTTAATACCTTCTGGCATGCCTTCGAAAGATTTCATCTCGTTTTGGATGTGACTAACTACAGCCCCAGCATCGGTATGTCCAGGGGCTAAAGCAGAATAAATTGTAGCAATACGCTTGGTGTTTTTGTGTTTAATGGCGTTAAATCCAGAAGTGTTTTCGTACTTGGTAATACTCGATACGGGGATTTCCTTAATTTTCCCTGTATTATCTCTAAAAGTAATATACTGGTTAAACAAAGCGCTGGTATTGTAGCGGTTTTCTTCGTTAAAACGTACATAGATATCATAATCGTCCCCGTCTTCTTTATAAATACCTGCTTTAGCACCAAAAATAGAGTTTCGGAGTTGTTGCCCTACTTGTGCTGCGCTAATACCTAGTTCTCCCGCTTTTTCTCTATCAATAATTACACGCATAGAAGGCTTATTTTTATTAACATCTATTTTTAGCTCATCTATTCCGGGGATGTTTTTTGTATTGATGAAGTCGCGCATTTTTTCGGCGGTACTAATAAGTTCATTATAGTCGGCGCCTTCTATTTCTATATTAATTGGCGATCCTGCAGGGGGTCCTGCAGCATCTTTTTCTACAGAGATAAGTACCCCTGGATAGATACCTACAAGCGCTTCTTGTACTTTTTGCCTTAGCAATTCGCTATCTTCTCCTCTACGGTATTTATATTCGCGCATAGAGGCGGTAATTTTTGCTTTATGTGGCATTTCTGCCGAAGAACCCCCATCGGTTTGTGGGTTTCCTGCTCCTTCTCCTACTTGAGAAACAGCACTTTCTACCATAAAATTGTAATCGCCGTCTTTGTATTGTTTGCTGTTTAATACTTTATATACGCGTTGTTCAATTTCTTTAGTAATGGCATTGGTTTTCTCTATATCGGTGCCTTCAGGATATTCGATATATACAATAATCTGATTAGGTTTGTTGTCTGGAAAAAACTCTACTTTGGTACGTTGAGAGCTAAGCGACATGCCAAATACCATAAAAGAAATAATAAGTAAAACAAAGGTTCCTATGCTTAAAATATAAGGTTTCTTACCAGATAAGGCATTTCGTAAGCGTTTTTCATACCAGTTTTCTAGTTTTACAAGGGTGTTTGCTTGGAAGTAATTTGCCCATCGGCGTAGGAAAATTCTGTAAATCCAGAGCATTCCAGCAGTAAAAATCATGAGTGTACCTAGACCGCGATACTCGTTTCCTGTAAAAAATACTAACAGCCCAATAACACCCATAATAGCGGTAAGTGCGATAATATGTTTTAGCGGCATGTTTTTATCTTCGGTACTCATAAAGTTGGCTACAAGCACAGAGTTGAAGAATATGGCTACAAATAGCGATGAGCCTAATACAAATGAGAGTGTAATGGGTAAAATCATCATGAACTCTCCCATAATTCCAGGCCAAAAGCCTAGTGGCATAAAGGCGGCTACGGTAGTTGCTGTAGAAATAATGATAGGGAAAGCAATTTCTCCAATTCCTTTTTTTGCCGCTTCTTTTCGGCTCATGCCTTCTTCATCCATTAAGCGGTAAACGTTTTCTACTACTACAATTCCGTTATCTACAAGCATTCCAAGTCCCATGATGAGTCCAAATAATACCATAGTATTTAAGGTATAGCCTACGGCATTTGAAATCATAAGCGACATGAAAATAGACATAGGGATTGCAAAACCTACAAAAATGGCATTTTTAAAGCCTAAGAAAAACATAAGTACCGTAACTACTAGCAGGACACTGAAAATAATGTTGTTTACAAGGTCGTCTACTTGTCCAATGGTTACCGATGATTGGTCGTTGGTTATGCTTATTTCTAAATCTTGGGGGAAGATGTTTGCTTTGGTTTCTTTTACAATTTCTTGGATTTTTTCGGCAGCTTCTACCATGTTTTTTCCTGCACGTTTTTTTACATCGAGCATGACTACCGAGTGACCGAATTCTCTGGCGTAAGTAGTTTTGTCTTCTTCTTTAAATGTAACTTGAGCAATATCTTTTAGGTAGATGGGATGGCCTCCTTCAGATTTTACTACAAAATTGTTGAGGTCTTGTGGGTTTTCTATTTCCCCTAGAATTCTAATGGTTCGGCGTTGCCCACTGGTAACAATGTTCCCTGCAGACATGGTGGTGTTTCCGCCATTAATGCTATTAATAACATCGTTAAAAGTAACTTTTGCGGCCATCATTTTATAGATGTCTACGGCTACTTCTACTTCTTTTTCTTGTGCTCCACGTATGGCTACTTCTTTAATTTCCATCAAGTCTTCAATTTCATCTTGAAGGTATTCGCCATATTCTTTTAGCTTTTCTATAGGGTAATCTCCGGCGATATTGATGTTTAAGATGGGCATTTCCTCCGAGATGGTTAGCTCAAATACATCGGGTTCTACTTTTGCTCCATTAAAGGTTGGCCAATCTTCGCTAGAGGTTTCGGTGTCTATTTCATCTTTTACTTTTTGCTTGGCGGCATCTACCTCTATATTTTCATCAAACTCAACAATAATTATTGCATAGTCTTCACTAGAAGTAGAGGTTATTTCGACTACATTGCTTACCGTTTTTAGGCGGTCTTCTAGAGGGTCGGTAATAAGTTTTTCAATATCTTCGGCGGTGTTTCCTGGGTAAACAGTGCTTACGTATATTTTTGTTTCGTTTACCTCTGGAAAGCTTTCTCTGGGCATATCGAAAAATGCCGATATTCCTAAATAAAAAATAATTAGGATGAGCACATAAATGGTTGTTTTGTTATTTATTGCCCACGAAGAAATTGGAAACTCTTTCTCTGTACTTTTTTGTTGTTTTTCCATAAATAGGGATCTTGTCTGAAGTTATATTCCTTATAGCAATAAGGTTATTTTATTCCTATTACTTTTACGGTTTGTTTGTTTTTTACGCTTCTTGCTCCTTCATTGATAATTTCATCACCATCAGAGATTCCTTCTAAAATTTCAATATAATCGCCTTGTGTTTTTCCGGTTTTTATAATTGTTTTGGTGGCAATGCCTTCGTTGTTTTCTTTTTTGTTTTTAACTAAGTAAAGGTATTGCTGGCCTTCTGCGTTTTCTGAGATAATGCTTTGAGGAACTAAAATGGCTTTGGGGTTTATGTAATCGTTAATTTTTAGTTTTGCTGTTAGGTTGGGTTTAATATCCTTTTCTTTATTAGGGATAGCTACCTCTATTCTAAATGTACGATTGTCTGGATTTATGTAATCGCCTGCTTGTCTTATTTTTGTAGTTACTGTTTTGTTTAAAACAGGAAGCTCTACATTTACTTGTTTACCTTTGGTAACGCTTGTTAGGTAGCGTTCGGGTACATCGGTTTCTATATACATATCGTTTAAGTTTACAATACGTATTAGGGGAGTTTGTCCTGCGGCTACAACGCTACCTTGCTCTGTGATGATGTTATCTATAGTTCCTGAAAAAGGTGCTTTTACGGTAGTTTTATTAATTTGCTGTTCTAATTGTTTTACTGCTTTGCTACGTGCTTCATAGGTAGATTTTGCTTGTAGGTACTGAATCTCGCTTCCAATGTTTTGATTCCATAAACGTTTTTGGCGCGCATAGGTAGTTTCGGCTAAGTTGGCCTCAATTTTTATTTGCGCTAATTGCTGGCTTAAACCGCCATCGTCTATTTTAGCCAATAGCTGTCCTTTTTTTACCGATTGTCCTTCTTTTACATATACGTGTGTTAAAATTCCGTTGTATTCAGGATAAATTACCAATAGGTTTTTTGTGGTAACATTTCCTTGTACTTCTATGTAGTGTGTAAATTTGGTTGCTTTAGCAGTTAAAGTAGTGATAAGCGGAACTTTTTTTACGGTATCTATTTTTGCAATAGCGGCATCTATTAAGTGGAGGTCTTCTAGCGTTTTTTGTTGTGTGTTAACAAGTTCGGTACGTTTTTTACGCATAAGATCGATGTCGCCTGAACTTAAAACGTTCTCTAGTGCGTTTTTCTTTTTTTCTCCTCCGCAGGAGACTAATAATATTGTGGTAAGTAGAGCTAGTGTTATATTTTTCATGGTGTAAGCTTGTAATTAGGTTCTTGTCTTAAATGGTATAAGTTAGTTTACGTTGTTTAGAATAGTTTCTAGCGTTGCTTTGGTGTTGATTACGTTTAGCATTGTTTGTAAAAATTCTTGCTGAGCACTGTAAAGTTGGGTTTGCGCCTGGCGAAGTTCAAAGCTAGAGCCTATACCTTCAAAAAACTTGGTTTGATTTTTTTTCTCTATACGTTCGGCAAGGCTTAAGTTTTCTTTTTTGTTATGGTACTCTTCAATCGCAAATTGATATTCACTCTTTGCATTGGCAATTTGTAATTTTAGTTGTTGTTGTGTTTCCAATAAATCGGTTTTTGCTTTTTCGAGGTTTATTTTGGCTCTTTGGGTAGATGCTCCCCGCATTCCCGAACTAAATATGGGGATGTTTAGGCTAACCCCTAAAAGCGATGAGCCAAACCAGCGTTGGTTATTATCTAAAAATGTAAAACTATCTCCGAAAGCTGCGTAGCCGCCATTTAAAAAAGCATTAAGGCTTGGTAAGGCTTTGCTTTTTTCTAGTTTTACGAGAAGCTCTTTAGAGACCATATCGTTTTTAGCTATTTGGTAATCTATGGTGTTTTCTATATTTTCTTCGCTATCTAATAGTGTGGGTACTATGTTTTGTGCGGTTAGCGTTTCTAGATTATCTGTTAGTGTAGTTGCTGTATTAATATCGATTCCTAAAGTGATGTTTAGCATTTGATAGGCAAGTGTTTTTAAGCGTTGCGTGTTTCTTAAATTGCTTTCTACACTAGAAAGTGTAATACGGAGTTGTTCTACGCTTTCTTCTTCTTCTAGACCGTTTTCGTAGATTTTGGTAGTTTCATTGAGGTTATCTTGAAGTACTTTTATATTTCGATTAAGAATACTTATACTTTCTTCTGCGATAAGTACATTGCCATAAGCATCGATTACGGTTTTTCTTACTTCTAAGTCTGTTTTTATTTTTGCTTGTTTGGATATTTGCAGGTATACTTTTGCAGATTGTAAACCAACAAGGTAAGAGCCGTCAAACAAGAGTTGTGAAATTGTAGCTGTGGCATTGATGTTTTGTTTTGTCCCAAAGGTAAGTTCTTCAAACTCTCCTTCTGGTCCGCCAAATGCTGCTGCAGGAATTAAAGATACTTGTTGTTTTAGAAAGTTTTGGTAATCTATGGTGGCGTTAAGTTGCGGTAAGCCTGTTGCGGTGGTTTCCCATTTTTGTTTTTTTGCTGCTTCAATATCTCTAGCGGCGTTTTGTGCCGTTCGGTTATTTTCTAGAGCAAAATTTATGGCTTCTTCCAGACTAAAGTTATAATTGTTTTCTTGTGCATTTATCCAATTAAATGCGGAGAGAAATAAAACAATTAGAATGTGCTGTTTCATGAAATAATCTGTTTTTGTAAGTTGTTTATGTATGTAAGGCCTTTTTTGGTGGCTATTCCTCGTATGTGGTAGTCTAAAAAAGTATGTACAAGTTCTGGGATGCCATATTCTTCTATGGTAAAAAAATCGTCATTTCTAATGCCTTCTATTTGGGTGAAGTAAAAGCGATAAATAATGTCTGTTTTTAAGTTTTTTCGGTAATAACCTAATGCTATGCCCCGATTCAAATTATTGATTACGCATAAGTTCATGCGTGTTCTTTTATGCTCGTTTACCGATTTATCTATATTAGGGTAATATTTTTTTAATTGATATTGTACAGAGTTTTTTTCTTCCTTTAAATAGGTAAGTATATACTCATGTATTTCTAATATCTCCTCTATTGGGTTGAGGTTTTTGGCAATTATAGTATCTGTTTTCTCGAAAATTTCAGCAATAATAAGTTCAGTACTGCTTTTTATGAGTTTATTTTTTGTGCTATAATAGGTGTAGATGGTTTTTTTTGAGATGCCTAGTTTTTCGGCAATATCATCCATGGTTACGCTTTTAAAGCCTAATTCGAGGAATAATTCAGTAGCTTGGTTTAGAATTTCTTGCTTCATAGATATGACAAATATAAGAAGGAAACTTTCACAACTAAAAAAGTTTCCTGAGTTTTTTTACCAAATTATTTATTCCTTAAAATACTACTTGTTTTTAGAGTAATTATAGTATTTTCGCCCTTTTATACTTTGCAGCATGGAAGATATTTCTTTTTATAGAGAAGAATTTTTAGCTTATTTATCAGAGAAAAGCATAGTAGAGCAGCCAGGTAATCTCTACGATCCTATAAACTATATCCTACAAATGGGTGGCAAGCGTTTGCGTCCGGTTTTAACATTGTTGGGAGCAGAGGCTTTTGGGGTTTCGTATAAACACGCCTTAGATGCAGCACTGGCGGTAGAGTTTTTTCATAACTTTTCATTAATGCATGATGATATTATGGATGATGCGCCTTTACGAAGAGGAAAAGTTACCGTACATGAAAAGTGGAACTTGAACACGGCTATTTTGTCTGGCGATGCAATGCTGATTAGAGCATATCAATTTTTTGAAAACTATAAAGGAGAAACCTTTAGAGAGTTGGCAAAGCTTTTTAGTAAAACAGCTGTTACTGTATGTGAAGGGCAACAATACGATATAGATTTTGAAACCCAGGAAGAGGTAGGTATCTCGCAGTACATAAATATGATAAGAAGTAAAACCGCTGTGCTGATAGGCGCAGCCCTAGAAATGGGTGCGATTGTAGCAGGGGCTTCTGTAGAGGATAAACAAAAAATATTTGATTTTGGTTGCTATCTTGGTATTGCTTTTCAATTGCAAGATGATTTTTTAGATGTTTTTGGAGATCCTAAAGTTTTTGGAAAACAAGTAGGTGGAGATATTATAGAAAACAAAAAAACATACCTTTACCTAAATGCATTAAAGCAAGCAGGAAAAGATGAAGCAGCGCAGCTTAAGCACTTGTACAGTTTAGCGCCATCAGACCCACAACAGAAGATTGACGCGGTAAAGCAAATATTTATAAAAAGCGGGGCTGCCGAACGTACAGAAGAAGAAATAAAAAGCTATATAGATAAAGCGCTAGCAAAATTAGACGAAATCACCCTGGCTCCAGACCGTAAAATTTTATTACGAAGCTTTGGGCAAATACTTATGGCGAGAAACGTTTAAGAAAAGTTTATGAGCAATAGATTAAAATAATAAGCTTCTAAAGTGCAAATTGTTTTAAAAGTTGTATTTTTGAATTGTTTAAACAAAAAACAATACAACTGTAGATTCCTCTTATGGACAGATTTTCATTTCTTAATGCAGCACATGTTGCATATTTCGCAGAAGTTTATGATCAATACCTTCAGTACCCAGATAGCGTAGAGCCTAGCTGGCGTGCTTTCTTTCAAGGCTTCGATTTTGCACGTACCCAATATGGAGAAGAGCTTATTGATGACCAAGAAAACTATGTGTTCAAACAGCCTCAAACAGGAGAAGAAGTTTCACTTCCAAACCATGTATACAGCGAGCTTAAAGTAGTCGAGCTTATCGATGCTTACCGCACGCGAGGACACTTGTTTACCAAAACAAATCCTGTTCGTGCGCGCAGAAAATACAGCCCAACATTAGCTATAGAAAATTTTGGCTTAGAAAAAGCAGACCTGCAAAAAGAATATAATGCAGGAGAATTATTAGGGCTAGGAAAAGCTAGTTTAGAAAGAATAATAAAACATTTAGAAAATATCTACTGTGATGCCATCGGAGTAGAATATATGTATATTAGAAATCCGGAAGTGGTAAAGTGGATTCAAAACAAATTGAATACCAATGAAAACCAACCTGATTTTAATGCTGATCAGAAAAAAAACATTCTAGAAAAACTTAATGAAGCCGTTTCTTTCGAGTCATTTTTGCATACTAAATATGTAGGGCAAAAACGTTTCTCTTTAGAAGGAGGCGAGAGTCTTATTCCTGCACTTGACGCCTTGATTAATCAAGCAGCAGAAAAAGGAGTTAAAGAGTTTGTTATGGGAATGGCTCATAGAGGGAGGCTAAATACGCTTGTAAATATTTTCGGGAAAAGCACTAAAGATATCTTTAGTGAGTTTGACGGGAAAGATTATGCCCAAGAAGAAGCTTTTGATGGTGATGTTAAATATCATTTAGGGTGGACATCTCTGCGTAAAACTAAATCAGGGAAAGAAATTAACCTAAATATAGCACCAAACCCATCACACTTAGAAACAGTAGGAGCCGTTGTGCAAGGGATTACCAGGGCAAAACAAGACGATCATCATAAAACAAACCCAAAAAATGTATTGCCAATTGTTGTTCATGGAGATGCGGCCATTGCAGGACAAGGGCTTGTGTACGAAGTAGTGCAAATGGCAGGTCTAGATGGCTATACTACCCAAGGTACTATTCATGTAGTAATTAACAACCAGATAGGTTTTACAACAAATTATTTAGATGCAAGAACATCTACCTATTGTACAGATATAGCTAAAGTTACACAGTCGCCAGTATTGCATGTAAACGCAGACGACGTAGAAGCTGTAGTACATGCCATGTTATTTGCCCTTGAATACCGCATGCAATTTGGTAGCGATGTGTTTATAGATTTATTAGGATATAGAAAATATGGGCATAACGAAGGAGATGAACCTCGATTTACCCAACCAAAATTATATAAGGCTATTTCTAAACATAAAAATCCTAGAGATATTTATGTGGAAAAATTAGAACAAGTTGGAATAGTAGAAAAAGGAGAAGTAGAGAAATTAGAAAAAGCCTATAAAGAAGAATTAGAAGAAAATTTAGAAATTTCTAGAAAAGAAAAAACCACTGTAATTACTCCTATCATGCAAGAAGAATGGGGAGGATATACCTATGGTGGCTTAACAGAAATGCTATCTAATGTAGATACATCTTTTAAATTAGAAGAATTAGATAAAATAGCAGAAACAATTACGCAACTTCCATCGGATAAAAAATTCTTGCGTAAAATCGCTAGGCTTATAGAAGGTCGCCATAATATGTATTTCGAGAAAAATGCACTCGATTGGGGAATGGCAGAACTCCTTGCTTACGGAACCCTATTGGCAGAAGGACATGATGTGCGTTTAAGTGGTCAAGATGTTGAACGAGGAACATTTTCGCATCGTCATGCAGTGGTAAAAGTAGAAGATAGCGAAGAAGAAATCGTACTACTTAACAAGCTACAAGAAAATCAAGGCAAATACTATGTCTATAACTCATTATTGTCAGAATATGGTGTTGTAGGTTTTGAGTATGGTTACGCTATGGCGAGCCCTAGGTCACTTACCATCTGGGAAGCTCAATTTGGAGACTTTAGTAACGGAGCTCAAATAATGATAGACCAGTATATTTCTGCGGGAGAAGATAAATGGAATACACAAAACGGACTTGTGTTGTTGCTACCTCACGGATATGAAGGGCAGGGAGCAGAGCACTCTTCAGCAAGAATGGAGCGTTATTTACAGCTATGTGCAGGGAATAATATGTTTGTGGCAGATTGTACAACACCAGCAAACTTCTATCACTTATTACGTCGCCAAATGAAACTTAATTTCAGAAAACCTTTAGTGGTTTTTACACCAAAAAGTTTATTGCGTCATCCAAAAGTGGTTTCTACAAAAGAAGAATTGGTAAACGGAAGTTTCCAAATGCTTATCGATGATAGCCAAGCAAAAGCAGAAAAAATAAAAACCTTAGTATTCTGTACAGGTAAATTTTATTACGATTTATTAGAACGTAAAGAAAAAGATGCTAGAGATGATGTTGCTTTGGTAAGAATAGAACAATTATTCCCACTTCCAGAAAAAGAAATAAGAGAAACGATTGTTAAATATAAACAAGCAAAAGATATTGTTTGGGCGCAAGAAGAACCTCGAAATATGGGAGCATACGCTCACTTGTTACTGCATTTAAAAGAAGCGAAAAACTTTAGAGTGTGTAGCAGAGATTTTTATAGCGCACCAGCAGCAGGAAGTGCAACACGATCTAAAAAACGACACGAAAATACCATAGAAAGTGTTTTTAATAACAAATAATTCATTAAATTAGAATATACAATACTGAAACAATAGAAAATTATGGCTTTAGAAATGAAAGTCCCTTCACCGGGAGAATCGATTACCGAAGTTGAAATAGCTCAATGGCTTGTAGAAGATGGTGATTATGTAGAAAAAGACCAAGCAATTGCAGAGGTAGATAGCGATAAAGCTACCTTAGAACTCCCAGCAGAAGCAAGCGGTATCATAACGCTTAAAGCAGAAGAAGGCGACGCTGTTGCCGTTGGAGAAGTAGTATGTTTAATCGATACCGATGCTGCAAAACCAGAAGGAGCGGTAGCGAGTAGCGAAACTAAAGAAGAAAAAGCTCCAGAAGCAGCTCCTAAAAAAGAGGAAGTTAAAGAAGAAAAAAACTACGCAAGTGGAACACCTTCTCCAGCTGCTAAAAAAATATTAGCAGAAAAAAATATAGATGCTGCACAAGTAACGGGAACTGGTAAAAACGGTAGAATTACTAAAGAGGATGCTGTAGAAGCACAACCTTCTATGGGAACACCAGGTAACGGTAGCCGAGGAGAAACACGTAAAAAGATGTCGATGCTTAGACGTAAAGTAGCAGAGCGTCTTGTGGGTGCCAAAAACGAAACGGCAATGCTTACCACGTTTAATGAGGCTGATATGTCTGCGATATTTAATTTACGTAAACAATATAAAGAAGACTTTAAAACTAAACACGGCGTAAGTCTTGGGTTTATGTCTTTCTTTACATTGGCCGTAGTGCGTGCGTTAGAAATGTATCCTGCAGTAAACAGTATGATTGACGGAAAGGATATGATTACCTTTGATTATAAAGACATAAGTATAGCAGTTTCTGGTCCTAAAGGATTAATGGTTCCTGTAATTAGAAATGCAGAAAGCTTAAGCTTTAGAGGAGTTGAGGCAGAAGTGAAAAGATTAGCCCTGCGTGCAAGAGATGGTAAAATTACCGTAGATGAAATGACAGGAGGTACGTTTACAATTTCTAACGGAGGTGTATTTGGATCAATGTTATCAACCCCTATTATTAACCCGCCGCAAAGTGGTATTTTAGGAATGCATAATATTATAGAGCGTCCAGTTGCTGTAGATGGAAAAGTGGAAATTAGACCAATGATGTATCTAGCACTCTCTTATGACCACCGTATTATAGACGGGAAAGAGTCTGTAGGTTTCCTAGTAGCCATAAAAGAAGCATTAGAAAACCCAGAAGAATTACTTATGGAGAATAATATCAAAAAAGCTTTAGAGTTATAATACAATAAAGAGTAACGTATATTTATAAAAAAATCGGCAAGAATTTTTTCTTGCCGATTTTTTCTTTTCTAATAACTCTCTTATTTAAGAAATAAAGATTTCGATTTATAATCGATAATTGCCTTTCCTTTATCAAGAATATCTGCCCCAATTATTCCATGTACTTTATTGGCGTCGTGATCTGTTAAGGCTTGATTAATATGGCTGAGGTCAAAAAGTACTAGACTTACCTTTTTTCTTTTCCAAGAGCCAATCTTTAAAGTGTTTTTATTGGCAAGTTGCGTTTCCATATTAATTGCTCCAGCACCAGCAGCGCGAATATCGCTTTCTTCGGCATAAAGCTTAAAATGTTCAACCATATCATTCGCAATACAACTGCTAGATGCACCTGTGTCTAAGATAAAATTTCCTTCAATACCATTTATTTCAACCTTTAATTCTAAGTGGTTGGTGGCGGTTTCTATTAGTTTTACACGCTGATAGTCTTTCTCTTTAAGAAATTTCCGTAAACTTGCCATGCTGCTTTTTTTGACAAATGTACAGGATTTTTGTTTTGTATTTTTATAAAGTAGGAATACTATTACCTTTGTGACATGATAAAATTTATAGATACGCATACACATTTGTATAGCGAAGCTTTTGCAGAAGATAGAGACCAAGCTATGCAAAGGGCGCTCGATGCAGGAGTAGAAAAACTATACCTTCCTGCTATAGATACAAACTCGACAGAAGCAATGTATGAGTTGAAAAACAAATACCCTGCACATATAGGTCTGATGGCGGGGTTGCACCCAACCTCAGTTAAGCCAGAATCGTATAAAGCAGAACTAGATTTTGTAGCAAGTGAGTTAAAAGAGAAATCTAATACTTTTTGTGCCATTGGAGAAATTGGGGTTGATTTGTATTGGGATAAAACCAATTTAAACATCCAACAAGAAGCCTTTAGAGCGCAAATAAAATTGGCAAAACAGTATAAACTTCCTATTGTAATTCATTGTAGAGATGCTTTTGATGAGGTTTTTGAAGTTTTGGAAGAAGAAAAATCAGATGATCTTTATGGAATTTTTCATTGCTTTACAGGAACTTTAGCACAAGCGCAAAAAGCCATTTCGTACAATATGAAGTTGGGAATAGGAGGTGTGCTTACCTTTAAAAATGGTAAAATAGATAAATTTTTGGCTGAAATTCCGTTAACACATATTGTTTTAGAAACCGATGCTCCTTATTTAGCACCAACACCTTATCGAGGAAAACGCAATGAGAGTAGTTATCTCGTGTTAGTAGCAGAGAAATTAGCCAGTATATACCAAACTACATTGGCAGAAATAGCAAATACAACCACCCAAACCGCTCAAGAAATATTTAAAAACCTTAATTGATTATGGAATATAAAGCAAATATCTTGTTGATTTATACCGGAGGAACCATCGGGATGATAAAAGATTTTGAAACAGGAGCTTTAAAAGCCTTCGATTTTGACGAGTTGTTGCACAACATTCCAGAGCTAAAACTATTAGAGCATAATATAGAAACCCTGAGTTTTGGTGAGCCTATAGATTCCTCTAATATGCAGCCAACTTATTATGTGCAATTGGCAGAAGTAATTGCGGAAAATTATAAAAAATACGACGGCTTTGTAATTTTGCACGGAAGCGATACAATGGCTTACAGTGCTTCTGTAATGAGTTTTTTATTAGAAAATTTACAAAAACCCGTAATTTATACAGGTTCACAATTACCTATTGGCGATTTACGTACCGATGCTAAAGAAAACCTTATTACCTCGATACAGTTGGCAGGCTTGCAAGAAAATAAAAAACCTGTTATTACAGAAGTAGGGCTTTATTTTGAATACAAATTATATAGAGCAAACCGAACCGTAAAAGTAAATGCAGAGCATTTTGAGGCTTTTACTTCATATAATTATCCACCATTAGCAGAATCTGGAGTTCATCTCGATGTAAATAAAAATTATCTCTATAAAATAAGTGCTAAAAAAGAGTTATATGTACATAAAGAGTTAGAAACAGGCGTGATTGTACTAAAACTTTTCCCTGGAATAACAGAAGATGCAATAGCATATATGTTAAATTTTCAAAATCTGAAAGGGGTGATTTTAGAAACTTATGGTAGCGGAAATGCCCCAAACGAATCTTGGTTTATAAAAATTATATCAGCGGCTATCCAAAGAGGTATTTATATTGTAAATGTTACCCAATGCTTGGGAGGTAGTGTAATTATGGGGCATTACGAAACAAGTACAGCCCTAAAAAAAATAGGGGTAATCTCCGGAAAAGACATTACAACAGAAGCGGCAGTAGCAAAAATGATGTATTTATTGCCCAAAAATTTAGGAAAAAATGTTTTTAAAACTATCTTTGAAACTTCGTTGCGAGGAGAAATGTTATGAAAAAATAACACACAATGTTTGAATGGCAAATATTTTTTTTGTTATTTGCTCTCGTTAAAAATGGCTACATAGGCTTAAAACAATAGAGAGGTGGCCGAGTGGTCGAAGGCGCACGCCTGGAAAGTGTGTATTCCGTAACGCGGAATCGAGGGTTCGAATCCCTTCCTCTCTGCTAAAATAACGTTGTTAACGATAATTTTTATATATTTATAACCTTTAACTAATTAAATTAAGACAAATACCAATGAAAAGATTATTTTCTATTCTAGTAATCGCTACAATTATGGCTGTTGGAAGTTTCTCAGCAAACGCAAGTAGTATGGTTAACACCGCTGTGCCATCTGTAGTAGTAAAATTTGTACAAGATGATCAGGAAGCATCCGCCGATGCAAATGCAGAGGAATCTTTAGGATTTCACCAAGAGCTTAAAAAACGTTTCATAGAAGGAGGTGCCGGATTTATGGGTATTGTACTTTTATGTCTTATTTTAGGTTTAGCAATTGCAATCGAGCGTATTATCTTCTTAAACCTATCTACAACAAACTCTAAAAAACTAGCCCAAAGTGTAGAAGATGCTTTAAATAGCGGAGGCGTAGAAGCTGCAAAAGAAATTTGTAGAAACACTGCCGGACCAGTTGCTTCTATCTACTACCAAGGTTTAGACCGTATGGATGAAGGTATCGATGCTGCAGAAAAAGCAGTAGTAGCTTACGGAGGTGTACAAATGGGACAATTAGAGAAAAACGTATCTTGGGTTTCTTTATTCATCGCTTTAGCACCAATGCTTGGGTTTATGGGGACGGTAATCGGGATGATTCAAGCCTTTGATAAAATTGAAGCTGCAGGAGATATGCAACCATCATTAGTGGCGGGAGGTATTAAAGTAGCACTTTTAACAACTGTATTTGGTCTTATTGTGGCTATTATTCTTCAGATATTTTACAACTACATTATTGCAAAAATAGATAGTATTGTTAACGATATGGAAGATGCATCGATTACTTTAATCGATATTTTAGTAGCACACAAGCACAGTAAATAATTTCCAAATAACAGTTAACAAATAACAATTATGGCTTTATATAAAATATTAAAAATAGTTTCATTAATACTAGGTGCTATAGGCTTGGTATTAGGGATATGGCTATTTACTTCCGATAACGCTTCGCTAGTAGAGCCAATGCTTTACATTACTTATGTTGTAGGGGCATTGTTATTGCTACTGGTAGCCGTGTTTGGATTAAAAGATATCCTTACAGGAGACGTTAAAAAAACCTTGATTACCCTTGGAGCATTTGTTGTAGTGGTAGCTATTGCTTACTTCATGTCATCTGGAGTAGATACAGTAATGCGTAATGGGGAAATTCTTACAGCTGGAGAATCTAAATGGATAGGTGCAGGGCTAAGAACATTTTACATCTTAGCAGCAGTGGCTATTTTATTAATGATATATTCTAGCGTTAAAAAATTAATAAGTAAATAATTATGGCAAAAAGAAGTGCACCAGATGTTAATGCAGGATCCATGGCGGATATCGCCTTCCTACTGTTAATATTCTTTTTGGTGACAACAACCATTGAGACCGATAGTGGTATCAATCGTAAATTGCCACCAATAGAGGATGAGCAGACACCGCCGCCGCCGCTTAAAAAGAAAAATGTTTTTGAAGTAATTGTAAACCGTAACGGAGAACTTCTAGTTGAAGATCAAGTTATGGAATTAAAAGACTTACGTCAAGCAGCAATAGATTTCTTAGATAACGGTTCAGGTACAGGAAAGGATGCATGTAATTACTGTCAAGGTAAGAAAGACCCAGAATCTTCAGATAATCCAGTAAAAGCAACTATCTCTTTACAAAATGATAGAGAGACAAGTTACGGAGCTTACATTGCCGTGCAAAATGAGCTTGTTGCTGCTTATAACGAGTTGAGAAACCGTGAAGCACAACGTGTATTTGGAAAATCTTTCGTGAAGATGGAGCAAGATTTTGCCGATAAAGCAAATTATAGCGGAAATAGGGAACGGCTTAAGGAAAACATTAAACAAATACGTGAGATGTATCCAATGAAGCTGTCTGAAGCAGAAGCAGAAAAAAATAACTAATTTTAGCTTAAGCAAAAATTATGTCTAAATTTAAAAAGAAAAAATCTGGTGATTTACCAGCGATATCAACAGCCTCGTTACCTGATATTGTATTTATGTTATTATTCTTTTTTATGGTGGCAACTGTAATGCGTGAGAATACGTTAATGATTAAAAACGAACTTCCAACAGCAGACCAAGTAGAAAAGCTACAGAAAAAAGACTTAGTAATGTATATCTATGCAGGGAAACCTAGCGAAAATTACAAAAGCCAATACGGTACAGAAGCTAGGGTTCAGCTTAATGATAAATTTGCAAATGTGAGTGATATTCAACAATTCATTATAGAAGAAAGAGCTTCTAAACGTGAAGAGTTACAGAAAGATCTTACCACATCGCTTAAAATAGATAGAGAAACCAATATGGGACTTGTATCTGACATTAAGTATGAATTACGTAGAGCTGAAGCGTATAGAATTAACTATACTACCAAAACTGGAGATGCCGTAGAGAACTTCGGGAAATAAAATTGGTATTTACATTATATCAAGCCGCCTAAATGTATTTTTAGGCGGTTTTTTTTATGAAGATATATTACCTTTATAAAATATTTTTCTCCTTATATGTATACATTGATTAAAAATATAGAAAAGCTTAACCATATCCTTAGGTTAAAAAAGAATAACCTGATATTGCTTTTTATGTTTCTATCCTTATCTTTTAGTTATGCGCAAGAGCAGGATAGCGTTATAAAACAGCCAGATAATAAAAAATTTAAACTGTTTGAAAACTCTGTAGATAGCCTTTATAGAGAGGATCAGTTTTACTTTGGCATCATGTTCGATTTATTGTCAAAAAAACCAAAAGGGATGCGTCAATCTGGTTTCTCGGGCGGAATGCAGTTGGGTTACATAAGAGATATGCCTATTAATAAAAGGCGTAATCTTGCCTTTGGTGCAGGCTTAGGTTGGGCTATAAACTCTTATGGGCAGAATTTATTTATCTCTGAAGATGAAAATAATAAATCGGTATTTCTTGTATTAGATAAAACCTTGGTCGATTATAGTACAAACCGTTTGGTTACACATCAATTAGAAGTTCCTTTGCAATTTAGGTGGCGAACTTCTACCCCAGAAAATGCAAATTTTTGGCGTATATATTCGGGTTTGCGTTTAGGGTATATTTATTATTTTAAATCTAAATTTAAGCAGTCAGGTAATAACGTTTTTCAGACAGATGCAAAAGAGCTTAATCGGTTTAGGTATAGTTTAGAACTTTCTGTAGGGAACTCTGGCTTTAATTTCTACTTTTTGTACAGCTTAAACCCTTTATTTGATAGCGCCTATGTAAAAGATACTAATGAGGCAATAGAAATTTATCCAATAAAAATTGGTTTTGTTATTTATATATTATAAAAACACTATTGTTATAAGTACAGAAGAAACAAGCCAAGTTGGGTTCCTCCTCCTGCTATAATGCCTAAAATAAGTTCTTTATGATTGTGTGCCTTGGCTTGTAGTCTTGCCGAAGCTGTCCACCCTGTAGCAAAAATAAAAAAGGCAATTAACCCGTAAAGGGGAAGCCCAAAATAAATACAAACTCCTATAATAAATGTGCAAAGACCAGCTATACCTACCATGTGTAAACTGATTTTTTGTTTAAGATAAGTGCCTAGAAGCACAAGAAGCGTAGCGTATAAAATTCCTGAAAAAAATAGATAAGGAATGTTAAACTGGTATTTTGGAAATATAAAATTAATAATGGTAAGTGTAATAGTAGCATAAAAAAGTAAAGGTATTTTACGCTCTTTTACTTTAGAAAGACTGAAATTAGAGATGAGCTTTGAGTTTCTTAAAATAAAAGAAAAAATAAGCGGTATAATAAGGGTAAAGATAACTACAGCTAAGATTTTTGCTTTTATTACAGGCATAGGATAAAAGCGCTTTGTTAACCAGAAATAGAGTAAAATACCCACCAATGGCATTAATAAGGGATGAAATAAATAGGAGGCAATGGCTATAAAGCGTTTCATAAGCCTTTATATTTCTTTGCGTAAACGAGCTACAGGAATTTGTAATTGTTCTCTGTATTTAGCAACAGTTCGCCGTGCAATAGGGTAGCCTTTCTCTTTTAATATTTTTGCTAGTTTCTCGTCGGTAAGCGGTTTGCGTTTGTCTTCATCTGCAATGGTAATTTCTAATATTTTCTTTATTTCTCTTGTAGAAACATCTTCTCCTTGATCATTTTTTATCGATTCAGAGAAAAAATCTTTAATTAAAAAAGTGCCGTATGGGGTGTCTACATATTTGCTATTTGCTACACGCGATACGGTAGAAATATCCATGTCTATTTCGGTAGCAATATCTTTTAGAATCATGGGTTTTAAATCACGTTCATCACCGCTTAAAAAATAATCTTCTTGATAATGCATGATAGCACTCATGGTAAGCATAAGTGTTTCTTGGCGTTGTTTTACAGCGTCTATAAACCATTTGGCGGCATCTAATTTTTGTTTTATAAATAAAACAGCGTCTTTTTGCTCTTTAGATTTTTCTTTAGACTCTTTATAGGTTTTTAGCATGTTGCTATACTCTCTAGAAACATGCATTTGTGGCGCATTCCTTCCGTTAAGCGAGAGTTCTAATTCGCCATCCTTAATTCTAATGGTAAAATCTGGAACAACATGTTCTACAATACGGGTGTTATTACTGTAGCTTCCGCCGGGTTTTGGGTTTAAAGATTCAATCTCTTCAATAGCTTCGCGGAGTTGATCTTTGGTAATAGAGAATTTATGATTGATTTTATCGTAATGCTTTTTTGTAAACTGCTCGAAAGCATCCTCTAAAATATTTATGGCTAGGCTAACTGCAGCGGTTGTTTTTCTTCTTTTTAGCTGAATTAATAAGCATTCCTGTAAATTTCTTGCTCCAACTCCTGCAGGGTCTAATTCTTGAACTGTTTTTAGTACTCGGGTAACTTTCTCTGAGCTTGTGTATAAGTTTTGTGTAAAAGCCAAGTCGTCTACAATGTCGTTTACTTCTCTGCGTATATAGCCGCTTTCGTCTACACTTCCTACCAAAAATTCTGCAATGCTATACTCTTCTTCATCTAAGCGTAAGGTTTGCAGTTGGTTTTTTAAGTACTGAGCAAAAGATGTTCCTGAAGCATATGGTATTTGTTTATCTTCATCATCTTTACTATAATTATTTGCTTGTAGTCGATAGCTAGGGATGTCGTCATCGCTAAGGTATTCATCTACATTAATGTCGGTTTCAATTACCTCGTGGTCGGCTTCATACTCATCGTTTTTAAATTCATCCTCAAAGTCAGTATTCTCTTCCTTACCACTATCTAAGGCAGGATTTTCTTCAAGCTCTTGTTTTATGCGTTGTTCAAAAGCTTGTGTAGGCAGTTGTATCAGTTTCATTAACTGGATTTGCTGCGGAGATAATTTCTGCGATAATTTAAAACTTAATTGCTGTTTGAGCATAAATATAAAGGCTTGTTTCTACAAAAATACTAAAATTGGCATATAGCTTGTGGCTAAATATCTGTTAAGATTTTCAACTTTTATTACCAAACCTATGTCTTTTTTAGGTGATATTAGCGTAATTTAAGATACTGAATTTTTTCTAATAAATTGCAAAAATTTTTTAGGGCATTCTAAGGTGAAAGATAGTTCTTCTAACGTTGTTGGATGTTGAAATTTTATACCCGTAGCTGTAAGCATAATGTTGGGTGTACTTATGGTACTTCCGTAAGAAATATCACCGATAATAGGGTGTTTGGCTTCTGATAGGTGTATGCGAAGCTGGTGAGTTCTGCCTGTAATTGGTTTTAGTTCTACTAAACTAAAAATAGTTGTGTTGGTTTTGTAGGTTTTTAATTGCGTATAATATGTTTCGGCTTTTTTTTGAGCTATTGGTGTGGAGAATTTCCCTGTTTTTTGTAAAAACTTTCCCGTTATGAGCGCTTGATAGGTTTTGTTTACTTTTTTTTCTTCAAATTGTAAATGTAGTGCTTGCCTTGTGGTAATGGTTTTGGCAACAATAAGAAGACCAGAAGTTGGGTTGTCTAGCCGGTGTACAGGTATAGGGTATGTTAGTGCATCAGGAGCTGTACTAGGGCTTAAGTTGTGTGGTAGGGCGTTTTCTATGGTTTTAAAGTAATTTCCGTTTGTGGGGTATCCTCCTGGTTTTACAATTACAGCAAGTTGGTTGTCTTCAAACAAAACTTTTAGATCGAGTTTGAATATTTTTTTGGTCGTGTTTTTTTGGGCATAAAGGCTAATTTTTTGCCCTTCTTTTATCCAGGTAGCCGTGCTAGCTACTTGATCGTCTATATAAAGCAGCTCTTTTTTTATGGCTTTTTTAACGGCACTTCTCGTGGGGAGTTGAGTGAAAATAAGCGCAGCATATTCCTGCAACCGAATGCTTTTATCTATTGCAGGAACGCTATGCTCTTCTAGTATTTTCAATTTAAAATGCTGCGTTTTGTGGTGTGCGAGGGTAAGGAATTACGTCTCTAATATTACTCATGCCCGTGGCAAAAAGTACTAAACGCTCAAAACCAAGTCCGAAACCACTATGTACACATGAGCCAAATCGGCGTGTGTCTAAGTACCACCAAAGTTCTTCTTCTTCGATGCCTATTGCTTTCATTTTTTCTTTTAGTACGTCTAAACGTTCTTCTCGTTGTGCACCTCCAACAATTTCTCCTATTCCAGGAAAAAGTACGTCCATAGCGCGTACGGTTTTACCATCGTCGTTTAAGCGCATGTAGAAAGCCTTAATATCGGCAGGGTAATCGAATAAAATTACGGGGCATTTAAAGTGTTTCTCTACCAAGTAACGTTCGTGTTCACTTTGTAAATCGGCACCCCAATCTTCGATAGGGTAATTGAATTTTTTCTTTTTGTTGGGTTTAGAGTTTTTGAGGATGTCTATTGCCTCGGTATAACTAACGCGCTTAAAGTTGTTTTCGGTAACAAACTTTAGTTTTTCGCGAAGCTTCATAGGAGAGCGATCCTTTTCTGGTTTGCTTTTCTCTTCTTGTAAAAGGCGTTCTTCAAGGAAGGCTAAATCTTCGTCACAATTTTCTAAAATATAGTTTAGTACGTATTTTATAAAATCTTCCGCGAGGTCCATATTTCCGTCTAAATCACAAAAAGCCATTTCGGGTTCAATCATCCAAAATTCGGCTAGGTGGCGAGAAGTGTTGGAGTTTTCTGCTCTAAATGTAGGCCCAAAAGTGTAAATGTTTCCTAGTCCAAGGGCGTAAGTTTCTCCTTCTAATTGTCCGCTAACGGTTAGGTTTGTTTCTTTACCAAAAAAATCTTGAGAGTAGTCTATTTTACCATCTTTTGTTTTTGGAGGGTTGTTTAGGTCTAAGTTGGTTACTTTAAACATTTCTCCTGCGCCTTCTGCATCACTTGCTGTAATAATAGGGGTGTTTACATAGTAAAACCCTTGAGTATTAAAATATTGGTGTACGGCAAAAGCCAATTTGGAACGTAAGCGCATTATAGCCCCAAAGGTATTTGTACGAACGCGTAGGTGTGCTTGCTCTCTTAGTTTTTCTAGGCTATGGCGTTTTGGTGATAGGATAGTTTTTTTAACATCTTCTGGGTCTGCCTCACCTAGGATTTCTATTTCATTAACTTCTATTTCTACTCGTTGTCCTTTTCCTTCGCTTTCTTTTAAAACGCCTGAAATTTTTACCGCAGCCCCAATGTTAATTTTAGAAATAATTTCTTCGTCGGTGTTTTCAAAATCTAAAACACATTGGATATTAGCAAGTGTAGAGCCGTCGTTTAAAGCGATAAATCGATTGCTTCTAAAGGCACGTACCCATCCTTTTACAGTATAATCTTGTAAAAGATGATCGGTTTCTAATAAAGTGGCTATTCTGGTATGTTTCATGGTATTTTTATTTAAACTGCAAAGATAAAAGATTTCAGAAATGTCTTACGTAAAGCAAGAAGAATTGTGTGTTAACCTATGTTTAAAAGCTTAGTTTATTTCTTCTTCACTTTCATCATCTATAATTTTTAGCGGTGGTTCTTTTAATGTTTTTTTGTTAGCAATATTTCTTTCTAGTGAGAGTAGTAAAGAGGGGAGTAGCAATAGGTTAGAAAGCATGGCAAATAAAAGTGTTGCCGATACCAGCCCGCCTAATGCTTTTGTGCCGCCAAAGCTACTAATCATAAATACCGAGAATCCGAAGAATAACACAATCGAGGTATAAAACATACTCACGGTAGTTTCGCGTAAAGCAGGGTAAACCGATTGTCTAATTTTCCAATGGCGTGCTTTTAATTCTTGGCGGTATTTTGCTAAAAAGTGAATGGTATCATCTACCGATATTCCAAAGGCGATACTAAATACAAGAATTGTTGAGGGTTTTATGGGGATGCCTAAAAAGCCCATCATTCCAGCCGTAATAAGTAACGGAAGTAAATTTGGAATTAAGGAAATAATAATCATTTTAAAAGAACGGAACATCCATGCCATAAATATGGCGATAAGCAATATGGCTAAGGATAATGAAAGCACTAGATTTTTGACCAAGTAGTTTGTTCCTTTCTGAAAAACCAAAGCCTTTCCTGTCATGCTGATATCGTAGCGTTCTTCTGGGAAAATTTTATTTATTTTAGGCCATATATTGGCTTCGATGCGTTCCATCTCGTCGGTGCCAATATCTTTCATTAAAATGGTCATACGGGCATATCTTCCTGTGCTGTCTACAAAGGAATTTAAGGCTTCGTTTGTGTTGTTGCCAGCTAACCCCTTTAGATATGGAAAAATGAAATTTCTTTCTTGCGATGTTGGGAGTTGGTAATAATCGGGGTTTCCGTTATAATAGGCCTGTTTGCTGTATTTTACAAGATTTAATATCGATATGGGTTTAGATAGCTCTGGAACATCTATAATAAGCTCTTCTAAATCTTGCATGCGTTTTAGGGTGCTAAGTTTTAAAACACCTTTGTCTCGTTGTGTATCGATAAGTATTTCTAGTGGCATAATTCCATTAAATTCTTCTTCAAAAAATTCAATATCTTTAAAAAACGCCGCTTGTTTAGGCATATCTTCTAGAAGGCTTCCAGAAACACGTATCATATAGATGCCTATCATGCTTACAATAAGTGCAATTACCGCACATATATAAATGGTAATTCGTCTGTTTTTAACGGTACGCTCTATCCAGTTTACAAAACCTTCTAGCCAGGTTTTACCTAAGTGTTTTAGGTGTTTCTCCTTGGGTTTAGGAAGGTAACTGTAGGCAATGGGTATAATGAGTAGGCTAAGAATAAAAATAGCAATAATATTGATAGAGGCTACAATACCAAACTCTTTCAGCAAGGTGCTTTCTGTAATAATAAAGGTAGCAAATCCAGAGGCTGTGGTAACATTGGTCATAAGTGTAGCGTTCCCCACTTTTGCGATAACACGTTGTAATGATTTCGCTTTATTGCCGTGAATTTTAATTTCTTGTTGGTATTTATTTATTAGAAAAATACAATTGGGAATTCCTATCACAATAATAAGAGGCGGGATAATAGCAGTAAGCACAGTAATCTCGTAGTTTAATAATCCCAAAACTCCAAACGACCACATTACCCCGATAATTACCGTGAGCATGGAGATAAGCGTAGCACGTACCGAACGGAAAAAGAAGAAAAATATTAGCGATGTAACTAACAAAGCGCCTCCTACAAACCATTGTATCTCGTCAATGATATTTTGCGCATTTAGCGTGCGGATATAAGGCATTCCCGATACATGAATCTCTAAGTTTTGCTGGGTTTTAAAATCGTCTAAAATTGGTTGAAGAACGTCCATTACAAAAATCTTACGTTCTTTAGAGTTTACAATTTCTTTTTTTAGGTAAACAGCGGTTTGTATGGTGTTTGTGTGCTTGCTGTACACAAGCCCTTCGTAAAACGGAAGCTTATTAAAAAGCTTGTCTTCGTATTGTTTTACCCCCGCAAGGGTGTTGGTTTTTATGCTATCGGTTAATGGTACAAGCTCAAAACGTTTAGGGTTTTCAAACTTTTTTAATTCTTTTAAATTTCCAACGCTTATTGTGTACGAAACTTCATCATAAGCTCCAATTTTTTCAGCCAAGGCATTCCAAGCGTTAAATTTTTCAGGAGTAAATACGCTGGTATCATTAGTAGCAATTACAATAAGGTTTCCTTCTTCTCCAAATTTATCTACAAACTTGTTGTATTCTAAATTTACAGGATGATGGTCTGGTAGAAGATTGGCTTCGGTGTGCGTAAAACGCATATTTTTCCATTGCATTGCAAGAAAAATAGTTGCCGCAATAACTGCTAAAATAATAAATAACCGATTGCGTAAAATTATACGGGCAATCGTATTCCAAAAGCCAAAACTAAATAATTTATTCATGATGAATTTTAAAGGCAGCAAAGGTATAAAATGCCTAACAATAAACCCTAATTTTTACTTAAAGCTTAAGGTTAAAGGTGAATTTTAAGGAAATATTATCTTCAAAATTAGGAAGGTGATAGGCTCCATAGCGATAAGCGGCACTAATACCAAAGCCCATAAGCAGCTGATTGACTTCAAGCCCAGCTTCATTATAACCATGATTTAATGTTTTGAAATCTAAATTAATATGGTTGTTAAGTTGGGTCATGTCTCCAATAGCATGCCTAGAAATTAAAACCAATTGGGGTTGGCTATATTCCCATAAATACCAAGATTTAAAAAAATGTTTTACTTGGAGGTTAAGCTGTTTATCACTAAAAAATTCACTAAAATACATGGTTTCAAAAGTTCTTATTCCAGCAACAGAAAAGCGTTGTAAGAGTGCATCTTTGGTAGGGTTATTAGGGTAAGCATGAAAGCTATGTGTAAGCGGTAATTGCCCTACGGCATAATTTCCTTCCAGAATAACCTCGGTAGTTTGCTGGTTAAGCTGCTGAAGGCTGTAGTTTATTTTTGCCCCAATTTTTGTGAAAGAAAAATCGCTATTAAAAACATTTCTAAAGGCTTGTTCTACTTGGATAGAAAACTTAGGGTAGTTTTTTTCGAGTTCGATAATTTTATTGCTCGAGGTGAGAAACTCGCTAAAAGGACTCCACTCTAACCCGATACCTATTTTTGATATTCGATAATCTTTATACGATTTAGAATCGGTTTCGTATCGGTAGCCTGTGGTTTGGTCTATAGCGCTATGAGATAACTGCCAGTTACTTTTTAATTGTGGAGAAAACCGATGGCTTAAGGTGCTACTCCATTCTTTTATTTTATAGTAAAAGTTAATGTTTACCAGTCGAGGTTCAAATAGCGAATAGCTTTGATAATCGGTAAGATATTGGTAAGCACCTACTTCCTCAATATCATTAATATAGCTAACATCTATCCAAGAACGGTTGTTTTTGTTTAGTTTTAAGGCGCCTCCAAATCCATATTTTATTTGGTTATCTTTAAAACCATAAACGATGTAATTATGAAGCCTGAAATTGGAAGATAGCTTATCGTTCGTGATAAGGCCGGTTCCTAGTCTAAAACTTTCGTAGTTGTTGTATTTAACTAATTTTCGTAAGTCGATATTTAAGAAAGAAATCGGGAAATAACCTATTTTAAAGTTTTCTATAATGTCTATTTTCCTGTTGATGTTTTCTTGCTCTATTTGTTTAGAAACACTGGTAAACGTGTTTTCGTCTCGTTTTGTAAACGGGATTGTACGATTTTTTTGCCAAAAGCTTTCGGGTTGTTGTGTTGCTTTTTCGGAGAGTGTAACAGCACTTTGGTTTTTTGTAATCGATACGGGTTTGTTAAATATTATAGTTTGGTTGGTTTGTGTTGCTTTTAAATATAAAGGACTTTCGGATGATGCTGGAGAGATGTTTCCTAAGCGTATATTACCTCCAAAAATAGCTACTTCTTGCTGGTATTTTCCTGGCTTTAGTGTTAGGCTTTGTTTTGTGGGAAACCAGATGTTTTCTGTAGGAAAATATTCAAAATCTTGACTGGCATTTATAATTAAATTCCCCCGAAGCTGTCCTTTTGCTTTTTGTATGGCATAACTTGTGGTGTCTATATGCAAAATTCCTTCTAGTCCTGCTACTACTTGCTGGCGTTTAGGATGGAAGTAGATAACATACGCAGGTTGCTCTCCTGTAAGGGTGTCTAGTATTTTATAATGATAATTTTTAAAGGCTTTATTGCCTAATGGCCCGGCATAGGCTGTTCCAAATATTGTATAGCTGTCCTTGTACCAAGAGGACGATTGTACTTTTATAGATAATAATTGATACACTGGTTTTTCAAAACCAGCAGTTCGTGTTGCGGTAATGGTTTCTTTTGGACCTTTTTCTTTAGTATATACAAAATTGCTTATTTGTTCTGTAAGGTAAGCACGTCCTTTTTCTATAAGTGTTTTTATGGCTAAGTTGTCTTGATCAATTTGATTAAACTCTAGTAGCTGACTTTCGTTATCTATAATTAATTTATTATAACTGCTGTATTGGTATGAGTTTAGTTTTAAATCGGGGTCGTTTTTTTGCTTACGTGTAATAGCCTGTTCTATTATTTTATTAGCTGCCAGGTAGGTGGTGTTTATAGAGACTTCCCCTAGGTTTTCTGCTTTGGGGTTAAGGTGAATTTTAAGTATCCTGTCTGTTTGTATTGGTATGTATTGGGTTTGATAACCTAGGTAGCTTATTTCTAATTTTTGTGATTGTTGAGTAACATCAATTTCAAACGAACCATCAATATTGGTAAATACCGATGTTTTTTCTGCGGGAAGATAAACACTGGCAAAGGGTAGCGGGGCTTTAGTGCTTTGGTCTAAAACAAATCCTTTTTGTTGTTGCCCTAAAATAAAATTGGGTAAACAGCAGAGTAGTAAAAGAAGCAGCTTTTGCATAGTGTTGTTTGGTGAACGATAAAAAAAGCGACAATCATTATGCCGCTTTTAGTTTACCCATTAGGTTGTATAATTTATTTATATTAAACCGTCATGATTTCTTTTTCTTTTTGAACTAAAAGCTCATCGATAGTGGTAATAAACCTATCGGTTAACTTTTGGATATCTGTTTCTGTACTTTTTTGGATATCTTCAGAAGCTTCTAATTTTTTTAAATCGTTGTTGGCATTTTTACGGTCGTTACGTACGCCAATTTTTGCGTCTTCGGCTTCGGCCTTTGCTTGTTTAACTAGGTCTCTCCTGCGTTCTTCAGTAAGTGGTGGTACGTTTATGATAACGCTTTCTCCGTTATTCATAGGGTTGAAACCTAAATTAGCCATCATAATTGCTTTTTCTATTTCTTGAATAAGCGATTTTTCAAAAGGTTGTATGGCTAAGGTTCTTGCATCTGGTGTGCTGATATTGGCTACTTGGTTTAAAGGGGTTTTGCTACCGTAATAATCTACCATTACAGAGCCTAGCATGCTAGGAGATGCTTTACCAGCACGTATGTTTGAGAATTGTTTTTCTAGGTGCTGTATTGCCCCGTTCATTGCTTCCTCGGTGCTTTCTAGGATAAAATTAATTTCTGAATCCATCGTCTTATTTTTAATACGGTTATGATTGGGTAAGTTTACAAAGTTTATGTTACAAATTTACTTTTGTCCCTATGTTTTCTCCGGAAACTACTTTTAGTAGGTTTCCTGGCTTATTCATATCGAATACAATTATCGGAAGTTCATTTTCTTGGCTAAGGGTAAAAGCGGTGGTATCCATTACTTTTAGCCCTTTGTTTAGTACTTCGTCAAAACTAATAAAGTCAAACTTAGTAGCTTGTTCGTCTTTTTCTGGATCTGCGGTATAAATCCCATCAACACGTGTTCCTTTTAAAATTACGTCGGCTTCAATTTCTATAGCTCTTAAAACTGCTGCCGAATCTGTGGTGAAATAAGGGTTTCCTGTTCCTCCTCCAAATATTACTACACGTCCTTTTTCTAGGTGGCGTATGGCTTTTCGTCTAATAAAGGGCTCGGCAACTTCATTTATTTTAACAGCAGATTGTAATCTGGTTTCTATGCCGTGGTCTTCGCAAGCACTTTGTAATGCGAGGCCATTTATTACCGTAGCAAGCATCCCCATGTGGTCTCCTTGCACGCGATCCATGCCTTTACTGGCGCCTGCAACACCTCTAAATATATTTCCGCCGCCAATTACAATAGCTACTTCAATACCTTTGTCGGTAACGGTTTTTATTTCTTTTGCATAATCGGCTAGACGTTCGGGGTCTATGCCGTACTGGCGTTCACCCATTAGGGCTTCTCCAGATAGTTTTAATAGTATTCTTTTGTAGTGCATGTGGGATGTGTGTTATAAACAAGCTGTTGCAAATATAGTGATATTCTGTTTGTCAGAAAAAAATGTATAAAAAAACCACTTTATATTTTAAAGTGGTTTTTAGTTTATCTTTTAGGAGGCAGATTATCCTAAGGCAACTCTAGCAAAAGCAGTTACTTTAACATCGTTTCCTAATGTTTGTACGTGTTGTGCAACGGTAATTTTGTTATCTTTAATAAACAATTGGTTTACTAAAGTGTTGTCTTTAAAGAAACGGTTTATTTTTCCTTTAGCAATATTGTCTAACATTGCTTCTGGCTTTCCTTCTTGGCGAAGTTGCTCTTTAGCAATTTCTATTTCTTTATCGATAGTTTCTTGGTCTACACCGCTTTCGTCTAAAGCAACAGGATTCATTGCGGCTGCTTGCATAGCTACGTCTTTAGCAATTTCTTCAGCATTTTCTCCACTTCCAGAAAGACCTGTGATTACAGCAATTTTATTACCTGCGTGAATATATGAACCAACAAAAGGAGCTTCTATGGTTTTGAAAGAACCGATCTCGATTTTTTCTCCAATTACTCCTGTTTGCTCTGTTAATTTATCAGCAACAGTAATTCCGTTGTAATCTGCAGCTAATAATTCTTCTAGGCTGTTAAAGTTTAAAGCTAGTTCTGCAAAATCGTTAGCTAATTTGATGAAATCTTCGTTTTTAGCCACAAAGTCAGTTTCACAGTTTAAAGAGATTGCTGCACCTTTTTTATGGTCTGCGCTTACTTTTGCTATGGTAGCTCCTTCGCTAGACTCTCTGTCGGCTCTCTTGGCGGCTACTTTTTGTCCTTTTTTACGTAAAATTTCAATTGCTTTATCGAAATCTCCTTCTGCTTCTACAAGTGCTTTTTTGCAATCCATCATACCGGCACCGGTAGCTTTTCTTAGCTTATTTACTTCTGCTGCTGTTATTTTCATGTTCTTTAGTTTAAAAATTTAAAAAAGTCGTTTAGCATTCTATTTTACGAATAAAATAACTAAACGACTTGTGTGCTGAGTTTATAAAATTGTTATTTTATTCTTCCGCTGTTTTGGTAGCTTCTGCTGCAGGAGCAGCTTCTTCTTTTTGTTCTTTTTTAGCTTGGCGCTCAGCTTTTCTTTCGCTAAGACCTCCGCTAATAGCGTCTGCCATATAAGAAACTACTTTTTTGATAGATTTTGAAGCATCGTCGTTTGCTGGAATCACAAAGTCTACCTCTCTTGGGTCAGAGTTGGTATCGACCATTGCAAAGATTGGAATGTTTAATTTCTGTGCTTCTCTAATAGCGATGTGCTCTCTTGTAGTGTCTACTACAAATAAAGCTCCAGGCAAGCGAGTCATATCAGAGATAGAACCTAAGTTCTTTTCTAATTTTGCTCTTAAACGGTCTATTTGTAAACGCTCTTTTTTAGAAAGAGAGTTAAAGGTACCGTCTTTTTTCATACGATCTATCGAAGCCATTTTCTTAACCGCCTTACGTATAGTAACAAAGTTGGTAAGCATACCACCAGGCCAACGCTCGGTGATATAAGGCATGTTAGCTCTTGAAGCTTCTTCTGCTACAATTTCTTTAGCTTGTTTTTTGGTTGCAACAAATAAAATTTTGCGTCCACTAGCTGCAATTTTTGCAAGGGCATTTGCAGCCTCTTCCATTTTTGCAGCACTTTTATATAGGTTGATGATGTGAATACCATTACGCTCCATATAGATGTATGGTGCCATGTTTGGATTCCATCTTCTAGTGAGGTGACCAAAGTGTACACCTGCATCTAATAATTCTTTTACTTCTATTTTGTTTGCCATTTTTGTAATAGTTTACGTTCTGTTGAGATAGCAATAAACACCTGGCGATGATTCTCGGCCTTGCTTATTTAGATGCTAAACTAACTCTCGGGTTTAACGAGATAACAACAAATACATATTTTAAAATTAAATGAGTATAAAACTCGATATTAACGTTTAGAGAACTGGTATTTTTTACGAGCTTTCTTCTGTCCGTATTTCTTACGTTCTACCATTCTTGGGTCTCTAGTTAATAAACCTTCTGGCTTAAGTGATAAACGGTTTTCTTCGTTTATCTCGCACATTGCTCTAGAGATAGCTAAACGAATAGCTTCTGCTTGGCCTGTAATACCACCACCAATAACGTTTACATTAATGTCAAATGTATTTTCGTTTTCGGTTAGCATTAAAGGTTGGTTTACTTTGTACTGTAAAGTAGCTGTTGTAAAATAATCTTTCATGTCTTTTTTGTTGACAGTTATTTTACCTTCTCCAGCAGTAACATATACTCGAGCAATAGCTGTTTTTCTACGTCCTATTTTATGAATTCTCTCCATTTAAACAAGTTCGTTTAGGTTAATACTTTTAGGTTGTTGTGCTTCGTGGTTGTGTTCTGCACCAACAAATACCTTTAGATTGTTAAAAAGTGCTGATCCTAATTTGTTTTTAGGAAGCATTCCTTTTACAGCTTTTTCGATAACTCTTCTTGGGTCTTTATCGAATAATTCTTGAGCTGTTAAACTGCGTTGTCCCCCAGGATAGTTGGTGTAGCGTAGGTAAACCTTATCGCTCCATTTGTTTCCTGTTAAGTTGATTTTTTCTGCATTTACAACAATTACGTTGTCTCCGCAATCAACGTGTGGGGTGAAATCAGGCTTGTGCTTACCTCTAATTAACTTTGCAGCAACAGAAGCAAGACGACCTAACGATTGTCCTTCAGCATCTAGCACAACCCACTCTTTGTTTACAGTGTTTTTGTTGGCAGAAACTGTTTTGTAACTTAATGTATCCACACTAAAAAATTTTAAATTAAACATTCCTTTCCCACTTCTCTAGTTAGAGAAACGGGGTGCAAATGTACAATTAATTATTTATATAACAAGGGGTGTTGTTTATATTTTTTATCTAACTGTGCTCAAAACCAAAGTATTGAAAGTGTTTTAATTATAAGGTTTTGGATTGCTACGGTGGTTTTTAGTGTGGTTTTTTTCTAAAAAAGCGAACTCCATATAAGAAAGGGGCAACAAAGAGTAGAAATATAGGGTTCTTTGTTTCTAAAAAAGCATAGCCAAAGCAAAGTAGGCCTAGTACACCAATGCTTATAAGGATATACTTTTTTGCTTGTGCTGAAATTTTCATAATGGTTTTAGAAATTACTTAAATTAAGATTTTTATATAATTAATGTGCTTCTAGCCAATTTTGTCCAATGCCTAAATCTACATCGAGCGGAACACTTAGTGAAAAAGCATTTTGCATGGCTGTTTTTATCATTTCCTGTAATACTTCCAATTCTTCTTTATGGATATCAAAAACCAATTCATCATGTACTTGAAGAAGCATTTTAGAGCGGAAATTGTTTTTGTCTAATTCTTCCTGAATTTTTATCATAGCTACTTTTATGATATCTGCAGCACTACCTTGAATGGGTGCATTTACTGCGTTTCGTTCTGCAGCACTGCGCACTACATGATTTTTTGCGTTAATGTCTTTTAGGTAACGGCGACGCCCCATAACTGTAGAAACATAACCGTTTTCACGCGCAAATTCTATTTGATCGTCAATATAATCTCTTAGCTTCGGGTAGGTTTTGTAGTAGTTTTCGATAAGTTCTTTGGCTTCTGCTCGCGATAAATTGGTTTGGTTGCTTAATCCAAATGCAGACACGCCGTATATAATACCAAAATTTACCGTTTTTGCATTGCTACGTTGTTCGCGAGTTACTTCTTCTAGCGGTACATTAAATACTTTAGCAGCTGTAGAAGCGTGGATGTCTTCTCCTCGTTTAAATGCTTCTATCATGGTTTCTTCTTGACTTAAGGCTGCAATAATACGAAGTTCTATTTGCGAATAATCGGCGGCTAATAATACATAGTTTTCATCTCTAGGAACAAAAGCTTTTCTTACGAGCTTTCCGCGTTCTGTACGGATAGGGATGTTTTGTAAATTAGGATTGTTGGAGCTTAGCCTACCTGTGGCAGCAACGGTTTGCATGTAATCGGTGTGTACGCGACCCGTTGTGGCTTCTATTTGTTTAGGAAGCGCATCTACGTAAGTGTTTTTTAGTTTTACTAAGCCTCGCCATGCTAAAACATCATTGATTATTTTATGCTTATCGGCCAATTCGGCAAGTACATCTTCGGCGGTAGAAAACTGTCCTGTTCGTGTTTTTTTTGGTTTTTCTACAAGTTTTAATTTTCCAAATAAAATATCACCCAGTTGCTTTGGTGAAGCAATGTTAAATTCTTCGTCGGCTTCTTGGTAAATGGTTTTTTCGAGCTGCAGGATGTCTTTTTCTAATTCTTTAGATAATTGCGTTAAGAATGCTTTGTCTATCTTGATGCCTTCGGTTTCCATTTTTGCTAAAACGCGTAATAATGGAATTTCTATTTCTCGGAAGAGTTTACCGTTGTTGGCATCGTTTAGTTCGGCTTCAAAAAATCGTTTTAGCTGATAGGTGATGTCGGCATCTTCTACGGCATATTCTGTTTGTTGGGCTAACGGAACTTCACGCATAGATATTTGTTTGCGTCCTTTACCTATAAGTTCTTCAATTTTTATGGGTTGATAATTAAGGTAGGTTTCTGCCAAAACATCCATGTTATGGCGCATATCAGGATTAATAACATAATGCGCAAGCATGGTATCAAATAATGCTCCGTTAACAGGAATGTTGTATTGGGCGAGTACCTTAATATCGTATTTTAAATTTTGCCCAATTTTCTCGATTTTTTCGTGGGTGAAAAACGGTAGCAGTAAAGCTAGTGTTTTGTTGGCTTTTTCGTCATCTTCTGGGATGGGAATGTAATAGCCTTTTTGTTTTTCCCAGCTAAAGGCTATGCCTACAAGTTTAGCTTCAAGAGGATTTAAGCTTGTGGTTTCTGTATCAAAGCATACCGAGGGCTGCTGTAATAATTTTTCTACAAAAAGCTTAATGGCATAATTACTGGTTATGTTTTGGTAGAAGTGTGGGGTATTTTCATGGTTTAAAAAGCCTTGAAAATCTTTTGCTTTTATGGCTGTTTTTGAAGTGTCGTTTCCAAAAAGAGAATATTGACCCGCTCCTGCAACGGGTTTTTCTTCCTTAGTGTTTTTGGTTGGTGCAGCGGTTGTGGTAAGTCCGTTGTTTTCTGGACTTCCTTCATTAAACATTTTTATAAATTGTTCGGTAAGCCTTCTAAACTCTAAATCGGTGAAAAGTTCTACCACTTTTTCTATGTTGGGTTTAGAAAGCTCAAAGTCATCTTCATCAAAAGTTACATCGCAATCGATAAAAATGGTGGCTAATTTTTTAGAAAGAATTCCTAGCTCTGCGTTGGCAATAATTTTTTCTTTCATTTTACCCTTTAGTTGGTCTGTATTTGCAAGCAAACCTTCTAAACTGCCAAATTGTGCAATAAATTTTTTAGCGGTTTTATCGCCTACACCTGGTAATCCGGGAATGTTATCAGAGGCATCTCCCATCATGCCTAAATAATCGATTACTTGGGTTGGGTGTTCTACCCCAAAACGCTCTTGAATTTCGGGAATCCCCCAAATTTCTACACCATTTCCCATACGGGCAGGTTTGTACATAAATATATTTTCAGATACCAGTTGCCCAAAATCTTTATCGGGGGTAACCATAAATACCTGGTAGTTTTGTTTTTCGGCTTGTTTGGCAAGAGTCCCGATAATATCATCTGCTTCTACCCCCATTTTTTCGATAACAGGAATATGCATAGCGGTTAAAATTTCTTGAATTATGGGAACAGAAATTTTTATGGCTTCTGGGGTTGCATCTCGGTTTGCTTTGTAGGCTTCGTACATTTCAACACGTTCAGCACTTCCTCCTTTGTCAAAACAAACGGCTAAATGGTCTGGTTTTTCTTTTTTTATAACCTCAAATAACGAATTCATAAACCCCATTACAGCCGAGGTATCTTGTCCTTTAGAATTTATTCGCGGGTTTTTTATAAAAGCATAATAACCTCTAAAAATAAGGGCGTAGGCATCTAAAAGGAAAAGGCGTTTCTTTGCAGGAGTTGTCATAAAAAGTAAATTATGGTCTAAAAATATTTATTTACCAAAGCTACAAGATTTTTTTAAGCTGTAGAAAAGTAGTTTAAGCTTTACTTCAAGGTTTTTTGGTGTAAATGCGTCCAAAAGCTTTAAGTGTTTTTTCGTCTTCAGAAAAACTTGCTGTTTGGGGTTCTTCTTTTATCGTAAAAAAAAGACTGTCATTCTGTATGTTTACTTTTATCTTGTTTTCTTTTTTTTCATGCTCATGCTCATGGTTATGATTATGCGCATGGTCATGATCATGTTTGCGTAGCGGCGTGTGTGTTTGTGTTAAGAAATACCCGCTTTCTTCTTTGTCTATTTTAATGGTAAGTTTCCCGTAATGGGCAGTGTTTTCCCATACCCCTGTATAATTTTTTTCTTTCTTACAACTGTTTAAAAATAAAAATGTAGTTGTTAATAATAGTAAAACCGCTTTTTTCATGCTAATATTTAATTTCTACAAAAGTAATAAAAACTATGCATTTGGTATTTTGTGCGTAATAGGGTTGCTGCTTCTTTCATTATTAATTACATTTGTAGTTATTTAGACTTAATAAAAATAAATAAGCTGTGAGTGTTATAAAGATTAATATGAAAGCAGCTTTAAATGCTGTTTCAGAAAACCTTAAGCTTCATAAATTAGGGGAAATAAATAATCACTGTATTCAACTGGTTAAGCTTCAGGGGGAATATGAAATGCATAAACATGAAAAGGAAGATAAGCTGTTTATGGTAATGGAAGGGACCTTGTTTTTAGAGCTTCCAACCAAAGAAATTGTAGAAATAACCGAAGGAGAAAGCCTTATTGTACCTAAAGGTGTAGAACAGAAACCTTTTCCCCCAAGGGTGTTAGCCTAGTTATTATAAAACCAGAACGAAATTAAATTATGGAAGCTACTAAGGAGATAAAAACCATCCAAGAACAATTGTACGTTACCAGAAAGGAGTTAATAACCCCACATTATTTACGGGTGTATCTTACAGGCGAAAACATTTATAAGTTTGCGAATACCACAGTAGGAGTAAATAATAAAATTATGATTCCGCCTAAGGGATGTACAGCAATACATTTTCCTACTTTTGATTATGAACAAATGCAATGGATACAACCGCCAGAAGAGGTGCGTCCTTTTATTCGTACCTATACCCATCGAGGAATAGACCTTGAAGCTAATAAAATCTGGATAGATTTTGTAATTCATGGAGAAAATGCCGAGGAAGGTCCTGCTTCTAACTGGGCGCTTACAGCTCAAAAGGGAGATGTTTTGGGAGTGTTAATGAAAAACGGAAAAAGTGAATTGTACCCGTTTGCAGAACACTACATACTGGTAGGTGATGCTACTGCGCTTCCTGTGTTGGCTTCAATTTTAGAAGATTTACCTAGCGAGGCAAAAGTTACTTGCATTCTAGAGGTTTACGACAAAGCAGACGAGCAAATTTTTTCTACCCGTGCAACTGTTAATTATACTTGGTTGCATCAAAAAACCCATTTAGGCGAGAGTAGACTTCCTGAGGAGGTTAAAAAGCTTCAACTTCCAGAGGAAAATAGGTTTGCTTATGTGGCAGCAGAATTTTCGGCAGTAAAAAAAATACGCCATTATTTACGAAAAGAAAAAAGCTGGAACCGTGATGAACTCTATGCATATTCTTATTGGAAATCTGGTGTAGCAGAAGATAAATCGGTTTCTGAACGTCAAAAAGAAAAAGAAACCATTTAAAAACGCTATGCTATGGAGAAGCAGAAACAGTTTATTTTAAGTAGCATGTAAAATAATGTAATATGAAAAAAATAAATCTAGTTTATATAGTTGTATTTGCCTTTTTACTGAATTTTAAAGCACAAGCACAAGCACAAGCGGAGAAACCTTGTCTAGTAAATGAAACCGAAGATTTTCTTTTTCAAAAAGAGAATCCACTCAGGTTGATAACTATAGGAGAGCAGCAATTGGCTATACGTTATCAAGAAGGAGAAGGTGTTCCTGTAATTTTTATACATGGCTCGTGGGACGATCACCATTCTTGGTTGCCTGTTGCTCAAGCGCTAAAAAGTCTAGAAGTTAAAAACCCATTTGTAGTGTATGATAGGCGAGGGCATGGCGCGGCTTCACCCGATATCGCACAAGGATCTATTTTGAAAGATGTAGAGGATTTAGCTCAGCTAATAGAAAAATTAAACATAGCTAAAGCACATATCGTAGGGCATTCTTACGGAGCAAACATCGCAATACAATTTGCTTTGCTTTATCCTGACAGCGTAAAAAGTCTTGTGTTGTATGAGCCTCCAATATTTGGATTGTTGAAAGAGAATCCTTCCTATCAGCAATCATTAACTACAATTAAATCGGAGATGCTAGCGGCAAAGGCTTTACTGAATTCAGGTAGTATAGAAGAAGGAACTATCCGTTTTATAGAAAAAGTTGCTTTTGGAGAAGGAAGTTGGGAAAATCTTTTTGATGCACGCGCAAGAAGCACAATACTAGCAAGCTATAGAACTTGGTTAGACCAATCTAACGATGTTGCGCGCCTTAATATTCAGCCCGAAAACTTAATAAATTTTTCAGGAAAGATTACCCTTATTGGGGGCGATGATTCTTTGGTTGTTTATCCCAACATAATAATAGAGATGAAAAACAAAGTTCCTAAAGCAACTACAAGGCAAATAGAAGGAGCAGGGCATGGCGGATTGATTTCTCATAAGAAAGAAACGGCTCAAATTATTAAAAATCATTTATTAATGAATTAAAAAATAATGGAAAAGGAATACTTAGAATTAGCAGAACAACTTAAATGTCCTTCGGGAGAAAGGGCAAAGGAAGTAGCTGATACAATGTTTGCCTCTAACGAAAATATGATAAAAACAACCATAGAAAATCTTAAGGCAGAAACTTCAGCTCAGGTATTAGAAATAGGTTTTGGAAATGCCAAACATCTAGCTTTTCTTTTTCGGGAATTAGCGGTAAAGCATTATATGGGAATAGATATTTCTAAGGCGATGGTGACAGAGGCTAACCTAGTTAATAAAACCTATGTGGCACAACAAAAAGCCGATTTTTTACAGGTTGATGGTAAAGGGAAATTGCAGTTTACTGAAAATTATTTCACACATTGTTTTACGACTAATACGCTTTACTTTTGGGAGAATCCTCAGCAGTATTTTAACGAAATTTTTCGTGTATTAAAACCTAAAGGGCAATTGGTAATTGCATGCATAGCAAAGGAGTTTGGGGAGCAACTTCCGTTTACCCAAAAAGGCTTCACTTTTTATTCGAAAGCAAGCATAAAAACCTTTTTTAAAAATGCAGGCTTTGTTGCTGTAAGTTCAATTGATTATTCGGAAGATGTAAAAAGTAAAGACGGGCAATGGGTAAGAAGACCTTTTTTTATCATAGAAGGAGAAAAGTTAGGTTAAACCTATTTAGAAAAAGGATAATAGAATAAGCTAAAGAATGTTAAATATTTATAATGCCTAACCAACTAGCTGCTATAAATGTAATTTTGCAGTTTAAGTTTAGCTAATTATGCGTTGGGTTCTTTTTACAATACTATACTCTTTAGTTGCCTTTTATGGTTTTCAAGCAATAAAAACAGTTACTAAGCAAAAGTGGCTGTATTTTTTGTATGCAGCAATAAGCATTGGGGCGTTTTTTAATTTTATATATTGGTTTTTACAACCCGCTACAGGGCATGTGTTAAGCGGGAATAGAGCCTATGCTTTTGGAGTGTTGCTGGCGGTTATATCGCTTATGTTAATCTTGGTGTTTTTCTTGTTGTTGGAAGACGGAACAAGGTTTGTAACCAAAGCAATTTCTATTTCAAGAAAAAAAAGCACCCACTTGCCTTCTCGGCGTAAGTTTATTAGCCAAATGGCATTGGCGGTAGCGGCGCTTCCTTTTTCTTCTCTATTATACGGGATGTATAAAGGAAGGTATAACTACCAAGTGCTTACTTACGAGATTGAGTTTGACGATTTACCTGCGGCTTTTGATAATTATCAAATCACTCAAATTAGCGATATTCATTCGGGGAGTTTAGATAATATCGAGAAGATAAATTACGCTGTAGATTTAATTAATAAACAACAAAGCGATGCTGTTTTTTTTACAGGAGACCTGGTTAATAATCTTGCCGATGAACTTGAAGATTGGAAACATGTTTTTAAAAATTTAAAAGCAAAGGATGGTGTTTTTTCGGTATTAGGGAATCATGATTATGGCGATTATGTAAATTGGAATTCAACCAAAGCTAAAGCTGAAAACTTAACAAGGCTAAAAGCAATCCAAAAAGAAATGGGTTGGGAGTTGCTTCTTAATGAACATAGGTGGATAGAGCGTGCACAAGAAAAAATCGCAATAGTAGGAGTAGAAAATTGGGGAACAGGAGGGTTTGTAAAACACGGAGATGCCGATAAAGCTTCTAAAGGTATAAATCCAAAGGATTTTAAAATACTTCTTAGTCATGACCCATCATATTGGCAAGAAAAAATTAAAAGCGACAAACAAAATTATCAGCTTACCTTGAGTGGACATACACACGGAATGCAGTTTGGGATAGAAATTCCTGGTTGGGTAAAATGGAGTCCCGTACAATACCGTTATAAAAATTGGGCGGGTATTTACCAAGAAATGAACAGGTTTATTAATGTAAACAGAGGCTTTGGCTATTTAGCTTACCCAGGTAGGGTAGGTATTTGGCCTGAAATTACAGTGATTAAATTACGCAGAAAAAAGCCTGATGTTGCCTAAACTAACCAATAGTATTTTCTTAATAGAAATTTAAAGTTTTTGCTATTCTACAACCACTACATTACTTTTATCTTTTCAGTTTGACCTTACTTTTTGCTTGTTGGAAAATAAAAGTGTGAAGTAGGAGTTCTTTAGTAAAGATTTGATTTATATATGACGAAATTTGGAGACTTAATAAAAGGAGAAAAAACGGTACTGTTTACTTTCTATACAACTGCTAGCGAAGAGGCAACTAATATGCACGCTATTTTAAAAAAAGTAGCAGGCTCTTTAGAAGGAGGCGTTAAAATTATACGAATAAACGCCCAAGAAAATATAGAGCTGGCAAAAGCATTGCGTATCCAAAGTGTACCTACATTGCTAATTTATAAAAATGGCGAAATGGTATGGAGGCAAAGCGGAAAGCAGCAAAGTAAAACTTTGGTAAAAATGCTTAACGATTTTAAATAAAGTTTACAACGCCGGAGAGGTATTTCCCTCCGGTGTTGCTGTACTTGTTGTATCTAATAACTGATTTTGATTAAGCTCTCTTTGTAAAGAAGAATCTAGGTTGTTGAGCTGTTCTTCATTTTGCTCCTCGTCCGTATAGAAGTGTTTAAACTTCTTTAAATACTTGTTAAACTCTTCGGCTTTTTGTTTTACAATTTTCTCGTCCTGGTGGATAATAAGTAAGTCTACTAGGCTTCGGTACAATTCTATGTTGTTGATAATTTCTTGTCCGTATTTATACTGCCAATCTAGCGGAAGCGTACTAAAATAATCCAGTTGTTCTTGGTAGAATTTTGCAGATTTATGCCATATTTCTCGCGCTTTTTCGGTTTCTCCTATTTCATAGTATCCATTAATAAAAGGATCTAATAGCGTGTAATACCCAAACTTCTCTACAGGTGTTTTTTCCATGCCTAAGTCTAGAATTTCTTTTGCCCTTAGGCTGTCTTTTTCCTCGAGAAGGTTATCTACCAATCTAGCAAGATTTGAGCGGTAAGTAATGGCCTGCCTGCGGCTTTCTACATCGTGGTACATTTCTGGTTTTCCATTATTTCCCCAATCCCATTTAGTAACAATATCATACATTTTTTCTGTATCTATTCGTCCCATTTCATAAGGATTTCTTGGGTCTATAGGTGTTTTTATAGGAACCAGCTTATACGCAAGACCATCTAATTGCAGGTAATCTTTCATCCAAAGGTAATCGCCATTGCTAAAACTACCGCCTGTAAAGTATATAGGGCGTTTCCAATCGGTGTTAGCTACAACATCTAACATTAGTAACCGATGTTTGTAGAGCATGTTTTGGTCTATTTCCAAATCGATGTAAGGAACAATATTATCACGGTCCTTTTTATCTACAATCCCATATTCAATAGCATTGGTGGCGCTTACAGGAATACGTATGCTTTTTGTAGGAAATGTATTGATAACAATATTGTTTTGCATTTCTGCTTTCGTACTCGGGTTATCGCTCTTAATATATTTTAGCCAATTAGAAATAAGCATGGTATCTCTAACCCGGGTATCTTTAGAATAACGAACGTACTCGTTTGTTCCGTACTGGTAATCTTTAAGCTCTAGGCTTGTTTTTACAGGAGGACTTTTGTAAGCAGCTCTTCGCATCTGGTCGATATACCAATCGGTGGCAAATAAACTGGTGTTAATTACACGCACATCTGTCCTGTAGCCTTCTATTTCTTGTGCATACCAAAGTGCAAAGGTATCGTTGTCTCCAATGGTAAATAAAATGGCATTTTCATCAACAGAATCTAAATACATTTTTGCCATTGCATTGGCGGTATTTCGGTAAGAACGGTTATGGTCGTCCCAGTTTTGAGAAATTAAAATGCCAGGCACTGCCAATAAGGCAATAATGCTTATTCCTGGGGCTAATAACTTCGGACTTATTTTATGACGAAGTTTGTCGAAAATAGCATAAACACCAAAGCCTATCCACATGGCAAACACATAAAAGGAACCAACCAATGCATAGTCGCGTTCACGAGGTTCAAAAGGACGCTCGTTGAGGTATATTTTAAGGGCTATACCTGTAAAAAGAAAAAATACGAGCAGTACCCAAAAGTTTTTCTGATCCTTTTTTAGGTGGAATAATAATCCGATAATTCCCAGAATCAAGGGTAAGAAGAAATACGTGTTACGCCCTTCGTTATTTTTTACAGTAGTAGGTAAATTATCTTGTGGGCCTAAGCGCATTTCATCGATAAATTTAATCCCGCTAAGCCAATTCCCATTAAAGTTATCCATATTACCTTGGATGTCGTTTTGTTTTCCAACAAAATTCCACATAAAGTATCGCCAGTACATGTATCCAATTTGGTACTCAAATAAATACCTAAAGTTGGCTGCTGCAGAGGGTTTTTCAATGTCTATATAAGGAGCTAGTTGCGTAAGGAAACTTATGTATTCATCGTTGCCTATTTCGCCCAAAGCAAAGGCTTTTTTAAATTCCGCTATCGTAGCATGTAAATCTTGTTCTGACTGAAATTCAGGTTTAACGGTAAATTCTAGTGGACCTGTGTACATTAGGTAGTTAGCCATGTGGTCCGGACTCCAAAGTCGAGGGAGGAAAGCTTTATGCTCATCGCTAGAATTCTGTTTAGCGTTTTTCCATTGATTGATGATTTCATATTTCCCCGTTTCTTTGTTTTCTTCATACTTAGGTTTATCGTCCACAAAAGGCCTGTCCTTATCTAAACCTGCAAACATATCGGTAAATTGAGGCCCATAGAAAAGTTTGGTTTCCCCATATTGTTCACGGTTATAGTAAGCTAATAGTTCTTGTGCGTCATCCGGGCTATTTTCGTTAATTACAGTTCCTGCATTAGATCGGATAGGAAGCATTATCCAGGAAGAGAAACCAATAAAAATAAACAGTATACAAAGTACAATAGTATTTAGTTGAGGGTAATTTTTCCTTTTAGTGAATTTTAATAGGAAATAGAAAGCAGCAACTAACACTAAAGCTGCAATAAAGGTACCCGAATGGAAAGGAAGCCCTATCGTGTTGATGAAAAATATTTCTGATTTTGCGAAAAATGTAAGTGAATATGGAAGGAGGAACTTAAAAATAAACATCAAAACCCCTACAATAATAATATTGGCAAGCACAAAGTTTTTTAGCGTAACCTTGGGTGTAGTTTTAAAATAATATAGAAAACCTATTGCCGGGATGGTAAGTAGGCCCATAAAGTGTACCCCAAAGCTTAAACCTATAATTAACGAAATTAAAATAAGCCAACGGTTTCCTCTTGGGGTAAATAAATCTCTTTCCCATAATAAGCCTAAATAAAACATTATTGCTAAAATACAGCTTGCCATGGCGTAAACTTCTGCTTCTACTGCGCTAAACCAGAAGCTGTCGGTAAAAGCAAAGGCAAGTGCTCCAACGCTTGCGCTTCCTAAAATAGCTATTTTTTGAGCATTGTTAAGGGTATTGGTAGGGCCGGTTATTTTTCTAATCAATAAGGTAATAGACCAAAACATAAAAAGTATGGTAAAAGCACTAGATAGGGCAGAAACCATATTGATTACTAAAGCAATTTGCGAAGGCTCTGGTGCAAATACAGAAAAGAAGGCTCCTATCATTTGGTACAATGGCGCTCCAGGAGGGTGTCCTACTTGAAGTTTAGAAGCAGTAGAAATGTATTCGCCAGCATCCCAAAAACTTGCGGTGGGTTGTACCGTTAGAGCATATACAAAAAGGGCAATGGCAAAACAGGTCCATCCCAAAATCAAGTTCCATTTTTTAAAATTTAATTCTTTCATGCTGTATTTTCTACGCTTATAATTAGGTTAATTTATTTGCGACTAGCCATTAAGGGACGAATTTAAGAATAAATATGCAATGAGGCTTGCCTGTAAAACAAAAAATATTCTAAAATTTTTTTCTTTTTATTTTGGTGAAAACAAAGTTTGTATTATATTTGCAACCGCAAACATGATGGCCTATGGTGTAACTGGCAACACGTCTGATTTTGGTTCAGAAGAGTCTAGGTTCGAGCCCTAGTAGGCCAACAAAAAAACCGAGTTGAATTTTCAACTCGGTTTTTTTTATTTTGTAGCTTATTGGTTAAGCTTTTAATTGTTCGTCTAAGCTAGCAGGTTGGTATTCTGGTACCAATAGGTGTAATGCTTCTATCGCTTTGTCTGCATTATTGGTTTTTACCAATTCTAAAAGATTGCTTAAAAGGTTTATTTTAGTTTCGTTAAATTCATGAGTAGCTTGGGCAATCATTATTTTTTCATGATGTGTAGGCAGGGTTGTTTCTTTGTCTGCAAGTAGCTCTTCGTATAATTTTTCTCCTGGACGCAAGCCTGTTATCTCAATTTCGATATCTTTTCCAGGAACAAGTCCTGTTAATCGAATCATGTGTTTTGCAAGGTCTAGTATTTTTACTGGAGAGCCCATGTCAAAAACAAAAATTTCGCCTCCTTTTCCCATGGCGCCAGCTTCTAGTACAAGTTGGCAGGCTTCATCAATAGTCATAAAATAACGAGTTATTTCGGGATGCGTTACGGTTACAGGGCCATTTTCACGAATTTGCTTTTTAAAATGTGGGATTACCGAGCCGTTTGAGCCTAATACATTTCCAAACCTAGTGGTTATAAAAGTGGTATTGTGATTGTTTTTGTGTGCGAGTGATTGTATGTAAAGCTCTGCGGAGCGTTTAGATGCTCCCATAATATTGGTGGGGTTTACTGCCTTATCGGTAGAGATAAATACAAAGTTTTCTACCTTGTGTTTTGTGGCTAAGTCAGCAAGGTTTCTAGAGCCTTGAAAGTTTACACTAAGTGCCTCTATCGGGTTTTCTTCCATCATTGGGACATGCTTATATGCGGCACCGTGAAATACTACTTGAGGCTGATGAGTGGTAAAAACATCTTTTAGGCGTTTTTTATCACGGACGTTAGCGACAATTTTTTCGTAACCTATTTCTGGGTAAAATTTATTTAAACAAATACACAGTTCGTGTAAAGGGGTTTCTGCTTGGTCCAACAGAAGTATTTTTTTAGGTTTAAATCGGATTACCTGTTTTACAATTTCACTTCCTATAGATCCAGCAGCTCCTGTTACAAGGATGGTTTTGTTTTTATATAAATCAAATAATTTTTCGTTGTTTAATTTTATAGGATTTCGTTGTAGTAAATCTTCTATTTTTATTTCTTTTAAAGCGCCAGAGGGTTGCTTGTTGTTTTCGGCAAGGTTTTGTAATTCAGGGAGCTTGTATATTTTAAATTTTAAGTCGAGTAATGTGGGGATAACGTCGCTATTGCTGTTGCGAAGTTCTTTAAGTTTTTCGTCGCTAACAATAATGTTTTTAGGGGCGTTAGAGCTGTTTTTTATTTGTTCTAAACTATAAATGGGAAGGTTGAATATTAATTTACGTAAAATTTTCTCTTCGGTATTTACAAAACCTATTATTTCAACTTGTTCGCTGCTTTCAGAGATGAAGCCCTCTGCCATAGAAATATCGTTAGGTTTTATTCCTAAAATAAAGGCTTTTTGAGCTTTAACTTTATTGATTTGAATTATTTTATACGCACGTTTTACAGATAACCTAAAGATGAATAAAAACGAGAACGCTATAAAACCATAAATAACAATTCCTGCGTATGGTGTTATTACTTCTCCAAAGTTTAAAGCATATAGAAAATTAATAAGCATTAATAAAATAACCGAAGTAGTGGTTACTTGAAGTTGCTTAATAACATCCCTGAAATTTGAGTATCGTATAAGTCCTGAGTAAGAGCGGAATAACAAAAAGCAAATGCCTTGTACCAGAATGATTACCAAAATTTCCCATCGAAATTTTAAAAAGTTAAAAGGCGTATCGGTAATTGTTGCTACTAGAAAAGAGGCGCTTTTTGCAGCGATTAAAGTGATAATTAAATCGATTAACAGAATAATGTTTCTGTTTACATAATTGTTTACAAGGGGTTTAAATAGGTTTACAAAGAACCTAGTAAAAAATACCTTCTGTTTTTTTAAAGCATTCATTAATATGGGGGTAATCTATTTGGTCAGTTAAGAGCAAATGTAATCCTTTTTTGAGAGCATTAGGTTTAATTTGTGTAATTATTTCTAAAAAAACTGTACTTTTGATGCTTTTATGTTAAGAGAAAATTAAGAAAGCCGCTAGATATTTATGTTTGGAATTTTTAATAAGAAAAAAGATTTGTTTCCTATTTTAAAAAATGTGCCTGATATTCATTGCCATATTTTACCAGGAATAGACGACGGGGCGAAAACTACAGAAGATAGCCATAAAATGCTGAAGGAGTATGAGTGTTTAGAAATGCTTAAAATCTATGCAACCCCACATATTTTGGCAGGAACTTATCCTAATACACCACAAAGTATCACGGAAGCCGAAAAAGTTTTAGCTGCTTCTGCACCTCAAAGTGAAGCGAATGTAATCGCAGCATCGGCAGAACACATGTTGGATGAAGCTTTTCTTGAAAAATTAGAAAACGCTGAGATTATGCCGCTTAAAAAAGAATTTTTGTTGGTAGAGATGTCTTATCACCAACCGCCAATCAACCTTAACGAGATGCTTTTTTGTATTCAAGATAAAGGCTATGTGCCTATTTTAGCACATCCAGAGCGTTATAATTTTATCAATAATTTTTCGGTGTATCAGGACCTTATTGATAGAGGATGCTTACTGCAATTAAATTTATTATCGCTTACAAAGCATTATGGCGAGAACACAAGTAAAAAAGCACAAATGTTGCTTAAAAATAAAGCTTATACCTATTTAGGTACCGATGCTCACCATGATAAGCACCTTAAAAAAATACAACAAATACAGGTGCCTAATAAAGTAATCGATGAAATAAAAAGAATTGCAGCTAACAATCAAGCGGATTTTTAAAAAATCATTAAATAAAATATAAAATCTAACCAATTTTAATATTACTACAAAAGTTATATATCTTTGCTACCTATGAAAAAAACCTTAGCACTAATCATCTTAGCACTGCTTATGGCAAGTTGTGCCTCTAAAAAAGAAGTATTGTATTTTCAAGATATAGAGGATACTTCTTTAATTCCTGTAAAAGAAATTTATCAACACCCAGAAATTCAAACCAACGATATTCTAAAAATAGATATCACGGCCTTAGAGCAAGAAGCTGTTTTGCCCTTTATGTTTAATAAGCTAAATGTAGGTAATCAGCGTTCAACTAATTTGCAGACGATGAATTTAGAAGGATTTGTGGTGGGAGAAGACGGAACAATTAATTTTCCTGAATTAGGAAAGTTGGCAGTTGTAGGAAAAACAACAAGTGAGTTGGAAGATTTTTTAAAAGAAAAGCTTTCGCAGAGCATTATCAACCCAACGGTAAAAGTAAGGTTGCTAAATTATAAAGTTACCGTAATGGGAGAAGTAAGGTCGCCAGGCACCTACACCATCGCCGAAGAAAGCATTACACTTCCGCAAGCTATTGGCTTGGCGGGAGATATGACCATTAACGGGAAAAGAAAGGAAGTGCTTATTGTACGTCAAAAAGATGGCGAACGACAAATAAAAAGAATAGATTTTACCAAAAGCGATTGGATGAACTCAGAGTTTTATTTCCTGCAACCTAACGATATGGTTTACGTGCAACCCAACAACCCTAAAGTGAAAACAGCAGGGTTTATTGGTTCGGTAGGGAACCTGCTCTCTGTTGCCTCTATACTTTTAAGTGCTGCTGTTATTATATTTAGATAAAAGATCGTTATGAATAAAGAATATATAGCTGATAAAGACACACAGCAAGAAACAGGAGAAGATTTAAAGTATCTTTTATATAAATATCTAAAGTATTGGCATTGGTTTGTGCTAGGAGTTTTCCTAATGTTAATTTTAGCATTCATTTATAACCGTTATGCTACTCGCATATATAGCACAAGTGCGCAGGTAAAAATATTAAAAGAAGGTGAAGGCGGATTAGATTTATCTGGATTACAAGGAGCAACTACGCTTTTTGATATGAATAAGGTGAATTTAGAAAATGAAATTCAAATTTTTACTTCACGTAGATTGCTAGGAAATGTGGTAGAAGACCAAGAGTTGAATACCGTGATTATTTCCGAAGGAAGCGTAAAAAGTGTCGAATTATGGAGAAACGAAAGTCCATTTAAAGTACACTGGTATAGTTTCCCTAAATCGATAGAAGCGGGAGCTTATAAAGCGGAAGATTTAAAAAAAATTGGAATTAAATTTACTTCGTTAACCAATATAGAACTTACCGAAGAAGAGTCGTCTTCCTCAATAAAAGCAGTAGTAAACGATACCGTAAACTTTCTCAACTACAAATTTTCTATTAGTTTAAACCCTGAGTATAGTTCAGATTTGCAAGCCGTAACCGATGGATTGTATAGCTTTATATACCTGCCTAAAAACAGAGCTATAGATGGTTTGTCTAAAGCTGTAGAGATAACCCCTGCTGCAGATAGAAGTGAAATTTTAGATTTAACCATACAAGGAGCGGTAAAAAGTAAAAATGAAGATGTGTTAAATACACTGATTCAGAAATTTAACCAAGACGGAATTTACGATAAACAGCTTGTATCTAAACGTACCGAAGAATTTGTAGAGGAGCGACTTAAATTTCTCGAAAAGGAATTGGATACCGTAGAGCAAGGCTTGGTAAATTTTAAACGAGAAAACAATCTTGTAATGTTCGAGGCTAACGCTCAGCAGCTTTTTACAAAAGAAGCTACAGCAGAAAAAGAGCGTATCCAGCTAGAAACGCAATTGGCGATATCTTCCGACTTTAAAAAAGAATTGCAAAGCAGCCCAGATTTTACATTGTTGCCAGCCAATATAGGAATAGCCGAGAACCAAGTTAACGAGCTTACTACCATGTACAATCAGTTTGTTTTAGATAGGGAGAAGTTTTTGATTTCGGCAACTCCGAATAACCCAATGGTGGTAAATATAGAAGCCAAACTAAAAAGCTTAAAAGCGAGTATATTGTCGAGTGTAACGGCTTATGTAAAAAACACACAGACAGCTTTATCAAGCAGCAGAATGTTAGAGCAAAGCTCTTCAGGCGGGTTAGGGAAACTTCCTGCAAAAGAAAGAGGCGAGCGTATTATTAGGCGTCAGCAAGAGATAAAAGAGCGTTTGTACCTTTTCTTGTTACAAAAAAGAGAAGAAGCAGCTTTGGTGCATGCAACAACAGGTCCTGTAATTAAAGTAGTCGATTATGCGTACACTTCGCCTATTCCGGTTTCACCTAAAACCAAAATTATTTATTTAGCGGCTTTAATTGTAGGTGTTTTAATTCCTTTTGGGGTGTTGTACGTAAGGTTTTTACTCGATACAAAACTATCTAGTAAAGAGCAGGTAAAACGAGTTGTGCCTAATATTCCTATTGTGGCCGAAATCCCTCAATTGGAGAACGGAAGCTCTAAAAACTTACTTAAAGCTAACGATCGTTCGGTGGTGGCAGAGGCATTCCGTATATTGCGTACCAACTTAAGTTATGTTAAGAAGAAAGAATCAGATAAGGCACAAGTTATTTTTGTAACTTCTTCGACAAAAGGGGAAGGAAAAACATTTGTGTCCATAAACCTTTCGTGTACGTTGGCTTCTTCCAACAATAAGGTTTTATTAATAGGGGCCGATTTAAGAAACCCACAGTTGCATACTTACGTAAAGAAGAGTAAAAATGTTTCGGGCTTGTCTAAGTATTTATACGATGAAAAAGTAAGTCATCAGGACCTTATTATAAAAGGTATAGGTGATTTTAAATCTTTAGATATGATTCTTTCTGGAAGTATTCCACCAAACCCAGCAGAGTTAATTATGAATGGGCGTTTTGAGCAACTACTTTCCGATTTAAAAACAGAATACGACTATATTATTGTAGATACGGCGCCTACCATACTGGTTACCGATACACTCTTAATTTCTCAACATGCAGATGTTACTACGTATGTGAGTAGAGCAAAGCATACAGAGTTAAAGCTTTTAGATCATATAGACGACTTAAACAAAACCAATAAGCTGAAAAACATAGCCCTTGTTATTAACGGATTGGATAGTAAATCTACTTACGGTTATAATTACGGTTATGGTTATGGTTATTCTGCCGAGGCTCCTTCATCTAAATGGAAGTTTTGGAAGAAATAAAATCGTTGAAATAGCTATATAAAAAAGCCCCTTTCGCAATGAAAGGGGCTTTTTGTTTTGTGGGTTTTGTTTTATTGAACAAGTAGTTTTTTAGTTATGCCTTTGTTCTTTGTACTGTTGAATTTTATAAAATAAACCCCAGTAGTTAAAGCGAATCTTATTGTATTTGTTCCTTCGTTTAGGTTGTAAGATGCTACTAGTTGTCCGTTTAGGTTATAGATCGCTGCCGTATCAAAGCCTTGTGTGTTTTCTATTGTTAAAACATCTTGACTAGGGTTAGGATAGAAGTTAACTTGCGTAGTGTAGGTATCTATGCTCATGCTGGCACAATCAAAAGGCTCAAAAGTAACCGTTCCTAAGCTAGCATCATCGTTGGCATGTACAATGTATTGGTCTACATCTGCAGCGGTGTCAAAGCTAACACCTTCTTCCCAGCAGTTATAAATAGCCGTAATATTATTGGTGGTGTTGTTGTATAACGAATAGCTAGTATTATTGTTTCCGTTTTCAGAAAAAGTATTATGCCCGTAATCGTCTGCTGTTCCTAAATCAATTCTACCTTTAGCAAGTAATGTAACTCCCCAAAGGTTTCCTTTTATATGGTTGTTTCTGGCTACAACAGTTTGTGTGTCATCGTTACTTTGTAATGATATTCCACTTCCTCCTAAATTAGGTAGGCCTTGCGTGTTGTTGTTTTCTATGGTGTTGTTTTTTATTAGCGCGTTTACGTTGCTTCCGCTTATGGTTATTCCGTAACGGTTGTTTTCTATGGTATTTCCTTGGATAATTGCTCTAATTTCTGCACCATCTCCTATAAAGTTAGAAATGGCAATTCCACCTACTTTATCTAAGGTAACATCGCCAATAATATCATTGTTTATAACACGTAAAGTATCTGTTCCTGTGATGCTAAGGTTTAGCTGAGGTCTGTTTTGGTTGCTTTTTGTATTTCCTTCAATGTAGTTTCCACGAATGGTTGCGCTAACTGTTTGGTTTGCACCAGAAGCTATTGCAGGAAGATCGTTGTACATAATAAGGTTGTTTTCTATTACAGGTGCTCCTCTAGATAAAGAGATTGCTGCACCAGTAGAGGCTCCTGAAACCATATACATAACAGTACAGTTTTCCATATAGAAATTAGCTGTAGTTACTTTAAATCCTCCACCGTTTATAAAAGAGCTGTTTGTGATATTGATGTTGGAAGTTTGACCAAACCAGAATCCATCATAAGTAGTTCCAGCGGTTAAAGCATCTACAGTAGCTCCAGTGGTAGGGGGATTCCAGTTTAATGTACCGTCTATGGTGATGCGTACACCTTCAGCTATCGCTAAGCTTATGCTTTCAGTAACCTCAAGCGCGTCGTTTTCTGCAATGGTTAAATCTTGTAAAAGTGTGTACGAAGTTCCGTTTTTAACCAAGGTGCTAGAGTCTGCTAAAGCAATGTCATTAAGCGTGTAGGTGTCGCCAGTATTTGGCGAGGTGTAGCCTTGTGCAAAGATGTTTGCCGATGCAAACAAAGCAAGTAAATAAAACACATAATTTCTTTTCATAGTATAAATTTAAATATTAGAGGTACAATATACAGGTATTGTTGTGTTTCTATTGAAGTTTTAATGTTAAAAGTGCTGATGACTTAACTTATATTTAATTTAAAGTTTGTTTGATTTCTAAAATTAAAAAAATATATTTGCTATTAACTTTGAGTAGTAAAATTACTCGTTTATGGAATGGCGTGTTGTCTATGTAAAAAGTAAAGCGGAGAAAAAAGTTGCCGAACGTCTTGAACAAAAGGGGTTTGAGGTATTTTGTCCGTTACAAATGCAAGTTCGTCAATGGAGTGATCGAAAGAAGAAAGTTTACGTGCCTTATTTTTCGTCTTACGTGTTTGTTAAGCTAACAGAGAAGCAGCGATTAAGTGTGTTACAAACCCCAGGCGTGGTTAACTTTGTATTTTGGCTACATAAACCCGTAGTCATAACTCATGCAGAGATGGCAGAAGTACAAGCTTTTTTCTCTACGTATAAAACGGAAGAGTTGAAGGTGGAGGCGATAAAAACAGGCGATGTTGTACGCGTAAATCAAGGGGTTTTTAAAACCCGAAAAGGAGTCGTTTTTCAACAAACTACGAAAAACGTTTCCTTATATATAGAGCAATTAGGCGTTATGCTAAAAGTAGTGATTCCTAAGGCGCAAATAGAAAAGTCTTAAGTCTTTTCTAGTACATGTTTTACTTAGTTTATGGGACTGAGGAGGCGGAGCTATGGGAAGAATTACCTTACCTGAAATAAAGATATAATCTGATTTTTGTTTTAGTTCATGAATCAACAGAGTTGATTTCATCGATAAAAAAACGAATCAAAAAAATCTAGTGCCTTTAAAGGAAATTTTTACGAATACATTCGTAAAAGCCGCTTATTTGCTTATCGCTACATGCCATTTTCGCCTATGGCGAAAGCACTTTCGCTTGCAAATAGCTATTTCTAAAGGCCCGGGAAAAATGTATAAATACATTTTTAAAAAGGTTTTCTTTTTTACAGGCAATTTTCGTGATGCCAGAAAACTAGTACATCAGTAAGTATATAATCTAAATTATTTTCTACATTTTTTATTGTAACTATGTTAGAAACTTTAATAAGTTCAAAAACTAGAATAAAACTATTGCTTAAGTTTTTTTTAAACAGCAATAGCCGTGCGTATTTACGTAGTTTGGAAGGCGAGTTTGGTGAAAGCACAAACGCTATTCGTATAGAATTAAATCGTTTTGAAGAAGCAGGGATGCTTTCCAGTACAAAAGAAGGTAATCGTAAGTATTTTAAAGCCAATACGCAGCATCCTTTGTTTGAAGAGATGCAGAATATTGTTCGTAAATATGTGGGAATAGATGAAATTATAGCTAGTGTAGTTACAAAAATAGGAAACCTAGAACGGGTATATATAGAAGGGAAATTAGCCAGAGGCTTAACTCCAGAGGTGATCGATTTAATATTGGTGGGAAATCATATCGACAGGCAATATTTAACACAATTAATAAGCAAAGCAGAAAAAGTAGTAAAAAAACCTATACGCTATGTTTTGTTGTCACCAGAAAACGAAGAAAAGTATTTACAGGCTAAACAAGATAAGCCTTTACTTATTTGGCATGTAGGTTAGTTAGCTTAAGTAATTTATTTATGAAGAAAGTAAAAAATCTTATATTATTTGGTACAAGACCAGAGGCTATAAAAATGGCTCCTTTGGTAAAAGCCTTTGAAGCAGAAAATGAACTTTTTGAAACAAAAGTATGTGTTACCGCTCAGCATAGGGAAATGCTAGATCAAGTTTTGGCTTTTTTTGAGATTACTCCCGATTATGATTTAAATCTTATGAAGCCAGGGCAAAATTTATATGAACTTACGGCAAATATTATTGTACAGTTAAAACCTGTTTTAGAAGATTTTACTCCCGATTATATTTATGTTCATGGTGATACTACAACGACTATGGCAGGGAGTATTGCTGGTTTTTACGGCGGAGCAAAGGTATGCCATGTAGAAGCAGGTTTGCGTACACATCATAAACGAGCGCCCTTTCCAGAGGAAATAAACAGGCAAATTACAGGACGTATTGCCGATGTTCACTTTGCTCCTACACCAACATCAAAAAACAACTTGCTGCAAGAAAATATTCCAGACGAAACCATTGTTGTTACAGGAAATACGGTTATCGATGCATTGTTAACTTCCGTAGAAAAAGTAAACAAAGAACCTAGCGATTATGTACAAAGTTTAGAAGCTAAGTTAGCAGGTAAAGAGGTAATCTTAATAACAGGACATAGAAGGGAAAATCATGGTGATGGATTTGAACGTATCTGTAAAGCTTTAAAACATATTGCAGAAACAAATCCTACAACGCAATTGGTTTACCCCGTACATTTAAACCCAAAGGTACAAGAGCCGGTAAATAGAATTTTAGGAGACATTTCCAACATACATTTAATAACGCCATTAGCTTATCAAGATTTTATTTGGTTGATGAATAGGTCTAAACTTATTATTACCGATAGTGGAGGAGTACAAGAAGAAGCTCCAAGTCTAGGGAAGCCTGTTTTAGTGATGCGAGACACCACAGAGCGGCCAGAGGCTGTAGAAGCAGGAACTGTAATTTTGGTTGGTACAAATGTTGATAAGATTATAACGGAAGCAACAAGTTTACTAACCGATAAAGAACGTTTTTCTACCATGAGTAAATTGCATAATCCGTATGGAGATGGTAATGCTTGTAAGAAAATTGTTCAGCATATAAAAGAGTTAAATAGTTTAGTTTAAGCTGTGTAGCTTTTTAAGTAATTAAATAAAAAATAAAATGACGATAAGCCCACAAGTAACCACCATTGGGTTAGGCTATATAGGATTACCCACCTCGGCATTAATTGCAGCCAATAAAATTGCTGTTTTTGGGGTAGATGTAAACCCCGAAGTTGTAGAAACCATCAACAAAGGGAAAATACATATTGTAGAACCCGATTTAGAAGAGGTGGTTTATAAAGCGGTGCAGGACAATTATTTTAAAGCCGGTACAGCAGCTGTTGCTGCTGATACTTACCTGATAGTTGTACCAACGCCTTTTAAAGGGAATCATGAGCCTGATATTTCTTATGTAGAAGCCGCTACAAAAGGAATCATCCCTTTATTGAAAAAAGGAGATTTATACATTATAGAATCTACCTCTCCCGTAGGGACTACCGAAAAAATGCAAGAGCTTATTTTTAGGGAACGCCCAGAACTGGAAGGCGAAATTTTTCTAGCCTATTGCCCAGAAAGGGTATTGCCAGGAAATGTAATGTACGAGCTTGTCCATAACGACCGTGTAATAGGTGGCGTAGATGAGGTGAGTACACAAAAAGCTGTAGCATTTTACCAGCAGTTTGTAAAAGGAGCTTTGCACCCTACCAACGCACGTACTGCCGAAATGTGTAAACTTACCGAAAACTCTAGTAGAGATGTACAAATAGCCTTTGCTAATGAGCTTTCGTTGATTTGCGATAAAGCAGGTATCAACGTTTGGGAACTGATAACATTAGCCAACAAACACCCTCGGGTAAACATTTTACAACCCGGTTGTGGTGTAGGCGGACATTGTATAGCTGTTGACCCTTATTTTATTACCTCAGACTTTCCTATGGAATCTCAAATTATCGGAAAGGCAAGAGAAATAAATAACTATAAAAGCTTTTGGTGTGCCGAGCAAATTAAAAAGGCAAAGCATGAATTTCAGTTGAAAAAAGGACGTACGCCAGCCATTGCTTTAATGGGATTGGCTTTTAAACCTAATATCGACGATTTAAGGGAATCACCAGCAAAATACATTGTACAAAAAGTACTTCAAGAAGCACAAGATGAAGCATACTATATTGTAGAACCAAATATTCAAGCACATCAAGTTTTTAAATTAACCACCTATCAAGAAGCTATAGCTAAGGCAGATATTATCGCTTTTTTAGTAGCCCATAAAGAATTTTCAGGCTTAGAAATTCCTTCCGGAAAAATTGTACTCGATTTCTGCGGAATTACAGCAAAATAAACCCCAATATATTATTAGAAAACACAACTAAAGTAAGTATACCCATGAAAAAAATAGCAATTATAGGACAAGGATACGTAGGTTTACCATTAGCCTTAGAATTTGCAAAACATTATCCAGTGATAGGCTTCGATATTAATGAAGAAAGAGTAGCTGAGTTGAATGAAGGAAAAGACCATACGTTAGAAGCAGATTTAGATTTGTTGCGTAATGTAATTCAAGATAAAGAGGAAACAGGTTTTAAAAAAGGTTATTTGGCAAGTTCAGCTATTGCTGTTTTAAAAGAGGCTAACATCTATATTGTTACAGTGCCAACACCTATAGATCAGTTTAATGCACCAGATTTAAGGCCTTTAAAAAGTGCCTCAAAGATGTTGGGCGAAGTGCTTAAACAAGATGATATTGTTATCTATGAAAGTACGGTATATCCAGGTTGTACAGAAGAGGTTTGTGTGCCTATTTTAGAAAATATTTCAGGTTTAAAGTTTAATAAAGACTTTTATGTAGGGTATTCGCCAGAAAGAATTGTACCTGGCGACAAGGTAAATACGCTTACAACCATAAAAAAGGTAACCTCGGGAAGTACGCCAGCCATTGGAGTAGAAATAGATAATTTATATAAAAAAATTATAAAAGCAGGCACACATTTAGCAGCAAACATAAAAACAGCAGAAGCAAGTAAAGCTATAGAAAATGCACAGCGAGATGTAAATATTTCATTTGTAAACGAACTGGCTTTAATCTTTGATAGAGTAGGCATCGATACACAAGATGTTTTGGAAGCAGCAGGAACTAAATTTAACTTTTTGAAATATAAGCCAGGTCTTGTTGGTGGACATTGTATTTCGGTTGACCCTTATTACCTTAGTCATAAGGCTATTCAGTTAGGTTATCATCCTCAAGTTATTCTTTCAGGAAGAAGGGTGAATGATACGATGGCAAACTTTATAGGTAGTAAAGTTGTTAAACTGATGATTAAAAAAGGCCATCAGATTAAAGATGCTAATGTGCTTATTCTAGGGGTAACATTTAAAGAAAATTGCCCTGATATTAGAAATACAAAAGTAATCGATGTTTATTCAGAGCTTAAACAATACGGACTTAATGTAGATTTATACGACCCATGGGCAAGCCCAACAGAAGTAGAAGAAGAGTATGGGGTGTCTATTGTAAAAGACATACCTAAAAAGAAATATGATGCTGTTGTTTTAGCCGTAGCACATCAGCAGTTTTTAGCAATGGATATAAAAACCCTGCTTCAAGATAACGCAGTTGTTTTTGATGTGAAAGCTTGTTTACCAAGAGAAATCGTAGACGCAAGGCTGTAATTTTTCTAAGGAAGGTTTTTTATTATAGAAAACAAAAGACGCACTTCCACTGGATTTACAGCTATTTCTGCAAAACTGTCGGTTGGGCTGAAATCAACTTTGTTGATTCATGAACACCATTAGCAAATAAAAGGTTTGTGAACTAATACAATTTTTTCTGGCATCACGAAAATTGTCTGTAAAAAAGGAAGACCTTTTTAAAAATGTATTTATACATTTTTCCCGGGCCTTTAGAAATAGCTATTTGCAAGCGGAAGTGCTTTCGCCATAGGCGAAAATGGCATGTAGCGATAAGCAAATAAGCGGCTTTTACGAATACATTCGTAAAAATTTCCTTTAAAGGCACTAGATTTTTTTGATTCGTTTTTTATCGATGAAAAAATGAATATTTATGTTAATTATCCGTTCATTTTGTCTTGACACAAAACGAACCAAAAAGTCAAGACTGTTTTAAGGAAATTTTTAAAAGCAAGTTTTAAAACCGCTGCTAAATCTGGCGTTTCATGCTTTGTCTTTGCGGTGCAAAGACGCACTTCCACTGGATTTACAACTATTTCTGCAAAACTGTCGGTTTTTTCGGCATCACGAAAATTGTCTGTAAAAAAGGAAGACCTTTTTAAAAATGTATTTATACATTTTTCCCGGGCCTTTAGAAATAGCTATTTGCAAGCGGAAGTGCTTTCGCCATAGGCGAAAATGGCATGTAGCGATAAGCAAATAAGCGGTTTTTACGAATACATTCGTAAAAATTTCCTTTAAAGGCACTAGATTTTTTTGATTCGTTTTTTTATCGATAAAATCAACTCTGTTGATTCATGAACTCCATTAGTTAATAAAAAATTTGTGAACTAAAAAAATGAATATTTAGAATAATTCATAAACACCATTAGCGAATAAAAGATTCGTGAACTAAAAAAAGTAAGTATAATAAAGAATGTTATCAGTTCATTTTGTCTTAACACAAAACGAACCAAAAAGTCAAGACCGTTTTAAGGAAATTTTTAAAAACAAGTTTTAAAACCGCTGCTAAATCTGGCGTTTCATGCTTTGTCTTTGCGATGCAAAGACGCACTTCCACTGGATTTACAACTATTTCTGCAAAACTGTCGGTTTTTCGGCATCACGAAAATTGTCTGTAAAATTTAGCTTCCGAGTAATAAATTTAAGATAAGATTCGTGGACTAAAAAAAATGAATAATCATAACACATAAACATAATTAAACAAGAAACTCTTTTTTAAAATAAATTGAATAAACCAATACATATATAAGCATGAAAATAAAAAAGATATGCTGTATCGGAGCCGGTTATGTAGGAGGTCCTACCATGTCTGTTATTGCCGATAAAAACCCAGGGATACAAGTAACGGTAGTAGATATTAATGAAGCAAGAATAAAAGCATGGAATAGTGAAAATTTAGATGAACTTCCAGTGTATGAACCAGGCTTGTCTGAAGTTGTTGCAAGAGCTCGTGGAAGAAACTTATTTTTTTCTACCGAAATAGAAAAAAACATAGATGAAGCAGAAATGATTTTTATTTCGGTAAATACCCCAACAAAAACCTATGGGAAAGGTAAAAATATGGCTGCCGATTTAAAATATGTAGAATTATGTGCACGTCAAATCGCAAATGTTGCCACGAGCGATAAAATAGTAGTCGAAAAATCAACATTGCCTGTACGTACAGCACAAGCTATAAAAACTATTTTAGACCAAACAGGTAATGGTGTAAAGTTTCAAATTCTTTCCAATCCTGAATTTTTAGCTGAAGGCACTGCAATTCAAGATTTAGAACAAGCAGATCGTGTACTTATAGGCGGGGAGCAAAGTGCAGAAGGAAAACAAGCCATTCAGGCACTAGTTGATATTTATGCAGCTTGGCTTCCACAAGAAAATATACTTACCACCAACGTATGGTCATCAGAGTTATCTAAACTTACGGCAAACGCATTTTTAGCACAACGTGTATCTTCGATAAATGCTATATCAGAGCTTTGTGAAGCAACAGGAGCCGATGTAAGTGAAGTAGCAAAGGCTATTGGGATGGATTCTAGAATTGGACCTAAATTCCTTAAAGCATCGGTAGGCTTTGGAGGGTCTTGTTTTCAAAAAGATATTTTGAATTTGGTGTATATTGCTAAATCCTTAGGCTTAGACAATGTTGCAGATTATTGGGAGCAAGTAATTATTATGAACGACCACCAGAAAAGGCGTTTTGCAGAAAATATTGTAAGCACACTTTTCAATACGGTTTCTGGGAAAAAAATAGCATTTTTAGGATGGGCGTTTAAAAAAGATACAAACGACACACGCGAATCAGCTGCTATTTATGTAGCCGATTTATTACTAGAGGAACAAGCTGAAATACAAGTATATGATCCTAAGGTAAAACCACATCAGATCTATACCGATTTAAATGCACTTAATACGCGTACAGAGGAAGAAAACAAAGCGCAATTACAAGTAGTCAACAATCCTTATGAAGCTTGTAAAGATGCACATGCTATTGCTGTTTTAACCGAGTGGGATGAATTTACCACTTACGATTGGAAACGTATTTATGATACCATGAAAAAACCTGCCTTTGTTTTTGATGGAAGAAAAATTCTTAAGGAAGAAGAATTAAAAGCAATAGGTTTTGAGTATTATGCTATCGGAAAAGCATAAACACCACTAGCTAATAAATAGCTCGTGAACTAAAAAAAGTAAGTATACTAAAGTTAATTATCCGTTCATTTTGTCTTGACACAAAACGAACCAAAAAGTCAAGACTGTTTTAAGGAAATTTTTAAAACCAAGTTTTAAAACCGCTGCTAAATCTGGCGTTTCATGCTTTGTCTTTGCTGAGCAAAGACGCACTTCCACTGGATTTACAGCTATTTCTGTAAAACTGTCGGTTTTTTCGGCATCCCGAAAATTGTCTGTAAAATTTGCCACGAAAGAAGCGTTAAAATTTTAGGCTGTTTGAGTATTGGTTTGCCAATACGAGTTCTCTAAAATTTAGCTTCGGAGTAATAAATTTAAGACACGATTCGGCAGCCTAGATTTTTTTGATTCGTTTTTTATCGATGAAATCAACTCTGTTGATTCATGAACACCATTAGTTAATAAAAGGTTTGTGAACTAAAAAAAGTAAATACAATAAAGTTAATTATCCGTTCATTTTGTCTTGACACAAAACGAACCAAAAAGTCAAGACTGTTTTAAGGAAATTTTTAAAAGCAAGTTTTAAAACCGCTTCTAAATCTGGCGTTTCATGCTTTGTTTTTGCGATGCAAAGACGCACTTCCACTGGCTTTACAGCTATTTCTGTAAAACTGTCGGTTTTTTCGGCATCACGAAAATTGTCTGTAAAAAAAGAAGACCTTTTTAAAAATGTATTTATACATTTTTCCCGGGCCTTTAGAAATAGCTATTTGCAAGCGGAAGTGCTTTCGCCATAGGCGAAAATGGCATGTAGCGATAAGCAAATAAGCGGTTTTTACGAATATATTCGTAAAAATTTCCTTTAAAGGCACTAGATTTTTTTGATTCGTTTTTTTATCGATAAAAAAAATGAATATTTAGAATAATTCATGAACTCCATTAGTTAATAAAAGGTTTGTGAACTAAAAAAATGAATGTTTATGTTGATTCATAAACACCATTAGCAAATAAAAGATTTGTGAACTAAAAAAAGTAAATACAATAAAGTTAATTATCCGTTCATTTTGTCTTGACACAAAACGAACCAAAAAGTCAAGACTGTTTTAAGGAAATTTTTAAAAGCAAGTTTTAAAACCGCTGCTAAATCTGGCGTTTCATGCTTTGTCTTTGCTGAGCAAAGACGCACTTCCACTGGATTTACAGCTATTTCTGCAAAACTGTCGGTTTTTTCGGCATCACGAAAATTGTCTGTAAAATTTGCCACGAAAGAAGCGTTGAAATTTTAGGCTGTTTGAGTATTGGCCTGCCAATACGAGTTCTCTAAAATTTAGCTTCGGAGTAATAAATTTAAGACAAGATTCGGCAGCCTAGATTTTTTGATTCGTTTTTTATCGATGAAAAAATGAATATTTATGTTAATTATCCGTTCATTTTGTTTTGACACAAAACGAACCAAAAAGTCAAGACTGTTTTAAGGAAATTTTTTAAACCATACCAATATAAACTAACCTTATAGTTCTTTATTTTTCAGTAAACTATAAAAATTTAAGAATAAGATGAAAAACTCATCAAAAACCAGTACAAAGAAAATATTAATAACAGGCGGAGCAGGTTTTATCGGGAGTCATGTTGTAAGACGTTTCGTAAACAATTACCCTGAATACGAAATATATAACCTCGATGTACTTACTTATGCAGGTAACTTGGAGAATTTAACCGATATAGAGCAGGCTGCAAATTATCATTTCTTAAAAGGAGACATTTGTGAGCGTTCATATATTACAGACTTATTCGAAACTTATAAGTTTGATGCGGTTATTCATTTAGCAGCAGAATCACATGTAGATAGATCCATCACCGATCCTTTTGCGTTTGTAGAAACCAATGTAATGGGTACTTTAAATCTATTGTATGCTGCAAAGCAAATTTGGGGAACAGATACCAACGAGAAGCTTTTTTATCACATTAGCACTGATGAGGTATATGGCACCTTAGGCGAAACAGGACTGTTTACCGAAGAAACTGCTTACGACCCTAATTCTCCCTATTCTGCTTCTAAAGCAAGCTCAGATCATTTCGTAAGGGCTTTTGGGGAGACGTACAACATCCCTTATGTTATTAGTAATTGCTCTAATAATTATGGAGCTAACCAGTTTCCAGAAAAACTAATTCCATTATTTATCAATAATATTATTAATAACAAGCCATTACCGGTTTATGGAGATGGGAATTATACCCGAGATTGGCTTTATGTAGTGGATCATGCAGTGGCTATCGATTTGATTTTTCATAAAGGAAAAAACAAAGAAACCTATAATATTGGAGGATTTAATGAATGGAAAAATATAGACTTAGTAAAGTTGCTATGTAAACAGATGGATGCGAAATTAAGCCGAGAGGAAGGTACAAGTGAGCAATTAATCACTTTTGTAAAAGATCGTCCAGGTCACGATTTACGCTATGCGATAGATGCTTCTAAATTAAATAAAGAATTAGGATGGAAACCAAGTGTAACCTTTGAAGAAGGACTTGAAAAAACCATCGACTGGTATTTGAATAATGAAGATTGGCTTAAAAATGTAACTTCTGGTGCATATCAGCAATATTATGAGAAGCAGTATAAGTAATTTATAACTATTCGTTTTTTTATCGATGAAATCAACTTTGTTGATTCATGAGCTCCATTAGCAAATAAAAGGTCGTGAACTAAAAAAATGAATGTTTATGTTAATTATCCGTTCATTTTGTCTTGACACAAAACGAACCAAAAAGTCAAGACCGTTTTAAGGAAATTTTTAAAAGCAAGTTTTAAAACCGCTGC
>NZ_JACIFO010000001.1 GCF_014197445.1 Mesonia hippocampi | reverse complement strand
AACTATTCGCTCAACTAGTAAAAAAATAAAGCCGCTTAAAACGGCTTATATAAAATCGATTTAGGCAAAATTATAGGCTTGTGCAACGGTTACCAATGTTGCCACACGTTTTTATTTTAATTCTTTTTTCACTTCACAAGGATTTCCATAGGCTAAGACATTGTCAGGTATACTTTTTGTGACTATACTACCTGCTCCAATTGTTACATTGTTTCCAATAGTTATGCCTGGAAAAATCACAGAATTCCCGCCAATCCACACATTGTCGCCAATAGTAACTGGTTTTGTTGAAGTTAGATAACGGGTTTCGTTTCTGTTTTCAATTATTCGGTCAGATGCTTTCAAAGGATGGCTTGCCGTATATATTTGGACATAGGGTGCAATCAATCCATTTTTTCCGATGCTAATTTTATTATTGTCTAAAAACATACAATTGGTGTTGACAAAGGTGTTCTCTCCGATGGAGATGTTTTCTCCATAATCGCAAAAAAATGGCGTTTCTATCCAAACCCCTTTTCCCTTAAATTCAAAAAGATGGTTTAAAATTCGATCACGTTCTTTGGTTAGTTCAGAATCAAGATTGTTGTATTCTTTTAATAACTTTCTGGCTTTGTGGTACATTCTCAACAACTCCGAATCTCTGGAATTGTAATTTTCTCCATTCAGCATTTTATCCTTTTCCGTCATTTCTTCAAGTAATTTAATAGGTCTTCAAATTTACTTACAGAGTCGCTCAAACCACCTTCCCGATTCCTTACTACCCAAATAGCAGTATGATGTTCTATAAGACCTTCCAATTCAAGAGCCAGCTTTTGCCTTGTCTTTTTCGGAATGTTTTCAGTCTTCATATCTTTGGCTTTTAATCGTTCCAATCCAAGATGGATACCAAAAAGTGCTAAATGGGAAGCCTGTTTTACTTCTTTTAAAATAATTTTGGCATCTTTAGAAGTTGGTTCTGCTTTTTGAAGCTCTTCTAATCCTTTTTCAATTTCTAGTTTAGCAGCCAAAAGACCTTTTTCGTTTAAATGTTTGGTTTGATAATGGCCGTTCATTGTCCAAGTATATCTGCGGATCATTAGGTGAAAAGCGTTGGCATTGCCTTCTGGGATACCTGTTTTTAGATAGGCATTTCCTAAAGTTAATAGTGCTTTGGCAGTGTAACCTGTTTTATCATTAAACACATAGTGGTTCAACAGAAATTCTAAATTATCCAAAGTTTTTTCTGAATAGTTCCAAGCGTAGCTTGCTCCCAAAACTAAAGTAGCATAACTCACAGATTTAGGCTGAAAATGTCCGTAATCGCCCCAATCTGTTATTAAATAGCCCTTGGCTCCATATTTCTTTCCTTCAAAGGCGGCATTCTTTAAATTGATAAAAGCATTGTGGTTTCTGCCAATTTCAGAACGCCAACTTGAAGTCCCGGGACATACATAGAAATCCAAATTGGCCTCCTGAAATGGAGCGAGATTTTTATCAAACGGATAGGTGGCATCGTAGCCCCAAACCAATGCCGTCATATTTTTGGGGATATCTTTTATAAGTTCGGGATGATTTAAAACAATATCGCCCCAAAACTGGGTCTGTTTACCGTTTTTGATAATTTCTTCATTTAATTTTTTTAGGAAATTGAGGTACACCTGACCTTTGCCTATTTGTTCGCTTAAACTTTTTGATTTACCGAGTCCCAGCTCCACAGTTTCATCACCACCAATGTTAGCATATTTACTGCTGAAGTTGGGCAGTAATTCGGTGTATAATTCCTGCATCAATTCAAGGGATTTTGGATTTGTTGGTGCCAATGCCGTACGTTTACGTGAACCCCATATGGTTTTACAATCCGTTTCGCACTCGCTTAAATCCAAATATTCATCGTGCTTCAACCAATTCTCCATATGTCCGAAGGAGTTTTGATTTGGGACTAAATCAATACCCTTTTTTAAACAATAAGCATCAAGTGCTTGAATTTCAGGAGCTGTTAACGGACTGGCATTTTTCCATACTTTTTGATGGTTTCTATATGCAAAGGTATGTTCGGTATATAGCTGTAATTCATTGATTCTCCAATCTGCCAATTGGTCGATAAGAAAGTACAAGCTATTCATAGTCGGAACTTTATCCCTGCTTATGTCCAGCATATAACCCCTTTTTTGAAAATTGGCCCAATCTTCAATAATTATATTTGGAAGTGGTTTGTCTTCTAATCTTACGAATTCCAATAGCTGCAACAATGTTTGTTTACCATAACGTAATGCATTTAAATTTTTAGCATTAAGATGTATTTTCGATTTACTGATTTTTAAGGTATAAGCATCATAATGGAGCATTTCTGCATTTATTTCAAAAAAGATGTCTATAGTCTCGGCAGATGTTTTTAACTTCCAAATTCCAGCTGAAGATTCTTGGATACTTGAATTTATGAAATCCTGTAAATCACCTATTTGTAGTTGACTTATTGCTGTAGAATCTTTTTGGATAGTGATTGTTTGAGGTTCAAAAAACAAGTATTTTGAAATACTGTCATTGGCATATAAAAGACTATTGCTTAAAAATAGAGTAATTATAAATATTACAAGCCTAAATTTCATTTGTTGAAGTTGTGTTTTTTTTAAATGTGTGGCAACGGTTTGGCTATGGTTTGTTGCGAGGGAAAAGGGTTAAGGTTTTTCCGCCGTGGACGAAAGATAACAAATATCCCGGAATATTAGGCAAAAAACGACGCAGCAATGAACTATAGCCGTTGTTGGCTGCTGTGGTTTGCATCCGTAAGTTTTGAGACTGAGTGATGTCAGCGCAAAGCTTGGAAGTCCTTTTATTCTTTTTCAGCGTACTGTTTGCGTTTTGCTTGCGAGCAGCTATGAAGTTCTTTTAGTTTTGTTTTTAATCCGCTTTTTTTGTCCGCGTAAAGAAGCTCAAAATCGCTTCCGCGATTTTTTATCACCATTGCCGCCAACTTGTATATATCCTCAAAGATATATAACTTTTTAGTCTTTTGGTTTTCTTTTTTGATTTATTTGGTCTAGCGGACTTAGAATTTTCGAATAAGTGTTGTTGCTAACATGGGTATAAATAGTGGTGGTTTTAATACTTGTATGGCCTAAAAACTTTTGTATAAACCTAATGTCTATTCCGTTTTCTAACAAATGAGTTGCAAAACTATGCCTTAGCGCATGGATTCCAACTTTTTTATCCAATCCTGCTTTTTTTACAGCTTTACGCATTATACTCCCTGCACTTGCTGTAGAGTAGGGTTCTCCTTTTATACGTCCTTCAAAAACATATTTTTTGGTGTTGTAAAGCGAACGGTAAATATCCATGTATTCAATTACTGCATAAGGGAGCATAACAAGCCTATCTTTTTTTCCTTTTCCTGATTTTATTAATATTTGATGTTTTTCTTTATCAATATGTTGCCATTGTAACTCACAAACTTCGCTTACTCGTAATCCTGCTCCATAGGCCAGTAAAAGTACAAGCTTATGTTTGGGTTGGTTTACTGCTTTAAAAATACGTTGGCATTCATTTTGGCTTAATACAACAGGAAGCTTTTTCTCTTTTTTGGGTCTAGGAAGTTTCATGAAAGATAAATCATCATCCCATTCTTTTACATTTTTGTAATAAAATTTTAAAGCATTTACTAGCATGTGTCCACTAGCGGAAGTCTGCCCTAATCTGGTATATTCTGCTAAATAGTTTATCACGTCTTTTTTGGTTATATCTTCAGGATTTTTATAATGATAAAACTTTAAAAAATTAATAAATGCATTGGTGTAGGATTTTAGCGTAGAGCTACTGTAATTCATTGCTAAAAGCATATTGACTAAATCTTCTACTTGATTTTTGGTGTGTGAGGGCGCGATATCCAATACCCGTTGTTTTACTCTTGTTATTTTTCTTGATTTTATAGTTATAAAGTTAGACTTTTTAATATATTGTTCTGGTAAAGTTGTCGTAATTTTTACTCCAAGTGTTTCTGTATGTAAAAATAGGGCTTTATACATTTCTGGGGTTGCGGGGAGTAAGTAAGCTTTTTTTGTTTTGCTATAAGTGCTGTGAGATAATCGTTTTAAGCATTCTATTAATTGGTAATTATTACTAAATTTTAGCAACATATAACGTGTGTCTGCTTCGTAAGGTAAAATATTAATTTTTAAGTTATTGCTTTGTTTTTCTTTTTTATAGAAGTTAGTATCAAATAAAAGCGTTCCGAAAATAGTTTCTACATTTTGTTTTACTTTAGGATGCCTATACACCATATATACTTTATGATGATTATTCCAATATACACCTTTTACTTTTTTTAACCTGTTAATGTATTTTTCTACATAATGGCATTGTAAAACCCAATATTTTCCTACAGTTGGTAGCACTTTTAGTTTCAAACGGGGGTCAATCTTTTGTACAGATTTATGTGCAGAATCTAAAGTTTTTTTTTCCTTAGGCTGCATGGCAGTAGCTTCTTTATTAGAAGTACTTATGGGCAAATGATCTCGCTTTTTAGCGGTTGTCTTGTTTGTGGTAGTTACAGTTTCTATCTTGTAGTTTGCAAAGCAATGTTTAAACTTTTTGTAAGCTTGCTTTGTGTACGGAATATACCAGCAGTTTTTTGTTTTAGAAAATTGAGCATCAATATGTGATAAGTTTTCTTTTATAGCACTATTGTAATTGGTATAAGGAAAATAAATACCAATTTTAAGTGTTCCGCGGTGCCATATTTTTCTTATAGAAATCAAAATCTTAATTTTATTGTACACTTCGTTTATCTTAGTTACATTTATGGAGGAATGTGAAAAGATTTATTGTTAATTTTTTACTAATATAGTAAAAATATAATAAATAGAGGGAGTAGGGCTTGGTTGTACTAATAAAAAAGAGGAAGCATTTTAAACTGCTTCCTCTGGTGTTTACGGCTTGTTTTTTAAGCGTTTAATCGGCTAATGCGGCAAATATACCTTCGTCATTTTTTTCTATGCTTATTAAATCATGTTTACGAAGTCCTTTTAGTGCTTTATCCCATTTTTTATTGCTTAATCCAGCTTGTGTTTTTAATTGTTCTAAGGCTACAGGAGAAGCTTTTTTTAGTAGGGTTAATACGGTTTTTTCTTCCTCTGTTAAGGCAACGGCTTTGCGTTCTGGTTTCATTTGTGGGAAAAATAATACTTCTTGTATAGAGGCATTATCGGTTAAAAACATTAGTAACCTATCCATTCCAATACCTAAACCAGAGGTTGGGGGCATCCCATATTCTAAAGCTCTTAAAAAATCTTGATCTATAAATTGTGTGGCTTCATCATCTCCTTTTTCAGATAGGCGTAGCTGCTCTTCAAAACGCTCGCGTTGGTCTATCGGGTCGTTAAGTTCAGAGTAGGCATTGGCAATTTCTTTTCCGCATACCATCAATTCAAAACGTTCGGTAAGTTCTGGATTGTCGCGGTGTTTTTTACAAAGCGGACTCATTTCTTTGGGGTAATCGGTAATAAAGGTTGGCTGTATAAAGTTTCCTTCACATTTCTCACCAAATATTTCATCAATTAGCTTGCCTTTTCCCATTGTTTCATCTACTTCGATACCCATTTCGAGCGCTGCCGAACGTAATTGTTCTTCGGTTTTTCCTGTAATATCGTAGCCCGTGTATTGTTTAATCGCATCGGTCATGCTAATGCGTTTGTAAGGGGCTTTAAAATCTACCTTGTGTTCACCAAAGGTTGCCTCTGTGGTTCCGTTTACGGCAGTAGCACAATGCTCTAAGAGCTTTTCTGTAAAATCCATCATCCAATGGTAGTCTTTGTAAGATACATAGATTTCCATTGCTGTAAACTCAGGATTATGGGTTCTGTCCATCCCTTCATTACGGAAGTTTTTAGAAAATTCATACACCCCATCAAAACCTCCAACAATAAGTCTTTTTAAATAGAGTTCATTGGCAATTCTTAAATATAAAGGAATATCTAATGCGTTGTGATGGGTTACAAATGGTCTTGCGGCAGCACCTCCAGGAATATTTTGTAAGATGGGGGTTTCTACCTCAAAATAGCCTTGCTCGTTAAAAAAGCTTCGCATCGAATTAAAAAGCTTTGTACGCTTTATAAAAATTTCTTTTACGTGTGGGTTTACTACCAAATCTGCATAACGTTGGCGGTAACGCATTTCGGGGTCGTTAAACTCATCATGTATATTTCCATCGGCATCTACTTTGGGTAAAGGTAAGGGTTTAAGCGCTTTGCTTAATAAAGTAAAGTTTTTTACCATTACCGTTTTTTCGCCTACTTGTGTAGTAAATAGCTCGCCTTCAATTCCTATAAAATCACCAATATCGAGTAGCTTTTTATATACCTCGTTGTATAAAGTCTTATCTTCTTCGGGGCAAATTTCGTCTCGGTTAAAATATACCTGAATGCGCCCATTAGCATCTTGCAGTTCTGCAAAAGAAGCTTTTCCTTGAATACGTCTAGACATCAATCTACCAGCAATAATTACAGGCTGTTTCTCTTTAAATTCCTTCTTTATCTTATCCGTAGTAAAATTTACAGGGTACATTTTGGCAGGATAAGGCTCTATGCCTAATTCTCTAAGGGTAGAGAGCTTCTCTCTACGTACGCGTTCTTGTTCAGATAATTGCATATAAATTCTGCTTTTGTTTTAAAAAGAAGCAAAGATAATTACAAATAGCTAAAAGTTAAATGTTATGTGTACTTAAAAAGCAATATTTCTGTTTTAAACTATTTTTTAAGCTTATATAGGCTATCCAAACGGACATAATGTTGTATTTTTGTATAAAAAACAATATGAGTTTTTGGAGGGTGCTTTTTGCAATACTTTTTCCGCCTTTGGCTATTATAGATAAAGGTTGTGGCTCTATACTTATTGTTTTTATCCTGACGCTTTTTGGGTGGATTCCAGGAGTTATTGCAGCGTTAATTATTTTAAATAACCCAGATAAATAATCAATTGATGAAAAATAAACTTCAGTTTTTAGTAGGGCTAATGCTTAGCATAAGTCTTTTTTCTTGTAATTATACCGAACAAATTATTATTAAAAAAGATGGAAGTGGAAAAGTAAACTTAATTACTGATGCGAGTAAAATGATGGAGCTTGCTGCTGGATTAGACGATACAAGTGAAGGCGATGCACGGATAGATTCCGTAATGGTTATGAAAGATATTTTAAATGATGAAGAGTTACAACGTTATTCTGAAGCAGATAGAGCTTTACTTAAAGAGTTAAGCCTATATACTTCTCGCCTTCTGTATGATAAAGAAGAAGAAATTATGGAGATAGATATGTATAAAGATTTTAAAAATGTTTCTGAAATTAAAGATCTTTTTAAAGTTTATGACAAGCTTATGCTCTTAAAACCAAAAGATAAAGAAGAGGTAGAAACAAATGAAACCGCTACCATGCCTTTAAAAAACTTGCCTTATAAAACCGCATACAGTTTTAAAGGAAAAACCTTTATACGTAAAACAACCATTACCGATAGTGTAGCTTATAAAGAACAATTAGAAAAGGCAAGTGCCCAAAGCATGTATTATGCAAGTTCAACGTATGGTATAGCCTATACTTTTCCTCATAAAATACGCTCAACTTCTAAAGATGATAAAATAAAACTCTCTAAGAACAAAAAAACATTGTTTTATGAAGTTAGTATGAAAAGCTATATGAAAGATCCTTCTATCTTAGACATCAAGGTAGAATTGAAAAGATAAACTTAAATTATTTTTGGTTTGAATAAAAAAATAGAGCTCCTAAATTTAGGGAAGAAAGATTATAAAGAAACATGGGACTTTCAAGAAGAATTGTTCCAGAAAATTCTTGATAAAAAAATACAAAACCGACGCGAAAACAAACAAGAACAAACACCAAACTATTTTTTGTTGGTAGAGCATCCCCATGTATATACTCTAGGGAAAAGTGGCGATATAAAAAACCTGTTATTAAGCGAAGAGAAATTAGCCGAAAAAGGAGCTACATTTTATAAAATAAACAGAGGAGGAGATATTACCTACCATGGTCCAGGGCAAATAGTAGGTTATCCTATTTTAGACTTAGAGAACTTTTTTACCGATATTCATAAATACTTACGTTTACTCGAAGAAATGGTGATTTTAACCCTAGCAGAGTATGGTGTAAAAGCCGAACGAAGCAAAGGAGAAACCGGAGTTTGGCTAGATGTGGGCACGCCTTTTGCACGTAAAATATGTGCAATGGGAGTTAGGGCTAGCCGTTGGGTTACCATGCATGGCTTTGCCTTAAATGTAAACGCAAACCTTGGTTATTTTGATAATATTGTTCCTTGTGGAATTAACGATAAAGCCGTAACATCGCTCAATGTAGAATTAGGTAAAGAAGAAATTCCTATGCAAGAAGTAGAAGAAAAATTACTGAAGCATTTTAAAGCACTATTCGAAACCGAATTTGTAAGCTAAAAGTGAGTTAGTAATTTGCTATAAGTAAAAAACCGTTTTAAGAAAGTTCTTAAAACGGTTTTTTATCTATTAAGTTGGTCTACTTACTCTAGCTGATAAAGTAAAATGCTATTCTCTTCGCCCAATACACAAAATTCTAAACGTCCGCGATTGTCTACATTTGATAAACTGATTTGAGAACGCCCATAAATAGGGAAGCCAGGAATTAGTTTCGCATTACTGTCTAATAAATAAACCTTATTGCTTTGGGTATCGGTAATGCTAAAATAAAGCTTATTATCTATATAAAAAACCGCTATCTTACTGTATAACCCGTAATCTACATTTATATTTTTCCCTTTTATGGTTAATGTATTTTCAGAAAAATGAGCAAGACTTTTAGGGGTTGCTACCATAGAGTGGTTTTCGGCTAAATTTAAAGCAGAAGCTTGTAATTTCCCTTCTTGGTCAACCTGGATTAAATCCCCTTTCTTATTGGTCGATGTAAATTTATTTTTATATAAATACCATTCATTATCAGAAAAAGTTATTTGCTCCTTTACGGGAACACGTGTTTTTCCTACACGGTTTACAATATGTAGTTTTCCGTTTTCTTCAGGAATTATAATATAATCTTTTTTACCTATACGGATGTGCTTTGGGGCTTTTTTAATCTCGCTTTTTGTAGTTTCAAACTTAAAACCTTTTATGTTTTTTCCTTCCTTATCATACATAAGAACATTGTTGTTTTGCGTAACTAGAAACCTGTATTTTCCGTTATTATCATAATCAAAAACAGCTAGTGGTTGTGTGATTTTATCTTTAAACGAAAGTGGAAACGGACTAACTTCTTTACCATCCTTGGTTAAAATATATACTTTATCTTGGGTAGCAAATGCCATTTGTAAACGTCCGTTGCTATAAATGTCTATCTCTTGAATATCGCCAAGAATTCTACCGTCTAAAGCTTTTTTCCAACGTAATTCCCCTTTATAGTTATACATATATAAGGTGTTAGAGACGCCTTGTATAGCAATATCTTTTGTTTTGGTTTTCCAGTTGGTAAAAAATATAGGTTGACTTAGAAGTTTCTCAGGAACTTTAATGTTGTTTATCTGTACTACAGCGTTGTTAGAAACTTGGTTTGCGTCGGTCTCGGTTAGCAAAAAGTTTAAATGGGCAAAATTATGTTCATAAACCCATTGGCTAGCGTTGAGTTTATAATTATTAAATTTTATTTTATTGTAGTTTTTAGTCCATTTTGCATCAACAGTTTTACTTATAGGTAGTTTTAGGTTTTCGTTAATCCCAATAAGTAGCATCGAAGCTTTTTCGGTAAGTTGCGTTGTAAGGTTTTCATAGTATGCTTGGCTACCTAATACGGTGGTGTTTTGGTAATTTGCAATAATATTTTCTAAGCTCTCCTTTTTTTCTGCAAAAACATAGAAATCATCAATTTTACAAGCATAATTTAAATTTTTCTGCGTAATAAGTGGGTACAAATCTTGATAGAACATCTGAGGTTTAGAAAAACGAAACATCGGGATGCCTCTATATTTTTTTTCGGCAGTTAAAAGACTAGGTAATATACTGGTGTCGTTGTCTGCATCTAATGTATTTAATGCAACAGCTTGGGCTTGGCTAAAATAAATAATACCTATCTCGTTAGCGTGGTTGTAAATACTTTTGTTGGTATCGGGTAAATCTTTATTGCGGTATTTCTCTAAAGCAAGCTGTAGTTTTTCGTAATCGGAATAGGTAAAGCTAAAAAAGCCACGCGCATTTAAAGGCGTAATTGCAGCAATTTCAGATTTTTGGGGTTCATTTCCTTTAAATAAGTTAAGCAGGTAACTGCTGTCTGGGGCTTGAGAAACTCCAGTTAATTGTATGCTTTTATCAGATAAATAAATATCTACGGCAGTCCATAAGCTTAAACGTTTGGTATAACTGTTGTTTAAATTAGGCAACAGTGTTTCCCATAATTGTTGTGTGTATTGGTGATTGATGTAAAGAGAGTGTTTACTAGAAGTGGTATTTTGTATTTTTTCAAAATCTTTATCTGTAGGTAAATCGTTGTTAAATTTCCTAATCACATCTTCAATCACTAATTTAGAAGTACTTGCAATATAAGTATCGTTCAATAAGCTGATAAATATATTATTTTCACCTAGTTTCTGCTGATGAATTTCCAACCCATCGTATGTAAATTTTTTAATATCCTTTGCCGTATCTATTAACTGCTGTTTTGTTATTAGGGTAGTGGCTATTTCTTTTCGGCCTACTTTACTAAAGCTTATGTAGCTTTCTTGGTTTAACTCAACATCGGCAATAAGGTTAAGCTTATCTTTTAGGTAGCTAAAAAAGGGCAAGTTTGCATTTGCTTTAGAAAAGCTATTTTCGTTTATTTTTTCGCTTAACTCATTTAAATCGTCAGATTCTAGAATTAAAGCAGTTTGCGAAGGTATAAATTGATTTAAGGCTGAAGGTGGTTTTGTTTCGTTTTGGCATGCAGAAAACAGGATAACAAAAAGAGAAAACACGATAAACTTCTTCATAGAACTAAGAACTCTTATTTTAGATGTGGATGTGATTAATTACAAAAGTATAAAATAAACCCGAAAATAAAGCTAGAAACATTTTAAAGCTCAAGGTTAAGCTGCTCTGGTAAAAGTTTAAAACTTTTTCGGTGATATTTTGTAATGCCGTATTTTGCAATGGCCGCTCGATGCTCTTTAGTAGGGTAACCTTTGTTCTTTTTCCAATTATACATCGGGAATTCTTCGTGTATTTTTTCCATATATAAATCTCTATATGTTTTTGCCAATACAGAAGCCGCTGCAATACTTAAAAACTTTGCGTCGCCTTTTATAATGCATTCGTGTTTAATATCGTTGTAAGGCTTAAACTTATTGCCATCTACAAGAATTAATTCTGGGGTATGTTTAAGTTGCTTTATAGAGCGATGCATGGCTGTAATCGATGCATTTAGGATGTTAATTTCGTCAATTTCTTCCATCATCACATGAGTAACGCCAAAGCTAATGGCTTTTTCCTCGATAAGGGGTTTTAAAAGAAAGCGTTTTTTTTCAGACAATTGTTTAGAGTCGGTAAGCATTTCTAAACAAAAATGCTTAGGCAAACATACCGCTGCTGCTGTTACGGGGCCAGCAAGGCAGCCACGTCCAGCTTCATCAGTTCCGCATTCTATTTCTGGGTTTTTAGAAAAACTAAGGGCTAAATTAGGAGAAATTGTTTTCATAGATACAGGCAAAATAACAAAAGTAATCTTTTTAATAGGCTAATAAAATAAAGCTTTAAAAACTTAACTTGTAATACCAGACAGATTTTATATTTTTACCATCAATTTTAAGGAAATGAATAAAATAATAGGATTTTTAGGAGTACTGTGTTGTTTTTCGGGGATAGCTCAGGAAAAAGAAACTTGGTTGTTGCAGATAGAAAACACGAATGTTTATGCTGATGAGTTTACATATATGTTTAAGCAAAATACCGAGCTTTTTGCCGATGAACAGCATAAAGTAAATAATTATTTTCCGCTATTTAGAGATTATCAACTCAAAGCACACGAAGCAGAACGCTTAGGTTTAGATACATTGGCTAGCTTTAAAAAAGAATATACAAATTTTGAAGATAACTTTTTTAACAATTATATTACCCAAGGCCCTGTAAAGGATAATATGATAAAAGAGACTTATAGCAGAAAGCTTAAAGAATTGGAAGCTAGTCATATTCTTATAGCTACACCTGATGCTTCGGATACATTAGCTGCTTACAAAAAAGCAAAAGATATAGCCGAGCAGTTACAAAAAGGAGCAGATTTTAAGGAAATGGCTAAGGAATTTTCAGACGATTCTTCTGCGAAAAGCAATGCCGGATATTTAGGATGGTTTTCGGTATTTGATATGGTTTATCCATTTGAAACCGCTGCATACCAAACTCCTGTAGGAGAAATATCGGCTCCTGTAAAAACACGTTTTGGCTATCATATTATCAAGGTGCATAACGAAAGAGAAAATGAAGGAAGTCGTAGAATAGCACATATATTTATTCAAGAAGACTCGTTAGCTAATGCCCAAAAAGAAGCTTATATGCTTTATGATTTATTAGAAAAAGGGGAAGAATTTTCGGTGTTAGCAAAAGAATACAGCGACCATAAAGCATCGGTAAAAAAAGGAGGCGAATTTGGTGTGTTTACACGCCGAATGTTACGTCCAGAAGTTTTTTCGACACAAGCATTTTTGTTGGAAAAAGAAAGAACTTATACCAAACCTTTTAAAAGTGAGTACGGTTGGCATTTAATAAAATTGCTAGAAAACAATCCCATATTAAGCTATGAGGAAGAAAAACCAGATTTATACCAGCAGTTAAAACAAAGTGGGAGAGCAAAACAAATTCAGAACAAGCTTGTAGACAGCTTAAAAATAGCACAGGCCAATCGTATTACCTACGCAGCAGATGAAAAGTATTTTGCGCAACACCTTACCACATTACTGGAAAGTAAAGAATATACTGATTTTCCTGCAGAAAAATTATACCTTAAAATAGGAGAGGAGCAATATACCTATCAGGATTTTCTCACTTATGCAGAAAATAACTGGAGAAAAGTACAAAATTTGCCCGAAGCTAAGCGTGTAAATGCTATTGAGGAAATGTTTAAAACCGAAAAACTATTAACTGATTATAAAAAGTATTTATTTACCTACGATAGTGATTACCGCAACAAATTACTGTCTTATAAAAAAGGCATGCTGGTTTTTGAATTGCTTCAGAAACAAGTTTGGAATAAAGCCCAGCAAGATACTTTAGCGCAAAAAGAATATTATAAAACCCATCAAAATAAGTATGTTAGCTCACAATCGTATAACATAGATATGTATGCTTCTCCTACAAAAAAGGAAGCCAAGAAAATACAAAAAGCCTTGCGAAAAGGAAAAGACCCACAGGAGATTAACCATAAATATAATGTAGTTTATACCCAAGGAGTTTTTCCTGTAAATAGTTCTAAAATCCCTAAAGCATATACCCCAGCCGAAAAAGTATCCGAAATCTATAAAAATAATACTATGTTTGTAGTAATTAATTTATACGAAGAAGTTCCTGCGCAAGCATTAGCATTTTCTGCCGTAAAAGGGAAAGTAATTAGCGAATTACAAGAAGAGCTTGAACAAGAATTAGTAAAGGAATTACATCAGCGTTATAACTTAAAAACAAACCAAGAAACCTTAAGAAAACTTCAGCAGCAGCTTGAATAGGATAGGCCTACATATCATTATAATATTTAGTTTTACTAGCTGTAATTTATTTACAGTACAAAAAGAGCCAACTTCGCTTGCAAGAGTAAACGATGCTTACTTATATAAAAAAGATATTAAATTGGTGTTGCCAGAAACTTACACCAAAGAAGATAGTATTCTTTTAGTTAATAATTACATTAACAACTGGGCAACAAACCAATTGCTAACCGACCAAGCAAAAATAAATTTACCCCAATCACAGCTTAAAAAGTTTACTAAACTTATAGAAGATTATAAAAAACAACTTTATACAGAAGCCTATAAAGATGTTTTGATAAGTAAACAGCTCGATACGCTGGTTACAACGCAAGAGATAGAAACCTATTACGAAAATAATAAACAAAACTTTAAGTTAAATCAGGATTTAATTAAACTCCGATACATTTACTTTGCAAACTCTAATATCCATCAGGAAAAATTAGAAAAAGCTTTTAAAAATTATAAAGAAGAAGATGTTGCTTACCTTAAGCATGAGAGTTTAAAATACATAAGTTATTCATTAGATGATTCTTTATGGATCTCTAAAAAATCTATTGCAGAGAAAATACCACCGTTAAGCTCAAAAACAATAGATGAAAAACTAAAAAAAGACAAATATTTGCAACTTGAAGACTCTTTAGGCGTATTTTTGATAAAAATAAACGACATCAGGCGAGTAAACGAAACCGCTCCGTTAACCTATGTTGTGCCAACGGTAAAGCAAATTATACTAAACAAAAGAAAATTAGAGTTTTCTAAAAAACTAGAAAAAGAAATAAGAGAAGATGCACTTAAAAACAAAAAATTTGAAATCTATTAATTATAAACTTCTATTTACGGTTATAGGCCTAGGTATTAGTTCTTTTGTAGCAGCACAAACAGATACCACATTGGTTATTACAGAGGCAAATGCCATTAATAAACACCAATTAAAAACAGATACTACATCAAAAACATTTCAACGCTATAAAGCAGATGGAGTAGCCGCCGTTATTGGCGATTACTTAATTCTAGAAAGCGATATCCAAAAAATGCGTCAGGATGTAACTAACCAAGGAATTAAAGGAATTACCGACTGCCAACTTGCCGGCAGAATGATGGAAAATAAACTTTATGCACACCACGGGAAGTTAGACACTACAATTGTAGTATCAGATTTACAAATAGGCTCGCAAGTAGACCAACAAATTGCCCACATGAAAGAGCAATTGGGAAGTGTAGATAAAATGTTGGAATTTTATAGAAAAGACACCGAACAAGAACTTAGAGAAACCCTTATCGAAATCAACAAAGAACGTGTACTTACCTCAAACATGCAGGAAAAAGTAGTTTCGGAAGTAGAAGTAACCCCAGAAGAAGTACGTTTGTTTTTTGATAACATCCCAGCAGATGAACGCCCTACCTTTGGCGATGAAGTAGAAATAGCACAATTGGTTATTAAACCCGAAGTGCCACAAGAAGAAGTGCAAAAAGTAATCGACCAACTAAATGAGATGCGAAACGATATCGTAAACAACGGAGCGAGTTTTGCAACAAAAGCTGTACTTTACTCTCAGGATGGAACAAGTGGTAAAGGAGGGAAAATGAGTATAAAAAGAGACGATCCCTTAGATAAAGATTTTAAGCAAATAGCCTTTAGCCTTCGTGAAGGAGAGGTAAGCAAACCATTTAAATCGCAATTTGGTTATCACATTGTTCAGGTAGATAAGGTAAGAGGTCAAAACTTAGATATTCGTCACATTATATTAATTCCTAAGGTAACCAACAAAACCGTAGAAGCTGCGAAACAAAAAATAGACAGTATCCGTCAGAACATAATCGATGGGAAAATAACTTTCGATGCCGCTGCAAGACGCTATTCAGACGAAGAAGAAACCAGAGGAGATGGAGGGAAACTTATCAACCCTAAAAGTGGCGATACACGCTTTGAGCTTACCGATATAGATCCGCTTATTTACGATAAAGTAAACAACCTTAAGAAAGGAGAAGTATCTATTGTACTTACCGACCAAACTCGTACGGGTAGACGCTTTTTTAAAATTATTACCGTAATTGAAAAATACCCAGAGCATGTGGCTGATTATGCCAAAGATTACACAAAAATTAAACAATTAGCACTTCAAAAAAAGCAATTAAAAGAAGTACAACGTTGGCAAACAGAAAAAATAGAAGAAACCTATATTAAGATTAACGGAAAATATAGAGATTGTGAATTTGAAAGCAACTGGTTAAAAAATTAAACTTATGTCGGACGTAGCTGCTATCAAAAACTTAGTCGAAAAGCACAAGCAATTAAAAACAGAAATTTCTAAAGTAATTATAGGTCAAGAAAAAGTAGTTGACCAAATTTTACTGGCTATATTTTCTGGCGGGCATGCCTTGTTAATAGGAGTTCCTGGTTTGGCAAAAACCTTAATGGTAAACACCATAGCAAAAACCTTGGGGCTAGATTTTAAACGCATTCAGTTTACACCAGATTTAATGCCTAGCGATATCTTAGGTTCAGAAATTCTAGACGATAATCGTAATTTTAAATTTATAAAAGGCCCTATTTTTGCCAATATTGTTTTGGCAGATGAGATTAACCGAACTCCGCCAAAAACACAAGCGGCACTTTTAGAAGCCATGCAAGAAAAAACGGTAACCGTTAGCGGAACCAACTATAAATTAGAAAAACCTTACTTTGTACTAGCTACGCAAAACCCTATAGAACAAGAAGGTACATACCCATTGCCCGAAGCGCAATTAGATAGGTTTATGTTTTCTATTCAATTAGATTACCCCACTTTTCAAGAAGAAGTAGATGTGGTAAAAAGCACAACCACCCATAAAACAAATACGGTAGACACCTTGTTTTCGGCACAAGAGATTATAAAAATACAAGAACTTATTAGGCGTATTCCTGTAGCAGATAATGTTATAGAATATGCCGTTAGGTTGGTAGGAAAAACCAGACCAAAATCTGCCGATGCTCCAAACATCATTAAAGAATATATCGATTGGGGAGCAGGGCCAAGGGCTTCGCAAAATCTTATTTTAGCAGCTAAAACACACGCGGCAATAAACTCAAAATTCTCTCCAGATATCAGCGATGTGCAAGCAGTAGCAGAAGGAATTTTGCAGCACAGAATCCTTAAAAATTATAAAGCCGAAGCAGAAGGCTTAACCGAAGGGATGATTATTGAAAAAATACTTTAAAACACTAAAAAATCTATTTAGATTAAATATAAATTAACCTTAATTTCAAAACATAATTAATGGCTAAAAGTTTTATAATTAGCTATTTTTTTGAAAAAATATTTAGATTGCTAATTTTTTTAGGTTAAAATTATAAAAAATATAGTTTAGTGAATATATTTTAGAAAAATATGTATTTTGGTGCATATTTTTGAAAGTCTTTTAATTTACTTAAATTCGCCTACACTCAAAAAAATAAAACTCTATGGCATTTGATATCGACATGATTAAAAATGTCTATGCGAATATGGCAAAACGCATAGATAAAGCCCGTGAAATTACAGGCAAACCTTTAACCTTGGCAGAAAAAATACTTTACGCCCACCTTTGGGATGGAGAACCTACACAAGCCTACAAACGTAGTGTAGATTATGTAAACTTTTCTCCAGACCGTATTGCTTGCCAGGATGCTACAGCACAAATGGCACTTTTGCAATTTATGCAAGCTGGTAAAGATAAAGTAGCCGTACCAACTACCGTACATTGTGACCACTTGATACAAGCTAAAATAGGGGCAGATAAAGATTTACAAACAGCGCTTAACACCAGTAACGAGGTTTTTAATTTCTTAGAATCCGTTTCTAATAAATATGGAATAGGTTTCTGGAAACCAGGAGCAGGTATTATTCACCAAGTAGTGTTAGAAAATTATGCATTCCCAGGAGGAATGATGATTGGTACAGACTCACATACCGTTAACGCCGGAGGCTTAGGAATGGTAGCTATTGGTGTAGGAGGTGCCGATGCCGTAGATGTTATGGCAGGAATGCCTTGGGAGTTAAAATTCCCTAAAATGATAGGTGTAAAATTAACCGGTAAATTATCAGGATGGACAGCTCCAAAAGATGTAATTTTAAAAGTAGCAGGGATTCTTACCGTAAAAGGAGGTACCGGAGCTATTGTAGAATATTTTGGAGAAGGTGCTAAAGCTATGTCATGTACAGGTAAAGGTACTATCTGTAATATGGGAGCCGAAATTGGAGCTACCACTTCAACCTTTGGATATGATGAGTCTATGGAGCGTTATTTACGCGCTACTGATAGAAGTGAAGTTGCCGATGCAGCAAACGAAATTAAAGATTACCTAACTGCAGATCCTGAAGTATATGCTAATCCTGAACAATATTTCGATGAAGTAATCGAAATTAATTTAGATGAATTAAAACCACACTTAAACGGACCTTTTACGCCAGATTTAGCTACAGAAGTAGGTTCAAGTATGACCGAAAAAGCGAAAACTAACGATTGGCCTTTACAAGTAGAGTGGGGATTAATAGGTTCTTGTACAAACTCTTCTTACGAAGATTTATCGCGTGCCGCTTCTATTGCACAACAAGCTATCGATAAAGGATTAAAAACAAAAGCAGAATTTGGTATTAACCCAGGTTCAGAACAAGTACGCTATACAGCCGATAGAGATGGAATCTTAGATGTATTTGAAAATTTAGACGCAAAAATATTTACCAACGCATGCGGGCCATGTATAGGGCAGTGGGGACGTTATGAAGACCCAAAAAATGCGCCTAAAAACACCATTGTACACTCTTTTAACCGTAACTTTGCTAAAAGAGCAGATGGAAACCCAAATACACACGCCTTTGTAGCTTCACCAGAAATGGTTGCTGCTATTGCCATTTCAGGACGTTTAGATTTTAACCCTATTACCGATACATTGATTAATGAAAATGGGGAAGAAGTAAAATTAGACGAGCCAACAGGATGGGAATTACCTCCTAAAGGTTTTGCTGTAGAAGAAGCAGGATATATTGCACCTAAAGCCGACGGAAGTAGTGTAGAAGTAGTGGTAGACCCTAATTCTGACCGTTTAGAATTATTAACGCCATTTACTCCATTAGGAAATAAAATAGAAGGCGCTAAATTATTGATAAAAGCACATGGGAAATGTACTACCGACCATATTTCTATGGCTGGACCTTGGTTGCGTTACCGTGGGCATTTAGATAATATCTCTAACAACATGTTGATTGGTGCAGTTAATGCATTTAATATGAAAACAAATTTCGTAAAAAGCCAATTAACAGGAGAATACGATGCAGTACCTAAAGTACAGCGTGAATATAAAGCAAAAGGAATTAAAACAGTTGTTGTAGGAGACCATAACTATGGTGAAGGTTCTTCACGTGAACATGCAGCTATGGAGCCTCGCCATTTAGGGGTTGCTGCGGTAATTGTAAAATCTTTTGCACGTATACACGAAACAAACCTTAAAAAACAAGGAATGCTAGGCTTAACATTTGCTAATGAAGCAGATTATGATTTAATTCAAGAAGATGATACTTTTAACTTCTTAGATTTAGATAAATTTGCCCCAGGTAAACCTTTAACGATAGAGGTGGTTCATGCAGATGGTTCTAAAGACACTATTGTAGTAAACCATACTTACAACGAAGGTCAGATAGAATGGTTTAAAGAAGGTTCTGCTTTAAATTTAATAAAAAAGCAAAATGCTTAATTTTATATAGCTGATAAAAGCATAGATAGTTAATAAAAAGCCCTGGAATTTCCAGGGCTTTTTTTATAGGGATTAGTTTAATAAGTACAAGGTGAGTCCAATATAAGTCCAATGTACCTCCAATATGTCTCCAATATTTCTTATAAAAACATTGGACACAAACTAAAAGCACCCTCAACGTACTTTGTAAAAACAGTAAAATACAATATATAGTTAAGTGTTTTTTCTTAAAAAGTTATATATTTTTGAGGATATATAGAAGTTGTTCGAGAATACCCTATGGGTCGCTCAAGTCATGTCGCCTGCGGCAACATTTTCTCTTGAGCTATTCTCGAACAACGCCCTGACAGTACGACTGTAATTCGCTATATTTGTAGTATATTATTAATATTTTGACTTGAGACGCCTACATAGGTGAACTCTCGACAACAAACGGATATAGCGAATTACGTCTAATGGCTCTCTTTGCTCTTGAAGTTTTCACTTCAACGCAAATCGCCATATCCGTCAGGGCGTTGTACGCAAGCTGAAAAAAGCCACCTCACGTTCAAGCTCTTTTTATTTTGCTCGTGCCTCACAAAATAAAAAGAGCTTTCACTTCCCCACCACCCGAAAACAAATAGACAAAAAGTAAATAATATTCCGAATAAGTTAATATATTTGCGTTAAACACAAAGAAATTGGCGAAGGTGGAAATCAACAGAATTAAAGTTGCTCTAGCAGAAACAAGAAGAAAGAACAAATGGTTAGCTGAACAAATTGGAAAGGATGAATCTACCATTTCCCAATGGTGTACTAACGCAAGACAACCATCGCTCGAAAATTTAATGAGAATAGCTAACGTATTGGATATTGACATACGCGAATTATTATACTCAACAAAAAATTCTACAGATTAAGCTATGACTAAGAAAAAAACATATATCGACTTATTTGCTGGTTGTGGTGGTCTATCACTTGGGTTATTCAATTCTGGTCATTGGAACGCAAAATTTGCAGTTGAAAAAAGTCCTGATGCTTTTAAAACGTTAGAGCACAATTTAATTAATAATAACAATCATTTTGACTGGCCTAATTGGTTACCGCAATCAAACCACGACATAAACGAAATAATTAAAAATCATTCTGATGATTTAAAAGGCTTAAGAGGTACAATTGATATGGTTGCAGGCGGACCACCTTGTCAAGGTTTTTCTACAGCGGGAAGAAGAAATGAGAATGATAACAGAAATAAACTTATAGAATCGTATATCAAGTTTATCAGACTTGTCCAACCTAAAATTATATTCTTTGAGAACGTAAAAGGGTTTACACAAAAATTTGATAAAAATAAGGTAAAAGGAAGAGTTTATTCAGAATACGTTCAAAATGCCTTGAAAAGAGGTTCTAAAAATCTTGATGCTACTGGTTATGATGTCTTTGGTAAACTTATTGACTTTTCGGAATTCGGAGTACCACAAAAAAGAACACGATTTATTTTAGTTGGAATTAGAAAAGATATATCTGAAAAAGTTAGTCCAAAACATTTCTTTGAACAAATAAGCGAACGAAAAAAAGAATTTCTAGGGAATAAAGGAATTGGATTAACAAATAGTCTTGAAGATGCTATTTCGGACTTACTTAGAATAGAAGAAACTATATCACCCGACACAAAATCTTTTAACGCTGGTCTTTACAATAAGCCAAATTCTAATTATCAAAGACTATTAAAAGGTAAAGTCAATACTTCCATTCCAGACAGTCATCGTTTTGCTAAGCATAATCCTAGAACAATTGAAAAGTTTCAATTTATATTAGAATATGCAGAAAAAAACAAAACATTGTCAAGTGAAATAAAAGACAGATTTAATCTTAAAAAAAGAACTATCATTCCACTTTCAGGGGAATTGCCAACACCAACAATAACAACACTTCCAGACGATTATATTCATTATTGTGAACCACGTATTTTTACTGTTCGAGAATATGCCAGAATACAATCTTTTAATGATTGGTATCAATTTAAAGGAAAGTATACAACTGGAGGAAAAAGAAGAACACAAGAAGTTCCAAGGTATTCACAAATCGGTAATGCGATACCGCCTTTATTTGGCGAACAAGCAGGAATTGTTTTAAACTCAATATTGTAATGGCAAAAGTTAGGTTTAGAACGAACGTTTTACTAAAAAGTATAATTGGAAAAGATTTAATAACTGACGACAATATTGCAGTATTAGAATTAGTTAAAAATTCATTTGATGCTGGCTCAAATGAAGCAAAAATTATCTTTAAAAACGTAATTACCGAACAATCAATAAAGAACTATAAGAAGCATAACGAATCTAAAATTATACTTCGCGATACTGGTTCTGGAATGTCTGAATATGACCTTATAAACAAATGGTTGAATATTGCATATTCTGAAAAAAAATCGAAAAAAGAGGAGTTCAATAGACAATTAGCGGGTAACAAAGGAGTTGGTAGATTTTCTTGTGACAGATTAGGTAAATCATTGATAATCTATACTAAAAAAACAGACCAACCTTTATTAAAACTTTCTATAGATTGGACTGAATTTGAAAAGATTGATGATATTGAAAGAAACATTCAAGACGTTGATTTTGAATTAGAAGAAATTACTATAGAACAGTATATAAGGGAAACTCAACTTGAAAAATTTGAAACAGGCACTACTCTATTCATAAGCAATTTAAGAGAGGTATGGGGTTTACCAAAAATTCAATCTCTAAAAAGACAACTTGAACGTTTTATAAACCCGAATCAAAATTTTGAAGCGGAATCATTTGATGTTATAATTGAAGCTGAGGAATTTAAAAGAGCAGAATTAAAATTACCTGAAAGTGAAAGAGTAAATGGTACTGTTAAAAATAGAATCTTTACTAAACTAGATTTCAAAGCAACTTATATTAAAGCAACAGTCTCAAAAGACGGTCAAAATATCAAGACTGTTTTGAGAGATAGAGGAAAAGAAATTTTTACTCTAATTGAAAATAATCCATTCCAATTATTAAAGGATATTGAAATCCATATTTATTACTTAAACCCATACTCTAAAGCTTATTTCAAAAGGCAAACCGGAATTCGGTCTGTTGATTTTGGCTCTATATTTTTATTTATTAATGGATTTAGAATACCGCCTTACGGAGACCAAGGAAATGATTGGTTAGGTATGGAATTAAGAAAAGGTCAGGGTTATAATAGATTTTTAGGAACACGCGAAGTAATTGGGAGGATTGAAATAAATGGAGTCGAATTTGATGAAGATGAAGATGATTTTTTCATTATTTCTAATCGTTCTGGAGTAGATAATAATAAACATTTCGAACAACTTACTAAAAACGATTCCCCTTATGGCCTTTATTTTAAGACGTTTAGAAGACTAGAAAGATTTGTCGTTGAAGGAATAAAATGGGATAGCTCAGTATTAAAAGATACGGCTATTGAGAAAAAAGTTCTAAACGACAAAAATTGGAATGAATCAAAAGAAGAGTACCGAGAAGATTATCTGACACGAAATAAAAGAGTGATTTCTGTAATCGAGAAAATAATCAATATAAAAAGTGATGACATTGTCTCTTTGTCTATCAATAAAGATTTGGTTAGCGAATTAGCAGATGAACAAGCAAAAAAGGCTAAAGCCGAAATAAATTCAATAGTTGGTCAGCTAACAAATAAGACACTAACTTCTGAACAAATTTCAGAATTACTAAATGATTTAAAAATATCAGAAGCCGAAATTGAGAACTTCCCAGGTCAACAAAGTCAAATTGAAAACCTAAAAAAGGAACAAACCAAACTAAAACTTGAACTTCAAAAAAAGTTTGACGAGACAAAAGAACTTGAAGATGAAGCTACTAGATTAGAAGAAGAAGCTAAAAGACTTCAAGAAGAGTTAGAGCTAGAAAAAGAAAAAAACACTTATTTAAAAACATCTTCTAGAACTCTTACAGAAGATGCAAAAGGATTAGTTCACAATATTAAAATCACTTCTAGAAAAATAAGTAGTAGTGTAGATAATCTATATGACAAAATATTAAACGACAAATACACTAAAAATTCTTTACTTAAATCTTTAGGAGCAATTAAATTTCAATCAGAAAAAGCTAATAAAATTAGCAAAATTATAACGCGCTCTAACTTTAAAGCCGATAGAAATGCTCAAATAGCAGACGTTGTTCTTTATATAAAACAATACATAGATATTTACTCAGACATATACCCAAGAAATGAGCTTGATTTTAATGTAATTGACAATGAATCTAGTTTAACAAAGAAATTTAGTGTACTTGATATGTCTGTTGTTTTAGACGACCTAATATCAAACTCTGAAAAGGCAGGAGCAAGTAAAATCGAAATAGAGATGACTAATCCAAAAGAACAAGAACTCAAAGTTCTATTCTCTGATGACGGTAAAGGAGTAGAAAAAAAGTTCCTTGAAAATGAAAAAGCAAAAAACAAAATATTTGAGCTTGGTGTTACAACGACAAATGGAGGCTCTGGAATCGGATTAAATTCAGTTAGAGAAGGTTTAAAATCTATGAATGGTACGATTAATTTACTTGGTAATAATATAAAGCTTAAAGGTGCTTGTTTTGAAATTGTAATTAAATGATAAAAAGAAGTTGCCTAATAATAGATAACGAAGACCAAATTGAAGAAATTGAAAAATTGGTTAGGGATGCTAAACATCAAGGTATTGAACTTGATTGTCATCAGTTTAATGTAGGAAACACAGCCTATTCAGACATTCTCTCTGGAGGTTATATTGATATAGATAAAGTTTGTCAAGAGTTTAGAAAGAAGTTCAAGGGTATTTACTTTGACATTATTGCATTTGATTGGGATTTAGAAGATGACAATATTAATGGAGTAGAACTAATCAGACAATTTACATCAAAAAAAATCGCGAGATACTCACCTAAAATTGTCTACTCTGGTGTTCTAGATGATGTCATCAAAGATATTATTCAAGAAAATTTGGAACTTGTAAAAGTTGAAGAAGGATTTAAACCTATCATCAAAGATAAAGCGATAACTAAAATTAAATCTTTAGTAAGAAATAGAGTCTTTGATTATTTAGATAGAGGCAATCGTGACCCTATGATTTTAAAATTTCTATCTGAAGAAATTCAATCTACAGAACTAATTATAGTTCAAGTTCTGGAGCAGTATCCAGATTTAATTTTTGAAAACAATTTTGTAAATGCAAAATTTAATGGTAAAACATTTCAGGAATTAGCTGATTTTCTCAAGAATAATGACCCTATCGCTAATGAATTTAAAAGAGAAATTATCCAACAAGTAGTTTCGTATCTTACAGAAAAGATTTAGTATGGACAGTAAGGTTTTAATAGTTCATCCATACGATAAGTCTACTAGTTTCTTAGAAAGGATAAAAAATCATTTACAAGCAGAATTTGCAGAAAGTTTGCACTACTTCAGTGTAAAACCAAATGCCACTTCACACACTCAATGCCTTGAGACCATTAATTCTTTCTCTACTAATGGACTATTATTATTTATGGGACACGGCAAAAGTAACTGTCTGTATGGTGCAAAAGGAGATTATTATGGGACACTAGAAAATGAATTGGTAAAAGCTGAAGAACCTGATAAATATTTCTATGAGGATAATTTTATAAATGAAAATAATTTAAGTGTCTTCAACAAAAAGAAAATCATCTCATTGTCTTGCAATTCAAATGGACAAATAGGAAGAAAATCAGTTGAAAATGGAGCTAAAGTTTTTTTAGGATTTGGCGATTTACCTACTTCAACAGAAGAACTTGAAGAGCAAGGAGAAAAAAATAAGTCCGGTGTTTCTCTTAGTAAAATAGAACAAGCTTTAAAGACAGAAATTAATGACATAATTAAGAAAAGTGTTCGAATAGGAATTATTAAAAACTATTCTTTTTCAGAATTGGTTGACTTAATCAATTTTGTTACAAACCAAAAAATCAGTCATTACTTAGTTAATCAGAAAAAAGTAAATGAACGAAAACTTATTGCTAATTATTTATATACCTTTAAAAAAGAAATTAAAATTTACGGAAACGGAAAAGAAAAGTTAATTGAATAAGCCAACGTAAGTACAAGCACTTTTAAAGTTTGCTCGTACCTCACAAATTTAAAAGAGCTTGTACGCCAACGCTAGCAAGTTTACGGAAAGAAAAGCCAGCGTACAACAAAGAACTGAGGTGAAAAACAAATAAAATTTATACTTTTTTACACCAAAGTACTTTTATAATTTGCATCATAAGGCAAACCACTTTTTACTATGGCAAAAGCTTGTTTTAGAAGCTTATTACACACCGCTATTAAAGCAAGTTTTTTACTCTTCCCCTTAGCTACAATTCGGTCATAAAGTTCCCGACATGCTTTGTTGTATTTACAAGCATTAAAACTACACATAAACAATAAATTTCTAAGCTTTGGATTCCCCATCTTACTTATTTGGGGCTAAAGTAATCCCTTTTCATCATTTGAAAATACTGCATGTTGCCTACTGTGGTATAAAGTGGCATAATGGTCTTTTTTGATACATCAATCCCAATCACATCTCTTACTTTTTTCATATATTTAAAAAATTAATGATTAATGACGTTTTGCAACTATTTCCTTTAATGAGCCATAGTGGCTAGGTATTCCAAGTAGTTCAACTAAACGTCGTGCAAGAAGTAGAGAGGACTATTACGTGTAATAGGTATTACCTAAAGACCGTTCGAGTTCTCCTCTCTAATCTTGTTAAATTTAATAATATCAAAGTAAAGTAGACCGTTGGGCTTCATTTAAAACAAAAAAACTAAATGGCAGATAATAATCAGATTGTTCTTCAAACATTGATTGAGCAAAATCGACAAGAATTATACCCTGAATTAAAGTCTGATGACTATTTTCATCTATTTGTTACCGAACAAATTATGAAAGATTTGGAACTTTCATATGATGAGATAGATGAGGGAATAGTTGATAATGGAGGTGATGGCGGAATTGATTCTATTTACACTTTTGTCAATCAAGAATTAGTACAAAGAGATACTGAATTAATTGATGCTAAACGAAACTCAACAATTGATGTTTATATACTTCAATCAAAAAATGTAAATAGCTTTGGTGAGACACCTATTGAAAAGTGTAATTCTTCTGCTATTGATATATTTGATTTAAATAAGCCAATTGATAATTTAAGATCAATTTACAATTCTGATTTACTTGCAAATGTTGAAGTTTTCAGAAATCAATATTTGCATCTTGCTTCAAAATTTCCAATTCTTCGTTTCCATTACTTTTACGTAACAAAAGGAGTTGAAGTTCACCCGAACGTAGAAAGGAAAGTTCAAATTTTAGTTAATTCAATTAAAACCCATTTTGACAAAGCAGAAGTAAGATTTGAATTTGTAACTGCAAAGAAATTAATTGATTTAACTCGTAAAGAGCAAATTAGAAGTAAAGATGTTGCTTTAAATGACAATCCTATATCAACACAAGATGGTGGTTACATAGCTATAGTTCCTATTAAACAATATTTCGACTTCATTACAGACGAAAATGGACGTTTAATTAAATATTTTTTTGATGCTAATATTAGAGATTATCAAGTAAATGTTGATGTAAACAAAGAGATTAGAAAAACCTTAATTAGTCAAGATTCAAATGAAGATTTTTGGTGGTTAAATAACGGAGTAACAATAACAGCTGTTAATGCCACATTTGCGAGTAAGAAATTACATATTGAAGACCCACAGATTGTAAATGGACTTCAAACATCTTTTGAAATTCATAAATATTTTACAGATAATAAAATTGAAAATGAAAATAGAAATGTTCTTCTAAGAGTCATAAAGGTTCAAGATGAAAAAAGTAGACTAAATGTTATTAAGGCTACCAATAGCCAAACAAATATTCCACCTGCATCACTAAGGGCAACTGACCCAATACATCGTGACATAGAAGATTACCTACATTCTAAAGGATACTTTTATGATAGACGTAAAAACTATCATAAAAACCAAGGAAAACCAATAAATAGAATTGTTAGTATTCCTCATTTAGCTCAAATTATTACAGGTTTATATAATCAGAAGCCTGATTATGCTAGAGCTAGACCTTCAACATTAATTAAAAATAACACAGATTATCAGAATATATTCAAAGAAAGTTTACCTTTAGATATGTATCACAAAGGAATTCTAATTCAAAAGAAAGTTGAGAATGCATTAAAAGAATATAATAGTCCTAAACTGACTAGACCGCAAATAGGAGATATTAAATTTCATATTACAATGTATGTTGGGTGCTTGTTAACAAAAAAAATCAAACCAAAAGCAGAAGATATTGGAAATATTGACATTAATTTAATGACAGACGAAATGGTAAATAAAGCAATAGAAAATACTTTTATTGTTTATGACGCAATGGGTGGAACCAATTCAGTTGCAAAAGGAAATGAATTTGTAAAAGAAGTATTAGAGCAAGTTAGTAACAACCTTAAATAAAAAAACGAAAGCCCAACAACGGTAGTCGTTGCACAAGCCTATAACTTTGCCTAAATTGATTTTGTATAAGCCGTTTTAAGCGGCTTTATTTTTTTTATTAGTTAAGCGAATAGTTAATAGTTGAGTGGCTTAAAAGTGAAGATATAGACTTCTGTAAACGGTTTTTTACAGAAAACAATAAAGCAAGGCATCCTGCTCCACTTTTTGTTCGTTTTTCTATAAATTTCAGGTATTTTTTAAGGTTGTAAGCAATGGCAGAAAGCTGCATACACTTGTTTGCCTGTTTTAATCCTAAGGTATTTACTTTTCTCAGTCCCATAAACTGTGTTAATGTTCCAAATACGGGCTCTACCGTGCTTTGCCGTTTGGCTTTCATATACCGACCCTGTGGACTGTTTACTCGGGCTATGTTGCGTTCATATTCTTTGCGGTAGGCGGTAATGTTTATTCGTTTCTCATGACTTTTACCTATACATTGTTGCTTTATGGGGCAAGATTTACAATCACTACGTTTGGTAAAATATTGGTCTTTTAGCGTACCTTTTTCCAGTTTTTGTTTGCGGAAGGTAACTTTTTTACCTTCAGGGCAAAGTCAGTAATTACCCGACTGGATATGAGTAAACCCTTCAGGACCTCCTTTGTAAGTTCCATGAGGAGGAATAAAACTTTTTAGTTGATTTTTTTCTAAAAAAGCATAATTGTCTCCGCTGCTATAACCTGTATCGGCTATGCAGTTTTCCCACAGTAACCCTGCATTCCACAAACGTCTTTTTACTCGTTTTACAATATCTGGAAGTTGCTGATTGTCTTTGCCATCGGCATGGTAAGCTTTAATATCGGTAATAACGTGTTGATTGGTATCTACCGTTAATTGAGATAAATAGTTGATTTTTACAGCCTTACCAGGTTTTACACTGATACGGGCATCGGGGTCGGTAGGGCTGTAATGTGTTTTGTTGCTGGTATATCTAGCGCCTTTATTACCTGCTCCCGGGCGCCCGTTTTGTTCTTTAGACCATTTGTTGTTTCTGCTACTTATCGCCTGTAACTCTTTTTGATGAGCCGATAGGGTTTGTTGTACCTTAGTAGCTTTGTTTGTTTTTGCTTCACGAAAGGGTTTGTCTTTGTCTCTATTGCTGATATGACGAACTTTCCGAAGGTGTGCTTCTAGTTCTTCTTCAGGTACTTTTAGTTCTAAACTATCCATCGAAGCATTGGCCTTTACAGGGGCAGAATCTATGGCTTGGGTGTGACCACTTACCATGCCTGCTGATACACATAGTTCGAATACCTTGGTAAAAACTTCTTCAAATATTGTTTCAGGGAAAAGCTGTCGAGTTCGACTAATGGTGGAATGCCAAGGAAGTTCTTCATCGATATCATAACCTAAGAAAAACAAGATGTCTAAACGCATACTACAATGAGTTATAAGCTTACGGTCGCTGATAATATTCTCTAAATAGCCCACTAAATATAGCTTAAAGAACACCACAGGATCGATGCTTTTTTGCCCGCTGCTACCATAATAGCCTTTGGTAAGCGTGTATAAGTAGTCTAAATCTAAAACCTTGTTTAATCGACGATAAAAATTGTCTTCGGGAACACGCTCACTTAATTGAAAATTACTGAATAATTTTTCCTGATATTGTTTCTTGCCTTGCATACAACAAGTTACGAAAATTAATCACAGGAAAACACCTTAGCTATGGATTTTTTTCCTAAATTGTGCAACAGGCACAATGTATAACCGCAATTACGGCAGATTCGACTACGTCCGAATCCACTCGGAATTGCTAACGTCTGTGCTTAACCGAAAAATTAACGTATATTAACCCGTAACTGACGGTTATACGAAACCGTTGGCAATAATGATGAAAGAAATTAGAGCAAATAAAATTTGTAGGTTTTTAAAAGCAGACTTGGAAGTTTTTAAAAGTTTAGTCATTGACGCAAAAATAGATATTGACATAAAAGAAATTAGACCTACTACAAAATTTACCGAACCCGAAACAGAAAAAATTTTCATTGCTTTTGGGAAAACATTACATAAGTTTTTTAAAAATTCTAACTTAAATAAAAATCAAGAAATAATTGGTGAAAGAATTGAATATCCTATCAAACTTAGAAATATCGAATTAATAGACGAACAAAGGTTATTAAATTCTATTTTTTATTGCATAAAAACCCAAAATAAAGATTTCTTGATTAATAGCATTAATGACTTCCAACAAAAATCAAAATTTAGAAAACATATTGAATTTCTAAATCTTAAAAATCAGGTTCAATCAACTTCCTCTCAAAATAATTATATAGAACTATTTAATAAATTAGTGAACATAATAGAAAATACAGATGACCAAATAACAGATAATAAAAATAAAGATATTGAACAAGTAAAAGAAAAGAGTGTAGAAAAAAATGAAGTAAACAATACAGATTACGAAAAAATTGTAATGGAATCGTTTAGAACTGGAAATCAAGATAAGTTTGGTTATTAATTATGGAAATGGATTATTGGAAAATAATATTTAATCTTATTAGTAATCATATTTTAACTTTTCCTAATATGATTAACTAAAAACGATTAAATTGGATACAGTCGACCAATTATTTTCTAAAACCACTGATAATAAAACTTACTATGTTTTAATTTTCAAATACTGCAAGAAATAGATTATTTAAAAAGTCACTATTGCCAATCGAGTAGACGGCTCCGCACCCAAATAGGCACGGAGTTCGCTTCTCAAATATTTATATTCATGAAGTCCTATAATAAAAATAACAACGCACTGAGTACAACCACCGTACGTACGGGCCTCGTATACGGCGGTTTAATAATGATACATTATTTTTTGAGTATTTGCCCCGCACTACTCATATAAGAAAAACGGTTGGCATTAATACGGAACGAATTTTGATATTTCAATAAAATGTATTTACTTTGTAATAACATTAAAAATTATGGAAACATCAATAATCAAAATCGGAAATTCAAAAGGACTTCGTTTGAGTAAGACCATTTTGGAAAAATATAATATCAAGGATAAAGTTGAGCTTATCCTCGAAAAAGGACAAATAATTCTCAAACCAATTGCTTCGCCAAGAAGCAATTGGGAAAAGGAATTTAAGAAAATGAGTGAAAATGGAGACGACAAGTTACTTATGAACGATGTATTCGACGATGAAAACCTTGAGGAATGGATTTAAAGCAATACTCAATCGTTCTTGTAAATCTTGACCCGACAATCGGGAGTGAAATAAAAAAGACAAGACCTTGTGTTATCGTTTCACCAAATGAAATGAATAAATATTTGAACACAATCGTCCTTGCGCCAATGACAACGAACCTGAAAAAATACCCAACAAGGGTTACCGTAAAACACAACGGAAAAAAGGGAATGATTGCAATCGACCAAATTCGGACAGTTGACAAGACTAGAATCATCCGAGTTTTTGAAAGTCTGACAAAATCAGAAATTGAAAATTGTAAAGAAGTGATAAAAGAAACCTTTGTTGACTAAAAAGAAAGTACTAATGCCAACATTGGTAGTTGTTGCACAAGCCTATAACTTTGCCTAAATTGATTTTGTATAAGCCGTTTTAAGCGGCTTTATTTTTTTATTAGTTGATTGAATTTGAGTGTATTAAAAATGAAGCTGTACGTTTTTTTTTTAATACCAAACAAACCAAAAGTGTCGGGTTTTTCGGCATCGTGAAAATTGTCTGTAAAATTTGCCACGAAAGAAGCGTTGAAATTTTAGGCTGTTTGAGTATTGGTTTACCAATACGAGTTCTCTAAAATTTAGCTTCCGAGTAATAAATTTAAGACAAGATTCAGTAGCCTAGATTTTTTTGATTCGTTTTTTTATCGATGAAAAAAATGAATACTCATGTCGCCTACAGCAACATTTTCTCTTGAGCTATTCTCGAACAACGCCCTGACAGTACGACTGTAATTCGCTATATTTGTAGTAAATTATTAATAACTATTGACTTGAAACGCCTACATAGGTGAACTCTCGACAACAAACGGATATAGCGAATTACGTCTAATGGCTCTCTTTGCTCTTGAAGTTTACACTTCAACGCAAATCGCCATATCCGTCAGGGCGTTGTTACCAATTTAAGAAATGATGATATTACTGTTTTCTGCCTTATTATTACTTATAATATTAGTGATTAGATATTTTGTTGGTTCAAAACGGAATAACGGATTGAAACCCCTCGTTGGTTTTGGAATTTTAATCGGACTTTTATCTTTGGGAGCGAATTTATTGTTTAGCGATTCATTTGGAGCTTCAACACCTGTTAATATTCGGACTGAAAATCTGACCGATAAAAGCTTGAAAATTTACACAATAGCATTTTGGAGCAACAGCTGGAATGGAACAGGAAACTACGTAACTTATGATACAGAGTTAAAACCAAATGGAAAGTCTGATTTTTGGTTTGAAAATGAGGGAACGACAGAATTTTGGATTGTCGCAAAAAACGAAAATAACAAAATTGAATACTTAAATGTTATTACAGAAAAAGAAAGTGAATTTGATTTTAAAATAACCGAAAGTAAAAATATCGACGCTGATAAAATTAAAATCGCAGAAGAATTAACATTTAAAACGGATAAAAATGAGCGAATGGAAAAGTATGCGATTTGGTCGAACATTGGATTAATAGGACTTCTGATTTTGAGTTTAATAAAAATAAAAACTAGCGCCAACAGCATGTAAAAAATTAGTACTTGGTTTTTGCCTACTCATTCTTTTTTTAATAAGTTAGTTGATTGCATAGGCAATGAGCCATAGACTAACCATTGACTAAAATTTATGAAAAAACACATATTCATCATATCGCTATTAAGTATTGTATTTAATCTAAATGCGCAAGACATTCCCATAGCCGGAACGGTTTATCAGATGCAACATAAATATTTAGGTGACTTTGATAACTTTATTGAGGTTATTGATACTGTGGAAACTAATGATTATGACATATATTTAATAAGTGATTTAAAAGGTTCTAAGAAAAGAAAAATACTAAAAAGTAAAACTTCAAAATTTAATGTTTCTATAAAAAAGAAAACACTAAAAAAATTTCCTTATTTAGAGTTCTACTCAAAAAAAGAATATTCATATAAAAAGGTCAAAATAGACTCCTTAAAAACTACTGATAATAAAATAATTCTTGAAAAAATGCCTGTTTTTACGGCAAAACCTGTCATTTATCTTTATCCATTGAAAGAAACACAAATTTCATTAAAGATAGATATTAAAGGTGGAAAACTAGAAACTACTTATCCAGAATATAAAAATGGGTGGAACTTAATAGCAGACAAAACAGGAAACATACTAAATGTAGAGGACAACAGAAACTATCAGTATTTATTTTGGGATGCTTTTATAAAGTTTCCTTCAGAGCATTTCAATTATACATCTGGATTTTTCATCGATAAAAAAGATTACATTTCTTTTCTTCAAAACACTTTAGGTAAAATTGGACTAAATGAAAAAGAAATAAATGATTTTATATCATATTGGTTGCCGCAGTTAAATAAATATAACAGATCGTTTGTTCATTTTAGGGTAAATGATAATATCGATAACAGTGTGTTTTTAAACTGTAACCCTAAACCTGATACTGAAATTAGAGTTTATATGGAGTTTAAAGATGCAGAAAACGAAATAAATAGAAAAATCCCTACTCAAAAGTTTAAAAAAATAGAAAGAAAAGGATTTACTTTAATTGAATGGGGCGGTGCAGAAATAAAAAAACTGTAACCAATTGAGTAAACAGCTTCTTCTTAAAATAACGGAGTAATACCTCTTGACTATTTATATTCACGAAGTCGTACAGCAACACTTTTTCTTGAGTTATTCTCGAACAACGCCCTGACAGTACGACTGTAATTCGCTATATTTATAGTAAATTATTAATAACTATTGACTTGAAACGCCTACATAGGTGAACTCTCGACAACAAACGGATATAGCGAATTACGTCTAATGGCTCTCTTTGCTCTTGAAGTTTACACTTCAACGCAAATCGCCATATCCGTCAGGGCGTTGGGCGCAAGCTTAAATCTTTTCAGAAAATAAAATTCAACTTTAAACTTGGATAAAGTTGCCTTTTTAGGTAACTTTGTCAAAAATTAAACGACAAATAAATTTGAGCGAATTTAACAGACAAATATGTTTTTACGAAAATCACTTTAAGGAATTTTATAAGAAACAATTGCTTGCTGTAAGAAATAAAATTGACTGGACTCTTTTGCTCATAAAAAGAACAAGGATTGTCCCAGAAAAATATCTGAAACATTTGACAAATACAGATGGACTTTGGGAAGTAAGGGTTTCAGCGGGAAATGGAATTTTCAGAATCTTCTGTTTCTTTGATGAGGGTAATTTAGTTGTTTTATTAAGTGGATTTCAAAAGAAAACACAGAAAACCCCAAAAAAGGAAATAAAAAAGGCTGAACGATTAAAAAAAGAGTATTTAGAAAACAAATAATAACTTAAAAGTGGCGAAAACACAAAAAATACGGTAAATAAGTTATGAAAACAAATAAAAATATAACATCTTTTGACGACCATTTGGATGAGCAATATGGGAAAATTGGAACAGAATCAAGAGAAAAATTTGAGGAGGAATTTGAAACTTTTAGAATAGGAGTTTTAATTCAAGAAGCTCGAAAAAAACAGCACCTGACTCAACAAGAACTTGCAGAGAAAGTTGGAACGACAAAAAATTATATTTCTCGAATAGAAAATAATGCGAGTGATATCCGACTATCGACTTTGATGCGCATAATCCGAGAAGGGCTTGGAGGAAGTCTAAAATTATCTTTGGATATCTAAAAAAGAACTAATGTCAATCGAGTAGACGGCTCCGCACCCAAATAGGTGAGGAGTTATACCTCTTAATTACCAACACGGGTTCGGTTCAATAATGATACATTAAGTTGTAGCTTTTTTGATTAGATACCTATCAACCGATGGTAACTAAAATCCAGCTAACAATATTTCTTTAAATTTAAAAAAGCAAAAGCCCTGGAAGGAAATTCCAAGGCTTTTTTATTACCATTGGTGTAGCTTATAAGCACTATCCCAAAACATAAATTCTAGATTACTAGCTGCAATAAAAGCTTCTGTCATGGCTTCTTGTTGTTCTGGTGTACAATTTTCTGCCGCAGCATTGCAAATAGCTAAAGCAGAAGTTACAGATTTTCCGAATTCTTCTCCAGCATAGGTATCAATCCAATTTTTATAAGGGTTGTTTTCTGCGGTATTTTTATAAATAAAATCTCCTATTTCTTTATAAATCCAAAAACAAGGCAATACCGCTGCCATGGCAACTTCTACTTGTGCTAAACTTGCTGTACTTTCTAAAAAATGAATGTAATGATGTGTAGTAGGTGCTAATTTTCCTCTTTCTTTAAGGTTAAATTCTTTAAAATAAGAATCGTGTAATGCTCTTTCTACAACTACAGCCCCTTCTGCAAATCTTATAAAGGCTAAGCAGTTGTCTACATTTTTAGTTCTAGCGCCAATAATAGCTAATGCACGTGCAAAATGCTCTAAATAATGAGCATCTTGATCCATGTAAAATTGAAACTTTTCTAAGGCTAAAGTTCCTTCTTTAAGTTCTTTGATAAAAGGCATTTCTTGGATACGCGTATAGATTGGGGTGATGGCCAACCAAGCTTTATTTGTCCAGTTCATATTTAATAAGTTTTTGAGGATTAAAAAAATGATTTACAGGGCCGTTACCTTTGCCTATACTTACATCTTTTCCGTTTTCTATGGCTTTATGTATGTAATCTTGAGCAAGTTTAACAGCCTCTTCTAATGGATACTCTTGTGCTAAATAACTTGCGATGGCTGTAGATAATGTACAACCAGAACCATGCATGTTATGGGTATTAATTTTTTGAAAATGGTATGCTGTTGTTTTATTTTCTTGAAATAAATAGGAGGTCAATACGGCGGTATGTAAATGTCCTCCTTTTACCAATACGGCTTTACAACCTGTTTTAAGAATGGTTTTTCCTGCATTTTGCATTGCGGTGGTGTTGTTGACTTCCATATTTGCGAGTATAGCAGCTTCATCCATATTTGGGGTAATAAGCTCGGCTATTGGGAATAGTTTTTCTTTTATGGCCTTAATGGTTTCTTTTTCGATAAGGCGATGACCACTGGTAGAAACCATTACAGGATCAAATACAATAGGGATATCAGGGTAATTTTTTAAAAAGTTAGCTATAACATTGACTAATGCAGTACTATGAACCATGCCAATTTTGATAGCAGAAGGCACAATATCTTCAAACATACATAGTAGTTGTTGTTTTATAACTTCCTCTGGAATAGGATGAATAGATTTTACTCCTGTTGTATTTTGTATAGGTAATGCTGTTAATACCGTGGTTGCATAACAACCTAAAGCCGAACTTGTTTTTATATCGGCTTGAATGCCTGCGCCACCACTACCATCAAAACCAGCTATGCTTAATACTGTAGGGTAGGTATATGTTTTCATAATGCTTTTTCTATTTCGTTTCTAATTTCTAATGCGGCTTTTTGTGGGTTTTTACTTGCACAAATGGCCGAAACTACAGCCAGGCAGTCGGCACCTGCTTTTATGGTGTTATAAGCCGTTTGTTTATTCATGCTTCCTATTCCTACAAGTGGTTTATCGGAAATAGTTTTAATGTATTCTATTCCGTGATATCCCCACTCGGTAATTGTATTGGTTTTTGTAGGCGTTCTAAACACGGGGCTAGCCGCTATATAATCGGTATGTTTTATGTTTTCTGTGTCTAATAATTGTTGTTTATACTCTATAGAATAGCCTACGGTTAAGTTTGTATTTTGATTTTTGATAAACGCAGGACTTTTGTCCTGCTGCCCAACGTGTATTCCAAAACTATTTATAGCATTTGCTACAGCAAGATTATCGTTAATTATTAGCGGAATACCATAATGAGTTGTTATGGCTTTTATTTGTTTGGCATGTTTAATAAAAGTAGGGGTTTCCATGTTTTTTTCGCGTAATTGGATAACATCAACTCCCCCTATAATGGCCTGTTTTACAACTTCTTCTATCGGGAAATAAATACAATTCTTTTCTGAGATTACTAAATATAACCGAAAAGGAAATTTATTATTCATAAGTTGTTAATTGTAAGTTGTTTATAAATTCCTTCTCAGTTATTGTGTACAATACATCCAGTAAATGTACTTGAAAACTACCCGGACCTTGACTTTTTTTAGCAGCAAGACTTCCAGCTACGCCCAACAAAGCCATAGCTGTTGTGGTGGCTATAAAATAATTGGAAGTAATACCACAAAACGCAGCGGTTAGGGCAGAGGCTGTACATCCCATCCCGGTAACTTTCTCCATAATAGGATCGCCATTATCTAGCTGAATTTGTGTCGATTCATTAATAATAATATCGGTAGCTCCTGAAATACAAACCGTACAAGCATACATTTTTACAAGCTGTTTTGCTGCTGCAATAGCTTGGTTGCTTTCTGCAGTACTATCAACTCCTTTTGTCGATGTATTTTGTGTAGCTAAGGCAATAATCTCGGAGGCATTGCCTCGAATTACTTGTGGCGATAGTGCTAATAGCTCACTAAGAACTTTATTTCGGTAAGTTGTTGCACCAGCACCAACGGGGTCTAACACCCAAGGGATTTTATTTTGTTGGGCAACTCGGGCAGTTTTTAGCATACTTTCTACCCAATACTCATCTAAGGTACCAATGTTTATAACAACGGCCTGTGCAATAGAACACATGTTTTCTACTTCGGCTTGCGCATGTGCCATAACGGGCGATGCACCAGAAGCAAGTAAGGCATTTGCCGTATTATTCATAACCACATAATTGGTAATATTATGTATAAGGGGCGATTTTTCTTTTAAAAGAAGAATATTCTTCCAGAGTTGTTCTTTCATTAGTGTAAAATTTAATAAATTATATAGGCTGAAGGAACACGCTCTTTTTGAAGAAAGAATGGTGTAAAAACAATGTGTATAGTTACTTTTCCCTACGCTGGTATAAACCAAATCAGGTTCAAAGGGACTCTCTCAATTCTTTTCAGAATACCCCTAAAGCCAATTTCAAATATATAAAATATACGTTAACTTCCCGCATAAATAAATTATTAAAAACTTCTTGTTTTATAGGTTACTTCTTTGTTTATTCATCGTTAAAATATATTGATATGAGTTGGGTTTATTTAATTCTTGCGGGTTTATTTGAAATAGGCTGGCCATTAGGGCTAAAACTATCACAAACAACACCACATAAATATGCTTATATAAGTGTTGCCATTGTTTCTATGGCCATTAGTGGTGTATTTTTGTGGATGGCGCAAAAAACAATTCCTATAGGAACTGCCTATGCTATTTGGACAGGTATAGGCGCTGTGGGCACATTAACTATCGGAATTTTATTTTTTCAAGATTCGGCATCTATTTGGAGGCTATTATCTGCTTTATTGATTGTTGTTGGTATCGTAGGATTAAAATTGGCGCATTAGTTATTGTTTTAATTATATTTCGAGAAAAATAACTTTATGGAAAAGAATCAACTAATTTATGTATTTGATGTGTTGTGCTCTTGGTGCTATGCTACCGATAAAGAAATACAACAAATTCAGGATACTAACAAAGAGGTTTTAGAGGTTAAGGTAGTAAGCGGCGGAATGTTTATAAACGATACGCCTAGAGGAATTCTAGATATTTTTAGTAAAGACCAAGTTAAACCAGCATACCAACGGGTAAGTGAGTTAGGTGGGGTAGAAATATCGGATAAGTATTTAGAGGATTTGGTGATGAAACAAAATTACCGATTAGATTCTAAAATTACCTCCATGGCTTTTTCTGCCTATAAACTTTTAGAGACAGATCGCAGTAAAGATTTAAACTTTATCTTCGAAATGCAAAAAAGTATTTATGTAGATGGGTTAGACCCAAATTCGGAGAATTTTTATAAAGCGGTTGCAGAAAAATATAACATAAATACCGAAGCGTTTTTAACACTTATGAAATCGGAAGAGGCAAAACAACTTACTACTAGCGATTTTAATTACGCTAGGCAATTGGGCGTAGATTCTTATCCACAAGTATTTTTTAGAACTAAAAATGATGAGTATTATCTTATTGCAAAAGGGTTTAGAAAAGCAGTAGACATCCAGCAAATTATAGACAGTATCCTTAGCGAGAAAAGCTAGGCAGGCTGTTGTCTTAAAATAATAAAAAAAGCAGAAGTAACTAAATTGCTTCTGCCTTTTTTATATCGTATAGATTTTTTTGTAATTACTCGTTTTTATTCTTTTTATAGGGTTTATCTGTTTTTTTAGGCGGTAAAGGTCCGCGTAAGTGAATAATAAGTCCATTAAGAAAATTACGTAAAAACTGATCGCCACATTCTTTATACTTAGGGTGGTCTTCTTTTCTAAAAATAGCTCCTAATTCGCTTTTGGTTACTTTAAAATCTACCAATTCAAAAATCTTGATAATATCGTCATCACGTAATTTGTGAGCTACACGTAATTTTTTAAACACATCGTTGTTTGATAAAGCCATATTTATAGGTTACATTAATGGGAGGGCAAAGGTAGTGTTTTTCTGGCAACCCTTTACGGGTTATATAAACAAGCTCGTATTAACTAGTTTACTTTTTTTACAGTTCCTTGCTGCTTGGTTGTTTCGCCAACTACAGAATATTCAAACGTATAGCTATCCTCTGTAGTCGATAAAATTTTCATGTGAAGTGCTTTTTCTTCAGCCATATTTTTAGGATTTAAGTTTTTAAGAATAAACTCACAATCGTTTATCCACCTAACCGAAGAGGTATCGGCTTTATTCCTGTAATAATCAATTTCAATGGTATCGTTACGTACAAAAGTTGTTTCTACCAATTCTCCATCAAGGTAGGTTTCAAACTTAAAAGTACCTGTTTTAAAATCGGCACAATTTCTATCAGGAGCATAACAACTAAGCATCGCTAAGCTAAGGCATAAAAAAGCAATTTTTTTCATGTTCAATTTTTTGCTGTAAAAATACGCAATATTTACTGTTATAGGTGCGAAAAAGCTTCAAAAGTACCATCGGTATACAAAATAACAACCTTCTTTATTGTTTTGGCTTCATCGGGGTTTTTATATGGTTTAGGAGGTACTTTGTCTAGTTGAGTTGGAATAGGGACATCGGCTTCCGAAAAATTTAGACTCGATTGTTGCTCTACTGTTTTTGACGTATTAATGCTAGGAGGGGTATCTTCTTTTTTAGGAAAACTTCCTTCACCTTTTAATAGCCAATATAAATCCACTTCGGGAAAACTATCTGCAATTTTCATAATAAAATCTAAGCTGGGTTTATTTCTACCCGATAGGATATGAGAAATAGAAGAGCGGCCAACATCTATTTGGTCGGCAAAACTAGAAGCAGATAAACTATAATATTCAAGGATATTTTCTAGGCGTTTAGTGAATTCCGTGTTGTTTAACATTGTGAACGATTGATTTAAAACAGAATGTTTACAAATGTAATAAATACAATTTGTTTTTCCTATAATAAGGATGTTTTTTGTTATTTTAGTTAAATTTAATGTTTAGATAGCTATGTTTAATAACCTAGAAAACAATTAATTAGTGTTTTGTATGAAAAGCTATTGAAATATCTACAATAAGGGGTTACATTGCTAAATAATATCGTTTACAGAACTAAACAAAAGAAGGATTTTTATTGTTTACAAATGTAAAATAGTATTTGTTTACATTTGTAACATGGAAAAAGCACTACGAAAATCAGTATTAAATTTTAACTGGAATAAACCTGCATTTTTAAATCAGAGGTATTTTATTCCTAATCAACTTATAGACCTTTTAATAGAAAATGATTTTAATCTTACCGAAGAAGGAAAATCTGTAAATAAACAACCTATTTATAGTTTAACTTTAGGTACAGGGAAAACAAAAGTCTTGGCTTGGTCGCAAATGCATGGTAACGAAACAACCACTACAAGGGCATTAATAGACTTTTTGATGTATTATAAAAAACTGCAACAAGAAAATAAACTAGGCTTTTTAGAAAATTTATCGATAAAAGTAATTCCTATCTTAAATCCAGACGGAGCAAAAGCTTATACGCGTTATAATGCCAATAAGGTCGATTTAAATAGAGATGCTTTAACCTGTACCGAGCCAGAAAGTCAAGTATTACAGCAATTATACACTTCTTTTAAGCCAGATTTTTGCCTAAACCTTCACGATCAACGTACTATATTTTCTGCAGGAGAAGAGAAAAATCCGGCAATTCTTTCTTTTTTAGCTCCAGCTTATAATAAGGAAACTACTATAAACAATACACGCCTAAAGAGTATGGCTGTAATTACCGCTGTAAATAAGGTGCTACAAGAATACTTACCGGCTAAAGTAGGAAGATACGATGATGCTTTTAATCCTAATTGCATAGGCGATAGGTTTACGCAGTTGGGTACGCCTACGATTTTATTTGAAGCAGGGCATTGGCCGGGGGATTATCAGCGTAAAAAAACCGTAGATTATTGTTTTTTAGCATTATTTAGCGCATTAAAAGCTATCGAGGAGCTAACCATAGCCGGTGCCGAACATGGTTATTTTAAAATCCCAGAAAATGAAAAGAATTTTTACGATATCATTATAAGAAACGTGGTTTTTTGTAATAATTTAACCGATGTAGCCATTCAATATAATGAAATTTTGGAAGATAAAACACTTAAATTTGTTCCGTTTTTAGTAAAAATAGGAAACTTATCTAAGCACCATGGACACTCGGAAATTACTGGGAATAATAAAAAAATGCAAATAAATAAGCTTGAATATTCAGAAATTAATGTTAAAATTGAGAATATAGCACTAGATAATGAAAATTATATCGATTTTTTAACATTAAATTAGCCTTTTATAAAATATATATAATCTAAATAGTGTAATTTTGCGGATACTTAAAAAAATAAAATTGTAAAAAATGGCAAAATTTAGATTAGATGAGGTAGATCATCAAATTTTAGACATCTTAATCGATAATACGCGTACACCTTTTACCGATATCGCTAAAAGATTAAATGTTTCTGCCGGAACCGTACATGTACGTGTTAGAAAGATGGAAGAAGCAGGGATTATAGTTGGATCTTCTTTAACGTTAAACTACAGAAAGTTAGGTTATTCTTTTATTGCCTATGTTGGAGTTTTCTTACAGAAAACTTCCCAAACAAAATTTGTATTAGAGCGTATTAACGAGATTCCTTTTGTAACTGTAGCGCATGTAACTACAGGAAAGTTTAATATTTTCTGTAAAATAAGAGCAAGAAACACAGAGCATGCTAAACAAATTATCTTTGAATTAGATGATATAGAAGGTGTTTACCGTACAGAAACTATGATTTCGTTAGAAGAGAGCTTAAACGATAAAAAACGCTTAATGCATTCTATTTTTAAAGAAATGTAAGCATTTTTTTTGTATATTGATCGGTATGAAAATTTTAAATAAAATAGTTTTTGTTTTCTTATTGAGCATAAGTACAGCTACTTGGGCTCAATTAGATCGATCAACACCACTTCCTCCTGGAGGCACACTTAACAATTCATTATCTACAGATCCAAATGAAAACTTAAGAATGCCTCCAGGATTATCTACCAAAAAAAGTCTTTTTCAACGGAGTAAAGAAAATAGAGAACTCCTTACCAAAGAAGAAGAGCCACTTTCAATACAAAATCAAGAGGTTTTTATAGAGCCCAATGTTGAATTTAATCCTAAATATGCTCAAAATGAAGGCAAAGAGCGTAAAATGGGAGAGGAGTTTAAACGCAATGAATACCTTGGCGAGTATGTAAGCAATGGTGAATTTGTAAAATTTTTATGCCGAGATCATCAAGCGGTAGATGGAGATAGGGTAAAGATATACTTAAACGGGAAAGTAGTGGTAGAAAATATATTCTTAGAAAGTCAATTTAAAGGTGTTTACCTTCCGTTAGAAATGGGCTTTAATAAGATAGAAATAGAAGCCTTAAACCAAGGGCAAAGCGGTCCGAACACAGCAGCTTTTAAGGTGCTAGATGATAATGGAGGAACTGTTTCTTCTAGCGAATGGAACTTGGCAACAGGGTATAAAGCCTCTATTATTATCGTAAAAGATGAATAGCCTCTAAAAGCTATTCACGAAGTTTTAGTTTTTTAGTAACTTTAGTTACTGATATTCTTAAAGAGAATAGCGTATTTTACCCATAAACTCTTCTAAAATGAGAAAATTAATTTATTTCATAGCGTTTTTAGGGCTTTTATCTTGTAAAAACAACGCTCAGGATAATTATAGATTATTAACCGAATATAAAACTAAAGCGGATTCTGCAACAGCAATAGCTCAACAAACCTTGCTTGGTAAAGTGGCTTCCTCTATTAAAAAAGGAGGAACTACCTATGCGGTAGACTTTTGTGCTGTAGAAGCTATGCCTATTACAGATTCTTTATCTAAACACTTTCAGTTAAAAATAGGGCGTATTTCAGATAAAAATCGTAATCCTAAAAACAATTTATCTACGCCAACAGATAAAGCTGCTTTTGCACTTTTTAGTGAAAATAAAACCCTTATAGATACTTTATTACCTATAGAATCTCCCGTTTATTATAAACGAATTAACCTGGCGATGCCAGCTTGTTTAAAATGTCATGGAAACCCAGCAATAGATATTTTACCAAGTACATTGCAGTTAATACAAGAAAAATACCCAAAAGATTTAGCTACTAATTATCAGTTAAACGATTTAAGAGGACTATGGAAAGTTGAATTTCCTAAAGAATAGCGTTTAGCATAAAAGTATTTTTCTAGAAAAGAACAGGATAAAAGCTAATCTTTGTATTTTTGTTTCACCTAAGCAATATATAACTGGTGAAAAATTACGTTAATAAGATACAATCGTATTGGTTGGCAGATGTTAGTTTTGTTACACTTTTAGTAATGTTACTCTGTGTAGTTTTTGTTCTGCCAATTGTTATGGCTACTAGTAACCAAGGTATTTTACTTTTTAATGTCTTACTGTTAAGCGTATTTCTTTCAGGAGCGTTTTCTACCAATAATAAATGGTTAATTTTTATTAGTGTAACCTTATTTAGTATTCATTTAGGATTAAGAGTTATACGTTTTGGCGATAATCCTTACTCGTACTATGTATTAGAAAATTTAATCGCTATAGCCAATACTATTTTATTTATAATCATCAACTTAAAACTCTTGTTTAGAGATTATAGTATTAATGCCTATAGGGTAATAGGCGCTGTAAATGTATACTTGTTATTAGCTTTGATGGGCGCATTAACTCTAGAGGTAATACATAGTACTACAGGAGAATCTATAGCAGGAAATGTAGCATTACAAGGAAATGATATAGATTATGTACACTTTATATATTTTAGCCTATCTTCATTAACTACGGTAGGATTTGGAGATATTTATCCGGTAAATATTTTTACAAAAATGTTAGCCACATTTTTATCGGTTATGGGGGTGTTATTTCCTGCGGTAATTATAGCTAGACTATTAGGAATGGCTTCTATAGAAAAGTAAAATCTCTATGCTAAAAAATTAACACAGAGATTTTTATAAATATTTACAATGTGTCTAAAATTTAGAACATTTCTTTTTTTACGCTCTCAAATTCTTCCATAATGTCGTTTATTACTACAGCTGCTGGTTTTATTTCGTGAATTAAACCGCTTATTTGTCCTATTTCTAATTCACCTTCTATAAGGTCGCCTTCAAACATTCCTTTTTTGGCTCGCGCTCTTCCCAAAAGTGCTTTTAACTCATCTATGCCAGGTCCTGTTTTGTAAAGTTCTTCCACATCGTTAAAAAACTTATTTTTAATGAGTCGTACAGGAGCTAATTCTTTTAAGGTGAGTTTTGTATCTCCTTCTTTAGCTTCGACAACTGCATTTTTGAAGTTTTGATGAGATGAAGCCTCTGGTGTGGCTACAAATCTGCTTCCTATTTGTACAGCATCTGCACCCAATACCATTGCTGCCAGCATGCCTCTTCCTGTTGCGATTCCTCCTGCAGCAATTAAGGGTATTTTTAATTGTTCTTTTACCATAGGAATTAGCGTAAAGGTCGTGGTTTCATCTCGGCCATTATGTCCTCCAGCTTCAAAGCCTTCTGCTACAACAGCATCTACGCCTGCTGCTTCGGCTTTTAAAGCAAATTTTAAACTGCTTACTACATGTACTACCGTTATTCCGTTTTCTTTTAATAAGGGAGTCCATGTTTTAGGATTTCCTGCAGAAGTAAATACTATTTTTATATTTTCTTTAATTATAATCTGTATAATTTCTTCGATATTAGGATAGAGCATAGGTACATTTACCGCAAAAGGTTTATCGGTTGCTTGTTTACATTTTGTAATATGCTCTTGTAAAACGTCTGGGTACATCGAGCCAGCACCAATCACTCCAAGTCCGCCAGCATTGCTTACAGCGCTAGCTAATCTCCATCCGCTTGCCCAAATCATTCCTCCTTGAATTATAGGGTATTTTACATTAAAAAGCTGTGTTATTCTATTAGTTGTCATTAGTATTTTATTATTTTATGAATAAAGTTTTGTTTTTCTATCTCTAAATGAAGAATATATATTCCTTGTGTAAAGTTTGAGACATCAATTTTTTGTTGTACACCTTTACGCTTTTCTATTAATTTTCCCTGTGTATTATAGATTTTATAATTGAAAGTGTAAGATGTATTTATTTGAATAAAATTGTTGGTAGGATTAGGGTAAACTAAACTAGTATTGGTTTTATTTTTTGTGGTGTTTAAGACATTATTAAGGGCTAAACTAAAATCGGGTATTCCATAACCATAAAAATTATCTGGTTGGTTGTATCTAGAGGAAGAAGCTTTTATAATTTGCATAAGCTCTTCGGCGGTTTTGGATGGGTTTGCTTGCCATAAACAAGCGGCTGCACCAGCGATAATAGGAGCAGAAAACGAAGTTCCGTTGTTGGCAACAATGGTATTGTTAGCATTTATTACCGCCGTAGAAACACCTTTTGCCATAACATCGGGTTTTATTCTGCCGTCTGCGGTAGAACCAATAGAACTGAAATTAGCATAAGTTTCATTACTATCTACAGCACCTACCGTAAGTACATTAGCATCTGCGGGAGCACTAATATTTGGAAAAGAGCTATTGTTTCCAGAATTTCCTGCAGAAACCACTACAAGCATCCCTTTTTCGGTGGCAATATTGGCTGCTTTGGAACAAAAAGCTGTTTGTCCATCCATATCAGAAGGGGTGTAACTGTATGCAGAATTATCATAAATACTATAACCTAAAGAGGTATTTATGACATTTACGCCTAAGCTATCGGCTCGTTCTATGGCTTCTACCCAGTAGCTTTCTTCTACGGGAGTTTCAGCATTACCATCTTCGGTTCTAAATAAATAATAACTGGCTTTTGGCGCTGTACCTACATATTGGTTAGGGATATTCCCTGCCATTGTCGCCAAAACTTTTGTGCCGTGATCTCCAGCAGGAAGCCAATAATTGGTAGATTTTTCTACAAAATCATAACCACCTAGAAGTCTATTTTGGTTGCGTAGCTCAGAAAAAGCTGCTATGTTCATTACGCCCGAAAATCCGCCATCTATCACGGCAATATGTATGTTTTCGCCAGTATAATTGTTTTCATGTAGCACATGAGCGTTTAACATTTCTACCTGCTCTTGTGTATTTCCGTAGGTATATACTTCTTCTTGATTTTCTACATTTTTTGTTATTGTAGTATAATCTCTTTTATTTATTTTGGAAGTAACCGGACTTATATTTTTATTCGCGAATACAATTTTATCGACAAAATTAAAATTGATAAGTGCGTTAATGGTATTAATATCTCCAATTACGTGTACGCAATTAAGCCATTTAGAAGTTGCTTTTACAGAAATTCCTGTCTGGTTTTTTATCGTAGTTACATAACTTTCTTCTACAGGAACATCGCGTACATCAATAGGGGTTTGGTGTAGGTTTTTTCTAGCTAATGCCCGTTGACTAAGCATACTTTGTGGATTAGCTAAATAAGTATCAGCTTGGGGTTTATCGTTAAAATAAACCCAAGCATGTTCTTGTGCTGTAAGCGGAAATATTCCTAGAATAAGGAATATAATAATACAATTAAGCTTCATATAAGCAAATATACAATTTGCCTACAAGTTACGAAATTACTCCAGAACCTATCAATTCATCATCCAAATACCAAGCTACAAATTGCCCTTCGGCAATTGCCGTTTGCGGAGTATCAAATATTACATACAAGCCTTTCTCGGTTTGGTATAGTTTTGCGTCTTCTAGGGTTTGGCGGTAGCGTATGCGTGCTTTTATAGGCATGCTTTCGCCTGTTTTTATGGCTAAATCTTCTCTAATCCAATGTGTCTCGTTAGGTTTTACCAATAATCCTCGGCGCAATAGTCCTGGATGATTTTTTCCTTGACCGGTGTAAATGATGTTATTTACCACATCGGTTTCTATCACAAATAAAGGTAGGGGAGTACCACCAACAGCAAGCCCTTTACGTTGTCCTTTTGTAAAATAATGCGCGCCGTTATGTTCGCCAACTTTTTTGCCAATTCCTAATGGATAAATTGTTTTTTGTGCTAAAAAGTCCAATTCTTCTTCTTTAGAAGAAAATGATTCGGGAAGCACTTTTTTATAAATATCATTTGCTGCATCGACCTCTACAATATCTCCTTTTTTGGGCTTTAATTTTTGCTGAAGAAAGTCTGGTAAACGAACTTTACCTATAAAACAAAGTCCTTGCGAATCTTTTTTATTGGCCGTTACCAGGTTTTGTTGTGCTGCAATTTCTCTTACCTCACTTTTTTGAAGCTCGCCAATAGGAAATAGCGTTTTGCTAAGTTGTTCTTGCGAAAGCTGACATAAAAAATAAGATTGGTCTTTGTTTTTATCCTTTCCTGCTAGTAAACGGTATTGTGTCTTTCCGTTTATTTGGAGGCTATCCCTACGGCAATAATGCCCTGTTGCTACATAATCTGCACCAAGCGATAAGGCAATTTTCATAAAAACATCAAACTTTATTTCTCGGTTACACAACACATCAGGGTTGGGTGTGCGTCCGTTTTCGTATTCGTTAAACATATAGTCAACGATACGTTCTTTATATTGTTCGCTTAAATCTACGGTTTGAAACGGAATTCCTAATTTTTCTGCCACAAGCATCGCGTCGTTACTATCGTCTAACCAAGGGCATTCATCGCTAATGGTTACCGAATCATCGTGCCAGTTTTTCATAAACAAGCCAATAACATCATATCCTTGTTCTTTTAATAAGTAAGCAGAAACACTAGAATCTACTCCGCCACTTAAACCTACAATTACTCTTTTTTTGTTTCCCACAACATCATATTTTATCTGTACAAAAGTACGTTTATCTGTCGGATTTATTCTTTCTTGATTACACTAGGTTTTAAATTTGGATATTTTTGTGTTTTTAGGCTATCGTTTTCATAAGTTTTCCATTCACCATGGCGCATTCCATTTTTATAATTCCCTTCAGAACGTAGTTTCCCAGTACCTGAATAGGTTTTGGTTAATCCGTGTAATTTCCCATTCTTATATGTATAATACTGAATTAGCTGTCCGTTTTTTCCGTAGATAAATTGTTCTCCATCTAAAACGCCATGCTTATAATGAGTACGCTCGGTAAGTGTACCATCTGGGAAATAAGTTTCTACCCAACCATGTAGTTTATTATTTTTATAATACTCTATATTCATGGCTTGTTTACTGTTTTTATGGTAGATAATCCATTTTCCTTCCCGTTGTTGTCCTAACATTCCACCTTGGCTTACCAGGTTGCCTGTTTTGTTATAAAACTTTACCTGTATAGTATCATTATTAGCACGATAAGTTTTGGTGGCTACAGGTTGTTTTTTACTATCGGGTTTGTAAAATTTAAAAGTACCTACTTCTTTACCATGCTCAAAAGTGCCTTGATAGCGTATTTGGTCTGAATTTTCATAGTGTTTTACCCATTTCCCATGGCGATTTCCCTGTGCATCAAATTGATTAACTTCTTGTGCTTGGCTAAAAAAGACACTGCCCAACCCCCATAATAATAGGCATGTAAATTTGTTTATACGCATAGCTATTGTATTTTTACGTTTAAAACTCTAAAGAATGAATTTTATTTTAAAAATCAAAAAAATTACCAGCTTAAGCTTTATCTTTTTGTTACTGTTAAGTTGTAGCAATGATGATGGTGGACGTATTATTGAAGGGACAAATTCTATTACCAATTTCTTAGAAAAAACACCCGAATATAGCTTATTTTACAACCTGCTTGTACGCACCAATATGGCAAATACATTAGACGGAAATGCAGGGACACATACTGTATTTGCGCCTAATAATACGGCTATAGAAACTTATTTGGAAGAAAATAACCTAACAAGTTTAGCAGATTTGGATAATGATACGGCTTTACAACTTGTAAATTACCATTTATTATCTAGTTTGGTACCTAAAAGTAATTTTGTAAGCGGATATACCAAAACAAACGCTACAACTCCTATTACCGATAGTACTACGACCAACTTAAGCATGCTGATTAATACAAATGAAGAAGTGCTTTTTAACGGAATTTCTAAAATTACCGAAGCCGATATCGATGTAGATAATGGAATATTACACGGCGTAGATCATGTAATTCCTCTACCTACATTATATACGTTTGTAACAGCCGATAAAAATTTTCAGGAATATTATTCGGTTTTACAAAACTTAAGCAATTTCACCGAGTTTAAAGATAAGCTTACACAGAATACCCTAAATTACACCCTGTTTATTCCTAATAATAGTTTTTTTCAAAACACTGATTTTTCACACCTTAGTGAAGCTGCGTTAAATAATTTATTAAACAACCAATGGATGGAAGGGAAACTAACTTCTAATGCGTTTAAAACCGATTATTTTAGCAGTTTAGCTTATGATGCACAGGAGGAACATCAGCTCTCTATCTTTATGAATAATACCTTAGGAACAAAGCTTAACGCAACAACATCTATCAATACGCCTAATATTGTTTGTACAAATGGGGTAATCCATTTAACCGATAATTTTATCCCAATTGCTTATTTAAAAACCTTTATCGAAGCAGATAATCAACTGGTAAATTTCCATGAAGCATTAAGTAGAGAAGACCAAGCTACTCAGAATTACCTTGATTTCCTTAACGATAATGCCAATACTACCCATACGCCCCCTTATACTGTTTTTGCTCCAGACAATAAAGCTTTTGAGCGTGTGTTGTTAGAATTGTATCCTACAGAAAATGCTACTTTAGCGCATATTACAACACAGGACTTAACCGATATTTTAAATTTACATATTGCAGAAAATTTATATTTATCAGCTACCGATTTTCAGCAGCAAACTATAGAAATGCTAGGCGGAAACATAACACAAGATGCTAATAAATTAAAAGATTTACAGAATAGAACCAGCAATATTATCAAAACCAATGCAAGAGCATATAACGGTATTTTACACCGTATAGACACGGTTATGTTGCGATAATTGACTGCCATATTTTATAAAAACTTACAAAAGCTAAGTGTTTTTTACCAGCGATTAATTTTTAAGGTAGAAAATACTTAGCTTTTATTATTGGCAGTAGGTAACTTTACCTATTGAGGTTGATGATTTCGAGCATCAAAAATATTTTTATTTAGAAAAAACGCCATGTTCTTTGCTCTGTTTTTAGCAATTTCAGCCGTTTCGCCTTCAAAAAGCTCATCAATGGTTTCATTCCATAGGGTTAACCAAGTTTCAAAATAAAGTTCATTAATTATACCTTTAACTTTTTTATCGACTTCTATATGCGCATGCATTGGGTTACCAAAATATTTTCTTTCAAAAAAAAGATTACTCTCCCAAAAACTCACAAGTAATTTTAGATGTGAAGGCCAATCTTTTATAACATTGTTAAAAACAGGTCCCAGAAGTTTATTTTCTCTAACTTTAGCATAAAAAGTATGTACGAGTAAGGTAACATCTTCTTGAGATTCGATATTTTTTTTCATTATTTTTACAGTAAAGTTATAAAAATTAATAATGTGTTTACAAGCATACCGATTATTAAAAGCCAAAAAGCAAACTTTTTATTTAGACCAGCTAATAATGCTGCGTTGTACCCCATGCATAACGATACGCAAATAGTAAGTTCTATTGCTGATAATAAATTTGTACCCTGTGCCAAAATTCCCATAGCAGCAACAGAGCCTACGCAGCTATTAAGGATGATAGTTAAAGGAATATACATATAATAGTCCTTTAGAAACTCATGTTGCATTTTTTTTATAGATAAATATCTCATGATAAAATAAATATTACTTAATTTAAGGTAAATTTACATGTATAATAAGCCTTATTTTATGAGGCAAATCATAAAGAAATGATTCCTGAAGAAATATTACTAGATTTTGGAGCAACCCTCGAAAAAATTAAAGCGTTAGAAAATATTGTAACCGAAAAAGCACGGGCAGATTTTTATTTTCAAATTAAAATAGGTGAAGTGAAAATGTTTAATATAAACGATAATGGTAAGGAGTTTATTCAGGCTTTTTTTTATAATGGAGAAAGCTTTGCCGAACCACCTTTGTTTGCTAATTTTAAATATCCCGCCTCTGCAGCTGCTGTAAAACCCACAACATACTATAAACTTTCAAAAAAAAAGTTTTTTGAATTACTAAGGCATAATCCTGAAATTAATTTAAAATTCACTAAAATTTTAGCTAAACGTTTATATTATAAAGCTACAATTTTAAAAGAAATATCGGTACACTCTCCAGAACACCGAATTTTAACCTTGATAGACTTTCTGAAAAATAAATATGGAGGTGAAAAACTTTTTCAGGTAGAGCTTACACGACAACAAATTGCAGATTTAACAGGACAACGAGTTGAAACAGTTATTCGAGCAATTAAACAACTAGCACAAGATGGGGAAGTTAAAATTATAAACCGTAAAGTTTTTAGGTAAAATTATTTAAGAAAAGAAACAATCGCATCAAATACAAAAAATAAACCCTAAGCTTTTTAAAAACTTAGGGTTTATTTTTTTAGACCAAAACTACCTTACAATAGTTTAGCATTTAATGTTGAGCAAAATTATTTGCTGTTTTTATTACGCTGTTGTTTTTCAGCTTCCTCCATGATTTCTTGGAATTTTCTCGCAAATTTTCCTTTTTTCTTGGCAGGTTTTTGTTTGTTCTGTTCAATTTTAGCCAGTATTTTATTATCGTCAATAATAAAGTTTTTAATTACCAACATAATCCCAAGGGTAATAAGGTTAGAGGTAAGGTAATAAACAGAAAGTCCACTTGCATAGTTATTAAAGAATACCAACATAAAGATAGGCGATAAATAAAGAATAAACTTCATATTAGGCATTCCTGGTTGTGTAGGTTGCATGTTTTGCCCTGTGGTCATCATCATATAAAAGAAGATAGCAATAGAGGCTAGAATAGGGAATAAGCTAATGTGGTCTCCATACAACGGAATATGGAAAGGAAGCTCAGCTATGGTATCATAACTAGATAAATCTTCTGCCCATAAAAAGCTTTTCTGACGTAAATCAAACGCACTTGGGAAAAAGTGGAATAAAGCATAAAACACCGGAATTTGCATTAACGAAGGTAAACATCCACTCATAGGATTGGCTCCCGCTTTGTTGTAGAGTTTCATGGTTTCTTGCTGACGCTTCATAGCGTTATCCTTATACTTTTCATTAAGCTCGTTAATTTCAGGACGTAATACCTTCATTTTAGCTTGCGAAACATATTGCTTGTACTGGATAGGCGATAGTAAAAGTTTTACAGCAATGGTTAAAAAGATAATGGCAATTCCTGCAGGTAAAAATCCGCTGATAAAGTCGAAAAATGGAATGATAAAGTATTTGTTTATCCAACCAAAAATTCCCCATCCTAATGGGACAATCTCGTCTAAATTACGGTCGTATTGCTTTAAGGTTTTATAATCTGACGGACCATAATACCAATTCATATTTTGGTTGATTTCTCCTCCTTTTATAGCGATAGGAAATTTAGCCTCATAAGCTTTAAGGTAAGTGGTATCTACTTCTTCATCTTCAATAAGATTTTTAGAAATAAAATCAGCTTTTTTAAATGGCGTATCGGTAAGTAGGATAGAAGTAAAAAAGTGCTGTTTAAAAGCTATCCAAGAGACATCTTTATCGCTTTCTTCGGCTAGGCTTCCTTGCCCAGTATAGTTATCTTTTCCGTTTTCGTATTCCCAGACAATTTCGGCATATCTATTTTCGTAAGAATTACTTTTGGCATGTCTATAAGCTTTAAGTTTCCAATTTGCTTGTAGTTCATCTCCGCTAAGTACTTGGTTTAATCCGTTAGAACGTACTGCAAAATCCAGCATATAATCGCCAGGTTTTAGCTCGTAATAATACTCTAAGTATTTATCTTCGGCTACTTTTAGCTTCATAGATAAAGCCGTATGATCGCCTTTTTTGATAATTTCAGGTTGAAAATATAAATCTTTTGTGGCTAATTTCCTGTTATCGGTAGTGCTAAGGTTTAGGTTAAACTCCGCGTTGTTATCTCTAATAAGGTAAATTGGTAACGAGTCGTATGTTTTAAAATTTTTAAGTTTAGCTTCTACAACTTGTCCTCCTTTATTACTTACACTTAACTTTAGTACATCATTTTCTATCGTTGTTATCTCATTTGTAGCAGAAGTTAAGCTTGCAGAATAAGCAAATGCACCGTATTTTTCTGTATTTAAGATGTTTTGAATAGAATCTGGGAGCACCTTTTTGTCTGCTGCTGCAGTAGCATTATTAAATTCTTTTGGAGCTTTATCGGTTATTTGCTCTTGTTGTGCAGGGGTATTAACATCGGCTTCATTTTGAGCGGTATCGTCTTTACTGCTGTAAAGCATCCAGATTAAAATGATTGCAATAAGTGCAAAGCCAATAATTGAATTTAAATCGAACTTTTTTTCTTCCATAGTTATTTTTTAATAATAAAAGAGGCTTTTATAACAAAGCCGCAATCTAGAGGTTCACAAACTAATTACCAAAACCACTAGATATGCCAAACTGACATTATTTTTTTTCTTGCGCGTATATTTTAGCAGCATTTACAAAACCTACAAAAAGCGGGTGAGGATTTGCTACGGTACTTTTATATTCTGGATGGTATTGCACGCCTATAAACCAAGGGTGGTTGGCTATTTCTACTACTTCTACCAATTGGGTTTGCGGGTTAATTCCAGAGCTTATTAATCCTGCCTTTTCTAATTGTGTTTTGTAATCGTTATTGTATTCGTAGCGATGCCTATGACGCTCGCTAATTTGTGTTTTACCATACATTTTCTCGGCTAGACTACCTGGTACAAGGTCGCAATCCCAAGCCCCTAAACGCATGGTTCCCCCCATGTGAGTTAGGTTTTTTTGGTTTTCCATAATGTCAATTACAGGCGCTTTGCTGTTTTCGTCCATTTCTGCCGAATTTGCATCGGTAATTCCTGCCACATTTCTTGCAAACTCAATTACTGCCATTTGCATTCCTAAGCAAATCCCAAAGAAAGGTATTTTATGTTCCCTAGCATATTGTACAGCTTTTATTTTTCCTTCTATACCACGTTCTCCAAAGCCTGGTGCGACTAGAATACCATCCATAGCGCTAATTTCTTTCGCTATACTTTCGGTAGATAAAAACTCGGAGTGGATTGACTTTATAGTTACTTTCACTTCGTTGGCTGCACCTGCGTGTATAAACGATTCTAGGATAGATTTGTATGAATCTTGTAATTCTACATACTTTCCTACTAAACCTATAGTAACTTCGGCTTTAGGGTTTTTTAAGCGTTTTAGAAATTCATTCCATTGGGTTAAATCGGGTTGCTTTTCATCTGGCATCCCTAATTTTTTTAATGTAATGGTATCTAAACCTTCTTTTAGCATAAAATTAGGTACATCGTAAATGGTATCGGCATCGATAGACTGGATAACCGCTTCGGGTTTTACGTTACAAAATTGTGCTAATTTCTGACGTAATTCTCCGCTTAATTCATGCTCGGTTCTACAAACCAATACATCGGCATTAATCCCGCTTTCCATAAGGGTTTTAACACTGTGTTGCGTAGGTTTTGTTTTAAGTTCTTTTGCAGCAGAAAGGTAGGGGATAAGGGTAAGGTGAATCACCAACGAGTTTTGTTCTCCTAAGTCCCATTTTAACTGGCGTACCGCTTCGATGTACGGAAGCGATTCTATATCGCCTACGGTTCCTCCAATTTCGGTAATTACAATATCATAATCGCCGCTATTTCCCAAAATCTGTATACGTTCTTTAATCTCATTTGTAATATGAGGCACTACTTGTACGGTTTTCCCTAAAAATTCGCCACGGCGTTCTTTTTCTATTACGCTTTGGTAAATTCTTCCCGTTGTAACGTTGTTTGCTTGCGAGGTATCTACGTTTAAAAAACGCTCGTAATGTCCTAAATCTAAGTCGGTTTCGGCACCATCTTCTGTTACAAAACACTCCCCATGCTCGTATGGGTTTAGCGTTCCTGGGTCAACATTTATGTAAGGGTCTAATTTCTGAATAGTTGTTCTGTATCCTCTAGCCTGTAGAAGTTTAGCTAAAGAAGCTGCGATAATTCCTTTCCCGAGAGACGAAGAAACACCACCGGTAACAAAAATGTACTTGGTTTGGGCCATTTTAGTAGTTTTGGGTTGTAAAAAATGTCTATACGGGGTGCAAAAATACAAATTCATATTTAGATTTCCTCTAGCTAATCCGTTTAATTTTTTGTTTCTGTAAAACCTAAGGAAACTTTTGTGTTTATTAGCTTGAACCTAATCTTCTTACTTGTTTTAGCAGTGGTTCTAACCCGTTTATTTTTAGCTCTAACACAGCTTGCATTTGTTTTCCGAGTTTTCCTTCGGGAAAGCCTTTTTGCCTAAACCAAACATAATAAGGCTCAGGAATATCAGACAAATACCAATCTTTATATTTCCCAAATGGCATTTTGGCATGTGCTAAAGTAATTAACGATTTTTTAGAAAGTTCTTCCATGTAAATAGTGGGATATGAGTATATAGTTTTTATCTTTTTATAGATTTGATGCGCTAGCTAACATAAAACAAAAGCTTTAAATGTTAGGCAATGTTTTTTACTTTTTTAGAAAACCGTATTTGTTTTTATTGTGTATAAGAACATAAAGAATAAGCAATAGATAGCTGTAGGTAAAGAAATAATTTAAGGTGTAAGGATTGTTTTGACATAAAAAGTTATATATATTTGAGGATATATAGAAGTTGTTCGAGAATACCCTATGGGTCGCTCAAGTCATGTCGCCTGCGGCAACATTTTCTCTTGAGCTATTCTCGAACAACGCCCTGACAGTACGACTGTAATTCGCTATATTTGTAGTAAATTATTAATAGCTATTGACTTGAGACGCCTACATAGGTGAACTCTCGACAACAAACGGATATAGCGAATTACGTCTAATGGCTCTCTTTGCTCTTGAAGTTTTCACTTCAACGCAAATCGCCATATCCGTCAGGGCGTTGTGCGGCATACAAGAAAAGCCAACCGCACAAACAGCACATTTGGTTTTTGCCGACACGAAAGCTAACGCTGAAAAAACCAAAAGAGCTGTTTTTTGCCAACGGCTCGACTGAAAATAACAAAAAGGAAATTAGAATATGCTTGAAATAAGAAAAGGAACGGCAGCCAAGAATTATGAAAACACTTTCTTTAGAGAGTTTGCAGAAAACCTTAAAAACTTATTTGACAAGTATTCACTTGACGGACTACTAATCGCAAACTCTGAATGTGAAGCTGAAAAGAGACTTCAAATTGATGCATTACTGATTACTGAAAAAGCAGTATGCATAATTGACTTTAAAAATTTCGGTGGAAAAATTACTTTACCAAAAAACGCAAAATCTGAATTTGACTTTGGCAAGTGGACTAATGAGAAGGGTGAGATAATTAAAGGCGGTAGTTCCATTAATCCGTTCATTCAACTAAAAAACCAAAAAGACCGATTCATAAAAGTTGTAGAAAACCAAATCTTAGACAGATTGCCAACGTCAGACTGTTTCAACCCTTATCACACGGTGCGAACGGTTTGTTTTCAGAAGCAAATTGAATTAATTGGAAGTATTCCACCAAAGGAAGAACTCAACTTCTTCATAATTGATAAATCCAACTACCTTGAAAAAATCAAGGACATTATTGATATTACTGATAAAGAAGTTTCTCTAACAAAAGAATCTTATGATGTATTTAAAGATGTTTTCAGGGCAGACATTTTTGACCTTTCAGAAAATTATGGAGAAACTACAGATTTCACCACTTATGAAACTGCTTTAGATTTTGAAAACCTGTATCCTGACCAAAAGTCTGCTCTTCAGGAAATCGAATCTTTCTTGAAATCAGAAGACGAAAGGTTTTTTGTACTTCAAGGAACATCATTAAGCGGTAAAACACATTTGATTCCTTTCATACAGGATGTAGCATATAATAATCAAATTCCAGAAGCCAGACTATTTGCATCATCTGGACGAGTAGCCAACAATTTATTGAAGAATACAAACTTAGAATTTGAAAGTATCTACTCTTACATATACGGTGGAAGCATTACTAATTCAGCAACTGAAGAAAAAGAAGAGTCTGAAAATCAAGACGAAGACAAAATAGACTTAGAAATTGTTCCGCTCAAAAAGTCGGACGACACAGAAGAAGCAATATTCATTGTGGATGAATCTCATCTAATTTCAGATAATTACCACCAATCTATTGACTTGCGATTTGGCTCAGGCAAGTTATTGAAGGATTTTATTGAGTTTGCAGACTTAAAAAATTCAAAGCGAAAAATCATTTTCGTTGGAGACAGCTTTCAACTTTCTATTGGCAAAAAAGAAGAATCCGCACTTAACCCTGAATATTTAACTGATGAATACAACTTTGAAGCTAAAGCATTTCAGCTTGTTGATAAAGAGAAGAAATCTCCTATTGTTGCGGAAGGATTAAAAGCTGTCAAATGCATTCGCCATCAATCGTTCAACAACTTAAAATTTGAGATTTCCGATTCTCTGAAAATCTTATCAAAGGATGAATTGAAAGAAGGAATTGAAAACTCTTTGAAATCAACCTCAAGCTCACATATTCTTTGCTACTCAAATTTTGATGCTCAGAAAATAAATTTCTGGATAAAGAATTCTATCCTTAAAAATGGAAACGACTTAACAAAAGGTGATTTAGTCATTTTTGGAAACAACATAAGAGTTGAGGATGAAAACGACCCTTTTGCTGAACCTAAAAAGATTTTCAATGGACAATTTGGAACAGTTGTTTCTGTGTCAAATACTATTACAAAAACTGAAAAACTAATCACACCTTTAACCTTCCGTGAAGTAACCATCAACTTACAGAAATCAAATCACACACTTAGTTTTCTCAGCTTAGAAAATTTTAGACTAAGTGATAAAGGAGAACTTTCGAAAGAAGAAATCATATCCTACAAGATTCTTTTGGCTCAATTGGCAGAAAAAGAGTTGGACAACTTTAAAAATGGCAAATATCACGTTGATGAAGAATTGAAAGACTTATTGCAAAAATTGGCTGATGGTAAGCGAGTAAAAACTAAAGTTACCCGCAAAATTCAACGTGCACTAAGCAATATGCCAGCAACGGATTATTACAAGTTCAAAAATGCTGCTCAGATGCGATTTGGTTGGGCTTTAACGGTTCACAAATCAATGTCCTACAAGTGGGATGAAATATTTTTTAATGTAGAAACGGGCGGTGGTAAAACGAACGAAACCTACTTTAAATGGATTTATACAGGTTTGATAAGAGCAACTTCAAAAGTTAGCCTTATCAATTACACACCTATTTCTCCATTCTATAAAGTTGATTTAAAACCAACAATTCCTTCAAGTTCAAATGGGAAGGACTTATTCTATATTGCTGATGCATCTATTGATTTAAGTAATCTCAATAAAGAAGTAGCAAATAAATACAGTTTCAAAGATGATGATTTTAAGTCCTCTCTACTTCAATTACATCAATTCATCGAAGGAAAGCTAACAAGCAAGAAAATAACCATCGATTCCATTAATCATCCAAATTATCAGGAATTATATGAGCTAAAAGGGAATTCTGGAGAAACAGCCACAATTTCAATCTACTACAATAAAAAAGGTCAATTCAAAATGCCTTCTTTGATGAAATCACAACCGAAAGAATTTGGCGAAGAACTGCTGAATATTCTGAAAGCAGATAATTCGCTAGATGATTTCGGCTTCATTAAAGACAATTGGAGAGTTTCAGCGTATTGTCAGTTAAACGAAATTCTTAAAGAAAAGGACTTAACAATAAGCTACATCATTCAAGCTCCATACAAAGATACGGTTCAACTCATTCGTTCTGGCAATAAGCTGACAGCCGACCTATATTATGACGGAGATGGATTTTTCTCAACGATTTCCGCTTTGTCATCAACTGAAACAAGTTTATGGACTGATTTTCAGCTAATCATTAACGATTTAAAAAACTTCGATGGATTCTAAAACGGTTTTTGAATTACGAAATGAAGCTAAAGATTTATCAGGTGTTGAAAAACTGAATAAATTAAACAATGCCTTAGGAATAGCAAGAAAACTATATTCTGATGAACCTTATGATGATTGGATTCAAAAAGCATTTGCTTGGGTTCTCATAGATTTATGTAAACACTACATAACAGACAATAATTTAAATCAAGCAGGAACTTGTTACAGAGAATTAAGCACAATAGATTTTCAAGGTTATGAAGATGAAATAATTGAAAGTCAAAAAAACTTTCTTCGTCCAAAAATTGATACTAATTATTCGGAAGTTCATAAAGCTGAAGAATTAAGTAAGAATGGGAAACATAAAGAAGCATTAGCTATTTGCAAAAAACTGATTTCTCAAAACCAACTTTCAGAGTTACATCACGAATCTTATGGTTGGATAATTTACCGATACATTAAAGCAGAAGAAAGCAATCTTTCATCCCTTGGGGTACGAACATTTTTGAGAGATTATATGAACTTGAAGAATGAAAGACCTTCAATGCTTCATTCTATGATTCTAAATTTTGCTCTAAACTATTCCAAAACACACAGCGACTTTAAATTTTACAATTTCTTCCTTTTATGGAATCCAGACAATCTTCGATACGAAGATTTAAACGATGGATATATAGATGGGAAAAGTATTCCTTCGCTTATATCACGCATTTGCAGAGAGTTTGTAAAATCAAATACCGAAATAGACCTCGAAGAATTTTCAAACAAAATAGACCTTGATAAAGAAACCGTTTTGGACTTTTTCAGAGAAACCATTTTTTGGAACATTTTCAATACTCACAAGGAAAACAGGTTTGCCGAATTGTGGAATTTATTTGAGCAATACAATGTCAATTATTCAAAACAAGGACAATCAAAGTGGCATTCCGAAATTCTAAATCTTGCAGAAAGATTTATGAAAGAAAATGAAGAATGGCGGTTTATTAACTTTTTCAAAGATTGGAATCCCGAGAATTTAAGAAATCAAGATTGGAAAGAAACCAAAAAAGACGAAAACACATACCAGCCATTAGCAACAAAGGCACTTAAGAAGACTTTTGAAATTCTGAAAACCCAAACATCGGAACAGGATTTATCTTGGCTTATCCAGGCATATGAACAAGCAATCAAGTTGTTTCCAGATGATGAATGGTTGTTGCGTCAAAAAGCATTACTACATTTAAGAAACAACGAATTAGAATTGGCAATCAAAATATACAAAAAGCTTGTTCTAGAACTTGCTGAAAAGCATTATGTGTGGCAAGAGTTTTCAGATTGTATTATTTCCGATAACTCCTTAAAAATCGGGATGTTGTCAAAAGCATTGAAATTAGAAAATAACGAAGATTTTTTGGGTGATATTCATTTGAATCTAGCAAAGGCTTTGATTGATGAGAATTTGTTAGAAAATGCACTCATAGAACTTGAAGCATACAAGAAGCATCGAGAAATAAAGAACTGGAAATTGTCATCAGAATTTGATGAGCTTTACAAGAAAGCGAATCAAGTCAAACTAAGTATAGAAGACAATAAGGAACTATATAAAAAATACATTCCATTTGCTGAAACCTTCGCATATGATGATTTTAATTGGACAGAAGTTGTTTTAACGGATAAATGGAAAAACAAAAAGGGGAAAGAACGTTTGACTTTTACTAACGGAGAAACAATAGAGTTTTCTATTGGAAAGAATCGTTTTGAAGTTTTGAAGCAATCCGAAATAGGTCAGATTTTCAAATTCAAACTTCACAAGCAAGAAATTAAAAAAGAAGTGGAAAGAAGTTTTTCTTGGCTTAGTAAAAATATCATAACAGAATACAAATATATTCCTCTCATTGCGGACAAAACAGAAAAACAAAATTGGGAAATACTTAATGACACTTTTGCGGTTGTAGATTACATCAACAAAGGGAAAAACATAATTCATGCAATTACAACGGACAACAAGGAAGTCTTTTTTCCTCAATTAAATAGTGAATTACAAATTGGCGATTTTATAAGAGCTAAGAGTTATGTCAAGAAGGTAAAAGACGAAAAACGAACGGAATTAAGACAAATCCAAAAAATTGACAAAGAAGTAGCAATTTCTAAATTTCAAACTCAAATTGCCATTGTGGACGGAGTAAATGAACAAAAACAATTATTTCATTTTGTCATTTCATCCAAATTGCAAGGAATAGTTAAATATGCTGATACAAACATTAGACCAAAAGAAGGCGATTTTATTAAACTGTCTTTTGGCACTAAAACAGGAAAAGACAGAAAATTAAGAGTAAAAGTATTGAACATTGAGCCTACAGAAGAAGTAAATCCTAATTTAAGAAAGGATATTACAGGTCTATTAGAAGTTAAGTATAAGAATTATAATTATGATGAAGAAATACCCGACTTTGCTTTCGTTGGTGATTATTACGTGCCGAAATATCTCTTACAAAAACATCAAATTTTGGTTGACTGTAGAGTTAACGCAACAGCAATTTATGCAGGGGACAAATGGAAAGTAACAGAAATTGAAGTAATATAATGCCAACGCTAAAAGCCATACACATTTGCAATTCGCACCAGCCAACGCTGCAACCAAAAATTGCAAAAGAGTATGTCTTTACCAACGCTGACGGACAGAAAAAGAAAAAGTACGACCGCACAACATTGGTAACCGTTGCACAAGCCTATAACTTTGCCTAAATTGATTTTGTATAAGCCGTTTTAAGCGGCTTTATTTTTTTTATTAGTTAAGCGAATAGTTAATAGTTGAGTGGCTTAAAAATGAAGCTGTACGTTTTTTTTTTTAATACCAAACAAATCAAAAGTGTCGGGTTTTTCGGCATCGTGAAAATTGTCTGTAAAATTTGCCACGAAAGAAGCGTTGAAATTTTAGGCTGTCTGAGTATTGGTTTGCCAATACGAGTTCTCTAAAATTTAGCTTCCGAATAATAAATTTAAGACAAGATTCAGTAGCCTAGATTTTTTTGATTCGTTTTTTTATCGATGAAAAAAATGAATACTCATGTCGCCTACAGCAACACTTTTTCTTGAGCTATTCTCGAACAACGCCCTGACAGTACGACTGTAATTCGCTATAGTTGTAGTATATTATTAATATTTTGACTTGAGACGCCTACATAGGTGAACTCTCGACAACAAACGGATATAGCGAATTACGTCTAATGGCTCTCTTTGCTCTTGAAGCTATCACTTCAGCGCAAATCGATATATCCATCAGGGCGTTGGCTATAATTTGGAAGTGATTCGTATTTGGTGTATATTTACATCAAATAATTAGATTATGTCGAGACAAAGTATATCATTTACAAAGCCGAACGATGAATGGCTAAAATCCCAAGTGGATAATAAGGAATATTCAAGTAAAAGCGAGGTAGTTAACGATTTGATTAGACAAGCCCGAAAACAGCAAGTTAAAATTGACTGGATTCGAGCTAAAATTGAAAAAGCTGAAAAAAGTGGATTTACGGATGACAGCAAAGAAAGTATTTTAGCTCAATCAAAGTCTTTACTAGATGGCTAAATACAAACTGACAAACGAAGCGAAAAATGACTTGATTCGGATTCACCATTACGGAGTTAAAAAATTCGGAATGACTCAAGCGGACAAATATTTTGAGTCTTTTTTTGAATATTTTGATATCATTGCTGAACGACCTTTTTCCTTTGAATCTGTTGACTATATAAAAAAAGGATACAGACGTTGCGTTTGTGGAGTTGATGGTATTTACTATAAAATCAATGAAAATATTGTTGAAATAGTGACAATACTTGGAAGACAAGATTTGAATGAAAAATTATAATGGAATTTTAAAAAAAACTATTGCCAATCGAGTAGACGGCTTTGCACTCAAATAGGAAAGAGTTCGCCTCTAAAATATTTATATTCACAAAATCGTACAGCAACACTTTCTCTTGAGCTACTCTCGAGCAATGCCCTGACAGTACGACTGTAATTCGCTATAGTTGTAGTAAATTATTAATAACTATTAACTTGAAACGCCTACATAGGCGAACTCTCGACAACAAATAATGGCTCTTTTTGCTCTTGAAGTTTACACTTCGGTGCAAATCGCCATATCCGTCAGGGCGTTGACAACAAGCTGAAAAAAATTAGATAATCATAAAAAGCAACCGAAATTGATAATTTTGTATCTTTGATAAAAAGACAATAGGAAATGGATTTAGAAGCAAGGAAAATATCATTTGTTCAAGAGTTTTTAAGACTTCAAAATGAGGAAATCGTGAGCGGACTTGAAAAATTATTACGCAAAAAGAAAGCTGAATTAATTGAAAAGAACTTCAAGCCAATGACAATAGAGCAATATAACGCTGAAATTGACCAAGCAATGGAAGACTCAATAAATGGACGAATGATAAAAGCAACGGATTTAAAGGCTAAAATCCAAAAATGGAGTTAGAAGTTTATTGGTTAGAGCTTGCAGAAAACAAACTTGAGGATATTTACAGCTATTATCTAATCAAAGTAAGTAAAAAAGTCGCTGAAAATTTAGTGAATGGAATTGTTGACTCGACTATTGGAATTGAAAAGCAACCAGAAATTGGGCAAGTTGAAACCAGCTTAGAACATAGAAAACAAGAATTTCGATATTTAGTGTTTAAGAATTACAAAATAGTTTATTGGATAAATTATGACTTTAGACGTATCGAAATTGCGAATGTTTTTGACACAAGACAAGACCCTGATAAAATAGATGAAACTGAATAAAAAGCCAGTTGCCAATCGAGTAGACGACTCCGCACTTAAATAGAGAAGGAGTTCGTCTTTCAACGAGTTATATTCGCGAAGTCGTACAGCAACACTTTTTCTTGAGCTATTCTCGAACAACGCCCTGAAAGTACAACTGTAATTCGCTATATTTGTAGTAAATTATTAATAACTATTAACTTGAGATGCCTACATAGGTAAACTCTCGACAACAAATAATGGCTCTCTTTGCTCTTGAAGTTTTCACTTCAACGCAAATCGCCATATCCGTTAGGGCGTTGGCTACAATTATGAAAAAACACGAAATTCAAGAGAGTTATGCTTAAATATTTAATATTTGGAATATCAATATCATTTATATCGTGGATAGTCGGAATGATAATTAATAGTATTCTTGTCAAAACTGAATATTACAAAAAAATATCAAATCTGAATTTTATTGAAAGTAAATCTTTAAATAAAACTATTGGAATTGATTATTTTAAATGGATTGTGAAAAATTCATTTTTCAAGTTTTTTAATCAGAAAATAAAATTGAAAAATAAAAAAACGGAATTGACTGAAATACGAAAGGAAATGACAATTGCGGAAATAAGTCATTTAATTGGGTTTATTTTCGTGACCTTTTTTGCTGTTTATAAAAGTATTACTCACGACTTTTTATTCGGTCTGATAATAATGATTGCGAATATTTTAATGAATTTATATCCTTCATTATTACAACAAGAAAACAAAAGACGGATTGACAAACTCATTAATCGTCAAATAAAACTGTAGCTAACAATAGTAGCTGTTACACAAACCTATAATTTTACCTAAATTAATATTATATAAGCCGTTTTAAGCGGTTTTATTTTTTTACTAGTTGAGCGAATAGTTAATAGTTGAGTTTCTTAAAAATGAAGCTGTACGTTTTTTTGTTTTAATACCAAACAAACCAAAAGTGTCGGGTTTTTCGGCATCGTGAAAATTGTCTGTAAAATTTGCCACGAAAGAAGCGTTGAAATTTTAGGCTGTTTGAGTATTGGTTTGCCAATACGAGTTCTCTAAAATTTAGATTCGGAGTAATAAATTTAAGACAAGATTCAGTAGCCTAGATTTTTTTGATTCGTTTTTTTATCGATGAAAAAAATGAATACTCATGTCGCCTACAGCAACACTTTTTCTTGAGCTATTCTCGAGCAACGCCCTGACAGTACGACTGTAATTCGCTATAGTTGTAGTAAATTGTTAATAACTATTAACTTGAGACGCCTACATAGGTGAATTCTCGACAACAAATAATGGCTCTCTTTGCTCTTGAAGTTTACACTTCGGAGCAAATAGCCATATCCGTCAGGGCGTTAGCGGTAATGTGAAAATTTTATAACTGAAATTATTTGTTTCAGTTTTATTTTTTCTATTTTTGTAACAATCATTATAAAAATAAATGAAAGGAAGACCGGTTGTTTATAAAGACAAAGAAATGGTGCTCAAAGCCCAAGAAATATTTTGGAAAAAAGGATATAATGCCACGTCCTTGTCTGAACTAAGTACTGCTACTGGAGCAGGGGCAGGTAGTTTATACAACACATTTAAAGGCGGGAAAAAAGAATTATTCAAAAAATCACTGCAACAACGCAAAGAAGATTTAGAAACTTTCAAAACCAAACTACAAAATAGCGATAAACCTATCGAATTAATTAAAGAGTTTTTCATTAGTGTGGCAACTGTGTCAAAAGAATCCCACTTGAAAGGATGTATTGTTGCTAATACAATTGTAGAAATGACTTTTATAGACGAAGAGCTAGAAAATGAAGCAATAAAAATTATAAAAGAAACAGAAAAACTCTATACTACTACCATTCTTAAAGAACAAAAAAAAGGCAACATCAAATCAAAAATAGCGGCAGATGTTTTGGGAAAGTACTTGATTACACTTTGGCTTGGAATTAATACATTACGAAGAATTTACCCGGATAAAGAAATTTTAAAACAGCAAATTGAATTGCAACTTCAGATAATCAATTAAATTTTTTTAAACATTTATTTAATAATCATTACAAAAATAAAAATGGAATTAAAGTTAACAGGAAAGACAGCATTTATAAGTGGCTCAACACAAGGAATTGGTTTTGCTATCGCGCAGCAATTATTGCAAGAAGGAGTTTCTGTAACCATTAACGGACGAAAAAAATCAAAAACAGAACAAGCAAAAAAACAATTACAAAAACAATTTCCTAATGGAATAATTTCAGCAATATCGGCTGATTTTTCAAAGAAAGAAGAAGTAGAAAATCTGCTTCAGCATCTAACTGATATAGATATTTTGGTAAATAATATCGGAATTTTTGAAGTTGAAGAATTTCAAAATATAACCGATGAAGATTGGTATAACTACTTTGAGGTAAATGTAATGAGTAGTGTTCGTTTATCTCGTAAATTATTGCCTAAAATGCAAAATAAAAATTGGGGGAGAATTATTTTTATAAGCAGTGAATCAGGAGTAAATGTGCCTGAAAATATGATTCACTATGGTATGACAAAAGCAGCAATGTCGGCTATTGCTAATGGACTTTCTAAATTAACAAAAGGAACCAAAATTACAGTAAACACTATTTTAGGTGGTCCTACCTATTCCGATGGAGTATCAAAGGTTGTTGAACAAGTTGCTGAAGCCCAAAGCTTAGAGGTTGAACAAATGAAAAATGTAATTATTCAGCAGTCTAACCCACAAATTTTATTACAAAGATTCATTGAACCAAATGAAATAGCAAGTTTGGTTACTTACTTGGCAAGTCCACTTTCAATTGCTACTAATGGAGCTTCTTTAAGGGCAGATTCAGGAGTACTTAAAATAATATAGAAACTACTTACAACACCAGCACACCTATAGCATTACCTAAATTGATTTTATATAAGCCGTTTAAAGCGGCTTTATTTTTTTATTCGTTAAGCGAACAATAATAAAGAGTAAGGATAATAAAGGTAATCACTACACAATTTAGAACGAGTTGTAATGCTTTTATAGGTATAATTTAAAATAAAAAATGTCCGTAGCAGAAAAAATTTAGCTAATTGTTAGTTAGGAAGAATAAAAGCCTTAAATAAAATTGTCTTAATTTAATACATTTCTTATTTTTGTGCATCATAAACTAGAACACGAGAAAAACCTGATTATGAATTTACACGAATATCAAGGAAAACAAATACTAAGTAGTTTTGGCGTTCGCATACAACGCGGAATAGTTGCCCAAAACCCAACCGAAGCTGTAGCAGCTGCAAAAAAACTAACCGAAGAAACAGGAACTGGTTGGCATGTAATTAAAGCACAGATACACGCGGGAGGCCGTGGTAAAGGAGGCGGTGTTAAATTAGCTAAAAACCTACAAGAAGTAGAAAGCCTTGCTGGACAGATTATTGGGATGGATTTAATAACTCCGCAAACTCCACCAGAAGGTAAAAAAGTAAATCAGGTGTTGATTGCCGAGGATGTATATTATCCAGGAGACAGCGAACCTGAAGAATATTACATGTCTGTATTGCTTAACCGTGCTACAGGACGTAATATGATTATGTATTCTACCGAAGGAGGTATGGATATAGAAACTGTTGCCGAGGAAACTCCACACTTAATCTTTACAGAAGAAATAGATCCTGCTACAGGAATTCTACCTTTCCAAGCTCGTAAAGTAGCTTTTAATTTAGGTTTATCTGGAGCAGCTTTTAAAGAAATGGTAAAGTTTGTAACTGCTTTATATACAGCCTACGCAAAATCGGATTCTTCTTTATTTGAAATAAACCCAGTATTAAAAACTAGCGATGATAAAATCATGGCTGTTGATGCTAAGGTAACGCTAGACGATAACGCGTTATACCGCCATAAAGATTATATGGAAATGCGTGACGAGCGTGAAGAAAACCCAACCGAAGTTGAAGCTAAAAAATCTGGATTAAACTATGTAGATCTAGACGGAAACGTTGGTTGTATGGTAAATGGTGCTGGATTGGCCATGGCTACTATGGATTTGATTAAACAAGCAGGAGGGGAGCCAGCTAACTTTTTAGATGTTGGTGGTACTGCCGATGCAAAACGTGTAGAGGAAGCTTTCCGTTTAATCTTAAAAGATGATAACGTAGAAGCTATTCTTGTAAATATATTTGGAGGAATTGTACGTTGCGACCGTGTAGCACAAGGAATTGTAGATGCTTATAAAAATATGGGAGACGAAATTAAAGTTCCTATTATTGTACGTTTACAAGGTACCAATGCAGATATCGCTAAAGAACTTATTGATAGTAGCGGATTAAACGTAGAAAGTGCAGTAGAATTTAAAGAAGCTGCAGATAAAGTACAAAAAGTATTAAGCTAAGCTTTAAAATAGCGAAGGCATAAAAAATCCCATCCAAGTTTTTGGATGGGATTTTTTTATATTTCTATTTAAGGCTTTATATAAAAAAAGCCACCTAAAATTACTTAATAAGTAGCGGTAGCTTTTTCTCAATTAACTATTAACCCAAAAATTTCTTTAAAATTTTGTTTTTAGACTGATTTTTAAGGCGTCTAATTCCTTTTTCTCTAATTTGTCTAACGCGTTCCCTGCTTAAATCGAAAGTATCTCCAATTTCTTGTAAAGTCATTGCAGGCTGATTTCCAATTCCGTAATTTAACCTAATCACATCAGCTTCACGAGGGGAAAGCGTATCTAAAGCCCTATTGATTTCGATGCTTAAAGAATCTTTCATAAGTTGATCATCTGGGTTTGGCGATTCTCCAGAGCTAACAACATCGTATAGGTTAGAATCGTTTTCACCTTCTTTAAAAGGAGCATCCATAGAGAGGTGCCTTCCAGAGTTTTTTAAGGCTTCTTTTACCTGAGCGGTTGTCATGTCTAACTCTTTGGCTATTTCCTCGGCAGAAGGCGGGCGCTGGTATGCTTGTTCTAGATGAGAAAAGGTTTTATTTATTTTATTAATAACTCCAATTTTATTTAAGGGTAAACGCACTACACGCGATTGTTCTGCCAATGCCGATAATATAGATTGCCTAATCCACCATACTGCATACGAAATAAATTTAAACCCTCTAGTTTCATCAAAACGTTTGGCGGCTTTTACCAAACCTACATTTCCTTCGTTAATTAAGTCGGGAAGCTTTAAGCCTTGGTTTTGGTATTGTTTTGCTACAGAGACAACAAATCTTAAATTTGCATTGGTTAATTTTTCTAAAGCAGCTTGGTCTCCTTGTCTTATGCGTTGTGCTAATTCTACTTCTTCTTCGGCAGTAATTAAATCTACTTTACTTATATCTTGTAAATACTTATCTAACGATTTAGATTCACGATTGGTTACCTGTTTGGTAATTTTAAGTTGTCTCATATAGAAATCCTTGTTTTTTAAAGAATAACAAGTTCCATGATACAAAAAAAAAGCATGCAAACCAAATTATTAACTAGTTTACTTGCTTTTTTAAGTTATGTTAGTATTTTTTAATAAAAATACTGGGTAAAAAGTAGTTTTAAATAACTTGTATTAACAATTATTTAATTTCTACCAATTCTAATTCAAAAATAAGATCTTTTCCTGCCAATGGGTGGTTAGCATCTACAACAATAGCTTCATCTTTAACTTCTGCAACACGCAATTGTCTTTCGGTACCATCTGGGTTTTTAGATACTAAGCCCATACCTACTTTTGGCTCTATTTCTTGTGGGAGTTGACTTTTAGGTACTTCCATAAATAATTCTTCTTGAACATCACCATAAGCTTCATTACTAGGAATTTCGATAGTTTTCTTTTCGTTAACTTTCATATCGATAACTCCGTTTTCAAATCCAGGAATTAATTGTCCTTGTCCTAAAGTAAATTCTAAAGGCTCTCTTTCTAAAGAACTATCAAAAATTTGCCCGTCTTTAAGTTTTCCTGTGTAGTGTACGCGTACGGTGTCGTTTTGTTTAACTTGACTCATAAGTTTCGTTTTTCTATTTTATAGGAATCATATTTTATGATTATTTCCTTATCGACGAAAGTACACTTTTATAAAAGCAACGCCATAAAAAAACGCCAGAAATGGCTTATTTTTTTATAAACTTAACATATTTTAAACCAAAAAGCCTTCTTTTTTTAAAGAAAGAAGGCTTTTTTAGTTTTATACGAAGTTTAATTTTATTCTTCTAGCATTGCTAAAAACTTATCTAAGTTAGGAAGAATAATGATACGTGTTCTTCGGTTTTTTTCTCTTCCTGCACGGTCTTTATTGTCGGCAATAGGGAGGTAGCTGCTTCTTCCTGAAGCGATAAGCTGTTTTCCTTCTACCTTGTATTTGTTTTGTAAAATACGAACAACAGAGGTAGAGCGACGTACACTTAAGTCCCAGTTATCTTCTAGGTAAGACTCTTTTTTGATGGTTTGAGAGTCGGTATGTCCTTCTACAAGTACCTCCATGCTTGGTTCACTTTTTACTACTTCTGCAATTCTTTTAAGCAATGGGTAGGCTTTAGGGTTTACCCAGTAGCTTCCGCTTTTAAAAAGCATTTTATCAGAAATAGTTATTTGCACTACTGTTTTATCTACATTTACCTCGATATCTTCATCTTCTCCAAACGATTTTGTTAAGTTATAAGCGATTGCTAAATCTATAGAGTCTGAAAGTGTTTTGGCACCGGCCAATTTTTCTGGAGATACATTTCTCAATGTCTTACGCATGGCAGCTTTGTTTTTTTCTGACATTGCTGTAAGGTTTTCTACCATTTCTAATTTGCTGTCGTTATCGTCTTGTAGGGCGTTAATCTTAGCATAGTAGTTATCTACCTTTTCTTCAATTTTAGCGTATTTTTCTTCGCATTCGTCTTTTTCTACCCTTGTTTTTAGGAGTTCAGATTTTGTTGTGTTTAACTCGTCTTCAAGTGCGGTAAATTTCTTTTTAGAAACACATGAGGTACTTAAAATACCTAATGCAACTGCTGTTAATACAAAAGATTTTCTCATAGTTATATAATTATTTATTGATGATAGTGTATGGCAAAAAACAAAAATCTATTGGTTTTAGTGTATTTAATTCCTTAAAAGTATGTTAAAGTACTATTTGTAATATGGCCTAATAAGGTAAGGCTCTCAAATATAGTTGATTGTGTGAGTACGGTTAAAGCTTACAAGTTTAGTTAAACATTACAAAGGTTAAGTTATTATTGAACCGTTGTGTGCAATACTTGTGCGTATATTGGGTGATAGCTATTTTTAGGATTTAGTGAGAATATAAATAGTTGAGGGAAGGAGCTATTTATTTACTTGGTAATAGGTAGTATTATTCTTTTTTTTGTGGTTTATTATTACATAATGTTTATAGTAAAAAAAACCTCCACAAAGGTGGAGGTTTATTAGTTTACAGGTAATACTTAGCAGGAATTATTTTAGTTCCATAACCAAAGTTATCATTAGAGGTTTCTAATGCTCTATACCAAGCAAAGGGTATGATGCCATCAGAAGGTAATTTTTTATTAGGTAAAGGGGTATCATCGTATACATAAAAGGAAACGACTCTAATATCTGCATTTGCCTCTATGTTTAAGTCGTCTAGTATGGTTTCATCTAGTGTGATGTGTACTGAACTTTGTGCATCGTTAAGTTTATTATATAATTTAACCATGTTTTTTGAAAACTTACTCTTATCTATAGCATCTAGATCTCTAAAGTCGTTTAGGTATTTGGATGTTTTTTTTAAAACAGCAATATTTTTAGCATATTTAGGATTTATAGAGTAAACTAATAGTACTGCTGCCGGGGTGATATCACTAGTAACTTTTTCCCATAAACGTTTATCTGATTGAATTACAGATGAGTATATTATTTTAGCGTTAGTTACATCATTTCTCCATTTAGATTTTCCGAAAAGCAAAGGAGGTTTAATGGTATCTTTAGCCATTTGGTGTGTAGGATTGTTTATTGCAGTATCTAGGTTTTCTAGTTTATCTATATTTGTTTTATTAGTAATAAATTGAGCGTCTACTTTTTCTAATGTAAATCTCAGTATATTGGAATACTTATCAATTTCTTCTTGTTTTTTTTGGCGAATAAGAAATCGCTCTTTTATTTCGGTTACATCAACACCTTTTGATTCTAGGTCGAGGATACCTTCCCAAGTTAAATTTTCTTCCCAATTTTGAGCTATATTCATACCAGGTAATTTCATGTTTTTTTATTTTGGTAATGGTGAGATTAGGTTTTATTCTAAAAGCTTAATTAAAATAATACAATAAAAAAACCTCCTATGCCTATAATGGACGTAAGAAGGTAAACAGTTCCTATAACAATTCTAAAATTTTTACGCCCGAACGTATTATAAAAAAAGCGTTGATTTCCACTACTTGGAGAAATTGCCCAATTTTTATTTCTTACAATCGCTATAAAAAGTATTAAGAATACAACTCCGATAATTAAATAAATCCACTCTGGTGATTGTTTAAAAAATGTAACTTTGGAAAATCAAGCAGTTCTAAATGGGGGAAGCTGACACTCCGTACCTATTTAGAGAGGGGTGGAGCTATCTACTCGATTAGGCACTGGCACTGGCTTTTCCTTTTAAATATGTTTCAGGTGTCAAAATGGCTAATTCACTCTTTTTAAAATCTTTTAAATTTCTCGTTAAAATAATTTTAATTTGTCCGTTTTCAATTGCCGAAAAGTTTTGTAAGGCATCCTCAAAATCTTTAAACTCTGAATTTAAAGCGTTCATAACTGCATTTTTGTCCATTTTTACAATTTCGATAATTGTCAAAAGCTGTTTTATTTTTTCTACAATGATGTTGTGTTTTGCAGTTTTACGCAATAAGTAATAGACACTTGAAATAATTACCGGTGTTGTAAACCCTTGTATTTGTTTTTCTGCACAAAGATTGATTAATTCTGTTGAATACTTTGCAAATGGTTTTCTGTCGAAAAAGAAATCCATTAAAACATCTGTGTCGATAAGAACTTTATCCATTATAAATATTTTTCTTCTAAACGGTTTTTAAGTTCTTTTTTATAATCCATGTTTTTTGGCATTTTAAATGAACCTTTTAATGATTCGACAATTGGATTAAGTTTTTGGTCTTCGTTTTTTTGTTCTTTTTCAATAAGAGTTTTCAAATAGTTTTCAATTATATCAGATAAACTACGATTTTTATCTTTTGCATAACTTTTAGCTCGTTCAATTATATCCCGTTCTATTGTCAATGTTAACTTTGTATTCATTTTAATTAACTCTTTTAAGTTCAATTACAAAGTTACAAATTGATTTTTAATTCACGTGCTTTTTTTATTTAATCTACACGTGTTATTTTTAACTTATGGCTAGCACCCTGACGGATATGGCGATTTGCGTTGAAGTGTATACTTCAAGAGCAAAGAGAGCCATTAGACGTAATTCGCTATATCCGTTAGTTGTCGAGAGTTCACCTATGTAGGCGTCTCAAAGTCAATAGCTATTAATAGTTTACTACAAATATAGCGAATTACAGTCGTCGTACTGTCAGGGCGTTGTTCGAGAATAGCTCAAGAAAAAGTGTTGCCGTAGGCGACATGACTTGAGCGACCCATAGGGTATTCTCGAACTACGGTTTGCAGCTTGGCGAAGTGGCGGAAATCGAAGCACAAATGTTCAGTTTTGCACAAAAGTTCAATCGAAGAACTGCTGTTGAATTTAGCAGTGAACCCGCCATTTTGCCAAACTGCTGTTACCTGCCGTTTTTCTTTTTGTGTCTACTGGTGTCATTGTTTATCTTTCACAAGCATTTAGAAATTCAAAACCGAAGTCTGTGATATAAAATTCGCCAGACGCTAATTCTTCAAAGTCCCATTTCCACTGTCCTGTGCTTTCGTCAATGTCACCACCATACTGAGAAATTTCAAGAGTTTCTTTAATAAGCCCAAGTCTTTCAAGATTAGCCAATTCTTCGGAGGTAAATTTTATCTCTTTGTTTGCATTGTAGCCTTTAAAGGTCAATTTGTTTCCGTTGGATTGCAGAAATCTCAATATTGTAACTTCATTGGTTGAGAGTTGCTTTAAAATATTAGGGTAAACGTTTATCGTTAAGTTCTTAGAAGTGTCAATGTAGTTAGTAAATAACTTTGCCCATAAATCTTGCAAAGTTTCATCCTCTTCAAGTGAAACACCTTCCAAATAAGGAATAAGAACTTTCAGATTAACTTGCTTTATGTCAATTTTTTCCTCGTCAACAATTTTCTTGACCTTCTCTAGATTTCTGATTTGATTTTTCAGTCTCCAGAGTTTTACATTGTCTGAAAACAATAGTCCGAGTTCGTCAACAGAAGGACCAATAAGTTTTTGCAAAAAGTCTTTTGCCAAATCAAGCGACTTTTCAATTGTAGATGACTTTAGGTTTAGTTCTCCCATTTTAATTTTCATTTTGTTTTTGTTCTACTCGCATAGCAGCTAATTTCTTGTCTGTAACTCTTCTAACATAACTTGTGATTTCATCCCAGTTAATTTCAGAAAGTTTGTTTTGCCTTGGAAAATAAATTGTAAAATTTTCTTGGTCAGGATTTGCAGGTGGAGTAACGTCTTTTAAAAGAATCCAATATGCTTCGTTTTCATCTTCAATGAACTTGACCATAAGAACAACCCTAAGATTGTCCCAAAGATAATTATAGGTTGAAACCTTTAGTTGTTGTCTTTCTGTCTCATTTAAGGTGCCGCTTGTTGCAGATGATTTCAATTGAACAATAAGGTCTAAACCTCGATATTGACCTTCTTCACATATTTCCAAATTCAAATCTTGTCCATAGTCTTTCTTAGGAGTTGTTGCAGTCCAGTCTTGTGGCAAATGTTGCAAAAAATAAGTTTCAGATTTCTGCTCCAAAGTATGGTTGTTATGTCTTTCAGGATATTGCATTGAGGTCGCTTTTGATTGTCTGTTAGTTATTTTGTGTCGCCCAAAATGGCTGGTAACTTGTATATATCCTCAAATATAGATAACTTTTTATGTTAAAACAAAAGAAGTTCTAAACCCTAAGAGGGTTTGGTTAAAAAATTAAAGATATGGGTTGTTTTTTAAATAAAAACCATAAAAAAATCAGGTCGAAAATACTTCGGATAGAGAGCTCTATTTTTTCGCTTTTTTATAGCTTATAAATAAGTCATTTTTACATCATAATTAAACCATAGCTAAACTAAAATCAGCCCATTTTTTAGTGGACAATTTGTGGTCTCACCCTAGACTAGGTATGGACTAGGTGTGGACTAGGTATGGCTTTGATAGGGGAAAAACACGGGTAAAACTAAAGACTGGTTTTTAGTGTTTTTTAAGGGGTTTAAAAAGCAAAAAAAATCCTGCTTAACACTAAGCAGGATTTTTAAATTATTAATTAGATTTCATGGTATGAAAAACATTTTGGACATCGTCATCATCTTCAATTTTTTCTAAGAGTTTTTCTACCTCTTCTTGTTCTTCTATGCTGAGTGTTTTGGTAACGGTAGGAATACGGTCAAAACCCGATGATAGGATTTCTATTCCTCTGTTTTCTAATTCGTGTTGTATTGATCCAAAACTTTCAAAAGGTGCGTATAGGCTTATTCCGTCTTCATCTTCAAAAACTTCTTCTACGCCTAAGTCAATAAAATCGAGTTCTAATTCTTCTACATCTTGTCCTTCTGCTTTTACAGTAAAGTTACAGGTATGGTCAAACATAAATTCAACAGAACCCGAAGTTCCTAAACTTCCGTTGTGTTTATTAAAGTACGAACGTATGTTAGCTACTGTACGCGTGTTGTTGTCGGTGGCAGTTTCTATAAGTACGGCAATACCATGTGGGGCATAGCCTTCAAATAAAACTGTTTTATAGTCGCCTTGATTTTTATCGGAAGCTCGTTTTATAGCTCGCTCGATATTATCTTTAGGCATGTTTACGTTTTTAGCGTTTTGTATTACGGCACGTAGTTTTGCATTAGCATCGGGATCGGGACCTCCTTCTTTTACTGCCATTACAATATCTTTACCAATTCGCGTAAAGGCTTTGGACATTTTTGCCCAACGTTTCATTTTACGCTCTTTTCTAAATTCAAAAGCTCTTCCCATAATTATTTTAAAAAATTTTCACAAAAATATAAAAACCTTGTTTAATGCTGAAAAAAATGCCTTATTCTGTTGGCTCTGGGATGTTATTTTTTTTCTTTTTCTCTTTTTTATCTTTCGTAGAAGCTTTTTCTATTTTTCCTTTTCTTCCTTCTTTTATCATTTCATCTTGCTTATGCATGTCTATTCTATACGAGAATCCTAAAGCTACTTGCCAGCGGCTTGGGGTATCTTTAAAGTTAACTAAGCCGGATAGGTCTACTTGAAGGTCTTTTGTAAAAAGGTAAGCACCTCCAAACCTAGCAATATCATCGCTATACAAATCGTTTTTTATGGTTTGGTATTCGGCAAAAATAGATACTTTAGCACTTGCGGCATGTGTCATGGTAAATATTCCTGCATAGGTAGGGTATTCGTCCCCAATTTTTTCTGCGATAATATTCATTACAAATACCCAACGCCCCCAATTGTTTTGGGTAATTAACGCAGCAGTAGGGGTTATTTTGGTTTCTAAATTGTCATTTATATAAGGGTAATACATCAGTTGGTTGTCTCCAAAAAGGATATTTGCCCCTGCATATAGAGAAACGGCCGGAATTAAATCTCTCCATTTAAAACGGTTATTTGCCTTCCAGCTGTATAGGTTAGGTTTTTCAAACATTCTTTTTTTATAAGGGTCGTAAATTAAATATTTCACCCCTAAGGTGTTAGACCTAAAATTACTGTATTTTAATTCTTCGGAAGTGATGCCTTTGGTGTTGGTTACCGTTGTGTTTAGGTAGCTACCTAGTAAACTAACTTCGAGTTGCTCTTTAAAAAAACCGTACCTAATGCCATAATCTATTCCCCAGAAATCGGTATCGGTATGGGTAAGTTTATGTTCATCGTTTCCCAATTTAAGGCCTGTTTCTATCTGAAGCACTTCTGTACCTACTGCAAAAGCCCCTTGCGAGCCTCCGGGTCTGTTAGAATTAATGGTTTCTGTATATTGTGCAGAAGCTATCAAACTTGTGCAAAAGGCGCAAATGCCAACAAGTGTTTTTTTCATTTTCTTTAAAATTTAACTCAAATATAGCCGATTTTTACTATTTTTTATGCTTCATAAGTAATTTTTGAGGTTTAAAATTAATATTTTTGTAAGCTGATTATAGACTTAATGCATTTATGGAGTTTTTGAAAACACTTCTTATTATCATCCTTATTTTTTTAGGCATTCGTATTTTTTTTAGAATGTTTGGCCCAGCTATTATGCGCTATGCAATGAAAAAAGCCAGCGATAAAATGTCTAAAAAATTTCAGCAACAATATCAATCTCAACAGTCTAATAGACAACATACGCAAGAAGAAGCTGGGAAAGTTAGCTTTGATTCTCACACAAAATCTACCCGAAAGGCAAAGAAACAAGTAGGAGAGTACATCGATTTCGAAGAAATTGATTAATTTTCGGCCTGTATTTAAATAGCAGCTTAATGAATTTTAAAAAGTTACTTCCACATGGCTTAGTATTGCTAGGCTTTATCGTTATTTCTTTAGCTTATTTTCATCCCGTATTGTCTGGAAAAGTTATTTTTCAGAGCGATATAGCACAATATGTAGGGATGGCGAAGCAACAAAATGACTTTAGGCAAGCTACCGGAGAAGAACCTTATTGGACAGATGCTGCTTTTGGAGGGATGCCCACTTATCAGCTTGGTGCCAACTATCCGTATAATTACATAAAAAAACTAGATCGAGGTTTGCGTTTTTTACCACGCCCTGCCGATTATCTTTTTCTTTATTTTATAGGCCTGTATATTTTTCTATTATGCTTAAAAATAGATTATAAGCTAGCCGCAATTGGCGCGTTGGCTTTTGGGTTTTCTACCTATCTTATTATTATTTTAGGCGTAGGGCATAACGCTAAAGCACATGCTATTGCTTATATGCCATGGGTGTTGGGTGGAATTGTGCTTTGTTTTAGGCAACGGTACTTGCTAGGGGCTATTTTGTTGTGTTTAGGAATGGCTTTAGAAATTAATGCCAATCACTTTCAAATGACCTACTATTTATTACTGTTGGTGCTGGTTATGGGAGTAGCATACTTTTATGATTTTTATAAAAAGAAAAAACTACCGCAGTTTTTTAAGGCCATAGGCATTATGTTGGTGGCGGTACTTATTGCCGTAGGTACAAATGCTACAAACCTATTAGCTACAAAAGAATATTCGGACTTTAGTACACGTGGAGATACAGGACTAAGCATTGACCCCGATGGAAATGAAAAAGAAAAACTAAGTGGGCTTTCTTATGAATATATTACAGAGTATAGCTATGGTATTTTAGAAAGCTTGAATGTATTTATACCGAGGTTTATGGGAGGCTCTAGTGCCGAAAACCTAGGAAAAGATTCCGAAGTGTATAAAGCCGTTATACAATTAGGAGCTTCGCCACAACAAGCAGAATACTTTTCTAGTAGAGCGGCAACTTATTGGGGGAACCAAACTTATATTGGAGCACCGGCATATATTGGAGCAGGAGTTATTTTCTTAATGATTTTTGCCTTGTATTTAATAAAAGGAAGATTAAAATGGTGGCTTGTAGGCGGGTCGTTGTTAGCATTGATACTATCTTGGGGAAGCAATTTAGCTTTTGTAACAAAGTTTTTTATCAACTACGTGCCACTTTATGATAAGTTTAGGGCCGTATCGTCTATCCAAGTAATTATGGAGCTTTGTTTTCCTGTTTTGGCTATTGTAGGCTTATCGAAATTGTTTGCTAAGGATATCTCCGAAAAAACAAAACTCCATGCGTTAAAATGGAGTAGTATTATTGTAGGAGGAATTTCTATCAGTTTTTTACTGCTAAAGTCAATGCTGTTTGATTTTACAGGAAGCAGCGATGCCGCTATGATAGACCAGCTAGGGGTAGATTTTGTACGTGCATTACGCGAAGATAGAAAAAACATTTTCACAACCGATACGCTTAGAAGCCTTATTTTCGTGCTTTTAATCGCAGGGGTAATCTGGGCTTATCTTACCAAGAAGCTTCAGCAAAACACAGGTATTGCCCTTATAGGCCTATTGTTGGTTGTCGATTTAGTAAATGTAGATTGGCGTTATGTAAATACCGAAGATTTTGTAAATAAACACGAAATGGAACGTCCTTTTATCGCTACACAAGCCGATAAAGAGGTGCTAAAAGATACAACGCATTACCGCGTATTAGACATTACCGATAGTCCGCTAAATTCGGCAAGGGCTTCTTTTTTTCATAATTCTTTAGGCGGTTATCATGCTGCCAAACCAGGACGCATGCAGGAGTTGTTTGATTTTCATGTTTATAACGGAAATCAGCAAGTGTTAAATATGCTTCACGTAAAGTATATTTTGATGGAAGATAGGGAAAAAAGAGAAAGCATAGCCGAACCTAATCCCGATACAAACGGAAATGCTTGGTTTGTAAATGAGTTGCAAACGGTAGAAAGCCCTAACGAAGAGATACTTGCCTTAAATAAAATAAACACCAAAACAACGGCTGTAATAACAAAGGAATATGCTACAAAGCTTCCGCAGAAAGACTTTAAAACCGATACAACGGCTTCTATCAAACTGGTTTCTTACCAGCCTAATAAATTGATTTATACCTACGAAGCAAAAGAAGATCAGCTTGCGGTGTTCTCTGAAATGTATTATCCACATGGATGGAAAGCTACCATAGACAATGGCGAATCGGTAAATATTTTTCCTGTAAATTATGTGTTACGAGCAGCAGTACTTCCAGCAGGAAATCATAACATCAGTTTTAGTTTTGAGCCAGAAGTAATTACCACCGGGAGTATGATTACCTTAATAAGTTTAGGGCTTTTACTTATATTATTAGCAATAGGAATATGGCAGTTTATTAAAAATAAACATGCTCAAAAAGTTACTCACTAATGGAAACTAGGGTACTTATTGTTGCTTATTATTGGCCTCCCGCCGGTGGTCCTGGCGTACAACGTTGGTTAAATTTTGTAAAATATTTACCCCAAAATGGAATTAAACCTGTAGTTTTTGTTCCCGAAAATGCCAATTACCCCATTATTGATAAAAGCTTTGAACAGGAAATTCCCGATGGGGTAGAAGTGCTGAAGTTTCCTATTTTTGAGCCCTACCAATGGGCTTCTTTTTTAGGAAAAAAAGAAACCAACAGCATTAGTTCGGGAATTATAGAAAAAGAAGAAAATCAGACCTTTACACAAAAGTTAATGCTGTATATACGTGGAAACTATTTTATTCCAGATGCACGTATATTTTGGGTTAAACCTGCTGTAAAATATTTAACCGATTTTTTAGCTAAAAACAAGGACATTAAAACGCTTATTACAACAGGGCCACCACACAGTTTACACCTTATTGGGTTAAAGTTAAAACAACAAAATGAAATGAATTGGGTGGCCGATTTTAGAGATCCTTGGACAACTATTGGCTATCATAAAAAATTAAAATTAACGGAAAAAGCACATAAAAAACACTTGCATTTAGAGCAAGAGGTTTTAGATAAAGCTTCTTTAATTTTAACCACAAGCTACACTACAAAACAGGAGTTTTCGGAAAAAACAACAACGCCTATACAAGTAATTACCAATGGTTTTGAACCTAAAGAAGTACTTGAGAAACCTTTAGATAAAAACTTTACATTAGCACATATAGGCTCTTTATTATCAGATAGAAACCCTTTGGTTTTATGGAAGGTGATACAGGAGTTATTACAAGAAAATACGGAGTTTAAAAAACACTTTAAATTACGCTTTATCGGTAAAGTAAGTAAAGAGGTTTTAGCGAGCTTAGCGACATATCATTTAACCGATTTTGTAGAAAATTTGGGTTACCTTCCACATCAAGAAGCGGTATTATTTCAAAACACAAGTCAAGTATTATTGCTGATTGAAATAGATTCGGTAGAAACTCGCGGGATAATTCCGGGTAAATTGTTTGAGTATTTAAACACATCGAGACCTATTATTGCCATTGGCCCTGAAAAATGGGATGTAAACCAAGTGATGAAAGCCGTAGGAGCGGAGTCTTGTTTTACCTATCAAGATAAAACAGCTTTAAAAGATAGTATAGCAGCTTATTTTAAAGCTTATCAAGAAGCTAACTTAAAAGCTACGGCTAGGTTTACCGAAAATTTTACCCGAAAAGCACTCACTAAGCAACTGGCAATAGCACTAAAACAACTGCCTAATGGGTAAAAATATCGTATTTAGCCAGTCTATTACCAATATGCTAACCACTTATATTGGTTTTGCTTTTGGAGCAGTAAACACCTTGTTTTTTTACCCCAGTTTTTTTTCGCAAGAAAACTACGGACTTGTTTCTTACTTGCTTTCGGCAGCTACGTTGGTTTGGCCTTTTATGGGGTTTGGAATACAAAACACACTTATTAAGTTTTATAGCGGATATACCTCTAAAATAGAACAAGAAAAACTACTTAGTTTAGCCTTGTTTTTTCCGTTATTTATCGCTTTGGTGAGTGGGAGTGTAGGCTTGCTTATTTTTGATAAAATTACAAGTTATTACCAAACAAATGCATTGGTACAACCTTACATTTGGAGTATGTACTTTATCGCTTTAGCTATTGCTTATTTCGAGTTGTTTTTTGCTTGGAGTAAATTAAAGCTAAAAAGTGTGTTTGGAAACTTTATGAAAGAGGTTTTTCATCGTGTAAGCATTAGTGTTTTACTTTTTTTAGTTTATAAAAACCACCTTGATATAACAAGTTTTATTTGGTGTATGGTTGGGGTTTATGTATTCCGAATGTTGGTTATCATGGCGTATGCTTTTTGGCTTATTCCTCCTAGAATAAGGTTTAGCTTACCCGAAAATTTTAAAAGTATCCTCAATTACTCGGCACTTATTTTTATAGCAGGTTCGGTCGCTACGGTTTTGTTAGAACTCGATAAAGTGATGCTAGAACGTTTTATTCCTATAGAATTAATATCGGTTTATGCCATAGGGGTTTATATAGCATCGGTTATTGCTGTTCCTGCACGGGCTTTACATCAAATAGCAAATCCTGTAAGTGCTAAGCTGCTAAATACCAATAAACTAGAAGAGTTGAGCGTTTTATATAAAAAAAGCTCATCTAACTTGCTTATTATTAGCGGATTAATATTTTGTTTAATTATAGGAAATACCACAGAGTTGTATCAGATAATTCCAGAAAATTACGATTTAGGAATATGGGTTTTATTGCTTTTATGTGTTATAAAACTGTATGAAAATATGCTTGGCAATGCCAATGCCATTATATTTAACGCTGATTTTTATAGGCGGGTGCTTTTTATAGGCGTATTGGTGGTGTTATTTGCTGTGTTGTTTAATTGGGTGTTTATCCCGAAACTAGGTATGCTAGGTGCAGCTTTGGCAAGTTTTATAGCTTTTGGTATTTACAACAGTTTAAAGCTGTTTATTATTCAAAAAAAGCTTCATATACAGCCATTTAGTTTAAAAACTTTATTGCAATTGGCTGTTATTTTCACCATAAGTTACTTAAGCTATACCATAGATTTGACAGTTAGTGTATGGATTGGTATAGCGATAAAATCGGTAATTATTGTATTGATTTATACGTTTTTAACTTATATGTTTAAATTTTCTGAAGAGCTAAATACTTTTATTAAAAAACTGCTATTTTTTGTAAAGTAATCGAAGATATCATTAAGCATTAAAGCAGCTATAAAAGCTTAGGTAAGTGCAAGGTGAGTCCAATATAGGTCCAATGTACCTCCAATATTTCTTATAAAAACATTGGACACAAACTAAAGACATCTTGAAAATACTTTATAAAGGAAGTGAAGTATATTGAGTAATTTATTTATTTTTTATTAAATATTTATATACTATTCATATTTATTGATAATTGCAAAATAAAAAGTCATATATTTATTGCTATAGTTAATAAACTTGATGAGGACTTTAAAAGCTTATCTATAAAACTAGGGTAGAAATTTATAATACAATCAATTTTGAAAACTAAAGGTATAAATATTTGGTGGTTACTGAAAGTAAACATTATTTGTTCTCTCTTAGTTTGGTTTATTTCAAGGGTTAATCTTTACTTGATAAGTAAAGATTTAAAAAGTTTGATTTATTTAATTCCTAGTGCTATAATTTATACAGCATTAATATTAACCACTGCTTATATTTATAAGAGTAGTAAAAAATTAAATCTTTTAGTTTTTGGTATTATAATGGCAATTTATACCATAAATTTAGGTCTATTATTAAATTTAATCCCACCTCTTTGTGATAGAAGTTTAGAGTTGACAACAGTTTATACTGTAGTGTTTTTGTTTATAATTGTTTTTATATCATATTTAACGCTAAGATTAAATTATAAATTATGTAATAGCTATAAATTGGTAATTTTATTCATCGTATTAGGCTTAATTCATTTTATATGTACATCTTTTTCTTACTATTTAAACTACATTGTATTTTATGAATTTATTTTTAATAGTGTGTTTTAATAGTTGGAAATTCGTTGCCCAATAAAAGTTGATGGCAATGTCATAAACTAATGGACAGCGTCTATCTATTAGCTATTTATATCATAAAGTGCTATATCAACTTTTTTTCTTGAACTATTCTCGAACAATGCTCTGACAATTTGGTTATATTTGAAGTATGAAAGAAAACGAGCTTTTAGATATAATCACAGTATATTTTAAAGAGAAAATTTTTGATAACCATAAAATAAATTCTTTAAAAACCCACTCAAAACTTAAATCATACAAAATAAATCCAATTATAGTAAAGTATTTATCTAAGCTATTGGAAAACGATTTTACGCCAATTGGAATAGCAAAAGCGCTTTATTACCCTAGAATTTTAGGCACATCTATAAATACCTCTTTTGGAACACGAATTCAAAATATGTTTGTAGAGCTAGGGCTTGCACAAGGCTCGCTTATAAAAGGCATGGATATAGAATTCATCGATAAAATTGATAATAGAAAAAAATGGTGCCAACTCAAATCAGGCCCGAATACAATCAACTCGGAAGATGTAAATCCTTTATTAAGGAAATTTACAACGGTGACAAATTTGGCTAGAACAAATTCTATGAAACTGAATAATTCTGACCTAATTTTAGGTGTTCTTTACGGAGACAAAGAACAGTTGAGTCAACACTATCAAAAAATAGATAAACAATTCCCTGTAATAATTGGGGAAGAATTTTGGCATAGACTCACAGGGTTTCCAGATTTTTACAATAAACTCGTTTCAAATCTTGACAAAATGATTTTAAATATAGATACAGAAGATTTCTTTAAAAAAGGTTACATGACTTTAGCAAAAGAGATAGAAGAATCAGACTTGTTTGACTTTGAATAGACATTATTTAGGAACTTAATAATAGAATACCCTAACTCTTTGCCTAAGTTACAAGGCACAGCATTTCCAATTTGCTTATATTGTTGAGACACAGAACCTGAAAACTTCCAATTATCAGGAAACGTTTGTATTCTGGCGTATTCCCTAACTGTAAAAGGGCGAGTTTCGTCAGGGTGACATCTTTCTGTTTGTTTTTGTGCAGGACTACAAGTTAATGTTAAACTAGGTTCATCCCAACCAATTCTTCTCGCCATACCTGTTTTTCCTCCACCTAAATAAAAACTCTTACCCATATATTCTTTTTGTATATCTAGTGGTAAATCTCTCCAATACCCTTTAGGGGGAACCAAATCCAAAACTTGTTTTTTATGTTCTGGGTATGTAGAGCCTTTAGATTTAGGGACATCTGTGTTATACAATTCTCCTTTTTTAAGTGCATCGGATAAATTATAAATAGTATTATACGGTATAGGATATTCATATTTAACAGCTATATCTTTTCTTATTCCTACTAAAATTAAACGCTCTCTTTTTTGAGGAACTTTATAGTTAATAGCTTTCAATACCTGAACAGGAACAACATTATATCCGATTTCATCTAGAATAGAAATCATTCCCTCCAAAGTTTTACCTTTGTCGTGAGAAAGTAAACCTTTAACGTTTTCGCCAACGCAAATCAGAGGATTAACTTCTTTTACTACTCTTGCAAATTCATAAAATAAAGTTCCCCGAGCATCTTCTAAACCTAATTTTTTTCCAGCATAGCTAAACGCCTGACAAGGAAAACCACCTGTAACTATCTCTATTTTATTTTCATATTCTGTAAAATCAAAATCTTTAATATCTCCTTCTAAAACATTCCAATTGGGTCTATTTTCTCTTAAAGTTTTACAAGCCCATTTATCAATTTCATTTAATGCTGCACATTTAATCCCCGACTGTTCCAAGCCTATTGCCAGGCCACCTGCCCCAGCAAATAATTCTATCACTTTGTAATCTTTAAGTGGAAGTTCAGTATTATCAATACTATTATCTATCTCTGTTAATAAAGGTTCTATTAAAGAATCAATGTCTTCTTTTCTATAAACTCTATAGTTACTTATTGGTTCTCTAACAGCATTTAATTTACCGTCTCTATCCCATCTTCGTAGAGTTTCCTTACTTTTGCCTAATACTTCTGCCGCTTCCGAAAGCGAATAATATTCTTTAATAACCATGTTACTCAACCTTATACATTGGTTACAAATTTAATATAAAAATTAGAATAAAAAACGTATTTTTAATCAAAGTTGATGGCTTTGTTATAAACTAATGCACAGTGTTTATCTATTAGCTATTTATATCATGAAGTCATAAATAAACAATATAATTGAGCTTACTAATTACTCAAGATTAGCCATAAGTTGGCGAAGTTTGCCTTACTCATCAAATGTTCCCTGTTTTTTTATAAACAATAGAGTACCTAGAGCTTTGCAAGAGGGATGTATATATTTTAGTTAGAATAAAAACTTCTTTTTTGTAGATTTGTTATAACTATGCAATCTATTTTAAAGCTTTTATTTTTTTAGGTATAATTATTATATTATTTTTTAGATGTACTGTTGCATCTAATTCAACTAATAGTAGTAATTCTACAGCTATTCTATCAGATAGTCTTCAATATTGGATGTCTGCTTTTAAAAATAAGGATTACACTATTACCCAGCGTATGTATTTTTTAGAAAAAGCTTATCAAGATGTATACAACTATCCTAAAGATACATTATTGTCTAAAAAGTTAAGTACTATTGCTTATCGTTATTTACAGTTAAAAGACACCCTAAAGTTTAAAAAAATAAATCAGCAAGCTTATAAATATGCTCAGGAGGTTAAAGATACTTTCACTTTAGCCGATACGCATTGGAGCTATGCCAATTTATATAAGAATACAGAACAGTACGATAGTGCATATTTTCATTACAATCGAGCCCACTTGTTATTTGAAACTATAAACAAACAACATTACCTAGATGATATGCAGCTCGTAATTGAAGGCGATTATACAAGAGAGGCTACTTTGCTAGAATTAAGCGAAAATAAAATGGTTTTTGTATTTAAAAATCCTGAGGATAATGATATTAATTATCAAATGGACTTTTCACCTTTTACTGATGACACTCCAATACAATAGCTATGAATTACAAAATACTAAAATTACTATTTGATCCAAGAGAAACAATTAGTAAGCAAGAATTTTTATTGGGTATAATAATTTTATTCTTGCTAACTTTTAGTACCATTAGTGATTTAATTATAAATACTAGTGTAACATCAACCATAAGTTCTAAAGGTACGTACTTACTAGCAACACATCAAATTGTAAAACCATTTAGTACCCCTAATTTACCTGTAGATTTTATTTTACAGCGCTGTAACTTTAACTATTAAAAGAGTAAAAGATTTACACAACAAGCTATGGATTGGGATTCTAGCTGGAATATCTATCTTTTTGTTAGATAAAGATTCTAAGCCTTTGATTTTTAAAATTGAAAAAATACCGTAATTAATACTAAAACCTTCCTTTCACTTCTTTATTCATTTACAAACTCTTCTGTAGTTAAATGTTCACCAAAATGATGTACGATTTCGTTCAAAAAATAGGTTTGTTGCTCTTTATTAAATGCTGCAGTTGCATCTGATATAATATAAGTATTATAACCAATATCATGAGCTTCACGCAAAGTACTCTCTACACAAACATGAGATGCATAGCCCGTTAAATAAAGGTTTTCAATTTTATTATTTCTCAAATAAGCATCTAAATTTGAGCCAGCAAAACCACTTGCTCCCATACGACCAGATACAATAAATTCGTTTTCTAAAGGCTTTACCGATTTGTAAAACTCCGATCCAAAACTATTTTTTTGAAACGTTCCTGCATTGGGTATTGCTTTTCGCAAACCACTTTTTCCATTCGCTAATTCTGGATACCCCTTTTCAAATTGTAAGCGAACATAAACAACAGGAATGTTTTGTTTACGAGCATATACCAACGATTTCTCTATGTTATGGATTGAATTAAGCATCATTTCTTCATTTTCCACCAAAGCTTTACGTAGTTTTCCATCACGATGCATCCATTCATTTTGAGTTTCAATTAACAACAACGCCGATTTACTTTTATTTTTCACCTTGTTTTCCAACAGCCAATTGTCGTGCAGCCACTTTTCGGTAACTCTTCTTTGTTCTTCTGTATTCCATTTAATATCTCTTTCAAAAGTGATGATTGAACCATCAAAACCAACAATTACCCAAGCATAATCATCTTTTGATAAACGATAACATTTGTATTTCATTCCTGCAATGGTAGTCGCCTTTCCTCCATCTATAAAAATTTGTTCATCATGTCGCTCAATCCATAGATTTTTCAAATCATTCGCTAACGAATTGTCTACTTTAACTAGAAAGTTTTTAGCTATTTTTTCACTTTCTTTCCTTGTAAGCATTTTTAAGTTACTGTACTTCTTGCTCATGTTTGTAAACCCTAAAATCTTCTTTTCAGCCACAGACATTAAAAAAGAAAAGTGCTCTCCAGAAAGCCCTTTGTTTTCGTCTTTTTGATACCTGAACAAATAAGCTTCTACACCATGTGATGTTACTTTTGTCACCTTATGAAAATGAAAATTCTCAGGAATTTTCACTTGTGATTGAAAAGCCTCCAAGTAAGGTTTAACCTCTTCAAAGGGAATTTCTTGTGCTGTTGTTACCGACATCGTTATAACAGTCATTAAAATTAATAATAGATTTCTCATGTTACTTTTTGTTTTTTAATTACAATAATTGTAGATTATTTACAATTTTCAAAACAACAACAAATTTTATATATTCGCAACAATAATTGTAAATAATTTACAAAATGGATAAAAAGGAAAATTTATCGTTTGATTTTGACTTTCTGGAAAAGTTAGTTGTGGGTATTGGTGAAGTTTCACAAATTACAGATATACCAACTAGGCAGATTAGGTATTGGGAAGAAAAAAAAATAATTGAAAGTTTAACAGAAAAGGAAGGAAAAAACAGACGATACAACTATAAAAACATCAAAAAAATGCTGCTAATTAAAGAACTTTTGGATGAAGGGTACACCTTAGACGCTGCTGCTGAAAAAGTTAAAAATAGAATGCAAATGATAGAGGAAACATTAAACAAGTTGAATAAAAAAGAAAATGATTAAGTTAAGGTTTATAAGCTAAGCTTGGTTGGTTTGTATAACAATGTTCTGCGTTATATTACTTTGCTTTGGCTATTGAGTTAATGAATATGCTTCACATAAAACAACAATAGGAGAGGAGTAATATGTATAGAACTATTTATACCCTGCTTTCTTTTAATTGGCTATTCTCAATAAATCGCTTTAAAATATAGTAAGATATAATTGCAAAAACCAATCCAGTCATGATACCACCAACTAGAAGCGAGATATATACCTCTGAACCAGCTTTTAAAATAGTATTAACAAACTGCATGTTTATTGTTTTAGGAATTTCAAAAGACGATGTGATTCCTAATACTTTTTTACCAAGCCAATAGTTAAAAGCAAATATAAATGCTCCAGTAAAGAGGTTGGTATTAAACACCGCTATGCAGGCTGCTTTTGTATTTACTTTAAAAAGTTTTGAAAAACCAAATGCTACAAAAATTTGAAACCCTGGGATAGGAATCATCCCTATAAATGAGCCTAGAGCAAAACCTTTAGCGATAACTTTTGGGCTATCTTCAATTTTAAAGAGTCTTTTAAATTTTTTAATTGGATTGTTCATGCTACAAAGCTTTTTCTTTTAAGTTTACAAATGAATTAATTAGCGTTCGTTGAATTATAGGATCTCTCAAAAACTTAGGGAATCTAGGTGGCGTAAATGAGATTGCACAAAATTCAATTTCTACAATACTGTTTGCCATAGCCTTAAAACGCCATTCAGAAAAATTATAGCCTTCGCGCTTAACGCCTTCCTGTTGTTTTATATAATTTGGTAAGGATCTAGAAGAAAGTATGATTGTATTTTCCTTTTTTGTTAGTGTAGATTGTGTTACCAAATCTTGCTGCTTAAAAGGGAATGGGATGTTGTAAGTTGTGTGCGAAATCCATTTTGTGTCTTTATTTTCAAGAATTTTAACATCACTAACGCCATCATTCCAAATTTTGATATGCTTTGGTAGTTTAACCTGGGTAATAAGCGAGTCAATACTCGGTGATTTTAATCTAAATTTTACTAAAAGCTGTCGCGTTTTGATAGTATCTGCAATTATTAAATCCCTATAATTAATGCTTACTCCATCTTTGTTATTAACCTCTTCCCATTTCCCTTTTTGAGCTATGGAAACCAGTCCTTCAAGGCTATTAATTTTATCTAAAAACTCATTTTTAGTTTGTGCTTTAACAGTAGTAATAGCTGCTACTGTAATTAAAATTACTGTTCTAAACATAATGATCTATTTTTGTGTTTGAAAATAATCTACGGCATCAGTTATCGCTTTTTCAATAGGTTGATAGCTCATATCCAATTGCTTTATAGACTTGTTGTTAGAAAAGTAGTTTTCTATGCATAAAATTTTTGTGTTTGTTAAACTTAGGCTTGTGTTTATTTTCAGCTTTCTCAGGAGGTTTCCAAAGTAACCCATCGTGATAAGAAGCTGTTTTGGAATTTGTATCATCATTGGATTTTGATTTGTTAGTCGATTGAGAGTTGTAAAGAATTCTCTGTAACTTAAATTTGTATTGGCAAGAAGGTATTTTTCTCCAGAACCCCCTTTTTCAATAGCTTTTATAATCCCAAATGACACATCTTTGACGTGTACAAAATTTTTCCCTCCAGGAGGATAAAAAATCAGTCGTTTATTCCATCCCATTAATATTATTTTCCCTGAACTAGGTTTGGTATCATAGGCGCCTAACATAAAGGTTGGGTTTATGATTACGGTGTCTATTTTGTGTTTGTTTTTGAGTAAGTAATTTTCTGCCTCAAGTTTGCTTTTTGCATAATGCGATTGTTTAAACAAAGGGTTTATTTTGTGTTGTTCTGTCCCCAATTTTTTTAATGAACCAAAGCCTAAAGTATTGGCAGTACTTATAAAAATGAAGCGTTTTACTTGGTAAACAATCGCCGTGTTATACAATTGTATAGTGGCGTGACAGTTTATTTTCCAATAGTTTGAATAATTGATTAAACTCTGACTGGTAGTAGCTGCGATGTGTACAACAACATCTACGCTTTTTAAAACCGACGAAAAATCATCAAACAACTGCCCCTCTATTAATTCTAAGTTTTTATGATACTTTCCTTTGTAACTATTTTTATTTCTAACAAGACCAATAACACGATAGCCTTTATGTAACAAATCAAGACACAAATTTGTACCTAACAAACCACTAACTCCCGTAACAAATACGCGTTTCATATTAAGCCTCTCTTTTTACAATGTTAGTCATCATCGGTACCTTAATCCAGTTGGGCAGAAGTGTAGAGATAAACCAACTTACTGGGTTAACTAAAATAAAAGTAGTGCCTTTAAACATTTTTCTTAAAGAATATTCGGCCACTTTCCTAGGCTCTAATAAGGTTAATTTTCCTACAAAGCCTTGTTTCTCAATACGTGCTGTAATTTCAGGGTTTGTTTTCATTGCACCAGGGTTTATAACACTTACAGATACATTGCTGTTTTTTAATTCTTCAGATAAGCCTAATGAAAATGAATGTATAAATGCTTTGGATGCAGGATAAACTGTTTTGTAACCAACAGGCGAAAAAGCTGCAATACTCGAAACATTGAGTATATAAGATTTTGGTTGTTTTTTTAAGTTTGGTAATAATTGATGTGTAAATACTGTGGTAGCTTTTACGTTAACTTGAATAATAGTATTTATGTAATCAAGTGATACATTATCTATTTTTCTTGTGCCTCCAGTTCCTGCATTATTTATTAAAATATGAATAGCATAATTCTCATTAAGATGCTTTGTTATAGCAGTTACATTTTCATCTAAAGAAAGGTCGGTTTCAAAGTAAGCTACTGCAACATTATATTTCGTTTTGATATAGTTTGCTACTTCTTCTAAGTTTTGGTTTGGAAGACTAATTAAAACAACATTATGCTTTCTTTTTGCCAATGAAATTGCAAACGCTTTTCCTAAGCCTTGACTTGCGCCTGTAATCACCGCAAATGAGTTTACCGAATCTGTTTTCATAGTTTTCACTTAAAAGTTGTACTACAAAAGTAGAGTAGGAGTGTACTTTTTACGCTCTTATTTATAAATGAGAACAGGTTTTTATTTAGCTGATAATTAAATTTTTAAAAATAAACTATGTTCTTGTTTATAAAGTAGAACTTTGGTTTTTAAATTCGGTAGGAGTAAGGTTGGTAAATTTTTTAAATGTAGTATTAAATGCTGTTTTAGAATTGAAACCAGATTCGTAAGCTATTCCTAAAATGGTCAAATTTTGTGAAGATTTGTCTAATAATAATTCTTTTGCTTTTTCAATTCGATACGTATTAATAAACTGATAGAAGTTTTGATTAAATCCATTATTAATAACATACGATAATTGGTGCGATGTTATTTGCATTTCTTCTGCTAAAGAAGCCAAATTGATATCGTTATCTAAATACAAGTGTTTAGCTTTCATCAAAGCATTTAATTTAGCTTTTAACAGAACAAGCTCTTTGTCTTTAATAATTTTTCGTTTAGTGGTATCGGTTTCATCATCATCATCATTCTCAATCGCAATAATATCTTCGCGATGCTTCTGGTTGGTTGGAAAAATTTCTTTTTGTTTTAAGGCGTTGTAAGTCATAAACAAGATAACGCCTAGTGTAATAATGTTTAAGTATAAGTTTAGGGGTAGCCCAATATAAATAAGGTTAAAAACGCTTATAATTAAAACTAAAGCCATTATTACCAGAATAATATTTTCTAACCATTTTAAATTAATTTCGTCAGTATTGGATGAAAACAAAGTTATTTTTCGCTGATGAATACGAAGCCTTAAAAACGATTTTGTAATAAACACAATTGCATTAACAAGTATTAATGTTACTAATAATAACTGATAATTAGTAACCGAGAGGTAATTATAAATAATTGCAACTAAGTAAACTATTGGTATAATGAATACAGCGCTGTCTTTAAGTGAAAATTTATAATTAGGATTAGAAAAAAACAAAACACTGATATACAAAAATATAGGTGTAAAAAACTGTATAAATGAAATTACTAAGTTTAAAATATCGCCAAAAGGTTCTGCCTTTGTTAGCAGTATAATTTCTTCTAACCAAAAACTTGACCATAAAAACAAAGTTATTCCAAACCAAATATTAGCTTTTCTATTTACCCGCAACGGATTTGAAAGCATGATAAAAGAAAGCAGTATTAATGAGGAAAAAACAAGTATTTGGATTAAGTGAATTAACATTTATCTTTTTTATGTAAATATACATCAATTAGATAATCTTAATAACAACAAGATTAAAAACAAATTTTAACGATAAAGACCATAATCACTTTTAAATATAGTTGCACTATAATGTATATTATGTAAAATAGGATTTATTAATACAAAAGAAACAATAAATATACCTAGCTTTTAGTACTCCATACTTTCTTTTGTGTTAACGTCTTGATAATTTCGTTTTACAAACTCCAGCGCTGTTTTTAGAATATTCCCCATAGTTTTGGCGCGTTTAAAGCGAATATCTTTAGAATATTCTACCAAATCCTTTCTAAGTTGCTTTACATTTTTGGTAGTCGAAATATGATCATGTGTCATGCACCGTATCAACTCCCGAAACCGCTTTTGAGAACTTATAAGTCGTTTTGCTACTTGCGAGCGTTCTTCACGTTGGTATTGCGCTATAGATGAAGCTTCTAGTCTGTCTGAAACCAATTTTACCATCACAAAATTTTCTTTAAAAAATTGTGGTCGATATACTTTTAAATTTCCTTCGTAGCATTGCTGGTCAAAATCAATGGCACGTATTTGGTAAGAAATATGGTCAAAATCGTGTGTTGGAATCACTACATAATTATAAGAACGCATATCGCCTAACAGCCGTAACGTACAACGCTCGTTAAACTTTACAAACTGTTTTGCGATTTGTGTTTTTGCATATTCTTCACATAAAGGCAAGTGTTCTTTTATAAAAACATCGCCAGGAATACCAGCAATGTGCTCTTCGATGAGTGTATCTTTATAAATAAGGAAATTAATACGGTGCGGCGATAAAATATGCTCTATTTCTAAGCCATAAATACGCGAAGCATCTGCTTTTTTTACATAAAAATAAGTAAAACTATCGTTAAGAATGTTTCTAACCTTGATTCTAAAGGGTTTAGAGTTCCCAAAAGTACAATAATCTATAGCATCTACATTTAAGTACTGAAAAGAATCATCGCTACCATCAGAGTGTAAAATCGTATATACTCGCTTTAAACTATTATCAATCTCTGTACGCTCATGGTCTGCATAATAGCAACGTACCCAAAGGGTGTCTTCATCGTGCCTATCATAAACGGTTATAGAACCAGAAAAACGTAACAAATCCTCATAAAACACGGGAATTTTAGTATTTCTATTAAATTTTATGAGGTATTTATCCAAACGCTCATTAATAGGAAATGTTGGCTTTTTTCTCGACATTAATTTTTCTTCTTCAGGCATTTCTTTGTTTTAATTTTTTATTCTGATAAAATAAAGATTCTATTTCTTGTAACAAAATTATACTTTAGCCGTTGAAAGTATAAAGAAAAACCAATTATTATTTTGAAAACAATACTTAGTTTACAACAACTTACCAAAAAATTCGGGGCTTTAACCGCCGTAGACCATGTTTCCTTTACCATAGAAAAAGGACATGTTTATGGTATTCTTGGTCCTAATGGAAGCGGAAAATCTACTACTTTAGGCATGGTGCTTAATGTTGTAAATAAAACCAGTGGCAATTTTTATTGGTTCGATAAATCTTATTCTACTCATCGAGCATTAAAAAAAGTAGGTGCCATTATCGAGCGGCCTAATTTTTATCCGTACATGACGGCCTATCAAAATTTAGCTTTGGTTTGTAAAATTAAAGAAGTTACCGAAGAAAATATCGATAAAAAGCTTGAACTTGTAGGCTTATTAGAACGTAAAAACGATAAGTTTAGCACCTATTCGCTAGGGATGAAACAGCGCTTAGCTATTGCCTCGGCACTACTTAATGACCCCGAAATATTAATTTTAGATGAACCAACCAATGGGCTAGATCCGCAAGGAATTCATCAAATAAGAGAAATTATTAAAAAAATTGCCAGTACAGGAACTACCATACTTCTCGCCTCTCACCTTTTGGATGAAGTAGAAAAGGTGTGCTCTCATGTAATTATTTTAAGAAAAGGAAAAATGCTTTATGCCGGCAGCGTAGATAAATTAAACGCAAGTTTTGGATATGTTGAGCTTAAAGCAGAAAATCATGAAGATTTGCTAAGCATCGTACAAAATCACTCTTGGTTTACAGCCGAAAAAGTAGATCCTGAAAATCATATCATTACCGCCAATTTAACCGAAAACATTGCCGCCGATGCCTTGAATAAAATGTTTGTAGAAAAAGGCATTTTTCTATCACATTTAATAAAACGAAAAGAAAGCTTAGAAGAACAATTTTTACAACTTACCAATCAATAATTTATGTTACGATTACTTACTATAGAATTACAGAAAATAAAATATAGCAAATCGGCTAAAGCATTACTCATTATTTATTTTGGGTTGTTTATGTTTATAGCGTTGATAGCTTCTATAAAATTTAATTTAGGATTTGTAGAATTTCATCTTGCAGAACAAGGCATATTTAACTTTCCTTATATCTGGCATTTTAATACCTATATTGCTTCATTTTTAAAAATATTTATGGCGGTCATCATTGTATCGATGGTTGCTAACGAATACAGCAACCGAACGTTAAAACAAAACTTGATTGATGGCTTGAGTAAAAAAGAGTTTATCCTGTCTAAATTTTATACGGTAATTCTTTTTGCATTAGCCTCTACCCTTTTTATATTTTTGGTGTCTTTTGTTTTAGGACTTATTTTTTCTTCATACACAGAGTTTAGCATTATTTTTTCTGATTTAGAATACCTTTTTGCTTACTTTATTAAACTAGTAGGCTTTTTTGCCTTTTGTCTGTTTTTAGGAATATGGATAAAGCGTTCTGCTTTTGCCTTGGGGTTTCTGTTTGTATGGTGGATTGCCGAAAGTATTATTATTGGGGTGCTAAAATTTGTAATTTTTAAAGACTCTTTAATCGCAAATAAAATAAGTCAATTTTTACCTTTAGAATCCATCTCAAACCTCGTAAAACAACCTTTTACAAGGTTAAATGTGGTTCAAGCATCAGCTTCTCAAATTGGTGCCGATGTAAATTGGGATTCTTCAGTTAGTATATTACAACTTCTTATTGTGTGTGTATGGACAGGTATATTTATATTTTTATCGTATAAAATAATAAAACGGAGGGATTTGTAATTTTTATTAAAATATGTTAAATAAGTTGTATTTTTAGTTATATTTAAACAATAAAACTAAAAATACGGCTTATTTTGAAAAATATTTACTTTAGTTTATGGTTAAGCTTAGTGAGTTTAGCTGTTTTTTCACAAGATATAGAGCTATACACCCAGTTTAATGGGCATTATGATTATACAGCAATAGGCAATACTCTTAATGATGCAGAAAATAATGAAACTCAATCAACCTCTTGTACTATTTTAACTTCGGCAAGTGCAAGTTTATCGCTATTACCTACACAAAATATTACTGCTGCTTATTTATACTGGGCAGGTTCGGGAACAGGAGATTTTTCGGTAAAACTCAATAACCAATCCATTACTGCCGATAGAACTTTTGCATACACGCTTAATTTTTCTGGGCAAAGCTTTCCCTTTTTTGCAGCCTTTACCGATGTTACCACACAAGTAACCACAACCGGAAATGGCACTTATACATTGAGCGATTTAGACTTAACAAATGTTATTCCTACCTATTGTTATAATGCGACAAACTTTGCTGGTTGGAGCATTATTATTATCTATGAAGATGCTTCTCTTCCGCTTAATCAAGTAAGCGTTTATGACGGTCTACAAGGTGTACATGCTACAGTAAATAACCTGCAAATAGTACTGGATAACCTAAACGTTGTTGATAATATTGGTGCAAAAATAGGTTTTTTAGCCTGGGAAGGTGATGAAGGTTTGGCTATAAACGAGACCTTAAGAATTAATGGAAATATTTTAAGTACGCCTTTAAATCCTGCAAATAATGCATTTAACGGGACTAATAGTTACACAGGCATGTCCAATTTATACAATATGGATTTGGACGTTTATGACATAGAAAACAATATAAATATTGGTGATACTTCGGCAATTATCGAATTAACTTCTGGAGATGGCATCAATGGAGATTTCATCATGATAAACAATGTGGTAACTGTTTTAAATAGCGAAGTACCTAACCCCTCTCCTATCATTAATGCCGTTATTACAGATTGTGGCTCACGAGATATTCTGATAGATTATACCATTACCAATAACAATTGTACCGGAATTTTACCCGCAGGAACACAAATAGATTTTTATGCAAATACCAGTTGGGTTGGGCAAACCAGTACGCAAAATGATATTCCTATAGATGGGTCTGAAACTTACACCTATACCCTTAACATTCCTCAAAACATTCCTGATAGTTTTACACTCGAACTCATTGTAAATAAAGATTTAAATGGAAATAGTATTATCCCAGAAACGAATGAAGATGATAACATCGCTGTAAAAAATGTTGCTTTAAAAATTTTAAAAATAGCAAAAACACCTGTAGATATAATTCAATGTGACGATTCTTCTAATGACGGAATTTCGAGTTACAACTTTACCGAAAACTACCACTTGGTATTAGGAAATCAAACAAGTCTTGATGCAAGTTTTTATGCCAGTTTAAACGACGCCGAAAATGCAAACAATCCCATCCCTGATTATACAGATTACCTTACCAACAATCTGCCGCAAGTTATTTATATACGCATTTATGATGAAGCAGACCCTAGCTGCTATAGGATAACCTCTTTTATGATAGATCTATATTATCAACCCACAGCAACACCTATTCCAGACCAACATATTTGTTTAGGTATTTCGGAAACACCTCTAGCTTATTCTTTAGCTATAAATGAACAACAAATCATAGACAATCAGCCCGATATAGCTGTGCGATTTTTTCAAAACCAAACCGATGCCGAAGCTAACCTAAATCATATCCAAGAAGTTATGCTCGATGAGCAATCCTTAACCATTTATTACCGGGTAGAAAATAATTTACACCCAGCTTGTTATGCCATTGCGAGTTTTAAGCTATCAAGTTATCGAGGTACTTTAACAACATTACCACCACTTACCACTTGTAATGAAGGTAAAAAAATAGGTACCTATAAGCTCACCGAAATAGAAAATTATTTACCCGAAGGTAATTATTTGTATTTTGAAACAAAAGCTTTGGCAGTTTCTCAATTTATTGTAAACATCACTAATCCTGAAAGTTATACCAATATAAAAAAACTTGACGAAATTTACATACGAAGCTATGAAAACGATCCTACAAATATAGATTATTGTGGTGAATTCTATAAAGTTTCTCTAATAACAGAAAAATGCCCTCCTAGAATTCCACAAGGATTTTCTCCAAATACAGACGGAGTAAACGACACTTTTTTTATAAGCGGTCTTTATGATATTTTTGAAGACTTTCATTTAAAAATATTCTCAAGGTACGGAACCCTTATTTATGAAGGTTGGAACCATACACAAGCTTGGGACGGAACCAGTAATCGTGGTTTATTAAATCAAGGAGAAGAATTACCCACAGGAACTTATTTTTATGTGTTAGATACCAAAGATGCTAAATTCGGAACTTATAAAGGTTGGGTTTACTTAAACCGTTAGGTTAATTATTTGTAAAATCTTTTATAGAGGTCTCCTATTAATAAAATACTAATTACTTTTGGGGGCTCAAAAAAAATTGCCTTGAATAGCTATTACAACATACACCTAAGTATCATTCTATTTTGCTTGTTTTTTTCAACACAAGCTCAATATTTAAAAGTAAACCACAACACTCATACTCCACAAGAGTTAATCGAAGATATTTTTATCAACAGCGGTTGCATAACAAACATCAATATTACCCATACTGCTGGCGGAAATTTTTCGGATGGAGATAAAAGTTTTGGGTATTTTGAACGTAACGGAAGTAATTTTCCATTTGAAGACGGAATCGTATTAAGCACAGGAAAACTCAAGAATGTAGAAGGCCCTAACGATTCTTTAAGTGATGATGATGCTCCCAATTGGGGAAGCGATCCTGATTTAGAAAACGCGTTAAACGAATACACCACCACCAATGCTACGGTTATAGAATTTGAGTTTACGCCACAACTAACAAGTGCCATACAATTTAGGTATATATTTGCTTCTGAAGAATACCAAGCTAACGATGAAAGTACCTGTATATACTCCGACTTATTTGCTTTTTTAATACGTCCTACCACAAGCACACAATATCAAAACATAGCCTTAGTTCCCGGAACAAACACTCCTGTAAAAGTAACAACCGTACATCCTGATATTCCAGGACATTGTTCTGCTATTAATGAAACCTATTTTGGTCAATTCAACCCACAAGGTTTCTCTAATGCGGCTATAAATTTTAATGGCCAAACAGCTGTACTAACCGCTACTGCTCAAGTTGTTGCCAATACCACATATAAAATAAAATTGGCCATAGCAGACGAGCATAACGCAAGATACGACTCTGCTGTTTTTCTAGAAGGAAATAGTTTTAATATTAATTCGGCAGACTTAGGTCCAGATTTAACAGGAGAAAACGCCCTATGCCAAGGCACAACACATACACTCTCTCCACTAAATATTACAGGAACACCAACCAATTACACTTGGTATAAAATAGAAGGAAATACAGAAACAGAATTAAGCAATGGCCCACAAGAAAGCCAATTAGCGATAACACAACCAGGAGAATACAAAGTAGAAATTTCTTACAATGGCTGTACAACAACCGATACTGTTTTGGTTGAATACGCTACCGATGCTAATCTAAAAGATGAAGTGACTTTATACCAATGTCATTTTCCTGATGAAGAAAATGAATTCAATCTCACAAACACTACTAGCATTATATTAAACGGAAATACAAATTATACTCTTCAAGGTTTTTACCCTTCTTATCAAGACGCTGAGAATAAAGAAAATGAAATTGATACCCCAAGCAATGTTCTTGTTACAGCAAATAGAAGTTTTTATTTACGTTTAGAAAATACCAACGGCTGTTATGCGATAAAAGAAATAAAAACCATTTTAGTAGTTACCCCGCAAGAAGATCCTTATTACCAAGCACCAAAATATTGCTTAAATTCCGGAGAGTCTTTACGTATTTATGCAGGAATGTTAGGAAACTCTACTAATTACACCTATTTGTGGGATAGCGGAGAAAAAACACCTTATTTAGACATTACAAGTCCAGGTAGTTACGAAGTAACCGTTACATCGTCAAGTAATGTAGATGGAAGAACTTACTATTGCTCTATCCGAAAAGTAATCGAAGTAGGAAGTTCTGAAATAGCAAACCTAGATTATACGATATCTGGCAAAGTAAGCAACCAACAAGTAGAGATTTTTGCTACGGGAATAGGAGATTATGAATATGCACTAGACCAAAAATCTAATTATCAAGATAGTCCTATTTTCAGAAACCTTTCAGCAGGTAAACATACCGTTTACGTTCGAGATAAAAACGGCTGTGGTATTGCTTCCGTAAGTTTTTATATTGTTACTTTCAACAACTTTTTTACCCCCAATGCAGACGGAATAAATGATGTATGGAGGCTAGGAGGAATAGAACTAGGTAAATCTCCAATAGAAAAAATTATTATTTTTGATAGATTTGGAAAAATACTTACCGCCTTTGATACCTATGGAAGTTGGGATGGTACCTACCGTGGTAAACCTATGCCTGCAAACGATTATTGGTATGCTATTTATTATAAAGATGGCAGCGTTAAAAAGGGGAACATTACCCTTTTAAGGTAAAGCATTATCGTGGTTTTTTGTAGTTTTGTATTCTATGAAATTCAACCTACAATCCGCATATAAACCTACAGGAGACCAACCGCAAGCCATAAAACAACTTGTGCAAGGAATCGAGGCCAATGAACCTTACCACACCTTATTAGGGGTTACAGGTTCTGGTAAAACATTTACCATGGCAAATGTTATTCAGCAGGTAGAAAGGCCTACGCTTATTCTTGCGCATAATAAAACGCTTGCCGCACAGCTCTATACAGAGTTTAAAGCCTTTTTTCCTGATAATGCAGTAGAATATTTTGTTTCCTATTACGATTATTATCAACCAGAAGCTTTTATACCTACAACCAATACGTATATAGAAAAAGATTTATCTATAAACGATGAAATCGAAAAATTACGTTTAAGCACCACCTCTTCTCTACTTTCTGGACGTAGAGATGTTATTGTTGTTGCTTCGGTGAGTTGTTTATATGGTATTGGAAACCCCGTAGAGTTTCAGAAAAACGTAATTAGTCTTTCGGTAGAACAAGAAATATCACGCACTACCTTATTAAAACGTTTAGTACAAAGCCTATACGCCCGTACCGAAGGAGAATTTTTACATGGAAACTTTCGAATTAAAGGAGATACATTAGATGTTTTCCCAGGCTATGCCGATGATGCTTTTAGAATTCATTTTTTTGGTGATGAAATAGAAGAAATAGAAGCTTTTGACCCACAAACTAATCAGGTTATTGAAAAATATGAGAAGCTAAATATTTATCCTGCAAATATGTTTGTTACCTCTCCAGAGGTTTTAAACAAAGCTATCGATCAAATAGCTTTAGATTTAGGTAAACAAGTCACTTATTTTCAGGAAATAGGAAAAACATTAGAAGCTAAACGTTTAGAAGAACGTACAAATTTTGATTTAGAAATGATAAAAGAGCTGGGTTATTGCTCTGGCATTGAAAACTACTCGCGCTATCTTGATGGAAGAGAACCAGGAAGCCGTCCTTTCTGCTTGCTCGATTATTTTCCTGATGATTATTTAATGATTGTAGATGAAAGCCACGTAACCATCCCACAAGTAAGTGCTATGTATGGTGGTGACCGCTCTAGAAAAGAAAATTTGGTAGAATACGGATTTCGACTCCCTGCTGCAATGGATAACCGTCCTTTACAATTTGAAGAATTTGAAGCACTCCAAAATCAAGTTTTATACGTAAGTGCAACGCCTGCAGACTATGAGTTACAAAAATGTGAAGGAGTGTATGTAGAACAACTTATCCGTCCAACAGGTTTACTAGATCCTATAATTGAAGTTAGGCCTAGCCAAAATCAAATAGACGATTTGCTGGAAGAAATACAACTACGTGTAGAAAAAGATCAACGTATACTTGTTACAACACTTACCAAACGCATGGCAGAGGAATTGGTAAAATACTTAACGCGTATTGATGTTAGAAGTCGGTATATACACAGCGATATAGACACCTTAGAACGTGTAGAAATAATGCGCGATTTGCGTAAAGGCTTATTTGATGTTTTGGTAGGTGTAAACTTACTACGAGAAGGATTAGATTTACCAGAAGTCTCGTTGGTTGCTATTTTAGATGCTGATAAAGAAGGCTTTTTACGAAGCCACCGGTCGCTAACCCAAACCATAGGTAGAGCTGCAAGACATATAGAAGGAAAAGCCATAATGTATGCTGATAAAATTACCAACAGCATGCAAAAAACCATCGATGAAACCGAATACCGCCGAAATAAGCAAATAGCCTACAATACGGCTCGTAACATAACTCCTACACCACTTAATAAACCTATAGAGGAAACCCTAGTAGGTAAAAAGTATGAAGCTTACGAAACAGAACAAGCCAATACCATGGCCGCAGAAGAAGAGATTACTTATTTTAACGAGAAGCAACTTAAAGAAAAAATAAAACAAACCCGTAAGAAAATGGAGGCTGCAGCTAAAGAATTAGATTTTATATTGGCAGCAAAATACCGAGATGAGCTAAAACTATTTCAAGATAAGTTAAATGATAAATAAAAAATCGTCTAGGAAAAATACCTAGACGATTTTCAACTAACTAAACAAATATGCCCTATTAGGCAATTTCAATCAAACGTTTATACACTATTGCCTTAATGCATAAATGTTTATAATCCTAAGGCGATATAACCTTCTTGTTGCGCATTTAAGCTGTATTTAAATGCATTATCTACATATTTTAATTGCTTTGATAAGTCGTTCTTCGAAATTTCGAATTTCTTTAGAGCAAATTCACATAAAATAATATCTACATTTGCTTTTTTAGCTTGTTTAAGCAGATCTTTAGCTTTAGGATTTTTATAGAAAACTTTTACTGCTTCTCCATAAATAACGAGTTCAAATTTACCCAAATTACTGCCTTGTTCTTTACGCATTTCTGCCGCTGTCATAATCATAGGCGCAATATAATGTGATACGCCTGTTGTCATTAGGTAATTGCTTTTGGTATCAAGGTGTTTTACAGCAGCTTGTTTTAGGGTGCTTTGAGCACTTAAACTAGTAGGAATACTCAATAAACTTAATAATCCGATTACTAAAAATGTTTTTTTCATGGTATATTTTTTTATTTATAATACTTCAAAATTAGCATTTACCCACCTATGCATCTGTAACAAAGGTTACGCTAACTTCCATGAAAACTATTGTATTATTTATGGTTATAAACTTATAACCAAAGCTTTTACAAGAACTATTTTTAAGCTTTACTTATTTCTAACAATTTCATTACTGTTTTCCAATTTCTTGTAGTTGCCTTAATCGCTAGTTGTTTCTCGAAAAAGTTATTAGACAGTTTTGATTTATGGTATTTATCTGCACAAAAAATAAACACTGTTTTTCCTGTTATTTTAAACTCATCTGGAGGATAATTGTAAGTAAGTGCTTTTGTTATTGCTGTATTGGTTGGTTCTTCTTTTAAAAAGGTCACGTGCAATTGATTCATAGCTGCATCTTTACCTATAAAAGGATTGTTGTTAATTGTGGTTTCTAATTCGTTTTGAGTAATGATGATTACAGGAACATCAAATCCAAACTGTGCTTGAATTGCTTCTTCTAGATTTTTCGCTAATACAGGTATTGGTTCATCTGAGTTAAAAATTATATTTCCGCTTTGGATGTATGTTTTTACATGCTTAAAGGCTAAATTCTCACAAAGTTTTTTAAGGTCTGCCATAAGTATTTTTCGCTTCCCTCCTACATTGATGCCTCTTAAAATTGCTATCTTTTTACTCATTATAAATACTTTTCTATTCTTCAATATAACTTAACTATACAAAAGCATAGTGAAAATATCATTTTTTCTTACCGGTTAAATAGTGTAGATTTTTGGTTATTTTTTCCAACTCCCAATCCCACCATTTTAACGCTAAAAGCTTCTTTATTTTTTCCTCATCAAACCTTTTACGCAACAACTTTGCTGGGTTTCCTCCTACAACAGAATAGGGATTCACATCTTTAGTAACTATACTTTTTGTAGCTATAATTGAACCGTCTCCTATTTTTACTCCTGGCATTATGGTTACATCGGCTCCAATCCAAACATCGTTCCCTATAATTGTATCACCTTTATAAGGGAGCTCATCTAATGTTGGAGTTACTTTTAACCAATCTTTTCCGAAAATATTAAACGGATAAGCTGTTATTCCATCCATTTTATGATTTGCTCCATTCATTATAAATGTTACTCCTGAAGCTATCATACAGAATTTCCCAATTATTAGTTTATCACCAATAAAATCAAAATGGTACTTTACATTTTTTTCAAAATTATAAATATCTTCAAAATCATCATAATATGTATAATCTCCGACTATTATGTTTGGATTTTCAATGATATTTTTTAAAAAACAAAGCCTTTTATAATCCTTTAGTGGGAATATTTGATTTTTGTCGGGTATTTGCATTTTATCTAGCTTATAGTTGAAATGCTTCTTAAATAAATTAACCTTCACAAAACTAAAATTATTTTTCAGCTAAATTATATCTGATTTTAACAAACAGAAAATCTTAAAAAAAGAGAAACCTCACACTAACTTTAATAATTGGTTTTTATGATAAATAATGTTTCAAGAGTCTTTTTGTTGAAGCATCTTTTACTTCTTCTGCATCTTTATTAACAATTGCCTTAAACGTATTTTTAGCCAACTGCTTTCCTAAGGCAACTCCCCATTGGTCAAAGCTATAGATGTTCCAAATTACGCCTTGTACAAACCATTTATGCTCATACATGGCAATAAGTTTTCCTAGACTATTAGGGGTTAATTTATCTATAAGAATAGATGTTGTAGGCTTATTGCCTTCAAAAATTTTATGCGGAAGTATCGGACTTTCTTCACCTAAGTTTTTTTCTTCTGCCAATACTTCTGCTTTACTTTTACCTACTAATAAGGCTTGCGTTTGTGCAAAAAAGTTTGCCATAAGCAAATCATGGTCTTCTGTGTAGGTATGTATAGGTTTTTTAAAGCCTATAAAATCGCACGGAATAAGTTTTGTGCCTTGATGTATTAGCTGAAAAAATGCATGTTGCGCATTTGTTCCTGGCTCTCCCCAAACTACGGTTCCTGTTTGGTAACTAATTTTATTACTATTTCTATCTACGCCTTTTCCGTTGCTTTCCATACTTCCTTGTTGTAAAAAAGGAATTAATTTATGCATGCTTGCCGCATAAGGTATAACCGCTTCGGTTTCTGCTTTGTAAAAATTATTATACCAAAGGCTAATTAAGGCTAAACATACAGGGATATTATTGTTAAACGGGGTTTCTCTAAAATGCTTATCCATTTGCTGAGCTCCGCCCAACAAGTTTTCAAAATTTTCATACCCGATTGCACAAGCAATAGAAAGTCCTACGGTACTCCATAACGAAAACCTTCCGCCTACCCAATCCCACATGCTAAAGGTATTTGCTTTAGAAATTCCAAAAGCTGCTACTTTATCGGTATTTGCAGATACCGCTACAAAGTGTTTTTCTAAATACTCAGCTTGTTGTGCTTGTTCCAAAAACCAATCTCTGGCAATGCTTGCATTATGAAGTGTTTCTTGTGTTGAAAAACTTTTACTTACAACAATAAATAAGGTGGTTTCTGGGTCTAGTTTCTTTAAGATATTCTCTATCTGATGCCTATCAAGGTTATCTACAAACGAAACCTCTAAGTGATTTCTATATTCCGTTAAAGCTTCTACTACCATTTCTGGTCCCAAACTACTTCCGCCTATACCTATATTAACAACATGGGTAATAGGTTTTCCGGTATAACCTGTATGCTTTCCCGTTATAATGGCTTCGGAAAAAACGTTCATCTTGGCTAAATTTTCTTTTACCTCGTCGGGTTTATTTTTTGCCCTAAGTGCGGTATGTAAAACGGCCCTATTTTCTGTTTCATTTATTTTCTCTCCAGAAAACTGCTTCTCTATCGCTGCTGATAATTGCAGCTCTTCTGCTAAAGCTAATAATAGTTTTTTTGCTTTTGTATCTATTTTGTTTTTAGAAAAATCTATAAAAAAATCTTCCCATAAAATACTAAACTCGTTAACCCTATTAGGATTTTTATTAAACAAGTCTAATACAGGAATATCTTTAACTTTAGAAAAGTGTTTTTCTAATTCTTGCCAAGCTTGGGTGTTTGTTGGGTTAGTATTTTGTAATGACATATTATTTTTTATTACAATAGTGGTTTATGAGACCATCTATAGGCCGCTGAATAATATTTCCTAATCTTAAATTATATGCTTTTAAGCTGTCTGAGATAATGCTCCTAGAGTAATGGGCTATACTTCCTACAAAATGAATAGGGAGTTTATCGGCTTCAGCATAGCATAATATTCTTTTTTCTATAAATTCATTAATTCCCTCTGTAATTAAATGCTTAAAATAATTGTTTTCTTCTTGTGCATAGATAAACGCAGCAAAAGAGGCCAAATAAGCATTGGGATTTTCTTTTTTATAAAGGTTATGTTTAATTTCGTCAGGGTCTAAATTAAAAGATTTTGAAAAATTTACCCTAAGTTCTTCGGGCATAATTTCGTAAAAATAATCTCTAATAAGCCGTTTTCCAAAATAATTTCCACTGGCTTCATCCATCAATGTATAGCCTAATGATGGAAATTTAAGGTGTATTTGATTTCCATCAAAATAACAACTGTTAGAGCCTGTACCTAATATACACACAATTCCTGGCTGTGTAGTTACCGCTAAAGCCGCAGCATAAGTATCTTCAAAAACAGCAACTTCGGCGTTTTGAAATAAACGTTGCAAAAGTTCTTTTAATGCTTTACGGGGTTGTTCTGTTCCGCAGCCTGCACCAAAAAACTCTATTTGCGTAATGTTTTCTTTTACTGAAAATAAGGTCGAGTTATCTTTAATTCTTTTTTCTAATACCGCAATATCAAAAACAGAAGGGTTTATACCTAGTGTTTGGGTTTCTAATAAAACCTGAGCATTTTCATCTAATAATAGCCAATCCGTTTTTGTAGAACCAGCTTCTGCTATTAAAATCATAAATTAATTTAGCTATATTGCTGCTATATAAGCAACCATATCTATTAATTTGGCAGAATATCCGTATTCGTTATCATACCAAGCTACAAGTTTAAAGAAATTTTCGTTAAGTGCAATACTTGCTTCTGCATCGAAGGTAGAAATATGCGCATCGGAAACAAAATCTTGAGAGACCACTGCATCTTCTGTATAAGCTAAAATTCCCTTTAACTCATTTTCTGAAGCTTTTTTAACTGCTTGTTTTAGCGCTTGGAAGCTTGTTGGTTTTTCGGTACGTACTGTAAGGTCTACTACCGAAACATTTGGCGTAGGCACTCTAAAAGCCATTCCGGTAAGTTTTCCTTCTAATGCTGGTATTACTTTTCCTACGGCAAGTGCGGCTCCGGTAGAAGTTGGAATTATGTTTGCTACGGCGCTTCTGCCTATTCTAAAATTCTTTTTAGAGGCTGCATCTACGGTAGATTGTGTTGCGGTTACCGCGTGTACTGTTGTCATTAATCCTTCTACAATACCAAAATTATCATGTATAACTTTTGCTAAAGGTGCCAAACAATTGGTTGTACAAGAGGCATTAGAGATAATTTTATCTTCTGCTGTTATTTCAGCATGGTTTACTCCCATAACAAACATTGGGATATCTTTTGTAGGGGCAGAAATGATTACTTTTTCTGCTCCTGCTTTGAGGTGTAAGCTCGCCAACTCTTGGGTTTTAAAAATCCCGGTACAATCTATAATAATTTTTGCTTGAACTTCATCCCATTTTAAATTTTCAGGATTTTTTTCTGCGGTAACTCTTATTTCGTTTCCGTTTACAATAAGTTTATTATCTCCTTCGGTTTTTATATCGGCATCTAGCTTACCATGAACAGAGTCGTATTTTAGTAAATATGCTAATTGTTTTATTGGTAATAAATCGTTTACGGCAACAATTTGTAAATCTTTATTATTTAAAGCTATACGAAAAGCCAATCTGCCTATTCGTCCAAAGCCATTAATTGCTATTTTAGTTTTCATAATATTTGGTTTGTTATTTAAATTGAAATTATATCGGCAACCTTAAGTAAGCTCTTATCGATATAGTTACTTCCTGAAGTAGTGCTTGAAAAAGGCACTTCGACTACTTGATTATGATTGATACCCACCATACAACCTTGCTTGTTTTCTAACAATGCTTGTATAGCGCCTACGCCTAATCTACTCGCTAATACGCGGTCGTAACAACTTGGTGAACCTCCGCGCTGAATATGTCCTAAAACCGTAACACGAACATCATAATCTTTTTTGTTTTCTTTGATATAATCGGCTAATTCAAATATATTTTTCCCTATTTGGTCGCCTTCTGATACAACAACTATACTTGATGTTTTTCCTGATTTCCTACTACGGTCTAAAGATTCTAATAATCTTTCTATGCCTAAGTTTTCTTCTGGGATAAGAATTTCCTCTGCTCCTGCTCCAATACCTGCATTTAAGGCAATGTCTCCTGCATTTCTTCCCATTACTTCTACCAAGAATAATCTATTATGAGAATTTGCAGTGTCTCTAATTTTATCTATTGCTTCTACTGCGGTATTAAGTGCGGTATCGTAACCTATGGTATAATCGGTTCCTTGAATATCGTTATCTATTGTTCCTGGGATGCCTATAATAGGAAACTTATAGGTATCGCCAAAAGCTTTAGCTCCTGCAAATGTACCGTCGCCCCCAATAACAACAAGGGCATCTATTCCTTGTTCTATAAGGTTTCTATAAGCTTGTTCTTGACCTTCTTCTGTACGAAATTGAGGTGATCGTGCTGACTTTAAGAAAGTTCCTCCTTTATGGATGATGTTTTTTACAGAACGGGCAGTTAAGCCTATAAAATCGGCTTCTATCAGCCCTTCATAGCCTCTATAAATTCCATAAGCTTCTAATTGGTAATAGCTACAGGCTCTTACTACTGCTCTAATGGCTGCATTCATCCCTGGGGAATCTCCACCAGAGGTTAAAACTCCTACTTTTTTAATCTTGTTTTTCATGATTATTCAAATATAAATGAATATCTATATAAAAACTACTCGTAGGAGTTTAATTTAAAGTTAGTTTTTACTTTTTAAAGTTTGCAATCCCTTCTTTAAGCCAAGCTTTATATTCTTCTATATCGGGTGTATATCCTATAGCTTCATTTAACTTCTCTTCATCATGATCTAACAACACATAATAAGGTTGTGCGTTAGCCCCGTAATGTTTAATCTGGAAATCACTCCATTTATTTCCTATTGTACGAATGCGTTTTCCTGTAGTTTCGCTTGTATATCGTTCTGCTTTAGGCAGCTTCTCTTTTACATCTACGTATAATGATATTAATACAATATCGCTTTTAAGAATGCTTAATATTTTAGGGTCGCTCCAAACTCTTTCTTCCATTTTTCTACAGTTTACACATGCCATTCCTGTAAAATCTAAAAAGATAGGTTTGTTTACTTTTTTAGCATAAGCCACTCCTGTTTCATAATCTTTAAAGGCAATAATATCGTGAGGTCCTAAAGATGCTCCCTCTGGGAAGTCGCTAATTTCTCCAGCTACACCGCCTTTGGTATATCCTACCCCATAAGGTGATTCGCTATAACTCATTGGTGGAGGGAAACCGCTTATAAGCTTTAATGGCGCTCCCCATAACCCTGGAATTAGGTAGATGGTAAACGTAAGTACCAATAGACCAAAACCTAATCGCCCTACCGAAATGGATTGGACTGGAGAATCGTGTGGTAAGCGTATTTTTCCGAATAAATACATGGCTAAAGTACCAAAAACTGCAATCCAAATAGCTAAGAACACTTCACGCTCTAACCAATGTGCTTGCAATACTAAATCTGCGTTGGATAAGAATTTAAAAGCTAAAGCTAATTCTAAAAATCCTAAAACTACTTTTACCGAATTTAACCATCCACCCGAACGAGGTAATGAATTTAACCATCCTGGGAACATGGCAAATAATGCAAAAGGAATTGCAATAGCCGATGAAAAACCAAGCATCCCTATAATAGGTGCTATTCCTCCTTTTGAAGCGGCCTCCACTAAAAGTGTTCCTACAATGGGTCCTGTACAACTAAACGATACAATGGCTAAAGCTAATGCCATAAAAAAGATTCCTATAATTCCTCCTTTATCGGCTTGCTTATCTACTTTATTTACCCATGAGTTAGGTAGCATAATCTCAAATGCTCCTAAGAACGAAGCGGCAAAAACCACTAACAACAAAAAGAAAATTACATTAAACCATACATTGGTAGATAATGCATTGAGTGAATCTGCTCCAAAAATAGCCGTTACTATAGTTCCTAATAAAACGTAGATAACGATAATAGAAACCCCATAAATAATAGCATTTTTAATTCCTTTTGCTTTATTTTTACTTTGTTTAGTAAAGAAACTTACCGTCATCGGAATCATAGGAAACACACAGGGTGTTAGCAATGCCGTAAATCCAAACAGAAAAGAAGCTATAAAAATACCTAAAAAACTACGTCCTTCTTCTTTCTTTTCTTTTTCTTTAACTTCTTTCTTAGTTGTTGTATTGTTTTCTTTTTTAGGCGTATCCTTTTTTACTCCATAGGCTTCAAACTTATCAAAGTTTTCAAATACTTTTGCTTTTTTTGTGTCTAAGTTAAAAGCTATATAAAACGTCTGATTGATACACACTTCTTTACATACCTGATAAAACAACTCTGCTTTTACCACATTAAGCGAAGTGTTTTTTAGGGTTATATTTTGCGTTAGTTTTGCTTTTTCTGAAAAATAGATTTCATCTACCCCAAAAATTTCACTAAACCCTGTTTTTGTTTTGCTTTCTTGTGTTTTTCCTTCTAAAATATACTCTCCTTCCTCTACTCCTCTGTACGTAATTTCTAATGGCAACGGTCCTCCATCTGGGGTATGTTGACTGTAAACATGCCAATCGTTCTCTATCTCGGCATCAAAAACTAATTTATATTGATTTTCTCCTGTTTCTGTTACACTTCCAGACCATTTTACTGGGTTTATTATTTCTTCTTGACCTGTACTTTGTAATCCAAATTGAGCTTGTATTAAAAAGCTCATAAACAAAGCAATTATACTTAAGTAGTACTTCATGAGATTAGGGTTATTTTTAGTATTTCTGTTGTTTTATTTGTTATTTTATAGGTTTCATCTATTCGATGGTTTATAATCCATATAATTCTGTTTTGCGCACATAAAAGCCATGTATTTTCTTTTTCTAATAGCGAGCATTTTTCGTCCTTTAAAAAATCACTCACCTTTTTGTTTCCTTTCATACCAAAAGGTTTAAATTTATCTCCAGCTTTCCATTTTCTTACTTCTAAAGGATAGGTTATTAAACTATTATCGACATAGGCTACATTTTTGTCGAAATTTCCTGTTTTCCCTACAATCTCTAGTGTTAATTCACCTAAAGGAAACGCTAAAGTTTCCTGTACAGATGCTAACAAATAAGAAGAAGTTTTAGCTGCATAAATTTCGCTCAAAAGCAAAAAATCTCTATGCTTTAATAAACGATGCGTGGTTGAAAAAATTTGTTTTCCTGACGCTCCTTCCAATAAATTATAAATATCTTCCCATGCCGTAAAACCATACGGGGAAAGCAAACGATATAATATTTGGTTATAATGCGGCTTTTGTTTTAGCTGTGAAATATTTAAGGCTTGTACATTATCTTTCTCTACAAACAACTCTTGCTTAAGCAGGTTAATATAATCTTCTACCAATGTTTCTGAAGCCTTTAAATGCTCTTGAGTTTGCTTAAAGGTAGTTAAAAAACGTGAATTTTCTCCCTCAAACCAAGGAACAACCTGATGCCTAATTTTATTACGAAGGTAATTGGTAGAAGCGTTGGTTTGATCTTCTCTCCATGTAATTTGATGTTTTTTTGCATACCGCTCGATTTCTTTACGAGAATAAGGCAACAAAGGACGAAAGATGTTTTCTGTTTTCTCTGGTATTCCCACTAAACCTTTTAGGCCCGTACCTCGAAGCAAATTTATAAAAAAGGTTTCTAGGCTATCATTTGCATGATGCGCTGTAAAAATATAGTCAAAATCATATTCTTCTTGCAGTTTTCTAAACCATGCATAACGCAACTCTCTGGCCGCAATTTGCGTAGACACTTTATGGTCTACTGCATATTGAGTTGTATCAAAACATATACTAAAGCAATTTACGCCAAAGGCTTCGGCTTTTTCTTTTACAAAAATTTCGTCGATATCGCTTTCTTTTCCACGTAAACTAAAATTACAATGCGCCCAAGTTACCTTTAGGTTTGCTTCCTTGCACAAATGTGCCATAACCATGCTATCTATACCTCCACTTATGGCTAATAAATAAGTTTCTGATTTAGAAACTAACTGTTGATTTATATGTTTTAAAAAAGATGTTATCAAAATTCAGAAAACCGTAAATATAAGTTTATTTTTTTACGCAATTACACTTATTTCTTGATAAAACTTACAAAGGTGAAATTTTGTTGTGTTTTAAATGGTGTGGTGTGATTTAAATTTACACTTTTTTCTACTATAAATTCATCCGAAAAGGTTTCCTTTAACGCTTCTACATCATACTGTTTTATTGGTATGCCACTGCATTTTGTAGGTCCCTCCTTAGAGAATGTCCCTAGTATTAAGCGTCCGCCTGGGTTTAAGTGTTTTGCTGCTATTTGCACGTATTGTTTAATTTCTTCCTTGTTGGTTAAAAAATGAAACATTGCACGGTCGTGCCATAAATCAAACGTTTTAGAAGTAGTTAATTTTAGTACATCACTTACCACCCAATGTACATTTTTTGCTTTTTCGGATAAACGTTTTTTTGCCCTCTCGATTGCGTTTCCCGAAATATCTAACACGGTTATATTTTGATAGTTTTCTGCTATTAAAAAATCTACCAAAAAGCTATCTCCAGCTCCAATATCGATAATTTCTGCATCTTTAGCGAGTTTAGCTTCAGCGATTAAAGCTAACGAAGCTTCTGGTTTTGGCTGATACCAACTTACCTCATCGATATTTTTTGTTGCAAAAATTTGTTGCCAATGATTTTTTCTTTCTTCTAAATTCATATTCAAAAATAAATAAACAACGAATTAATTAAAAATACTTTCATTTTTCTGTAACATAACTTACATAGATGCTAAAACTTGTTTCATTGCTTTTGCCTTTAATAAGCATTCCTCATATTCTTTTTCTGGGTTAGATTTTGAAGTTATTGCCCCGCCCACAGAGAACGAAACATATTTCTCTGCCTCATTATAGAGGATGCTTCGGATGACTACATTGAAATCAAAATCGCCTTCTGGTGTAAAATAACCTATACTTCCGCTATATAAACCTCGTTTGGTTTCTTCCAATTCTTCTATAATTTCCATAGCACGAAGTTTTGGAGCTCCCGTCATGCTTCCCATCGGAAAAGTGGTTTTTATAACATCTACAGGTGTTGTTTCTGATGTATTTATAGTAGATTGAACGGTTGATATTAACTGATGAACTTGCTTAAAAGTGCACAGCTTACATAAGGCTTCTACAGTCACACTGCCTTTTGTGGCGGTTTTAGACAAATCGTTACGAACCAAATCTACAATCATAATATTTTCTGCTCGCTCTTTTGGGTCGTTTACTAAGGCTTTTTTTAAATGCTCGTCTTCCGTTATATTTTTACCTCGTTTTGAGGTTCCTTTTATCGGCTCGCTTACAATGGTACTTCCTTGTTTCTTAAGATAGCGTTCTGGACTTGCCGAAAGCAAAAAGTGTTGTGCGTTTTTAAAAAAAACAGCAAACGGTGGTTGAGAGATTTGATTCAATTTATGGTAAACCGATAGCGGATTTATACTTGTATTTTCTATATAAAACTCTTGACAGAAATTAACCTCATAAATATCTCCACGTTGGATGTACGCCAAAATGTCATGAATTTTACTTATGTATTTATCTTTGTTTATTTTATTCTTAACCTCCTTATATTCAGGTGTTAAAATATCTTTATTTAAATAATTAATTTCAGCTAAAAAAATATCTTTTAAATCTTCATCTACCTCATCATCTACCATTTTTAGGTACTGTATCTCTAAAGTTTTCTCTGTAAAAAGGAATAATTTTTTAGGTTGAAAAAAGTATAATTCTGGAAAATGTAACGCATCTGCATTTTCAGATTTTAGGCTTTCTGTATCATTTTTTAAATCATAAGAAAGATAGCCTAAAATCCAATCTTTTGTAATTTGCTGATACTCATTTAAGCGGTCAAAAGCTCCTACGGCTTCTGTTTGAATAGCCGTAAATGCCTCTACCCCTAAAATGGCTTGATACTTAGATGGTACTTGCCCTCCTTTATAAGCGTTGGTATCTAACCAAACTACTTCTTCATGATGTGTATTTGCCCAAGTTAAAAATTGCTGTTTAAGTGCTGGGGTTAATTGAAAGTTTATTGTTGTTGTTGTTCGCACTTTTTTATCGTATTGTTTTCAAAAGCAGTCAATATTTCTTTAATATTTTTAGCTTGAATTGAATTTATAATTTCTCCTTCACTAAAATTCTCATTAAACAAGGGAAAACTATAACTGTTTACCAAGTTAGCCCCAAATTTTACTAAAGCCTCTTTATAATAAGCCAAAGCCTTTGCTCCGCCGTATTTACCGGTAGAAGTACTAAAAAGCAACACTTCTTTTTTAGCTAAAAACTCCCTATCTAGCCGGGAAAGCCAATCGGTAATATTCTTTATAAAAGCCGAAGGAGCTCCATTATGCTCATTAACCGACATTATTAGTGCCGGATATTCTTGAATAAGCTTATGCAAACGAAGTACATCTTTAGGAAAGGCTTTATTTTCTATATCTATACTATACAGCGGAATATCAAACTTAGATAAATCGATTAATCTTACCGCTAATTGATTGCATTGTTGAGCTAAGTAACCAACAAGTTGCTTATTGATGGATTGACTGCTATTAGAACCTGCAAAGACCAATACTTGCATAAACTTATATTTTTATCGTTTATAGTGATTACTCAAATGACGTATTTTTAATAGAAAAAAACAAGTGAAACTTTGTTTCTTAACAGGTTTAGTGTAGTTTTAACCTATGGATTTTAGACTTCGCGTTTTTCAGGAAGTGGCAGGATGCTTAAATTTTTCCAAAGCTGCTAAAAAATTACATGTTTCGCAACCTGCTGTTTCTAAACATATAAAAAGTTTAGAAGAAAAGTATAACACTAAACTTTTTGAGCGGAAAGCTAATGGCATAAGCCTTACGCATGCCGGGATAGAACTCTTAAACTATGTAAATAAAATTCTGAATATCTATACAGAAATAGATCAATATTTTTTTCAACTGCAAGACAAAGTCCCGCCACAAGTTACCATTGGTGCAAGTACAACTTTAGCGCAATATATCGTACCTAAAACTTTGGCTTTATTGAAAAAGCGTTTTCCTGAGTCTCGATTTACCTTAATTAACGATAATTCATCTAGTATTGAAGCAAAAATTGAAGAAGGTATACTTGATTTTGCACTAATAGAAGGAAATAACCATAACCCATTATTAAATTACGAAAAATTCTTAGATGATGAGCTTGTGCTAGTCACAAAACAACATAACACTAAAGAACAACAAATTACATTAGAGAAGCTCAAAAAACTCCCCTTAGTAGTTAGAGAAGAAGGCTCTGGAACTCGTAATATTTTAGAGGGAAGACTTAAAAACATCAACATAACGCTAGACGACCTTAATGTCGAAATTATTTTAGGCAGCACCGAAAGTATAAAAACATACCTGATAAACTCTAACAGCTATGCTTTTGTATCTATATTTTCTGTTTTTGAAGAGTTGAAAAATAATCAATTAAGAATTATAGATATTCAGGGTTTTGAAATTAAACGTCCTTTATATTTTGTAGCCTTACAAGGTTACCCCTCTAAACTATATGATTTAATGAAAAGCTTTTTTACGCAAAACTATAACCTGTAGTTATTACGTATAATTATTTAGACTTAGTAAGTAGTTCTAAAAAATCGCAATTTTGTAACAAATAGTTGCAAGATGATAACGATTCCTTTACCTGCTAAAAAAATATTTTTTATAATTCTTTGCTTGTTATTTCTTACGCCTTTTTTATCGGCACCTATAGCCTTGCTTAGTGGTTTTTTATTTACAAATCTTTTTGGAAACCCTTTTGATTCTTTAAGCAAGAAAACCGTAAAATGGCTTTTAAAAGCATCGGTAGTAGGTTTAGGCTTCGGGATGTTTTTGCAAAAAACGATAGAAACAGGAAAGGATGGACTTATTTTAACCGTTATCACTATTGTTTTAACCATTACCTTGGGTGTATTACTAGGTAAACTTTTAAAAATAGATAAAGCTATTGCTTACCTTATCTCCACAGGAACTTCTATTTGCGGAGGAAGTGCTATTGCTGCTGTTTCATCGGTGATAAATGCTAAAGATAAGCAGATATCTATAGCACTAGGCGTGGTTTTTTTCCTAAATGCATTGGCTATATTTATATTTCCTGCTTTAGGAAACTTACTAGAATTAAGTCAGCATGAGTTTGGAATATGGAGTGCCATTGCAATTCATGATACCAGTTCTGTTGTTGGTGCTGCCATGGCTTATGGCGAAGAGGCGCTAGATACAGCCATTACGGTAAAATTAGCTCGTGCTTTATGGATTATTCCTGTATCTTTAATCTCGATGTTTATTTATAAAAGTGACAATGGAAAAATAAAAATCCCTTGGTTTATATTTTTATTCATTTTAGCTATTTTGGCTAATAGCTTTTTAGATTTACCTAGCTTTATCACTTCTTATGTTCCCGCTATTTCGAAACAACTTTTAGTACTTACCTTATTTTTAGTAGGTACGGGCTTATCTATAAAAACAATAAAATCTACTGGGTTTATGCCTATCCTATTAGGAGTATTATTATGGATAACCATATCGGTTATTTCATTACTATATATTCTTAATTTCAGTTAAGTACTTTTATAAAGTTTATAAGTAAGCTATAATAATAAAGCCACCTTAGTTTTTAAGGTGGCTTTATTTATTTCTAAAAATTAGTAACTTATATGTGTAAAGCTCTATTTTCTGTTGCTGCTAATGCGGCTTCTTTTACTGCTTCAGCATAAGTTGGGTGTGCATGGCTCATACGAGAAATATCTTCGGCACTAGCACGGAATTCCATTGCTGTTACTGCTTCGGCAATTAAATCGGCTACTCTTGCTCCTACCATGTGTACACCTAAAACCTCATCGGTAGTGGCATCTGATAGGATTTTAACAAACCCATCGATATCTCCACTGGCTCTAGAACGTCCTAACGCACGCATTGGGAATTGCCCAACTTTATACGTTAGCTTAGCTTCTTTAAGTTGCTCTTCTGTTTTTCCTACCGAAGCAACTTCTGGCCAAGTATAAACTACTCCTGGTATTAGGTTGTAGTCTATATGAGGTTTTTGTCCTGCAATAGTTTCGGCTACAAAAACGCCTTCTTCTTCGGCTTTATGTGCCAACATTGCTCCTTTTATTACATCACCAACCGCATAAATGTTACTTGCCGAGGTTTGTAATTGCTCGTTTACCTCTATTTGTCCTCTTTCGTTAAGTTTAACTCCTGCATTTTCTGCTTTTAAACCTTCTGTATAAGGTCTTCTTCCTACACAAGCTAAGCAATAGTCTCCTTTAAACTCAACTTCATTTCCTTTTTTGTCTTTTGCTTTTATTACCACTTCATCGCCTGTGTTTTCTACAGAGGTAACTTGATGTGAAAGTGCAAATTTCATTTTTTGTTTCTTCAATACTTTGGTAAGCTCTTTACTTTGTGCACTATCCATTGTAGGAAGAATTCTATCCATATATTCAATTACTGTAACTTCGGCACCAAGGCGTTTATAAACTTGCCCTAATTCTAAGCCTATTACTCCTCCGCCGATTACTAGTAAATGTTTTGGTACTTCTTTAAGCTTTAATGCTTCGGTAGAAGTAATGATACGCTCTTTATCTATTGTAATAAAAGGAAGGCTTGATGGTTTACTACCGGTTGCAATAATACTATGTTTAGCTTCTATTGTTTCGGTTTCACCTTTTTCGTTAGTAATTTCGATATGGGTTTTATCTTTAAAAGAACCTTCTCCTTGATAAGAATCAATCTTATTTTTATCCATCAAGAAATCTATCCCTTTAGTGGTTTGCTCTACTACAGAAGCTTTGCGCTCCATCATTTTCTGAAGGTTAACTTTTACTTCTCCTGTAAGTTCTATCCCATGTTCTGCAAAGTGTTTTACAGCATCTTCGTAATGATGAGAAGAATCTAATAAAGCTTTAGAAGGAATACAACCTACATTTAAGCAAGTACCACCCTTAGTGGCATATTTTTCTATAATTGCGGTTTTCATTCCTAATTGGGCGCAACGAATGGCAGCTACATATCCGCCTGGACCCGAACCTATGACAACTACGTCGTATGTGTTCATAATGTGGTTTTGTTGATTTTTATATACTAAAAACAAAAGTACAATAAGTTATTCAATGAACAAGGCATTATTAATAAAGGATTGTTAAATATACCTCTAAAACTTTAGTCTTGTGCTATGCTTTACATCATCTATTATAAATGTACTCTGCGTGCTTCCCACAGGCTCTATAGTAGTAAGTTTATGCAATACAAACTCTCTATATGAAAGCATATCTTTTACCTGAACTTTTAAAATATAATCATAATCACCACTCACATGCATACATTCTAATACTTCGTCTAGTTTAGCTATTTCACGTTCAAACTTCTGTATATTTTGCTTTTTATGCAGGATGAGTTTTACATGACAAAGTACTTTAAAATCCTTTTCTGCTTTTTGGGGATTTACTAAAGCCACATATTTTTTTATAACACCATTGCGCTCCATTTTCTTTATCCTTTCATGAATAGCTGTTAAGGATAATTGTAAATGATTGGATAATGCTTTCGTGGTAATTTTAGCATCATCTTGTAAAAAGTTCAGAATTTCTTTATCTATTTTATCTAAGGACATCTATATTTTTTTCGTTAAAAAGCAAAATTACCTTTAATTATGTGAAAAATAAATTTAATTATTGAATTAAAATAGAAAAAAATTCGATTTTATACAACTTTAATTGATAAAGTTTCTATTATTAAAGATATTCGTAGAAAATATAATACCAACATGAAACACAATCCAGCTAACAACATTCAAGATTTACAATATTTCGGAGAGAATGGAGGCGTTAACCCTTCTATTTCAGACTCTTCTACTTATACTTTTCTTACAGCCAAAGCCATGTCGGATACCTTTGAAGGCAATACCGATGGTTGTTACCTATACTCTAGGCATACCAGCCCTAGTAATTTAAACCTTGCTAGTGCTTTAGCAGCAATGGAAAACACAGCATCTGCTACCGTAACGGCAAGCGGAATGGGCGCTATTACCCCTGTACTTTTACAACTGTGCAAAACCAACGAACATATTATTTCTAGTAGAACCATTTACGGAGGAACTTATGCTTTGCTAAAAAACTTTTTTCCACGTTTAGCTATTCATACCAGCTTTGTAGATATTACTAATATTGCTGCCGTAGAAGCTGCAATAACCCCTAAAACACGTGTAATTTATTGCGAAGCTTTAAGTAACCCACTATTAGAAGTTGCTCCGCTAGAAAAACTTTCTGCATTAGCGAAAAAACATAATTTAAAATTGGTGGTAGACAATACCTTTACTCCATTGTCTATTACTCCTGTTCATCATGGAGCCGATGTTGTTATCCACTCGTTAACTAAATTTATTAACGGAAGTAGCGATACCGTTGGTGGCGTAATTTGTGGAACTGAAGACTTTATCAACAGCCTAAAGGATGTAAACGACGGTGCTTGTATGCTATTAGGATCCACTATGGATAGCATGAGGTCTGCCTCGATACTCAAAAACCTACGTACTCTGCATTTACGCATCCAGAAACATAGTGAAAATGCACTTTACCTAACTAACGAACTTCAGAAATTAGGCTTAAATGTTGTTTATCCTGGGTTAGAAAATTTTAAAGATAAAGAAGTTTTTGAATCTATGTTAAATAGTGATTTTGGCTATGGCGGCATGTTTACCTTAAACTTAGAATCCTTAGAAAAAGCTAACGCCCTAATGGAGCTTATGCAACAAAAAAACATAGGTTACCTTGCGGTAAGTCTTGGTTTTTACAAAACGCTATTTAGTGCCCCTGGAAGCTCTACTTCTTCAGAAATCTCTGAGGAAGAGCAACAAAAAATGGGCTTAAGCAATGGGCTTATTCGTTTTTCTATAGGTTTAGATCATGATATCAAACGTACCTTTACGATGATTAAATCTTGTTTGGAAGAACTTAATATTTGCTAAACACACAATATAAGTTCCATAAAAACCCTTATAAGACTCCATTTTATAAGGGTTTTTTATTTCTACGTACTATAAATTTGTTCTACAAAACAAAAAATTGTAAAATTACATGATTATTTTAAGCTTAAATTTTCTTTTATGCCACAAACTCCTAAACCAGCTTCGGTACCTAAAAACATAAGTATTTTACAAGCATTAATTCCTGTTATAGCGCTTATTGCTATGCTCGCCTTTAATGTAGTGGTTTATGGAGACGATGCCCTTTCTGGATCTAATCAATTTATTTTATTAATGGGAGGAGCCGTAGCGGCACTTGTAGGTGCTGCCAATAAAGTAAGCTTTAACAATATGGTAGAGGAAGTTGCTAAAAATATAAAATCTACCACTGGAGCTATTTTAATTTTATTAATGGTAGGTGCCTTAGCAGGAACTTGGCTTATTAGCGGAATTATTCCTGCGATGATTTATTATGGCTTACAAGTATTAAATCCTACTTTTTTCTTAGCAGCATGCGTTGTTATATGTTCTGTAATTTCTGTAGCAACAGGAAGTAGTTGGACAACCTCGGCTACTGTAGGAATTGCACTTATCGGAATTGCCGAAGCGCTAGGTATTCCCATCGGGATGACCGCTGGGGCTATTTTATCGGGGGCTTATTTTGGCGATAAAATGTCTCCGCTTAGCGATACTACCAATTTGGCACCCGCTATGGCAGGAACAGATTTATTTACACATATACGGTATATGATGCTTACCACTGTTCCTACTATCATTGTTACCTTGCTTATATTTATTATTATAGGCTTTACACTAGATACTTCTGGCAATCCAAATACCGAAACCATTTTAGCAGCAATACAAAACTCTTTTACTATTTCCCCATGGTTATTTATTGTTCCTGCACTTGTTATCATTCTTATTATAAAGAAAACACCTCCTTTAATCTCTCTACTTATAGGCACATTATTGGCCGCAATATTTGCACTTATATTTCAACCAGAAATTGTAATGCAAAATGCAAATAGCACAAATTTAACTATACAAAGTGCTTACCAAGGCATTATGAATGCCATTACTACAGATACCGCGATAGAAACCAATAATGAAGCACTAAACGATTTATTCTCATCTGGGGGAATGGCAGGAATGCTAAACACCATTTGGTTAATAATATGTGCTATGGTTTTTGGCGGAATTATGGACGGTATTGGTGCTTTAGCCAAAATTAGCGAAGCATTATTAAATCTTTTTCATACTACATTTGGTTTATTTACCAGTACCGTAATTAGCTGTTTAGCATTAAACATTACAGCATCAGACCAGTACCTCTCTATTGTTGTACCCGGAAAAATGTTTGCAAAAGCCTACAAAGATAAAGGTTTAGCTCCAGAAAATTTAAGTAGAACATTAGAAGATTCTGCCACGGTAACCTCTGTATTAGTTCCTTGGAATACTTGCGGAGCATATCATAGTGGCGTATTAGGAGTTCCTGTTGCACAATACTTCGGTTATGCTTTTTTTAATTACTTAAGCCCATTTACAACACTCCTATTTGCTGCTTTCCATATAAAAATAAAACAATTGGTAAAAAAATAACTTATGAAACTAGACATATTAGCCATTGGCGCACACCCAGATGATGTAGAACTAAGCTGTGCAGGAACACTTGCCAAAGAAATTGCTAACGGTAAAAAAGTGGGTATTTTAGACCTAACACGTGGCGAACTAGGTACACGAGGCTCTGCCGAAATTAGAGATAAGGAAGCAAAAAATGCTGCCGATATCTTAGGGGTTAGTATTAGAGAAAACTTAGGTTTTAGAGATGGCTTTTTTAGTAATGATGAAGCACATCAACTAAAAATAATTGAAATTATACGTGCTTATAAACCAGAAATTGTGCTCTGCAACGCAATAGATGATAGGCATATTGACCACGGAAAAGGAAGTAAACTTACAAGCGACGCCTGTTTTTTAAGTGGCTTAAGGAGAATAGAAACTGTTTTTAATGGTGAAAAACAAACCGCTTGGAGACCTAAACAAGTATTGCATTATATCCAATGGAAAGAATTACAACCCGATATTATTGTTGATATTTCTGGGTTTATAGACACAAAAGTTAAAGCTGTAAAAGCTTACCAATCTCAATTTTACGATGCTAATAGCCACGAACCTAAAACTCCAATTAGTAGTACTAACTTCTTAGAGAGTGTTACCTATAGAGCTCAAAATTTAGGCAGATTAATAGGTACAAGCCATGCAGAAGGCTTTACTACCGAACGTACACCAGCAGTAAATTCTATATTTGATATAATTTAATTTAAAAAATATTTTGTTTATTGAAGTTTTTTATTAAATTTGCATCCGCATTACAGAAATTATTATTTCTACAATGTAAGTTCATAATTAAATATGGTGGATGTAGCTCAGTTGGTTAGAGCGCTTGATTGTGGTTCAAGAGGTCGTCGGTTCGAGACCGATCTTCCACCCTTTTTTAGCCTTTGTATTTTTTACAAAGGCTTTTTTTATACAAAAAACCGCTTAAGCTCTACACCAAAGCGGTTTCTAAACCAAAAAACAAAACAAGTACAACATATAGTTAACTCACAATATATTGTATCTAAAAATTAACTTGTATAAAGTTAACATTATTTTTAATACTTACAACTTTTTATCTTAAAAAATAATTAATAAAATAAAAAATAAATCACAAGTTGTTATTATTGTTAATTTTTAAACTGAAAATATACATTTTACTCAAGCCTGTAAATTTCCATTACATTTTCCATAATTTTTAAATAATCAATATTTAGATCGATTAGTTTTCCTGAGTGAATATCAAACACCCAACCATGAACGGTAATTCCGCGATCGTTATAGGCACGTTGTACTTCGGCTGTTTTAATAACATTTCTGCATTGTTCTTCCACATTGAGCTCCACCAGACGTTTATAGCGTTGTTCCTCATTAGTAATTGCATCTAATTCTGCTTGGTGTATACGGTAAACGTCTCTAATATTTCTTAACCATGGGTTTAAAATACCTAAATCTGCCGATTGCATGGCTGCCTTTACTCCTCCACAATAATAATGTCCGCAAACTACTACGTGTTTAACCTTTAGATACGATACAGCATAATCTATCACAGACATTACACTTAAATCTGTATTAGGAACCATATTGGCTATATTTCTATGTACAAAAGCTTCTCCTGGAGTTACGCCCATTAAATCCTCGGCAGTAACACGGCTATCTGAACATCCTATATAAAGAATATCAGGATTTTGTCCTTCTGAAAGTTTTTTAAAGTAATCTGAATTAAGCTGTAACTTTTCCTCTACCCATTTGTGGTTATTCTCGAAAATTTTTGATATATCCATGTTTTTCTTTTTTAATTTATAGTCAAAGATAGAAATAAGAGGTTTTTTTAATTTATTTATCTATAATTTTTTATTCACATTTTTTTCAAGAGTTTATTTAGGTATAACTCATAAAAAAATCGGGTTAAAAATAACCCGATTTCCTCTTTTTCATAGCTTATTTTCACTTTAAACTATTTAACATATCCTCAAATTTTTGCGTATTGTAATTTGCCATGCCTTTATGTGTAAAGGCAATATTACCTTGAGCATCCAATACAAATGTTGTGGGAATACTAGTACTTTTATATACACTAGGAAGGTTTGAACTTAATTGGTGTATATCGAAGTTGAAGTTTTTCCGTTTTTTAAAGTTCTTGGCTTTCTCGAATTTATCATCTAGCGATACCATGATAAACACAACATCTTTATCGTTTTCAAATTTTTTGTATAAATTATTTATGCTTGGCATTTCTGCAACACAAGGCGGGCACCAAGTGGCCCAAAAGTTTATAAAAACCACTTTCCCTTTTAAATCGTTAAAATCTATTTGCTCTCCGTTCTGGTTTTTCACCTTCATTTGATAGCTTGCAGGTGTTTTACTTTCTAAAGCTTGTTCTGTATCAGGATTCATAATGCCTATTTCTAATAAACCACGCTGAATAAAACCAAATACTTCGGCACGTAAGCTCCCTGTAAAAAGAACGATTACAAAGGCAATCCAAAATCCGTAATTGAGTATTTTTTTGATATTTACTTTTTTCATCTATTTATTATTTTATAAGTTGATAATATAAAAAACTTATTTAAATTCATAATCGGTTTGTGGAACTGTAGAGAACGAATAAGTTCCTAAATGTTCGCAATAAGCACGTTTTTCTAATACGGGCGATACAGGAGAATGTTCTTTTAGGTAATCTATAAAAACATCGTGTACGGTATAGTCTTTTACCTCTATATCTTTAGCATTTGGCAGCCTACAAAGTGTAGTAAGCGGATCTCCTGGTCTAACACAAGAAGCAATGGTATAATACTTATCTCTTTTAATAGGTTTACCATTTATTTTTATAGACTTTACACGGCTATTCATTTCACCTTGGCTATCAAATTCTATTTTCATTCCAGAGAAACGTACCAACCAACCTCCAAAACGCTCGGTAGGATTTTGCGAAAAAGCATTATTAATCTCTTTCTCTAACCAGTTTTTAATTTGTAAGCCAGTTACCTTCCCTACTTTTACTTTTTCGTTTACAGGAAGCATATTCCATAAGTTAGCTTTTGTAATGGGAGCTGGTTCACCATTTTCTGGAACAATAGGATTACCAAACCTAAATCCATTGGAAATTGCAACATCGGCTCCTGTTTTCCATTTTGTAGCATCTGTAATTAAATTATCCATAGGGTTTTCTACCGTAAGGTAACGGTAAAGCGGTGTATTGGTATAGCCTATTATTTCCTCCATTTCCTCTTTATAAGGAGCTTTAGCTTTATCTACTAAGGCTTGTAGGTTTGCATCTGCTGGATAAATTGCTGGATCTACATCTAGCAGCTCATAATTGTCACCTACAAGTTTACCATCTACAAAATTTAAGGTTAGCTTCCCTACAAAAGAACCAAAGGCACCCGGCTCGGTTACTTTAGCATACTTCCCTTGTATAGGTTTACGTACACGTTCATGGGTATCGTTTCCTAAAATATAATCTATATGTTTAGCCACAGGATTGTTAGCGAGTTCTACCTGCTTGAAAATACCTATATGAGTGATTAAGAAGAGTACATCTACTTTTTCCTTTTCCTTTAAATGGTCTACAACCTGTTGCATATTCTCATCCCATGGATTAAAATCGATGCCCTTGCTAAAAATAGGGTTTTGACGTACGGGAACATCAGGATCGTTAAGCCCTACAAAACCAAGTTTTATACCATTTATTTCTTTTACCCAATGCGGAGGAAATAATTGTGTTTTGTTATGCTCGTGTTTCATATTTTGAGCTATGATAGGGGTTTTATAACCTTGCATTACCTTTAGCATTTGATCTTTCCCGTAAATTACTTCCCAATTTCCTGGAATTAGCACATCATAATTCATTTCATTAATAATATCCGAAAAAATTTCGCCTTCAGAACGAGCAGCATAACCACTCCCTTGTATTAAATCGCCACCATCAACGATAAGTGTTTTTCCTGGATTTTTCTTACGTTCTTGGTCAAACAAAGTCTTGATGTTTGCTAAACCTCCTCGTGTTTTAAACACTATTTCTCCATTTTCCCAAAACAATTCATTATGCGGATCTAATTGTCCGTGTATATCGGCAGTTTGTAAAACGGTGATTTTTAGCGTGTCGCTTTTGATTTTAGTTTCCTGCTTGTTTTTTTGAATATTGCTTTTATTAAAATAGGTAAAACTTGTTAGTCCTATTATTGCGATACTAAATATTAATACTTTTTTCATGTTTTAAATTTCTATAGAGGTGTACCCCTTTTTTTGTAATTGTATGTTGTGTAATATTCCGTTTTCTACAGTTTGCATTCCTTTAGGAAGACTTTGAGGAGCTACGTTAAATTTATTTAACGAAAAGCCGCATGCTTTTATTTGCACCCCCAAGCTTTCTGCTTTTTTTAAAAAGCCTGGAACGCTAGCTGTTGTAGCTAACTTTTGTACTGTCTTTCCGCAAATAATTACTTGAAAGTCTCCAAAATTATTTCCGTCTTCTGCTTTCAAGGCTTCTGCGGTGAGCAAAATGGGCTGTAATTGCGGTATTTTTTTAGTTAAAATCACATAGTTTTGGGTATTGCTTATTTCTTGCTTTTGAGCATTTATACTCGAAATACTTAGCAAGAATACTAAACTTATAAATAAATATTTCATGTTTGTTTTTGCGTTAATGGGTTCATAATAAAAAATATTAATCCACCAAAAATGGCAATATTTTTAAATAAGGGTCCTAGCGTACTGGCTTGTCCTACTTGTATGGTAATGGTTATTGGAATGAGGACAAACATTAAAATCAAAGCTGCCCATTTGGTTTTATAACCAATTAATAAGCTTGTACCTGCAATAAGCATAACCCCTCCTGATAACAGTACTAAATTTTCTGGCGAAGCTATCCAAGCGCTTAAATTAGCTAATTTTGCTTTCTCTAGCCTTGCCACTGTTTTCTCTGTTTTTAGAAAATGATTTAATCCTGCTACTAAAAAAATTCCGCTAAGGCAAATACGCATTACCACGACCGATAGTTTATTAACTTCAGTTTTTTGTTGCATAAAATTGTATAATTATTATCTGTTTTAGAATAGCTTGGCAAAACCTAAAGAAATTCTGCCAACATTATAATTTATACAATAGGTTTGGGAGGTGGTAATATTTTATCGTGAAAAATTTGAGGTAAGTTTTGAAATAAAGCAAAATTATGCTCTATATTCATATAGAAGTTTGGTGCTGTTTTTTCTTGTGAACAACCTAAAAAAAACACGGTAGTACATACCGTTGCTACTTGAAATGCTTCCTGTGGAATGTTTTCTTCATACATAAACGTTAAACTGCTATTCTCTTCTGATGAAGCTTGTTTTTTACAAAACGGATTTACCAAAGCAATTTTCTCTGTTTTGGAGAAAAACTGCCATAGTTTAGCATCGAAAGTTGCCATTTTGGTTATAAAAACCAAACTTAATAGGATACTTATGTAAAACTTTGCATTCATCAAATCAAAAATAATTTTTTAATAGCTTTCTTGGTGTAACCTATGTTACAAATAAGGTGTTTTTTAAGAAAATTTATAGGTATTTGTTAAATCAATCTAACGAAAAACCAAAGCCAAAGCTAAATTGCGGACCTTCTTTTCCTGCAAAATAATTTATCGTTCCGCTAATTGCTTCAGCTCCATTTATCCATATTCCGCCTCCAAAATTATTATGCCATTTATTGGTATCTAAATTTTTGTTATACCATACCCTTCCAACGTCGCCTCCTAAAAACACCCCTAGCTGAAATGGCAAAATACTGGTTTTTGCATCGACAAGACTATACCGAAGGTTACCGCTAAAGGCCAAAGAGGATTTCCCTGTAAAACGCTCGTTTCTGTATCCTCGTAAGCCTGAATATCGTCCTAAAGTTGCTGCTTGATAAAACTGATAGCCTTCTCCAAAATTAACTTGCGATTGAATTTCGGTATGTAAAACCAGTTTTTTATTATTGGTTAAAGCACTGTATATAGAAACTTTAGGCTTGATATAAGCAAAGTTTTGACCTGAATGCTCTAAGTTTTGTTTTACACCTCCAATTAAATTTGCTTCTAAAGCATTGCCTGGAGTTAATTTACTATCAAAATTTTCGTAATGCAAATGGGCTTCTATTCCTCCAAAATGCATAGCTTCAAAAAGCTTATCGTTAACAAGTAGTTTATCAGAAAAATACCTATCGGTAGTATTAGCTACTTTTCGCCTAGCGTAACTCAGCTTAATAGCCGCAAAATTATTATTGTAATTATTGCGTTTTACTAGCCCTATACTTGCTCCTGCTCTACTAATTCTAATCCGGTTATAATCTTCCACTTTATCGCCGTAACGATTTTCATTAACAGAATTATTGCCGTAACCAAAAAAAGTAGTCGCATAATTAGGGTTTGTATAATGTGCCGAAACTTGTAAATTCAACTCTTTTACTACCTTAGCAAACTCGCCTTGATAACTGGTTGTAATCCCTTTAGACTCGAAAAAATAACCTGCGGTAAATTGATGTTTTGCAGAAAACGGATTCGTAAAAAATTTATGTGTTGTTAAACTGTGTTGTAAACCTAATTTTAAGCCATCGTCTGGGTTAAAGCCTACTGCTGGAACTAGCAAATTATTTTTGCGTACTTTCTTGTCTTTATCATATAGGTTAATGTTATAATCATCGGTACGTCGAATAATAGATTTTTTGGTAGCTCCAAATGTATTGGGTTTAGTTTTGTGATCGTAAATACGTATTTTTTTAGGGTTCTCTATGTGGTAAACATCATTATTTTGCCCGCCTATTATACGCGTTTTGATGTATTTATCAGACTGCCCTTTTACAGTAATAACATCATCATCATCTAAGGCATAAACCCAAATCTCTTTAGTTTCTGCTTTTTTAAATGTTCTCTCTTTCATTAAGGACTTCCGTTTTCCTTTTTTATTACGGTACACTTTTATGTTTGTTTCGCCATTAGGCAGCCTTGTTATGTCTATAAAATCATCTTTATCTGTGCCGGTTATAAGCCCTAATTTTGTAATATGTTTATAATACCTTTCGGTTATTACTTGTAAATTATCTCGGCGCAGCTTGGCTTTTTCTATAAGTTTTTTTGTTGAGGCATTGGTATATATTTCCTGCGGAAGCTTTTTAAATGCCTCATCTATTATAGCATCACTAAGCTGAGATTGTAGGTACTTAGCTTCGCGCAGCCAATCTGCTTTTGTTGCATTTTGTATTAAATTATGGTCTAAGTTTATGGCGGCAGTATTAAACCATTCTAAGTTATGAATGTCTTTCCCGTAAACCCCAAATTGATCGAACAAGTCGGTAAACATGCGTAAGGCTCCAAACAGAAATCCGTCATAATTAGAAAATACCTGGTCGCGATCTCTAGGGATTGGATTAAAGATATGTTCTCCGTTTTTATTTTTATTTTCTGTCCATCGCCACTGGTCTTTATGCCTATCCCAATCGCCCAAAAACATATCAAAAACCCTTGCTCTTATATAATTTGCTTCATCTATTTTATATTTTTCATCTCTACGTAAATGCTTAAATAAGCTTTCGGTACTTACTATATCTTTATTAGGTTTACCAAAAATATCATCTTGCATCCAGTTCTCTTCGGGTCGTTGTACAATCATATACAGTTCATCTCCATAATCTTCATTATATACACCTAATGCTCTTTGTTTTGGAATATAAAACAACAGCGGGGTTGTATGCAGAACATTGACTGCTTTAGATAGTTTAGGAACTACAGTAAAAGCATACGGATGTGAAGAGGTATAAAAATCTTCAATAATTTTTGTTGCTAAGGTATTCTCAAATTTATCTGTTACTACTTTTTCTTTAAAAGCTACTGTTTGTAAAAACTGTACAGCACTTTTTTTTAAGGCCCTCATATTGTATTCCTTCCCTTCTCTATCTCGTAAACGAAGTGAGCGCGTTTGGTGCCCTCCTCCTGCTCTTACAATTTCCACACCTCCAAAAAGTGTATCTAGTTTTACTTGTTTTACTTCGATATCTATACCGTAAAGCTTACGGTAGTGTTCTCCCCAAAAACCGCTATGCAATTTACTTTTTTGAGTGTTTTCTTTATCATAAACACTGGCTTGGGTATTTTCTGTAATAGGATAGGTAAACTCAAATGTTTTAGGTAAAGGATTTTCTATTATTTTCTTTTTAAAAACCACTTCTACACCTTGTTTTTTAGCCGCATAGAAACTTAGCCAAGCTTCTTTATTTTTAGTGATTTCTAAAACAGCAAAACCTTGCTTACTATAGGCAAAATCTGATGCGTTTTTTGATTTCGCATAACTTTCTTTAGAGCCTGCACCAGAAATAATTTGCCGTACATGTTCACGCGCTATATATTGTAAATTATGCTCATGTCCCGATACAAAAATCACATTGTCATAACCCGCGGAAAGTGTATAAATACGATTTACTAAAGAGCTGTACTTCTCATTTTGGATATCCTGATTTATCACTCCTCCATTTTTTCTTAATAATACGGCTAAAGAAGCGACCCCAGGAAGAGGAATATTTTTTTGAAATGGAAATAAATGTGCTCTTGCCGAAAAATTCCCTCCATGTACTCCGTTAGAAACTAGAGGATGATGCAAAGCTATAAGTAAAGTTTTATTCTGGTTTTTCTTTAATACCGATTCTATTTCGGTAAACACCGATTCTCTAGTTTTATGCTCTTCACAATCATCGTTTATTGTAGGATGTTTATCCCAATTTTCGAGGTACCATTGCGAATCGAGAATCAACATACTTATGTTGGCGGTAATTGCACGTACTTCCAACCCACATCCTGGCGTTGGCGCCCAAGTATCTTGCTTATGCGGTAAGTTTTCCTCTATATATGTTTTTTGTGCTTTTAGTCCTTTTATACCTTGTGCATACCAGTCGTGATTTCCAGGAATAAAAAGTACATTTCCTTTAAAATCCTGCAAAATATCAAGTTGCTTTTGTAACCTTAATTCTGCTTGTTTTCTGGTTTTATCGGTTATGCTTGGCATCCCGTTAGGGTAAATATTATCGCCCAAAAAAACAGCCGATGTATTGCTAGTATTGTGCTTTTTTATATATGCTGAAAAAGCTTTTAAGCCCTCAGAAGCTTCTAAAGCAGAGGAGTTTCCTGCATCTCCAATCAATACAAAACGCTGCTCTATTTCATGTTCTAAAACTTCTTGTGCGTTAAGAAAAAAAGAGCTTAGAAATACTAAAAATAAGAAAAGGGAAGTGTATTTTTTTTTCATATCTCAATTCGAGTCGCTTTATTTTTGTAATTTGGTACTTTAATTCTTTTGCAAATTTATGGATTCTATTTATCAGAAAGCCGATGATTTTGTCTTTAAGCTATTTAAAGAGCAGCTTCCCAGCACATTTTTATATCATAACTACAACCATACTTTGCGCGTGGTTAAAAGTACAAAAGAAATAATAGAAGCCTCTGAAATTGCTCCTAAAACTCAAGAACTTTTACTCCTTGCGGCATGGTTTCATGATACTGGATATGTAAAATCTATAAAAAATCATGAAGAAGCCTGTACCAGCTTTGTTAGTGCATTTATGCAGCAGCATGGGTATACAGAAAGCGATATTACCCAAGTAAAGCAATGCATTTTTGCTACAAAACTTACACATGAGCCTAAAAACCTGATGGAAAGTATTATAAAAGATGCCGACACCTCACACTTTAGTAAACCTTATTTTTTAGAACTTACCGAGTTTTTGCGTGAAGAATTAAGTTTACATAAGTTATGTGAATTTACAACGCCTGAATGGCTAGAGGAAAACATTAAAATGTTTACCCAACAGCACCGCTACTACACCGATTATGCGGCTAGAAATTGGAAAGAGGGAAAAGATAAAAATCTTTTACTTTTGTTAGAAAAGAAAAAGAAGGAAGACAATAAACTTGCTAAAGAAAAAACAAAGGCAGCCCTAAAAGCTCAATATAAAAACACAACACCAGAACGCAGTATTCAAACACTTTATAGAACAACTTTACGAAACCATATAAAACTTAGTGATATAGCTGATACTAAAGCAAATATTTTACTTTCTATCAATGCCATTATTATTTCTTTTGCTTTGGGTAATATTGTTCCTAAACTAGATGCGCCTTCCAATAGGCATTTAATGATTCCTACCTTTATACTTATTTGTTTTAGTGTAGCTAGTATTGTTTTGTCGGTTATGTCTACCAGGCCTAATGTCACCAATGGAGAATTTACAGAAGAGCAATTAAAAAACAATAAAATTAATATTCTGTTTTTTGGGAATTTTTATAAAATGCCTTTCGAGCAATATGCCAGTGCTATGGATAAGTTGATTAAAAATAAAGACAATATTTACAATGCTCTTACTAAAGATCTTTATTTACTTGGTGTAGTTTTAAATCGTAAATACAAATTATTGCGATGGACGTATACAATTTTTATGACAGGTATTTTAATCTCTGTATTTAGCTATATCTTGGCGTTTTGGTTAATATGATTTTATAACATCATTATAAGTAATTGCTGCTTGTTTTTTGGTTATATCTTCATGATATATTACTTCTACTCGTATAGCTTTAAGCCCAATAACGCCTTGAACATCTTCTAGCTCTACAATCTCTATTTTATCACCTAAATAATTTTTATGTTGTAAATAACTTATATAGCGTAAATACTCTCGCTCATCGGCACGTTGTGTATATACAATTACAATTTTTCCTTTTTGGGTAACACGTTCTTTTGTTCCTTTAATATGTGCTTTGTCTATTCGTTTTTTTATTATTTCGTAACGTGCATTGTAGGCGCCGTCTACATCAAATTTTTTTTCATCGGCACGATAACGAATCCCTAGGGTGGTATTATAAACTAAAATGAGCGATGCGGCCTCTATGCGTATAGGCATATCTGCTTGAAATTGGTAAAATTTATTTTCCATTTCGCACATTAACTGAAGTTGCCAAAGCCTTAAGTTATAAAGGTAAATTTCGTTAAACTGTTTATCTTTAACCATCGATTCGCCTACATAAATAGTATGCTCTACGCCATCGGTTTTAAAACGCTCAAAATAATGCGGATAAATTTTCTGAGCCTCTATTTGTTTTTCGTCTATAAAATGTGTTAAAAGGCTGTTTAGGTGCTGTACGGTTTCGTCATACTTACGGCGTTGGTTATAAATTAACCCTGTTTCTTTATAAGTATTTTTTTTATAACTAGTTATTAACTCCTTTATATTTTCATTATTAATCTCTTGTAAATGAATTAATAGCGGGCTAATTTCATTTTTTATAAAATTAATAAACTTTTGTTCGGTAGCAGCTGTTAAATGCAGCTTAATTTCTTCATAATATGTATCTATACGATAAACCACTTCTTCATAAATAGGGATTTCCTCTATTGTATGTGCTTTTTGAAAAATATCTTTTAATAAGTGTAATTGAAAAATTAAATCTTCTTGTATGCTGTGATTTCTTGTTTGTGCTGAGCTAATAATGTCTATCTGCCCGTATAATGGATATATATTTGCAAAAGCAATATCTTGAAACGTAGCATAGCCTTGTAATTCTTTTTCTATATAATATTTTACAGCTTCTTCCTCAAAAGCCCACAATACACTTGGGTGAATGGTTGTGCATTCATTTTGTATAATGGCTTTTATCATATTGGTATGCTCTTCCTTAGCACGTACAACTGCCATAACAATGTACGGGATAACATCATCTAGTTTTTCTGCATTGATGCTATTTAGCTCGTTTTTACGCGGTGAAACTAACTCTAAAATAGACAATAGCTTGCCTCTTTTTGCTATGGGAGCGAAAATACAACTCTCTTTTCCGCTTTTTAGCAAGTTTTCGGCGAGCTTACTTTTAGGGTTTTTCTTTTTATAATTACTTACGTGAGATATGCTAAAGTTTACACGATCGCTTATTAGCTTTTGATAATTAATTTCCTGTAAAATATCTCGACAACTACAAGATTCCTTGTCGTGTAAGATATAACTGTCTATTCCTTTTTGCGGAACTTTATAAAACGTATAATTATCGTAATAGGTAATGCCTACTTCTAAATCTGGAATTTGGTATATGGACCTAAAAATTTCTGTAACAACTTTATCGCTTGGTTTGGCATAGTTTGCAAGGTCGTTTTGTAATAGTTGTGTTTTTAAATCAGAGATTCCTTCATCTATGGTTACATCGGTTAAGTTTACAATTAAAAAACCACTAGACATCCAACTTCTTAGCGGAAATTTTTCTTCCCAAAGTGTAGTATCGTCTGGGTTTTCTAAAAGTAAATCATAATCTTCCTGCGTAATATCTATTGCCTGCTCGGTGGGTGCAAAGTCTATAAAATCGGCATTGATAGACATCCGGTAGTTTCTAATTATTCCATTTGCATCTGGAATATCGATATAAAAAGGCCTGTTTGCATCGATATTATAACCATAATAAGCATTTAATATAAGTAAACAAGAATAAATATAATCTAACCGCCACTCATAGTTACGAACTTTTAGCTCTGCTTTATCGCCTGCATCGTTCATTATTTTTTGCAAACGTTGTGTAGATTTTAAAACCTCAAAAGTTTGCGGAACAATTGCCGCTTTAATTTCATTATCGCTAAGTACGTTAGGAAAAATATCATCCAAAATAACATCTATTGCCTCTTGGTTTGCCTTGATATCTTCCATATCTGTAAAGCCATGAATCAATTTCGGGTGTTGTTCTACATAAGCAAGAATACCTTCTATATAACGCTGTACAATAGGATTGGTTTCTGAATTTAAACGCTCTTCAAAAGCCTCCACTACACGCTTAAAACTAACAGAAATGGTAAAGGGTAGATTTTCGTATTGGTGATTCATAACACACAAATTATTATTGCGGTTTTCCAAAAAAGCTTGGATACTTAAGTTATTACTCGGATAATACAAAATTACTAATATTTTCTCTGATATGTTCGTACAAACCAAATTAGTTATATACTTTTGTAAAAAACAGATTAAACAATGAAAAAACTAAGCCTTTTATTATTAGCTTCTTTTATTATTTTTTCTTGCCAGCAAAAGCAAGAAGGCGGTGTAAAACTCTCTGCTAAAGTTGATGTTCCCGATAACACAAAAGTTTACCTTTCTGTACTTAATGAGCAAGCAATGCCAGAGGTAGTAGATACCGTAGAGGTAATGAATGGAGCATTTGAGATGCCTTTACCTAATACAGATTTTCAGCAATTAAGCATTTTACGCTTAGACAATGTTCGCGGAAATATTATTTTTATTAATGAAAACAAACCCTTACATGTTTCTTTATATAAAGATAGCTTGCGATCTTCTGTTGTAAAAGGAAGTAAGCAAAATGAAGTGTTTGAAGGCTATTTGGAGCACATGAAAGATATGCGTAAAGAAATGGAAGCCCTGCGTAAAGAAATGGAAGCCCTGCGTAAAGAAGAATTTAGCGACCCTGCCGAATTACAAAAACAAATTAAAGAAAAAAGAGATCTTATTGCTCAAAAAGATACTGAAATTAGAAAAAAAATTATTCAGGAGAATCCAAATTCTTTAGTTTCTATCTTAATGCTTTCTGATTTAGTAAATATGAAAACATTACCTAGTACAGAAACTAAAGCCTTATTCGAAAGCCTATCTAAAGATGCTCAAGAAAGCGCTATCGGAAAAAAGATAAATGAAAGTTTTCAAGCAGCAGCAGTAGCAGCAGCAGCAGCAGCTTCTACAGAAGTAGGTGCTAAAGCACCTGAATTTTCTGCTCCTACTCCAGAAGGTAATCAGCTTGCCTTAAAAGATGCGATGGGGAAAATTACCTTGATAGATTTTTGGGCGTCTTGGTGTAAGCCTTGTAGAATTGCCAACCCAGAAATTGTAAAATTATATGAAAAATTTCATGATAAAGGTTTTAATATTTTGGGTGTCTCGCTAGATAGACCTGGACAAAAAGATAAATGGATAAAAGCTATAGAAGATGATGGCTTAACTTGGCCACAAGTTTCTAACCTACAGTTTTGGCAAGGACCAATTGCTAAACTATACGGCATCCGCTCTATTCCTGCAACCTATATTCTTGATGAAAACGGAATTATTGTTGCTAAAAACCTGAGAGGAAAAGCCTTAGAAGATAAAATAGCAGAACTTCTTGAAGAAAAATAATCGATAATAGTTCTAAGATTTAAAAAAAGGCTTTAGTTTAAAAAAACTAAAGCCTTTTTTGTTTTGGATAGTAAAATATACTTGTAAAAACTTTGTTCTAAAACATCGAGGATTAGTTAGAAATTACTTTGTATATCTGTAAATAAGCCTTCTACATCTATATTTTCATTTTTAATAGAGTGTAATAGTGTAATTATTTTATTTGGATTCATATTATCGCCTAAAATACGGGCAACAGCAAAACCTTTGGTATCATCGTTTCCTAACACAATAAGTTCTTTTATAGCGTCGCGCTGTCCTTGATATAAAATTTTAACTTTTTTCCCGTCGTGATTAAATTGTAGTAAGGTATGGTATTTTTCACCCAAAAGTATTGTGCTTAGCTTTTCGTATTCTTGTGTGTATTCTTTTTGCTTTCCTTCTGCTATAGGATACGCCAGAATATTTACTTTTTTGATGCTTTTTGCTGCTTTTTGATTGTCTGCAGAAAGTTTATCTATTTGTTTTATAAACATACTGCTAGGTACATCTAAGACTATAAAATCATTGCGTTCTTGATTTTTTACATAGTATTCTTGCAGACTTTCTTCTGAGTTACAACTAGAAAAAAGCAATACTATACTGGCTAGGGCAAATGTTATTATTTTTTTCATAAGAATAGTTTTGATATTATTTAGGTTCTACATCTTTTAAGGCATCGGCTCCTGGCACTTTTAAATCTTTGGCTAATTTAGAGACCTGTTTTAAGTCTATGTTTCCGCTAATTGACATTGCTACAGTTATTTTTTCGCCGTTTTCCTCTCCTTTAAAAAACATGATAAGACGTTTTACTACTGCAGCGCTATCTCCTGCTTCAAAATAAAAGCGAGCATCATTCCCGTCATCATTTACACGCATTAACTCTTTTAGTTGAGAAGAAGTAATATATGCATTAACATCGGCTTCTAATTGCTGTGCGATAGCTGGTTTTGATGTTGAGAGCACTTTTATATCTTTTAAATTCTCGATGAGGTTTACGTAGTTTTGCACTTCGGGGTCGCTACTATCAAAATCTATTTCGGCTAATAGCTTAAACATTTCGCTCGTAATTAATACAGAGCTTACACCATTCATACGTTCGTATTTATTAAAATCTTGTGCTTGTGAAAAGCTTAATGTACATAAAGCACAAAAAAGGAAAATTATCTTTCTCATAATATTTATTTTTATTGTTTTGTTTTTATTATCTTATTTTTTGTTTCTTGTATTTTTTCAATATAGCGCAATTGTTCTTTTCCTTCTCCTATAACATCGGTCATCATTTTAAGAAGTTCTTGGGTATTTTGCATTGCCAAAGCTTTATTTTCTGCACTTGGTATTGGTTTTTGGGCATGCTTATTTTGCCAAAGAAAAACGCTAAATACCAACAGAAAGCTTGCGGCAATTCCTGCAGCCAAAAACACATAATACGATGTTTTTGTCTTGGAAGTTATTTTAGGTAAAGGCTCATTATACTCCTGTTGTTTCTCTTTGTTAAAGAAAGAAAATAAGGGCTGATAATGTTTTAAATCGGGGTGTACATTTTCTTGCGAAAAATAAGCACTTAATTGTTTTTCTTCCGCTAAGCTGGTATTTCCCTCGAAATAACGCTCTATAATAGTTTTAATTTGCTGGAGTTCCATACTTATGTAATGCTAATACTTGTTCTCTAATCTTTTTTCTTGCTCTAGAAAGCGCCACTCGTATTGAGGTTTCTTTCATAGTGGTAATGGCTGCAATTTCGGTATATTCTAATTGCTCTATATCGCGTAATTGTATTAATGTTTGTTCTTGTTTGCTTAAAGTTTGTAAAAACGTATAAACTTGTTGTAGCTCATCTTTTACTTCTGTTGTATGCTGTATTTCAATAGCAGCATCTTTATAGTTGCTATGCTCTATACGCAAGTTATTGTGTTGCTTTAGTTTTAACTGGTCGTAGCAATAATTTTTCATCATTGTAACGGCATAGGCATCTGGATTGTTTACCTGTGTTATTTTCTCCTTATGCTTCCATAATTTCATACTTATTTCTTGTACGGCATCTTTTGCAGCATCTTCAGATACCAATAAACGCAATGCTAAACGAAATAGCAAATCTTTTATATTGGTTAAGTAATCTATAAAATTTTTATCGGTCATTATGAGTTATGCTCTTAAAACTTCAACGATTCAATTTACATATTGTTACAAGAATGTTATTTATTTTAATAAAAGAATAGTATTTTTAGTTCTTAAAAACAATCTATTCATGATAAAAAAACCTTTCCTTTATCTCTGTCTAACAGGGCTTTTGTTAAGCCTTACCAGTTGTTTTGATGATAATGATGATGTTGTATCTAAAGCTGATCCCTCTGATATTAATAACTTTATTTGGCGAGGATTAAACCATTATTACCTTTATAAAAGCAGTGTTCCTAACCTTGCCAATAATGCATTTGCTACTTCCGAAGATTATCTGCGTTTTTTAGCAAGCGAAAATAACCCAAAAGATTTTTTTAACAAGCTTCTTTCCCAAAGTGAAGATAGATTTAGTTTTATTACCGATGATTATATAAGCCTAGAAAAAGCTTTTCAAGGGGTTAGCAAAAGTAACGGAATGGCATTTGGCTTAGTACGCATAAATAATACGAATGATATTTTTGGATATGTACGCTATGTAATGCCAAATTCTGATGCAGAAGCAAAACAGGTTAAACGCGGAATGATTTTTAACCGTGTAAATAATACTAAACTAAGCGTTAACAATTATGAAAACCTACTTAATAATGAGCAATATAGCATTGGGCTTGCCACATTAATAGATGACAACCTTGAGGATATTGCTACAGAGATACCGCTAAACAAACAAGAACTTACAGAAAACCCTATACACATAACCAAAATTATCGAAAAAGAGAATCAGAAAATTGGTTACCTGCTGTACAACAGTTTTACCAGCAGTTTTGATAGTGAATTAAATGCTGTTTTTTCTAATTTTAAAGCTGCCAATATCGATAATTTAATTATAGACCTAAGGTATAATGGCGGTGGAAGTATAGAAACTTGTAGTGACCTTGCCAGTATGATTACAGGGCAATTTAACGAAGAGCTTTTTATTACTCAGGTTTATAATGAAAATTTCCCTGAAGAATCTAGAAAGTTTAACAACAAAATTAATACTGGAGCTAGCATAAATAGTTTAGGACTCACGCGTGTGTATATCTTAACTACACAAAGCAGTGCTTCGGCAAGTGAGTTACTTATAAGCGCCTTATTACCTTATATTGATGTTGTACAAATAGGTGAGGCTACTCGTGGTAAATTTCAAGGCTCTATCACCGTTTATGATTCTCCTAGGTTTACTAAAGTAAACGTAAACCCTAATCATACTTATGCCATGCAACCGCTTATTCTCAAAGCTGTAAATGCAAACGGATTTACAGATTATATCGATGGGATTACTCCTAATATCGAGGTAGAAGAAGATTATTTTAACCTGAAACCTTTAGGGGATGAAAACCAAGAACTATTCTTACAAACCGCTATTAACCATATAATAGGAAATGCTTCTACACGTTTACACTTCACCTATCAAAACAAGTTTGAAGAGCTATATGAAAACAAAAGCAACTCCCCTATCTTCCAGCGTATGTATAAATAAACCAACTAACAACTACATAAAGCAAAGAGGCTGCCCGAAAAGGCAGCCTCTTTTTTATAGAATAATCTAATTGACTCTTAGTCTAAATCTAAAACTGAATTAGGTAGAAGTTGTGTTTCTACAGTTTGTTTTAAGCTACCGTCTAGGTTGTAAATAAACAATTCTCCTAAAGAAATATAATCTTTAGCATCGGTGATAAAAATTTGGTCTTCCTCTAACGCAAAACCGTAAATAGACATTACTCCATCTGTTGCAAAATCTATTATTGGAGTAGCAGTAGTAAAATCGGTTTGAATGGTTTCATAAACACTACCGTTTAGCGTATAGTAAAGCTTATCACTCTCTTCCTCTAAGAAACGTGGGTGCTCCCCTTCTGCAAAATCTTTTTGCGCTTCTACCTCATAAGTATCAACATTTATCTTATACAGTCCTGCCATGGTTTCGTCTCCTGTCCATGCTGCTTTTCCGCTGCAAAGCACATAAAGCTTATCGTTTTCTTCTACCATTGCGCTTGGTACATCACCAACGGCAATTGTTCCAACAACAGTATCGGTATCGGTATCGATTACAGAAATGGTATTCCCGTAACCATATCCACCTTGGTGCGCTACAAATATTTTTCCATCCTCAGAAAGAATAGTTTCTGGACCCTCTGCAACACTAATGGTTGATAGTACAGCATGCGTATTTAAATCGATAACAGCTACAAAATCATCATCAGGATTGGTTGGATCTCCCCAGTTGGTAATATAACCTTTATTGTTTTCGAAAGCTATGTAACGAGGATTTAGAATATTTTCTGTAATACTGGCTTGGTGTGTAAAGTTTATATGCTGTGTATCGCCTTCAGCATCATCATCAAAGTGTAAAACCTCTACATTACTTGAATGATTCATAATGATATAAATGTGGTCGTCATTTTTAGCTAAACTTTGTCCTGTATCGCCTAAATCGTTACCAGTAAGGCTTTTGTAGAAAAAATGTGAAGGCTCAAAATTTTCGTCTAAATAAGTCAACGAAGCATTGTTTGCTCCTATATTTCCTTCATTTAATACAAAAAATCCTTTTTCTACCTCTGGTGCTGGCGGGGTAATATCGTCACGATCATTATCATCGCTTGTACAAAATTGTAAGCTCAAACTCAATAGAGCTACTCCTAAAAGTTTAAAATTTCTGTTCATAGTAATTATATATTTAAGTTAAGGTAAATTGTGTAATTTCTTCCTGGCATGGGTCTGTTTAAAACACTTTCGTATTTTTCATTCCATACATTTAAGGCTTGTAAGCCTATGGTAAGTTGTTGTTTTAGCTTATATTCTAATCCTAAATTTCCTGCCATATAACTGCCTATGGTATAATATTTTGAATTATCTGTGGTGTGAAAAACCTCTCCTGTATTAATGTACTGATAATAAGCGTTTATTTTTTTATATGCATAACTTAACGACCAAGTTAGCTTATGTTTTGGCACGTAGATAAGTTGCTTTTTGGTTTCTGTATTTTCTGAAATTGTATAAGCATAAGTAGCATTAAAGTTTACAAAATGCTTATCCCATAAACTTTGTGTTAAACTTAAAATAGCTTCTAGCCCGTAGGTTTGTACATTGTTGGTGTTTTCTGGTCGCCAGATACCTGATGCAGAAGGTGTCCAACGCAATAAATCCTCTATCTTGTTATAATAAGCGGTTAGGTTTAAACTATAATTTTTATAACTAAACAGGTTGCTAATTTCCACTCCATAGGAAGTTTCTGGTTTCAAATCAGGATTTCCTAAGCCATTCCAATATAAATCGTTATACGTAGGGATACGATAGTTTTTGGAAGTGTTAAATTTTAGTGTGTAAACTTCAGAAAACTCTTTTTGCAGCCCTATTCTATACAAAAACGGACTATCAAAATGCTCGTTTACCTCTTGCCTTAACATAACTTCATAAATAAAACTAGGTGTAGCTTGGTGTTTAAATCCTAAAGCTACAGCTCCAATATGACGCTCTGATTGAGAAAAATTTGTTCCCGAACCTTGGTTACGAGTAAGGTTTAACCCACCTGTTAGTAACATATTTTTACTTAATCGGTAATCTGCATCATACTTAAACAAATAGGTTTCTACTTTTGCTTTGCTGTGATACCAGTAATTTACATTAGGGTAATAGATATACCTATCGGTTAAAACAGCCACTTTTGCTGATGAAGAAAAACGCTGTTTATAATATTTCCAATTTAGTAAACTACGTGTATTAAAATCGTAATATTTATTTGGTAAAGCGTATGGATTGGGTAACGAAAAGTTTCTTCTGCTATCGTAAATATTAGCAAACCATTGCAGTTCATGTTGTTTATTAAGTTTGGTTCCTGCTGCAAGGCTAATGTTGGTGTTTTTGTAATGTCCGTTTTTGTTTTTTACTCCTGTTTTAGGATATTTATAATCGTTATCAGATGCATTTTTAGATAAACCGATAGAAATTCCTGTTTTTTTGTTAGAATAGCTCGATTTTACATGCAACCCATACGTATTAAAACTACCATACTGGATAAAAACATTGTTTTCGAAATTATGATTGTACGGAATTTCATTTTCAAGATAAATACTCCCTCCTATACTATTGCTTCCATCTACAACGCTTCCTCCACCGGGTTTAACAATTACTTTATCATATCCGCGTGTAGTTACGGTATTAAAATCGGTTTGCCCTGTAGTTTGCGAGTTGATCGAAATTCCGTTCCATAACACTGCTGTTTGTTGAGCCGTTGTTCCGCGAAAGCTAGGCGAAGCTACCATTCCGAGTCCGTTTTCTTTAAAATAAATGGTAGAATTAAAATTAAGCAGCTGTGTAAGCGATGCTTGGCTACGTTTAAGAATACTATCGTTAAGGATTAATTGATTACTGGTATAAACAGAATCTCTTAAAGGGTTATTTTCCAAGTATACTACCTCAAGCTGCTCTATTGGCTTTTGCTGAGCGAAAGTAGTACTGTAAAAACACAGGCAAAGAAGTAGTATTAAATAGTTTTTCATAAATCGGCAGACCTTTTACCCGAAAGTCTTATTTTGCAATTATAGCTTTGGCAGGTTTCCTGGCTTGTGTTTTACAAATTTCCCTTCCCGATGTTAAACACCAGTGGTATTATTAATCTGTAACTTTATAAAAGACATCTGTATAAAAAATACAGGTAACACTTACAGTTGCGGGAACAGCTTAGGTTTTGGTTGGTAACCGCACCTAATTCCCTTTTAATGAAAATCTATTTGCATAGAAAATCAACCAAAAGCAAGGCAAATATAAACATTAATTAAGTTTTCGTATATAAATATGAAATAATCTTATTTTTGCATCAAACAGAATTTTTATGAAGCAATTTGTATTTTTTATATTTTTATTACTTAGTTTATCTTGTAAACAAGAAAGCGCCCAAAAAAGTAATGTCACAACTCATGTTTCGAGCCCAGAGAAAAAAACGCTTATAAAATATGCCGATGGCTTCCAAATAGAAAACCATGACGGATACAAATTACTAAGCATTACCAAGCCTTATCCTAAAGCGCAAAAAACATATACTTATTTATTGGTCTCCGATAAGACCAAGCTTCCTAAAAAACATGCTGCAGCTGCTGTTATTGAAATTCCTATTCAAAAAGCTATTCCAACTTCTACTACCCATATTCCCGCAATAGAGCTCTTAAATGAATTAGAAAGCATTATTGGATTTCCTCATTTAGATTATATTTCTTCAGAAAAAACCCGAGCTTTAATCAAAAAAGGAAACATCAAAGAAATTGGACATAACGACCAACTAAACACAGAGATAACCCTAGCCCTACAACCCGATGTTATTATTGCTTCGGCAATGAATGCAGGAAACAAGTCTTACAATACTTTGCAAAAAAACAATATTCCTATTCTATATAATGGCGAATGGTTAGAAACAACCCCTCTAGGAAAAGCAGAATGGATAAAAGTGTTTGGCGCCTTATACCAAAAAGATAGCTTAGCCCAAACCATATTTAATACCATCGAAAAAAATTACCAAGATGCCAAACAACTTGCTACAACTAGTAAAAATAAACCTAGTGTACTTAGCGGAAATTTATATAAAGATGTTTGGTACTGCCCCGCAGGAAATTCTTGGCAAGCTTTATTTTTTAAAGATGCTAATGCCAATTATATATATGCCGATAAAATCTCAGAGGCCAGCTTAGCCCTGTCTATAGAAGAAATTTTAGCTTCTGGTAAAAATGCAGACTTTTGGGTGCTTCCTGGAGATTTTTCTAGTTATTCCCAATTATCAGATGCCTCTAAGCATTACAAACAACTTAAAGCATTTACCAATAAAAATGTATTTAGCATTAGTTTAACTAAAGGAGAAACAGGAGGTTTTCTTTATTATGAATTAGGACCAAGCAGACCCGATTTAGTTTTAAAAGATTTTATAAAAATTTTTCATCCTGAATTACTTCCTAATACACCTTTTAGCTTTTTTCAACCCCTAAAAAAATAATTTTTTGAAAGTACAGGCCAACTATTTTATTACTGGTAGCATAACATTAATCCTGCTATTTTTTATCAATATTAGCTTAGGTTCTGTGCATATTCCTTTAAAGGAAATTTTCAAGATTTTGAGTTTTCAGGAGGCTAGTAATGCTACTTGGGAATATATTATTTTCTCTTACCGATTACCCAAAGCTGTTACAGCCATTATAGTGGGTTCTGGGTTAGCGGTAAGTGGTTTACTTATGCAAACCTTATTTAGAAACCCTTTGGCTGGTCCTTATGTGCTTGGTTTAAGTAGCGGAGCAAGTTTAGGCGTTGCTTGTTTATTAATGGCTGGAAGCTGGTTTGGAAGTGTTTTCCAAACAGAAATCACCTCCTCATATAGTATTATCTTAGCGAGTAGTTTAGGGAGTTTTTTAGTTCTTCTAGCCGTTTTGGCCATGGCTGCTAAGGTAAAAAATACCATGGCTATCCTTATTATAGGGTTAATGTTTGCTAGCTTTACTGGTGCTGTGGTAAGCATCCTTTCTTTTTTTAGTAGTGCAGAAAAATTACAACAATATATTTTTTGGTCGTTTGGAAGTTTAGGCGATTTAAACTGGAAAGAAGTAAGTTTGCTCTCCCTATGCTGGGCTATAGGACTTATTTTGGCTTTATGCACGTTAAAAAACCTTAACGCATTATTATTAGGCGAAAGTTATGCGCGTAGCCTTGGCACTAAAATTACTCAAAACAAATTTATCATCATACTAGCTACAAGCCTTTTAGCAGGTAGCATTACCGCTTTTGCTGGCCCTATTGCTTTTGTAGGCATTGCTGTACCACATCTTGTAAAAGTAGTAATTAAAGGTAGTAATCATTTTATATTATACCCTGCTAGCATAATGACAGGAAGCGCATTAATGCTTATTTGCGACACCATTGCCCAACTTCCAGGAAGCGAATACACCTTACCCATAAATGCTATTACAGCTTTATTTGGTGCACCTATTGTAATTTGGCTATTAACGCGTAAGAAAAAAATAACCTTGTAAAATGCCTAAAAAAACTGTATTACATACCGAAAATTTGAGCATTGGATATAAAAACAAAAAAATAGCCAGCGTAAACGATTTTTTTCTTGAAGAGAGCGATTTTGTTGCCGTAATAGGTATTAACGGTGCAGGAAAATCTACCTTACTAAATACACTAACAGGAAACTTACCTCCTATTCATGGAGATATAAAAATAAACAAGCGTTCCTTACAAAAGTTCTCCTTACAAGAACGTGCAAAGGAAATTAGTATTGTACTATCTAAAACAGAAATACTCACGCCACTAACCGTTACCGAGGTAATCGCATTAGGACGCCAACCTTATACCAATTGGATTGGAAAATTAAGCAGTTTAGATAAAGAAATCATAAAAAAAAGTCTAAAACAATTAGACATCGAATTCTTACAAAACAGTTATTGCAATCAATTAAGCGATGGGCAGTTACAAAAAGTAATGCTAGCAAGAGCCGTTGCACAAGACACTTCGCTTATATTTTTAGACGAACCCACAGCTCATTTAGACTTATACCATAAGATATATGTATTAAAGCTATTAAAAGACTTAACTAAAAAAACAAAAAAGACAATTGTTTTTGCCTCTCATGAAATAGATCTTTGCTTACAGCTTTGCGACAAGATTATCCTGGTAAAAAACAACCAAGTATTTTTAGAAACCCCAGAAAACCTTATTAAAAAGAATCACCTTAGTGAGCTTTTCCCTGAAAATATAGTTAAGTTTGATAAAAATTTAAAAAAATTCACCATCTTGTAAGCTAACTTTAGTCTAATTAACAACAACTTAGGTTTTTTTATATTTATTTCCTAATAAATTTGAAACTCATCTATTTTTTTCCTAATTTGCCCATACTACTTTTATATTCATCAATATGAACGACGTTAAACGTATTTTTGATATTCCATATCATCAACAGCAAAAATATCCGTTAGCAAAAGCATTAAACACTAAAAGCAACGGAGTTTGGGAGGCAACTTCTACAGAAGCTTATATCAATAAAGCTAACCAAATTAGTAGAGGGCTACTAAGGTTAGGTATAGAACCTAACCAAAAAATAGCCATTATCTCCACCACCAACCGCACAGAATGGCATATCATAGATATCGGAATATCGCAAATAGGCGCACAAACCGTGCCTATCTACCCCAACATCTCTCCAGAGGAATATAAATATGTTCTTAACCATAGCGAGGCAGTTTTATGCTTTGTTTCCGATACAGAATTATTAGAAAAAGTAAACACTGTTAAAGAGCAAACTTTTCTTAAAGAGGTATATAGCTTTGATGAAATTCAAAATTGCAAAAACTGGAAAGAAATACTAAATCTTGGAACAGACAATAGCAACCAAGAAACAGTAGATGAAATAAAAGATAAAATATCAGAAAACGACTTAGCTACTCTTATCTACACCTCAGGAACCACAGGAAAACCTAAAGGAGTAATGCTAAGCCATAAAAATATTGTTAGCGATGTTCTTAACAGTGCTTGCCGAATCCCTTTTAACGAAGGTTCTTCCATCGCTTTAAGCTTCTTACCTATATGTCATATTTTAGAACGCATGGTAGTTTATCTATACCAATATTATGGTATCTCTGTTTACTTTGCAGAATCTATCGATAAAATGGGCGATAATCTAAAAGAAGTTCAACCTAACGTAATGGTTGTTGTTCCTAGAGTACTAGAAAAAGTATATGATAAAATTTATGCCAAAGGAGCTTCACTTACAGGAATAAAGAAAAGAATTTTCTTTTGGTCTATAGCATTAGGAGAAAAATTTAACGCTTACCATGGCAATAGTGCATGGTATAATTTTAAACTTAGCATAGCACGCAAACTTGTTTTTAGCAAATGGCAAGAAGCACTTGGAGGAAACCTAGACCTTATGGTATCTGGAAGCGCTGCCTTACAACCTAGGTTAGCCAGAATTTTTGGAGCAGCAGGCATCCCAGTAATGGAAGGATATGGGCTTACAGAAACCTCGCCAGTAATATCGGTAAATGATAAACGAAATAAAGGCTGGAAAATTGGTACCGTAGGAAAAGTAATTCCAAACGTAGAAGTAAAAATTGCCGATGATGGCGAAATTCTATGTAAAGGACCAAATGTAATGATGGGATACTATAAAGATGACAAAAAAACACAAGAAGTTATCCAAAATGGTTATTTCCACACCGAAGATATTGGCGAAATTGACAGCGATGGTTTCTTAAAAATAACCGACCGTAAAAAGGAAATTTTTAAAACCTCTGGAGGTAAATATGTTGCACCTCAACTTATAGAAAATGAAATGAAACGTTCTCGTTTTATCGAGCAAATAATGGTTATTGGAGAAGGCGAAAAAATGCCCGCAGCCTTTATACAACCAAATTTCGATTTCATAAAAGAATACGCAAAAAGAAAAGAAATAGACTATCAAGACAACATAGAAAACCTTATCAATAACCCTAAAATAATAGACCGTATTTTTAAAGAAGTAAGCATCTATAACCAAAAATTTGGAAAATGGGAACAAATAAAAAAAATAGAGCTTACTGCCGATGAATGGTCTGTAGACGCAGGACACCTCACACCTACCATGAAGCTTAAACGGAAAATTATTTTGCAAAAATATAAAGATCTATACGATAAAATATATCAAGCAGACCACCAACATTAAAAACTCATTAACAGACTGTTAAACTTTAGCATGTCTGTTTTTTTATTTCTATATTCTTTGTAAATTTCATAAGAAAATTACACTTTTACTATGCATGCATAGCTTTTTTTTCTATCTTTGAGAAGAAGCTATAACGTATGAAAGAAAAAACTATAGATTATGTACTGCGAGCCACTTGGATAGCCGTAGCTAAAATGTATAACGAAGAAGCAGGAAGAAAAGGAAGCACCATGGCAACTGGATTTGCTTTACTAAACATAGATCCAGACAAAGGCACACCATCTACCTCCTTAGGACCAAAAATGGGGATGGAAGCTACAAGTCTCTCACGTACATTACGTGCTATGGAAGATAAAGGACTAATCACAAGAGAAAGAAACCCTGAAGACGGTAGAAGCGTCCTTATAAAACTTACCGAATTTGGACTAGAAATGCGTAAGTTCTCTAAAGATGTTGTTCTTAAATTTGATGAGGCAGTAAAACAAGTCGTTCCCGAAAAAGATTTAGACAACTTTATAAATGTAGCGAATACAATAATGGACTTAATCTCTAATAAAAAAATCTATAAACCCGAAACTACTATAAAATAACATGAAAAAACGTACTATAAAAAAAGTTGCCGTAATAGGTTCTGGAATCATGGGAAGTGGTATTGCTTGCCATTTTGCCAATATTGGTGTAGAAGTATTATTACTAGACATTATCCCTAACCAATTAACCGAAAAGGAAGAAGCTAACGGATTAACATTAACCGATAAACAAGTAAGAAATCGCATTGTAAATACTTCCTTACAAGATACATTAAAATCTAAGCCCTCCCCTATTTATCATCAAAAATTTGCTAATAGAATCACTACAGGAAACCTAGAGGACGATATCCATAAAGTAAAAGACGTAGATTGGATTATCGAGGTTGTTGTAGAACGCTTAGACATAAAAAAGCAAGTATTCGATAACCTAGAGAAACACCGTACACCAGGAACTTTAATCACTTCAAATACTTCGGGTATTCCTATAAAATTTATGACCGAAGGCAGAAGCGAAGATTTTCAACAACATTTCTGCGGAACTCACTTCTTCAACCCACCACGTTACCTAAAATTATTTGAAATTATTCCCGGACCAAAAACAAAACAGGAAGTTTTAGATTTCTTAAACAATTACGGAGAAAAGTTTTTAGGTAAAACCGCTGTAATAGCAAAAGATACTCCAGCTTTTATAGGAAACCGTATCGGGATTTTTAGCATCATGAGTCTCTTTCATACCGTAAAAGAAATGGACTTAACCATAGAGGAGGTAGATAAACTTACCGGTCCTGTTATTGGCAGACAAAAATCAGCAACCTTCCGTACGGTAGATGTAGTAGGCTTAGACACCCTAGTACACGTAGCCAATGGTTTGTATGAAAACGTTCCTAACGATGAGCAACATGAATTGTTCAAACTTCCAGATTTTATCCAAACAATGATGGATAACAAATGGTTAGGTAGTAAAACTGGACAAGGATTTTATAAAAAAGTAAAAAATACAGATGGCCAAAGCGAAATAAAATCTTTAGACCTAAATACTTTAGCGTATAGAGACCGAAAAAGTGCAAACTTTGCTACATTAGAACTCACCAAAAGCATAGACGATGTTGTAAAACGTTTTCCTGTACTCATCAAAGGAAAAGATAAAGCTGGTGAATTTTATCGTAAAAACTTTGCCGCCTTATTTGCTTATGTATCACATCGTATTCCCGAAATTTCTAACGATCTATATAAAATAGACGATGCCATGCAAGCAGGTTTTGGTTGGGAGCACGGTCCTTTCCAAATCTGGGATGCAATAGGCTTACAAGAAGGGCTAAAACTTATTGAAGAGCAAGGCTATAAAGTAGCCGATTGGGTTACAGAAATGCAAAACAATAACGTTAAACACTTCTATACCATAAAAGAAGGAAACACCTACTATTATAACATTTCTGAAAAAAAATATATAAAAATTCCTGGGCAAGATGCTTTTATCATTCTAGATAACATCAGAGAAACCAACACCGTATTTAAAAACACTGGTGTTGCCGTACAAGATATAGGCGATGGTATTTTAAATTTAGAATTTAGAAGTAAAATGAATTCTATTGGAAGCGATGTACTTGTAGGTATAAATAAAGCAATAGATATTGCCGAAAAAAATTATCAAGGTCTTGTAGTTTCTAACAACGGGAAAAACTTCTCTGTAGGAGCAAATATCGGGATGATTTTTATGCTCGCGGCAGAACAAGAATACGACGAGCTAAATATCGCGGTAAAATACTTCCAAGACACCATGATGCGCATGCGTTATTCCTCCATTCCAACTATTGCAGCCCCTCATAATATGACACTAGGAGGCGGTTGTGAACTTTCTTTACACGCTGATAAAGTTGTAGCTCATGCTGAAACTTATATAGGTTTAGTAGAATTTGGAGTTGGTGTAATCCCTGGCGGAGGTGGCTCGAAAGAAATGACGCTTAGAGCTTCAGATAGCTTCCACGCTGGCGATGTAGAAATAAACAAACTCCGTGATAACTTCCTTAGCATAGGTATGGCAAAAGTATCTACCTCTGCCTATGAAGCTTATGATACAGGAATTTTACAAAAAGGAAAAGATATTGTGGTTGTCAACAAAAATCGTCAATTAGCCATTGCTAAAAAACACGCCCTATTAATGGCCGAAAATGGCTACACACAGCCTGTAAAACGCAGCGATATTAAAGTACTAGGTAAACAAGCACTTGGTGCCTTTTATGTTGGAACAGACCAAATGTTTGCTGGTAAATATATTAGTGAACACGATAAAAAAATAGCCAATAAACTTGCCTATGTAATGGCAGGAGGAGACCTATCTGAAAATACTTATGTAAACGAACAATACCTGTTAGATTTAGAACGCGAAGCATTCTTATCCCTAACCACCGAAAGAAAAACACTAGAGCGTTTACAACACATGTTAAAAAAAGGTAAACCCTTAAGAAATTAATAGGTTGCTATATTATCATAAAATCACATACCACACTATAAACTGTATAACTACTAAAGCTTATACAACTAAATACAAAATAAAATGAAAACAGCATATATCGTAAAAGCATACAGAACTGCCGTAGGGAAATCAAATCGAGGCGTATTTCGTTTTAAACGCCCAGATGAGCTTGCCGCAGAAACCATCAAATACATGATGGATAAACTTCCTGAATTTGACAAAAGCAGAATAAATGATGTAATTGTAGGGAATGCAATGCCAGAAGCAGAACAAGGACTAAACGTAGGTAGGTTTATCTCTCTTATGGGGCTAAATACCGTAGATGTACCTGGAGTAACCGTAAACCGATATTGCGCTTCTGGTTTAGAAACAATAGCCCTAGCTACCGCAAAAATACAAAACGGAATGGCAGATTGTATTATCGCTGGAGGTACAGAAAGCATGAGTTACATCCCTATGGGCGGATATAAACCAGTACCCGATTACAAACTGGCAAAAAATGGCCATGAAGACTATTACTGGGGTATGGGACTTACCGCAGAAGCAGTGGCACAAAAATATAATGTATCTAGAGAAGATCAAGACGAATTCTCTTTCAATTCTCACCAACGTGCATTAAACGCACAAGCAGAAAATAGATTTAAAGACCAAATTGTTCCTATCGAAGTCGAACAAAACTATCTTGATAAAAACGGAAAAAAACAAACAAAAACCTATACCGTTACCCAAGATGAAGGCCCAAGAAAAGGAACTTCTATAGAAGCACTTTCTAAATTAAGACCTGTTTTTGCACAAGGCGGAAGTGTAACTGCTGGAAACTCTTCACAAACTAGTGATGGCGCAGCATTTGTTATGGTGATGAGCGAAGAAATGATGAAGGAATTAAACCTAGAACCTATTGCCAGATTAGCAAGCTATGCCAGTGTTGGTGTAGAACCTAAAATTATGGGAATAGGTCCTGTAAAAGCTATTCCTGCAGCCTTAAAACAAGCTAATTTATCTAAAAATGATATCGAATTATTTGAGCTCAACGAAGCTTTTGCTTCGCAATCATTAGCGGTAATTAGAGAGCTTGGACTTAATAAAGAAATTGTAAACGTAAACGGAGGTGCCATAGCCCTAGGGCATCCATTAGGATGTACAGGTGCAAAATTATCGGTGCAAATATTCGATGAAATGAAAAAACGAAACCTTGCCAATAAATACGCCATGGTAACCATGTGTGTAGGTACAGGACAAGGTGCCGCAGGAGTTTACGAAGTATTTTAATTCTAATCTAATCAACAAAATATAAAAACATGGAAAATACTATAAGAGGAGGTCAATTTCTGGTAAAAGAAGCTAATTGTGAAAGCATTTTTACACCAGAAGATTTCAATGAAGAACAAAAAATGATGAAAGACTCTGTAAAAGAGTTTATCGAACGTGAAGTTGCTCCTAACCAAGAACGTTTCGAGAAAAAAGATTATGCACTTACAGAAACCTTAATGCGTAAAGCAGGAGAACTTGGTTTTTTAGGAGTTGCTGTTCCTGAAAACTATGACGGATTAGGGATGGGATTTGTTTCTACCATGCTTGTATGCGATTATATTTCTGGAGTAACAGGATCTTTAGCTACTGCCTTCGGAGCACATACAGGAATAGGTACAATGCCCATTACTTTATACGGAAATGAAGAACAAAAGAAAAAATATGTACCTAAATTAGCTTCAGGAGAATGGTTTGGGGCTTATTGCTTAACAGAACCTGGAGCTGGTAGTGATGCTAATTCTGGAAAAACAAAAGCTGTACTCTCGGAAGACGGAAAATATTACAGCATTAGCGGACAAAAAATGTGGATTTCCAATGCAGGATTTGCAAATCTTTTTATTGTCTTTGCTCGTATTGAAGACGATAAAAACATTACCGGGTTTATCTTAGAATATGATAAAGACAATCCAAATGGAGTATCCTTTGGAGAGGAAGAAAAAAAATTAGGAATCCACTCCTCCTCTACACGTCAGGTATTTTTTAACGAAACAAAAATTCCTGTAGAAAACATGCTTTCTGAACGAGGAAATGGATTTAAAATTGCCATGAATGCATTAAATATTGGTCGTATAAAACTGGCAGCCGCATGTTTAGATGCTCAACGACGTGTAATTGATAATTCTGTTAAATATGCAAATGAACGTGTACAATTTAAAGTTCCTATTTCTTCTTTCGAAGCAATACAATACAAACTTGCCGAAATGGCTACCTCTGCTTATGTAGGAGAAGCCGCAAGTTATAGAGCTGCATACGACATAGAAAACCGTATTAATAAACGCATAGCAGAAGGCAATACACACGCTGAAGCAGAATTAAAAGGTGTAGAAGAATATGCCATTGAATGTTCCTTACTTAAAGTTGCTTGTTCTGAAGATATTCAAAATTGTAGCGATGAAGGTATCCAAATTTATGGAGGAATGGGATTCTCTGCCGATACTCCTATGGAAGCTGCATGGAGAGATGCTCGTATCTCTAGAATTTACGAGGGTACAAACGAAATAAACCGTATGCACGCAGTAGGTATGCTTATTAAAAAAGCGATGAAAGGACATGTAGATTTGCTAGGACCTGCACAAGCTGTTGCTGATGAATTAACAGGGATTCCTTCGTTCGATATGCCCGATTATAGCGAGTTATTTTCTGAAGAAAAAGAAATCATTAAAAAACTAAAAAAAGTATTTTTAATGACGGCAGGTAGTGCGGTACAAAAGTATGGTCCAGAATTAGAAAGTCATCAACAACTTCTATTAGCTTCTGCAGATATTTTAATAGAAATATACATGGCAGAATCAGGTGTTTTACGAGCTGAAAAGAATGCAAAGCGTTTTGGGGAAGACAGCCAAAAAGAACAAATTGCAATGGCAAAATTGTATTTATATAACGCCGTAGAGAAAATAACTCAAAAAGCTAAAGAAGGCATCATCTCATTTGCTGAAGGTGATGAACAAAAAATGATGCTAATGGGATTAAAACGTTTTACAAAATATCAACAATATCCTAACGTTGCCGCCTTAAGAAAAGAAATAGCAGAAAAGCTAATTTCCGAAAATAAATATTGTTTTTAAAAATAGACATTTATCTTAGCTAATAAGAAAGGTTGGTTTTTTACTATTAAAAACCAGCCTTTTGTGTTTTAACGTTCTTGTGTAGAGTTTTTAATTTCTTCTGCAAGCAGCTTTTTAGCACGAAGCAATTTTACTTTAACGTTATTTACAGGTTCATCAATAACCTTTGCTATTTCTTTATAACTAAGCTCTTTAAAAAAACGTAAATGAATAATTTCCTTATAATGTGGTTGAAGTTTCTTGATATGTTGCAAAAGACTTTTTAAATTTTGCTCGTTAATAAGCTTATCTTCTGCTGTAGGCGTCTCATCGGCTATTTTAGATTGGGTTGCCTTATCTACCGAGGTTATTTCTACCTCCTTTTTGCGTATAATATCTATGTGAATGTTTTTAGATATTGTAATTAACCACGTTTTAAAACTGTATTTAGGGTTATACGTATCTAGCTTATCAAAAGCTCGAGAAAAAGTTTGTATAGTTATCTCTTCCGCTAAATATCGATTCTGGATTCGTTTTACTTGAAAGGCATAAACGTCTTGCCAATATAAATCTAATAAATATTTATAAGCTTTTTGGTTCCCTTGTCGGGCAAGTTGTATTTGTTCTTGTAGTTTTATTGTGAGCCTATTTTATAAATAAACTATGTTATGATAGTGTAATTAGTTATCCTTTGCTTCACAATTAGCTTCGCTAGGTAACTTCCCACAGAAACCACAAGCTTCTCCCGATTTATTAAGCATAGGATTTTGGCTTGCACATGTTCCTGCAAATTTCCCATCTTTCTTAGCCCAAATTTTTATTGCAATTCCTGCAACGCCAAGTGCTAATAACCCAATGCTTATCAATATAAGTTTCATGACTTTTTTATTTTTAATCTAACAGGTAGATTGTACATTCTCGTACAAAAATACAATTTTATCAGGAGTTTAAAAAACATTAAACTCCTGATCCTTTCTTTTTAGAATATATTAACTTCTGGTTCTAAAGCTATGCTAAATTTTTTCGCAATACTGGCTTGTATGGTTTTTGCTAATGCTAAAATTTCATTTCCAGTAGCTGCTCCATAATTTACCAACACCAGAGCTTGTTTTGGGTGTACTCCTGCATCTCCTTTTCTATAACCTTTAAAACCTGCTTGCTCGATAAGCCAACCTGCAGGAAGTTTTACTTTTGTTTCATCTACTATGTAATGTGGTATTTCTGGATGTGTTACTTGAAGCGTTTTAAACTTAGACACTTCAATAATTGGATTTTTAAAGAAACTCCCGCTATTTCCTATTTTTTTAGGATCTGGAAGTTTACTTTGCCTAATTTTTATAATAACATCCGATATATCTAAAATACTTGGCGATGAAATATTTTGAGTTAATAGTTCTTTATCTATAGCCCCGTAAGTGGTATGTAACCTATGTGCTTTTTTAGTAAGTTTATACTGCACATGAGTAATTACATATAAGTTTTTTGCTTCTTGTTTAAATATAGAATTACGATAACCAAAATTACAAGCTTCCTTTTTTAAAACAGATTCTTCTAAAGTTTGTTTATTAATTAGCTTACACAATACAAAACAATCTTGCTGCTCTACTCCATAAGCACCTATATTTTGAATAGGCGCTGTACCTACATTTCCTGGGATTAACGATAAATTTTCTAACCCACCATAATTATTCTCTACACACCAGCGTACAAAGTTATGCCAGTTTTCTCCTGCTGCAACTTCTATCGTAATGCTGTCGGCTGTTTCTTCTACTATTGTTTTCCCTTTTAAATTAAGGTGAACTACTGTGACATCTACATTTTTGGTAAAAAGCACATTGCTTCCTCCTCCTAATAGAAGTATTTCTGAAGCATAGGCTTGTTGTAAAACTTCTTTTAAGTTTTCTGTAGTTGTAACTTCTACAAACTGCTTTGCATCAACCGCTATCCCGAAGGTGTTGTAGTTTTTTAAGGAATAATTTTTATGTACTTCCACGTAAGTTATGCTTTATGTGGGTAAACTTCTAATGCTTTTGCTAATATTTCTATTGCTTTTCCTAGGTCTTTCTTGTTTAAAACATAAGCAATTCTTACCTGATTTGTCCCTGTATTAGGAGTTGAATAAAAACCTGCTGCTGGTGCTACCATTACAGTTTCATTCTGGTAATCAAAATCTTCTAGAAGCCAACGTGCAAAATCTTCTGCATCTTTTACAGGAAGCTCTACGATACAATAAAAAGCGCCTTTAGGGGTAGCTACTTTTACTCCTTTTATTTGTTGTAAGCCTTCTATTAACGTATTTCTACGAATAACATATTCTTCTATCACTTCTGTGAAATATGATTCTGGCGTATCTAAAGCTGCTTCACTTGCTATTTGCGCAAAAGTTGGAGGACTCAACCTCGCCTGTGCAAATTTTAAAGCTGTTTGAATAAATGTTTTGTTTTTAGATACCACACACCCAATACGAGCACCACACATGCTGTAACGCTTAGACACAGAGTCTATCATAATGGCATTTTCTTCGATGCCTTGTTGTGCCATTACCGAAAAGTGCTTGGCATTATCATAAGCAAACTCACGGTAAACTTCATCGGCTACCAAAAATATATCGTGTTTTTTTACTAAAGCTGCTAATTGTTCTATTTCTTCTTTAGTATACAAATAGCCTGTTGGGTTTCCTGGATTACAAATTAATATAGCTTTTGTTTTTGGAGTAATTAATTTTTCAAAATCAGCTATTGGAGGTAAGGCAAAATTATTCTCTATACTTGCTTGTACCGGCACTACTTTTACTCCATTAGAGGTTGCAAAACCATTATAGTTTGCATAAAAAGGTTCGGGGATAATTATTTCGTCATCGGTATCAGTTATACTCCCTAAAGTAAAAAGTAAAGCTTCAGAACCTCCCGTTGTTATAATAATCTCCTCTGAAGTTACAGGGATTTCATGTTTTTGATAGTAAGCTGCTAGTTTTTCTCTATATGAAGCAGAGCCAGCCGAGTTGGAATAAGCAATCACTTCTAAATTATTGTTTTTTACAGCTTCTAGGGCTACTACTGGGGTTTTTATATCGGGTTGACCAATATTAAGGTGGTAAATATGTTTTCCTTTTTGTTTTGCGGCATCGGCAAAAGGAACTAACTTTCTGATAGGTGATTCTGGCATTGCCATACCTTTGTTTGATATTGCGGGCATGATAAATTATTTTTTAAAGGCAAATTTGCAAAATTAAAACTGATTTACTTACTTTTTGTTATAAAAAAAGCCGCCCATAAAAGAGCAGCTTATTTTTCGATTAATAAAAGTATGTTATTCTTTATTAATCATTCCTTTAATCTTTAACGGATAAGGTGAATTCTCTGTGTTTGCATAAACAGTTATCGTTTTACGGATAGGCCCTAAACGTTTTGTATCGTACTTCACCTTAATCTCTGCGGTTGCTCCTGGTGCAATTGGTCCTTTTGGTTTTTGAGGTACCGTACAACCACAAGTAGATTTAATATCTTTAATAATTAAATCTTCATTACCCGTATTGGTTACTTTAAAGGTACGTACACCATCTGCGTTTTGGATTATTGTTCCATAATCTACTACATCTGTGTCAAATTTCATATTTGCTTGTGCATTCATTGCCACTCCTGCAAATACAAACATCATTATTGCAAAAAAATTCTTCATAATTTATTATTTTGGGACTAATGTACTAATAAAATTCATTTTTCAAAAGTTACTTTTAAAATATATAGGATATCCCTACTTTTGTTTTTTATTTCAAAAACCAGACCAAAAATATGGCAATAGCAGCAAAGTACGATCCTAAAACAATAGAAGACAAATGGTATAGCTACTGGATGGAAAACAACTATTTTCATTCTGAAGTAAATGATAAAAAACCTTACACCATTGTCATTCCTCCTCCTAACGTTACAGGGGTGTTGCATATGGGACATATGTTAAACAATACAATCCAGGATATTCTTATCCGTAAGGCACGTTTACAAGGCTTTAATGCATGCTGGGTTCCTGGTACAGATCATGCTTCTATTGCAACCGAGGCTAAGGTTGTGGCTAAGCTTAAAAGCGAAGGAATAGACAAAGCCTCTATAAGCCGAGAAGAGTTTATGAAACATGCTTGGGAATGGACCGATACATACGGAGGAAGGATTTTAGATCAACTTAAAAAACTTGGTGCCTCTTGTGATTGGGAACGAACAAAATTCACCCTAGACAACAGCCTATACGAATCTGTTATACAGGTATTTGTAGACCTTTACAACAAAGGCTTAATCTACCGTGGCTACCGTATGGTAAACTGGGATCCTGAAGCAAAAACAACGCTTTCTGACGAAGAAGTTATCTATGAAGAAAGACAAGGTAAATTATACTACATTACCTATGCCATAGAAAACTCTGAAGAAAAATTGACCATTGCCACTACCCGTCCCGAAACTATTTTTGGCGACACAGCAATTTGTATTAACCCTAACGATGAGCGTTTCCAACATTTAAAAGGTAAAAAAGCAATTGTACCTATAGTAAACAGGGTAATTCCGATTATCGAAGATGAATATGTAGATGTAGAATTTGGAACAGGATGCCTAAAAGTTACTCCAGCACACGATGAAAACGATAAAAATCTTGGAGATAAACACCAATTAGAAGTTATCGATATTTTTAACGATGACGCTACCTTAAATCAGCACGGCTTACATTACCAAGGTAAAGACCGTTTTGAAGTTAGAAAAGCTTTTACCAAAGAATTAGAAGAAAAAGGATTTATAACAAAAATAGAAGACTACACCAACAAAGTAGGAACTTCTGAGCGTACAAAAGCTGTAATAGAGCCTAAATTATCTGACCAATGGTTTCTTAAAATGGAAGAATTGGTTAAACCTGCTATCAAAGCAGTACTGGAAGATGACGAGGTAAAATTATTCCCTAAAAAGTTTGAAAACACCTACAGCCATTGGATGAATAATATTAGAGACTGGAACATCTCTAGGCAGTTATGGTGGGGGCATCGTATCCCTGCTTATTATTATGGCGAAGGAAAAGACGATTTTGTAGTAGCAAAAAATATAGAAGAAGCGTTGGTACTCGCTCAAGAAAAAACCAACAATCCAGATTTAACCGCTAATAACCTTAAACAAGACGATGATGCTTTAGACACCTGGTTTTCCTCTTGGTTATGGCCAATGAGCGTTTTTGATGGCGTAAGAAACCCAGACAATAAAGAATTTAACTACTACTACCCTACCAACGACTTAGTTACAGGTCCAGATATTTTATTTTTCTGGGTTGCCCGTATGATTATTGCAGGATATGAGTTTACCGGAAAAAAACCTTTTACCAATGTTTACCTTACAGGTTTAGTACGCGATAAACAAGGTAAAAAAATGTCTAAATCCTTAGGGAACTCTCCTGATGCTCTAAAACTAATAGAAGATTATAGTGCAGATGGCGTACGTGTAGGTTTACTACTTAGTAATGCTGCAGGAAACGACTTATTATTTGACGAGTCATTATGCCAACAAGGTAAAGCCTTTGGAAATAAAATCTGGAATGCTTTTAGACTTATTAAAGGGTGGGAAGTTGCCGACATCCCCCAACCAGAATCTTCTAAAATAGCCTTAGAATGGTACAAAGAAAAGTTTAAAAACACCTTAAACGAAATTAACGACCATTTTGAAAAATACAGAATCTCCGATGCTTTAATGGCTACATATAGACTTATTTGGGATGATTTCTGCTCATGGCTTCTAGAAATGATAAAACCTGCATATGGAGCACCTATAGATAAAGTTACCCTAGAGGAGACCATACAATTATTAGAAAACAACCTGAAAATTCTTCATCCATTTATGCCTTTCCTAACCGAAGAAATTTGGCAGAATATTACGGAAAGAAACCCTCAAGAAGCGTTAATTATTGCTAGTTGGCCTAAAGATACTAAAGCGAACACACAAATGATTAATGACTTTGAAGTGGTAAAAGAAGTAATTGCAGGAATAAGAAAAATAAGAAAAGAAAAAAATATCTCATTTAAAAACACAATCAACCTACAAGTACTTAATAATGATAATTTTAGCAAGGAATACGATACTGTTATCCAAAAGCTAGGAAATATTACAACGTTTTCTTACACCACAGAAGGTATCAACAATGCATTATCGTTTAGAGTGAAAACTAATGAGTATTTTATTCCTATTGGAGACAATGTAGATGTTGCCGCAGAAATTGAAAAATTAAAAGAAGAACTTAGCTACAATGAAGGCTTCTTAAAATCTGTAGAAAAGAAATTAAGCAACGAACGTTTTGTAAACAATGCTCCAGAAAAAGTAGTGGCTATCGAAAAACAAAAACAAGCCGATGCCATTGCTAAAATTGAAGCGATAAAAACTAGTTTGGCTAACTTACAATAACCAATAATCTCCTTTTTTTAAAAAGCAAAAGCCCTGGAATTTCAGGGCTTTTTTTAGTGATTATCTTAAATGTTATTTATTTACAGATAAAAAGCTATATTTTTTAGCATATTCTAGCATCTGAGCTTCAAAACTTTCTGGTTGTGTTACTTTTATGGCAGTAATTTCTCCAGCTTTATTAGTTTCAGGTACTAAAACAGGGTTTACAAATCCGCTATAAGGCTTTCCTTCAAATTTAGACGAACGCTCTAGTACTTCTTTATGGATGGCTTGGTCTACCTTCACCCCATAATTTTCTACTAGATTTTTAGCCGCATCATAATCTCCTTCAGATTTAATACGTTGTGTTTCTTTTAATAATTCTCCAAAAAGTTCACGTAACTTATCATAATCTTTTATGTCAAAATAGGTTTTTCCATCTTTGGTTATTTTTTCTATAACTTTAGCATCTTTACCTTTTTCAAACACCCATGCACTTACCCATTGGCGGTTACGCATGTGAGCTTCTTCGATATCTTTTCCTAGTTCTATACGAGTAAGTTGCGTCATCATTCCGTTACGGATATAATCGTTATAAGCAGCTTTACCAAGTTTTACATAATCGTCTGTTAGCCCTAGCTCTTGTAGTTTCGGGTCCATTAGGTAATATAAGCCTACCAAATCTGCACGACCTTCTTCTAAAGTAGAAGCATAGCTTTTTAATGTTTCTTTAGTTTCTCCTACCCCTGGGTTAATTTGCCCTGAAGCATGCCCCACAACTTCATGTAAAGTAGTGTGTAATTTATCTGCCAATTGCCCATAGTTTTCAGACAAGGTAACTTCTTCCTTATCGTGGGCAAACTCGTGTAATTTTTCGCCACCTCCTGCATTATTATATGCGTTTATAATGTTTCCTAAGGATACCGATTTACTTCCGTGAGATTGTCTTATCCAGTTTGCATTAGGTAGGTTTACCCCTATTGGTGTACTTGGTGATGCATCACCCGCTTCTCCTGCTACAATAACCGTTTTGTAAGTAACTCCTACAACGTTTTTCTTTTTATGCGCGTCCATAATTGGTGCATTATCTTCAAACCACTGCACCTCTTTTTCTACCACTTGCATTTTTTTAGACATATCGAAATCTTTAATTTGTACGATATTCTCGTAAGATCCTCGATATCCTTTAGGGTCGTTATAAACCTCAACAAAACCATTGATATAATCTATATTTCCTTCGGTTGCTTCTACCCAAGCAACATTATAATCGTCCCAAGTTTGTAAGTCTCCTGTTTGGTAATAGTTAATTAAAAGTCCTAAGGCATCGGCTTGCTTTTTGTTCTCTGCAACAGTTTGTGCTTTTTCTAACCATTTTATAATTTCATCTATGGCTTCACCGTAGAGTCCTCCACTTTTCCAAACTTTTTCAACAAGTTTTCCGTTTTCTTTTACCAATGTAGAATTAAGTCCAAATGATAAAGGTTTTTTAGGGTTTGGCGATTTTTTTTCTGCATAAAATTTATCTACATCTTCGGCGGTAACATCGGTTCCGTAAAAATTTATGGCAGAACCTAACAATAAACCTTTAGATTTGTCTAAATTAACTTTCTTCGCATCTTTCTGATTAAAAATAACTTCAAAAGCCTCTCCTTTAAGTGTTGTATTTGTTGCTGTTAGCAACTCATTTAAATAGGCTTTATCAAATTCAGGCATTATTTTATCGGTAGAATAATGGTGATGGATTCCATTAGAAAACCATATACGTTTTAAGTAGGTTTCAAAATTCTTCCAACTATCGGTAGTTTTATCTCCTTGGTAATGTGTGTACACGTTTTCTAGGGCTTTACGTATTTTTAAGTTATGGCGATAGTTTTGATCCCACATAATATCACGCCCTGCTAAACCTGCTTGCGTAAGATAATAAACTAACTTTTGCTCTTTTAAACTTAAGTTTTCCCAACCTGGAATTTGGTACCTTAGCACTTTGATATCAGCAAATTCTCCTGCGGTATAATCAAACGCTTTCTGGGTTGATGCTTGCGTTTTTTGGATTTCTGTTTTGTTTCCCTCCGTAGTTTTCGGTTCTTCTTTACATGAAAATGTTAATAAAGATGCACTTAAAAGCACAGGGAAAATTGGTTTAATCTTCATTAGTTCTTAAAATTATTATGAATAACAAATATAATATTAACAGTTTACTTATCTTAGCATAATGTAAAAATTCTACTTCATGAAAGTTTTCAAATACATTTTCTTACTCTTTATAATAATTATTATTGGAGGGTCTTTATACATTGCTACAATTGATGATGAGTTTGATTTTAAAGCAACGCTTATAACAAATATACCACAAGAAGTTGCTTTTACAGAAGTAAATAATTTAGAAAATTGGAAAAAATGGAATCCTTTACAAACAGAAGATCCTACAATTCAGTTTTCTTTACCAGAAAAAACAATAGGTAAAAACGCTAGCATCTCGTGGAATTCAGAAAAATTTGGAACGGGAAACATCACCACCCTAGAAACGCTTCCTTATAATAGTATCACACAAGAAATAACCTATAAAGCGTTGGCTAGTAATCCTACACAGGATATGTATTGGATTTTTGAAGAAAAGAAAGAGAAGAATGCTATAAAAATATCTTGGGGAATAAAAGGTAAGCTTTCTTTTTTAGAGAAAATCTACCTAATTATTAATAATGAAAATCATCCCGAAAAACAACTTAAACCGTACCTGGAAAAAGGACTTGTAAATCTTATAGATAAAATAGAAAAAGAAATGCAAGCCTATGATATACATATTGATGGTGTTACTAAGCATAGCGGTGGATTTTACATCTATAATACAACTGCTACAAAAAACACTCCCGAAAATTTGAGTGAAAAAATGAGCCTCATGTTTCCGAAAATAACCCAATACATGGCACTTCATAACATCGAAATAACAGGCGCTCCTTTTACCCTTTACCACAAGATAGATCAGGCTAACAATAGTATTATTTTCTCTGCAGGAATACCCACAAGCAATCGAGTAATTACAACAAGTAGCGATATTTTATGTGGCTATTTACCACCTCAAGAAACATTAAAGCTGACGCTAAAAGGTAATTATAACAATATTTCTAAAGTTTGGGAGGTTGCACAAAATTACCTTAATGAGAATAATCTTAAGCAGGCATCAAACGGAAATACGCTTGAAGTATACGTTAACGACTCTACTAAAGAGCCTAATCCTGCAAAATGGGTTACTACTATTTATATTCCAATACAACAAGAACAACCTGATAACCCCTCGGAAAATTAAAAATAATGAAACAACTTTTACTTGTTTTTATTGGTGGCGGTAGCGGTAGTGTTTTACGCTACTTACTCGGAAAATGGCTCAACAACATAGAAACAGGAATACCTTATGGTACTTTTTTAGCCAATATTTCAGGAAGTTTTTTTATAGGAATAATTTTAGGCTTGGCTGCAAAAAATCAAAGCTTATCGCCACACAGTACCCTATTACTTGCTTCTGGATTTTGTGGTGGTTTTACTACTTTTTCTACTTTTGTATATGAAAATCACGTATTTCTAAAAGCAGGCGATTATTTACATTTTTTTATTTACCTCTCGCTTAGTATTATCATAGGCTTTATTGCTGTTTTCTCTGCAATGTATCTTGTTAAACAAATTTAGTAAAGTCTTGCTACTTTATTTATATATATATTTTTTGTAACTTACTGCATGCTAACACTAAAATGTATATTATGGGATTTTTATCGTGGATTATTTTCGGATTTATTGCGGGATTATTAGCTAAAGCTGTAATGCCAGGAAAAGACCCAGGAGGATGGGTTGTTACTATTTTAATTGGAATTGCAGGAGCTTTTGTAGGTGGTTTTATTGGAAGATCGTTAGGAATATTAAATGAAACTACTAGTTTTTGGAGTTTTGCCGATTGGATATTTGCCATCCTAGGTGGATTTATTGTACTATGGGTATGGAAACGTTTCTTTGCCAAATAAACAATATAAAAAGGTCTGTTTTTTGTTAATTAAAGCAGACTTTTTTATTCCTCTATATGTCACGTCCTGAAATAGCGATACAAAAAGAAATCGTTAAAAACAATTATGTAAAACGCACTCAGCGCGATTACAGTATGTCGTTTGTTGATGAATTGAAAGCCTATTATGATGATCGGATTTTTAAACTCCGAAAACGAACTAGAACAAAAAAATAAACCTCTTAGAAATTTCTAAGAGGTTTATTATACTTATCTGCAAACATTGTGTGCTTACATGTTTCGTCTGTATTGACCACCTACTTCAAATAAGGCTGCAGTAATTTGTCCTAACGAACAAACTTTAGTAGCATCCATTAATTTTTCAAAAAGGTTTTGATTGTTAATGGCAGCCGATTGCATTTCAGATAAAAGTTGTTCTATTTTATCTTCATGTGCTTTGTTTAAGTTCTCTTTCGTTTTGATTTGGAATTGTTTTTCCTCCTCTGTAGCACGAATCACCTCTTGTGGAGTAACCGTTGGAGAGCCTTTAGAACTTAAGAATGTATTTACACCAATAATAGGGAATTCACCAGTGTGTTTTAAGGTTTCGTAGTATAAACTTTCTTCTTGAATTTTAGAACGTTGGTACATCGTTTCCATCGCTCCTAAAACACCACCACGTTCTGTAATTCTGTCGAATTCAGTTAATACTGCTTCCTCAACTAAATCAGTTAATTCTTCAATAATAAATGAACCTTGAATTGGATTTTCGTTTTTAGCCAATCCTAATTCTTTATTAATGATTAACTGAATTGCCATTGCACGACGTACAGATTCTTCTGTAGGTGTAGTAATCGCTTCATCATACGCATTCGTATGTAACGAGTTACAGTTGTCGTAAATCGCATATAAAGCCTGTAGCGTTGTACGAATATCATTAAAATCAATTTCTTGAGCGTGTAATGAACGTCCAGAAGTTTGAATATGATATTTTAACATTTGAGCTCTAGGGTTTGCTGCGTACTTATACTTTAGAGCTTTTGCCCAAATTTTACGAGCTACACGACCAATCACCGCATATTCTGGATCAATACCATTTGAGAAGAAGAACGATAAATTTGGACCAAACTTATTGATATCCATTCCTCTTGATAAGTAGTATTCTACGTAGGTAAACCCGTTTGCCAACGTTAATGCTAACTGTGTAATAGGGTTTGCACCAGCTTCTGCAATATGATATCCAGAGATTGAAACTGAATAGAAATTACGAACATTTTTCTCAATAAAATACTCTTGTACATCTCCCATTAAACGTAAAGCAAATTCCGTAGAGAAAATACACGTATTTTGTGCTTGGTCTTCTTTTAAGATATCTGCTTGAACCGTACCACGTACTTGTGCTAAGGTATTTGCTTTAATTTCAGCATATACATCGGCAGGTAAGATTTGATCACCTGTAACACCTAAAAGTAATAATCCTAATCCGTCATTACCTTCTGGTAAATCACCATTATATTTAGGACGTTCTATCCCTTTATCGTCATATAATTCTTTAAGCTTTGCTTCAACCTTTTTTTCTAATTTGTGCTCTTTGATGTATTTCTCACAGTTCTGGTCGATAGCTGCATTCATAAAGAATCCTAATAACATCGGAGCAGGACCATTAATAGTCATAGAAACCGAAGTCATAGCATGACTTAAATCGAAACCAGAATATAATTTTTTAGCATCATCTAAACAACAAATAGAAACCCCAGCATTACCAATTTTACCATAAATATCTGGTCTGTGCCCTGGATCGTTACCGTATAAAGTAACCGAGTCAAATGCTGTAGATAAACGTTTCGCAGGCATACCTAAACTCACATAGTGAAAACGACGGTTAGTACGTTCAGGTCCACCTTCACCGGCAAACATACGTGTTGGATCTTCTCCTGTACGTTTAAAAGGATATAATCCTGAAGCATATGGGAATTCTCCTGGAACATTCTCTTGTAAATTCCAACGTAATAAATCACCCCAAGCTTGGTATTTTGGTAAAGCAACTTTCGGAATTTGCGTGTGTGAAAGTGATTCTGTATGTGTTTCTATTTTAATTTCCTTATCACGTACTTTGAACGAGTAAATAGGATCTTTGTATTTTCTTACTTTCTCTTGCCAGTTTAAAATGATTTCCCAGTTATGTGGGTCAAGATTCAGTTTTATTTTATCAAATTGAGCAAATAGCAATTTTGCAAAAGGTTGCTCGTCATTTTGAACTTGTTTCTGAATTTCATCTTGGTCAATTCCGTTTTTTGTAAGGAAAGATTCCGTCACTTCGTTCGGAATGACAGATAAGATAGTTTGATAAACTCCGTAAAGTTTCTGAGCTACTTTTTCTTGCTCATTAACTGTTTTATCATAGGCGCGGTTGTTTTCTGAAATTTCAGATAAATAGCGTGTTCTACTTGGTGGAATTACGAATATCTTTTCAGACATTTCTTTCGTAATTTCAAAAGTAGACTGTAAATCAGCTCCAGCCTTTTCAACCAACTTGTCCATAATCGCTTTGTATAGCGAATTCATTCCTGGATCGTTGAATTGAGATGCAATCGTACCAAAAACAGGCATGTCATCCATGTGAACATCCCATAAATTGTTGTTACGCATGTATTGTTTTTTTACATCGCGTAAAGCATCTAAAGCTCCTCTTTTATCAAATTTGTTAATAGCTACTAAATCAGCAAAATCAAGCATGTCGATTTTTTCTAACTGAGTTGCAGCACCAAATTCAGGAGTCATTACATACAACGAAGTATCAGAATGTTCAATAATCTCTGTATCTGATTGTCCGATACCTGAAGTTTCTAAAATAATTAAATCAAATTCGGCAGCTTTTAATACTTCTACCGCTTCGTTTACATATTTAGATAAAGCTAAGTTTGACTGACGTGTAGCTAATGAACGCATATATACACGTTCGTTATTGATGGCATTCATACGAATACGATCACCTAATAAAGCACCACCCGTTTTTCTTTTTGATGGATCAACAGAAATTAATCCAATCGTTTTGTTTGGAAAATCAATTAAGAAACGACGAACTAATTCGTCAACTAAACTCGATTTACCAGCACCACCAGTACCAGTAATTCCTAATACAGGAGTTTTAGAGTTTTTATTTTTTTTGTGAATGGTGTCTAAAGCTTCTTTAGCAACCTCTGGAAAGTTTTCGGCAGAAGAAATTACACGAGCAATGCTTCCTATTTCTTTGTCGGCTAACTTGTTTACTTCACCATTCAATTTGTCTCCTATGGCAAAGTCCGATTGTTGAACTAAATCGTTAATCATTCCTTGTAATCCCAATTCACGACCATCATCAGGAGAGTAAATACGAGTAATTCCGTAGTCCATCAATTCTTTGATTTCCTCAGGTAGAATTACTCCACCACCACCACCAAATATTTTAATATGTCCAGCTCCTTTTTCTTGCAATAAATCATACATGTACTTAAAGTACTCGTTGTGTCCACCTTGGTACGAAGTCATAGCAATTGCATTAGCGTCCTCTTGAATAGCACAGTTTACTACTTCTTCAACGCTTCTATCATGCCCTAAGTGAATTACTTCAACCCCAGTAGATTGAATAATTCGGCGCATAATATTAATAGCAGCATCGTGCCCATCAAATAGAGAAGCTGCAGTTACAATTCGTACTTTGTGTTTAGGTTTATAGGGAGTTATTTGTTGCATAATTAAGTTAAGGTTGAATTTTTGAAGCGTAAATTTACAAAATAATACGAGAATGTACACTCGCCGTTATCATGTTAGCCTTATTTCATTTTTAAGAGAATAAATTTTATTGTGTTTTTAAAAACGCTGCTATATTATCGTTGATACGTTTTTCTATATTCTCTAAGGGAGCCTTTATAAATTTTTCGCCTGTAATTTTCTCGTATAATTCTATATAGCGCTCTGAAACCGTATTTACATATTCATCGGTCATTTCTGGTAAGGTTTGCCCTTCTTTACCTTGAAAATTATTCTCGATTAACCACTGACGAACAAACTCTTTAGAAAGTTGCTTTTGAGGCTCGTTGTTTTGCTGTAATTCCTCGTAGGTATCTGCGTAAAAATAACGAGAAGAATCTGGGGTGTGAATCTCATCGATAAGTACTATTTTACCGTTGGCGGTTTTCCCAAATTCATACTTTGTATCTACCAGTATCAAGCCTCTTTCTTGTGCTAATTTTGTACCTCGTTCGAACAATAAATAGGTGTATTTTTCCAACACCTCATAATCTTCTTTACTTACAATCCCTTTTTTTAAGATATCTTCTTTAGCGATATCTTCATCATGATCGCCTTGTTCTGCTTTTGTTGCTGGGGTTATAATAGGTGAAGGTAGTTTATCATTCTCCTTAAGTCCTTCAGGAAGTTTTACGCCACAAAGCTCTCGTTTTCCAGCTTTATATTCTCTTGCGGCATGCCCTGCTAGATAGCCTCTAATTACCATTTCTACTTTAAAAGGTTCACAGCTTTCTCCATAAGCTACATTAGGGTCTGGAGTTGCCTCTAACCAATTAGGCACGATGTCCTGTGTATCTTGCATCATTTTAGTTGCAATCTGATTAAGAATTTGACCTTTATAAGGAATTCCTTTAGGCATTACCACATCAAAAGCACTAAGCCTATCGGTGGCTATCATTATAATTTTGTTGTTTTCTAATGTATATACATCTCTAACTTTGCCTTTGTAGACTGTGGTTTGATTAGGGAATTTGAATTGTGTTTTGGTAAGGGTATTCATGTATTATTAAGATTCTGGGTTATCAAGGGCAGCATAAGCTGCTATTACTTTTTTTACTAATTTATGCCTAATTACATCTTTATCGTCTAAGAAAATCATCCCGATTCCTTTTACGTTTTTAAGCACCAACAAGGCTTCTTTTAATCCTGAAATTGCTCTTGGGGGCAAATCTATTTGTCCAGGATCTCCGGTTATCATAAATTTTGCGTTTTTCCCCATACGGGTAAGAAACATTTTCATCTGAGCGTGGGTGGTATTTTGTGCTTCATCGAGTATCACAAAAGCATTATCTAGAGTACGACCGCGCATAAAAGCCATAGGGGCTATTTGTATCACTCCTCGTTCGATATAAGCTTCTAATTTTTCGTGAGGTATCATATCACGAAGAGCATCGTACAAAGGTTGCATGTAGGGGTCTAACTTTTCTTTTAAATCTCCAGGCAGGAAACCTAAATTTTCTCCTGCTTCTACTGCTGGTCTGGTTAAAATAATTCGTTTTACCTCTTTTTCTTTTAAGGCTTTAACCGCCATAGCTACTCCTGTATAGGTTTTTCCTGTTCCTGCAGGACCTACGGCAAAAACCATATCGTTTTTAGCAATAAAATCTACCAATTTGCGCTGGTTGGCTGTTTGTGGTTTTATAAGTCTACCGCCCACCCCGTGTACCAAAACATCGTTATGCTTGGCAGAAGTTTCATAATCTTCTTTTTTTTCACTGGTAAGAATACGTTCTATAATATTCTCGTCTAGCTTATTATATTTACTAAAATGCTCTAAAAGCATATTTAACCGCTTATCAAATTCCTCTAAATGCTCTTCATCGCCAAAGGCTTTTATACGGTTTCCTCGTGCTACCAGTTTTAATTGCGGGAAGTATTTTTTTAGCAACTCGATATTAGCATTATGATGCCCAAAAAACTCTCGAGGACTAATTTCTGATAATTCTATGATAAGTTCGTTCAAAAGCTAGTGTGTTTATTAAGGTATATTAACTAAATTCGCACAACAAATTTAATTAAAAATTACGAGCTTATCTCTTTAAAGTATTAACATTATTTAAACATGGCAATTATCACTCTAACCTCAGATTTTGGTTATAAAGATCCTTCAACAGCAATGGTTAAAGGTACTATCTTGTGTGAACTCCCTAACGCTAATATTGTTGATATCTCTCACGACATTTCTCCTTTCCATATTATGGAGGCGGCTTATGTTATTAAAAATGCTTATAAAAGCTTTCCAAAAGGAAGTATTCATATCATTAGCGTAGATACCGAGCAAACTTATAATAAAAAACAAATTGCCCTTTTTATGGATGGGCATTACTTTATTTGTGCTAATAATGGTGTTTTATCACTTGTAGCATCTGAAATAAATCCCGATAAAATCGTAGAAATTAATATTCAAGAAAACAAAAATCCAAGTTTCCCTACCCTAGATACTTTTGTGAAAGTAGCTTGCCATATTGCCAGAGGAGGAAGCTTAGATGTAATTGGTAAAAATGTAATTTCTCTCGAAAAACTAAAAGCCCATAAACCTATTATATATGAGCAGGAACAAAAAATAATTGCTCACATTATTTATATTGATAATTATGGAAATCTTGTTACCAATGTAAGTAAAAAACTATTTAACCAGATAGGAAAAGGACAAACATTTATTATAGATGCTCGCTCTAATAAATTTACAAAAATAGTAGCAAGTTATAGTGAAGTTATTAAATTTGATACCGAAAATAGCAACCTAAACGAAAGCGGAAAAAAAATTGCCCTCTTTAACACCGCTTCTTATTTAGAGTTAGCTATTTACAAAAGCAACCCTAAAACAGTAGGTGGTGCAGCTAGCCTTTTTGGCTTAGGACTTTCTGACACTGTAACTATAAAATTTAACTAAACATGCTTGTACGAATTGTAAAACTAACATTTGAGTTTACCGAAATAGCTAATTTTAAAGCACTTTTTAACGCCTCTAAAGAAAAGATAAGAAACTTTGAGGGCTGCCTTTTTTTAGAATTATACCAAGACATGCATCAAGAAAATGTTTTTTTTACCTACAGCTATTGGGAAGACGAAACTGCCTTAAACACCTATAGAAAATCTCCCCTATTTAAAGAAGTATGGCCAGCAACAAAAGCAAAATTTGCTGCTAGCCCAGAAGCCTGGAGTGTAAACAAATTAGCCAGTTTAAAATAATTATGAGAGCTATTTTATATAAAGAAATTAACGCCTTTTTCTCATCAGCAATAGGTTATGTAGTCATTGCTATTTTCTTGATTTTAAACGCCTTATTTCTATGGTTTTTAGATAGTGGATATAATATTTTTGACCAAGGTTATGCTAGCTTACTACCCTTTTTTAGTTTAGCGCCATGGGTATTTATATTCCTTATCCCTGCAATTTGCATGAAAAGTTTTTCTGAAGAAAAAAAACAAGGTACTTTAGAGTTACTCCAAACATTACCCATTAATACATGGCAATTGGTGCTTGGAAAGTTTTTTGGAGCTTTACTGTTAAGTGTTTTAGCCTTATTGCCCACGCTTATCTATGTTGTTTGTATTTATTACTTAGGCAAAACTCCAGGTAATTTTGATACAGGAGAAATATTAGGTTCCTATATTGGTTTATTTTTTTTAATAAGTATTTATACCGCTATGGGTATTTTTGCTTCAAGCCTTACCAATAGTCAAATTATAGCTTTTATGACAGGAGCTTTTCTTTGCTTTATTAGTTATTTTGGTTTTAGTGGGCTAACCGATGCTATTTTAAATTCCGATATTTATGCGCTAGAATATTTAGGTATAGCGTTTCATTACAAAAGCATTAGCAGAGGCGTAATCGATACGCGAGATATTGTTTATTTTATTAGCGTAACAGCATTATTTCTAAGCTTAACGCAGTTTAATTTAAATAAGAAAAATTAATAATGAGCAGTATGAAAGATAATCGATTTTCTAAACTTCTCCTTCCTATAATTATTGTTGTTTGCATCAATATACTAGCAACTTTCTTCTTTAAACGAGTTGATGTTACCAGTAATCAACGCTTTAGTTTAGCAGAAACTTCACAACATATACTCACTAGTGTAGAAGAACCTATTTTAATTGAAGTTTTTCTAAAAGGAGACTTCCCTTCTGAATATAAACGCTTACAAAACGAAACACGTTACTTACTAGAAGAATACGCAGCTCAAAATCCGCTTATAAAATTTAGTTTCATAAACCCTTTAGCCGAAAATATAGATGCACAAAGCGTAGCAGAGCAATTTTACAAGGCAGGCATGATACCCGAAACAATTAACGTTAACGAAAACGGAAAAATATCGGAAAGCATTATGTTTCCTTGGGCAATGGCAAGCAACAGCAAACAAGCTATACCTGTTAAATTATTACATCGGAAAATAGGCGATACAAACGAAGATATTATAAATGCTTCTATACAACAATTAGAATACGTATTTTCTGATGCTTTTAAACGTTTAACCAGCAAACGCTCCAAAAAAATTGCCATTATGCGAGGGAATGGAGAATTAGCCGATGCACAATTAGCCGATTTTCTTACCGAGCTAAAAAAACACTATTTTATAGCTCCTTTTACACTAGATTCTGTTGCTAACAATCCTCAAAAAACACTTCAGCAATTAAGTCAATACGATTTAATTTTAGAAGCAAAACCAACACATCGTTATACCGAAAAAGAAAAATACGTACTCGACCAATACCTGATGAATGGTGGAAAAGCAATTTGGTTACTAGACAATGTAATGGCAGAAAAAGATAGCCTATTTACGAGCGAGCATCAACGTATGCTCACTTTTCCTAGAGATTTAAACCTTACCGATTTTTTCTTTCAATACGGTGTTCGCATTAACCCAAGCTTAGTTACCGATGTTATTTCGGCTCCTATTGTATTGGCAAATGGGCAGGGAGACCAAACAAGATTTAATCCGTACCCATGGGTTTATGCGCCATTAGCTTTTTCTAACGCATCGCATCCTATTGTTAAAAATATAGAAGCCGTAAAATTTGATTTTGCCTCGCCTATAGATACACTAAGAAACAATATCAGTAAAACCATATTGTTAACGAGTTCAGAAAACACTAAGCTTATAGGTACGCCTGCCGAGGTTTCTTTAGCTATAATTAATACTCCTCCTAACCCCGAAATTTATAACCAAGCAAGTGTTCCCTTAGCTGTTTTATTAGAAGGAACATTTAAATCTGTTTACCAAAACAGAATAAAACCTACCACCCTAACTTCTCATAAAGATACTAGCACACCTACAAAAGTTTTGGTAGTTAGTGATGGAGATATTATTAAAAATGAAATGAAAAATGGGAAACCCATGAGCCTAGGTTACGATCCTTATACAGCGACTACCTATGGTAATAAAAACTTTTTGATTAATGCTGTAAATTACATGCTAGATGATGATGGGCTTTTAACCTTAAGATCTAAAAATGTTCAATTAGCATTTCTCGACACACAAAAAGTAGAAAACAACAAAAGCTTATGGCAATGGCTAAACATAGGGATTCCTCTAATTTGCTTAGGAATATTCGGTTTTATTTTTGTGTTGATAAGAAAAAATCAATTTATAAAAAAGTAATGGACAGCCATTATTTTACATTTTTATTCACATAAAAAAACACACTACTCATTTTCAATACCTTGAAAAGCTTTTATGTTAATAAAATTTGTACCTTTAAGCATTAAATAAAACTGTAAAAAGATATATTTGTAAATCGAGTAAAACTACAACACTGACATTATGAAATTTATAGTATCGAGTTCATACTTACTAAAGCAATTACAAATTTTAGGTGGCGTTATTAACAATAATAACACACTTCAAGTACTAGATAACTTCCTTTTTGAAATCAACCAAAACGAGCTAAAAGTTTCAGCTTCCGATTTGGAAACCACCATTACTTCTACACTAGAAATAGAGTCTGAAGCAGAAGGAAGCATTGCAATACCTGCAAAACTATTACTAGACACCTTAAAAACCTTTCCCGAGCAACCCCTTACCTTTATTGCAGACGGCAATAACAGTATCGAGTTAAGCTCTAGCCATGGTAAATATGCTTTAGCCTATGCCGATGGAAATGAATTTCCTAACCCTGTAGAACTTGAAGACCCTAGTAAAACTATTGTTCCGGCAGAAGTTTTAGCAACTGCAATTAGCAAAACTATCTTTGCCTCAGGAAACGATGATTTACGCCCGGTAATGAGCGGTGTATTTTTCCAATTCACGACAGATAGCCTAACTTTTGTAGCTACCGATGCTCATAAACTAGTAAAGTATAAAAGAGAAGATATCCAAGCTTCACAAACGGCAGAATTTATTATGCCTAAAAAACCTTTAAACTTACTTAAAGGAATACTAGCAAATAGCGACAGTGAAGTAGCTATAGAATATAACGACACCAATGCCAAGTTTACTTTTGATAACACAGAATTAATCTGTAGACTTATAGACGGAAAATACCCTAACTATGAAGCCGTTATCCCAAAAGAAAACCCTAATGTATTAAGCATTGAAAGAAATCAATTCTTAAGCTCTGTAAAAAGGGTTTCTATCTTCTCTAACAAAACTACACACCAGGTAAAACTTAAAATTGCAGGAGCAGAATTAAACATCTCTGCAGAAGATGTAGATTACAGCAATAAAGCTGAAGAGCGTTTAACTTGTGATTACCAAGGAGATGATATGCAAATTGGATTTAACTCGCGCTTTTTAGTAGAAATGCTTAACAATTTAAATACAGAAGATATACAGCTAGAAATGAGCCTTCCTAACCGTGCAGGAATTTTAACTCCTAAAGACGGGCTAGACGAAGGCGAAAGCATAACCATGCTTGTTATGCCCGTAATGCTTAATAGCTAATACAGCATAATACCAAATAATATAAAAAGCAGCCTATTGGATAGGCTGCTTTTTTTGTTTCAAACCAATTTTAGGGTTAATTTTCTATTAAAAAAACAATAATACTTGTATTTGTTTACATATTTAATTAATTTAATAGAAAAATATTTTGAGTTATGAATAGTGATTTTGACACCTTATCAGAAGCCATCAACGCCCTAAAAAAAGAAGGCTATACCGAGGATTTTAATCTCCTAGAAGACTGTATAGAAAGCAATCTAGAAGCCTGTAAATTTATGCCAGATGAATTTGAAATTGATAAAATATACAGGTTTGAAGGCATGAGTAACCCTGATGACAATGCTATACTTTTTGCTGTAACCACTAGTACCAACCTAAAAGGAGTTTTAGTAGATGGTTATGGAATCTCGGGCGGACAAATTTCAAAACAGCTCATAGATAAATTACATAGAAAAAAGTAAAACCATTTGTTAAACTTATAACAAATACAAGGAATCACTTTGTTAAGCAACTTGATAATTGTATTTTTGAATAGAAATTAAAAAAATAATAAACAAAAACTATCATGGGATACTTAAATTTAGACAAAGAAAAAACAAACACAACTGTAGGCCAATTAAACATATTACTAGCCGATTACCATTTATACTACCAAAAGTTAAGAAATTTTCATTGGAATATTAAAGGGCAAAGTTTCTTCTACCTTCATGAAAAATTTGAAGAAATGTACAACGACGCTAAACTCAAAATAGATGAAATAGCTGAACGAATTCTTACACTCCGTCACCATCCAGTTAGTAACATATCAGACTACCTAAAAATGTCTAACCTAGAAGAATCTACTTCCGAATTAACCGATGTTGAAATGATTGAAGATTTGCTTAAAGATCACGCTAGCCTATTGCAACAAATGCGTGAAGTTGTAGAAGCTGCTGATGATAGTGATGATGAAGGAACAATAGATTTGGTAGGTGCTTACATAAGAGAATTAGAGAAAACAAGCTGGATGTTAAACGCGTGGGCAACTAAGAAATAACCTATATGCAAGAAGCTAAATTAAGTTTAGAAAGGTATATAGAAAAACTTTGGGCTACAACCTCAGACTGGGTAGAAGACTTTGCTGGTTTTCTACCCAGTTTAATTGTTGCCATTATCATCTTAACCGCTTTTATTTTCCTAGCCAAATATATCGCTAAATTAACATTAAGAATACTCCTAAAGCGGGATTTACAACAATCAGTAAGAAACATAATCTCGCGTATTATAAAATTTATTGTAATTACCATAGGTATTTTTATTGCTTTATCTGTACTTCATTTAGATAAATTCTTAACCACACTATTAGCCACCGCTGGTGTAGGAAGTTTAGCAATAGGTCTAGCTTTACAAGGAACTTTAAACAACACCTTTTCTGGCATTGTATTGAGCTTTATACCTGAAGTGCAACTACGTGATTGGATAGAAACCAATGGTTATTCTGGAGAAGTTTTAGAAGTAAACCTACGTAATATTGTTATTAAAGAAGCTGATAATAATTTTGTTGTTATCCCTAATTCTAAAATAGCAGAAGGTACATTTAAAAATTATTCTAGAACAAAAAGAACTCGTATCATGCTTAATTGTGGTGTAGGCTATGAATCTAATTTAGATTTTGTGGAAGAATTAACCCTTACCACCATCCGGAATAATTTTAAAACAAGGCGTGGTGAATATATCGACTTTGCCTATACCGAATTTGGAGACAGCGCTATTAACTATGTGGTTAGGTTTTGGGTCAATGCAGTAAACAAATCAGACGAGCTTATGGCTAAACACCAAGCAATAAAAGCCATTAGAAAAGCCTATAATGAGCATGATATAAACATACCTTTCCCTATACGTACATTAGACTTTGATAAAAATAAATTTAGGGCAGAAACTATTCAGGTAGAACATAAAAATAATTAAATAAAATTTTAACAAGATTTTATTATTATAAATTCAGTTACATTAGTTTGGTCGAATAGCTCAAACAATAATGTATCATTATTAAACCACTATATGCTAGACCAGTACGTTGTTATTTTACTATAGGACTTCGTGAATATAAATAGTTGAGAGACAAACTCCGTACCTATTTGGGTGCTGAGCTGTCTTACATCAAATACAAATCATTTCTAAATTATAGCCAACGCCCTAACAGATGTGACGATTTGTGTTGAAGTGTTAACTTCATATATATAACTTTTGGTGCAAAAACAAGAAGGCAGTATAAGTTTTAATGGTTAATTATAGAGTATCGTGAAAAACTTTAGGCTTTGTAAAAAACCGTTTGTAAATCTATGCTCTACTTTTGTTTATATTCAACTATATGCTATTCAGCCAAACCAATACAACCCAACTTTTGAATAGTTAAACTGTGATTGTAGCCCTAAAAATAGGGCTTTATTCTTCTTATGTTATTTTGTTACTTTGTTCTTGTATTTATAATCCGTTCCTTTCTACAGGCTTGATCGTCAATAAAAATGTTTTGCAGATATTTTCTCAGTCTATAATCGATTAAATAATGGTAACTATAATAAAACATAACTATTTAAGGTTTTAAAACAATTATTGTCTAGTTTTACTGCCTAAAATACCATTTTAGTAAGAAAAGCTAACCAAATTACACTTAATGCAACTTTTTAAAAAGCTTAATCCTTTAAAGCGAAAATTATTTAAATCGCTTACTGCATCTTTTAAAAACTCCAAGAACTTAAAAGAGCTTTCTTCCATCAGCCCAAATAAAGTAACACGTATATTGATAGTTAGACCTAATCACAGGCTTGGCAATCAGTTATTGTTATCTCCTTTAATTCAAATATTAAATCTTGAGTTCCCTCATGCAAAGGTAGATTTAGTAGTAAATGGCGGTATCTCTGATATTTTATACGCTAATTACCCTAACGTAAATTACATCTACAATCTACCTAAAAAGCCTTTTAAAAATTTTGGGAATTATATCGGTGTTTCCTATAAAATTATTTCTACCAAATATACACTTGCCATAGCAGGCGAAGCAAAATCTAATTCTGGAAAAATTTTCCTGAAATTATCTAGAAGTAAGTTTAAAATATTTAATAATGGAGAGTATCCTATACAGTCTATACACATGGCTCATAAGCCTATTGATAACCTTCGTTTTTTTCTACACAAAAATCAATTAAACATCTCTAAGGCTTACCCTAAAATAGATTTAAAACTAACCGATAAAGAAATTAATAAAGGCAGACAAATTATCCTTTCTTATTTTAAAAACAACCTCCCAGTTATTGCTATTTTCACTAATGCTACAGGAGATAAAAAATTACCGGAAGTTTGGTGGAATAATTTTACAGCACTACTGGAAAAAACCTTTCCTAATACCAATATCCTAGAAATTCTTCCTAAAGAAAACACCTCGCAAGTAAATTTTAAATATTCACATTTTTACAGTAAAGATTTAAGAGAAATAACTGCTGTAATTGAAAACTGCAACCTTTATCTAAGTGCCGACTGCGGAATTATGCATCTTGCCTCCGCTACAAATACACCTACTGTGGGTCTTTTTAACGGTGCTACTAATCCAAAAATCTATGCTCCCTACGGCGAGAATAAGTTTGCAATTGATATTAATAAATTTTCTAACAATAAACTTATAAAACATATAGCAGATAAGCAGTGGCTATAAAAAACCGTCCCAATTTTGACTATTGAGACGGCTTCTTTTTTTAAAATTATTTTTTATAGTATTTTTTGAATTTCATATAGGCAAGAATTCCTAACGTAATCCACAAACCAAGTGCTATTACGATAAATTGATAACTTATTATCTGATCTCCACTTGCGTAAGAATGCAGTCCTGTTAGGTAAAAGTTTACTCCAAAATACGTCATCATAATAGATGATAAAGCAAACACCGTTGCCCAGTTAAAAGCAAATAACCCTCTTAATCCTGGCACTAAGCGCATGTGTAAAACAAAAGCATATACCATGATGCTAATTAATGCCCAGGTTTCTTTTGGATCCCAACTCCAATAACGCCCCCAACTCTCGTTTGCCCATTGCCCACCTAAAAAGTTACCAATGGTAAGCATTACCAAGCCTACTGCTATTGCCATTTCTGTAATCACAGTTATTTCTTTTATATTAACTTCTAGTTTCTTTTTGTTTTTAGCAGTTGTAAAAATCATTAATAAAAGGGCTAAAATTCCTAAAATAAAACTTAGTATAAAAGGACCATAACTTGCCACAATAATAGCCACGTGTATTATTAACCAATATGAATCCAGTACAGGAGCCAAATTTGCAATTGCTGGGTCTAACCAGTTTTGATGTGCAAAAAACAAAACAATAGCAGCTACAAAAGCAGTAGAGGCGTATGTTAAGTTACTTTTCCTCCCAAAAATAATTCCAAACAATACCGTTGCCCAAGCTACGTAAATCATACTCTCGTAAGCATCACTCCAGGGTGCGTGTCCAGAAATATACCAGCGTGCAATAAGCCCTAAGGTATGTAATATAAACGATATTCCGATAAGCCCCTTAAAAGTGCTCACACCTAGCCTTATTGCTTTATTATTTTTGAAAATTCTTATAATTACAAAAGTTAACATTAAGGCTCCAAACAATAAATAATACTGATATAGTTTTTTAAAAATATCATATTTATTGTACAGGATTTCTGCCTGAATTTTTTGATCTGATGGTAAAATATCAGCTCCATATTTTTTCTGAAAACCTTTTATACTTTGCAGTAAATCTTCTGCTTGTTGGTAATTTCCTGTTGATTTTGCAATACGTACCGATTGCATATACAAAGGCAATGCTTTATAGATATACAAGGAATCCTGTCCTGTAAAAGCATCTTTAAATTCAGAAATTTCAGGATAAGATATCCACTTATTATGCTCATTGTGAGGAACAGGGAAAACTTTAAATATTTTACCTTCTAAGGTATTGTAAAGCAAGTTAACTAATTGATCTGCTCGTTTATAATCTTTCTGAAATTTATCGGGTACCTCTGCGCGGTAAGCTTCTTCTAGAAAAGGGGCAAGTTTATACTCTCCTCTTTCGTTAAAAAAATGAGTTAATGCCACATGTTTTTCTCCTTCTTTTATTCCTAGTACATGGTGAATACTATCATTTTGTGCTTCTAGATGAATAATAGGTACATTATACCAAAGCATAGGGTTTTCTAGCATCGAGAAAAGTACTTGGTCACCATCTAATCCTTCATAATTATCACTTTTACTTAATTTACGTAATAATTGTGATGAATATGTGTTTGCAGGCTTCATACGTCCTCCAATATCTTGGATAACTAATTCTCCAAATTTATCGGCATGTGCTTGCGTTATTGCATTTGCTTTAATTACAGAATCGACATAGGTTTTCTGGAAAACTTTTTTATCTATTGGAGTGTGCGAGTAATGTTCCTCGGTGTGTTGTTGGTTATTTATTGTTCCAGAAGTGGCTTCTTCCTGTGCGTTTACACTTAAACCAATTAAAGCGAGTATTATCCCTAAGCTTGTTTTTTTATCGGTAATTTTTTTCAGTTGTTTTCGTAAGGTTCCAAAGCGTGTTCCTTTTCCAAAAAACATCCAAATCATTCCTAAATATAATAAACTATAACCAGTATAAGTTATCCATGTTCCCCACCAGTCGTGATTTACCGAAAGGATAGTACCTTTTTCATCTGGATGAAAAGATGCTTGAAAAAAACGATAACCTTTATGGTCTAAAACGTGATTCATGTAAATTTCTTTAGGTACAGATTTTCCTTCATCAATCAGTTCTACTTTACTTTTAAAAGAAGCATAACTTGGGGTTGGGTTATATTCTGTTCCTGGGTGTTTCTCTGCAATAAAATCGTTAAGTTTTAAGGCAAAAGGTAATTTAAATTCTTTACTACCATAGCGTATATATATTTCGTATCCGCCTAGGTTTATTTGTTTAAAGTCTTCTATCATTCCTTTCGCTCCTAAAAGTTGTACTTCTTCTTGCTCTCCTCCTGCCCTAACCTGAAGACGAACTCCGTCTGGTCCTGTTTTCTTATTTTCTGGAGCTTCTACCAGTGCGTATTTTCCTTTTATAATAGGGTCTGGAAACACAAATTGCATTCCTGCCATATTATACAATGAGCGTAACATAAGAGGCTGTATACTATCTTTACTTACATTACCTTTATGTTGGTCTGCCATACGCATATAATCTCCTGCAAAAGGAGTTTTTAGCTGGTAGTTTCCTTCTTCATCAACCAATATATTTATAGCGCCATCGGTAGGTTCATTTAAAGCAAAGAGTACGTTATGGATACTGCTCACTTTCCCTTCTTCTAAAAAATGTTCGTGCCTATCGCCACCACTAGCTTCTACTAGTTTTAGGTAATTTTTACCATTTTCATCTGCTACCAATCCTTCTTTTGCTCCATTTATATATTCTATAACTTCAAAAGTAATTGGGTTTCCATCAAAATCGGTTTTTATGGTTTTATGGTTATCCAGTAACGGAGCTAAGCCTAAAGGATGCTCTTGCGCTCTACGCGTAGGTTGCCCGTTCATTTCTCCATCAATATAAGTGGTAAGATAAGTTTTTTCAGACATCATTGTATTGGCTACTTCGCCTTCTCGAATAGGCATAATGCCTTCGTAGCTAATGTATCTGGTTACCCCTGCGCCCAAAATAATAAGTATGAAGGATAGGTGAAATATAAGCACAGACCATTTTTCTCTTCTCCATAAACGGTAGCGTTGAATATTTCCTATAAAATTAATAACAAAAAGCACTAAAATAAGCTCAAACCACCATGAGTTATAAATCCACGCTTTAGCTGTTGCTGTAGTGTAAGAGTTCTCTACAAACGTAGCAATTGCCATAGATAAAGCAAAAACCACATATAAAACAGCCATTAAACGAGTAGAGAAAAGAAAATTAGCAATTTTTTTTTGAATCATTTCCGAAGAATTTAAATTGTCGCAAATTTAAGGATTTAGAATGAAGATTATAGCCTATTTAAGAACTAAAAAAAGTTAAATATTTAAAGTTTTAAACGCTGGATTTCTCTTTTTTGTTAAATTTATAAGTAATAATTAATCCTTATTTTTACAGAAATTTTATTCATGATAAATTTAAGCATCTTAGGTACAGGAAACGTAGCCAGCCACTTAATAAAAGTATTTCGAAATGCTGAGAATATAAAGATAAATCAGATTTACACCCGTAGAGAAGCAAACTTGCTTCCTTATAAAAAAGAGTACAATACCACTACAAACATAGATGCGCTTACTCCTGCTGATGTTTTTATCATTGCGGTAAAAGATGATGCGATAACCAATTTGATAGAAAAAATTAACATCCCAAACCAGTTTATTGTACACACTTCAGGAAGCTTACCTTTACAGACTATAGCTAACAGAAATGGTGTTTTTTATCCGCTTCAAACATTTTCTAAACATACCGAAGTAGATTTTACATCGATTCCTATGTGCCTTGAAGCCGATACGCAAGCGGATTATAAAATTCTTGAAGAATTGGCTCATGCCATTAGCGATAAAGTATTTCCGATATCTAGTTCACAACGAAAATCGTTACACCTCTCGGCTGTTTTTGTATGTAATTTTGTTAACCATTTATATGCCATAGGCAACGAACTATGCGCAGAAAACAACGTCCCTTTCGAGGTATTATACGCCTTAATGGAAGAGACCACAAAGAAAGCAAGCCTTAACGCGCCTAAAAAAGTACAAACAGGCCCTGCAATACGCCATGATGAAGAAACAATTCGGCAGCATTTATCACAATTAAATAAGCCTATCTATAAAGAAATTTATACCTTGCTCACCCAATCAATACAAGCAACAAATGAGTAGAAATTATAAAGAAATATTAAACGACATTAACACCTTTATTTTTGATGTGGACGGTGTTTTTACAAACGGAAACATCTTGATAACCTCAGAAGGAGAATTATTAAGAAGCATGAATATTAAAGATGGTTATGCACTAAAAAAAGCCCTTAACGAAGGCTATACGGTTTGTATTATTTCTGGCGGAAAAAATGAAGGCGTTAGGGTAAGACTTCGCAATTTAGGCGTTACCGATATTTATCTAGGAATAAGCGACAAGGTAGCTTGTTTAGATGAATTTTTAGACGTTTATAATATCGATAAAGCACATACAGCTTATATGGGCGACGATATGCCAGATATTCACCCTATGAAAATGGTAGCCTTGCCAACATGCCCACAAGATGCAGCCCCAGAGGTAAAAGCCATATCGGCTTATATTTCTCATAAAAATGGCGGAGAAGGCTGCGTAAGAGACCTTATCGAGCAAGTACTTAAAGTGCAAGGAAAATGGTAATCCCTAAGTGTTTATGTTAACAGAAATTTCTAAAAAATACGAGTTTATTTTAGGTTCTACTTCCCCTAGAAGAAAACAGATACTTACCGATTTAGGTTTAACTTTTAAAGTAAAACAACAAGAGGTAGAAGAAGTTTTCCCTAATGATTTATCGGGGAAAGCTATTGCCGAATACTTAGCAAAACTTAAGGCAGATGCATATACGCTCAACAACAATCAAATAGTAATTACGGGCGACACCATTGTTGTTCAGCAAGGAAATGTTTTAGGTAAACCCAAGTCTGATAATGAAGCTAAACAGATGTTAGCCGCTTTATCTGGCAATAAACATGAGGTTATTTCGGCTATTTGCTTAAAATCTAATCAGAAAACCATCGTATTAAGCGATTGTACTCAAGTATATTTCAACCCTTTAACAGCAACCGAAATAGCATATTACATTTCTAACTATCAACCTTTTGATAAAGCAGGTGCTTACGGGATTCAAGAATGGATTGGGCAAATAGGAATCCATAAAATAGAAGGTTCTTTTTATACCGTGATGGGCATGCCAATACACCTATTATATCAAGCACTTAAAACATTTTAACAACATGCTTAATTTTTTAAAAACATACCAACAAGAGTTACTAATTACATTTATAGCTTTAGTACTCTTGTTTATCTTCCAAAGCCTTTTAAAAAGTTTTACTACAAAAGCAGGAAATAAAGCCTCGATAAACATAGCTAGAATACATTTAGTTATGCGTTATATTAATGCTTTATTTATTATGGTGGCTGTTTTTATTATTGCTATGGTTTGGGGAGCCAATGTAAATCAAATTGTTTTAATTTTCTCTTCGGTTTTTACTGTTATAGGAATAGGCTTATTTGCAATTTGGTCTATTCTTAGCAATGTAACTTCTGGAGTAATTATGTTTTTTTCTTTTCCTTATAAAATAGGCGATAAAATAAAAATTCATGATAAAGATTTCCCCATAGAAGCTATTATAGAAGATATAAAAGCTTTTCAATTACACCTAAGAACCACAGAAGGTGAACTAATTACCTACCCTAATAACTTAATACTACAAAAACCCGTTTCGCTTGTAGAAAAAGATGCCGTTATGGATGATGGAGTCAGCAATTTATAACAAAACTAATGCTAAACTGTTAAAAAAATTAGACTCTACATTATTTTAGTATATTTGAGCAAACCACAACTGCTTAAATTATATTGATATATGAAGAAAAATAGTATTCTTCTCCTATTTTCCTTATGTTTTTGTTTCATTCTACAAGCACAAAACACCACAAGCTTAACAAGTGCCGAAATCTATCAGAAGTTAAAAAAATTAAACTTTTTAGGCTCTGTATTATACATCGCTGCGCACCCAGATGACGAAAACACAAAACTCATCTCCTATTATGCTAATTATAAACATGCGCAAACAGCATACCTTTCGCTTACCCGAGGTGACGGTGGGCAAAATTTAATTGGCCCAGAGCTCAGAGAGCTTCTAGGGGTAATTAGAACCGAAGAGCTAATGGCAGCAAGAACCATTGATGGCGGCCAGCAATACTTTAGCAGAGCTAATGATTTTGGTTACTCAAAACACCCAAAGGAAACTTTTAATATCTGGGAGGAAAATAAAGTTTTTGAAGATGTTGTAAAAACAATCAGACAGTTTAAACCCGACGTGATTATTAATCGGTTTGACCATCGCAAAGAAGGCATTACTCATGGGCATCATACTGCTTCTGCCCAATTAAGTGTAAAAGGATTCTCGGCAGCGGCTGATAAAAACATATTTCCTGAACAAGTTGAAGAATATGATACATGGCAATCCCAACGTTTGTTTTTTAATACCTCATGGTGGTTTTACGGGAGTCAAGAAAAATTTGACGCCGCAAATAAATCGGATATGCTTGCGGTAGATGCTGGTATTTATTCTGCTATTTTAGGAAAATCAAACACAGAAATAGCTTCGTTAAGCAGAAGTCAACACAAATCGCAAGGCTTCGGAAATAGTCCAAATCGAGGAGAAAGTTTAGAATATTTAGAAATTATAAAAGGAGAAAAACCTAAGAATAACGATATTTTTGAAGGAATTAACACCAGTTGGACACGAGTAAAAGGAGGTAAAAAAATAGGTGAGCTTATCACCCAAGTCATCGAAAAGTTCAACTTCACCCAACCCGAAAAAAGTATTCCCGAGCTCATTAAAATCCGAAAGCTTATTGCTAAGGTAGAAAACGCCCATTGGAGAACTATAAAACAAAAAGAAATCGATGTAATAATATTGGCTTGTGCTGGAGTATTTGCCGAAAGCACCACCACTATTCCTTACGCCAATCCAAATCAAGAAATTAGTATCCAACATAAAATTATAAGCCGAAATAACATTCCTGTAACCCTAAAAAACATTACAATAAACCAAAATAAAATTGTAAAAAACACTGCTCACCAAAAACTAGCTCACAACCAACCCAAAGTTTATACCGAGCGTTTTAAAGTACCTGCAAGCATAAATTACACCTCTCCATATTGGCTAACAGAAGAAAATACAACAGGTATGTATCGTGTAAGCAATAAAAAATTAATTGGAAAGCCACGTACCCCTACTCCATTAACAAGTACATTTAGCATTGGTATTTTAGATGAAACAATACAACTCAACAAAGCGATAGAATACAAATACACTTCTCCCGTAGAAGGAGAAATTTACCAACCGCTAGCAATTGTCCCTAAAGCTTCGGTAGAAATTTTAAGCAACTTTTTATTATTCGAGAATAAAACCCCAAAAACACTAACTGTAAAAGTAAAAACCTATACCGATAGCATTAAAGGCAAACTAAAACTTAGCCTACCTGCATCTTGGATAGTAAGTCCACCAGAACTTCCTGTAGAATTAACTAAAAATGGAGAAGAAAAAACATTTAGCTTTAGCATAAAACCAACAGATAACAGCACAGAAGCACCTCTTATAGCCGAATTTATTACCAAAGAAAGTAAGTATACTAAAAAACTCTATAAACTTCCCTACAAACACATTCCTAACCAAATTATAAGCATTCCAAACCAAGCTAAAGTAATTAACCTGCCTTTAGAAAAAAAAGGCACAGACATAGGCTATATTATGGGAGCAGGAGATCTTATTCCTGAAAGCTTAACACAGATAGGTTATCATGTTGATATCTTATCGTCAGAAAATCTAAGCTCCAAAAAACTAAAACAATACCAAGCCATTATACTTGGTATTAGGGCTTACAATACGCGAAAAGCTTTAAAATACACACAAGAAACACTATTTGACTACGTGAAAAACGGTGGAAATCTTATTGTACAATACAACACTAATAAAGATTTAATAACCGAGCAACTCGCTCCTTTTCGTTTAGAATTATCTAGAGATAGGGTTACCGATGAAAATGCAAAAGTAAAGTTTCTAGCTCCCAAACATCCTGTACTTAATTCCCCTAACAAAATAACACCGCAAGATTTTTCGGGTTGGGTACAAGAACGCGGATTGTATTTTCCTAAACACTGGGATAAAAAAGCTTTTACACCTATTTTATCCATGAGTGATGCTGGAGAATCTGCAAAAAAAGGAAGCTTACTTATTGCTCCTTACGGAAAAGGAAACTACATCTACACCGGGCTTAGTTTTTTTAGAGAGCTTCCCGCAGGAGTTTCTGGGGCTTATCGTTTGTTTGTTAACCTTATATCATTACCAAAACATGAGTAAACCTACTAAATATAAGTGGAAAAAAATATACAGCCTAGTACTTCTAGCAAATGCTTTTTATTTTTTGGCATTCTACCTTATTACTAACTATTATCAATAAAATAATATGCATACGTTAGATTTTATTATCCTTATTGCTACGCTTAGTTTTATTGTTATTTACGGATATTTAAAAACCCGAAACCAACAAAATGTAAACGATTACCTTAAAGGAGGAAGCTCTGCAAAATGGTGGACAATTGGGTTGTCTGTTATGGCTACACAAGCCAGCGCCATTACCTTTTTATCTACACCTGGGCAAGCTTTTCATAGCGGAATGGGGTTTGTGCAGTTTTACTTAGGGCTCCCTATTGCCATGGTAATAATTTGCTTAGTTTTTTTGCCTATTTACCATAAACTCAATGTATATACCGCTTACGAGTATTTAGAAACTCGTTTCGATTTAAAAACACGTACACTTACCGCTATTCTCTTTTTAATTCAACGAGGACTAGCGGCGGGTATTACCATTTTTGCTCCCGCTATTGTTCTTTCGGCAGTCTTAGGTTGGGATTTGGTAACCTTAAATTTAATTATTGGCGTTTTGGTAATTATTTATACTGTTTCTGGCGGAACAAAAGCGGTAAGCATTACCCAGAAACAACAAATGGCAATAATTTTTATAGGAATGTTTACAGCATTTTTTATCATTCTTAGCTATTTGCCAGAAGAAATTAATTTCAGCAACGCACTTAGCATAGCTGGAGCTAACGATAAAATGCAAATACTTGATTTTTCTTTTGATTTTGAAAACCGTTATACGGTTTGGAGCGGTCTTATTGGCGGTACTTTTTTGGCCCTCTCTTATTTTGGCACCGACCAAAGTCAGGTACAACGGTATTTGTCTGGAAAATCCCTTAAAGAGAGTCAGTTGGGCTTGCTTTTTAACGGACTCTTAAAGGTGCCAATGCAATTTTTTATTCTCCTGGTTGGTGTAATGGTTTTTGTTTTTTATCAGTTCAACTCCTCTCCTATCAATTTTAACCCTGCAGCACTAAATGCGGTTGAAAATTCTGCTTACGCGGAAGAATATAAAAGCCTGCAACATTCGTTAAATCAAAACAATAAAGAAAAATCCAGCATAAACATAGCCTATACCCAAGCAAAAACAACAGCCGATAAAAAAATACTTAAAGAAAAAATTGAGCAATTAACCCATAAAGAAAATAACTTAAGAGCAGAAGCTAATCGTTTAATTACAACGGTTAACCCTGATATAGAAACCAACGATAAAGATTATGTTTTTATACATTTTATTTTAAACAACTTGCCTAAAGGCTTAATAGGATTGCTCCTTGCAGTTATTTTATCGGCAGCCATGTCCTCTACCGCTTCAGAATTAAATGCACTGGCATCAACTACGGTTATAGATTTATATAAACGTAACGCACCTAATAAATCGGAAAAGCATTATGTAAAGGCTTCTAAACTTTTTACACTTCTTTGGGGAGTTTTAGCCATTAGCATTGCATGTACAGCTAATTTATTTGATAACCTTATCCAATTAGTAAACATTATTGGATCTATTTTTTACGGAAACGTGTTGGGTATTTTCCTGCTTGCGTTTTTTATAAAATATGTAAAAAGCAAAGCCACGTTTATCGCGGCTATTATTACACAAATACTTGTTATTTTTATTTGGTGGCATGACTGGATGCCTTATTTATGGCTTAATTTGGTAGGTTGCCTACTTGTAATGGCATTAGCTGTTTTATTACAAGTTACAGAAATTGGTAAACAAAAATAATTCGATTATTATGTTTTATTTATACTTACTGAAGTATAAAAAAGGTTTTCTTAACATCTGTAAGAAAACCTTTTTTTATTTAAAGTACTTATATTACTTTATAATGCTCCCCATTCTTTTAAGGAAGCTTCATTTAAACGCACATAATCGTCGCTACCTGCTTTTTTAGCTTTCTCTAAAGATAGTTTTGCCGTTTTTATAGCTTTTTCCTTTAATCCTAGCTCTGCTTCTACAAGTGCTCTTTTTCGTAAAAAGTAAAAAGGTGTCTTTTTTTCATTTTTGGTTGCTTTAAGCAGCCAATCATAAGCCTGTTCCATATCTTTTCCTTCTTCTAAGAAATAGCTTGCTGCTTTATAATAATCTCCTGCAGTAGGATTTTTGCTCATTACCTCCTTTATGTTGTGCATTGTTTTTTCTTCGGTAGGTACTTCTATAGGTAAAACCGCCATAACATCACTCCACATAAACGCAATGTCAGCGGTATTATGTGTTAGGTTATTAATTGTAATGGTAAATGTTTCTGTAGGAAAAGGTAATTTCTCTGCACGTACTCCTGTACTTAAAGCTACCAAATTTTCATCCCAAGGCTGCGGAAGCCCCCAATTGTTTGCTTTTTTATAAAAAATAACCTCCCAATTAGCTTTGTTTGGAATTGTATAAATTGCATATTCTCCTGCGGCTAATTTTTCTCCGCCAATAAGCACATCATCTTTAAAGGTAATTACAGTATTTTCATTTGCTCCAGTACGCCAATGTTTTCCGTAGGGAACCAATCCGTCCCAAACTTCTCTTCCTTGTGTAGATGGACGAGAATACTCTATATTCACTTCCGTAAGTCCTATTATTTGTTTAATAGCACTTTTAGGGCTAGATGCTGGTGTTTCTAATTGTGCGTAAGTAACAGAGGTGGTTAAAAATAGAAATAAAAATATTTTTTTCATCAGATTTAAATTTTAGGTTTAAAAGAGCTCCTAAAATAAATTATTTTCGCAACACCTCCAAAAAAGCTTTACTTTTTTACAACAGGAAAAGCCTCTACGAAATGTAGAGGCTTTAGCTTATATAGTAAGCAACTAAATTATTTTTTAAATTTAGCGTATTTGTTTTTAAACTTGTCGATACGTCCAGCAGAATCGATAAGCTTCTTTTTCCCTGTATAAAAAGGATGCGAAGTTCTAGAAATTTCTAATTTCACCAATGGATACTCTGTCCCATCGATTTCGATAGTTTCTTTTGTATTAATTGTAGATTTTGTTAAAAAAACATCTTCGTTAGACATATCTTTAAAAGCTACAAGTCTATAGTTTTCAGGGTGAATTCCTTGTTTCATCTTCTTAAGTCTTTAATTCTGCGTTAACTTTTACAGGCTGCAAATTTACTCTTTTTTATTTAACGAGCAAACTATTATTAAATATTTTTACTTTTTATACTGCTAAAACGTATTTTTTAGCGATATTGTGTTCGTTTATAAAGATTGTTATTATGGAACCCCAAAAACCCACTCCACTAAAAAGTATTGCTTATTCTTTTGGTGGTATTTTAGCTATTTACAGTATGGCGTTGCTTGTGTTTATTTACTCTTTTGAGATAAAACAACAACATTGGTCTATTAGTTTGGTAAATATACTTAGTTATGTTTTAATTTTCGGCTATGCTATCCAGCTTTTCAAACAAAAAAACAAAGGTTATTTATCTATGCAAGAAACCTTAAAAGTAGGTCTTGCTGTAGCGGTAATAGGCGGGTTATTATCGGCTATTTATGCTTTTTTTCATTATAGTTTTGTAGATGCAGGATATCAAACCGCAATTCTTGAAGACAGTTTGGCACAAATGGAAAAGCAAAATTTATCAGAAGTAGATAAAGAAAATGCCTTAGAATTTACAAAATTACTAACTTCGCCGTTTTTTATGGGCACCATAACTTTGTTACAAAATTTATTTTTTGGATTTATAATATCGTTAGTTGTAGGATTAGCCTTAAAAAAAGAAAAGCCCAACAATTAGTTTTAAACCATTGCCAATGCAGCTTTCTGTTGTTATACCTTTATTAAACGAAGAAAAATCTATACCAGAACTTTATTCTTGGATTACCAAGGTAATGGAGGTCAATAATTTTACCTATGAAATTATTTTTATCGATGATGGCAGCACAGACGATTCTTGGGAAATTATAGAAGAGCTTTCAGAAACCGATTCCCGCATAAAAGCCATTCGTTTTATACAAAATTACGGCAAAAGCCAAGCCTTACACGCAGGTTTTAAAAAAACTAAAGGCGACGTAGTTATTACCATGGATGCCGATTTACAAGACAATCCTGAAGAAATCCCTGCCTTATATTCCTTAATTACAGCGGAAGGATACGATTTAGTTTCTGGTTGGAAGAAAAAAAGGTATGACGATGTACTTACCAAAAACATCCCCTCTAAAGTTTTTAATGCTGCTGCTAGAAAAACTTCGGGTTTGCATTTACACGATTTTAATTGCGGACTCAAAGCTTATAAAAAAGAAGTGGTAAAAAACATTGAAGTCTACGGAGAAATGCATCGTTACATTCCCGTTTTAGCAAAAAATGCAGGCTTTAGAAAAATTGGAGAAAAAGTAGTACAACATCAAGCCCGAAAATACGGTACAACAAAGTTTGGTGCAGAACGCTTTATAAATGGGTTTCTAGACTTAATTACCATTTGGTTTCTATCTCGCTTTGGGAAACGTCCAATGCACCTATTTGGCGCGTGGGGTGTACTTATGTTTGTACTCGGTTTCTTTATCGCTTTAGGAGTAGGAAGCAGTAAACTCTATAAATTATGGAAAAACATCCCTGATATTTTAGTAACGCAAAACCCTTGGTTTTACATTGCCTTAACTATTATGGTGATGGGAACCATGTTTTTTCTTACTGGTTTTCTGGGAGAGCTTATCTTACGAAACCAACAAAACGAAAAGCGATATTATATTAATAAAACGCTAAACCTTAATTAACTTATAAGCCTTTCCGCTTAAATTTGTACTATTATTTTTATCATTTAGATAACTAATATTAACATTATGACTGAAATTTTAGAAAAAGCCAAGTTATGGCTTACCGATATATTCGATACACATACGCAAGAACAAGTAAAACAATTAATTACCTCTAACCCTAAAGAACTAGAGGATAGCTTTTATAAAAATCTTGCTTTTGGTACAGGAGGTATGCGAGGAATAATGGGCGTAGGCACCAACCGAATTAACAAATATACGCTAGGAAAAAACACACAAGGAATTGCTCTTTATTTAAAAGAAAAATTTCCTGACGAAGAATTAAAAATAGCTATTGCTTACGATTGTAGAAATAATAGTAAAGAACTAGCCTATACCGTAGCCAACGTATTTTCTGCTAATAATATTAACGTCTATATTTTTGAAGACCTACGTCCTACGCCAGAACTATCCTTTGCTGTTAAAAAGTACAATTGCCAGTGCGGAATTGTATTAACCGCAAGCCATAACCCGCCAGAATATAATGGCTATAAAGTTTATTGGAAAGATGGCGGACAATTAGTCCCACCGCAAGATGGTGAAATTATAGAAAAAATAAATAGCTTAACCTATGCACAAATTAAATTTGAAGCAAAACCTAGCTACATTCAAAAAATAGGCATAGAAACAGATAGTGCCTTTGTAACCGAATCTGTAAAAAATGCCAGTTTCAATACCAACAAAGCCACAAAAGAAAACTTATCTATTGTTTTTACCGCATTACACGGAACATCGATTACTTTATTACCCAAAGTTTTAGAAAAAGCAGGTTATACTCAACTGCATATTGTTGAAGAACAAGCTACACCCAACGGAAATTTTCCTACCGTAAAATCGCCAAACCCTGAAGAACCAGCAGCATTAGAAATGGCGATTGACTTAGCAAATAAAAAAAATGCAGACATCGTAATTGGTACCGACCCCGATAGCGATCGTCTAGGAATTGCCGTAAGAAATAAAGAAGGTGAAATAGTACTGCTTAACGGAAACCAAACCATGATTCTCATGACAGATTTCCTCTTAAAAAACTACCAAGAAAAACAAGGATTTAAGGGCAATGAATTTATTGCAAGCACCATTGTATCTACACCTATGATGCCAAAACTTGCCGAATATTACGGAATAGAATGTAAATTAGGTTTAACCGGTTTTAAATGGATTGCAAAAATGATTAAAGACTTCCCTAACCAACACTTTATTGGTGGTGGCGAAGAGAGTTTCGGGTTTATGGTAGGCGATTTTGTTCGAGATAAAGATGCCATCACAGCCAGTTTACTAGCCTGCGAAATTGCCGCACAAGCTAAAGCCGAAGGAAAAACATTACTCGATAAACTAAACCAACTGTACCTAAAACATGGCTTATACCAAGAGCACTTAATATCTTTAGTAAAAAAAGGAATTTCGGGAGCTCAAGAAATTAAAAACATCATGCATAAGCTAAGAGAAAATCCTCCTTTAGATTTTAACGGAATAAAAACCACGCTAATAGAAGATTATCAAACCTCTCAACGCAAAGATCTTACTAATAACACCAACTCTGCATTAAGTATTCCTTCCTCTAATGTGTTAATATTTTATCTAGAAGACGGAACAAAAATAGCTGCTAGACCAAGTGGAACTGAACCAAAAATAAAGTTTTACATCAGTGTAAACACCACCGTAAACACTACAGAACAGCTTGCTATAAAACAAAATGAGTTAACTAAAAAAATACAAGCCATAAGTGCTTTTTTTAACGCTTACTAAATGGAATACATCAAAAAATTATGGCGATTTATTACCCCTTATAAACGCTATGGATATTTAAATATATTTTTCAACATTCTCTATGCTTTATTTGGCACCTTAGCCATGGTCTCGTTAATGCCCATGATAAATGTTTTATTTGGCAAAGCAGAGAAAGTGTACCAAAAACCAATATACGAGGGCGTTTCTGGGCTTAAAAGTTACATAGAAAATTCGCTAAACTATTTTATTACCAACACCTCCCAGCAATATGGAGAACAAACCACCCTATTATACCTTATTGGTCTAATTATAAGCATGTTCTTACTTAAAAACATATTTAACTATTTAGCACTTTACTATATTACTTTTTTACGCAACGGTGTATTACGAGATTTACGCGATGCCATTTACAATAAAGTATTAGAACTCCCTATATCCTATTATTCAGAAAAAAAGAAAGGAGACATTATTGCACGTATTTCTGGCGATGTTAACGAGGTTAAAAACTCTATGTTAGCCATTCTAGAACTTATTGTTAAAGAGCCGCTAACCATTTTGTTTGCTATTATAGTAATGTTTAGCCTATCGGTAAAACTTACCATTTTTGTATTTCTTTTTATTCCGGTATCTGGCTTAATTATTTCAATTATAGGAAAAAGTCTAAAAAAGAATTCAGCAAAAGTACAAAACGAGCAAGGCGTATTTCTTTCCACTTTAGAAGAAACACTAGGTGGTTTAAAAGTAATAAAAGGATTTAACGCCGAAAAAAGCTTTAGTGATAAATTTGAATCTTCTACCAAGCGATTTTTTAATTTTTCTAACACCTTATTAAATCGTCAAAATTTAGCCTCTCCTACAAGCGAATTTCTGGGTATTGTTACCATTGCTATTTTACTTTGGTATGGTGGTAGTATGGTACTTATCGATAAAACATTAACAGGCGGTGCTTTTATTTCTTATATGGCATTAGCCTATCAGATTTTAACCCCAGCAAAAGCCATTAGTAAAGCTAGTTACAAAGTAAAAGCAGGAAATGCAGCGGCAGATCGTGTACTAGAAATTCTACACACAGATTCTCCATTAAAAGACAAGCCCGATGCTATTGTTAAATCAAATTTCGAAAAAGAAATAAGCATTAAAAACATCTCTTTTAAATATGAGGATGAATATGTTTTAAAAAATTTCACAATAAATATTCCTAAAGGAAAAACCGTTGCATTAGTAGGACAATCTGGAAGCGGGAAAAGTACTATCGCCAACCTAGTTACCCGATTTTACGACGTAACAGAAGGCGAAATCTATATTGATGGCGAAAATATAAAAAACATTACCAAACACTCGTTACGTAACTTAATGGGATTAGTAACACAAGACTCCATTTTGTTTAACGATACCATCAAAAACAACTTGCTCCTTGGAGAACCTAATGCTAGCGATGAAGAACTTATTAACGCCCTAAAAGTGGCCAACGCTTGGGAGTTTGTAAAAGATTTACCTAAAGGCATTCACACCAATATTGGCGATGCTGGAGGCAAACTTTCTGGCGGACAAAAACAGCGGTTATCCATTGCAAGAGCGGTACTTAAAAACCCTCCTATCATGATTTTAGACGAAGCCACATCGGCCCTTGATACAGAGAGTGAAAAATATGTTCAAGATGCTTTAGAAAACATGATGAAAAATCGTACTTCTATTGTAATTGCTCACCGTTTATCTACCATACAAAATGCCGATACAATTATCGTAATGAAAAATGGTAGAATTATCGAGCAAGGAAAACACCAGGAATTAATTGCTAGAAACGGAACGTACAAAAATCTTGTAGAAATGCAAACTATCGAATAGTTCTATCAACATGACCGAAGAAGCGCTTATACAACAACTCCAAGAAGCTAAGCACAAAGAAAAAGCTTTTGCCCTTTTGGTAGATTTATATAAAGAACGCTTGTATTGGCATATTCGGCATCTTGTTAAAAACCATGAAGATGCAAACGATCTTCTTCAAAATACTTTTATAAAGGTTTATAAGAACATTTCGTCATTTAAAAAACAAAGTAAGTTATACAGTTGGATGTACCGCATTGCAACCAACGAGAGCTTGACTTTTTTAACAAAAAAAGCGAAAACTTTACACCTAAGTTATGAGCATTTACAAGTATCTTTAGTCAATAAATTGGCTACAGACCCGTATTTTGATGGCAATGAAGCCTTGCTACAATTACATAAAGCTCTGGCAAGTTTACCTGAACGCCAACAACAAGTATTCCAAATGAAATACTTTGAAAACCTTACGTATAAAAACATTGCTGAAATTCTAGAAATTAACGAAGGTACAGTAAAAGCCAATTATCACCATGCAACAAAAAAAATCGAAAAATATTTAGCCATCACCCATTAAACCTTTATAAAAAAATATAGTCTAAAGTATAAGATGCCTAAGAAACAAACAACATATTCGCCTAAGAGCTTCGGATATAAAGTTCCTGAAAATTACTTTAAAGAATTTAAGGTAGAATCTTCTAGTGTTGCTAAGCGAAACAATAAAACACAAGAAGCAGCAGGTTTTAAAACTCCCGATAATTATTTTGAAGAATTTACCATTAAAATTCCTAAACAAAAACAACCTAAGCAATACACTATTGTAAAAAACATAGCCTACCAAATGGTAGGTATTGCGGCTTTACTGGTTTTTAGTCTTTGGATTATAAAACAAACACAACAAAATTACGCTTATCAAGAGGAGTTATCGAAAACAGAAATAGACCTTTATTTTGAACAAAACGGTATTGATTTGGAATACCTACCTATAGATTATACTACCGATATTCCTGAGAGAATATCAGAAAAATTAAACCAAATAAATCCAGAAAGCATAGAGCAATACCTTTCGGAAAACACTGAAATTTCTATGCTTTTAGAGAACTAACCTTACAACGCTATGAAAACTTTATTTTTTCTCTTAATATTTTTTACTTGCATAAATACGCAAGCACAAGTAAGCGACGATCAAATTAAAAGTTTACGTACCGCTTTTTATACAGAGGCTTTATCACTTTCCCCATCAGAGGCTGAAAAATTTTGGCCCTTGCATAATAAATACGAGAAATTACATGATAGTTTGTATGAAAACCAATGGTGTTATGTAAAAAACGGGTTAGAAACCCTATCCGAGCTTAGCCCTACAGAAACCGATGAAATTTTAACTGCTTATGTAGCTTATAAAGATGAAAAAGCGCACTTAAAAAAACAATTTATAACAGAATTAAAAGATATATTGTCAGCAAAAAAAATACTGCAACTAAAAAAAGCACAAAGAGATTTTCATATCATGCTATTTGAAGAATACAAAAATAAAAAGTAAACGCTAAACCTTATCACTAGACTACTCCACTGCTTTTTCTTCTTCTAAAAAAGTAATTTTAGCTATTTTTCCATTTCCCGCGGCATATCCAGTATATTCATTTACAAATGTAAATGTATAAAAACCTTCTTCGCTTAACTTTTTCCAACTGTTCCCATAATTACTACTATAAGAAATTCCTGTTTTTCCCACAGCAACTAACTCTCTCCCTTCACTATTGGGCACATATTTTACACAACTTTTATAACCAGGGTTTGTACCACTCGCAATCAAATTCCATGTTTTACCACCATCTATTGTAATGGCTTTATTTGCTCTATTTTCTTCAGGTTTACTAAAATCGCCCCCTACAATAAAGCCACGATTTTCATCATAAAAATCTATAGAGTAAGCGCCACTAGACTCATTTCCTCTTAGAATTGGTGTGTTATAAGCTTCCCAACTATCTCCTTTATCTTCTGTATAATAAACTCTAGATTTTGTTTTTCCTCCAGAAATAAACCAAGCTTTATTTCCTTGTATTACGATATTGGTATTACTGGCTGCAAAACCTACTTCTCCTGGTAAGGCATCGGGCAATTTATGGCAAGGTACTTTTACCCAAGAGTCTCCCCCATCTTTCGTAATAATTACAGACATACAGCCATTAGTAGGGTCTCCCACAGCTATTCCTTCGTTTGTATTCCAAAAAGCCATGGCGTTATAAAATACGTTGTCTCCTGTTTCCTTGTATACCATTTTGCGTTTCCCTAAATAATTTACTTTATATAAAAAACTTGGATTTCCTGCAGATAATATAAAATCTGCCTGATTGTTTTTGGCTAAAGCTCTAAAATCTGGAAGGCTACCATCTTCAGAAACCGTTCCTATATAAGCTAAAGAATGGTCGGTGGTGTGAATATACCCAAACCTCCCTTGGCTTCCGCTAAACAACAAATAGTCTGGCGTAACATCTAGCGCTCTAATGCTTATAGGGCTTTCAAAAACAGTTTCTACCTTTACGGCCTTATAGGCTGGCGATTTAATTTCTTTAGAAGTAATATTTACACAGCCAATAATAATAACCGATAAAAAAATAACAAAAGTAATTTTTTTCATAAGCAATTTAGAATTTAGCTCAAATATAAGACCATTTCTGTAATTAAAATATGTAGCTTTGCTAGTTTAGGATTTATTTATATGATTTTACATAGAAATTTAGTTTTTGCCGTTGTAGACACCCTACATCTTATTTTTAATGAAGAGCGTTATGCCGATAAAGAAATTTCGTTAACCCTAAAACGCGATAAGCGTTGGGGCGCACGCGATCGTAATTTTATAGCCGAAACCACTTATGAAATTGTACGCTGGAAAAGACTTTACACTAGTATTGCCGAAGTTAAAGCTCCTTTTTCTAGAGAAGAGTTATTTAAAGTCTTTGCGGTTTGGGCTACATTAAAAGGTATAAAACTTCCAGAATGGCCTCAATTCGAAAATACACCTACACGACGCATTAAAGGAAAATTTGATACGTTAAGTAAAGAACGTGTTTACCGAGAATCTATCCCAAATTGGCTAGACGAGTTAGGAGTAAAAGAGTTAGGAGAGAAAAAATGGGAAAAAGAAATTGAAGCCCAAAACCAACAAGCTGACGTAATTTTAAGGGTTAATACTTTAAAAATTACTGTTCCTCAGCTTAAAAAAGCTTTAGAACAAGAAGCTATTTATACAAAAACATCAAAAAAATACCCATCTGCTTTAATCCTAGAAAAAAGAGCCAATGTATTTCAAACCCAAGCTTTTAAAAAAGGCTATTTTGAGGTACAAGATGCTTCGTCTCAATTAGTAGCTCCGTTTTTAGAAATAGAACCAGGAATGCGTATTGTAGATACTTGCGCAGGTGCAGGCGGAAAAACTTTACACCTGGCAGCTCTTTCTGAAAACAAAGGACAAATAATCGCGTTAGACATTTATGCTGGTAAATTAAGAGAACTTAAGCGTAGAGCTAAACGAGCTGGTGCCCATAATGTTGAAACCCGCCACATAGACTCTACCAAAGTTATAAAAAAACTACACAACTCGGCAGATAGAGTACTTATTGATGCCCCTTGTAGTGGTCTTGGCGTTTTAAAAAGAAACCCCGATTCTAAATGGAAACTTACCGAAGAATTTGTTGAAAACATAAAAAAAACACAAGCAGAAATTTTAGAGCTATACTCTAAAATATTAAGAAAAGACGGCTTGTTAGTATATGCTACTTGTTCGGTTTTACCTTCAGAAAACTTTTTACAAATCGAAAAATTTTTAACAACAGAACAAGGAAAAAAATTTAAATTTATAAAAGATCAATCTATTCTAGCCTCAGAAACAGGTTTTGATGGCTTTTATATGGCATTATTAAAAAGGGTTGAATAAATTTATTTAAACTTAGGTTAACATTAGCCAATAATAATGTTGTAAATTTGCAGCCCTTTTTAAATTCATGAATACTATGAAAACTTTTTTATTAAATCTATTCCTATTTATAAGTCTAATAGGATTTTCTCAAGTTACACCGCCAGCAAATTTACAAAATTATTATAGCTCGGTAGATTTTACAAAAACAGGTACTGCCCTAAAAGCTGAGCTTATTTCGGTAACTCTACAGAAGCACTCCAATATTTTAAGCTATGATGAGGTTTGGGATGCTTTAAAAATCACAGATGAAGACCCTAACAACACCAACAATGTTATTTTAATTTACGGCTTTAACGATAACAGTAGCGATATTAGAGAACACCGTACCCGCTCAAAATCACGCAACGGGGGCGGCACTACAGATTGGAATCGTGAACATACATATCCAAAGTCTAAAGGAACTCCAAGCCTAGGAACTTCAGGACCTGGTGCAGATGCTCATCATTTAAGACCCGCAGATGTAAGACGTAATAGCAATCGCGGAAACTATCCTTTTGCAGATGCTAGTGGAAATTCAAGAAGAATCAATAACTCTTGGTATCCAGGAGACGAGTGGAAAGGCGATTGTGCCCGTATGATGATGTATACGTACATACGTTACGGTACGCGTTGTTTACCAAGTAATGTTGGTGTGGGCAGTAATGCCAATACACCTGATGATATGATTGATTTATTTTTAAAATGGAATGCGGAAGACCCTGTTTCTGCCATAGAAATTGCAAGAAATAACTACCACGGAAACACATCTAACACCTACGCACAAGGAAACCGTAATCCGTTTATAGATAATCCTTACCTAGCCACCATAATTTGGGGAGGAACTCCTGCTGAAAACAGATGGACTGGCGGTGGGGACCCTAACGACACCGAAGCTCCAACAACCCCTACAAACCTAGTAGCATCTGGAGAAACTTCTACAAGTATAAACCTAAACTGGACAGCGTCTACCGATAATTCTAGTGCTGTACATTATAATATACATGTAAACAATTCACTTTACACTACAAGTAGTACCAATACTGCAACCGTACAAAACTTAACCCCTAGCACCACATACCAATTTACGGTTTATGCAATAGATGCAACAGGAAACATTTCAGGTGCAAGCAATACTGTTTCGGGAACAACTCTTGCAGGAAATGCTTCAGGAAGCGAATGTGTTGCTGAAAGTTTTGAAGGGATAGATGTTAACACAAGTTCGTACACCGATATTACTTGGGTTGGCGATAATGGTTTTAGCTGGACAGCTACAGAAGCACGTTCAGACCAAGATATAAACGGTAGTAAAGCCATTACCATAAAATTTGGATCGCAAGGAAGTTTAACATCGGCATCTGTACCAGATGGTATCGGGAGCTTAACCCTTAGCACGAAAAGAATATTTTCTGGAGGTAACGGAACATTAGATGTCTATGTAAATAATCAGCTAGTAGGAAATGTACCTTACACCAATGAAGAAGAAACCACTACGCTTAACAATATCAACGTAGAAGGAAATGTAGAAATAAGTATTCGCCAAGGCAATGGTAGCGATCGTGTTGCTATTGACGATTTATCATGGACTTGCTACACGGTAATGAATACCCCAAATACAACAACAAATAGCCTTAGTATTTATCCTAATCCTGTTAAAAACGAAAATTTATACCTAGAATTAAGTCAGCCAGAAAAATTCTCTTATAAAATGTACGATATAAATGGCCGTCTTGTAAAACAGAAAAAACAAGTGTTACAAAACAGGATTAATACCGCTAACCTAACAAACGGATTATATTTCTTACACTTAGAACAAAACGGAAACACCTATATTAAAAAAGTACAAATATCTCGATAATCAAAACCGAGAATAAAAAAATAAAGCTGTCTGAAAAGGCAGCTTTATTTTTTTATACAAACTAGGAAGAACATAAAGCTTAACTTTTTGATAAAATTAAGTACAAAAAAGCTAAATTTGCAGCCAGTAGATATCAACTCAAAACACAACACCACACATGATTCTTTTTTTTGGAAATCCGCAGGAAAAAATTTACAGTGTTCAAGTAAATAAAAATCTAGAAAATAACGATTTAAAAAAACTTGAATGGCTTTTTGGGAACGCACCTCACCTACCCGAAAGCACTATAAAAGCACTTTTTATTGGTCCTCGTGCTAGTATGATAACCCCTTGGAGCACCAATGCTGTCGAAATTACTCAAAACATGGGGATAGAAGGCATTGTTAGAATAGAAGAATTTTTCAATGCCAATTCTTATACAGAAAAATTCGACCCGATGATTTCTGAAAAGTACAACGAGTTAACCCAACAAAGCTTTGATGTAAATATACAACCTAAGGCTATTGAAGAAATTAATGACATTGATGCCTATAACCAACAAGAAGGTTTAGCGCTAAATGCAGAAGAAATAAAGTATTTAGAAGATTTAGCAAAACGTTTAGGTAGAAAACTCACCGATGCAGAAGTATTTGGTTTCTCTCAAGTAAATTCAGAACATTGCCGACACAAAATTTTCAACGGCACATTTGTAATTGATGGAGACGAAATGGAGCAAACGCTTTTTCAGCTTATCAAAAAAACAGCAAAAGAAAATCCTAACGAAATTGTTTCTGCCTACAAAGACAACGTAGCTTTCTTAAAAGGTCCCGTAGTAGAACAATTTGCACCCAAACGTGCCGATGTACCTGAATACTATTATACCAAGAACTACAACTCGGTAATCACCTTAAAAGCCGAAACCCACAACTTCCCTACTACGGTAGAACCTTTTAATGGTGCTGCTACCGGAAGTGGAGGTGAAATTAGAGATCGTTTAGCAGGCGGAAAAGGCTCATTGCCATTGGCAGGAACAGCGGTTTATATGACCGCTTACAGCCGTCTAAATGAAAACAGAAACTGGGAAAATGCTATGGAAGAACGCCCGTGGCTATACCAAACTCCACTAGACATTTTAATAAAAGCCTCTAATGGAGCTTCAGATTTTGGAAACAAATTTGGTCAGCCCCTAATTACAGGATCTGTATTAACATTTGAACACAAAGAAAACAACAGAGAATTAGGTTACGACAAAGCCATTATGCTTGCTGGAGGTATTGGTTATGGTAAAGCAGAACAAGCCATTAAAGCAAAACCTAAAAAAGGAGATGATATTGTTGTTCTAGGAGGAGAAAATTACCGTATTGGGATGGGAGGCGCAGCAGTTTCATCGGCAGATACAGGTGAGTTTAGTACAGGGATAGAACTTAATGCCGTACAACGTTCTAATCCAGAAATGCAAAAACGTGCCGCTAATGCCATACGCGGTATGGTAGAAAGTGATAACAACCCAATTATCTCTATACACGATCACGGAGCTGGAGGACACCTGAATTGTTTAAGCGAACTGGTAGAAGATACCGGAGGAAATATTGCCTTAGACAAACTCCCTGTAGGCGACCCAACTCTTTCTGCAAAAGAAATTATGGGAAATGAATCTCAGGAACGTATGGGGTTACTCATCGCTAATAAAGATTATGATACGCTAAAAAAAGTAGCCGATAGAGAACGCTCTCCTATATACGCTGTTGGACACGTAACTGAAGACATGCACTTCTCGTTTACCGATAAACTTACAGGTGCAAAACCTATGGATTTAGCGCTTAAAGATATGTTTGGAAGTTCTCCTAAAACCATCATGGAAGATACTTCTATAAATGAATCTTATGAAGAGGTTACTTACACTACTTCGGCAATACCCACATACTTAAAAAACGTTTTACAACTAGAAGCCGTAGCTTGTAAAGATTGGTTAACCAACAAAGTTGACCGTTGTGTAACTGGTCGCGTAGCAAAACAACAAACTACAGGAAGCCTTCAATTGCCGCTAAATAATGTAGGGGTTATGGCTTTAGATTATAATGGTAAACACGGTGTTGCTACATCGGTAGGGCACGCTCCTATTGCTGCCTTAATAGATCCTACTGCAGGCTCTAGAAATGCCATAGCAGAATCTCTTACCAACCTTATTTGGGCTCCTTTAGATAAAGAACTTAAATCAGTATCATTATCTGCCAACTGGATGTGGCCAGCAAAAAACAAAGGCGAAGATGCCCGTTTATATCAAGCTGTAAAAGCTGTTTCTGATTTTGCTATAGAATTAGGAATCAACATTCCAACAGGAAAAGATTCACTATCTATGAAACAGAAATATAAAGATAAAGAAGTACTTTCTCCAGGTACTGTAATAATTTCTGCAGCAGGACAATGCGACAATATACAGCAAGTGGTAGAGCCTGTTTTACAAGCTAACGCAGGAAACATTTACTACATTAACCTTTCTCAAGATGCATTTAAATTAGGAGGTTCTTCTTTTGCGCAAACCCTAAATAAAATAGGAAAAGAAGCTCCAACAATTACCAATGCTGCATTCTTTAAAAAAGCATTTAACAGCATTCAGCAGCTTATAAAACAAGACCTTATTACAGCAGGACATGATGTAGCATCGGGCGGACTTATTACCACTCTTTTAGAAATGTGTTTTGCAGAAAACAATTTAGGAGCAGATTTAGACCTTAGCACTCTTAAAGAAAAAGATAGCGTTAAAGTATTTTTTAATGAAAATAACGGAATCGTTTTCCAAGCAAAAGATAACAAGGCTGTAGAAAATTTCTTAACTACAGAAAACATAGAATTTTTCACTTTAGGAAAACCTAATACTTCAGGAGAAATCTACATAAAAAACCATGCTGATTCTTTTACATTTACAGTAAATGAACTTCGCGACTTATGGTTTGAGACCTCTTATCTATTAGACAAAGAACAAAGTGGTGAAGCTAAAGCTAAAGAACGTTATGAAAATTATAAAAAACACGCGTTAGCCTACACTTTCCCTACAAGCTTTACAGGAAAACTCCCTGTACTTACAAACAAACCTAAAATTAAAGCAGCCATTATTAGAGAGAAAGGTTCTAACTCTGAAAGAGAAATGGCCCGTGCGATGTATCTGGCTGGTTTTGATGTAAAAGATGTTCACATGACCGATTTAATTTCGGGAAGAGAAACCTTAGAGGACATCCAGTTTATTGCTGCTGTTGGAGGGTTCTCTAACAGTGATGTTTTAGGAAGTGCCAAAGGTTGGGCTGGTGCCTTTTTGTATAACGAGAAAGCTAAAAAAGCCTTAGATAATTTCTTTAACAGAGAAAATACTTTATCGTTAGGAGTGTGTAATGGTTGCCAATTATTTATCGAGCTTGGTTTACTTACACCAAACGACTTAGAGAAACCTAAAATGCTGCACAACGATTCGCATAAGTTTGAATGTACTTTTACCTCGGTAGAAATACCCGAAAACAATTCGGTGATGTTACATAGCCTTGCAGGAACAAAACTAGGCATTTGGGCAGCTCATGGTGAAGGTAAATTTAGTTTCCCAAAAGCAGAGAAACATTATAACATTGTAGGTAAATACGCATATAATACTTACCCAGCAAATCCTAATGGCTCTGATTATAACACCGCAATGCTTTGCGATGATTCTGGGCGACATTTGGTAATGATGCCTCACTTGGAGCGTTCTACTTTTCCTTGGAACTGGGCTTATTACCCAAAAGATAGAAAAGATGAAGTTACGCCTTGGTTAACAGCTTTTGTTAATGCTAGAGAATGGCTAGAAAATAAATTATAACCATTATAAAAAAGGCAATCTTAAAATAAGATTGCCTTTTACTTTTTATACAATTTAGCTAAAAAGCTATATACGATAATCAATCAAATAAGTTGGTTTTCTTTTATTAGGATTAAAAACAAGTTTAGCTAGTGTTTCTAATTCACAAAATTCGATTGTAGGAATAACCCTCAATTTAGATTGCAAATAAGATTTTACTTTATTTAAAAACTCTTCAGAAACATCATCTGAAGCTATTTTTACGCATATTTCATCGTTACCAATATCGTTGGTATGCAATTCTACAAGGTATAATTTAATCGAATCAAAAAAGTTTAAAATATCAAATATTGCTGGCGGGTAAATGCTTGTTCCTTTATATTTTACCAATTGTTTTTTTCTTCCTAAAACAGGTCCTACCCTTTTAGTGTTTCTTCCACATTTACACTTTTCAGAAAACACGGTTACTATATCGCCTGTTTTAAAACGCAGTAATGGCATTGCCTCTACTCCAAGTGTTGTGATTGTTAGTTCTCCTTCTTCCCCATCTTTAACAGGGTTATTTTGATTGTCTAAAACCTCTATAATAATTAATTCAGGATGAAGGTGACCTGCATTTTGATATGCACACTCGGTAAAAGCAGTGCTCATCTCGGTAGATGCATAGGTAGAATACAGGTTTACATCCCATTTTTCTAAAATTCTATTTGCTAGTACATTATTCTCTAAATCTGCTGTACGTAGGGCTTCACCTATACATATTATTCCTTCTACTCCTAATTGATTATAATCAATTTGGTTTGCCTCTGCATAGGCTATCATTTTCAATAAAAAAGAAGGAACTGCTATAAGGTATTTTGACTTATGTTCTACTATAGAATCCCATTGTAATTGCGGATTTCTTGGCCCTATACGTATTACTCCGGCACCAATTTTTCGCAACCCTAAAAAATAGGCAAGTCCTGCTACAAAGCCTCTATCTATAGTTGTCATTAATTGTACCACATCGCCTTTTTTTATTCCTGCGCAAGCTAAGGATATAGCTTCATTATAGGCAAGTCTATCCAAATCATTATTGGTAAGTCCTACAACCACTGGTTTTCCTAATGTTCCTGAAGTAGTAGCATAATCTATAATTTCATGTTTTGGAACGCAAAGAAAATCATAATTATGCTGCTGTAAATCTGTTTTTGTAGTTACAGGAATTTGTTGTAAATCTTCTAGCGTTTTAATCTGCGAAATATCAATCGCATTATCAGAAAACATTTTTTTGTAAAACCTCGATTTTTCTGCTAGATATGTTAATAATTCTTTTAATTTTTCTTCTTGAAAAACTTTTATTTCTTCGGCAGATGCTAATTCTATGGGTGGAATCATCTTAATTTTCTATCTATTTTATGCAAATACCTTTCAATAGTTTCTCTATCGGGCAAGGTAGTTATTTCTTTAGTGAGTGCTTTATTAAATTCTATCTGAGCCGCTTTATAATAGCCTTTCTCAAAATAATATCTCCCAATATTACTATAAACTTTCCAATATTCTGGATTTAAATTTTGGTAATGTTGAATAGCGGCTGGGCTTAAGTTTATTTCTCCCAAAATTGCTTTGGTTACTCTCCTATCTTTTTTTCTAAACAATTCATAATCTAGGTATTGTACTGAATCTAAAAAGTCATCTTTAGCAATGTTTAATTTTTTGATATGTTGAGAAGTAAGTATTTTTTTCTTGTTTGAAAAAATTTCTTGTAAATCGTAAGCTACAAATTCTCCCAATTGATATGGGTTTGAAGAAACCCATATCAATAAATCTTCTGGCTGAAAAATAACAGCATGATGTGCTAGCAATTGATTTAAAGCTTTTTCATTTCCATAACCAATTTTTTGGTCAGCTAGACCTTCTTTATTACGTAATAAATCTGCTATTTTCTGAGGATTCATTACAGGGTTCTTCCTTAAAATTTCTTCAATTTTATCAAAACGGTATTGTGAATGGCTCTCTATAATATGCTTCTTATTGTTTTCATCCTCCGCATAAGCTTTGCTTCTAAAATGATTTGTACAAATTAATTTATTAGCCATTTCAAAAACTCCGAAATTATCTGAAGATACCTCAATAAGCACTGCTTTTTTATCTTTTGCACTGCTCACCATAAGGGCTTCCGATACAAATACTGCACGTTTTTTAGCAATTGCTATAGCCTGCTCTATAGTTTCTGCATATTGTAAAATTTCTCTTGCTACTATAGATATTGGTGTTTTTGCCGCCAATGGAATATCCGATTTCCCCGCATTCAAAGTTATTGTTAATCCTGCTGTATTCATCCCCGAAACTACTCCTGCCATTCCTGCCCAAGTAACGCTTGCAAAAGGATAACCTTGAGTTGGTTTTACAAAAGCAATAATTTTATTTTCAGCAAATTTATCCCCCGCATAAAAATCAAAGTTTCTTCCTAAAAGCAGTTTTCCATCCTGTGTATAATTTCCCCAAAGCGCTAAAGATGAACAACCAACTAAAGCTAAGTCTTGCATGGCGTGCCCAATATCATGTGCTCCATGTAAATATAAATTTCGTAAATATTTTGGCGCTATATAATTATACTTATCAGAAGCGTATTGTGAAATCCCATAAATTTCGGTTTTATATTCTTCGGGAATATGTAAATACATTTTTCGATTATACCATTTCAAAAACTGCCGAAGCATGTTTTGTTTAAATTTTGAAGGAACAAGTTCTTCTACTTTTTCAAAAAATACTTCTTCTTGGTAATGGTATAAAGGCTCATAAAGTGCTCCTGTATTCAATCCTATTTCCATAGGGTTTCCCGATACATACAACTCCCATTGCCCAAACTTATTTTGTAGAAGTGAATTGTTTTTTGTGGTAAATAAAGAATCTGAATGTTTAATTACCTTTGGTATTTTATAATCATACTTAGAAATTTCAGGTTTATGTTTAATAGATTTTGAAATTCCACAAGAACACAGAAGCAATGCAAATAGGTAATAAAACAAGTTACGAAACATCATTTTCTTCTTTGTTTTTCTATTTCTAACACCTCTTTATTTATTTTATCTACCAAATATTGTTTTCCTATAATTTCGGTACAAGTTAATACCGCTCCAATAGTTACTCCTAAAACACCATGCATATTGATACTTTGCCCTGTCATAAATAAATTTTCGAGCTTTGTTCGTGGGGAGATAAAGGTTTTTAACGGATTTTCTGAATCTTTTACATAGCCATATAAATTTCCTTCAAAACCACCTATATAATCTCTGTACGACAGTGGTGTAGAAGCATAAACTGCCTTGATATTTCCTTTTATATGAGGGAGTCTTTTTTCTATTTCTCTCATAAAAACCTGTGTTTTTTCTTGCTTAAATGCTTCGTAAGCTTCTCCTCTATTAGAAGGATTTACAATGGTATTCTGCGTATTTTGCCATGCCTTAAATTCAGAGAAATGCAGGTAGGTAATCCCGGTAAGGCTTTCTGCCCATAGTTGGTTTTCTTCCGAGATATTCATTGAAAGCATAAAAGCTTCTGGCCAAGATTCTGCGGTATACTCGTTAGCATTCCATACGCGCGTACTATCTTTAAAATGGTAGTTATTATGGTTTACATATTTCACCGTATTAGGCTTCAAAACTACATAAACACTAAAAGCGGCAGGCAAAACCTCTAACTCTTTTATACGGCGGTAATAAGGTTTTCTAAATTTTTCTTTTCCTACCATATCTAAGGTGGTTTTTGGCTCTATATTAGAGATAAAAATATCTCCGTAATAAGCACTTCCATCTTTTGTATTGGCAGAAATTATACGTTTTCCTTCAGAAGAAAAATTGACAACCTCTTTGCGTTTATAGACCTCTCCTCCGTATTTTTTAAGTTGTTTTATAAGCTGTTTTGTTATTTGGCTTCCGCCGTTTATGCATCGCCAAGCACTTTGAATGTAGGAATTTACCGAAAGCGCATGTACATAAAGCGGAGTTTTATCTGGAATTCCTGCATATAAAAAATTAGAACCCGCCAATACTGCTCTAAGTTTTTTATTATCGGTAAGTTCTTCAAAATATTTTTGAGCGTTGATGGAAAGTATTTCTATAGGATGACCATTGCCATAATCTAAATTATACAATGGGAAAGCATCGCAAATTTCTTGTATTTTTTTACAATATTCTTTTATGGCAACTTCTTCTTCTGGGAAATATTTTAATAATTGTTTAGTGAAATTTTCATAGCCTTGTGCATGTGGATATTCTACATCAGCATCTCCGAAGGAAATAACATCGTAAGCATCTTCATCCATCTTAGAAAGTTTTAAGGCATCCATTATCCCTATATAACTAAAGTATTTATTTAGGTTTTGCCCTTCTCCCAACGCACCTATATAGTGAATCCCTGTATCAAAAAGCTTTTTATCGCGAGCAAAAGTTTGTAAATTCCCTCCAAATTGTTGGTTTTTTTCAAGTACACAAACTTTTTTTCCTTCTTTGGCTAAAATTATAGCAGAAGTAAGTCCGCCCAAACCGCTTCCTACAATAACAACGTCATATTTTTTTTCTGTTTTATTCATTTCTTCTAAAACCTCTTATGCCGTTTTGGTTTATAAATGCCGTAAATTCATTTAAATTCTCTATAGCAGCCGAGTTTGCTTTTTCTATTAAAATTACTTCTTTTACAGCAGACGGAATTACAATTTTAACTGCTAATTCTGCCGAGATTAATAAAGTATGTATATTTTCGTCTATACCAAATGTTTCTTTATAACTAATATTACTCCGACCTACGGGATAATTATTTTTTGCCACAGCTCTTTTTTCAGCATCTTTTATATATGTTGAAATTTTCCGTGTTGGATATTGCCAAGTCAACAATAAATCTATTTCGCCATAATTATCTGCAATATGATAAATCGTAGCTTTACTCTCTATTAAAGTCGCTAAGGCTAAATAAGTTAACTTATATTTTTTAACGCTTGTTTTTACTGCCTTTATAACGGCAGATTCCTTATATAAATAAGCTAAAAAGAGTTTCTTTTTGAAATAGTTCTCATCTTCTATTTGTTTTCTTAATTCATCAAATTCTGCTCTAAAATAGCGATTTATTTTTTTTGTTCGTTCCGAATAAGTGTTTCCAAAATTGGTATTGGACGGCGATATTCTATCACCTGTCTTAACCGTCATACTCCCATCGTAAATAATATAATCATTTCGTGGTAAAACTTCCGAATTCCCGTGAACATAAATAGGCAAAATATCAAGCTCAAATTGTTCTGCCAAGTAAAATGCGCCTTTATGAAAACGTTTTATGGTATTATCTTCCGAGCGAGTTCCTTCGGGGAAAACCATAAGAGAATACCCTTGCTTTACCTTTTCTCGTAAATGTTCTACACTGCCATCAACTCCTTGAGAAACGGGATAAAAACCAGCCATTTTTACAATTTTTCCAAATACGGGAGAATTATAAACCCAATCGTTAACCAAGAAAATAATATTAGCGCTTACCATACTTAACGTAAGCGAATCTAAAAATGAAGTATGGTTTGATATAATAACGGCGGGGTTAGAAAAATCTTCTCGGTTGGGATTTAAAATTTCTTTTTTAACAAATGGGTTAAAATATAAAACTGAAGTCAAAAACTTAGACATTAATTTTCTTAAAAAACGCATCTTTCTTTCTTCATTCCCAGGAAGTATTTTAACAAAAAATCGACCTATTACCGATAAAATTATACTCCCGCCTCCGTAGTATAAAAAAGAAAAAAACGAGTGCAGAAATAACCTTAAAGTTATGGGAGACTTATGGTGTTTTGTTCGGTTTGTGATGCATAATTTAAATACGATGGGATAAAAAACAAACGTAATAACTAATGCCGAAAAAACACCTATTAATGATAAAACAGAAATTGATTTTAATGCAGGATGCGCTGCAAAAACAAGCGCACCAATAGCCAAAATTGTAGTAATAACAGCCAGCAAAATAGAGGTTCTGTAAGTGGGCAACTCATTTTTACCGTAGGTGTGTTCTTTTTGTAAGGCATTGGTCATAAAAATAGTAAAATCTATTCCATGCCCAAATATGAGTGTAGCAACAATGCTGCTAAAAATATTTAACTGAATATTTAAAAGCCCCATTACTCCCATAATGATAAAACCTGTTAGTAAAATAGGAATAAGGCTAATTAACACCAATTCTATACGGCGGAAAAAATACCATAGAATTAATACAATGGCAATGAAAGAATAATTTATCAACCGGTTAAAATCGTCTTTTAAATGTCCTAAATAGGTTTCGTTAAGTTGCTTTCTATCTATTACAAGTAAATTATTCTGTTTTGCTTCTATCTGCTTGATAGCCGCAGCTCTTTTAGCATCATCTACCTTAACTACCGAGGTTATGGTATAAAAGCCGTTTTTTTCGCTTATAAACTCTTCGGTAAAAAAAGCTGGAATTTCAGCATACTCTTTCAACTTAACAGGTTGCTGTTGTGTTGTTAAAAGCGTAAAGAATTTTTGGTGAGTTTCTGCTTTAAAACCAAGCGGTTTACCTGCGTTTATAATGTTTTGTTTAAATTTATTTACCTTGTTTTCATCCCAAAATTCATTCCACTTTTTTATTCGTTTCAATTGCTCTTTATTAGATAAAACGATATTTGATAACGAATTAAAATCTATTATTTTTTCTGCTAATTTAAATTCTTCTAGATTTTCCTTTAACTCCTCGTTTCTCTGTAAAACTTGCTCTTTATCTTCGCCATAAGCAACTACATATAAAGATTTTGAGGTAAGATTGGTTGAGTTTTCGAGCTTTTTTTCTACTTGCTTAATTTCTGCTGGGATGTAATTTAGTTTAGATAAATCATTATCAAAACTAACATTTTTGTAGGTAAAAAAACTTCCTATAATAAGGAGTAAACTGCCAATTAGTAATACTTTATTTTTTTCAAATGAAAAGGAAGCAATTTTATCTAACATTGTTTTTCTAGGTTGCCCCGTTGTATTGCTTACTTTATAGAGATGAGGGATTATAACTATCGAGAATAATGCTGACATTACAACCGCAATTGAAGCAAAAAGCCCTAAATCTTGTAAAGCTTCAGACTTTACAAAAAACAAACACAAAAATGCCACTGCCGTTGTTATACTACTCATTATCAACGGGCGTGTAATATCTTTATACAACAAGCTTATATCGGCGTTGTTTTTATAATGTGTAAGAATGTGCAACGAATAGTCTACCGTAATTCCTAACAAAACCGCTCCTATACTTATAGAGATAGCCGATATACTATCTTTAAAAAAATACAAGCACATTAATGCAAAAAGCCCTCCAAAAACAGATGGTATAAAAATAATAACGGGAACATACACTTTTCTGTAATACAGCATTAATAAAAGTATTAATACGCTTATAGAGATAATTACTGTAGTTAAAATATCTGTTTTTATTTGTTTAGCATTAGCCACTGCGATGAATGAAGCTCCAAAATAATCTATTGTTGATTTTCCTAAAAGTTGCGTATTAATTTCGTGCTTAAGTTTATTAAGCTCTTCAATAAAATTGGTGTTTTTTTCTGTTTCACTCCCCGATAAAACAGGATCTATAAACAACAAAAGAGATTGCTCATCTTTAGTTACAATATACCCATCTATTAGTTTAAAATTATCTGAAATACTTAATTCCTGAAGCTTTTTTAGTGCTACAAACGAGACTCCTAACGGATCGGCTACAATAAAATCTTTAGCAATAATGCCCGTTGGGGATAATAGTGTTTTAAAATTTTGTTCTACCTGAACATTAATACTATCTCTTGCTAATTTTTGTTCGATTTTAAGGTAATCGGAATCATCTAAAAAAAGAGGCAAATGTGTATAAACAAAATCGAAGGTTTGTTTTATATTTTTTTCATCTACTCTTCCTTGAACATTTTTAATATATTGGTTACAACAAGCTAATTTATCGAGAAATAAGCGAGCTGTTTGGGTTAAATCATCAAGGCTTCCTTTATCCTCTCTAGAAATTAATACCGTAATTTTATCAGAGAATTTAAGCTGTTGTACAACTTTGGTAGTAATATTTCCCTGTTCACTTTTAGGAATTATTTTAGTAATATCTTCTTCAAAAGTAATTTTAGAAGCAAAAAAAGCAACCACAACAAATAAACACAGGAAAAATAAGACCGAAAACCTATAGTGTGCCTTTATTGAATGATAAATTTTTATAAAAAAAGAAGCCATTAATAATAAGAGGTTATGTCTTTATTTGTTTTTTATATCAACCTACAAATGTATGAAAAACCTGTAGGTTTCTTTAAATTAAACGAAAATGAAATAAATTTTTAGTAGTTATAATTCTACTTATTTATTTTCTTTTAATTGAACTATAAAAAAATAGTATTTAATGATAATTATCATTTTTATAAACAAAAAACTTCACTTATTTCGTATTTTAAATAATAAAATCATACCGATATGATACTGCAAAACCTCCCTCTTTTCGATTATAATAATGGTACTTTTATGATTATTATTTTCGCTTTAGTTTGTGTTGCTTTGGTAGTTGCTCTATTATCTATGATCAACTCAGGAAAGAAAGTAGACGAAGACGAAAATCAGCAAGATAACTTTGTTAACTCTGATAGCAACAATACAGAAAACGAAAAAGAATAAGAAAATTTCTTTTGAGATAGTTTTTGTAACCAACCAAATTATCTTAGCAAAACACGCTTTTACATTTTTTATTCGTATTAGCGTGTTTTTTATATTTTGGCAACTGTCTTTTTTTCAGTTAACGTTAAAATAAAAAAACTTGTTACTCCAAAAATAAGCGCCATGCAAGTGGCTAAAATTACTCCGCCAATAAGGTATTGGAGAAAGTGGTCCTGAACCATTTCAAAATTAATATCTTCTTGAAAACTAAAGGTAGATAAGCCTGGAGCCACCCACGCTCCTACCTTAAGGGATAGCCAAATAATAAAAGGAATCATAGGAGGGATACTAATGTTAGAAAACGTAAAGGCCAGTACTTTATTCCACTTAAACAAAACCGCAAAAAACATGGTTAAAAAGGTTTGAAAACCCCATACAGGCAAAATTCCCATAAAAACACCTAAAGCTATAGAAAGTGCTTTAACATGTTTAGAATCCTTACTTCCTAAAAAATCTTCAGCTATAAATTGCTTAAAACTTTTTTTTTTGAAATTTCTTAAAAAATTTCTAGGGATAATATATAGAAACGTTACACACACCAATACGGTATTTAATATGCTGATGCGTACAAAATCTTTAAACGGACGAAAATGAGAAACACGCTCATCCATATCATAGAGTACTTTTACCGGTATGTTTTTCACCTTTACACCTCGCCAAGATGCTCTTACAATAACCTCTATTTCAAATTCAAATTTTCTTGTATAAAAGGTTTTAGGCAACTGCTTTAACGGGTATAATCGGTATCCTGATTGGGTATCTGCGAGTTTTATTCCTGTTTCAAACCAAAACCAAAAATTAGAAAACCTATTTCCAAAACTACTTTTTTTCGGAATTCCTTCTTGGTTCATGTTTCTGTTTCCGATAAGTAGAACAGGTTCTTTTTCTTGTTTTAAGGCATTAATAAAGTTCAAAATATCTTCTGGGTAATGTTGCCCATCAGAATCTATGCTAATGGCATAGTCATAACCTTGTACTCTTGCTTTTTTAAAGCCTTCAATCAGTGCTTTTCCTTTTCCGTAATTTTTAGGAAAATGTATTTTTTGTATTGTTTTGTATTCTTCTAAAATTTCTGAAGTTGCATCGGTAGAGCCATCATTAACAACAATTACAGCGTTTGTGTATTGTAATACACCATCTAGCACTCTTTTTAATGTTTTTGCGTTATTGTATGTTGGTACAATAACAACTACGTTGAGGCTTTTTATATCTTGTTGTAATTGAGAATCAATCAAAGATTAGTTATTTAAAAGATTTTGATTGTTTTATATATCGGGCTATATATTGTTTTAGCTCGGCATCGGTTATGTTTTTTAGCCCTTCGCGTATTTGTGCTACATCATCTAAAATATTGGCATTATATCCTAATGCTTTAGGGATATTTTCTTGAATACTTAAACGTATTAAACGTATTTCTATATTACCTGGTTCTTTTACAGCTGCATTATCTATAAGTTTAGCACCTTTCATAAAAAACTGTTTTCTAAGTTTTCTTTCAGAAGTAGTTTTGGATTGTAAGATATATGAAGCGCCTTTATACGCTTGTAATATAGGTGTGGCAGTATCGGTTTTTTGCATATAAGCTACAAAAGCCTTTTGTTTTGCTTTAGATGTTGTTAATTCTACATATAAGCTACGTATCTCGGAGAGGTTAGTACTTGATAAAAAAACAATAAATAATAGACTAAGAGTTTTCAGCTGTAACATGATTACTTTTTAAAAATATTTAATTTTCAAATAAACTAATAAAGGGTAAATATGTTATAAAACTTTATACGTATTGGTAAGTTTTAATGCGATAGTATCGCCAAAAAATGTAGTGTTTTTAACCTTTACTTCATCTTTAGTTTGTACTAAATCTAAAATTAATTTAAGTTCTGGTGTTTCCTCTGGATTAATCAGCGCCATAAACTTTACATTAACTGCTTTTGTAAGAAACAGTTCCTCCCCTACTATTTGTTCTGTTAGCTCTTTTATTATTTGCATCATTCCTACTCCTGGTGTAACAGGGTTTCCAGGAAAGTGTCCTTTAAAAATTTCGTGCTTTGCATTAAGGTTTATACTAACCGAATAAGATGCATCGGTTATTTTGTCTAATGTGTTTATTTTATAGAAATTTTGCAACAACATGTACTACTGTTTATTTAGATCGAAGGTGTAAGATAAGCCTATTTGGAACAAAAGGTTGGTATTATAATCGCTATAATCATCATAGTGATTATGATAGAAATAATCGGACTCAAATACATCTATAATGCCTTTTTTAATCCGCGCTTCGAAAGTTAAATTATTAGTAACGCTATACCCTAAACCAAAAACAAAAGCTAAATCTACTTCTGAGTTAGAATATCTATTGGCATCTGTTTCAATATCTATAGTTGGTCCTATATGAAAATTAAATCCGCTAGGTAGGTTTAGTTTATTTATCAAACTTAGTGAAACGTATGAAATTGTTAGGTTTCTTTTTTCATATACATTTACTTGTGCTTTATAATCATAATATTGCATAGAGATATTGGAAGCGCCTTGCCTAGTATAATTAATCTCGGGTTGCATGGTGTAAAAACGACCTAAGTTTAATTCTCCCAAAACGCCTACATAAAAATCGGTTTTAAAATCTGAATTTGTTTGTGTGATTTTAGAAAAGTTAGCTCCCGCTCTAATACCTGGTTTAAAGGAAACTTGTGCTTGTGTTGCCGATATTCCCATGGCTAGTAAAGCAATTAATAGAATTATTTTTTTCATTAGAAGGTTATATTTTTATCATTTTTATAAGAATAGGAAGGTTATGATGTGAAATTATCAATTTACCTACAAACGTATCTTTTTCTTCCTCAAATTCAAATGTAATCTTTTCTTTTGATTTTTTTGTAAAACTAAGTTTATATAAAAAATTCTTCGTTTTATTTATGTGCAAAAATACAGTTCCTTTATTTTGTTTCCCAGCATAAACCACTTGATTTTCCCCTGTAAAGGTTTTATCTACCAAATATGAAGGATATAATAGCAACCTAAAATCGGTCTCTAAAATTTTTAATAATCGTTTATTTTCTAAAGCTTCTATAATAAAATTTACTGTAAAAGCTGTAGGACTCACCTCAAAATCAATCAGTTTATTCCCAAAATTGGTTGTTAAAACAACACGATGCTTTTGATTGTCTATTTTTTTTATAACAAAAACCCCTCCTAACTTATTCCCAAAAACCTCAATAGATGTTTTATACACATAGTCTTGGGTTATGTCAGAAAAATATGGATTTATATAATTTTTACTTTTAGTTGTTGTTAACACAACATTTTTGGGCTGATAAGTGCCACAAGCCGTAAAAACAAATAGAATACTAATTAGTAAAATCTGATGTGCTAATTTTTGCATTAAGCTGCTGATTTTTAAAAACAATTTTAGTGTAATCGCCCGAAGATTCATTTAATTTTACCTGAGCTACCAATAACTTTGTTAACGGAAAATACATTTCAATCTCATTAATAACTTGTTTTAAGTCTTCAGATTTTGGAACAAATTTAGCAATGTAATGCGTTTTATTTTTATAATAGCTTATGGAAAATTCATTTTCATCAAACATATTACCACTTACGCTTCCCACAATAAGTTTATTTATTTTTTCAAACATTTTATTACTCGAGGCATCAAAACTTGATTTATCTCCTTGATCGTTAATATGAATTTTTCCATCCTTAAAAATTATACTGTATTGATATGGGTTGGTATATTGCCAATGCAACAAATAAGGAGCTTTAAAAACCATATTTCCAGACGTTTCTATATCTTTAGAAAGAAAACCAAGATGCTTGTATTGTACAAAGTTGGTTTTTAAGCTTTTAATACCGCTTGAATGTTTAATCACCTTTCTTTTAAAATCTTCCATTTCGGTAGAAGATAGTTTTTCTTCTTGCGCTAGTGTACTTAGTTGCATTGTAAAAAACAATGTCACACAAAAAAGTACTTGTTGTATTTTAATCATCTGCTAAAAATTTATCGAGATCTTGTAGTTGATATTTTTGTTCTTGTAAGATAGGCAATAATTGTTCCAATACCCTAACTGTTTTTTCCGATGTATCGTGTAACAAGATTATTCCTCCTGGTTTAATTTTTTTTACAATACGATTTAAAATTTTTGTTTCATCTTCAATTACAGTGTCAAGTGAGCGAATATTCCAACCGATTACTTTAAGTCCTGTTTTTTTTACGGCCTGTGCTATATGCGGATTGGTAACTCCAAATGGAGGTCTAAAATAATAATTTTTATTTCCTGAAATTTTTTCTATAATAGCAGTGGTTTTTTTAAGCTCTTCTTCTATTTGTTTTGCTGAAAAAAAACCAAATTTAGAAGTATGTGAATAGGAATGATTTCCTAATTGATGTCCTTGTGCAATAATTTGTTTTGCATATACAGGGTGTTTTTCTAATTGTTTTCCTATACAAAAAAAAGTAGCTTTAGCATTGTATTGCTTTAATAATGCTAATACTTCTGGGGTATATTCTGTAGGACCATCGTCAAAAGTAATGGCTATTTTTTTACATTTAGTCTTCTTTTTATAAATAACCGAAATAAAATAACCTAAACGAATATCAAAAGCTCCCCAAGCTGTAAAACCTAACCACAGTAAACCCACCCATATAACATACTTATATTGCGATAGTAACAAAAGTATTACGAAGAACAATAAAGAAATTACAGTTATGATTTTATGTGGTCTCAAATCTTAGCGGTATAGTTTTTTTACCTTCTCTTGGGTATTAGGATCATTTAGTGCATAAAAAAAATCTAATTGCCATTTTTGCGTGCGTTGCGCCTGTTTATTATTAGGAATATCCCAACTTGGATATACTCTAAAGCCTCGTTTACCTTCTTTATTTTCGGTAGTAATAATTCCTTTTGCTACCAAAACAGATTTTGGAAAAACAAACTGCCCCAATTTATTATCTTTACGAGTATTTACAACATAATAATCAAAATTATCCTTTGTGCAAAAAGGTAGAGTTACTCCTGCTAAGTTACGTTTCCAAAACGTAACAAATTGTCCTATTTTTTTCGGAGTAATTTTAGCCGTTCTGCTAATAACTATTTTATGGTTTAGTATAAACGTACAAGCATCGTATTCTTTACTTTCTTCTTCCTCTTTATAATTAGAAAAATCATAAGAATATTGGTCGTAAATTTTTTGTTTTATTTCAGTTAAATTGGCATTCATAAAAACTAATTCACCGATTTTAACAACACTAAACTATGGTCTAAACCTCTATATTGATTATACAATACAATGTTTCTGTACCCTTTTTTCTCTATTGCATTAATCCTTAAAATTTCAGGAATTTCTTGTTGCCGAAGTATGTTTGCCGCCACCCACAATCCAAATGCAGAAGCTGTATTATATTCTCCGCTTAAATGTTTATAATACAAATGTATAGAATCTTTAAAACCATGCATCGCTTCTTTATAAAAGCCATCAAATTCTACATCGCCATTATTTCCTACAATCAATACATCTATAGCAGAAGTTTCTAAGTTGTTTTTTTCTAGAAAAGAAGCGATAAACGTTGGTAACTCGGCTGAAGTTAATTTATTTCTCAACTGAATATCAACAACTTCTGCATACGTTGATGCATTTTTTGTATTTTCTAATGCAAAAAACGTAGCTCCTTCCGAAAAAACAGTTCCTTTTGTTGTTGGGTTTAATACCGAAAAAGGCACATTTTTTTTATCTTTAATAAAACCTACTAATTCATATAACGAAAAAGTATGCGCTGCATACTCGTCTATTCCTCCTACTAAAACACTTGCTATATCGGCTGCGGTTATTTGCATACAAGCGTCTAATAGTGCCGACTCAAAAGAAACCGCCCCGTTTACATAAGTAAAATTATAGCCTTTACATGCCAATCGTAAAGCTATTTGAGCCGCAACGGTATTATGTGTAGATTGAATAAAAGATGTAGGCGTTAAAAACTGCTCATGATTATCGAGTATGTTTTTCAGGAATTTTTCAGAATCTTGCGAGCATCCCATTCCCGTTCCTGTAATAATTGCTTCTACCTGGGTTAAACCTGCTTCTTCTAAAGCTTTTGCCGAAGTTGCCACCCCCATTTTTATACCTTTTGCCATACGCCTAATCGCTGCAGGCGGAATAAATGCTTTATAATTAGGCTCTGTAGCCCGTAAAATGTTCTCGTTTGGATTAACAGTCTTTAATGAATTTACAAAATCTGACTCAAAAGTATCTTGTGTACTTATTGCCGACAGGCCATTGATAAAGCAATTTTTCATTTATAATCCTTTAAGGTTTAGAAAAAATTAAAGCCGAACAGTTCCCGCCAAAACCAAACGAATTTGATAATACCGTATTTAGTTCTTTTTCTAAAAGTACTGTGGTTGGCTGTATGTATAGTTCTTCCATCTTATTTTTAAAATTTAAATTCGGAAAAACAAGGTTATGTTGCAATGCTAAAATACTATAAACGGCTTCGATAGCCGCTGCTGCCGCTAATGTGTGTCCTGTATATGGCTTGGTTGAGCTAAAATGCGGTACTGCTGTCCCAAAAACGCGTTGCAAAGCATGACCTTCAGATAAATCGTTGTTTGGGGTTGCTGTACCATGTACATTGATATAATCTATTGTAAAGGAAGAAATATTTGCCATTTGTAAAGCTTTTTTCATTGCAAGAAAAGCACCTTCTCCATTGGCTGATGAGGCTGTTTGATGGTAAGCATCATTAGCATTTCCGTAGCCAGAAAGATAAGCCAAAACTTCCTTATTTGTTTCTTTTATAACTTTATCTGATTCTAAAACAAGGTAAGCAGCTGCTTCCCCTAAGTTTAGGCCTTTTCTGTTTTCATCAAAAGGAGTATTGTACGTATCAGATAAAATCATCAAGGTATTAAACCCATTAATGGTAAATTTACTCAACGCATCGGTTCCGCCTACAATAACCCTATCTAATTGCCCAGAAGCTATTAATCTTGCGCCCATCATTATAGCATTAGCAGCCGATGAGCAAGCTGTACTTATGGTGGTTACCATGCCTTTTAATCCTAGTGCATCGGCTATTTTATGAGAAACATCGCCAGCATCATGCGATGTAATAAATTTTCTAACGCTAGGGTCTTCAAAGTATTGATAGAAATACTGTTCGGTTTTATCCATGCCGCCTACACTGGTAGCAGAAACTAATCCCGTAGCGTACGCGTTAATATCGGAAATATTGGCATTTTCTACCGCTTTTTTTGCCGCATAAGCTCCTAAAAGGCTTGTTCTTGAAAAGTTATGGGTTTCAGGTAATTTTAGCATTGCTGCCAATGCGCTATCCGATAGTTTTATTTCTCCTACTTTTAAAACGCCTTTATGAACGCTATTGGAAATATTTTCTAAATTAGAAATTCCTGCTTTACCACTTTTTAAAGCAGCAAAATTTTCGGCTACTGTGTTCCCAATAGCCGAAATAATTCCCATTCCTGTAATCGCTATTTTCATAAGTATATAGGCGTTTCAGAATCTAAAAATAATTTATTTTGTTCTGTTTTGTTCAATGTAAGTAGCCATGGTTTGGATAGATTGAAAAATGCTTTTTCCTTCCTTAGGGTCTGTTAGCTTTATTCCATAATCTTTATCCATAAGCACGATAAGCTCTAGTGCATCTATAGAATCTAGCCCTAAACCGTCACCAAAAAGCGGGTCGTTATCGGCAATTTCTTCTACCGATAGGTCTTCAAGGTTTAAGGTTTCTATAATTTTTGTTTTAAGTTCTAGCTTTAAGTTATCCATATTATTGTGTGTATATTTTTGTTATATTTTCTAAACTATGTACTTGTTTCCCTTCTTTAGAGATTAAGTACATGGTGGCTTGGTAATCTTTCTTAAAATATTCTACCCATCCCCAAAGTACCTGTGTTGTTTTTTTTGATTGTATTAAAAATTCTGAATATTCTTTTAAAAATTTCGGATTAAAATCTTCAAATATAAAGAAAGAATTTTCTGCATACAATTTATGTTTTATGCTTATTTCTCCTATACATATATTGGGTAAGGTATACACAAAAACCGCTGGACTTGGAAAGTAATTTTCCTTATCTGCAATGGTTTCTTGGTATGTAGCATCTGTGTCTAACGAGGATGATTTATTGGCTAAAATCAAAGCAATATCATTATCTGTGGCATTTAATCCTTGCTTTTTTAGCAATAAATCTGCTCCCAAAAAAGCAAGTTTGCTTAAGTTATCCATCTTGAAAAATTTAGGGTAATTTATCTCGAAATTTTTATAAGCTTCTTTAGAAAAGGCTGTAAAACCATCTGTTGCAGAAGAAAAAACTTCTGTTTCATCCAAAACAATTTTATGCTTTTTAATACTAACACTCGACTTTATGTAAAAATTATTGTTCAATGCCTAATATTTATTATTAGTGTGTTTATTTTTCCTGTTATAAGATTTAATTCATTAGCTTTTCAAATACCATAGCGGTATTGCACCCGCCAAAACCAGAAGCTGTTTTTAGAAAATACGTAGTTTTAACTTCTTTAGGTAAAGTATAAATAGTAACAGGTTGCGAAACCCCCATTTCTTTATAGCCTAATGAAGGTAGAATAGTGTTTTGTTGCAGTGCTTCGATACTAATTACCGTTTCTAACAATCCCGATGCTCCTAAAGTGTGCCCATAATTAGCTTTTAAGCTAAAAAGTGGTTTATCTAGAAGGTTTGAACGCCCAAAAGCGATGGCTTCCATTTCGTCATTATACAAAGTGGCTGTTCCGTGAGAAGAAATAAAATCGATATCTTCTGATGGGATTTCAGCCTCGTTTAAAGCGGCTTTTATACTTCTAAAAAGCCCCTCTCCTGTTCGAGATGGTCCCGAAATATGATTTGCATCGTTAACAGAAGCATCGCCTGCTATTCTCACTAATGCTGTTTCTTTTTTTAAGGTTAAATGTGCTGCTGCTACAGCCTCCCCTAGATTAATCCCTTTCCTATCTTTATCATAAGGTTTGCACAGTTGATTGCTTAAAGCTTGAAACGAATTAAATCCAGAAATCACAAACTCAGAAACTTCGTCTGCTGCCACAACAAAAGCTTCTTCATATTCTGAAAATTGCAACATTCGCTTAGCTACCGATAATGCCATAACTCCCGAAACACATGCATTTGACACTACAATTGGTTGGGTTGAAAATCCAAAAAAATTGGCTATTTTTTGTGCTAATTTCCCCAAATTAGCTTCAGCAATGGCTGTATTCTCTTGTAGTAGCTTAATGTTTCCTTTGGTGCTCGATAAAATTAATACCGATTTATTGGTAATTTGCTTTCCTTCTAATACAGGTTGTAAAGCCAATATAGCTAATTTTTCTAAACGTGTATAAGTGCCCTCTGAGGTGAGTTTTGAAAAGTGTTTATCTATTTCTGCATCTAAAATTTCGGCTAAATATATTTCTGGAAATTGGGCATACGTATTGGTTGATGAAACCCCTGTTTTTTTTTCTAAAACTGCTTTAAAATTTGATTGCACATCAAACCCTAAAGGCGTAATACAGTTGGTTTTGGTAATGTATACTTCCTTACTCATTTATTCCCATTTTTTGTTTCCAGTTTTCATAAAACTCAGGATTATTTAATGAAAGGTTTCCTGCTTTATCTAAAAATACTTGGGTTGTTTTTCCTTTACATACTTCCTTATTATTGCTGTTAAAAATTTTATATTCAAAAATCATTTTAGCTGCAGGAGTTGGGATAAGTTTAGTTTCTATACTTGCAGATTCCCCATATTTTAATGATACTTTATGCTCGCATTCCGATTTAACAATTGGTACTACATAACCTTCTTTTTCGATATCTAAATAAGTTAATTGATGTTCTCTTCCAAATGCTTCTCTTCCTTCTTCAAAATAAATCAGGTAATTGCCATGCCAAACAATTCCAAGCGGATCAGTTTCATTAAAGCGTACCCTGAAATGATAAACAGAAGTTAGTGTTTTTAAGTGCTTAGACGGTTCTTTTCTTTTTATCATAAATAACGGAAATGCTTAATGTGGCTATAAAAAACAAAAGTAATAAAATTATATTCGGCAATATATCCCAAAAATTTCCTTGTCTTAAAAGTATGTCATAAAAAGCTTCTAAGCCCCAATTCATAGGAGAAATTTTAGCAAACCATTGCATAACGTCTGGCATTGCAAATACAGGCACCCAAATTCCGCCAAGTGCCGCAAGAATAATTACCGATACAGCTCCAAAAGGAGCAGATTGCTCTTGCGTTTTGGCAAAAGTTCCTAATAAAATTCCAAAACCAATGGCCGCTAAGCCCGAGAATAAAGCGATAAGGCTAAGCCACCCAAAGTTAGTTAATACTAACGGAAGCAGTCCGAAATAAGGAAAAACAAACTTCCCGATGGCTAACATTACCAAAAACTGCAACCAACATATTAGCAAATAAGTTATTATTTTGCCGGTAAGAAATACAATTGGCGATACTGGACTTGTTAATAAGCGTATGTGTGTACCTTGGTTTTTTTCTTTTACCATATTGATAGAAAGCGGAACAACAATAAAAAACATAGCAAAAAGCGTCCAGGCAGGAACATTGTGCTGTACTGAAGTAGGTTTTACCTGATTTTCTGGTAAATTAGGAAGAATTTCTTTAAAAACAATTAGACTCTCTTGATCGAAAAACGAAGCATTATCTTCTTCTGTGAATTGTGCTTGAAAAGCATTATAAATAGATTGATTTTCTATTTGGGTAACAATTTTATCGATGGCGTTTTTTACCCCCGATTTAAAAGATAAATGCGTCGCGGGGTCAAAATACAACTTAATCTCTTTAGTTGTTGTAACTGCATTTGGCGTGGTTTCTTCTGCTCCAAAGCCAAAAGCGCTTATTGCCTTTTCTACATTTTGGTTTACTTTGCTTTCTAGTTCTGTACTCAAATTTTCAGGAAGTACAATTCCCATTTGATATTTTCCTTTAAAAACTAAGTTTTGCAATTCTTCCTCTGAAATTAAATTGCCTTCTCGTTCTGAAATCAAAACAAAGGCATCGCTTTTTGCTAAATTAGAAACAATAGTTTCTGAAATTTTTCCTTTATCATGATCTACAAAAGCTATTTCTATCTTAGTAGAAATAGATTTAAAAGAACTATCTTGAATAAGCGTTACGGTAATAACCAATATAATGGGCATTAAAAAAAGAATAACTAAGCCACCCCAATCTCTTGCTAAAAGCAATACTTCTTTTTTTACCGATTGCCCTATTTTATACATCATCTCGAAGCTGTTTTCCTGTTAATTCTATAAAAACATCCTCAAGGTTTGAGGCGTTTTTTGTAGCGTTAATTAGATTTTTAGGAGTGTCGTGAGCAAAGATTTCTCCATGATCAATGATGGCAATATCTGTACAAAAATTTTCTGCCTCGGTAAGGTGATGCGAGGTATAAACAATGGTTGTTCCTTTTTCATTAAGCTCCTTCAAAAATTCGATAATTACATTTTTAGAATGCACATCTACCCCAACGGTGGGTTCGTCTAAAAATAAAATTTTAGGAGTATGCAACATTCCTACTATAAGGTTAATTCTACGTTTCATTCCTCCCGAAAAAGTAACTATTTTTTTATCGGCAAAATTTAATAGCCCTAATCTTTTTAGTGCTTTATCTACTTTTTGATGTAATTCTTTTCCTTTTAGTCCGTACATACTCGCAAAATATATAATGTTTTCGCGTGCAGTAAGCGTTGGATATAAGGCATACTCTTGTGGTACTACGCCTATTTGTTGGTGAATTTCTTTTTGCTGTTTATTGTATTGTTTATCAAAAATAACAACATTGCCAGAAGTAGGTTTTAATAAGCCACAAAGAATAGAAATTAAGGTTGTTTTTCCTGCTCCATTAGGCCCTAAAAGTCCAAAAATTTCTTTTTCAGGAATAACTAAGCTCACATCTTTAACTACAAAATTATTTGTATGCTGATATTGCTTATATAGGTTACTAATCTCTATTACCGATTTGCTCATCATTATTACTTATGTATCAAACTGCTTTTTTAAGTTGTTTAAAAAAAGCCTCTTCTCTATCTGCAATTTCAAGCATTTTATCAGACAGGTATTGGTATACATCTTCTTGATTACTTCGTTTTTTATATACCCGCGCTATTTGGACTGCAAAATCTCTCCACATATCTCCTATTTGCGTCATTTCTTCCGAAAGTTCTTTTAGCTTATTGTTCTTAAGGATTTCTGCCGATTCTTGTAAAAAAGCTGCATAAATAAACCTAAAGCCTCCGCCGCCTGTACCTATTTCTTCTTGCATACGGATTAATTGCCCCAAATAATGATTGGTTTTTGGAACTCCTATTTTTTTAGGCCACTTTTTTATGTTTTTAGCTACCATCCGCATACCATTTACGCCAATAATTGGAACTGGAGCTAGCATATCTCTACAATTTTTCTTTATGGCTTTTTTTATGGCTTTTTCCCAATTAATTTCTTCTGGGATATAGATAGGGTAATATAAATGTCCTTTAGGTGCTAAAGCGCCTTTTGCAAAACGTACTTTTTCTAATTCCTTATGCGTTAAGCTTGTTGGGAACTGCATTACAGGATCGCTTATTTGATATTGTTTATCATCTTTTCCATAAACTACTAAGTTATGAGCGTTAAAATGAAAACGATATTCTTCCGGGAAATAAGATAATCCATAAACCCCTACTTGTAAACCTGTTGGGATATTTTCTGTTAGGTTTTTATCTAGGGTTTGCTGTGCTTTTTCTGGACTATTAAATTTTTGCCGTTTAAACTTTATCCCTAAAAGTTTTGCCATGCGTTTAAAAATCCACCCAGGCATAGGTCGGTAACTAAAAGCTGGAGAAAAGTTCACTTTTAAAAAAGGTAAATAAACAAAGAACAAACCCGAACCTAAACCAAAAACCATAGGTTCGCTAATTTCTATACCTTGATGTTTTAACAAATTAGATGCTACCCCATTTTCACAATGGGCAGCTTGCTGGTGTTTAAATTCTACCTGCATTATCCTTTAAAATTTTTTAATTCTTCTACAGAAATCTCAAATACATCGGCATATTTCTGTAGTGTTTTGGAAGATAGTTTTTTAAATACTTTTGGTTTTGTATGCCTTTTAACTCGCCATTTCCATAGAGAAACATAACTTGCAAGAATAGATAAATCCATCTTGTTTTTTTCCATAAAATATACAATCGGACTTTTTTTTCCTACCAAAACCAGCTTTTTTGCTTCTTCTACTCGTTGCTGAATAAGTTGGATAGAACCGTTTAAAGCTACCGATTTAGGCTCCCATCCTGAGCTAAGCGCAGTGGTGTAGTTTCCTTTATCATCAACAGCATAACAAAGCTCTTTTAGTTCTTTGTCTGATAAGCTGCTCTTGTCTTGTGGTACTTGTTCTGCTTTCATGGCTATTGTTCTTTTATAAACAAGTTCATTTGTGTTTCTAAAAGCAATTTATTTTCTGCAAAAACCTCACATGCTATCAGGCATAAAGTAAAGTCTTCCGTATTCATTTTTGAGATCAGCTTTGCCTTAGATACTAAAGTTTGATTTGCCAAAGGTAAAGCCTTTATTATTAATTTTTTAATTCCTCCTATAAAACCTATTACTTTTACATCTGTTTTTTCTGGTGTAAAATAATTTTGCGCAACTATTGCTGCGCAAGTTTGGGCAGCATTTTCTATTAAACCTGCTTCAGCTAAGCGTTTTTTAGCGATAAAAATACAATCTTCTGGAATACAAAAAGTAGTTTCTACATAGTCTTCACTAATGTTAGTTATCAAATCTACCATTAGCATTGGAGCTCGATGTGGTAAAAAATTTCGTATTTCTATTGCCGAGATTGCTTTCATTTATTTTGCCAAAACGGTTTTCATTTGGGCTTTTGCAATAATTTCATTATTTACTTTAGACGTTATATTTACTAAAGTAACGCCCATAAATTCTTGTAAAATTTCGGCTGTTGTCTCTATTGTTTCTCCTGTTTTTGGCAGTTTGGTTACCTCGACTGTTTTTATAGACCCTATATATCCCGTTGGCGCTTGTTTTTCTGCAATATGATATTCAAAACCCGTATGCAATGCCACGGTTTGTGCCATGTGCTCGATAAGCCCTGATGCCGAAAACTCTTTATGAGTTGCTAAAATATTTTCGGGACACACGGCTAAAGAAGCGGTAATTTCTGTAGGAGAATAAGCGATTAACCCATCAACCATTGCAAAAGGATATTTTTGCGGAATTAGCGTCTCTACAAATTTTTTATCGGTTATAGGAAATGTATATTTCATTAAACAACAGTTAAGTATGCGTATGCGTATGAAAATCTTCCACTTTCTGGAACAGAAAGCAGTAATTTATCTCCTTTTTTAAGTTTTCCAGAATTCATAAGTTCTTCAAGCATTAAATATATTGAGGCCGAACCTACATTGCCTACATAAGGCAAATTCATAAACCAATGTTGCTTTGGAATGCCAATTTCAAAATCATAAAGCTTATCGTGTAGCTTATCTACAAAATAGCCAGAAGATACATGGGGTAAAAAATAGGTAATATCTTTAGGGTTTACTTGATGTTTTTTAAGGGCTTCTTTCATGCTTAAAGCTCCTTTTTCTAATATATGTTCATCGAGCAACTTTACATCCTGTTTGATAGACAGTACAGATTTCTCTAGCCATTCCTCGGTTTTGTAGTCATTCCAGGGTTTAAGCTCGCCGTTGGATTGTTTATCTCCGCCTGCATACATACAAGGCTCCAATTCGTACGCATACGAATAGGTATCCATCCATTCTATTTTTAACGAGACTTCTCCTGCGGGTTTATTTTGCAATAGAAAAGCTCCGGCACCGTCTGATAACATCCAGCGTAAAAAATCTTTTTGAAACGCAATAATTGGCTGTTCCTCTATTTTTTTTAAATTTTCGGCTTCGTGTTTAAATCGGTCGGCTTGCAACCAAGTAGATACTTTTTCTGAGCCTGTACAAACGGCGTTTTCTGAATTTCCTGATTTTATAGATAAATATCCATACTTTAATGAGTTCATCCCTGCACAACATACTCCTGAAGATGAGTTTAATTCTACCGAATGGTTTTTTAATAACCCATGTACCATTGCTGCATGTGATGGCAATAGCTGATCTGGTGTAGAAGTCCCACAGGATAATACTTGAAGTTCCTGCAAGTTAAAATGCTTATTTTGTAAATTTTCGATAGCAATTTTGGTAATTGCAGCGTTAGAGTGCGTAGAATTCCCTTTATCATCCAAGGCATAATAACGTTGCTTTATTTTGTTATTACGAAGGATAATATTTTTAGCTCTAGAAAGCTTCCCATTAATCAGCCCTAACTTTTGTTCTATTTCATCATTTGCAACAGCTTTATTGGGTAAAAATTTAGCTGCTCCTGTTATATATACATCAACCATAAATCTCTTTAAACGCCTCTAAAATATGTGGTTTCTTTTTTAATTTTTTTGTACCTAAAAGGATAAATTAACCAGTAGATTACATTTACTATTGGAGATAAAATCCAAATTGCGATGACAAGATAGTAATAAAATCCTTTTAGCCATCTTTTTCTAGATTTTCCTTTTTTATTTTTAATAGCATTTGCCCATTTTGTAAACATTTTATTGGCAGTTTTGTCTATTTGTATTAAAAAATGCGGAATTTCTACTGCTCCTTTTTCTAATAAGTCGGTTTGAAGTTTATTATAATTATTACTTTTTAAATGTTTTAGGATAACTTCTCCAAATTTGTCTGAAGCGTTTATTTCTGCTTGAGAAATTCCTGGTTTAGGAAATATCCCAAATTTGCGCTTTTCTCCTGTAAACATCCATTTTACTATGGTGTAGGCACTAATTAAGTTTGGGTTTCTATCTGCCAAAACAATATTTCCTACCAATGTTGTATCATAATCTTTTAAAAGCTGTTTTACTTTTTCTTGTGCCATTGCCCACATATTCCTGCTTCCTATAATGCTAACTACAGGCACGCCTTTAGAAAACAATTGCTGAGCGTAACTGGATTTTAAAAATGAATTTGCAGGAATTGACGGACTTAAATACCACGGCTGATATGCAAAAAGAATTAAGTTATATTCTTGTTTTAATATGGTTTCTGAAACAGGTTTAATGGCGTGAGGCTCTTGCAGAAAAGTATCTGGAAACACATCAAAAAAAGCTTCACTTGTCCACGGAAAAGGAAAATCGGTTTCCATTTTTATCGTTAAAACATCTACCTGAACTTGGTCTTCCTCATGCAACGGTTTGGTAATCTGTTGAGTGATTTCTTTTAACTGCCCAGATTGTGAATAATATATAAGTAATACTTTTTTTTTCATTTCACACCAAATTTTCAAACTAAGTTACAAAAGTAGTAGTTAACATTATTACTTCTTCCAAAAATCGAAATAATTAAACCATTGCAGCGGATATTTATGCAACATTGTTTCTACATCTGCTACATAGTTTTCTAACAAAGCTTGTGCGTCTCGATGTTTTACTTCTGCTTTTCGGGCGTATAAATGGTAATGAAGGTTTTTTTCTTTCATTACATAAACAAAAACAACGGGGACTTTTAACCTCGATGCTAATAAAAATGGCCCAGTAGGAAATTTTGCTTTTTCTCCCAGAAAAGTGGCTTCGAAAGTTTTTCCCCCCTCAAAATACCTATCACCAGTAAAACAAATTAGTTCATTATTTGCCAATGCGGCGTTAATATCGAAAATATGCGACATATCGTCTTTTACAATAATGTATTTAATAGATGATTTTTCTGAAATACTTTCTAAATATTCTTTAATTTCATTACGCTCTAAATCGGTAGTAACCAAATTTATTTGCATATCGAAGTCTATTTCTGCAAAAAACTTTTCTGCTACTTCAAAATTACCTATATGTGCACTTATTAGAATCCCTCCTTTTTTATCTGCAAGAAGTTTTTGTAGGTTTTCTATCCCATCAAACTCATAGGTAAATTTATTTCGAAGTCCGGAATTGATAGCTACTTTATCGATAAGTACTTTACCAAAGATAAGGTAACTTTGGTACACCAAAACACCAGCTTTAAACGAAGAATACTTAAGGTGTTTATAAAGATAAGTATAGATAGCTTTATTGCTTTGCCATGCCGTTAAAAGGTAATAAAAAGCAACAAAATAGAGTATAAAATAAGCGGTTTTTACACCTGCTTTTTTTATAAAAAAGACAAAAATTCTGTAGCCTAATAAACTACCTCCAGACCTTCCGTCCCATTGGCTCATTAGGCTTCTTGTTTTACTTTTGCCTCTATTAGGTTATAAAAATCTCCAAAAGAAGAGATTCCTGTAAAATCTGCTTCGCCTAGCTTCACGCCAAAATTAGATTCAATGACTACGACCAAATCTACATAATCAAGGCTATCCAAATCTAAGGTTTCCTTTAGGTTTGCGTCTTCTTGAATCATAGAACCATCTGCCTCAAATTCTTCAATCAAAAAATCATTTACAATTTTTACGATCTCCTCTCTGCTCATTTTAATATTTTTTTGGACGGCAAAGTTAACCTTTTTTAACATATAAACAAAGTGCATAAATTGTTTAAAACTATTCTAAAAAACAACCTATACACTCCTGTTTTACAATCGTTTAAAAAATTACTCTTTAAATTTCTTTAGCACTACAGCAGAGTTTGTACCGCCAAAACCAAAGGAATTAGATAAAACGGTATTAAGTTGTGTTTTTTGAGCTTCTCGGATTAAATTTAATTTAGCAGAATCTTCGTCTGGATTTTTCAGGTTTATATTTGGAGCTATAAAATTATTTTGCATCATTAAAATGGTATAAATAATTTCGCTTGCTCCTGCCATCCAGCATTCGTGCCCTGTCATCGATTTTGTAGAGCTTACAGGGGTTTGATTCGTTCCAAAAATTTCATAAATAGCTTTAGCTTCATTGCTATCGCCTAATACTGTAGAGGTTGCATGTGCATTGATATAATCTATTTCACTAGCATCTATTTGTGCGTTTTCTAAGGCTTTTTTCATCGCTTTTGCAGGACCTTCTACATTTGGGGTAGAAATATGCCCTCCGTTAGAAGAAAAACCATAACCTACAACTTCTGCTAAAATGGTAGCACCTCGGTTTATTGCAGATTCATAACTTTCTAACACCAGTGTTGCCCCTCCTCCACTAGGTATCAACCCATTTCTTGAAGCATCAAATGGCCGTGAAGCTTTTGTTGGGGTATCTTCATCATTAGAAAAAACTCCTAAACCATCAAAACTTCCCATGGCATACTTATTAATTTCTTGAGCTCCTCCGCAAATAATCATGTCTTGGAATCCGCTTTTTATTAAAAAGTATCCTAAGCCCACCGAGTGTGATCCACTAGCACAAGCTGCACTAATAGTCATATTAACTCCTTTAAGCTTAAAAATGGTAGATAAATTCATGGTTACGGTAGAATTCATAGATTTAAAGATAGCCCCAGAGCCTATCAAAGTGGTGTCTTTTTTTTCTCTTACAATATCTACCGCATCGATAATGGCTTTTGATACACTGTCGTTTCCGTATAAAATACCAACATCATTAGTATCGAAAAAATCACCTTTAATACCGGCTTGTTTTAAAGCTTGGATGGTTGCCATATAGGCATATTCTGTTTCTTCGCCTATACTTACGCGTTGCCTTCGTGTTAGAAAGGGTTTTAAATCGGGCTTAGGCACCATTCCTGTAAGTGCAGAACGAAACCCAAACGCTTTGCGCTCGGTATCGAAAATAATTCCTGATTTCCCTTGATATAAAGATTGTGTTACCTCCGCTAAGGAAGTTCCAATGCAGGAATAAATTCCCATCCCTGTAATAACAACTCTTTTACTCATAAATACTTATCTAATGCAAAATAATTAAGGTTTTTTACTCTTACAATTTAAGAATAAATTCCTCCGTTAATATTAATTATTTCACCTGTAATATATCCTGCTTTTTTAGAGGCTAAAAAGTTTACTAATTCTGCTACTTCTTCAGCTTCGCCAAAACGGTTAGCTGGAACAAGTTTTTTTAGTTCTTTTTCATCTAAATCACTCGTCATATCGGTTTTTATAAATCCTGGAGCTACGGCGTTTACTGTAATATTTCGTTTTGCGACTTCCTGCGCAAGTGCTTTTGTAGCGGCTACTAAGGCTCCTTTTGCAGCGGAATAGTTGGTTTGCCCTGGTGTTCCTTTTACCCCAGAAACAGATACCATATTAATGATTCTGCCGTATTTATTACGAAGTAATTTTTGGATAAAGAAGTTGGTAACATTATAAAATCCGTTTAAACTTGTGTTAATCACATCGTTCCAATCTTGTTGTGGCATCCACATAAAAAGTCCGTCGCGCGTAATCCCAGCATTATTTACTATTACCTCCACGATGGCTGTTGGATTTTTTTCTTGCCATTGCGTTAGAACTTCGTTTACTTGCTTATGGTCTGCTACGTTAAATTGTATGATTTCGGCTTTTCCTCCTATTTCTTCTACTTCTTTAAGTGTTGCTAAAGCTGCCTCTTTATTAGATTGGTAATTAATAAGTATGTGATAATTGGTTTCTTGAGCTAATTTTTTACAAATCGCACTTCCTATGCCTCTAGAACCTCCAGTAACAATTGCGTATTTCATAGTTAATTTATAATTTATTTACTGAATAATTCTGCATTATCATACCATTTTCCTATTACAGAACCATCGGTACGTATAAAGCCCCATTTGTTATCTTTTTTAACTCTAGCCACACCATTAATAAAACCTTTGGGTGAAGAACTAAAAAAATTGAAACTTCCTGCCGTTATTTGATATAGGTTAGGAATTACCAATACTGCTTTTTTATTGATAAAACCCCAGGTTTTCCCTATTTTCACAGGAGCCAATTCATCGTTACTAAATACCTCTGCGTCTCTATAATTAAAATCAATAATTACTTTTCCTTGCTTATTAATATAGCCCCAATTTTTTTTAAGTACAACTGGTGCTAAACCGTTTTTAAACATTTTTGCTTTTTTATATATAGGCGCTACCACCCAATTTCCTTGCGCATTTATAAAACCTATTTTCTTTTCTTTTTTTGCATAAGCTAAGCCTTCAGAGAAGTCCCATATTTTCTCAACGCCTTCAACAGGTTTAAATTTTCCTTTTGTAAAAACACCAAATTCCCCATCTTTTTCTACCTGCACTACTCCTTTGTTGTAGTTTCCTACAGATTGATACTCTACAGGAACTACAATTTTTCCTGTGGTAGTAATTACTCCCCAAAAATCTCCTTTTTTCACTCTTGCAAAGCCGTTTTCAAAAGGCTTGATTATATCGTAAGTAGGTTTTAAAACAACCTCTCCCGATGGATTTATAAGCCCTACTTTGTTGGCGTTTCTTATAAAAGCTACTCCTTGATTAAAATCAAAAATCTTTTCGGTTTCGGCAAAAGTAAGTCGCTCTCCTTTTTTGTTTATGTAGAACCACTCTTCGGTATGAAGTACAACGGCTATCCCCGAATTAAAATCTTTTACCCTATCGTATTTAGGTTTAATTACCCATTCGCCTTTTGGGTTGATAAATCCCCATTTACCATTTTCCAAAACAGGTGCTAATCCGTTATTAAAATTACCTGATTTATCATATTGTGGTTCCAAAACAACTTCTCCAGATTTATTTATGTATCCGAATTTTTTGTTTTCATTCACCAAGGCCAATTCTTGAGCCAAACTACTGTGAGCAATAAGAAGCGTTAGAAATAAAATTAGTTTTTTCATCATATAAAGTTTTGGTTAATTAGCTAAATAATCTTTTACTTTCTGGATATATGGGTATAAAACCTCATCATCTTTAAATGCAGGAACAAGCTTACGAATTTCTTTATAAATTTTTAAAGTTTCTGATGAAACCTTATCTTGACATTCTAAATATTCTATTGCTTGAACAATGGTTATTAAGTGAATACTTAATACCTCAAAAGCATTTTCTATTACTTTTGCCGTAATCAAAGCGCTATTTGTTCCCATGCTTACAATATCCTGATTATCGTTATTATTAGGAATACTATGTACATACATTGGGTTAGATAACGTCTGATTTTCTGCAGTGGTAGAAGTTGCTGTAAATTGCGCTCCTTGCATCCCAAAGTTAAAGCCCAAAGTTCCTAAATTTACAAATGGAGGAAAAATGTCGTTTATTTTAGAATTTAACAAGTAATTTAATTGGCGTTCAGCAAGCATACTCAACCTGGTGATTACTATTTTCAGTTTATCCATTTCTAAAGAAATGTAATCTCCATGAAAATTACCTCCATGAAATACTTGTTTTGTTTCTGTATCAACTATCGGGTTATCGTTGGCAGAATTAAGCTCGTTTTCTAAAACATTTTCTGCATTTATAACGGTATCTAAAACAGCGCCTAAAATCTGCGGAACACAGCGTATAGAGTAATATTCCTGTACTTTATCTTTAAAAACTTTTTCTTGATTTTCTCCTGTATATAAATACTCATCGCGTTTACGAATAAGTTTACTATCCGCCAAATGCTTTCTCATCTTACCAGCTATCTCGCGTTGACCATTATGCAATTTCACTTGATTTAACTCTGCAGAAAAATGATCGTCGTAAGCTGAAACTATTTCATTAATAACACAAGAAAACTTCACGCTCCAATCGATTAGTTTTTTTGCATTAACCAGGTTTACAATCCCTATACCTGTCATTACCGAAGTTCCGTTCATTATAGAAATTCCTTCCCTTAAATGAATCTTCATCGGGCTTAATTTTTCTAACTCAAAAACAGTTTTTGTAGGCTGCCTTTTGCCTTTATAAAACACCTCTCCTTCTCCGATAAGCACCAAAGCTAAATGAGCCAATTGCACTAAATCTCCACTTGCTCCAACGCCTCCATGAGCAAAAATAAGTGGTGTAATATCTCTATTCAGTAACTCTTTCATTAATTCTACCGAAGAATAATGCACTCCAGAGTTTCCTAAAGATAATGAATTTATCCGAGCTAAAATAGCCGCTTTAACTTGCTGTTTTGTTAAATAGGCTCCTGTACCCGAAGCATGGCTTCTAATGAGGTTATATTGCAGTTCTATTTGCTGCTGTTGCTCTATTTTATATTGAGCCATTGGCCCAAAACCTGTATTTACGCCATAAATAATTTTTTCTGCAGCAAAATCTTTCAGAAACGCATAACTTTTATTTACGCGTTGATATACCTCATCACTGATTGAAATTTTTTCTGATTTGAAAATTACTTCTTCAAAATCGGTTATATTTAAATAATTATTTAAATTTTTCATCTATATCTTGGGTAGTTTTAAAAACTAAAAGTTGTTTTATTTCCGTTAAATTATAACTATTTTTGAATGCAAATATAAAATTTATTATCCTACTATGAATGAATTTGTTGATGTTCTGGTTATCGGAGCAGGTCCTTCAGGCTGTGTTTCTTCATGCTACCTGCACAATAATGGAATAAAAGTAAAAGTAGTAGAGAAAACAAAATTTCCACGCTTAGTGGTAGGCGAAAGCTTAATTCCTCGAGTAATGGATCATTTTGAGGAAGCTGGGCTTCTTGATGCTTTACAACAAATGAATTTCGAGAAAAAATCGGGCGCACGTTTTATAAGAGGTAAAGAAGTATGTACGTTTGATTTTAGCCAGAATTACACCAAAGGTTGGACTTGGACATGGCAAGTACCTAGAGCCGATTTTGACCAAGCTATGGCAAAAGAGGTGGTTAGAAAAGGAATAGATTTAGCCTTTGAAACAGAAGTAATTGCTATTGAATTTAACGGAAAAAATTCGATTACTACGGTTAAGGATAAAAATGGAAATCTAAAAAAAATTCATGCCAAATTTGTAATAGATTCTAGCGGATATGGAAGGGTTCTTCCTAGGTTATTAAATCTTGATTCTCCATCAGGTTTAGCACCACACTCGGCTATTTTTACACATATTAAAGACGTTAATAGGCCTAAAAACGATATCATCTCTTTTGATATTATCCAAACAGAAGTTTGGTTATGGGTTATACAGTTTTCTAACGGCAACTCTAGTGTAGGAATTGTTGGCTCTACAGAATTTATTAATTCGCTCTCCACCACATCTACCACCGAAGCGCTTAGAAAAGCAATTTTAATGTCTAATCATTATAAAGATAGATTTGGAACATTAGATTTTCTATTTAAACCGATAAAACTTGAAAATTACTCCAGAACCGTAAAAAAAATGTATGGCGACGGGTTTGCACTTACAGGCAATAGTACCGAGTTTTTAGATCCTGTATTTTCTTCGGGGGTTGCTTTTGCTACAGAGTCTGGAATGCTAGCGGCAAAACTTGCTTTAAAAGAACTCAGTGGAGAGACTGTAGATTGGGAAAACGATTATAGCCATTACATGCAACAGGGTATAGAAACCTTTAGAACCTATGTAGAAGAATGGTATACGGGAAATTTACAGACCTTATTTTTTCATCAACCTGAAAACCCTGAAGTTAAAAAGAAAATTTGCTCAGTGCTTGCAGGCTATGTTTGGGATAAGAGTAATCCCTTTGTAAAAAAGCATAAAAATATTATCAAAAACATGGCGCATATGCTTAATATGGATAAAAAGTAAACTATCAATATTCCATTAACAACATTTCAATCTCTTTATCTACTATTGAACTCATGTGCTTATCAAATCCTCTTCCTTTACAGGTAATGGTAGTGCTATTTTCTAAAGGCGTGTTGCTATCGTCTTGACAAAAATCCATAACACTAACTTCGCCTGTTTCAGGGTTTAATGTATTGTAATCAAAACAGTGAAACCACTCTATTTGCAGCCCTTCATCTCCGTAAGAAAACGTAATTATTTTATCTAGCCTGTTTTTTGTTTCTTTAGAGAAGGCTTTTTCAGAATCTATTCCCCAATAAGCTAAACTATCGCTTAATACATTATAATCGGAAAATAACATTCTGTTAAAATCGTTAACTTCTCCAAACTTAATAAAGCCATGTTTTAGTACAAACTCTTTATAGGATGGCGGAAATTGAACTCCTAAGTGTTTCTCGTACGTATTTAATTCTGTTTCAGTAACTGTTTTTATATGATGTGGTTTATGAAGAATATCTAATTCCTCTATAATTTCCTCATCGAGATCTTTATTTTCTGTTAAAAGGCTAATTACTTTATTTAAGCGTTTTATAGCCTGTTCGGCGGTTTCGTTTTCGGGAGCTGTTTTCAGTTTTTCTATTTCAGCAGTGTGATTTCCTAATACCGATAATTGTCTTCCTGCTTTATCGTAAAAATTATAAGCTTTAGGAGAGCTTCCCACTATTCTTTCTGCTTTCCAAGCGTTTTTAAATCTATTTTCAGGAAAATACTCCATTGTATCTTCTTCAGATGCATAATACACCGATAGTTCCTTTCCTTCCTGATTGTAAGAAAGCTCTAGAGAGCATTCGCCATTAGGGTGAAATCTTTTAACACTTACAAGGTTTCCATCATCCGTAAAAAAAGCATGGCAAGATAAGTAACCTTCTGAAGCTTCCCACCAGCTCCATTCTCCTATTTTATCGCCTTTTTTGTTTCTTATTCCTAATTCCCATTCGTAATCATCTTCATTCCATCTGGCCTCTTTGGGTACTGTAACTGGTTTTTTCATGGGTATTGTAGAGTAGTTTTATACTAAAAAGCAAAACACATAAACAAAAATAGTTTATGTGCTCTGCATAGCTTGGTTAGTTAATTATAGTTATACAAATTTTAGTTTCACACCGTTATTTTCGGCATATTTTTTTGCTTCTTCATCTAGTTTAGCATTTTTTTCTTCGAACGCCTGGTAATGTTCCTCTTCAAACTTTCGTACTTTATCTATAATTTTTTTTCTTGGCTTATTTTCGTCGTACATAAGTACAATTTTAGGATAATCGGTTTCATAAAAATCAAGACATAGCTTAAAAAGATCGAGAGAACTATCGATTAATGGTTTGGAATCTTCATCTACCTGAAGCGCTTCTACCTCTGCTATAATGTTTTCTATTTCTGGAATACTAACTTTTTTTAAATATTGCGAATAGGTTGCGGGTTGCATTTCTCCATTTTTTGATAGGTACATTAAATTGCCGCTCCTCTCTAAAGCCTCTAACTGCTGAAAGTATTGACTACCATAGCTTGCCATTAACAAGTTAGCGTTAAGTACTGTTTTTTCTACTATTTCATGAGGGCTTTCTTTTTTACAACTTGTAAGTAATGTAAGTAGTAGTAGAATTCCAAAAATATTTTTTATTTTCATCTTACAACAAAGTTAATTTACTATTTATAATACCGTATTGGGCCTGTCTAATTGAAAGATATCTGAAACTTGATGTTTATTAAAACCTTCGAAAAGCGCTTCTACTCCTTCTTTTAATTTCAATTCAACTTCCTCTTTGTATAAAGGAATAAGGGCAAAAAAACTAATGGTTTTATGTGGTAATACCAATTGATGATACCCTTTTTCAAACATAACTCCAGGTAAAAGAAGCATGGTATCTAGGTTGGTGTTTTCTGCAAAAGGCTCTGCTGGATTTCCGTTAGGAACGGTATGCCCCCACCATAACCAAGTGTTGTAATCGTGCGGAAATCTAGCCATGTATTTTAACCAGCGTATAGGCCAATAGTTGTTTTCGTCTTTAAAATCTTCTTCTGAAATTTTCCAATCTTTAGGCAAACAAATACTAAGTTCTGCATATTTTGCATCTTCCATTCCTTCTGGAGCATTCATAGGCTTATCGCTCATCCCAGAAGTTATCAAGGTATGAAATGGTCTTTCTGGTGTTGGTTTTACCCAATGCACATCAAGGTGTACTTTGTCTGAAATTATTTCATGAAACACCATGTCTACTTTTCCTACATGTTTTTCTATGTGATTAGATATTTCTTCGATAGAGGAATCTCCCGAAGCTACTTCAAACTCTCTTCTAGTGTTCTCTTCGTATTTATATATCGGTGCACCTGATGCTGATTTTTCCATGCTTGTTTTTTTGTTACTATTAAATTGGTTTATTTTTTATAAAAGAATGGTTAGTTAATTTATATTTTTAGATAAATAAGAACGAAGCTATAATCATCCAAATACCTACACCTATACCTAATAGACCTAATTTTCCTTGTAAGGGAGCTATTTTCTCTCTTATTTTTTCTGCTTTTTCTTGTGCACTAGCATTTTTAGATAAGAATAATTTATTAATCATTCCATAGCCTAACATAAAGCCCAAACCTGCTTCTACAATACTTCCTGCTAAAAGTGTTATCCACCAGATAGGTGCAGAGGTTAACCAGCCTAGGTTTAAAACTGCAGAGATAACGCCCCAAACACCCCAAAAACAAAATATAAGTCCTATCCAACCTTGATAAGGTTCTACTTTTGCCAACAACTCTTTTGCGTTTGGTTTTTTAGAAAGTAATAAAGATGGCACTGCTACAATACTTAAAAACACTAAAGAAATTCCGTAAATCATTTTTTAATTTTTTTTGATGGTTTATATCTTATTTGATTATTACAGTGCAAATATGCAACAAGATGTATGTTGTAAAATAGGCTATATGTAGCGAAAATCACCTCCCTGAAAACAGGGGTATGGGTTTATATTATTCTACCAAGCCTAGTTTTATGGCATATTTTGTTAATCCTGCAAGATTTTTTACATTCAGTTTTGCAATTAAATTTTTACGGTAGCTCTCTATTGTATGTTTACTTAGGAAGAGCTCGTCTGCAATTTCTTGTGTAGTATATTCTTCGGCTATTAGTCTTAGTACTTCTTTTTCTCGTTTCGTTAATGTAATGGTTGTTTCTGTCTTTTTTTCTAAAACTCCTTTCATATATGCTTGCTGTACAGACTGCGAAAAGTACTTTTCTCCTTTCAATATGGTTTTTACGGCTTCAAGCAATTCGGTTTGGGTTGCGTTTTTAGATAAATATCCGTCTACATTATTTTTAATCAATGTATCTATCATTCCTGCATCGGTATGCATGCTCACCATTAGGGTTTTTATTTCTGGACGCTCTTTCTTTATATACTTATTAAGCGTAATGCCATCGGTTGTTGGCATGCTAATATCACTTATTACAATATCTATTGCTTGATTTGGGTTCGTTTCCATATATTTTATAACCTGTGCGCCATTATGTGCGGTTTGTAAAACAGTGCAATTGGCTTCATTTTTAAAAATATTCCATAAGCCATCTAGAAACATTTTATGGTCATCTACTAAAATTAGGTTATAATTCATGATGTTTTATTTTGTTAAAGGAATATCTATATCGATTACTGTTCCTCGATTTGGAGAGCTGTTAATGCATAGATTTCCGTCCATTTTTTTTAATCTATCTTTTAAGTTCTGAAAACCTAAGCCTAGTTTAATTTTATCTATTTCGAAACCTTTTCCGTCGTCTTCAAAAAGAAGTTTTATGTTGTTGTTAAATAAGGATAATTGAATATCTATTTGTGAGGCTTTGGCATGTTTTAACGCATTGGTTAACAGTTCTTGTATAACTTTATAAATTTCGATTTTTATATGTTCGTCTATTTTATTTAGCTTGCCTTTGGGGTAGAGTTGTAAGGTTATCTCTTCTTGTGAAGATTGACTTGCACGAGCGATATACTCTGAAAGTATCGATGTAAATGCAGTATTTTTAAACTTATTAGGCATTAAGTTGTGCGATAATTCCCTCACTTGAACATAAGTATCATCTATTTGCTGAATAAGGTTTTCCTTATTTATTTTATGCATATTAGAAAGCTGTAGCTTTATGGTTGCCAGATTCCCTCCTATACTATCATGAAGCTCTTGTGCGATGCGTTTTCGCTCTATATTTTGCCCTTTTAAAGAGGCGGTTACCAATTGTAATTCTTGATCTTTTAACAAGGCGGCTATCTTCTGCTGACTTACTTTTTCTAATGTTTTTGTTAATTTACTTTGGGTTTGTAATTTCTGGTAATACATGTATAGCAATGCTAAAACAGGTACTAAAACAATTACAAAACCTATAAGAATATAAAATTTTTGGGCTTTTTGCCAAGCTATTTCTTGTGCCTGTTCGGCGGTTTTGTATTGAAACTCTAACTCGTTAACTTGTTGTTTATTTTGGCTTACCAAAATCTCGTTATTGACTCGATTAAGCTGCGTCATTAATGCGTATGCATTTTTATAATCGCCTGTTTTTGCATAGGCTTCTTGCAGTTTTAAAACCGCTTGGCGTTCTATTTCAAAATTCCCCCATTGAATGGAATTTATATGCACAGTAGATAATATCTTCTTTGCATTTTCAAAATCTTTTTCTGCTAAATAAATGTTACCTATCACACTTCCCCCTTTTGCATAAAGCGTAAAATACTCTAAGGTTAAAGCTTCATTAAACACATGATAACAAGTGGTTAAGGCTTGATCTAAATCGCCTTCTTTGTAATAAATACTGCCTAACCACAGGCTGTTTTGTAAACTTTCTTTTTTTAGGTTTACTTGCTTAAAATAGGCTTGAGCTTTGTTAAAAAGTTGCTTTGATGCTGAAAAATCACCTTCTGAATAATGGATAACGGCCAGTTCTGTTATAGCTATATTTTTTAAGGTATCGTTTTTGGTATTTGCAATACATTCTTCTATAATTTTTTTCCCTTCATTTGTATTACCTCTTACCGCCTTTACACTTCCTATACCAATTCTATTTCTTACATAATCGTCTGTTTCAAAATGTTTATCGGTATAATCTATTCCCTTAAAAAACCATTTCAAAGCCTCGTCAAACAAGCCTTTTTCTAGTTTTCCTTTTCCTATTATATAGCAAGGTTCAGCTAAATAAGCGTCGTTGTTTTTATGAGGTGCATTAATTGCTTCTACATAGAGTTTATTTCCATAAAAAATAATAGAATCTATTGTTCCTTTAGCCTCATGGAACTTAATGATATCTAATGTGCGCTTATATTTTGAAGGAAAATCTTCGGCTTGCTTAAGTTTGATAAAAAGAGTATCGTTAGGAATAGCCGGGTTTACTCCAAAAGCTTTAAACTGCTGAAAAAGCACATCTGATTGCGAAGCAACGGGAAATGTTGCTGTAAAAAACAAACTAACAACAAGCAGTAGTCTATTTAATTTTTTAAGCTGTTTTATAACCTTATTCAAACGTTTCTTTTTTATACCTAAAATTAGTTTTTTTAATTACAAATCTTTTACATATACATTAAAATGATTACTAAATTCACCTACCTGTTTGGTATAATTGGGAGTTATCAAATTTCTGTAATTATCATAAGGTATATTATAACCCGAGAATTTATTAATGTAATACTTTAACTCTAGTAGTTTTAGCTTTTTAAAATAGTCTGGAATAGGATTTTCAAACCTACAATGATCAATGGATAATCGGGTTAGGTTAGGTAAATCAGCAATCCATAAAGGCAAGTTTTCAAAAGAGTTTGCACCAAGCGAAAGCGTTTCTAGTGTAGTCATGTTTTTTATATAGTCAGGGAATTCATCTACATCATGCTCCATTAAAAACTCTGTAAGCTTTAATGTTGTAATTTCTTTTGGAATAGTCTTAATGCTGTTTGACCCTGAAAAACTCAACTTTTTTAACTTTGTAAATTGTGGTAGGGCTGCATAAGCTTCGGACGTAAACTCATAACACATAAGCATATAGAGCCGGTCTAGTTTTGGGGCTTTCAAATTTTGAAGCCCTTCGAATGATGTACTTACCAGAAATAAATTTTCTAGTTTAGGTAAATTTACTTTAGGGAAAGTATGTAGTGCATTGTGCCCATTGATAAAAAGTAAATTTAAGTTTGGCATATTGGTTAACAATGCCTTTAGGTTAGCCCCTTTATAATTTGTTAGCCTTAAAACCTTAAGCTGTGTGGCAGGATGGCTTTGCAGTTCAGTTTTGTCTTCGTTTTTATTATCTATCGATAAACGTTCTAATTGCGTACAGTGCTTAAATATTGATTCAAAAGAACCTGTAGGACAAGTAGTGTATAAGGTTTTTAAAACCCCTGGTTTTTGTAAATATGGGGTTAAGTCTTCAGGTGTATAAGCTTCTTCTAATTTTGGGTAAAAAGAAAGGAAAGGAGTTGTTATTTTACTGAATAAAGCTTTAGGGTTTTCTATGGTTACCCCTTCTAATCTTATCGAATCGGAATATATACTGTTTTTACCCACTTGTATTCCTTTTATAAATGCAAGGTTTAATTCTTCTAAATCTAGTGGTAAATGATTTGTATTTAAAACAAAATTATCACTTCGTTCTATACTGACCTTTTTAAGGTTTTGAAGTGTGCTTAAATTAGGAAGCTCCGCTAAACCTATATTGTTAAAATGCAATTCTTTTAACTGTTTGCAAGCTGCTAAACTCCCCCATAAAACATCGCTGTTATTAAGCGAAATCGCCGATATTTTTTCCAGGTTTTTTAGTTGTTCTATTCCTGCTTTTATATTTTCAAAATCCCTAAAATTACCTAAACTTAAACACTTAAGGTTAGAAAAGTATTTGGCATGGCTTAGTACGAAATTTAACATACGTGCATCTCTAATACTTAATGTGGTGTTTTGGAAATGGGTTTGTGTCGAAATTATTTCTACCGTATCATCTAAAGATAACGAACTTATACTTGGAGCAAATATAATTGTATCTTTTATTTGCTTTATAAGCGGAACTTCCTGAAGTCTGATATAGGTTAATTTTTCAAGCTCACTTAGTTCATCTGGAATAGTTTCTAAAAGCGGACAATTATAAACTTCTAAGCGTTCAAGGTTTTTTAATTGAGTAATGGTCTGGGGTAACGCCTTAAGTTTAGGTAAACGATAAAACCCTATTTTTTTTAATGATGTTGGCAGTTGAAGTTCTGTGAAGTTTTCAACATTTATTTTATAGAAAGTTAAACTCTCTAATTGCTTAAGTGCCGATAAATTAAAAGGCATTTTTAAGGGGGCTTCCGCCTCAGAACTAACCATAATATCGAACTCTTTTAGAGCTGATAACTTTACAATACTTGCTGGAATTTCTTGTAACCCCTCACAATCAATATCAAGTTCTTCTAAGTGTACTAAATTCCCTATGGTCTCTGGCAAATGGGAATAATCGCCTTCTATTTCAAGATTTGTTAACGATGTTATTTCTCCAATTTCAGCAGGAATACCGTTGGTAAAACCCTCATAAATATGCAAGTGAGTTATGCCTTTAAACTGAGCAATAATCGAAGGGTTTTTGTTTAGTTTTTTAAAAACTTCCTCGTCACTTAAACGGATTTCAATAAAATCAAATAACTTATACGCTTCTCCAACAGGAAAGTTAGCATCTTTACTAGCATAGGTGATTAATGAACTTAATATTTTGGTTCTATTACCATCTTGCTCAGGTAGTTTATTTCTGGTTTTAAAAGATTGGTTTATAGCTTGGGTACCAAATTGTTGTAGCAATTCGGCTACTTCAGAAATTACGGCTTCATCTCTGCTGATTTTACCAATAATAAATAAGGCATATAAATCATCAGAAGTATATTGTTGTTGGAGTTTTAAACGCTTAAATTCAGTATCAATATTGTGGATATCCAGAGTCATAGAAATAAATAAAAGTTTAGGATTCAGATTTAGTAATTAGCTCCATTTTTTTTAGCACAACAGGCACAAACAAAGCAAACTTTACGTTAAACTCCTCTTGACCTTGCGCTGTATTCATATTGTTTACCATAGTTGTCCAAGTATGGTATAAAACATCTTCGGCATTGTTAATACTTTGGGGTAAAAAAATCATATTATTTTTTTAAATATTATCTGGGAATAAATAACAAAATTAGACAATAATAGGGGATGAAAAACCCCTGTTTTCAGCCATTTTTTATTCCTAAATATTATTAAAATTTATTTCCGTGTATAATCGGACTTTTCTAGTAATTATTTTGCTTTTATTATTCTTTATAAAAAACATAAAGCCTAGACAACTAAAGCTATTGTAAAACATTTAAAAGTTAACCCGTAACATAGGATATTACATTAAAAAAAACCAAAACTTTTACTTATTAAAAGCATAAAAGGGATACAAATACCCCTTTTATGCTTTTATAATTTTTTATACGTATTTTAATCTCTAATTGTTAGTGTACGCTCGTACATATTCAATTATAAAAAAACACTGTACACTTTAATATATTGATTAGTTCTACTAGATATTCAACAACTATAGCGAATATTTACATATAAAACTAAATATCAGAAACTTATAAGATTAAACCATTACTCTATACGTGTAATTTTCGCCCCCAAAGCACGCAAACGCTCATCTATATTTTCATAACCTCGATCTATTTGCTCTATATTATGAATAGTTGATGTTCCTTTGGCAGATAATGCAGCAATTAATAACGAAATTCCTGCTCTAATATCGGGACTTGTCATAGTAGTTGCTTTTAAAGTAGATTTAAAATCATGCCCTATAATAGTAGCTCTATGCGGGTCGCATAATATAATTTTTGCTCCCATATCAATTAATTTATCTACAAAAAACAACCTACTTTCAAACATTTTTTGATGTATAAGTACACTACCTCTAGCCTGCGTTGCTACTACTAATACAATACTCAATAAATCTGGGGTAAATCCAGGCCAAGGAGCATCGCTAATATTCATTATAGAGCCATCTATAAAACTTTGTACTTCGTAACCGTTGGTATGCGGAGGGACATAAATATCGTCTCCTCTTTTTTCTAAAGTAATCCCTAGTTTTCTAAATGTAGTAGGAATTAAACCTAGGTTTTCCCAACTTACATTTTTTATGGTTATTTCGCTCTGCGTCATTGCTGCTAAACCTATCCATGAACCTATTTCAATCATGTCTGGCAGAATCCTATGCGTACATCCGTTTAAGCTTGTTACCCCTTCTATTGTTATGAGGTTAGAACCTACGCCTTGTATTTTTGCTCCCATCGCTATCAACATCTTGCACAGTTGCTGGATATAGGGTTCGCAAGCGGCATTATAAATGGTTGTTTTACCTTTTGCCAAAACCGCTGCCATAATAATATTTGCTGTTCCGGTAACCGAGGCTTCCTCTAGCAACATCGAGGTTCCTGAAAGTCCATTTGGAGCTTCTACCCCATAAAAACGTTCTTCCTTGTTGTACCTAAAATCTGCTCCAAGTTTTATAAAACCTTCAAAATGTGTATCTAAACGTCTTCTACCTATTTTATCTCCACCAGGGCGAGGAATATATCCTTTACCAAACCTGCCTAATAATGGTCCTACAATCATTATAGAACCCCTAAGTCCACTTCCTTCTTGTTTAAATTGTTCGCCTTCTAAATAAGCTAAATTTAGATTATCGCTATGGAAAGAGTAACTCCCTTTGGCTAGTTTTTCTATTCTTACCCCTAGATTTTTTAAGATGACAATTAGTTTATTTACATCTCTGATATCTGGAATATTATGAATAATTACTTCTTGATCGGTAAGTAAAACAGCACATAAAATTTGTAAGGCTTCGTTTTTTGCTCCTTGTGGAATAACTTCTCCTGAAAGATGATGACCTCCTTCTATTTTAAATACAGCCATAGGTATAAATTAGTAACGTTTACGGTTTCTATTTTTCTTTTTAGTATTGGTATTTCTACTAGTGGGTTTGCGTTTAGTATAAGTCATTAAATCTGATGACTCAGAAAGATCTTCATCTTTTTTGTTTAGATTTATTTCTCCTTCACTAAGCTCATACAAGTGATTAAATATCGCAGCATCTTCTACCACATCTTTATTCCAATTAAGGTAACTTTTTTTCATGTGGTTAGCTATGGTGTAGATAAGGGCTTCTTTTTTCTCTCCTTCTTCCCAAGTTCTAGCTTGATCTATCATACGTTTTATGTTATTCCCATAAAAGCGGTATTTAGGATAATTTTGAGGATATGACAGAGGCAATGGTGCTTTTTTCAGTATCTCGTCAGAGGGCTTAGGGAAAGGTGAATCAACGTCTAGTTCTAAATTACTAATAATAAATAACTGATCCCATAATTTATGTTGAAAATCTGGCACATCACGCAGGTGTGGATTTAAATTCCCCATAACAGCAATAATAGATTTTGCCACCTCGTTTCTTTTTTCTTTATCTTCTATTGTTAAGGCATACTCTACCATTTTTTGTATATGCCTTCCATATTCCGGAATAATTAAATGGTTTCTTTCTGTGTTGTATTCTAGGTTATCTATCAAAATGTATCTGGTTTTAAACAAGGAATAGCATTAAACTTCTGCGTAGGTTTGCAAAATATAAAATATTTATCTGATGTAATTGTTTTAATTCTTTTTTTTATAAAGAAATTACACCTGGCACTTTCTCTCCCACTTCTTTATATTTATCTATAATGGCTTGTGCGCTTTGCATTTCTACATTTACAGATATACTTGTATAAGTACCTTTAGAAGATGGTTGTGTTCTGATAACCGCTCCCATGCCATCAAAAATTTCTTCCATCAATGCTATCTTATGGTTATCTGAAGGTACGATAAATTTATACAAATATTCGTTAGGCCAGCTAGAGGTTTCTACAAGTTGTGCTTGTAGTCGTTTATAAAATTCGTCAGAATTGTTAGATTTGCTCATAATATTAATACTTTCGTACCGCAAATGTACAAAATAATAGGCTTGTATAAGTTGTACTTAGCCAATACCCTATTATTTTTTTATTAAATTTAATCAATTAATATATAAGTTGCTAGATTATTTACAGAATGAATAAAGCTTTGAAAATTTTACTTATAGGAGGCCCCAGTACAGGAAAAACTTCTACTATCAAAATATTAAAAGAAAAAGGATATACTTGTTTTGAAGAAGTATCTAGAGAAGTTACTAAAAAAGCTCAAGAAGAAGGAATTACACAACTTTTTCTTACGCAACCCTTATTGTTTAGTGAAAAATTACTCGAAGGCAGAATTAAACAACACCAAGAAGCTGATAAAAGTAAAGAGCCTTTTGTATTTCTAGATAGAGGAATCCCAGATGTAAGCACTTACTTGGATTACAAAAACACCTCTTACCCTAATCTTTTCACCCAAGCTAACAAAAAATACAGGTATGATAAAGTTTTTGTATTCCCTATTTGGGATGAAATATATTTATCTGATAATGAACGTTATGAAAGCTTAAATGAAGCAAAAGAAATTCAGAAATTTTTATTAAAAACCTATCAAAATTTAGGCTACAACTTAACCGAAGTTCCTAAATTACCTATAGCGCAACGCATACAGTTTATCTTAAACCAACTGAAGCACTAAAACATGCAAGAGAACCTAATACATATTCTACAAAAGTATTGGGGTTACACCTCATTTAGACCTAGCCAAAAAGCAGTTTTAGATACACTATACCATAAAAACAAAGTAATAGGTTTACTACCTACAGGTGCAGGAAAATCTATTTGCTTCCAAGTACCTGCAATTGCCGAACCTGGTATTTGCCTTGTTGTATCACCGCTTATTGCCTTAATGCAAGACCAACAAGAAAACCTAAAAAAAAGAGGTGTAAAAACAATTAATTTAAGTGGAAACATAAGCCATGCTGAACTTAACCAACAATTAGACAATTGTTTATACGGAAATTATAAACTCCTTTACATCTCACCAGAACGCTTACAAAACAGTATTGTACAAGAACGCTTAGCTTCTTTACCTGTTAGCATTATCGCGATAGATGAGGCACATTGTATTTCTGAATGGGGAACCGATTTTAGACCTGCCTATAAAAAGCTTTCTCTGCTTACCGCTACATTTCCCAAAGCTAAACTTATTGCATTAACCGCTACAGCTACACCAAAAGTATTGGAGGATATTAAAACATCTTTAGAAATTCCTGAAGCTCCCGTTGTTAAAGCTAGTTTTGCTAGGCCTAATATCTTTTTTTCAATATTTAAAACAGAAAACAAATATGAAATCCTTAGGAAATTTCTACTAAAAAACACTGGTATAAGCATAATATACGTGCGCTCCAGAAAAGCCACACACGATTTAAGCGATTTTTTAAATAATGTAGGACTCTCTACTACTTATTATCACGCAGGAATCCCTCCCAAACAAAAACAACAAAATATGAACCAATGGCTTACAGAAGCTAAACCTTATATTGTTGCCACCAGTGCTTTTGGAATGGGAATTGACAAAAGCAATGTTCGCAATGTTATACATTTTGATATTCCAGAAAGCATCGAAAGCTATTACCAAGAAGCAGGTAGAGCAGGTAGAGATCAACTCCCCGCAAAAGCACTCCTACTTTACAATGAAGCCGATTTTAAAAAACTAGAACATCAATTTATCGAGGTATTGCCCACACCAAAAAACGTAGCCTACATTTATAAAAAACTAAATGCTTACCTTGGAGTAGCCTATGGAGAAGGAACTACCGCAGATTACCAATTTAACCTCATTAGTTTTTGCAAACGATATAACATACCATACACTAACGCACTTTTAAGTTTAAAGCTTTTAGAACGCTACAATATTATCCAGTTAGAGCAATCTCAACAGCTTCCTTTATTAAAAATAGAAATTAGTGCAAAAACCCTAGAAACATACCTTCAGAACAAACAAAACGCTAAGCAAATAATAGAAGCCTTATTGCGTATAAAATCTGGCTATTTTGATATGTTAACCAGTTTTAACCCAGAGCAAGTATCAAAAAAAGCAGGTATTTCAAAAAAGGAATGTATAGAGCAACTACAACAATTACATGAGCAAGAAATTATTCAATTATACTTAAAAGATAAAGATACACAGTTAAAATTCTTAGTTCCTAGAGAAGATAATATAACAATAAACCCTTTAAACACATCTATAAAAAAAGAGTATCAACACAAGGTAAATCAAATTCAAGCCATGGTAGATTATATAAATAATTCTACCACCTGTAAGGTTAAACTACTGCTCTCCTACTTTGGAGAAGACCTAAAAAAAGACTGTCAATATTGCTCGGTTTGTTACGAAAAAAACAGCAATAAAAACAGGTTAAATGCTTCTTCTTTAAAAGAAAGCATTATTAATTTTATAGGTAATACCGAAAAATATTCACATGAAATTACAACGCACGTTAATGTCCCTGAAAAAGATACCTTAACAATGCTACGCATCTTAACAGAAAAAAACATTATTAAACAAACTATTCAAAACTCATATATACTTACCAAAAACATAGACCATGAAAAACCTTAGAATTCTATTTATGGGCACTCCCCTTTTTGCTGTACATATTTTAGATAAAATAATACAAGCAAAATACAATGTTGTAGGAGTAGTTACTGCTCCCGATAAACCTGCAGGAAGAGGAAAAAAACTAAACCAATCTGCCGTAAAAGAATTTGCACTGCGTAAAAATATTCCTGTTTTACAACCTACTAATTTAAAATCGGAAGAATTTCAAGAACAGCTCCAAGAACTCCAACCTAACCTATGTGTAGTGGTTGCCTTTAGAATGTTGCCTAAAAAAGTATGGAGCTTCCCAAAATATGGAACCTTTAACCTCCATGCCTCTCTATTACCAGATTATCGTGGTGCTGCGCCAATAAACTGGGCAATTATAAACGGAGAAACAAAAACAGGCGTAACTACCTTTTTTATCGATGAAGCCATAGATACCGGCAACATTATCCTACAAACTGAAACCCCAATTACAGCTACCGATACAGCCGGAAGCCTACACGACAAACTAATGGAACAAGGTGCCAATTTAGTTACAAAAACCCTTCAGCTTATTGAAGATGGAACCCCAAAAACACACCCACAAAAACAAGAAAATCCACAAAAAACAGCTTATAAATTAACCCCAGAAAACACCAAAATAAATTGGGATAACAATGTAAGCACAATACATAATTTTGTAAGAGGTTTAGCTCCATACCCCGTTGCTTATACCTTTTTACATATAAATGAGGAAAAATTACGAGCTAAAATTCACGCCGTTTCACCGGTAGCAGAACCCCATAACCACACTCCAGGGATGCTGATAGTAGAAAATAAAAAAATAAAAGTTTATGCTCGCGATGGGTATTTGCTTATCGAAGAAATACAATTGCCAGGAAAACGCAAAATGAAAACCACCGATTTATTAAATGGTTTTTCTTTTCCTGAAAATTCATATATGAGTTAACCCCTTATGAATACTGAAACAAGCAAATTTTACAAATAATCAAGTAAAGTTATTAACAATTAAGTGAAGTTATAAACAAAATTAAGTATTTCCCTTGATATTACTTGCATAGAACAGAATTCCGTATAATTTTGTAAGGAATAATAATCGAAGTTTAACCAACATTTCATTTTAATTACAAAAATTATGAACAAGACAAATTTAATTGACGCTATGGCGGAAGATGCTGGAATCTCTAAAGCTGCAGCAAAAAAAGCATTAGAATCTTTTTTAGGAAACGTAGAAAACACACTTAAAAAAGGTGACCGTGTATCTTTAGTAGGTTTTGGTTCTTGGGCTGTATCTAAAAGAGCTGCTCGTGAAGGAAGAAACCCACAAACTGGAAAAACCATCAAAATTGCTGCTAAAAATGTAGTGAAATTTAAAGCTGGTTCAGATTTACAGAAGTCTGTAAACTAATTTCAGGTAAATAAAATACAGATAAAAGCTTCTCTATCTTTTTAAGAGAAGCTTTTTTTTTGTAGCTTTATATAATAAAAATTAAAATTTTGCCTTTAAACCAACCAGAGAAAGGAAATTTTCTCATTGCTCGTCCCTCTATTTTTGGTGATTTCACTTTTAATCGCTCGGTTATTCTATTGGCAGATCATTCCGAAGATGGTTCGGTAGGCTTTATCATCAACAAAAGCTTAGATTTTAACCTCTCTGATATATTTCCTGATATCATCCACCGAAACTTCCATATCTTTAATGGCGGTCCTGTAGAGCAGGATAAACTATTTTTTATTCACAGTATTCCCGAAAAAATTCCTGGAAGCATAAAAATTGTTCGCGATATATATTGGGGCGGAGATTTTGACACCGTAAAAGAACTGCTTAGAAAGGATGAAATTGCCGAAAATGAAATAAAATTTTTTCTTGGTTATGCTGGCTGGCAAGTACACCAATTAGAAAATGAGTTGAATTCAGCATCCTGGGCGATGCTTGATAATAAAAAAAGAGAAATTTTTGAAGATAACACGGGACTTTGGAAAGAAAAAATGAAAGAATTAGGAGGCGAATACCTAATTTGGTCTAACGCCCCCGAAAATCCTAGTTATAATTAATCGCCCAAACGCGCTGTTAAATTTAACTTTGCTAATAATTGCTTAGCCACATTTTTTGTATATGTTTTTTTACGGTATTTGGTAATGGGCTGGATTCCTAGTATTACATTTGTAATAAACATCTCGTCAGATTTTTGCAACTCAAATGGTGAAATTGGAGATTCATCCAAAGTGTACTCTTCTGTTTTATTGATAATTTCTATAAGCTTTTTGCGTATTATTCCTTGTATACAACCTTCTGCTAACGGAGGTGTTTTTATTGTATTTCCTTTAACAACAAAAATATTTCCGTTTACGGCTTCAATAATATTTTTCTTTTCGTTGATAAGCAAACAATTATCATAGGCATTCTCTTCTGCAAAAATACTTGCCAACACATTTAGACTCCTGTTATTGGTTTTTAAGGTACTTAACAAACCACTTGCCTGAAAATAGTCTTTATAAAGTTCTACCTCATAAGCTTCTTTTTTTAGAAGGTAAAACGAATCGGAAATCGGTTTTAAGCTAATAAGGTAGCTTATCTCTCTATCTTCTGGCAAATACAAACCGCCCTCCTTACGGTGAATATTAATTTTAACCCGAAGTGCTTTATCTTCTAGGTTATTTATTTTAATTAGGTGTTGAATTTCCTCGGCGAGAAATTCTGGAGAAAAACTTAAAGGAATTTCCATCCGTAAGATACGCATCGAAGCCATCAGCCTAAAATAATGATCTTCCCAAAACATAATCTTGGTGTTTATTACCCTTATGGTTTCAAAAAGTGCATCGCCATATTGGTAGCCTCGATTATAAATAGAAAAATTAGCTTGTTCTTCGGTAAGAATTTCACCAGATAAATTTACTTTCATAAGATAACTAAAGTATTATATATACAAGAAAACCTCGATTAAAACCGAGGTGTTGTTTTATTTGTTTACTATTTTTTAAGCAGAGCCTAACACATGTTTTAAATCTGATATCATGTTTTCCCAAAGCATCTTCCCTTCACTAACATCATCTTCATCATCGGCAAAATCGGTAATCATCAAAGAAACATCTTTTGTGATTTCATCTACTTGAATACGCATTTCAAAAAAGTTGTTATCATCATCATCCAACCAGCGTAATTTTATACGCTCATCACTTTTTTTACTTAGTAATTTGGCTTGCTCCTCGCTACCTTCCCATAAAAAAGTAAAAATTTCTCCTCTAGAATTCACATTATCAGCAAACCACTCACTTAAACCAGAAGGAGTTGATATGTATTGATATAACAATGATGGCGACGCCTGAATAGGAAATTCCATCTCGTATTTAATTTTCGCATTCATATACTTACTTTTTTGATTGTAAGGCAATATATGTATTCTTTGTTTAGATTTAAAAAAAAAAATGAAATTTATTTTTTAAAACTTATTTGGTAGAATCTAAAATAACATTATATTTGCAGCCGTGAAAATGGCGAGGTAGCTCAGTTGGTTAGAGCGTCGGATTCATAACCCGGAGGTCACGAGTTCAAATCTCGTTCTCGCTACTGCATAAGCCTTAATTGTCTAATACATGATAATTAAGGCTTATTTCATTTAAAAGCTGTGTCAGATTTGTGCCATCTTGGGAGAGCTCAAGAACATTTTCTGGGTTTTAGTATCTTTATAAAACCTTAGGTAAGTACAAGGTGAGTCCAATGTACCTCCAAGGTGTGTCCAATATTTCTTATAAAAACATTGGGCATAAACTAGAAGCACCTTCAAAGTACTTTGTAAAAACAGTGAAATACAATATGTAATTAAGTATTTACTGTTAAAAAGTTATCTATATTTGAGAGAATATTGAAGTTCACACTTCAACGCAAATCGCCATATCCGTCAGGGCGTTGTGAGCAAGCTGAAAAACAGATATATAGAATAATATTTGTTTAGTTATGAATACATTTATACATTTGCAATATGAAAACTAAAAGACTTCACATATCGAAACCCTCTAAAGAGTTACTCGAGTTTGTAAGAGATTTACGCTCTAAAAAGCAAGAACGAAAGTCTGAATACCGTTCAAACAAAGAATTATACTTTCCAAAATAAGTACTTTTAATATTGGAAAAAGAGATTCCTTTAATAACTGATGAGGGTTACAAATACCTAATTGTTTTTAAGGAATTTTGTAATACTCCCAGAGATTATGGAATTGTAATAATTGATGTTTCTATCATCTTGATGGATGATATTACTCCTATTAATAGTTTAAAAACATTTTTTAGATTTTCACAATTAATATTGGATTATTTGAATGAGAATAATGTGATATTATATTATTACTGTGACACCTCAAATATAACTATAAGAAATAATAGGAAGCGAAAAATAACTCCGCAGGAATTTAGGAGTAAACTATTTTCTAGAATTTTTGAGAAAATAAACTCACAAGATTTCATAGAAAAACCTATAAAAATAAATGACCCTGAAAATGGACATCATTATACTTCCTTAATTTGTCATAAAGAAAATTTCAAATTATTACTTAAGATAGAAAAAGACTTAAAATCCACAGAAAAATAAAAGCCTACACCCAATCAAATAAACGGCTCCGCACCTAAATAGGTACGGAGTTCGCCTCTCAACTATTTATGGTATTGTTATTGATAACATATTATTGCCTAACCAATAAAAACACCATGAAAAACCTTTTAGCACTTCTTATCATTTGTTTCTCGATAACTTTATCGGCACAGGAAAAAAATACAGTTATCACCGAGTCTGAATATATTTTACTAAAGCAAAATAATAAGACTAAAAAATATAAACTTCATATAAAACAGACAGGAAAAAAGTATAAAAACTTAAAATTCACCAAACAGATTAACGCTTATTATCAGGTGTTAACAAAAAAAAACCAACTGTTTTACATCAATAATAAAGGGACTATAAAAAATAATGTAGAGGATATTTTTTATGTATGTGGCACCGTACCCGAATATGTATTAAGCATAAAAGAAACCCAAAACCATTTTGAAATTTATCGTGACGAAATTTTTTTTGACAGTAAAAATAAATTCCCACCAGAAAAAATTAACACAATAAGCAAAGAGATTGCCGATAAAGTTTTATTTATCAACGGAAAAAATGATTTTAATTATTCTGGAAATTTTAGCGTAGGAATCACCTCTGCCAATCCAGAAATGCTCATCTTAATCAAAAACGGAAAATACACTACCGCTAATAATCCTAACATTTATTATGACGAGCTTAATTTTTCTAATTTCTACAATTACATTAAAACGAAAAGAAATAATTGCTACGGAATCCTAGAAGTAAGTCCTCCTAAATACAAGAAAATCGAAGATTTTACCTACTACCTAGCTAAAGCAGAAACCATAGAAGGGAAAACCGTTTATATCGATATAGATGGAAACGAATATTAATTAGCCTTAAGAACAACTCATAAACAAAACAATTATACCTAATTCCTTTAATTAAAGCTTCACTTTTTTTAGTTTAGCTATAAACTAAGTCCTGTATAATGAAAAAAACACTTTTACTTCTTAGCTTACTCTTATCACCTATCTACCTACTTGCCCAACAGGAAGATTATGCCGATTTTTATATAAGCGTGGCGGATACCGCTGTAAACTATAAAAGCCTAAAAAATAAGATGGTTAATTTGCAAACAGAGCTTAATATAAAAATAGACACCATGGGGCGCGGATATAATGCCGAGAAAGACCTAATTTGCTTAGCCGAAGATGATGAAGATGAGCTGTATGCAGGACAATATTTCCCTAGAAGATTTCCTTCAGAAAGTTTAAGCATCGAGTACCTTAACTTCTACACCCCAACAACTACCGAAAAAACATTAGCGCTAATAACGGGGATATTTGAAAGTAAAGATGAAGCAAAAAAACACCTTGATAAAGTTTTACTAACCAACAACAATGCATACCTCATAAAATCTAACATTTACATAGGCTGTATGCATTAATATTAGTATGCTAAAAACACTAGCTTTCTATAAAACAATCATTCAGGTAAATATACAAAACAGGACAATATATTATTTTTAACAATAATTACCTGAAAAGGAAACAATGTAAATAAAAAACAAAATAGAGATGATAATTAAATACTTCACGGATAACGATCTTTATAAATTCTCGGTAATGTATGCCATACAGCGACTTTACCCTTGGTCTTATGTGAAATATGAGTTTATAAATAGAGGAGATACATGTTTTCCTGAAGGTTTTGCAGCGCGTTTAAAAGAAGAGTTAGTAAATATGGAGTCATTGAAGATGACTAGAGAAGAAAAACGTTTTATGGAAAAGAAATGTTATTTCTTTGATCCTGTTTTTATCGATTTTCTTGAAGGCTATAGATATGATTCAAGCGAAGTATCGGTAAGTTTATCAGAAGAAGGAGAACTATCGATCTCTATTGAGGGATATTGGTACAGAACGGTGCTTTGGGAGGTGCCATTAATGGCTATTATTTCTGAATTGTATTTTCAAATGACTGCTACCACACCTACAGATATAGAGGCTAGAGCTATTCCTAAAGCTAAAAAATTGGCCGAAATTGGTGCCGATTATTCTGAGTTCGGAACGCGAAGACGCTTTTCTTTCGAAGTACAAGACCGTGTTATAAGCTGCTTAAAATCAAATTCCGGACAGTTCTTTAAGGGTACAAGTAACCTCTATTTGGCTATGCGACATAATACAACACCAATAGGAACAATGCCTCACGAATGGTTTATGTACCACGGAGCTCTTTATGGGTATAGGGCTGCTAATATGAAAGCGCTAGAAGCTTGGGTTGAAGTTTTTGGAGGAAGCCTAGGGATAACTTTAACCGACACTTACACCACAGACTCTTTCTTTGAGTCTTTTAGCTTAAAACAAGCAAAGTTATTTGATGGCTTACGATGCGATAGTGGCGACCCAATAGCGTTTATTGATAAAACGCTCGATTTTTATAAACAAAATCGTATAGAAACGGAGTCTAAAACGGTAGTATTTAGTGATTCTTTAAATCTTGAAGCTGTAAAACGCATCAAAAATCACGTAAGCAATCGCTTACACGACACTTATGGCATAGGAACTTTTTTTAGTAACGACGTGGGAGCCACACCTCTTAATATGGTTATTAAATTAACCAATGTGAAGAGTTCCCCCAAAGGAGAATTCCATCAAGCAGTAAAATTATCCGATGTTATGGGGAAAAATACGGGAAATCATAAAGAGATAGCGATAGCCAAAATGACACTCGGACTTGATGATTAATACCTAAGCCTACACTATTTTTTAGCTCAAGATGATAAAGACTAACCATATACAAGGCTCTATTTTCTCAGAAGATTCGCGCTAAGCAACTTAAACCTAGAGCAACCAAACACTATTATTTTAAAGAAAGAATTAAGATGGTGTTTCGGAAAGTTGCTTATTTTTGAAAAAAATAAAAAAAACACCATTCTTATGTTAAAAAAAACACTTCTTATCGGCTTAATTTTAAGCACAACTGCTTGTGCAGAACTACAACAAATTGCAGAAAATCTTCCTGAAATAGAGCAAAACGCACCTCTTGGTAATGAACAAATTGCTAACGGACTTAAAGAGGCACTTACTAAAGGAATAGACGATCAAGTGCAAAAGCTCACTCAAAAAAACGGTTTTTATAACAACCCTTTGGTAAAAATAGCCCTTCCTGAAGAATTACAAAAAGTAGAAAATGTATTACGAGACATTGGGTTAGGAAGCCTTGCCGATAAAGGAATTGAAGCACTAAACCATACCGCAGAAGAAGCCGTAAAAGAAGCAACGCCTATCTTTGTAAACGCCATTCAGGAAATGAGTATAAATGACGCTAAAAACATTCTTTTAGGGCAAAATAATGCAGCCACACAATACCTTGAAGAAAAAACAAATACAGAACTTTACAATAAATTTAAACCTGTAATTGAAAACTCTTTTGCCAAAGTTGGAGCTAACGAGATTTGGAGCAATATCATAGAACGTTACAACAACATCCCGCTAACCAACAATGTAAACCCTAATTTAACCGATTACGTAACACAAGAAGCCTTAAACGGCGTGTATAAAATGATTGCTGTAGAAGAAAAAGATATCCGAGAAAACATTAACTCGCGTACCTCAGATTTACTTAAAAAAGTATTTGCCCTACAAGATTAATTACGTAGGTATAACCTAAAGCTAATGTTTAGGTAACCTAAAAAAAGTAAAACTGCCTCATATTTGCATCGAGATTTAGGGTATCTCATACATAAAATTATTTGGGTTAAGTCAAAAAAGAGCTATAGTTTACTATGGCTCTTTTATTTTACCGTAAAGTCCTAAAGTAATTAAAAGCATATTGCAAGCGCGAACCGTACCAACTAAAAAACTCTCCATCTACCAATTTTACTTGCAAATTTTCAGGAAAACATAAAAAATGAGCTTCGGAAAAAGGATAAGGCTCTGAGGATAAAAATACCATATCTACTTTATTTTCTAATCCTTCTAAGTTTATTTCTGGATAACGCTCCTCCCCTTGATAAAAATTCTCATAATTACACACCGACAACATATAATCTATAAAATTATTTTTTCCCGCTATCATCCATGGTTTTTTCCATATAAAATATGCTACCCTTAAACTTGGCTGTGTTTTTACTTCTTCACAAAATCTTAAAAACGCGTGTTGGATTACCGCTATCAACTCCGATGCTTTAGGCTGTACTTCAAACAGAATTCCATATTGGTTTATCAACGCATACACATCTGTTATGGTGTAAATATCAGACACATGAACAGGAGCTATTTTCTCCAATTCGGTAACCATTTCCTTGGTGTTTTCTTCTTTATTACATAAAATAATATCTGGGCATAAGGCTTTTATTTTATCGTAATTTACTTGCTTGGTCCCTCCTACTACTCTTTTTTCTTTTCGAAGCTCAACTGGATGTACACAAAATTTAGTAATACCTACGAGGTAATCTTTAAGCCCTAAATCTACCAATAGCTCTGTTTGGCTAGGCACCAGCGAGATTATCCGTTTAGGAACAGTGGGAATACAAAGGTTTCTTTTTAATTGGTCTTGTATCATTAAAATACTTTCTTTATTTTGTTATAAAATAACAACAAACATGAATGGACTTAAATTAATCCAATTTTTATCGGAATACCTTCATATTGACGAAGACGAATTATGTCCATTTTTCGAAAATAGTAAAATTAAGCGTTTAAAGAAAGAGGATTATCTTTTACGTAAAAATGAGGCTTGTAAACATTTGTTTTATGTAGAGAAAGGACTTTTAAAACAATACTCTATAGATGCAAAAGGAAAAGAACATATTTTACTTTTCGCCTCGGAAGGCTGGTGGATTGCCGATAGAGAAAGTTTGTATTTCAATCAAAAATCAAGATATTATATCCAAGCTATAGAAGATTGTGAGCTTATGGTATTTGATACTAATTTTATAGAAACACTATCGCATACATTCCCAAACTTTAATCAATTTAACGTAAATGCTTTACATAAACATATTAGGCATTTACAAATTCGGATAGATATGCTTTTAAGCACTTCTGCCAAAGAGCGTTATTTAGATTTTATAGAAAATTACCCCAATATTATGTTGCGTGTCCCACAAAATATGATTGCTTCTTATTTAGGTATTACCCCAGAAAGCCTAAGTCGAATTAGAAACGACTTAGCTAAAAAAGGCTAAGCTATTTATTAACATACATCAATTTTTAAGCCTTAAATAGGTAGTATTTTTACTAAAAATTAAAAATGATGGATACAAAACACGTTACACAAATTATAGCTCCAAATGTACCACATTACGTGGGCGATGCTTTTAGGGTACATAACTTTATCCCTAGTCATCCTAGTTTAGGGATGAGAAGAATGGATCCTTTTATCATGTTAGATTATAATTCTAAGTTTAATTTTTCGGCTACAGAAACCCCTAGAGGTGTTGGTGTACATCCGCATAAAGGTTTTGAAACAGTTACTATAGCTTATAAAGGAAAAATTGCCCATCATGATAGCGCTGGAGGTGGCGGTATTATTAGTCAAGGTGATGTACAATGGATGACTGCTGGAAACGGAATTTTACATAAAGAATATCACGAAAAAGAATGGAGTAAACAAGGTGGCGATTTCCAGATGGTACAACTTTGGGTTAACCTTCCTAAAAAAGATAAGAATACATTACCTAAATACCAATCTATACTAAATAGTGAAATCCCTAAGGTAAAGTTAGCAAATGAAACTGGCGAAATAGAAATTATAGCAGGAAATTATAACCATATTACTGGAGCTGCAAGTACATTTAGTCCAATAAATATGTTTAACCTAAAGCTTAAAAAAGAAGCTTCTGCAAGCTTCAATTTCCCTAAGCATTACAATACTTGTATTTTGGTAATAGAAGGTAATATTACTATTAACCAAAATAACGAAGTGGCTTTAGATCACCTAGCTTTGCTGGACAATAGCGGAGAAAACTTTAGTATTACGGCAAAAAATGATGCGCTTGTGCTTGTTTTAAGTGGCGAACCTTTAAATGAGCCCATTGCTGCACATGGTCCTTTTGTAATGAATACGCACCAAGAAATAATACAAGCCTTTGCAGACTTTAACGCCGGAAAATTTGGGGTTTTACACGATTAATTAAAAGAACTTATTGCTATTAAAAAAGGTAAACCTCTACAACAAGAAGGTTTACCTTTTTACTTTATATAAAAAGCCTAAATAAAACAACAGGGGTTAATTTAGAATTTTATCTTTGTAATTCTAAACAGAAGAGTATGACAGTGCTATTCATTAAAAACATGGTTTGTAATCGTTGTAATATGGTTATTAGAAACGAGTTAGACAAACTAAACATAAACGTTAGAAGTATTAAGCTTGGAGAAGTTATTATAGAAAATCAGCTTAGCGTAGAAGAAAAACTTAACCTCAGTAAAATTTTATCAAATTTAGGCTTTGAATTAATCGATGACAAAAAAAGCCGCATTATAGAAAAAATAAAAACAATTATCATAGACCTTGTACATCATCAAGATGGCGAAACAAAAACAAACCTATCTAACCTGCTTAGTAAAGAATTAAACCTTGATTACAATTACCTTTCCAACCTATTTTCGGAAGTTGAAGGTACCACCATCGAAAAATATTTTATCGCCCAAAAAATTGAAAAGGTCAAAGAATTACTTGTCTATGACGAGTTATCACTAAGTGAGATTGCACACCGTTTAAACTATTCTAGCGTTGCTTACCTAAGCAATCAGTTTAAAAAAGTTACTGGATTAACCCCTAGCCACTTTAAAAAAATTAGAAATGAAAAACGAAAACCCTTAGATGAAGTGTAAATAAAAAAACACCTCAAATTACAAGCATCACGATAAAAAAAGAATTGTAAAACCTCAAAAAACACTAAATTAGCAGTCGCTTAAAAATATTATATTTACATAGTTTACATACAAAGTAACCCATGTAAAATGTTTCTATCATCAGAAAGAAATAATTAATGAGAAAAATAAAAGATTTTAAACTAAAAGGAGCTAATCTAGAATTTACCTACTGCCACAGAAAACCTGAACGCTCTTTTTTTTGGAAAGGAAAACAATTCCCCCTATGCGCACGATGTACAGGAATTAACTTAGGTTATGTTGTGCTCCCACTCTTTATTTTTGGTGTTATAAAAATACCGCTTCTCTGGACAGTTTTATTAATTATCCCTACTTATATAGATGGAGCTATCCAAGCATACTTCAATATAGAGAGTACTAATAGCAGAAGGTTTATAACCGGGTTAATGAGCGGAATAGGCACTATGTCGTTAATATCTATAATCGGAATTTATATCGGAAATCTAATACTAACAATCATCAATTAATTTTTAAACTATGTCAGAACAATTAAACACAAACGAAAACAATAACGACCAGTTAAGCACTGGGTTAAAAGTTTTATCTTTTTGTATTCCTTTAGCAGGAGCTATTATTTATTTTATGAATAAAAACGAAAGTCCTCAAAAAGCTAAAACTGCTTGTTATGCTGCCTTATGGGGGTTTGGATTTGGAATACTTCTTCAAATTATAGCAACTGTACTTGGGATTGGCGCAGCTTCAATGAGCTAATTTAAACCTTACCCAACTTATATACGTGATTCTCAAAAATTTGTTATTCACTTTAACAAGTATTAGAATCACGTATTTTTTTTAACTTCTAACTAATCACCACTTATGAAAACTAAACACATTGTATTACCGCTATTTATACTTCTACTTTTTTCTTGCGCAGGAAGTAAAAACATTTCCTTAGAAGAACCAAATTGGAAAATTATTTCAGGAAATTGGACGCTAGATGAATATACTTATATAGGCAACGGAAAAAGCCTAGAATGGGCTACCCTAACATCTTTAGAAAAGCTACCCAAAAACTACAGCATAGAATTAGATGTTAACATGCTTAATGGTTCTTTGTTTGAACTTATGTTAAACCTCAACCAAGATGAATACCTTCGGGCTTACCTTTATACCATAGAAAACGCGCTAAAAATAGGCCGAGGAGAATTTGATGAAACCAATACAGAACGCCCAGGAGGAGGTTCTACATTTATAGAAAAACCTATCGAAATCCAAAACAATACATGGTATAACCTAAAGGTAAAGCTTTACAAAGATAACCTAAGCATTTTTATAGACGATGTCCTTATCATCGATAAGCAAATCGCTAAATATAAACTTAATAAACCTGGCTATTTAGGCTTAATAACAAACGGAAAAACAATTGTTAAAAATTTAGCTATAAAAAAGCTTTCTTAAGCTGTTATCTCTCTCCATAAATTACAAAAAAAAACTTTCTTACAGAGAAAGTAATCATCCTTTTTTTCAATAACATTGTACACTTTTAGTTACAGTTAATATAACTATTTCAAAAAAATTATTATAAAGCCTCTTATGTAAATCTTATAAAACAATTCTAAAATTTCGCAATAATTTTTTCGTAACTTCCTGTCATCTTTGTAGTTCAAAATAAACACTATAGAAAATGGCAACAACTATAAATGAAAACATTATTTACCTTCCATTAGAAGGTGTTGAGAGCGAACATTGTGCACTAATTGTAGAAAAAGGTTTAGCCCAAGTTGATGGCATTATATCTCACAAAGTAGAATTAAACAATCAACGTGCTGCAATTAATATTAAAGACGAAGAAGTACTTCCCAAAGCAGTACAAGCCATTAAAGATTTAGGCTATGGTGTTACTGTTGTAAAAAAAGTTTTCCCCGTGTTAGGAATGACCTGTGCCTCCTGTGCTGGAAGTGCCGAAAATGTTATTGCTTATGTGCCTGGTGTGATAAGCTCTGCTGTTAATTTTGCGACAGGAAACTTAACGGTAGAATACCTCCCAAACATAACTAACGCCCAGAAATTACAAAATGCCATTCAAGAGGCTGGTTACGACTTATTGATTGAAGATGAGTCTACCCAACAAGAATCTCTTGAAGCCATTCATGAAAAAAAATTCAAGCAATTAAAAACAAAAACCACATGGGCTGTACTGCTATCAATCCCTGTTGTTGTAATCGGAATGTTTTTTATGAACATCCCTTACGCCAACGAAATCATGTGGGTGTTTTCTACTCCTGTATTACTCTGGTTTGGTAAAGATTTTTTTATCAATGCATGGAAACAAGCCAAGCATCGTTCGGCAAATATGGATACGCTTGTCGCATTAAGTACAGGAATCGCTTACATATTTAGTGTTTTTAATATGCTGTTCCCTAAATTCTGGGAATCCAGAGGCTTAGAAGCACATGTTTACTTTGAAGCTGCTGCAGTAATTATCGCTTTTATATTATTAGGAAAATTACTAGAAGAAAAAGCCAAAGGAAACACCTCCTCTGCCATCAAAAAACTAATGGGACTCCAACCTAAAACAGTAGTAATCGTAAAACCTGATGGAACAGAAAAACAAATCCCTATAGAAGAAGTTGTTACCAACGATATTATTCTGGTAAAACCCGGAGAAAAAATTGCGGTAGACGGTATAGTAACCAACGGAACCTCTTATGTAGATGAAAGTATGCTTAGCGGCGAACCAATCCCTGTATTAAAAAAGGAAAATGAAAAAGTTTTTGCAGGAACCATCAATCAAAAAGGCAGCTTTAATTTTAAGGCAGAAAAAGTAGGTAAAGAAACCATGCTTGCCCAAATTATCAAAATGGTACAAGATGCACAAGGTAGCAAAGCACCTGTCCAGAAATTAGTCGATAAAATTGCTGGTATTTTTGTTCCAATAGTAATGGGTATTGCGCTACTTACCTTTATACTTTGGATAATACTAGGCGGCGATAACGGAATAGTTCAAGGATTATTAGCTGCCATTACCGTACTAGTTATTGCCTGCCCTTGTGCATTAGGTTTAGCTACGCCTACAGCCATTATGGTAGGTGTAGGAAAAGGTGCAGAACAAGGTATTTTAATTAAAGATGCAGAAAGCCTCGAATTAGCAAAACAAGTTAACGCAATTATCTTAGATAAAACAGGTACCATTACAGAAGGAAAGCCTATTGTTACCAACATGCATTGGCTTAATAGCGATTCTTCAGCCCAAGCCATTTTATACAGTTTAGAAAAACAATCGGAGCATCCTTTAGCAGATGCCGTGGTTAAAAAATTAGGAAACTTACCTATAACCAAGTTATCTAATTTTGAAAGCATCACAGGTAAAGGCGCCAAAGCCCAGCATAATCAGGAAACCTATTATGTGGGTAACAAAAAACTCCTTGCCGAAAATGCAATTCAAATAGATGCTAAACTCTTAGACCATGCTAAAAAATGGAGCGCTGAAGCAAAAACAGTAATTTGGTTTGCTACAAGTACCAAGGCACTTGCTGTACTAGCCATTTCAGATAAAATTAAAGAAACCTCCGCTGCTGCTATTAAAACGCTACAATCTATGGGTATAGACCTTTATATGCTAACAGGAGATAATGAGGCAACGGCAAAAGCAATTGCAAAAGAAACAGGTATAAACCACTATAAAGCCGAGGTCTTACCACAACATAAAGCCGATTTTGTAAAAGAATTGCAACAAAAAGGAAAAATAGTAGCCATGGTAGGCGATGGCATTAACGATAGTACAGCACTTGCTACCGCCGATGTAAGTATTGCCATGGGAAAAGGAAGCGATATTGCTATGGATGTTGCTAAAATGACGATTATATCTTCCGATTTAAGTAAAATCCCTCAAGCAATTAAACTCTCTAAACACACCGTTGCTACTATTAAACAAAACCTATTTTGGGCATTTATTTACAACCTTATAGGTATTCCTATCGCTGCTGGTATTTTATACCCTATAAATGGCTTTTTGCTAAATCCTATGATTGCAGGAGCTGCCATGGCAATGAGTAGTGTTAGTGTAGTTACTAATAGTTTACGCCTAAAATGGAAAAAATAAATCTGTAAATCTCATAAATCATACGCAGAATTGTACAACACTTTCTCTATTTATTTTAATGAAATTTGTACCATATTATAACTATAAAAAACAAGTCACATGGAAAATAACAAAGAATTTATATTTAAAACCAATTTAAATTGTGGTAATTGTGTAGCCAAAGTACAAGCCGATTTAGACAGTACCGATGCCATTAGCAACTGGAGTGTAGATACCGATAATCCTGATAAACTCCTTACAATAAATGCTAAAGAAATTACCCCAGAAAAAGTAATTACCATTATTAAACGTAAAGGTTTTAAAGCAGAATTGATAGAATAATAAAAATAATATCATGATAGATACTAACGAAAAAAGTAGCTGCACTGCTCACAAAAACACCTCAAATAAGCCATCTTCTACTAAAGATGGCTTATCCTTAGCTTTTTGGTTAAACCTTTTCTTTTCGATAATCGAATTAATTGGAGGGATCTTAACCAACTCTACTGCCATTATTGCCGATGCTTTTCACGATTTTATGGATGCTGGAGCTATTGGGCTTGCTATAATTATGGAGAAAATATCGGGAAATAAACGCAGCAAAACATTTTCGTACGGATACAAACGCTTTTCTCTCTTATCTGCTTTAATATTATCTATTTTCCTATTAGTAGGCTCTTTTACAATGATTATAGCCGCGTATAATTCCTTTATAAACCCTAAAGAAGTTCATAGCTTAGGAATGCTCTGGATAGCAATTTTAGGACTTGCTGTAAACGGGTTTGCTTTCCTTAGAATAAAAAATGGCGGCGAACATCACCACCATCACGGACATAATCATGGGCATAGCCATAGCGAACATAATAACAACAGCCAATCGATCATGTTGCATTTATTAGAAGATGTACTCGGATGGGCTGCAGTCTTAATTGGTTCTATAATAATTTACTTTACGGGTTGGAATTGGATAGATGGAGTTCTAGCCATAGGTATTGCCATATTTATTGGCTACAATGCTACTAAAAACTTAATTGATACAGTAAAAGTAATGCTACAAGCTGTACCTCAAAATGTTAACATAAATAAGCTTCAAAATGAATTACAACAAATAAATGGCGTTGTAAATATCCACGACGTTCATGTTTGGACAATGGATGGCAGTTACAATGTAGGTTCGCTTCACGCAGTAATAAACAGTAAATTTGCAGAACAAGATGTTATGAAAAACATCATCAAGCTCATGCAAAAATTTAATATTCAGCATCCTACTGTACAAATTGAAACAAACAAAAATAAATGTGAGTTTCTAACCTGTTAATAGCTTTTTATGCAAAGAAAACACCATTAGTCTTTTAATAGATTAATGGTGTTTTTTTATGATTATAAAATATGCGTGTAATTTTATTTCCTATAAGGAAACAAATAACTATTTTTAACATTTTTTATTAGAAATACAACTCGAAAATATGGCTTAAAAAACTTCTTCATTATTTTATTAACTACCTATAAATTAACCTCTTAAGATAACTATCAAATTAAAATACATATATACTACAGAACGATCAGAGATAAATTATAAAATCCAATTTACAAACTAAAATAACTAAACTAACCTTTTAACTATGAACACCATCAAATTAATAGTGCTGCTATTTTGCATTAGCGCATGCACCTCACAAACAGAAAACAGCATCACACTAGAGGGAAAATGGAAAATAACCGATTGGACTTATAGCAGTTTTGTAGGAAGATCGCTAGATACCGATGAGGTCGAAAATATGAATACCAGCTTTAATGACCTAATTATAGAATTTAACACAGACAATACTTTTGCTAGCAACAACCCCAAATTTTTTGAACATCTAGAAAAGAAAACTTACCACGTTAGCGAGTACCAAGAAATTATAATAGACAATCAGCCGTATATACTCCTACTAAGAGGAGGAAATTGCTATTTCTTTTTTGATAACATCGTACTCCAATTAGAAAAAATAAAAACTTATAAAGGCGCTAAAAATAAATTTGAAGAAATCCCAATAGATAATAGTAAAGTAGCCAAGATTAAAGATAAAAAACTCTCACCTACCGAAACCATTTACGCTATTGAAAATGTAACTATTCCTCCTAAACTAAAAATGACAGAATTCGATGATGACTGCCGTATAGATTGTTTATACCGTAGTTTCCAGTCAGCAATAAAATATCACCTAGATTATGTACAGGCACATAAAGATACCAGTTACTTTATAGATTTTGTTATCGATACTAAAGGCGATATCCGTAACATAGAGATTAAAGCTGTTAGCAATACAAAAAAACGGCAACGCACAATAAGTACAGAAACAAGCACCACAGAAAACACAATTCTAAAACAAGATATTGTAAGAAGTCTTTCTGTATTTCATGACATATTATTACCTGGAAAAAAAGACGGCAAAAATGTAAACACACAAATAAAGCTAGAAGTAAGACTAATATCTAGCTAAAATTAGCATCCTCCTTCAAAAAAGCCTTTTGTAAAAATAATCTTTTATAAAAGGCTTTTTTATTTTATATTCCTAACGTATTCGTGTATTTTTAATCTTCCAAAATTTGTAAACCATGAACGATATTATATGCCCAAACTGCAAAAAAACTTTTAAAGTAGATGAAGCCGGATTTGCAGACATTCTTAAACAAGTGCGCGATCACCAATTTGAAGAAGAACTTGCAAACAGATTAGCACTTGCCGACAAAGAGAAAAAAAATGCCATACAACTTGCCGAAGCAAACCTTAAAAACGCATTACAAAAAGAATTTGCCGATAGAGAAAAACAACTTACCGAGCAACAAGCCAACAGTCATGCAAGGCTAGCAAAAAAAATAGCTCAAAAAGAAGCTGAACTTGCAGAGATGAAATCTAAAATTGAAAATGCAGAAACGCAAAAAAAATACGAAGTATCTGAAGCTATAAAAAATGTAGAAAAAGAGCGTGATACACTAGCTAATAACCTTAAAATCAAGGAAACAGAAAAGCAACTCCTAGAAAAATCTATCCGAGAGCAATTCAACAATAAGCTTAGCGTTAAAGATGAAACCATTAAAATGAAAGACGATGAAATTGCACGCTTAAAAGATTTTAAACAAAAGCTTTCTACAAAAATGGTAGGCGAAACCTTAGAACAACACTGTGAATCAGAATTTAATAAACTTCGCGCAACCGCCTTTCAAAATGCTTATTTTGAAAAAGATAACGATGCAAAACAAGGCAGCAAAGGAGATTTTATTTATAGAGAAACCGACAACGAAGGCAACGAAATCATTTCGATTATGTTTGAAATGAAAAACGAAAACGACGAGACCAGTACAAAAAAACGAAACGAAGACTTCTTTAAAAAACTTGATAAAGACCGAACCGATAAAAACTGCGAATACGCCGTCTTGGTATCTCTCCTAGAGGCCGAAAATGAATTTTACAACACTGGTATTGTAGATGTATCGCACAAATATGAAAAAATGTATGTGGTACGCCCGCAGTTTTTTATCCCGATTATAACACTACTTCGTAATGCAGCCATGAATTCTTTAAAATACAAACAAGAATTAAACATCATGCGAAATCAAAACATAGACATTACTAAATTCGAAGAAAAGATAGATGCTTTTAGAAAAGGTTTTGCCTACAATTACGACCTGGCAAGTCGAAAATTTAAAACGGCAATCGATGAAATTGACAAAACAATAAATCACCTTAACAAAACAAAAGAAGCCCTTTTATCATCAGAAAATAACTTGCGCTTGGCCAACAATAAAGCAGATGATTTAACCATAAAAAAGCTTACTTATGGCAATCCTACCATGAAAGCTAAATTTGATGATTTAAATCAATAATTACTCTTCTAATAAAGAGAAATAAACCTTTAAAATGACTATAGAAACTACCATTACTCCCAAAAAAGAAGAAGCTGAAATACTTAGTAAAGGAATTATTGCTTTTAATAATGCAGAAATTCCAAACTTAGAACCTATCGAAAAAGAAATTAAATTTTTCACCTTTGTACGCGATAAAGATAAAAATATTGTAGGAGGAATTAGAGCTTCTTGCTATTGGAATACCTTACATATAGAACTATTATGGTTAGCTAAAACATGTAGAGGTACGGGTATAGGTGGTAAACTACTAAAAGAAGCTGAAGATTTTGCTAAGAAAAATAATTGTGAAAAAGCTTTTGTAGAAACCACCAGTTGGCAAGCAAAACCTTTCTACGAAAAAAACAATTACCAACATATCGCAACAATTAATGATAGACCAAAAGGGCATGCTTCTCATTACCTAACTAAAAACTTATAGCATAACCCTGCGAATTTACACCTAAAATCAGTGTTTTTCTTATAAAAAAGAAGCGATGTAAATTATTTAAATACACTTAATCTTTTACATCGCTTATAGAAATAGCCCTTATTTTTTTTCATCCAAAATACGCATCGTTTCGATAAGAATATCATAAAGTGCTGTTGCCTCGTTTATAAAAGTTTCTGTTGTTTCTACATTTAAGTGATTGGTAAAAATAACAAAAGTCCGATCGCTATTAGGCTCATAACGCATCGTACTTAAATATGCCATATGCGCCCCGTCATGGCCATAACCTAATTCTGTAGGGTAAGCTTGTATGCCTAAGCCATAAAAACCATGGCTTTCATCGGCTGGTAATACATCTAGCATCATGGCTTGTACTTCTGGGGTTAGCACTTTAGTTGAGCCCAGCAGAGCTTTCCCCCACTTTGCTAAGCTTTTTGGAGTACTTATTATTTGTCCTTCAGAAATATTTCCTGTTAGGTTATCCTTATCTATTTCTATAATTTCTCCTTCATAATTAAGATAAGAAAAAGTATAAGGTGAGGGCATTTGCATATCGCTCCCTAAATGCGGAGAATAAGTGTTTTCTAAATTTAAAGGTATAAAAAATTCGTCTTGTAAATATTCGTGTAAGCGTTTCCCCGAAACATTTTCTACAATATACCCTAAAATATTATATCCTGTATTAGAATAATGAAACGCTGCCCCTGGTTCAAAATCACTAAGTTGCGTTTCTGCAACCACACCTATCAATTCCTCAAAACTAAATGTATAATCTTCACCGTTAATTTCCTTTATATAATCGATATAATAATTTCCCGCATAAGGAACTTGAAGATTCTCAGGAATAGGGCTATTAGTAACATCAAACACCCCTGCTCTATGCTGCAACAATGTTTTTATTGTAATTTGGTTTTTATAAGGAATGTTAAAATTTTCGGTTGCTGGAATATAGGTTTTTTGGGTAGTTGGTATTACATCGGTTATTTTATGATTAATATCTAACTTTCCTTCCTGGTGCAATTTTAAAATTGCAGCTGCTGTAAAAGTTTTAGAATTACTCGCAATTCTAAATTGTATATTCTCTTTATAACTTTCGGGAAAACCTTCCGACACATAAAAACCTTTATCACCTTCCAACACATATAAACCTATGCCTATAGGTTTATTATCCATTTTAGCAGAAAAATCTTGCTGATACGTAGTGACTATTTTTTGTATTTCAGCTATAGCTATTTCATAAGGTTTATCATCTACATCATCGTTTTTACAAGCAGTTAATAACAAACTTAATAATAAAAAAACAATTTTTTTCATAAAAAAATATCAATTAGTTACATCCTGTAAATATAGAGTTAAATTATCAAATATAATAGAAACAAAAGCCTAAGCTTAAAATTTCATTCCTTTACACACTTTATCGTAATTATCGATTTTTTAACAATAAACCCTAGAGGAATCTTTCATGTTGATGCCGAAGGCAACAACAATACCACAGGAGCTCCCACTGCTGCAGAACAAAAAGATGATTTCACTATACTTTCTAATGGAAGTATAGGTATAGGAACCATCTCTCCAGACCCATCCGCTATTCTAGAACTTAATGTTAACGAGTTTGCAGTAGGAAGTAAAAAAGGCTTTTTAGCCCCTAGAGTAGCATTAACAGATAGGCTAGACATGGTTACAATTCCAAATCCTGCAGATGGACTTCTTATATATAACCTTGGTACCGAACCTAATTATTTCAACTATAGGACTTCGTGAGTATAAATAATTGAGAGGCGAACTCCGCACCTATTTAGGTACGGATCCGTCTACTCGATTGTAGGCAGTTCTTTTATTTCTCAATTGTCCTTTTCGCTCTTTTGATAATTTTCTCGGTTTCTTTTGCAGGAGATTCTTTTTGCCATTTTTTGCAGAGTTCAATCACGAAATTGGGTTGAGATTTACTTACATCGTTAAGCCAATTGCCAACACTGTATTGAACATATTTTGATGTATCAGATTTTAGATGTTCCAAAATAGGCAAAGCAATTTCGGGGTTTTCTTTCAGTCTATCAATGTGTTTACACCAAACGCCTCTCGGTCGTGTTGCTTCGGTCGTAAAGCGTCTAATGTTTTCATCTTCACTTTTTGTCCAATCGATTAGAAATACAATTGATTCTTCAAGATTTTTTTCAATTTCTGGGCGTAAAGCCATCCAAACAATTTCACGAACGCCAAAATGCTTGTCGGCAACCAAAGGTTTGGCTTGGTTTAATTTTTCTTGAATTTTTAGCTTTTCATTCAACGAAATTAAATACGGGGCATAACAGCGAATAGAATCGGACGGATGATTGCTTAAACTGTCTAAGATATTTTCAAACTCTTTTTTGTCTTTCAATTCTTGGTAAAGCATTTCGCCAACAACTTTTATGGTGTTCATTGTTGAAGATTTTTTCTGATTTTGGATTTCACTCAAAACCTTTTCAATAGCTGAATTTGAAATTCCCAATCCCGAAAAATTGGTTTTGATGAGTTGAATATGATTTACAATCAACCATTCTGTTAAATTCACAGTTTCAATTTTTCCGTTATTCAATAACTCCAAAACTTCGGTTGGAATATTTTCTGCTTTTAAAGCTCCTTTTCTGTTTAAAATCTGTGGTTCTACCATATTTTAGAAAGTTTGGATAATTGATTTTTAGAATGTTCAAAGTTAATCATTTTCATTTCGGCAGTTCCAAAGTCTTGGGCTTCTGTATTTACAAAAATGGAATCGGAAATTCCCATAAACAGAAACACCGATTTTAGATAACTTTCTTGAAAATCAAACGATTCCAAACTTTTATTTTTGCCATAAAACATTGCACCTCTGGAAGTAATGACCAATAGTTTTTTATCATTGAGTAAACCTTGCATATCGCCATTTTCATCGATATAAAATGTACGTCCGACTCTTACTATATTGTCGATAAACACCTTTAATGTTGCCGAAACGGTAAAGTTGTACATTGGGGAAGTAATCACGATTTTATCTGCCCAAAGCAATTCATCAATTAAAGCATCTGAATTTGCTAAAATTGATTTCATTTCGTCCGTCCTGTTTTCGGGTACAGTATAATTGGCTTTTATAAAATCATCAGTTGGAAATGCAGGTGGATTAATGCCTACATCACGAATTTTTAGATTAAAGTCTTGTTTTATTGAAAGTTTTTTGAGAAAGAAATCCGTCAGTTCTCTTGACTTTGAGTTTTGTACTCTTACGCTTGAATCGATTCTTAAAATATTCATATTTTTGTAATTAAATTTACTCAAATTTAGAATAGCAAAAATGCTCTCGCAATACCGCATTAATTAATCAATAGGGGATAAAAAAGTCAATTTTATGAGTACAAAGGCTTTAGCGATAGAAGAAAAAATATGTCCGTTGGAAAAAGCGGTAAACGCCATTAGTGGAAAATGGAAAATCGCCATCGTTTGGCAAATCAACGAAGGAAAAAAACGACCAAGCGAGTTTTTGCGCGGCATAAAAAATGTTGATCGAAGAGTACTCAATCAACAACTTTCCGAAATGGTTAAAGACGGATTGCTTACCAAAACTTCTTTTAACGAACTTCCTCCCCGTGTCGAATATCAATTGACGGATTTAGGAAATGGATTGCTAAAAATTCTTTGGGATTTAAACGAATGGGGGAAATCTTTAGACAATTCAGTTGGGTAAAATCACCTAACGTATTCACATATAGCTTGTTGTATGGTTTAAACACTAAACTTAGCAAATAAAACCCGAATAGAAAATTCGCGAGGATTTTCGTAAGAAATAATATAAACCCTAAGGGAGTTTAGTTAAAATGTATAAGCAAAAAGCATTATTGCACTTACTTTTTTTAGTTCACTAACCTTTTATTTACTAATGATGTTCATAAATCAACAAAGTTAATTTAATCGATAAAAAACAAAAAGGTTTCCTAAAACTAAAAAAGGTGACTTCTCAACTTAAACTTTTATTATTGCTATTTATTATTTTTTAAATATTTATCTTTCATATCTACTAGATACACGCCGTGACCATACCATTGTGTTCTTTCGTCATTGGGTAACGTAGCTACTCTTAATATCTCTTCGGCTGTATCTTCCCTACTAATTGTTCTCTTAGCATATCGTAGTGGAAGTTCTTCACTATCTAATGCTGTTGTATCAAAAACATACCCGTACTGTCTTTTTGCAGGGGTATCTTTTAATGCTGCAGGCCTAAATATGATAAAGTTTAAACCTTCCGATTGCGCTTTAGCAAGAATCGCCTCGCTCTTGGTCACATTTTTAAAAATAGGAAAAATCACTTGAACCAAGTTAGATAACCTATTGTAATTTGCAGGCCATGCAGTTATGCTTTGCCCTGGTACGCCCTCAGTACCTACCGAGCCATGATAGAATGTTTCTACCCAACGGCTATTTCGCTGACCATCAACTATTGCTTGTATCGTATCGGTGTAAAGCATGTTTTTAGCGTTTATCATGTCTTTAACCTTTGTTACTCCAACAAAACAACAAATCGCATCTATAGATTCATCCTCTCTGAGTAGCTGCGCATAAGTTTCAGGTTTTAAAATGTTGCTATTCTTTGCTTTCAATTTGCCTGCTGTGTGCTTTACCGCTATTCCGTTGGGGGTCAGGTTTGTATTTTCCAGTACATTATTCATTCGTTTTAGTGCTGCTTTATCATCTGCTGCACGGCAAAGCGCTGTTACATCATGACCTTGTCTTAATGCTTTTTTGATAAAGAAACGTGCACCACGAGATGCTGCTGCTACAACTAGGAAATGTCTTTTTTTATGTTTCATCATTTTAATTTGTTTACATGTGCATACATGCACGTATTAAGTTAAATTTTTTTAATCAGTAGTATGTATATTCATTAAGTCTCTCAACGACTTAGCAGTTTTTTCAACATGTTGAGTAATTAATTCACAGTCGAGTGTATAGAATGTGTGTCTTGAGCGTTTCTCCTTTACAACTATTCCTTGTGTTTGTAATTGTTCCAAATGTCTTGAAATCACTGATCTATCCTGTGGAAAATTTTCTGCAATTTCTTTGATACTGCGTTCCTTTCCATCAGCTAAGTGTTTTACAAGTTCAAAACGAACAGGCTCAAACAAGGTGAGAAAAAATTTCAAATTGATAGATTCTTCTAGGTTATGTTTTGAATTTTCCATATTTCACTAATACGTGCAAATGTATGCATATAATTTGATAATCAAAAATTTTGTTTTGCTTGTTAACCAAATTGATTTAGCAGCGATTTTAAAAATTTACTTAAAACGGTCTTGACTTTTTGGTTCGTTTTGTGTCAAGACAAAATGAACGAATAATAAACTTTAGTATACTTACTTTTTTTAGTTCACAAATCTTTTATTTGCTAATGGTGTTCATGAATCAACTTAGGCAAAGTTATAGCTAGTGTAGCATTTGTCCGTGTTGTGCAACGTGCTTTTATTTTACATTAATTTTTAGTTCGTTAGATTTTATTTTAAACTTTGTTGCTCCATTGTCAGTTACAGTATATGTGCCATTGTCATTAGGAACAAACCTATTGTCAAAATAATCTGTATTGCTTTTGTATAATGAAAATTCAAATTCACTGATGCCTATATCAAATGTGCCTTTGGATTTTGCTAAAAGATGAAATTCCGCAATCATTGTTTTAATATATTGCATATTATCAATATATTCCATTGTTTGTTTTTGTGTTCTAAACGGATTCCAATCAAAGTGTACAACCTCAAAATTTTTATCGATCATTTCTTCAAAATTCTCTATTCCTACAATATTGTCAATGGTTTCTTCAAAACCGACATGAATTTCGTTTTCTTTTCCTTTCAGCGATGGCAAGTTTTCGGGAGGCAAGTATTTTCTTTTAGTTTCAAAAAATCGGGAGTATTCATACAGACTTACTTTAATAGTATCGTTTTTGTTATAAGTGGCTTTGTCTGATGTCCAACTAACTTTTAAGTCGTTTTGGTCAATCGTGATGTTGTCAACTACGTTGATATGAAACGGTTTGCTTTTATATTCTTTTCCTTCATGTATCACGGTCAAAACAGGAAGGTCAATTCGTCCTGTTTTTGTAGGAACGGCATAGCTCTCAAAACTATAATAGGCTTGAATTATTTCACCGTTTTCATCTGTGGTATTACTGCTAGAAATTCTTTTCAAAATTTCGTCTAAATTATAGGTCAACTCCAATCCGTCAACATAGTTGCTGGCAACAATTATACTGTCTGGCTTTTGTTCAAAATATATATTGAACAAAATAGACTTCCCGACTTCTGCTTCTGGTTGAACTACAAATCGTACAAATTCTTTATTCTGTCCACTACAAGATTGGAAATGAAAGATAGTTAGTAAAAAAAGTGTGATTAGTTTTTTCATTTATTAGTTTTCAGTGTATAACTTAAACAAGTAAAGTTTACCTTAGCAAGTGGTACCCAAAAAGGTGATGCAAAAACAATGGATTACCTAATAAATTAGCATTTACTTCTCCTATTTTCTCTGAAATAGAAGATGTTATTTCGTAAGCTGGATTCATTTATTGATATCATCAAAGATACAATCATTTAAATAGGTTATGTCATGAGACGGTATTTTTTAATTGAACACAACGCCCTGACGGATATGACGATTTAAGTTAAACTATCAGTTTCAAATATATAACTTTCTACGTTAAAACAAGAGAGGGTATAAAACCTAAGATGGTTTGGTTAAAGTGTATAAGTTAAAAACATTATTACACTTACTTTTTTTAGTTCACAAACCTTTTATTTGTTAATAGTGTTCATGAATCAATAAAGTTGATTTCATTGATAAAAAAACGAATCAAAAAAATCTAGGCTACCGAATCTTGTCTTAAATTTATTACTCAAAAGCTAAATTTTAGAGAACTCGTATTGGCAAGCCAATACTCAAACAACCTAAAATTTTAACGCTTCTTTCGTGGCAAATTTTACAGACAATTTTCGTGATGCCAGAAAAAATTGTATTAGTTCACAAACCTTTTATTTGCTAATGGTGTTCATGAATCAACAAAGTTGATTTCAACCCAACCGACAGTTTTACAGAAATAGCTGTAAAAAAGAAAATCGTCTAAAAATTACTTCTTAGACGATTTCCTCTTTATGATATTTTTTACTGAAGATTACAGCTTTTGGAAAAGTGCTTGCATTTTTTCTTTTTCTTCTTGTGCTAATTCTGGGTCTACCAAAATACGTCCACTATGCTCATCGGTAATAATTTTTTTACGACCAGCAATTTCCATTTGTACTTGAGGTGGAATTGTAAAGAAAGATCCTCCCGATGCTCCACGTTCTATTGGCACAACGGCTAAACCATTTTTTACACTTCCTCTAATGCGGGCATAAGCTTTTACCAAACGCTCTTCTATCTGCGCTTTAAAGTCTTCTGACTTGTCCTGTAAAGCTTTTTCTTCTTTTTCGGTTTCTGCTAGAATATCGCTTAGCTTATCTTGCTTGTGCGTTAGGTGTTCTTGACGTTCTCCTAAACGTTTTTGCGTAGTTTCTATCACTTCTTTTTTATGCTCTATTTGAGCATAAAATTCTTTAATATGCTTTTCGGCCAGCTCTATTTCTAATTCCTGAAATTCTATTTCTTTAGAAAGGGCATTATACTCACGGTTGTTACGCACATTTTTTTGTTGTGTGGTGTATTTTTTTATCAGCTCCTTTGCCTCTTCTATTTTGTTTCTCTTAGCCTTAATATCGTCATCAATACTTTCTAAGCTTGTATTAAATTTGTCTAAGCGCTTGGTTAACCCCGCCACTTCGTCTTCTAAATCTTCTACTTCTAAAGGCAATTCCCCGCGAATGTTACGTATTTCATCTATACGTGCATCGATTAATTGTAAATCATACAATGCTCTAAGCTTCTCTTCTACGGTCATTTCTTTTTTATCTGCCATAATTAATCAACTATATTGAATTGGGTTGGTACTTTTTTCTGATAAAACGATTGCAAAATTACGGAATTTTTCTTTAAGATAAGAATGTATTAAGTTTTTTGTGAATTGTTCACTTTCATAATGTCCTATATCTGCTAAAATTAACTTTCCTTCGGCCTTATAAAAATCATGATATTTTAAATCGGCAGTTAGGTAAATATCTGCATTTGCTGCTATTGCATTAGGTATGGCAAAAGCACCACTTCCGCCGAGCACAGCTACTTTTTTTATCGGTTTTTGTAACAGTTCACTATGCCGTATTATTCTGCAATTAAAGGTCTGTTTTACAAAGGTAATAAATTTTTCTGGAGGTATTGCTTCGGGTAATGTTCCCAACATCCCTATTCCTATATGTTGGTGTTTATTTTCTACTTGAACCACTTCAAAAGCCACTTCTTCATACGGATGGTTAGCAAACAATGCTGTTAAAACTTTATTTTCTAAATGCTTTTCATATACCAGATTTAACTGAATTTCTGTTTCGTTTTGTAAAACTTCTGGCTCGCCTATGCTTGGGTTGCTTTTTTCATTTCCTTTAAAAGTTCCTTCTCCTAAGATGTTAAAGCTACAATTATCGTAATTCCCGATAGCTCCTGCACCTGCTTCAAACAATGCTTTTCGTAAATTGTTGGCTGCTGCTTTTGGAACATAGGTGGTTAGTTTTTTAATTGTTTTAGCCTGAGGAACTAAAATTTGTTGCTGTTCTAGCTTAAGTTTTTCGGCAATTTTGGCATTAACCCCAGTAAAGCTATTATCTAATGCAGTATGTATGGCATAAATCGCAATATCATGTTTAATGGCTTTTTGCACCACACGTTCTACATAGGTTTTTCCGGTAATTTTCTTAAGTCCGCTAAAAATAATAGGATGAAAACTTACAATAAGGTTACATTGTTGGGCTATTGCCTCGTTAAGTGTTTCTTCTAATGTATCTAGGGTTACTAATACTCCTGTTACTTCTTTGTTTTTATCACCTACAAGAAGCCCTACATTATCAAAATCCTCTGCGTATGCTAAAGGAGCCCATTCTTCTAAAGCGGTAATTACAGCTTGTATCTTCATTTTATTATATTGTCTTTTTATCCTACGAATTATTTTCAGCGTAAGCTTGCTCCCATTCCCAGGCACTCAATAATGCTTCGTCTAGGCTTCGTTTTGTTTCCCAACCTAGTTCGTGATTCGCTTTTTGAGTTTCGGCATAGTTTGCAATCACATCGCCTTCTCTTCGTTCTGCAAATTTATAAGGTAATTTTTTTGACGTTACTTTTTCGAAAGTTTTTATTATTTCTAATACAGAATTTCCGCTTCCTGTTCCTATATTAAAAACTTCAAATTTTTGTTTGTTATTAGCGGCTATCAAACGTTTTAAAGCTGCAATATGGGCTTCTGCTAAATCTAGTACATGAATATAATCCCGAACACAAGTACCATCTGGTGTTGGGTAATCGTTTCCAAAAACCGATAATTCTTTACGCTTTCCGATAGCGGTTTGTGTAATATACGGAACTAAATTTTGAGGCGTTCCGATAGGCAACTCTCCTATTTTTGCAGACGGATGCGCTCCTATTGGGTTAAAATACCTTAAAGCAATACTCTTAAAAGCTGTAGCGCTTTTGCAGGTATCTTGTATAATTTCCTCCCCTATTTGCTTGGTATTTCCGTAAGGTGATAGTGCTGGTTTTATTGGTGCTTCCTCTGTAATTGGAAGCTTATCTGGTTCTCCGTAAACGGTACAAGATGAGCTAAATATCAGATTATTTATCTGGTGTTTTTGCATTTCCTGCAACAAGGTAATTAACGTAGAGATGTTGTTATGATAGTATAACAAAGGATTTTCTACGCTCTCTCCTACTGCTTTGGAACTTGCAAAATGAATTACCCCTGCTATGTTTTTATGCGTTTCGAAAAAAGCCGAAACATTTTCGGTCTCTCGTAAATCTAACTTACAAAATGTGGGTGTTTTTTGTGTTATGGCAGCTATACCTTCCAACACATGCAAGCTAGAATTAGATAGGTTATCTATAATAATAACCTCATAACCTGCCTCTAACAAACTAACTACGGTATGCGAACCAATAAAGCCTAAACCTCCTGTAACAAGAATTTTCAAAATTGATTTTATTTTTTGTCTAAAGTACTAATTATACGCTAGTATAAAAAACAAAGCTTATGAAATTTTAACAATTTCAATATTAAGATTAAGTAAAAATAATACTTATCTTCGCTAGCTATTAAATGTTATTTTTATGTACGATAATCAGGTAAAAATCTTCAAATTAATTAGTACTCTTGAAGCTATTTCTTTTCTAGTTTTATTATTTATTGCAATGCCGTTAAAATACGTTTGGGACATACCTGAGATGGTACGCCCCGTAGGTATGGCACACGGAGTTTTGTTTGTGCTTTATGTTATTGGAGCTTATTTTATGTATGAAAAACTTAATTGGAGTTTTAAAACATTAATGATTTGTATTTTTTGCTCTGTATTACCATTTGGTCCTTTTTACGCCGAGAAAAAGTTTTTGCCACGTAAGAAAGAAGCTTAAGCTTAAAGCCTATCTTTAGCAAACTCTTTTTGTGTTTTTCCGTGAGGGATTGCTTTGCCGTTTTCATCTAAGCTTACCATAACAATTTTATCGATGGCAATAATTACTTCGTGTGTCATTTTATTTCTTACTTGACAAGTAAGTGTTAGAGAAGCGGTTCCGAATTTAAGGATATCAATTCCTATTTCTATAATATCACCTTCACGAGCCGAGCTTCTAAAATCTATCTCACTCATAAACTTGGTAACTGTTTTTGGGTTTTCTAACTGGATAATAGCATATAGCGCAGCTTCTTCGTCTATCCATTCTAAGAGTCTCCCACCAAATAAGGTTCCGTTAGGGTTTAAGTCTTCTGGTTTAATCCATTTACGTGTATGGTACTTCATCATATCAAGGTTTTACTATTGTGCCTTTACAAGATACTCTATTTTACTTTTTTAGCCAGCAAAAACAATCGAATTTATCTATGCTGTCATTTTAAAAAGTAACCATTTAGCATTATTCTGGATATTCAATTCTTAAATGATAAATATTTTTAAGTTTTTGCTTTAGTATCTTCTTAATTTCTTTAATTTCTTTAAATGTAATATCTGCATTTAAAAACTGCCCTGCTTCCATTTGTTTATTGATAATTTTATCTACCAATTTTTCTATACTTGTGGCGCTTGGTTCTTTAAGGCTTTTACTTGCAGCTTCTACACTATCGCTCATCATTAAAATGGCGGTTTCTTTGCTAAAAGGTGTAGGCCCTGGATACCTAAATTTTTCGATATCGATGGTTTCATTTTGCTCTTCAGCCAAGTCTTGTGCTTTCTTATAAAAATAATAGATTAGGCTTGTACCATGGTGTGTACGAATAAAGTCAATAATCCGATCTGGCAAGTTATGCTTCTTGGCTATTTCTATTCCATAAACCACATGGTTCACAATAATTTGAGCGCTTTCTATAGGCGATAAATCGTCGTGAGGGTTTACCGAAGAGGTTTGATTTTCTGTAAAAAAGCTAGGATTTGCCATTTTTCCTATATCATGATACAAGGCTCCTACCCTTACCAGCATGGCATTTGCCCCTACTTCATTAGCTGATGCTTCTGCTAAGTTTGCAACATTTAGACTATGGTGAAAAGTTCCGGGTGCTTTGTTAGAAAGTTCTTTTAACAATTTTGAATTGGTATCGGATAGCTCTAGCAAAGACATGTCTGAAATAAGCCCAAATACTTTCTCATAGGCATAAATCAGCGGCTGTACGAATAGGGTGGCTACACCGCCTAATAAAAACATAAGGAAAGGCTTATAATCTATCGAAGCTATAGCGCCTTCCTGAATAATGGTAAATGCAAAATAGGCAAATATATACACGCCCGTAATCTGCCCTACCGAGATAAAAAGATTAGCTCGTTTATAAAGCTCTGAGGTGGTTAAAATAGTTACAATCCCTGCGATGATTTGCAAAAACATATACTCAAAACTATTCGGCACAATAAAACCTAATATCAACACGGTAAGCACATGTGCAAACATACCTAAACGTGTATCGAAAAAAGCTTTCAGCGTAAGCGGAAGAATACACAAAGGCACGATATATATATAGGAATTCCCTAGCCACTTTATAGCCGTTATGCTCAGCAAAACAAGCATTACAATATTGAAAAAAATAAACGTAACCTTGGTGTTGTTTTCAAAAATAAAAGGACGGTATTTGTAAATAAATAACATTAACATAAGCAATGCTAAAGCAACCAGCATGGTGTAACCTAGAACCACAATATAGTAATTGGTTTCTGTCCATATTTTAGACTCGTATTCCTTTTTTAATGAAGCCAAAATACTCAGCTTATTTCCTTCTATAATTTCTCCTCTGCTAATAATTTTACTCCCTTGTACAACGCTCCCTCGTGTATATGAAATTGTATTTAGCTTGGTTTCTAAATCTTGCTGTGTTAATGCTTCATCTGCTTTTACATTAGGTTTTACTGTATTAAAAAAGAGCTCTAACAATGCATTTCTATACTGCTGTAAGCTACTGTTATCTATAGCTAGGTTTACATAATCTTTAATTTCTTTTTCTTTCAGAACACTTTTATAAACGGCTTCCTCTGCTTGATTTCCTTTCTTAAGGTACACAATACGGTTTTCGTCTAAAGGCTTTATTTCTGCCAGAACTCCACGAGAATAAATATCGTCTAAAAGCTGTGTAGAAAATTTTACCAACTCCACGCCATTTTTTGCAATTTCTTCTTCGGTGAAAATTTCTGATATATTCTCTGCAAGTTTTTTATTTACCAACTGTGGTACATCGGTATTAAAAACATAATAAGGAATATGGCCTCTTCTTATCTCTTGTTTCTCTTTCGTTATTTCTTCTTCAGATTTAAGAATAGCAAAATCAAAAGGAGCATATAAAGTCTCGTACTGCCATGGTTTTCCTTGCGTAATATCGTATTTAAACTTACTCCCTTTTGGAAAAACATAAACGATAAGTGCCGTGGCAAATACATACAAGAAAATCTTATAAATAAGTCCTTGTTTTTTATAAATTGTATTGATAAAATTTTTCATCCTGAAATGCTTCTTAGGTCAAATGTACTAAAAATGTACGTCATCTTAGATTCTATTCGGATGTTCGCTATAAAATCATTAAATTCGCAAAGCATTATTCTAAAAACACAAAACATGAGTAAAGAAGTTGTAATTGTAAGTGCAGCCAGAACACCAATAGGTAGCTTTTTAGGAAGCTTATCGAGTGTAACTGCCCCAAAATTAGGAGCTACCGCAATAAAAGGAGCTTTAGCTAAAATAAATCTAGACCCAAAGTTAGTAGAAGAAGTAATTATGGGTAATGTTGTACAAGCAGGCGTTGGCCAGGCTCCTGCAAGACAAGCAGCTTTATTTGCTGGCATCCCAAATAACGTACCTTGTACTACTGTAAATAAAGTTTGCTCTAGCGGTATGAAAGCCGTAATGCAAGCTGCACAAAGTATTGCTCTTGGTGATAACGAGATTGTTATTGCTGGAGGAATGGAAAACATGAGTTTAATTCCGCATTATACCCATTTAAGAAACGGACACAAATTTGGTCCTAAAATGATGGAAGATGGTATGCAAAAAGACGGACTAACCGATGCTTACGACGGAAATGCCATGGGTGTTTGTGCCGATGAATGTGCGGTTGAATATAAATTTTCTAGAGAAGATCAGGATAATTTTGCTATCCAATCTTATGAGCGCTCTAAAAAAGCTTGGGAAGAAGGAAAATTTGATGAAGAAGTAGTTCCTGTAGAAGTTCCTCAGCGTCGCGGAGAACCTATTATTGTAAACCAGGATGAAGAGTTTAAAAACATTAAACTCGAAAAAATACCTCAACTACGTGCAGCTTTCACAAAAGAAGGAACTGTAACTGCTGCCAACGCCTCTACCATAAACGACGGTGCTGGTGCCATGATTTTAATGAGTAAAGAAAAAGCCGAAGAATTAGGGCTTACTCCAATAGCTACTATTAAAGCTTATGCCGATGCAGCACAAGAACCTAACTGGTTTACCACAGCTCCTGCAAAAGCACTTCCCAAAGCGCTTGCAAAAGCAAATATCGACATTAAAGATGTAGATTACTTTGAGTTTAACGAAGCTTTTTCGGTTGTTGGCTTAGCCAATATGAAAATTTTAGGCCTTACCGACGATAAAGTAAACGTTAATGGTGGTGCTGTTTCTTTAGGACATCCATTAGGTTGCTCTGGCGTAAGAATTTTAATTACCCTTATCAATGTTTTAAAACAAAACAATGCCAAAATTGGTGCTGCAGCTATTTGTAATGGCGGTGGTGGTGCTTCGGCAATGGTTATTGAAAGAAATTAATTTTTTACAAATCATTTTTATAAAAAACACATGCAATACGGAGTTTGCACACTAAACATTGTTCCTGTGAGAGCAGAAGCAAACGATGCTAGCGAAATGGTTACCCAACTTCTTTACGGAGATATTTTTACCATTATAGAACAACGGAAAAACTGGTGTAAAATCCGTATTGCATTTGATAATTATGAAGGCTGGATAGACCCTAAACAAACCTGTTTACTTCATAAAGAAATTTTTGATCACCAAAAACAACTCAGCAATAGGTATGTTGCTGATTTAATAGAGTTTATCACCACAAAAAACCAAGAGCTTATCCCGGTATCTTTAGGCGCTAACCTCTCACATCTTTCTTTTTTACAACATCAATACGAAGGTCGTTCCCAACAAGGGGAATACCCTAAAAGCAAACTGCTAGAAACCGCATATATGTACCTTAATGCGCCTTATTTATGGGGCGGAAAATCTCCTTTTGGTATAGATTGTAGTGGCTTTACACAAATGGTTTATAAAATTAACGGTTATGCCTTATTACGAGATGCTAAACAACAAGCAACACAAGGAGAACCATTAAGTTTTATAGAAGAAAGCGAACCAGGAGATTTAGCTTTTTTTGATAACCATGAAGGAAATATTATCCATGTAGGTATTATTATGGAAGACAATTACATTATCCATGCACATGGTAAAGTACGTATTGACCGTATTGACCATACAGGTATTTTTAATGTTGATACCAAAAGGTATTCGCACAACTTAAGGGTGATTAAAAAAATTATTTAACACCTTATAAAAATATATTTCTCCTAATAGTAAGCATTAAAGAAACCTTTATTGTTTATTACCTTATTCTGTAACGGCGATTACGTTTAGATGGCGGCGAAGTCTTGCTTCCTGCAAATTTATTGAATTTATACGTAAAGCTAAGCATTATGTATTGCTCTAAAACCAATTGCTCGGTATCCTGAACATAATCTTGTCCTGTATAACGAGAAGTTGACGTGTTCTCGTTTAGCATATCAAAAACTTTTAATTTTATAATCCCATCTTCTCCCCAAAACTTATAGCCCAAACTTACATTCCATAATAAAAAATTATCTTTAAAACCTGGAGCTACATTTCCTAACTTGGTATAACGCATATCACTACCAAAAACCAAATTTTCGGGAAAATAAGAGGTTATATTTAAACCTAAAGCTTGGTTGATGTATTGCTCATTCCTATTATTATTTAAGCTGTATCGCGAATTATTAAAATCGATACTATAATTAGGGGTTATACTTATTATTTCGCCAACATCGTAAGTTACCGAAACTCTAGGAGAAGTAGTAAAACGTTTGGCGGTATACTTTTTCCCGTTAGAGAAACCTATATTATTACTATAATTCCCCGTAACTCCTATAGAAATTTTTAACGCATCCCCATTTACCCAATCATACTTTTTATCTCCATTTACTCCCATAGTTACACGCCAAGATCCGTTTACGTTAGCATAAGTAGTGGTTCTAATCAAGTTTTCATCGGTTATGCTTACACTAACTATTTTATCGTTAACCACACTTCCATTTATATAAGCATAAAAACCTGTTTGAGCTTTAAAATTGTAATCGTAATAATTTAACCTCATACGGTGTGACAGTGTGGGGTTTAAGTCTGGATTTCCAACAACCGTATTTAACGGATTGGTAACATTTGCTACTGGTTGTAATTGCTGTATAGAAGGTGTACTACGAGAGTTTCTGTAGGTAAAACGCAAAGATTTAGTTTTGGTAATTTTATAGCGAGCAAATATTCTTGCATACAAGTTGTTGTAGGTATTGCTAAAGCGTTTGTCTGAAAAATAATCCTCGTTACTCAATTTGGTCTGCTGAAGCCCCGAAGAAACCTTTGTTATTAGCTTCTCTGTTTTATATACCCAACCTAAACTTGGCTGATATTTATATATGGTGGTCTGAAAATTATTGCTTAAATTTTCGTTTAAAGCATTATAATGTGCTGCTTGATCTTTCTCATACACCAAGCGCTCGTTAGCTTGATTTTCTTTTACATACGTATAATTTATATCTATAGAAGATTTTTCGGTTATCGGAATTCTAGTGTCTAACATCACCGAATACTTATCGGTTTGTTTATTTTCTTCAATATACTGATCTTGTATGCTTGTTTCTGGTAAGGTTTCTGTTTCCTTATAAATTTTTCGCTCAGCATAATACTCCTCTTGTTGCTTGCTATTGTTATTTGTATTAGAAAATTCTAAAGCAACATAAGCTCCGTTTTTACCTATTTTTCTAATGGCATTTAACGTGTTGGAAAAATTGATATTTTTCACTTCCGAAAATGTAGAAGTTTCTGCATCATTTATAGGATCTCCGTTAGCGTTATAAGAAAAGGCTTTAGAGGTATTGGTAGAAAACCCTGTATTTGCTGTTAAATTAGGGTAAATAGAAATTCGTGTTAACGTATCGGGTTCAGCGTGAAAACCAATACTTGCTCTATGGTTTTGATTATTGCGTTTGGAGGTTGTTTTATTTTCATTAAAATAGTGTTTATCTGGAAGAATATTTTCTCTATATCCTATAGAAGCTGTTGTATTAGCAGCTTTATTATAAAAATAACTAGCCGAAAGTTCTGTTTTATTATCCCATTCATTTACAAAATCAACCCCTGTATTTTCTGTTTTGGTAATCCCTGAATTACTTCCACCTCCTGTTACCGAATAGGCATTTCTCCCCATAGAATCAAAAACTTCATCGAAGGTAAACCCCGAAGAGTTAATATTATTGCCGCTCCCCAATAAACTAAGCCGCATTTTATTATTAAAATAATTTGCTGTTCCATTAAGTTCGTACCTGTTGTTTGTTCCTCCTCCGGCAGTCATCCTGGCGAAAAAGCCTTTATTTTTATCTTCAGCTATGGTAATGTTTATGGTTTTATCTTCTGCATCGCTTTCTTTTCCTGTAAATTCTTCTTTTTTAGTTTTAGTATCTACTACTTGTATTTTGTTTATAATGTCTTTGGGTAAATTTTTTGTAGCTATTTTAGGGTCTTTTCCAAAAAACTCTTGTCCGTTTACCAATATTCTAGAAACTTGTTTCCCATTTACCATAATGTTCCCGTCGTTATCTACTTCTATTCCTGGTAATTTTTTAAGCAATTCTTCCAAGTTAGCATCGGGACGTGTAGCAAAAGAGGCTGCATTAAACTCTAAAGTATCTTTTTTTATGGCAATAGGAGCCGATTTTCCTTCTACAAGCACCTCATCTAAGGTATTGTTTTCTATTTTTAAAGGTATTTCGCCCAGAGATATTGTAGGCTTAGGAATAAGCTTTTGTTTATGCGTTACAAAACCTGTATATGAAATATATAAGTATATCTCCTCGGGGGTTTGCATTTTCTCTGTCAATTCAAAATCTCCGCTAGCATTGGTTATGGTGTAACCTACCAAACTGCTATCTTTTACGGTTTCTGCAAATACAGTTGCCGACTCTAACGCTTGTTGTTGTTCATCGACTACTTTTCCTGTTATGCTAAACGTTAGTGTTTGTGTATAACTCGTATTTATCCATAAAAAAAGTACCATCAAAATAGTACTTTTAAAAAACATTTTCATAAAAAGTGTATTTCTATATCTTAGACCCTAAAAAACACCTAAGGTTTAATAAACCTACTCAAAAACATTTGGTAAACTTAGCAACTCATTTTCGGTAAACAGGTAAATGTTATCTTTGCTAAAGCGTATATCTTTTACTGTTTCGGTATTAAATGGTAAAAGTTTTTCTTGTTGTAATTCCCAATTTTGGTTGTAGGTTTTTAAGGCATAATTTTCTTGTTTTTTTACCAACACCGTAAAGTTATCTTCTTTTTCCCAAAACTGAAGCTGGCTGTAAAATATTTCTACCGGATAGTAATGTTTATTCTCATCTTCCCAATCTAACTGATATTTTTGTTTTTTAACAAGGTTAACGGCATAAGGGTATTCCCGTAATAAAATATTTTCTTTATTTTGTAGAAATCCTATTTCCATTAAATATTGCACATTCAATAAGCTATCTTGTTGAAAATTAAAGTTCTTTAAATTATCTACTACTCCTTCTAATGTAATCTCCTTTAAGTCTTTATCAATTTTAAATTGACTAAGTAGGGGAAATTCTGGTATTTCGCTAGATGCCATTACTTGGTTTATATAGTATAATTTATCTGCATATACCGCCATTTGTCTAGAAGGATAGTATTTTATTTCTTCTAGGCTAAAATTCTTAATAACATAGGTATTATCTATAAAACTATTAAAAGTAATTCTTTCATCTATTGGTTGAGAAAACATTAAAAGCAAATTACTTAATACAGTTGCTTGTTTTCCCGCATACATCATAACACTAACATAGGGTATGCTATACTTAATGTAAATTTTTTCTTCTGCAAAGCTTATATCGATAATCTTGATACCATTTTGACCTTGGAAAGATTTTGAGGTTTCACCATATTCTTGATGAGTTTTATAATCGTCTTCACTTAAATAGTGTTTTCTTAACGAAGCAATACTTGAACTATCTTCTTTTAAATTTAAAACGGAAAACTCTGATTTATCTCCATCAAATCGATATAATTTCCCGAAAAATTGGTCTGATAGAAACAAAAATGGACGCTTATAATCTATTTTATTCAAAAGATTATTCGATAGCCCCTTTTTACTTTTATCTAAAATCTCTTGTAAACTACTAAGGCTTTTTATAATAGCATTTATGTTTTTAGCGTTTATATCTTTAATAGAAAAAAAGGCTATCACTTCACCCTTATTTACTAAAGAAATTCCAGATAAGTCGTTTAACGGCTTGCTTGTGATTTGGTATAACTCATCAGAGAAAACCACTTTAGACATGGTTAATTTATTTTCAAAATATAACTTATTTAAATTATCAAAACGCTTACCTTGATAATTTATAGGCAACAAAAATTTTATTTTGTCTTGGTAAGTGCTTTCATCTAACACAGAAAAAACTGGGGTATAATAATTACTACAATCATTCTCTGATACGCGAAAATAGATTTCCTGTGCACTTATATGATTACTAAACACAGTATAAAACAAAAGAAAACATAAACCCTTTAACAACCTGCGTTTTGCAAGTAAAAATATTGTTCCTGTCATGGTTACGAATTAGCATTGATAAACAACAAAAAACTTATTATTTAAAAATACATAAAATTTAAAAAATTAATAAAACATTTTTATAAGCAATCAAACAAACAACTAAATATATAATTTTTAATATCAAAAACACTATTTTAGTAATATAACTTAAACAAAAGCTTTTTTTTATGAAACTAAAACACATGTATTTTCATCCTGCTTCTAAACAAGAAAATAACGAAACCGTACTATGCAGCTTTGAAAAAAAAGGCATTCCAATGGAGAAAATACAAAGTGCCTTAGGAAGACAAAAACGGCACATCGCTTCCTCTAACTCAACAGAAACTTCCTTATCTATGGGAATTGAAGCAGCAAAGGGAGTTTTAAAACAGAGTTCTATTTCGATACAAGAAATAGACATTATTATTTTTGTTTCCTCAACAGCTGAACACTTAATTCCTTGTGATTCTATATACATTCATCAAGCCTTACAAGGAAAATCTGAAACCATGTGTTACGATTAAATGCCAATTGTATTGGTGCATTAATCGCTTTAGATCAAGCCGCACAATATCTTTCAAATAGTAAAACCGCGCAAAAAGCCCTTGTTGTATGTGCCGAAAAAATGTCTAGCATTCTAGACCCTGAAAACCCTGTTACTGCATTTTGTTTTTCTGATTCTGCTTTTGCCTTCATCGTAGAAAAAGACAATTCTACAGCAGGTTTAGTAGATGTACATTACCACACAGATAGTAGTTTTAGCGACTCTGTTTTATTTCCTCCGCAAGGGTATTCCTGTTTTACAGAAGGCAATTTAACAACATGGGATACCGCATTTGATGGAAGCGGAAGTGTTGAATATGCAACTCATAAAATAGAAGACTTTCTGAGTAGAAACAACCTTACAATCCAAGATATTAGTATATTTTTATTCTCTCAGCTATCACTAAAGAACATTGAAGTTATAAAAGAAAAATTTCAACTTCCAGACCATAAGGTACCTTTTTACTCTAAAGAAATTGGCTATTCTGGTTCATCTAGTCCTCTTTTAGCATTACACCGATACCAACAAATGGTCGCACCACTAAAAAAAGGACAGTATGCACTTATTTGGACGCTAGGTGCGGGCTATCAAGCAGGTTTAATGCTTTGGAGGTTTTAAAAATTTTAAATTCTCGCTCGTTTTCTTTACCCGAAAAATAAACTTAACGTAATAAAAAAGCCACATCTATACTTTACTCTTTTACGATTTTTTTAACCTGTTTGTTGCCCTGTTGATTGGTGGTTTCAATGAGGTAAAGTCCAGAAGGGAGCTCTTGTAGGTTGAGGCTGTTTTTACCAGTGTTAAGTTTTCCCTCTTTGACCAGTTGGCCGGTGATAATGTACATACGGTAACTGCTAGGCGCCAACACCGAGATATGTATTTCGCGGTTTGCCGGGTTAGGCCATAGTTTTATACTTTGCGTTTTCCAGGTATTTGTGCCTAATTCTGGACAAGGCTCCAGTGCATATTTAGCGATAAAAAAGTTGGTATTGGAAGGGTTGGGGTTCATCACCTGCCCGCCGTTGGCATCATAAAGGGTGTGTTTTAAGGCACCTCCCAACAGGACGTCACCATTAGCATCGATATCAAGAGCTGTCCCATTGTCCGAGTTTCCTGGGTTGCCGGGGATAAAGGTAAGCTCAAGGGTTTCCCCGGTATCTTTATCAAAAAATGCCAGTAATGGCTCAAAAGTCCCATCACTGGTAATGGATATTGATTTATTTCCCCAGGTAAAATTTGTCCTTCCGGCCCCTGCAGTAAAAGCGACCACATCATTCTTCATTCTAAAGCCTGCCTTGGAAACGAACCCCTGAGAATCAGTAGAAAACCAATCTACCTGTGTGGCATCAGGGTTGGTTTTCATGACAAAACGGGGAACAATTTGTTCCGGTACGCTTTGGCCCAAAAAGGTATCGTAACCAAAACCTAAAAAAACCCCCCCCATATAAATATTATTCTGGTTATCAAAATCAAGTCCATATATAATGGTTCCTACACCTTGGTTATAGGTATTTTGCCGTAGCCATTGAAAGTCCCCCTGTGGGTTAAAACAGGCCAGATAAAGCGAACCGGAAACTTGTTGCCCCCCTATAGTAGCAGTACTAGGTTGGTTTCCATTATCAAATCTCCTTCCGGTAAAATAGTAATTCCCATTGTTGGGGTTTCTATACATTTTTAAATAGTTTCCCGCAATTCCCGTTAATTGTATATCTAAATACACAGCACCAAGAAAATTACCGTTGGCATCATATTTAAAAATATGATAGGTGTTCCCAGGTCTAGTATTTACATAATTTCCATTGTCGTAAGAACCAGGAGGGATATAGGTCAGCCAGTAAATGATGCTCGTACTTTTATCAATGGCCGTGTTAAAAGAAGTGAATTTATTGGCACCACCTCCCAAAGTAGAAGTGCTATCTCTGTCCATAGGTTGTTCAAACCAAAGCATAGTACCATTTTTATCAAATTTGGTAATGTAACCCAGGCTACAATCTTGATAGGTATTATTGGAAAGGATAGTGTCATTCTCTATCCGAAAAGGATAATTCTGCCCATCACAACGGTAAGAGCTCCCTGCTATATAGAGATTATTGTTGTTGTCGGTCTCAATATAGGGTGCTGGTTCATATCCTCTTCCGCCAATGATCTTGGACCACCGGTAACTGCCATCACAGGCAAAACTTGCGAGGGCATAATCGTTTTGTACATCATTGCCCCCGCCGTAGTAATTTTTTTGGTGGCCGTCTATCTGTGGGTTAAGGTATCCTATGGGGGAGAGCACATAAACATTGCGGTCGCTATCTGTGGCGATATCGTAAACCTCTTCTGGGTCAATGGTATTATCAGTAGTGGAACTTGCCCCACCTTGTTTAATCCATTGCCATTGTTTTTGTTGGGCAGTTATAGAACTACTCAACACTAACATCAGAAAAGTGACTATATAAATTGGTTTCATAAGTTTTACTCTTTTACGATTTTTTTAACCTGTTTGTTGCCCTGTTGATTGGTGGTTTCAATGAGATAAAGTCCGGAAGGGAGCTCTTGTAGGTTGAGGCTGTTTTTACCAGTGTTAAGTTTTCCCTCTTTGACCAGTTGGCCGGTGATAGTGTACATACGGTAACTGCTAGGCGCCAACACCGAGATATGTATTTCGCGGTTTGCCGGGTTAGGCCATAGTTTTATACTTTGCGTTTTCCAGGTATTTGTGCCTAATTCTGGACAAGGCTCCAGTGCATATTTAGCGATAAAAAAGTTGGTATTGGATGGGTTAGGATTCATTACCTGCCCACCGTTGCTATCATAAAGGGTGTGTTCAAACTGCCCGCCGATGAGGACATCCCCATTAGCATCAATGGCAAGGGCAGAACCCCTATCGGGATGACCATTGTTCCCAGCTATAAAATCAAGACCAGTACAGGCTCCTGTAGTTTTATCGAAAGTTGCTAAAAGAACTTCTGTACCTTCTCCTGAATTATTGATGTTGACAGTTTGATTGCCCCACGTAAGTTGTTTCCCAGCTTGATTAGTTAAAAAAAGGGTGTTATTTTTTAACTTTATGTCTCCATTGGCCCAACCTGAACCTGAACTTGTGGTGTAATAAGAAAACCAATCTACTTGTGTAGCATCAGGGTTGGTTTTCATCACATAACTTGGAACAATCTGTTCAGAAATATTCTGTCCTAAAAAGGTATCATAACCAAAACCTAAAAAAACTCCCCCTATGTAAATATTGTTTTGGTTATCAAAATCTAGCCCGTATATATTGCACCCTATAGCTTGGTTATAGGTGTTCTGCCGGAGCCATTTAAAATTACCTTGAACATCAAAACTGGCAAAATAAAGTGAGCCGGTAACTTGTTGACCGCCTATTATTGCTGAGGAATTCGGCTCCCTACTTCCTGTAAAATAGTAATGACCGTTATAAGGGTTTCTGTACATTTTTAAAGAGGACCATGCAGTTCCTGTTAATTGCATATCTAAATAAGTTCCTCCTAAAAAGTTTCCATTACTATCATATTTTAAAATATGCCAGGTGTCACCAAGTTGGTTATTGGTATAGGCTCCATTGGCATAAGTGCCCTGTGGGATACGGACCAGCCAATGGAGATCACCATTACCCGTGGCAACAAGGCCGCCGGAATCAGTATGGACGAAGGCTAAAGAACCATCGGAAGGGGGCATCGGCTGTTTAAACCATAACATAGTACCATCTTTATCATATTTGGTTAAAAACATCAGGCTACAGCTTGAATAAGTCTGATCTAAGATGGTATCGTTTTCTATACGGGCCGGATATTTGAATGGCTCATTTTCATCACAGGAATTAAACTTACCTGCCATATACAGAAATCCATTAGCATCGGTTTCAATAACCGGGGGTGTTTCATCATTTTTTCCGCCAATAATCTTGGACCAACGGTAACTACCATCACAAGCAAAGCTTGCTAAAGCATAATCACCTTTTGTACCTGCGGGAGAACCGTAAAAGGTTTTGATATTTCCGTCTATCTTAAGATTATAAATTCCCATAGCCGAAACTGCATATACATTTCGGTCGTTATCAGTGGCGATATCGTAAGCCTCTTCGGTTTCATCTTCTATACTTGCCCCACCTTGTTTAATCCATTGCCAACTTTTTTGTTGAGCTGGAACACTCAACGTATATAAAAAGCTTATAAACAATAATTTTTTTTTATGTTGAGCAAAAAGATAAAATAGTTTTTTCATAAAGATTGTTTTTTATTAAATTGTTCTTTATTCTACAATAAGTTTTACAGCGGTCATGGTACGTCCGTGTTTTTGCAACACTACATAATAGGTGGCAGCTTGTAAAGGGCTACAATCCAATACCAATTGCCCTGTTATCTCTCTAGGTTGTTTTGTTATCAGGGCTTTCCCTGAAAGATCTGTAAGGGTTATCTGGTATTCTTCTGGGTTTTCGGGCAATTCATAATATATGGTGGTATATTTTGGAGCAGGATTAGGTGCTACTTCTATGATAATGGGCTGTTTTGGCGCTGGTCGAGGCGTAGGCGATGGTATTGGGCATTGTGGTAAATTAAATGATATATTGGTATGACATTCTATATTTTCTGGTCCTTGCCCCGTAACTGAGATATCCAATATCCCACCAGAAAATCCGAAATGGGTATAAAAGTAAAACACTTGACCTGAATTTCCTGACGGTAACAAAGCAGAACTTTGTGTAAAATAACCGTTGGGATTGGAAGTAAACAGGTTAATTCCTACTGGCACACCATAATTATTGGTAAAATCGATATGAATTTCATATACCCAATTGCCATTGATGTTTAGGCAGTGAATCTGCCAATTGTTTAGGTTAATATTACAACTATTACAATCTCCATACTCCATTTCCATACTACCAATATCTAACGAGCAATTGTCCTGCAAGTATAAAGAGTAACTACTCCCTACATAAATATCCTGACTCACCAAGGGCTGTACAGCTCCTACTCCTTGTGTTACAATTTGTTGATTTCTTCTCCATTCCCATCTGTCAAATCCATCAAGAGGTCCTATCAAATAGCCTTCAGCAAAATCACCTCCACAAGAAACATAGCAACCAGTAGGGAAAATCCATGCTAGTGCCTCTAAATCGGTAGGTAAATCGATCTGAGCCGAGGCTGAACAATTGTTTACTTCTGCCCGTACCCGTATTGGCCCATCGTGTGTAATTACTGCTTGCGCCCCAGTATCGCCATTACTCCAATAATACGCTACTCCTGGCTGTGGATTATCTACAAACACCTCTACTTGATAAGGCGAACAAGAAAGGATATTTACTCTAATCTCGGGTTGTGCCGGCGGGTTGACCACATTTACGGTAAAATTCCCTGCCGGTCCGGTACACGAAACACCATTGATGGTGACCGTGGCTTCTACGGTATAGTGGTAAGTCCCAGGCTTTTGATAATCAGTAATCTCATGTTGATTATTCCACTGGGTTTGCAACACATTATTACGGTACCAAGTATACTCCAAATTATCGTTTTTAGGAATGCTTAGGCCAATAGCACCTTCGTTGCAGACTACTGGCTGCCCGGAAATGACTGGTGGCGTAGGTGCTTTTATAAAACTGACACTTATGGGATCTATATCATAAGTTTTACAACCATTATTATCAGTTATAAAAGCAAAATACTGTCCGTTTTCGGTTACGTTGAGCGTAGGAGATGTGGTTATCGCATAAGGACTTGGTGTGACTTTATCTTTATACCATTCAAACGAATCAGGTACACCAAAAGAAGTGTTATTGAAACTTAAAGTTATGGTCTCCCCTTCACAGGCAGTTTCAGGGCTCTTTTGAAAAAAACCACCCATATTGACTTGGGTTACATTGACTAATTGTGAGCTAGAAGAATAACATCCGTATTTATTGGTAACGGTTAACGCAACTTGATTGACGACTCCTGAATTCAAAGATTTTACAGGGTCTTGCTGGAGATTGGTGGCTCCGTCGACAAACACCCATTCGTAGGATAAGTCAGGATCATTAGCTAGGGCGTCAAACTGGACCGATTTATTTTCGCAACCTGCAATAAAGTTAAAGCTCGCATCGGGCAATGCGGGTAAAGTGATGGTTTCGTATGCTTCGCAGGCAGGCTTGCCGTTGGAAACACGAATACCTACTTGATACGTGCCGGGAGCTAATTGCGTATTCAATTGCGCTACGCCATTTATGGTTGTTCCGCTTTGCCAAGAAATACCCCCGTCTGTGGTAAAGTCAAATTGGGTGGGCGGTTCATCTGGATGATATTCTGAATGATCTAATAGGTTTACATCGTATTGTCCATTTCCAGCACAAGAAATGTTGTATTTTAACCCAGTTGCATAAGGGATGACAAAGTCTAACCATTTCCCACAGGTTTCCTGATTCCCACTTGTATTAATATAAGTAATGGCTAACCTTGCTCTCCAAATTCCTGGTGTTAAATCTCCTAAAACCAACTGAGTTGGATTATTTATACTAACCACCGTAGCCCCTTGAGGAAAATCGGAGAAATATGCATTAACATAACTACCTCCTATATTGGTTATATTTATGGTAATTTCTCCACAAGCAGAGTTAGTCGTATTATAAGCAAAATTATCAAAATCAAATCCTCTACATACAGGTATTTCTCCCTGGCCACAATCGTAAATCTCTAAATTTCGTGTACTAGAGGTGCATCCGTAGGTGTTGGTAACTTCAGCGTGATAGTTACCTGCATTATTAACTACATCTAGAGTGGGACTAGTAGCTCCTGGCACAATTGCGCCATTTTTATACCATTGAATAGCATCGGTAGCTGCAAATCCTCCTTGTTGATTTACAACCATTGTTGTATCTGAGTCATCTTCACAGGCACTTACCGTTCTGGGCGTAATCGTAATTATCGGGGACGGTGATACCGTAACGGTATAAGAAGCTGTTGAAGCCATCGTACAGCCATTTACTCCGGTAACCCTAGCAGTTACGGTGTATGTTGTACTAGCTGAAAGAGGAGCTTTATACGTGTGAGATATGTCGGTTGCGTTAGTAATAGGACCTTCAGTAGTGCCATCTCCAAAATCCCAAGTAATATCTGTAAAACTAGCCCCTGAAGGCAGTACAACATTAAAGTTGGCAGGCTGGTTTGTACACGCATCTACATTCCCATTTATACTTATTTGAGGAGATTGAATAATATCAACAGTTTGAGAATTATCAAAAAACACCTGACATTTTCGTGCATTCACTTTTACTTGGACATTGCTTAAAGCCGCTTGATTCCATAAGACATAAATTTGGTTGGTGTTTTGACCGCTTTCTATACTTCCTGCTGAGGGAGGGATAATTTCCCAATTATAAGTTTCAGCCGTGGTATCGGTTACTTCATAAATTTCATAACTACTTCCACATACTTGTGTAGCACCCGCAGTAAACGACAAATCTACGGTTTCCGTCTGAACAGGTAATGTAAAGGTATCGGAAGAACACTCTGAATCATCTTTCAACCAAACTTCAACCTCTAAAGTAGCACTTGGGTTGAAATTTACATCAATTTCAGACCCGGTAGGCGAACCCAAAATTTCTCCGTTCGTGACACTCCAATGAGCGGTGCTCCCTTGAGGAACAACTACCGAGTATGTCTCTGGCACACCAGGACATACTGTAGTAGGACCGTTAATGGCATCTGGGGTCTCAGAAGGACCATCTACTTCTATTTTCATATTACTAGCACAATACAGGTCTGATAATATATCAACTACATACGTTCCACTCTCAGGTAAAGTAACAGATACAGGAGAACTATTTCCATTCTGTGAAAACCCATTAGGACCAGATATAAGCCAGTCTACATTGTAAATAGTGTTACCGGTTTCATCTATAAACTCTATTAAAGCAGTATCATTTACACATAGATCAGAAATATTTCCTGCTAAGGATAAAAAGGGCTTGACTTCTATATCAAACTCTGCCTTACCTCCACAGCCTAACAGCGTATTTTCATAATTACATACTAAGGTTACGGTTCCTGAAAAATTGGTTTGCACAATAATTTCGTTACGTTGATTTGTTGATCTTAACGACGCTCCAATAGTATTGTTTTTAAAACTCCAAGAATAATCGGTTGTAGGCCATTGGGGTAAAGAATATTGCCCTTGCTCTCCGGCGCAAATAGTCTCTGGTCCTTTTATGGTTCCGCGGCTTTGTACTACTGGTACTTTAGCAGATGTGGTGCAATTTCCACATTCTGTAGAAGATGCACTAACGTATCCCACTCCATCTTCATCTACTTGATTCCAATGTACGGATACTGAGTTGTCATTTTGCCAAACTACTTCACCGCCTATGATTTGCCAATCTATAAGGCAAGCGTCAATAGGAAGGGAATAAGTAACGAGTGCTCCTTCACAAACCACTCCCGGACAGGAAATAGGAGGGAAAGGTTTTGTTACAGTTACTTCTAAGGTATATTCAACCATGCAGCTACATCCATTAAATACTTGTAAAGTAACCTCATAAACCCCCGGGGTTTGGTATGTATGGGTAGGTTCAAATTCATTTGATATATCTCCGTTACCGAAATCCCAATTGTAATATAGATCTCCATGGCCATTATTAGTCGTACTTAAATTATTAAAAACAATTCCTGTCTCAGCACACACGGTTATTTCTTCTTCATCTCCGGAAAAAGGCACAACCTCGAAATAAGCAGTTGGGGGCTGTAATTTTTCAATACATCGTTCCATTGTTATCTCTGAACCGTCTTGTAAAATTATTTTGACTTTTATAAAACCTGAAGGATTGGTATCCCATTCTATTTCAGCGGTAGTTCCATTACCTGTAATTGAACTAACAGTACCTCCAGAAACAATCCAATCTACCGAAGTTATATTACCCGTGTTCCCTGTAATAGTATAAACTGTAGAGCTGTTTCCGCAAACACGGAGGCAAGGAGCATCTTCAATGTCTTCATAGTCAAAGTTAATTGGTTCGAAGTTACCTTCTTGACAACCTACTTCTCCCCCCCATTCTAAAAACAGACCACATTCCTCTATAACGGTAACTGTTACAGCTATAGTTTCAGCACAATCTTCATCAGGAGTAAAAGTATAAGTTCCCGAATTTTGATTATCAATAAGGGCAGGACTCCATGTACCACTAATTTCATTATCGGACACCAGTGGTAACTCTGGGACATCATTACCTTTACATATTTCAGTTAGAAAACTAAATTCTGGAGTTACTCCATAATTAACTTGAATAGTTACTTGTGCTGTATCGCAAATGCCTGTAAAGTTATGACATAATTCATAGGTTATAATATATGTCCCTGGCATACTAGGCGGAACTGATATAATCCCATTTAATGGAAAAATACTTACACCAGATAGTCCACCATCATTTATAATAGAATAGGAGTATGTGTTGAGAGAGTTAAAAACAGGATTTCCACAAAAAGTATCATTTCTACTGATGCCATTTATAGTACCTCCTTCACAACTATTTATAGGGAAAAAAGTAAAATCATCATTATTGGCGGTAATATTTGGTGGTAATATGGTAAGAGTTACTGTTGCAGTGTCACAATGTGATAGATTATTTCTATTACATATTGTATAATTAAAAGAATAGGTTCCTGGAGATACAGCAGAAGAAATATTCACAACTCCAGTAGATCTATTAAAAGTTATTCCCTGAGGTAAGAAAAGTACTACTCCAAATATAATATTATTAGGAATTGCAGGGTTACCAAAAACAGTATCGTTATCTAATACAGAAAAAGCATGAGAAGAACAAGTAGTAAAAGTTTTTACATCATCATTTGCCGTAATGCAATCTATAAAACTGACATCAGGTCCTGTATCATTAGCCGAAAGATCAAAAATAGGATCAAGGCTATAGTTCCCATTGATTCCTCCACATATTCTTGTAAAATTCCCTTGCACTTCAAATTCAAAATTTCCGTTGGGATTAGAACCAAAAAGAGATAAAGGAACATCAAAACAATAAGTACCTCCAGAAGAATTTGGTGTATGTACAGTAGGAAAAGGTATATTATTAATAATATTACCATTTTTGGTAATGGCTAAACTAATGTTATCATAAACAGATTGGTTTGGAAGGGTATATGTACCACAAATGGTAATATCCTGTGTAGGACAATCAATTGTTGGAATAGAATTTAAATTAATACTTCCACTTAACGGATTAGCACAGTTAGATCCACAAAGATCATCAATATATACCTTACCCCAATGCCCTCCCTTACTACAATCTGCTATAATAAATTCAACTCGAACATTCTGCCCCATAAAATCGGAAACATCTATACGATCACATACCCACCCTGTATATAAACGGGTGGCATCGCCAGAAGGGTTAAAACTGTTAAAAACACAATCATCAGGATTAGAAAAAGTGCTCACTTGACGAAGTATATTGTCGTTTTGGTCATACACCCTAATAACAAAAAAAGGTTGTTCTTGTGAATTGTGACCACCAGGATTTTCAAGGATTAATGAATAATTAAAATTAAAATAATTCTCATTAACTACAAAATTCCGGGACATAGTAGTAATATGAATTTGTCCAAATGTACCTAACGTATTATTTAACCGAACAGCTCTGTTCCCATTAAGTACTCGGGAAACAGATACAGAAGGATCAGTTCCAGAACTAACGGGAGTTGCATAACCTGTTAAACTGTTCAATGCTGATGGTGCCAAAGGTACAAAATTTGAACTCCCAGTATTAATGTTTACACTACCCGTATTGGATGGAGAAGATAGAATAGCTTGAGTGAATGTATATTGTCCTAAACCACTTTCAAATCCCCCATTACTACATACTTGAAGTATGCGTTGAGAAGCTTGGTTTTTATAATTTTTTCTTTTTTCAGGATATTCTTCAAAAAACTCAACACGAAGCAAGTGTTTTTTATAATATTCTGCAGCTTCTCGAATAGTCGTTTTTAATTGCGTTTCTTCTGTAATATCACTTTCTTGTTGAATATTGTTTCTGATTTCCTGAAGAATTTTTTCTGAAAGTTTATAATTCTCAATTTTTTCAGTAATATAATTAGAAATCTCTTGTTCAGTTTTTTCAATAAGAGATTTTTGATTTTTTTGGGCATTTGCCCAATTCATTAAAATTAAACAAATAATAAAAAGTAATTTTTTCATCATCAACAAGAATTAAATATTTACCCAAAAACAAAAGTGTTTTATTTTTCATAAATTTAACATATTTTTCATAATAATAATAAAAATTTAAAAAATTAATAAATAAGCTTAGCACTAAACTATTAACTCTCCGAAGATAAATACATTATATTAATAAATTAAGATTATGTGTTTTTTTTTAACCTATGTTTAACTTTTTAAAATATTGTGTTTTAACACTAAAAACACCTAAGGTTTAATAAACCTACTCAAAAACATTTGGTAAACTTAGCAACTCGTTTTCGGTAAATAGGTAAATGTTATCTTTGCTAATGGTTTAACCCCTATAAAACCAGTTACCAGCTTTTTATTTATTATATTTTTAACACTAAAAAATAAGTTCTAATCAAAAAAATAATCAAATAAAGAGTACATTTGCCCCTATTCTTTTTAAGAAAAGTAGCAACTAAATTTTACAAAACATTGAATAAAAACATCCAATATAATACTATTTACAAGGCTTTAAATATGATGTCTTGCTGTATGGCTATGCTAATTAGTTACCTTAATATCGGATAAACGGAAATAAAAAACATTTAAAAATCCACCGATACTTTCGGTGGATTTTTGCTTTTAAGCCTTTTTAAAAAATGAAATCAAAAATTATAAAAATAATGCACAACCCTAAAATGATAATGCGTTGTTATACACACCTTATAATGTAGTCGTAAACTTACATCAAACCTATTTGAAAGGCGTTACGGCATACTGTAACGCCTTTTTTATACCATTTAATAAACTATAACAAATGATATCTATTAAAAATATATAGGCAACAATATAAAAAAGACAATTAAAAAAAGAATAAAAACCATATAACGTCAATGTTTACAACGCATTAGGCGTTTTTTTGTTTAATTTCTATAAATTACAAAATATACAATAATACGGGTTTAATACCTTTTAATTGTATCTTTTAAATAAAGTATTATAGTTTATTTAGGAGCTTTCGTAAAACGCTCGATAAAAAACACAAGTATTTACCATTACCTCCTTGTTTTAAGCCCTTAGCGGGCTTTTTTTTATGCGTTTAAACTAAGTATATACACAACTTAAAAGAGATTTAAAAAGACCGTTCCTGTTATGCTTTAAAAATGTAATTTTTGTTTTAGGTGTGCAGTTAGGTGTGCAGTTAGGTGTGCAAAAAACACTTAAAAAAGTGTTTATATCTTATGTGTAAGATACAAACATACACAACTTAAAGGCTTTTTTTTTGTTATAAATGGGGTGTATTGCACAAATAAAACAACTTTTAAAATAATTAACTACATATAAATCAGTTTCTTATACAGGTAAATGCTATTCTAAGCGTATTACCCCTACCACTAATGCTATGGCGTATATTTCAGATAACGGCACCTCGAAAGGGCTATACTTCTCGTTATCTGAGACCATTAATAGGCTTTCTTCATTTTCAGATTTACGAATCCTTTTTACTAAAGCACCTTGAGACGTATCTAAAACATACACTTTATTCCATTGAAAAAAAGAACCTAAAGCAACTTTCCTACATGCTACCAAATCACCGCTATTATATTTAGGGTACATAGAAGATCCTTTAATTCTAATCATAAAATCAGCTCTTATGTCTTCAAACTCGGGTATTTTATAGCCGCTGGTTTGGTAATCCATTACTTGTACATCTCCAGTACCAAATCCTGCCATAGCTTCTATAGGTATTAAAGGAATAGTCTTAACAGGATTCGTATCGAATTGCTCTTTTTTAAACATTTCTCCTTCACCTGTCAATAGCCAATTAATATTTACATCTGGATAAACTGACGAAATTTCAACTAAAATATCAGCATTAGGTGATGAAATTTTTGATTTACCTCTAAAGTTAGAGTAAGAAAAACTAAATTTATCAAAAAAAACATCTCTATTAGTTTCTTTAATATCAGCTATTTGTAGTATTCTATCTTTAATGTATGTCATTATTTCATCATTTTACTTTTTATATGTTGAAATTTCAACATATATTTGTCATTATTAAATAACAATTTGATACAATGAGTAAAACTAAGCAAAAAAGACAAAAGTATAACGATGATGTTCTCCAAGAGTTGAAAAAAAAATACGACGTTACCCGTAACTATATCATTTTGAGTATTCGTGGAGAACGCAACGGAACTTTATCTATTCAAATACAAGAAGATTACCGTAAGCTTAATGCGGCTTCTAAAAAAGCTATTAATCAAAAAATAAGTGAGCTATGAAAATATCAATAGTGTATTTCATATCACTAAAATTTAAGATTAGACACCTGTAAATGTAGTGATTTTCTCCTGGACGGTCTTTAGGGCGGTTCGACTCCTCCCCAGGAAACAAATAGAATATTATGTACGCATATCAAAACAATATACTCTCAATACCTGCCAAGCTTTTGTATAAAGAGTGGAAGTTAGTTAGTTACAATACTTATTTAAGTTATTGCAGACGAGGTAAACTCATCCGTACCAAAGAAGGCCGCGGTCAAGATAACCAAGCTTGGGTATCGTTTCACGATTTACCAGTGGTTAAGGGTGTAAATATTAAAGAGTTTTGTGTGCGTGCTCTGGGTAAACCAGAAGATGTAATTGTACGTAATGAGCTGGAGAAATATATAATACCAGATCCAAAGGCAATAGATTTTTTTGCCCAGCACCGCAAACCAAATGGTAAACCATTGACTTTTGAAAAGCAGCGTGAAAAAGCAACTAGCGCAATGATTTTAAATGGTATTGAAACCATAATTAATGACCGCGTAAAGTGCAATAAAATTTTCGGTAAGAAAAAGGTAAGAATATGGCAAAATATAAGCGAAGCTGTTAATGCTTTAGATACCGATAAATGGTCTTATGATCTGCCCGGTAGTTGGAGAGGTTTAAAAAGAAGATACAACCAATACATAAATCATCGCTACCAAACTTTTATACATAAGGGAGAAGGATCAGACAATGCTCGATTGGTTACAGAAGATATGGAGCGTTTAATTATCGCTCTGTATTGCTTACCCAATAAACCTTATATGAGTAGCACACACGATATGTATTTACAGTTTCTTGGCGGTGCAATTGAAGTGTTTGATTTGCAAACAGGTGAAATATTTGACCGTCAAAAATTCTATAAAGACGATGCACCTATTGAGCTGTCTGAAAGTACAATACGCAACTATTTAAACAAACCAGAAAATCAAATTATTATAGCCAAATTTCGTAATGGTGATTATGACTTTAGCCACAAAGTAAGACCACACGTAAACCGTCATGCTCCTAACTATTCTATGAGTAAAATAACACTTGATGACCGCGATATAATGCACACAAAAATGCACGACGGTAATAAAGTTATGGCCTATTATGCCTATGACGATTTAAGCGGGGCGATGATTGGTATTTCACACTCAAAAAGCAAAAACCACGAGCTATTTCTCGATTGCATCCGTAATATGTTCCGTTTCACTACTTCATACAATCTTGGGGTACCAATGCAAATGGAAGTAGAAAAACACTTGGTTAGCGACTTTTCAGAAGGTCTTATGAAAGCAAATAATCTATTCCCGTTTGTTCGCTGGTGTAACCCTACCAATTCACAAGAAAAGTATGCAGAGCGTCTTATTGGTATTAAAAAATACGGTGTAGAAAAAGACAACAATCAAAACGTAGGTAGATTTTATGCTCGAGGTGAAAGTGATCGTGTAACCCGTCAAAAAATATTTGATGAATATAACGATAATTACAAAGAAGCAAAAGCAAGCTATGAAGAAATTGTTGCGCAAGAACTGGCAGAGCAAATAGAATATAACAACGAACCACATCCAGACAAAGTAAGATTTAAGGGCAAGTCAAGGCTGCAAGTGTTCATCGAGAACGTTAATCCAGAGCTTCCAAAATTAAACAAAGCTATGCTTGCTTTATACGTAGGCGTACATGTGCAAACAACTATAAGACGTAGCCAATATGTAACTGTTAAATATGGTAAATATCAATTGCCAAGCCCTCAAACCTTGCAAATGCTAGCTCCAAATAACTACAAGGTAGATGCTTATTACATTCCAGAAAACAACGAAGTTAAAGAAGTTTACCTCTACCAAAATAAAGAGTTTATATGTAAGTGCACACCAGTACCAAAATTTAACCGTGCTAACGCCGAATGGACAGATAAAGACGTACAGAAATACAATGAAGCGATGCAGTACATCAATCGCTTTGACAGTATGGTAAAAGAAAACACTAAAAAGACTCTTACTAAAGTAGGTATTATTAAAAACAAACCTCAGACCATAGATGTACCTGTTGAAACGCTAGAACTTCCAGAACCACAAGAATACAGCTTTGAGCAAACAGATTATCAAACACAAAGAAATCGCGCAATTAACGATTTATAAAAACTTAGAACAATGATCGATTCCAATTTTAAATCAAAGATTATAGAAAAAATGGCGCAAGCACGTGCCAATTATACAAGCAATGCAAAGCACGCCCGCGTTTTAGGTATAAATTCTGCTCAGTATTCACGTATCAATAAAGGTGATTTTGAAGGTGTTTTAAGCGAAGCAAAATGGATTACCCTAGCACGAAGATTAAACGTGCAATTAAGCAATAAGCGTAAATGGGTAACTGTGAAAACCGAGACATTTAACTACATCTATAATCAATTAGAGGCTTGTCAAAACCGTTCTATATCTGCCATATTGTGTGATATTGCTGGTATAGGTAAAACACATACGGCAAAATACTACTGCCATGAAAATAAAAATGCGATTTATATAGACTGTAGTCAAGTAAAAAGCAAACAAAAGCTTATACGTAAAATGGCTCGTGAGTTTGGCTTAGACCACACTGGGCGTTATGCAGATGTGTATGAAGACTTGATTTTTTACTTAAAGCAACTCCCTAATCCACTTATAATTTTAGATGAAGCTGGAGATTTAGACTATGCTGCATTCTTAGAGCTTAAAGCCTTATGGAATGCTACCGAGTACGATTGCGGCTGGTATATGATGGGTGCAGACGGACTAAAGCAAAAAATAACACGCCAAAAAGACCTTAAAAAAGTAGGCTATACCGAAATATTTGACCGTTACGGCAATGATTATAAAAAGGTAAGCCCAGAGGGAAAAGAAAGTTTGCAAGAGTTTCTTATGGGGCAAATCGCTCAAGTAAGCAAGGCTAATAATTCTAAGATTACCCCTATTCAGATGTTTGGAAAAACCAAAGGATCATTAAGAAAAGTTAGAACAGAAATAGAAAAGCAGTATTTGAGTAATGAGTAATATACCTAGAGCATACAGCTATACAGATATTGAACGAAAAGAATTTGATGTACTTCCATTTACAGGAATATGGAAAGATCATCAAGGAGAACCAGAGCGTGCAGGCAGTATTATAATATATGGTGGTTCTGGTCACGGAAAAACCACTTACGGCTTGCAGTTTATGAAGTATTTATGCGGCTTTGAAAAAGTTTTTTATAACACGCCAGAAGAGGGAATGAAAGCTAGTTTTAGACGTAATCTTAAGTTAAACGGCTTGCAGTATATAAGTGATAAATACAATTTTCAAAGCGAGTTTTACGACGATATGGTTAAACGTTTATCTCAAAAAAGGCAGCCAAAAATAGTATTTGTAGATAGTGTGCAATACTGCTTCCGCGGAAAGCGAGACACGCATTATTTTGACCTTATAGAGAAGTTTCCGAATACCTTATTTGTTTGGATTTCTCAAATGCAGAAAAACGCTCCAAAAGGCTCAGTTGCAGATGCAATTATGTGGGATGCACAAAACGTAATACGCGTGCAGGACTTTAAAGCTTATATCGAAAAAACTAGATGTGGAGGCAACGAAACCATGCCGTATGTAATAAGCCAAGAAAAGGCAAATGAAAGAGAATTAAAACTACTAAAAAAAGGCTAGCGCTATGAATATACAACAAACTTTAAGGTACAGCACAGCAAAATACAACAGACTTATAATAGAGACTTATATCGCTTATTGTTCTATACAAGGTGTTGATGATAAAGACGTGCAAAAAATATTAGCGAACACTGCTTATTTCAATTGGTTCTTACAAGAATACAGAATACTAGAAGCTGAATTTTTAGAAGAAGTAGAGCCTTATTTAAGACTTTCAGATATAGAAGCTGTACGAAACTTTTACGACGAAAAAACTTGTCAAATAGCAGAGTTTTTCTCAAAAACTCTACTGCAAAAAGCTAGAAGTCTACAAATAATCAATCATAACCCTCAACTTAATTAAATCATGAAAAAAGACGAATTATTAAACAGATTTGAAAAGCTTACCACCGTATTAGAGTTATCTAGTGGTTGGGGGTATTTCTCGCCATTACAAAGAACCTGCATACATCAAGAGAGAGCTGCAATTTTTAAAGCTTTGGATGCTATAGCCTTTAAAGGCTTAAAAAATTGCACCCCTAAATATACACTACCTCCACATTTAGAGGCGATCGCCAATAAAGTGATTCTAGATTTTAAACAACATTAAAGACCCTTTAAACCCTTTTTAAATTATGGAAACAGAGCTGCAAAGAAAAACCAATCGCTTAAAAGAGGATATAGCCTATGTTTTTAAAGATGATAAACAAGATCCAGAGCTCTGCATTAAAAGCTCAGTAAGTTTTGGAAACAAAGGCATCAAAGAAGCTAAAATAATCACCAATATAGAACTTACAAGCTTGCATATTCAAAAAATACAAGCATTGATAACACTTCACAACTTCAATGATTACCGCATTAAACGAAGCGGCGGAGCATTAAGAATATTATTAACAAAATAAAACAACAACATGAAAACTACAGAAAAAAGAACAGTAACAGAGCTTGAAATATTAACAAGAATGGTAAAAGACAAGTTTCCAAATGCAAAATTAAAAAGTAAAAAAACAGAAGTTGCAACAGAGGTAAAACTCAATGTTTCTGAAACTGTACCTGTTCATGTGCTAATTATGTTTATAGGGTCTGGCTTAGTTAATCAAAAGCAATCAGGAGATAGTATTTGTTATGAATTTATAGTAGATGCAAAATATCCAAAGGAGTCTATCGAAGGAGGATGTATAGCAATAGCTGAGCAAATGAAAACAGGCAATTTTAATTTTTCTATGGAATCGGCAAAAACAAAAAATAAAATTTCACTACATGTTGATGGCAAATTTGATGATTTATCTTCTGGCTTCGCCATCTGCTTTTTAAACGAACCACGACTTAGAAATATGATACTATCAGGAGTAGCAGAATCGATTACGGTAAAAAACATAATAATTAACACCTTAAACGAGTAAAATGGAAAAACAAAATAAACCAATTTCAGAAATGAGTAAAGCCGAAATTAAGGCGTATCTCGAGAACCAAGAAAAAGCAGAAAAGGCAGAAAAACAAAAAGCTAAAAAGCAATTCATAGAAGATAAAGACAATTTTCTACAGCATACAGCATCTAAGTTTCAGCAAATACAAGCGGAAATGCGTCAGCTTAAAGATTATACAATCAGCAAAGCTAACGAGCTTTACGAGCGTATGTATAAGATGGAAGGCAAAGAAGCCCGTGAGGTGCAGTCTTTTACTATGAAAGACGAAAATGACACCATGAAGGTAACGGTAGATCGTCAATCTATACTAGAGTTTGATGAAAACGCTGTAGTACATATCAATACCATAAAAGATATGTTTAAGGCGAAGTTTGAGGGGCGTAACAAAGGTATGTACGGCTACATTAATGATATACTTATTAAGAATTCAAAGGGAGATTACGATCCGAGATTGATAACAAAGGTTAAGACTAGAGCCGTAAAGCTAGGCCATACAGAAATTCTTAAAGAGGTAGAAAAGCTCGAGCAATGTCGTCGTGTATCTGGAACCGCATTATACTGCCGATGCTATATCCGCGATAAAAACAAAAAATGGCAAGATGTTTCACTTCAATTCTCAAGCTTATAGTTATGCCAACAAAAGTAAAATTAAAGCTTGATTGCATTCCGTTAGACGAGATGATTTATGCTCTTAAAAGAGCCGTTGCAGATGCACAAGAAGAGCAAAAGTACAAGAGAACGCCAAAAACTAAACGTCAAAATAAAAAAACAATAGAGTTTTTTGGCAATTGCCTCTACTATATGGAAGAGCTTAAAAAATTAAAACAACATGAAACAGACATCAAAAACCAATAGGCGCTATTATCTGCATCAGAAAATAAAAAAGATGTTTCGGTATAGTTCTCGAAAGAAGACAGTTTACGTACCTTGGAATATAGCAGAAATACCCCCCCATTAGCGGAATTACGAGACCAGTTTAATTATAGTTTACAAACAGAAATTCAATAAAAAATGAAAGCAAAAATAGTTAATAATACTTTAGAGATTCACCCAGAAACAATAAGTGAAGAACATGAACTTTTTAAATTTTACGAAGACTATAAAGATACTAAAATACAAGAGCGTGTTTCTTTTAATCTTTTGGAAGAATGAGCCTATACGAATTACAACAGCAGCAACGTCAAGAGGCGTTAGCTGCTTTAGAAAAAGCAAAACAATTGGAAAATGCAAAAGCCATTGTAATAGAACAATTGAACGACGATTTATACTTAGTAGATGGCATGCAAGTACATAGAGATCAATCGGGAAACTGGATTGGCAACCCTAAAATGAATCCTGCACAAATAGCCACTTTTCAAAGGCATTTGCAAGCCGTAGAGAACTTTGGTGTAACAGGTAAAGCAGAATATAAACTATGAAAGCAGTATCATCACAACGCAAGCAATTATACAAGCTTTTCAGGTATTCAAAAGAAACCGAAGCTCTCCATGTACGTCACATAACAGGCTGTGATGATAAAACCGAAGCCAAAGAGCTTACCGCATCACAAGCCAAGCAATTAATAGCATCGTTAACTACGCACTGGGCTTATTTTGATAAGAATAACCAACAGCATAGTTATATACTTAGCTTATTGCGTCAAATAGGCTGGACAAAATCAAGCGAGCGTTACGGTATTATTGCCGATATGGATAGGTTAAGCGATTTTCTTAAGAGCAAAAAAAGCCCCGTACCCAAACCATTACAAAATATGGACTCAACAGAACTAAGCACGCTTATAAATTGCCTTGAGTCCATATTGGGCAAAAAATATGGAGCAAAATGAAAAAGAGATACCTAAGCTATCAAGACGTTTGCAAGCATCCAGAAGAAGCGAAGTATTTGAAAGTGCTAAAAGCCACCGCAAATTGTGAAACCACTGTAATTGCTTGTCGTTTTTGCGGCAAGCAGTTAACAGAGCCAAAAACAGAGTGTTAGTATGAACTTAACAGAAAGCTTAAAACACAACATAGAATGCTGGAAAATTGAATTAGACAGTATTGAAGCAAAAATAAACTATCTGCACGGCAAAAAAGAAGCTTTAGCCAACACCGTAGAATGCCTAGAACTCATTTTAAAAGAGCAAGAAAATAAAACTGAAAACAGAGTTTAAATGAAAAGTGCTATAGAAACACTAGAACACGCCATACATGGTTTAAACTTAGAACTTAGAACTTGGTCTGACCCTAGAAATTTTAGCCAACGAATTATAAATGAGTGTAAACAAGAGCTCAAAGAACATAAAGAGGCTCTCAAAATATTAAAAAAAAATGACCACCCATTATAAAATAGAAAGTATTAGCACAGGGCTCAACCTAAAAGTTACCTACGTAAACAACAAATTTAAACGTGTAGAGCATCTTAAAGGGAAACTTGATAGTATAATGCTAAAAGAAATCGGACGTATAATACCGCACACCGAAAGTAATTTAAGCGCTTATCAAAACCTCTATAAAGGAAAAATAAACTACATCAAAATAGAGAAACAAAAAAGCCTTTATACCCACTTCACGGATGCGTGGTTTGCTTTTTACGAGAATGAAAACTCTGTACCTCCAAAATATACAGGTACCGATGCTAAGCACTTAAAACAGATAATAGTCTATTTAAAAAAAGTTGCAGGAACAGAACCCGAAGCTCTTGCCACGTGGCGAGCTTTGCTAGATAATTGGAAACGACTGGATGAATTCCACCGTAAAAATTGCGATCTAAAGTACATCAATTCCCAACTCAATAAAATTATACAAAATGTCCAACAAGTTGCAAAAACAGGAAACAAAGGCATTAGCGACGATTACCTCCAAAGCGTTATTAACGACTTACGCACCGCGTAATGCCATGAGGCAATATAGCCATTGTAAAAGTATAGCTTTGGCAATCAATTCAGACGCACCAAGACTAAGCGTTTTAAAACGTCAACTAGGTGTAAAATCTGTAGAAGCCTATCTAAAACTATGGCTTATCGACCTCAATGCAGTATTAGATTTACGTAAGCCACTTACCGAAACTCAAATAGACGATTTAGCCTTTCGGATTGTAGAAAATTACCGCAGCCTAAATATTGCCGATGTCAATTTGATTTTTGCCCAGGTAAAAAATGGTGAGTTAGGAAAAGTGTACGATAGGTTAAGTATTCCTACCGTAATGAAATGGTTTAAAGATTATTTTGATAAGCGATGTTCGGCGGCAGCCGAGCAAAGCTACCAGAACCACGCTCAAGCAAAAGTACAAATGCGTACGATGGGCGATTCGCTTGCCTCCACGCATATAGAGAAACAACGCAAAGCCATGAAAGTATATGGACAGCATCAAGCTCAACAAAGAATTAATAACGCTAAAAAATAATAAGTATGTCAGAGAAAACTATCCATTCCACACACTACGAAATAAAAGTACGTAATCAAGGTTCAGAGCTTTCTTGGAAAGAAAAGTTAACAGGTTTAAAAACTCGTTACGAAACATTTTCAGCTCCAAAAACAGACAAAGAAGCTTTTACACTAGCTAAGGAAGTTATTAGTTATTTTAACTCCACGCTTAGATTTGGTGAGTCGCCAAGAGAGTTGGTTGGGGTGCAAAAAATAGAAACAGAAGTAAAAATAATTGATTTAAAAGAACCTAAAATTTAGAAAATGGACTTATCAAAATTAACACCACAACACGTAAACAAAAGATTTGCTAACCAAGCGAGTTTCAACGCTTGGTTAGACAAAACCTACGATAAAAAAATTATCCTTTCCGACTTCGGTCAAGATATGACAAAACTTTACATAGATGAACATGGCGAAATATTGCATTGCAATTTTCACGCTCACATATACAACGGTCGTTTTGTCAATACAGAAAGTTTAACCGAGTTTGTACCGCTTGAAATTTTAGAAAATGGAAGCTGGAAAAGAAAAGACGGTTTATTAATTGAAGAAATTAAAAACAATAAGAAATTATGAAACATGACCCCGAATGGGATGACGATCCCTACATAAAAGGCAGTCCCGACCCAAACCCAAGTGGCGCATTTATTTGCGTTGTTATGTTGATATTATTTGCTATTGTAGCATGGTTAAAATGTAATTAAACGACTTTTAAAACAAGATTAAATGGAAATTATACAAGACAAAACCAATAAAAAAGTAAACGCCTATACCTGCGGTGATTGTGGTAAAAACACCGTAGTAAAACATCGTGACCAAGGAGTAACGCCATTTTTTATGCGTTGCGTGCATTGTGAAGGCAAAGCTATTAGTCACATGTATAAAGTACCACAAGGTTTGAAGCACGATTTAACCGTTTTTAGCCCTGCAAATGATAAAGAGTGGGAAATGTACCGTCAATACTTAAAAAGCTACTATAAAAAGAGAAAAGTATATAATAAGAAGTTGTTACAAGATGCTCTAGCCGCTACTAAAAACCATATTAATGCTGGTGGTGTAATAATGGTGCCAGCAGATGTTATTAAAATTTGATTATATTTGAGATATAATATTTAAAAACTTCTCATATTAATGAAAAAAATACTATTTATACTTGCAGTTACTACAACTATACTTATTTCCAGTTGTGCTGAGAGTTCTAAGAATACGGGTGTCGTTAAAACAAGTTGGCAAGACGCTACTTTTGAGCAAAAAGAACAATGGCTTAAGGCTTACTTGAACAGCCCAGATGATGAAGGTTATGAGTTAATAGATAAAATAGACACTCAATTAAAGAGTAAATTTACTCTACCTAATTCGGTAGAGTATAATTTTAACGAAAGCCCAACATTTATAAAAGCAGTTGTTACTGATGCTGATAATGGATTAGTAGTAATTAACGGAAAAGGGAAAGCTAATAATAGTTTAGGAGTAGATATACCTTTTACTTATAACGTACAACTACAAATATACCCAGACGAAAAGAAAATAATAAATATAAACGTAAGTCAATAATATTTATATACTATCAAAAACCCGCCATTGTGCGGGTTTTGTTTTTTATAGGGGTTTTGTATATTTTAGTAGCCTCAACTATCTTTGCACCATTATGCCAAAAGACCCAACACTTAGATTAAAAAGAGATCAGCGTTTGCGAGAACGTTACGAGTGGTATAGTGAACATAAACCCCAATGGCGTCACGGTGCAATTTTGGCGGCTATTGCCGAAGAGCTTTTTATCTCGCCAAGAACAGCCTCCGCTATCTTTAACGGCGAAGGTGTTTACGGGAATTAAATATTTTCATTATCTTTGTAGTCAATAACTTGAAAACCTTAAGTGTAGTTCCTGTTGGACTGTATCCTTCAAGGCGATGACTTAAGGTTTTTTTTATACCTTCATGTTATCAATAATTGAATAGAAGAAAAAATTACCCTTACGGTCTTCTCTAACGATTAAAAACATATCTTCAAATTCTTTAACTTGTAAATAGTGGTATTTCACCCAATGCGGTGAAGGTTTAAAGTTATCTATAGATGTAATAAATACAGAATCTTTTAATAAATTGTGAATATCTACAATCAAATTATTCTTTAAATAAGCGTTTTTGTGTGGTTGGTTTAAAGCTTCTTTTAAAGCTTTATTGTTAATAGTTACTTCACCTAAAACAGTATTTACTTTACCTCTTAATGTATCTTTTATTTCTGGCCATAATTTCTTTCTTTGATAATGTAATAAACTTCGTAAAGCTTCTTGAGCAACTTTATCGAATCCCGGAACTTTAAAATAAGGATGATCATCATTAAACACCTTTCCAGTCTTTCCTACATTTATATTAAACTGTTTTGGTAAATCTACCATATCGTCTACATCGATACCATTATCGTTAACAGGCTTGCTGGTTCTTCTTGCACTGCACCTGCAACCCCAATCATTTGGCGGGTAACGTTTATCCCAAAACGGATGATCTATGGGTAAAACAATTCCGTGCCATTTTTTATGCAGTGGTCGTGTACGATCATCGTTTACAGAAACGTACATTAAGTTAGGATAAAGTTCTTTGGTGCGTTCCGCTTCTTGCCAACGGCTTGCCATTTGTGCAGAATTGGTGGCGTGAATATATTCCGCAGATAAATAACGTTTGTTATAAGTGTTATCTAACTTTGTAGCTTCAGTAATGAAGTCTTTTTTACTTCTAGTATTGCCGTTTTCGTCTTTTAAAAGCTTTACTGTTTCTCTTATTTGTGAGTGGTTTTTAAAGGCTGAAAATACACCTACATTGTAAGTAAGTTCATTGAGTTTTACAAAGTCTGTGCTGTTGTATCTTACACTATGTAAATTTTTGCCATAACCACTGTAAACCGCTGTAATAAGTTCGTTTGCGGTTTCTTTAAAAAGTTGTCTTTTATCGGGAGTTTTACCTTGGTAAATTTCGGTAAGTAGTTGCTCAATAGTTGCGGCACTTATCTTTTTGCTTTCATCGCTAAGTTCTAAGTGACCGCAACATTGTGAGCGGTAATATAACTCAAGAAGTTTTATTCCTTTTTTTTTTCTGGAGGTTTATTCGGTTCAGGAATAGGCTCTAGTTCTACACCGTAAGTACTTTCAAGGTATTTCTGCGTTAATTTATAACCGCTTGATGTCATAATCTTTTCATCAATTTTCATTTTCTCAATAGGGTCGGCAATCATTTCAACGCCTATACGTTCATTATCTCTTACATCATAACCGCAATTTCTAAGTAATGGCAATAAGGATTCGTTTAGCCAATGTACTACATTTCGCAAGTCAGCTTGAGTAATTTCGTCCTCAGTATCTTGATGTACTTCTGCTTGAGATCTGCTAGAACCGTCTTGCGTGGTCATTGTCTGGCCATTCACTAAAACTGATAATTGACTATCTACCGTTTCAATTTTTTTCATAAAGACGTTAAAAGCATCACGATTGTTAGCTTCTTTAATTTCAATATCTGCGAATTGTGGGAATACTCCATAAGAAGCCGTCCCCATTGTTTTTAGCCATTGCCCTACTTCTTGCTTAACATCGTCACTTATGGTACCAAGTTTAGCTATACGAATAGGCATCCCAAATATTTGCTCGAACTCATCCCAAGAAGCCCACGAATGACGTTTTAAAATGGTTAATGCGGCCGCTTTTTCTAACAAGCCGTAACCGTCATACATTTTGGCAAATAGTAAATCGTAAGGAAAATCCTCGTATGGCAAACCTTTAGTATCGTAAACGCTTTTTACAACTAAACCTAAATCAGGGTTAACGTGTTCACGCGGTACTTTTTTAGCTTTGTGTATTTTACCGTCTGGCGTTTTTTTGTACTGAATTAGTGAATATTCGTAAAAAACAGATTCCATTACATAGCGTATAGTGTCGGTAAACCAACGGCTATCTAAAAAGCTTGAGCGTTCATGATCTGCAATGCCTTTATCATCTTTTAGAACGAACTTTTTATTTACGATTCTTAAAATACGATTTTCCATTACTGCGGTAAGATGAGTATCTAAAACCGTGTCTTTATACAAATCTTGTAATAAATAAGTAAAAGGTTGATCCGTGTTAGAACGTTCTTGTCTTGCCACTTGAAACTGGTCTATTTCTTGGCGAAATACGCTGTGTTGCTGCCTAACCAAATCAAGCATTACTTTTTGGCTTTTTGCGGCTAATTCTACATCGTTTTTAGTATTTATAAGCTTTTCGCCTCGGTGGTTTACTAATTCTATGCTCATTTTTTAAAAATGTTATCTAAGCGTTTATCTACTTGTCTAAATATTTTAGCATCTAATACTTTAGAATGCCCTATAAATTGCCGTTGTTCATGATTATCATCACCTTCATTATGTACTTCGGCATATTCTTTATCACTACTAAATTCAACTCCTTTAGAAATCTTACGGCTTTTTAAACTATGTCTTAATTTATCGCCGCTATCGTGACCGGTAAGTATTGCTCGCCCTTCATTTTGACGTCCGTACTGGTTAAGCTCACCCGCCCGTCCTACTCGATTAGTTCTGTATCTTGTAATATCTCTGCCTCGCTTATCTTCAACTTTACGAGCTTTCCATTTCTCTAAATGTTCGTCTGTAAAACCTTCGTTGTCGAAGCTTTCTTCAAAGTGTTCTAAACCTTCAACCTCGATAATATCTAAAAGATCATCTTTAATGAATTGCTCTAGTTCTAAAGCTTGACGTTTTATATGGTGAGTGAAGTCTTTAAAATTCATGTTAAAAATTGCTTATGTATTTTCTGTTACCGCCAAATTTTATAAAGCCATCACCAGTGGTTTCTTCACCCTCCGGAACTGGTTTAGGTGGTAAATCGTTAGCGGGTATTTTACCTGCGGCAACTTTTTCCAGCCAAAGCATAGCCTCATCATAACGCCCTTTAGTTACTTGGTTGTAGTCTTCGGTTTTACGAGTGTATATTTCGTGTATAACAATGTCTTTGCAATATTTTACAACTACTTTGTCTTTGTTTTCGGTGGCGTTAAAAATGGCATCTACATCAAAACGTCCAGACAAATAGCTGCGCATTAAGGCTACTGTTTCACTAATTATTTCTTCACCAATGGTATCGTCATTATTTAAAACTTTAGATACCACTTGCGGAACTGATACGGTGTTAAGGTCTGTGACTTCAATAAACATGTACGGTAGGTTTTATTTGTTTGTAAACTAGGGTTGAAAAACTTAGCATATAAGCCGGACGGCCATAACGTTCGGTAAGATCAACTTCAGCAGTTTGGGTAATTTCTGAAAACACTTCATCTTCTAACCAGTGTATTTTTTCACTTGCAGCTTCCATTGTTTCCATGATACTAAAGCTTTCTTCTTTATCTACGGCAGTTTCAAACGTATCGCCGTACTTGTCGAAGAATAAATAGACGTTTACCGTAACGCTTCCTTCTTTGGCATTGTTAATACCATCTTCCCAAGCAATGTTACCAATCGAAATAAAAGCAGCGGGAAACCCTGCTTTAAAACTGTTTTTACTTGGTGTGAGTTGCGCCTTCCACATATCTACCATGGTGAATGTTTCCATACTGGTAAGTTGTGCCGCAATCGGGTCATGTATTTTCTTACGTACACTCATTAAAAACCTCCTCTTTTATGTTGGTGAATAGTTGGTTTACCCCAGCTTTTTAAATCTGCGGTGTAGTAAAATTGTGCTTTACGCACACCGTTTTCTAGTGCATCGGGTGAATCGTCTGGCGACTTTGTGCCTTTTTCAAATGAAAGCAATTGCGTTTCGGCGGCTTTCATATCTGGTGTGCCTTCTAAGTGAGAACCAAAAACCAACGTCCCGTTAAATAATACGCTCGTTAAAGTAGCTTCAATTCTTAAGTGTTTATCTACACGTTGGTCACGATCGGCCATTGGTATTTGGAAAAATCCACGACGTTGAGCTTCTTGCCTAAAAATGGGAGCAAAAACCGCTTCTTGTGCTGCGGTGGCATCAAAATAATCTAAAGAGCTTAAACCTCGCATACCTCGCTCTTGTGCTTTATCATAATGCCAGCTTATAGCTTCGCTAATATCACAACGGCGACAAAACACATCTAAAGCATAAATACGATGACCGGTAACTCCTAAAAGCCAAAAAGCTTTATAATCACCATTTGCTTTGTACGATAAATCCCAATAGCCTATTAAAGCATTCCATTGAACGTTGTGCGGTATTTCTTCATACCTAATCCATTCCTTTTTAAAAAGCTTTCCCTCTTCAATTGGGTTGTTATAGTCTTCCCGTTGGCTCGTGTAATAGTCGGTTTCTTCATCAATGGTATCTACCATTTCGTTAGAATAACGCTGATACCACGAAGGTTTACCACTTGCATCCCTTAAGTTGATGGTACTTACATCTAACGATTTAGAATCTTTATATTTTTCTAAAATGAAATCGTTTAGACCGTCTTTTACAATGTAGTTGTTAGGTATTACCAAGCGACCACGGTGCAAGTGAAAAGCTTTTTTTAAATCACCGGTAATTTTTTCGCCTTTTTCTTTCACTAAGATTTTATTTTTGGCTTCTTTACGGTCTTCACAATCGTCTACACTTGCAAAGTCCGGGCGATATTCACCACGTCTTAAACCCCTAAAAGGTTGGTTTAAACCGAGTGCTTTAAAATATCTGCCGTCTAAAGTTTCAAACTCACCATCTGCCCAGTTCCCATAGCTTACTTGCTTACCAAAATCTTTAATTATACGTTCGTTACTCTCGAGGTGCATTTGTAAATCGCCAAGCAATAAATTTGCAGCATCGCTATTTCTACCAATAAGTAGAGCGAAAAAAACTAAGTCATTTTCTTTTAAGTGTAGTAAGTTTCCTACGTTGGTGTGAATAGATTTTGCTGCGCCTCTAAACCACCGTCTAAATTGAACGATTCTAGGATTCTCAAAAACTTTAATATAGCTTTCTTGGTGAAAGTCTGCACAAGGAGCATCGGCTAAAGGTACAGGCGTGTTAACCCCAAAATAGTAGTCAAAAAACTCGTTATAATTTTGAGGTTTTAAAAGTCGTTTAATTCTTGCTTCTTGCTCAGCAGAAGTTTCCTTTACCAAACTTTCTAAAGTCGAAGTTTGAATATACTTACTACGTTCTGCAAATGCCTCACGTGCCTTTTTTAGTTCTGTTTTAGTCATTCAAAGCTTCTTTATAAGTTTTGCTCACGACTTCATCCATCATACCTCTAATGTACTTTGCCATTTCTAGCTTTGCTTCACGGTTCTTTTTAAGCCGTTCGCTAAGGGCGTCTTTTAATATAGCATCACTTAACTCCTCAAAATTGTCGTACATATAAGCGAGGTTCTTTTTTTTATCGCTAAGCTTCTCGAAAGTGGAAGACAGTTTACTTAATTGATCGGGTGATACCTTTGGCGTTTCACCAGCTTTTAATGATTGAAAGCTTCTTAATGTTTCCTGTTTGAGTTCTGAGATACTTAGACTGTGAATGTCTTTTGCATCTTGCCAATCATACTTTTTGTACCACCTTTTTATGGTTTCTAAGTGTACTTCCAGAACATCAGCAATCTCATTTTGAGAAAAACCATTGATAAACATCTTTTTACCTTGTCTTTTCTTTTGATCAGATTCTTTTTTGGTAAGTCGTCCTCCTGCCATATTAATTGATGTAAGTAGCGTCTATAATTAAATTATCATTTGTGCCAATTTGAAGCGTTTTAACCTTCATACCATCGTATTCAAAGTTTCGCTTAATCTCTCTTAAAAGCTTTTTAGGATTTTCATTAAGAAGCTCATTGCTTATGCCAACACCTAGTTCTGGTGCCTCTTTAAACTCTCCTTTGTGTGATATTAAAATGAGTCTTTGATTTTGTATAGTAGGATTGCCCGTGCCAAAATCGCCGTTTTCAATTTTTAGATCACCAGTATCATCTATTAAAATATCCCTAGCCATATCCTTTATTTATAACAAAAGTCCTTTAAAAGCTGCATCCATAAAAAATGGCTATCAAGGGTTGCGAGTAGATTTTCAATAATTGAGAATAAATATTCAAACCTTGATTAGCAATTTGTTAAGCCTTTCATTTCGCTACAATTTTGCCTCATAACAAGATGAAAACGAGCAAATGAAATTCACTTTTGTAGTTAGCGATGAAAGCGTAAATAATTATGGGTTTAGAATACTTAGTGATGGTATTGATACAACTCAGTTTGAGAAAAATCCTGTAGGATATTACATGCACCAACGTAGAACAGGTGAAGACTATACCGCAAAAGGTGATGAAGTTATTTGCCGTTGGGAAAATTTACAACGTGTTGGCGGTGTACTTATGGCAGATGCTGTATTTGATGAAAATGATGAAAAGGCAATGAAAATTGCTAAGAAAATTCAAGGGAATTTTATTCGTATGGCATCTATTGGTGTAGATCCTATTGAAACCAGCGAGGACGTCAAACTCTTGTTACCCGGTCAAACTAGACCAACTGTTACTAAAAGTATTCTTTCCGAAATATCTATCGTAGACCGTGGTGGTAATAACAATGCCATGGTAAAACTTTACGATGGCGATCAAGATTATGAACTTCCATTAATTCAAAACACAATGAAATTAGAAGACAATTTACGTAAGCAACTCAATTTAAGCAGCAATGAATCAATAACAGATCGCGTAGCTCTTTTATTACAAGAGAACAAAACCCAAACGGATTACAAAACCAAATACGAAGCTTTGGTAAAGCTTAATCAGGAAAAAAGAGAAGCCGAAGCGGTAAAGCTTGTAGATGATGCTATTCAAGCTAAGGCTATCAAACCCGAAAAAAAAGAAACATACATCCAATTATTCAAGGCAGATCATTCGGGAGCAAAAGCTGTATTAGAAGACCTTATGGGTAAAACGCAAGCTTCACCAAAAGATAAACTAGGTGATTTCCTTGATGATATTAAACAAGGTGAAGGCGGTAAAGAAACCAATGCTAAAAAGGATTGGGCTTGGTATGAACTCAACGCTCCTGAGCAATTACTTGCAATGAAAAGCGAGAACCCAGAGCAATTCCAAAAACTATTTGACGAATCTTTATAAACCATAAGCAATGGCAGCAGAATTATTAAAAAGAAAATTTAGCTCAGATTTGAGCAAAAACTTATTCCCTGCGAATGAGTTCTATAAGCAATCAAAAAACGATTCGGCGTTTGTAGATGCCGATTCTGTACAGCTTCCACACGTAGGTACGATCCCTAATGTGAAGATAGACAGAACCGAAAAAGGGAACGCTACAAAACGTGCCGACAGCCCTAGCGAATATAAAATGCACGAGTTTTCAAGTGATCCAACTTGGTTACAATACTCAGAGGCCTTATTAGTAAGCTACGATAAGCGTGCTTCTATTTTAGAGGAACATGTAAACGCATTAAATACAGCTGTAGCCAACTTTATGGCATCGGCTTGGGGAGGTTCTTCAGGTGTTAAGAAAATTAGAACTACTGGAACAGGTAGAGTTGTTAGCGGCGTTTCTGGGGCAACAGGAAATCGAAAAAGATTGGTGCTTGCTGATATTCAAAAAGTAACAACCGTATGGGCAGAACAAGATATTCCTATTGGTAATCGCTATGCTGTAATTACCCCAGCAATGCAAGAAGATATGTTGCAAATTCCAGAGGTGAAAAGTTCAGACTATAACAAAGTTAAGCCTTTGGTAGATGGTTCTGTAGGCCACTTTATGGGTATTGACTTTTTCGTAAGAAGTAAAGTTAACGTGTTTACGCAAGGTGGCACTATAAGACCTTACGGAGAAACAACCACAGCAGCTACAGATTGTGCTGGTGCAATTTTCTGGCATAAAAATTATGTAAGACGTGCTGAAGGCGGTACAAAAATCTTTTTAAATGTAGACGATGCCGAGCTTTACGGTTCTAAAATGTCTGCTTTAGTGAGAGCTGGAGGTACTGCGGCAAGAAAAGACGGTAAAGGCGTTATCAACTTAGTTGAAGACGTCGTAGCTTAATTAATTACTAGCTAAGTAATCTTAGCTAGTAATATCAAAAACTATTAAAAAACAATTGTATGTCAGGACTTCCTAAAGTTACCATTAACATAAATAACGATAGATTAGGGCAAACTAATCAAACAGAAGATACTATTGCTGGGATGATTATTACAGGTAGCACGGTTGCCGGAACTAATAATATCACTGTAGGAACTGCTAATCAAATTTTTAGTCTTGAAAGCGCAGAGGCAATAGGTATTACCAAAGATGGCACCAATTCTTTTGCTTACAATGCTATTAAAGAATTTTATGCCAAAGCAGGAAAAGGGGCAGAACTTTGGCTAATGCTTACCACTGCATCTATTAAGATGAGTGAGCAATTAGACACTACAGGTAGTTATGCGCCTACATTATTAAATGCAGCTAGTGGTCGTATTAGAACTTTAGTAGTTTCTCAAAAATCTAACACGGGTATTACTACTGGCAATGGTTTAGATGAAGATGTAGACTTAGCCGTTACTAAAGCGCAAGAATTGGCTAACGCACACGCAAACAAATATAAGCCGTTGCGAGTAATTATAGACGGCAAAGACTTTACGGGAACGGTAGCCGATCTCAAAGATTATAAAAAAGCTTCCAGTAATCGAGTTGCCATTTTATTAGGTAATGCAAGCGCTGGGAAAAATGCTGCGGTAGGTATGATTTTGGGTAAAATTGCAGCTAACCCCGTTCAAAGAAGTATTGGTCGTGTACGTGATGGCGATTTAGGTATAGTGGCTGCTTACTTAAACAATGGTGAAGCCATTGAGACTTTAGAAGATGCATGGGAAGCGATACACAACAAAGGCTATATATTTTTAAGAACTATTCCTGGTAAAGCAGGGTATTTCTTTACAGATGATCCTACCCTAACCAGTGATAGCGATGATTTAAGCAGCTTAAAAAGAGTTGCGGTTATAGATAAGGCTACACTTATTGCACTTTCAGTTTATACCGAAAATATTCTTGATGAAATTCCACTAGCTGAAAACGGTCAAATTTCACCAGCTTTAATAGGCAACTGGCGTTCAGATATAGAAGCAGCCATTAATCAACAAATGACCGTTGAGGGCGAAATTAGCGGTGTACGCGCAAGCATTGACCCTTCTCAAGATATTTTAGGAACTAATGAGTTTAAAGTCACCTTAGATATTCTCCCAGTAGGCTACTCTAAATACATTAGTATAGACTTAGGCTTTACAACAAGTTTAACCAGTAATTAAAAAGCGTTACAATGGCATTTAACACAAAAGAATTTGCATGGTCTAATGTTGAAATAGCAATGTTAGGCCGATCTATAACCAAAGCTCGAGGAGTATCTTATAAAGTAACCAAGGAAAAAGAATATTTACATGCTCGAGGTGAGAATCCGCACAGCATTCAATCAGGCAATAAAGCTTATGAAGGACAATTAGTATTGCTTCAGTCTGAAGTTGAAGCGATGGCGGCGCAATTACAACCAGACGAAGATTTAACAGATTTAGAGCCATTTTCTGTAAGTGTTTCTTACGTACCTAAAAATGGTACAGGAGTTATTACTCATACTTTAGAAAATGTAGAGTTCACCGAAGACCCTAGAGAAATTAACCAAAACGACAAGTTTCAAGAAATAACGCTACCAATAATGTTTTTAGGTAGAAAAACCAGATAACAAGTTATTTATGAATAAAGAATTAACACAAGAGCAAATTAAAGAAAAAGCATTATCTCTTAAGAAAAAGCACAACTTAAAAGAAATTTGGGTTTTAGAAAGTGAAGGTAAAATCGCTTTCGTTAAAAAACCAAGCCGTGACCAGTTAAAATATGCGATGAGCGTAAGTCAAAACGATCCACTAGGTCTAGCTGAAAATGTACTTGAAAGCGGATGGCTTGAAGGTGATGAAGAGCTTAAAACAAACGATCGTTATTTTCTCGACATAACAACGCAAATAGATGCTTTAATAGAGACCACTACGGTAAACATAAAAAAGTATTAGAGCATAGTAGCGGTGAACCTTCAGCCAATTTTATTGGTTATGTTGATACTATGCTCGAGTACTACTTGCACATTGACCCCTCAAAGCTTAATGATGAGCAATGGGGCGAGAAATTTGCCCAATTGCAAGATATACGTAAAAAAGAAGGTAAAGAAGTAAATTTCTATTATTAAAAATAAAACCTCGTGTCTACTTATACTTATACATTTCTAGCTAAAGATATGATGAGCTCCAAGCTAAATAAAATAGCTGGTCGGGGTAAATCTACCTTTACGCAGATTGAAGAAAAGCAAGATAAGTTTAGACGTGGAATGAGAAGAACCGATGCTCAAGCAAGTGCTATGAAAAGTACTTTTTCTGGGCTTAACGGTGTCTTGACTAAGTTAGGTATAGGTTTCGGGATTTTTGAAGCAGTACGAGGTGTAGGTTCTATTATCAAGCTTGGCTCAGATATGGAGCAAACCCGTATTTCTTTTGAAACTATGCTAGGGAGTGCCGAAAAAGCGACCAAAACAATACAAGGCCTTAATAAGTTTTCTAACGCCACCCCATTTAATAATAAAGAAGTTATTCAAGCCGGTAGAAACTTACTGGCATTTGGTGTAAGCAATGAAAAGTTAATACCAACACTAAGAAAAGTAGGTGATATTTCGGCAGGTCTTAAAATTCCTTTTAACGAGCTTTCAGAGATCTATGGTAAAATTAAAGTTCAAAACACGGTTTACAGCGAAGACCTAAACCAATTAGCTGGGCGTGGTATTCCAATTTTTACCGAACTCGCAAAAGTAATGGGTGTTGCTCCAGATCAAATTAAAAAGTTAGCTAGTGAAGGTAAAATTACCTTTCCGTTTATAGAACGAGCTTTTACTAATATGACTGGTAAAGGCGGGCAGTTTTTTAACTTAATGGAAAAGCAATCGAAAAGCTTTGGCGGTAAGTGGTCTACTTTTATGGGCAAACTTCAACTTGGAGCAACAAAGCTAGGCGAGAAGATATTGCCAAACTTAATGCCTTTGGTCGATTGGGGTATTGCTTTAATTGAAGTGCTACCACAAGTAGGGCAATGGTTTAATAGTCTCTATTCTATAGTTTCAGATAATGCTTTGGTTTTTGGTTTACTAGGCGTGGCGTTATTGGCCTTAAATGCCAACTTCATTATAAGTAAAATTAGCTTTTTAGCATTTAATATTCAATTCCGTGCTTATGTACTTTGGACAAAAGTTGCCACCACTTCGCAATGGTTATGGAATGCAGCTTTAACGGCTAATCCAATAGGTCTCGTAATTGCGGCTTTAGCGGCATTAGTTGCTGGTGTTGTTTATGCTTATCAAAAAATAGGATGGTTTAGAGGTGCAATTTTAGCTGCATGGGAGTATATGAAAGGTTTTGGTGTGGCCATAAAAGAGCTAGTGGTTGATCGTATAAAAGATATTTTAAAAGGCATAACAGGTTTAGGTAAAGCTTTAATGCAGTTTTTTAAAGGTGATTGGAAGGCAGCTTGGGAAACAGGAAAAAGTGCTACAGCAAATTTAATGGGTGCAAATTCTGGAGCAAAGTTTTTTAATAAAATGAAAGGTGTTGGTAAAAAAGCAGGGCAAGCTTATAGCCAAGGCGTAGCAGAAGTTGAAGCTAATAAAGAAAAAAAGTCTGGTGGCATTTTAGATATGCTAACTGGTAAAGGTAAAACCGTAAATGCTTCTACCGAACAATCTATTAAGGGAGCTTCTACAGATATGCCGAAAGGTTTAAGTAAAGGTATTGATACGATCACGGGGGGTGGTTCCAAGCAAACCAACATTAATGTAACCTTTGGAAAACTTGTAGAAACTTTCACAATACAATCCCAAAATGTAAGTCAAGGGATGAGCTTATCAGAAGATGAGTTAAAACGAATGCTTCTAAGAGTACTTAATAGTATTAATCAATTACAAACAACACCTGTATAATGGCTAATGAATTTAATATAAAGAATCTCATTTTACAAAGTCATGGTTATGTAAGTGAAGCTTATCCAGACTTACGAAATAGAACACCTATACCTGAATCTAATATAGGTAAAGCTGTTTTTGCTAAAGATTCTTTGGGCAGGCCTATGTTTATGGATTTCTCTATTGCTGGTAAGAAATTACCTAATGAGCCTTTGGTAACTATAAATACAAGAAAAATAATTCAAGAAACGGTTTTAGTTTCTAGCGAGAAGCGCGGCACGGTAAAAGAATTTATTTCTTCGGGTGACTACCAAATAAAGATTGAAGGTGTTTGTATTATTCCTGGGCAAAAGAATTACCCAGAAGAACAAGTAAAGGCGGTTATCGACTTATGTGAAAGAAATGAGGCTCTCGAGGTTGATAATGATATTACCGATTTATTTGGGATATACAAATTAGTAATTAAAGATTATGGTTTTGGGAATATGCAAGGAAAACCATACTCGCAAAGTTTTTACATCAACGCAGTGTCTGACGATGATTTTTATGCAACAGTAAGTAGTAACAAAATAACACGTTTATAATGTTTATTCTGGCAGCTAAAATAAAAATTAAAAATATCGTTTTTGACCGAGTTCATAAGGTTGAAATAACAAAATCTGTAGACTTGTTAAGCGACACGGCAGAAATACAATTGCCGATGAGTGCTTTATTTGGTAATACCGAAAGTGGTTACCAGAAAAGACAATTAGAAGAAGAAATAAAAGCTGGTGATCCAGTTATAATCACATTAGCTTATAAAGGTGTTTTAGAAAAGGTAGAGTTTGAAGGTTTTGTGCGTTGGATTAAGCCTAATATGCCAACCATCACTATAGTTTGTGAAGATGCCATTTATAAGATTAGGCAAAAAAGCATCACTAGAAATTTCGGAAAAACCACCTTAAAGCAAGTTCTCGAGTATGTAGTTGCCGGAACAGGTGTTCAGCTTGCTAGTAATATTCCTGAAGTTGGGTTTGACAAATTCATTCTCAAAGATGTTAACGGTGCAAAAGCTTTAGAGAAAATTAAAGACGAATACGGGCTTTACACTTTTATTGACGATGCTGGAAAACTTTATGCGGGTTTACGCCAAGTAAAAAATATAGGAGAAACGGTGGTTTATGATTTATATCAAAATGTAGTTTCTCACGATCTAAAATTTAGACGTGCCGAAGATGTAAGAATAAATCTTAAGGTCGTAGGAGTCCAAAAGGATAATTCTAAAATAGAAGTTCTAGTAGGCGATTCAGATGGAGAACAAAGAACCATCTATCGGTATAATATTTCAGACCCTTCCGTACTCAAAAAAATTGGCGAAGCCGAACTAAGCAACATTAAATATACTGGTTATGAAGGAACGATTACCGGGTTTTATGCCCCTTTTGTAACTCGAGGTATGAATGTAGAAATACGCGACAAAAATTACACCAACCGAACGGGTAATTATTTTGTGCCAAAAGTAGTAATAACAATGAGTGTAAACGGTGGTAGACGTAAAGTGGAATTAGGTAACAAACTATGAGTTTAGATAGCGAATTAAAAGTAGCCCTACAAGCACAAAGAAAAAAACCGAAGCAAACATTTGCCGCTATTATAACAAAAGTAAATGATGATGATACAGTAGATGTGAAAGATATTACCGACTTCCCTTACACAAAAGTAAGGCTAAAAGCTTCGGTAAAAGAATTAGCTAACAAATTGGTTATTTACCCAAAAGTTGGTTCTAACGTGCTTGTAAGTATGATAGGTAATGATGAAAACACCTTAGTTATTAGCAATATAGATGAAGCTGAAAAAATAAAAGGCATTATTAATCAAACAGAATTTGAAGTAGATAATGAGGGGTATAAAATTAACCGGAAAGGTGAAAATTTAAAAAAAGTGTTAAATGATTTTATTGATGAAGTAAACAAAATTTTAGTAGTAAACGGCACAACTATCAACGTTGCTGCTGTAGAAGAAATTAAACTTCGTTTAAATAAGATTTTAAAATAACTGAAATGCCATTTACACAACAACAATTACAAGATGCAATCGAAGAGGCTTATGATGCCGAATCAAATAACCCAAACATTAATCCGGAACAAGCTCGTAAGCGAATAGCTCAAAAGTTAGCCTCCGCAATATCAAGTTTTGTAATCGGCCGTCAGACTACTGGTGTAAGTTCAGACGGGGCAAGTGTAACCACAACAATACAATAATATGGTACAAGAATTCTTAACAAAATACCTTGGCGAATTAGCCACAGCAGTAATAGCTGGTGTTTGTACATGGTTTTTTCAGCGCAAACAAAAACACGCTGAACTTGAGCGTATGAAAGCCGAGCTTCAAAGCGTAAAAGCTGATGGAAGCCAAAAAATTGTTGACTTGTATCAAGAAACCCTAAACGACTTGAAAACACGCTATGACGAAAAATTTGAGGAGTTGCACCGTGAAATAGACTTATTACGGCGAAATGTAGAGTTGTGGAAAAATAAGTATCGCGACTTGAAAAAAGCATTTGATAATTACAAGCAAAAACACCCATGAGCACCGTAACCGTCATAAAACACCAGTCGCTTTTCGACCTTTCCATACAAGTGTATGGAACGCAAGAAGGTGTTTTGGTTCTGGCACTGGCCAACGGCTTATCGGTTACCGATGAACTTGAACCGGGAAGCGTATTGAAAGTACCAGAATTTGCAGAAGCAAATACAGAAATAGTAAGCTATTATAGAGCAAATAATATAAAACCAGCAACCGCATTAAGCGATGCGGACAAAAAAATAATAGAGAATAACAACGGCAATAATAATGCCTGCAATCTCTGCCAATATTTTGCATAATATGAAACAAAGCATAGACATATTACAAGGCTATTTTACTTGCGATGATGAAGCAATCCGAAATAAGTATTACAACTTACTGGATAGCTTTTGGCATTACTCGCAAGGTGATGTACTCAAAAAAATAACCGAAACCGATGAGGCTATTCGTTTAGATTTTACAAGCGGAAAAAATGTATCGATACCCAAACCGCAAGAATTACAAAGCGTAGAAATAAGCTTTGTTAACGGCTTGCAAGAGGCTCTTAACAGTAAGGTTGCAAAAACACCAGGAAAGGATTTAAGTGCGAACGATTTCACGGATGAGCTGCTACAAAAACTCGAAGGTTTACAAAACTATGTACACCCGGAGCAACACCAAATAAACGAGGTAAATGGCTTGCAAGAGGCACTTAACGACCGTGTACTAAAAGAAGAAGGCCGCGACCTTAGTAGTAACGATTTCACGGATGAATATAAGCAGAAACTGGACAACCCTAATATTCCTAATTTAGAAAAAGTTACAACTTCTGGTAACGCCACAAAGCTCGGTACACCAGAAGCTCCACCATTATTAATACCAGAAGGAGAATTGACGACCACGCCTGTTAACGGAGCTATAGAACATGATGAAGATAATATATACATAGTTCATAACGGAGTTAGATATCCAATACTAAAAAGATATATACATAAAGAAACTAATTATAATGGTGCTTTAAATGTTTATGTAAGGACTACTAATGAAGCAGGGGATATTATTACAAGTCCAATGTCATATTCTTTTTATAAGGGGATGCCATTTAAGACAACTTCCTCTGTCTCGGCTAAATTTACATTTAGTACAGATAAAATATATAATGATTATGTTAATTCGAGAGAAATAAGTTTACAAGTAAAATCTGATGTAGCAGCTTTTGGTTGGAAGACATTAAGTACAATTGGATTTAATGATGATTTGGAAATCAGAGTACCTAAGCTAGAAATTTTAAGTTTTGATATAGAGATGCTTTATATTCCAGTAGGTAATAGTAGGCATATAAGGTTTAAAGCTTTTCCGCAAAGTTATAATACTCTATCTGACATTACAGTAGCAACAAAATATATTACCTCTCCTGGTTTTGCGACATCAAGAAACGATTTAGAGTTAGAATTTCGATTAGTATATACATGTGTTGTTACTGAAAAACCTCCAGGCACGCGACAGATAGCATTAATAGATAAGCGAACCATAAATATTAAAGAATTATAAAAGAAATAACATGAAAACAATTATTTCAAAAAAAATAAGCAACCATAAGGTTTTTACCGATGTAGAACGAACGCTGCATTTGGCGGGACTTAATGTAAATTCAGATGCTTCGTATATCGACTTCTTTTATAGGCTTCAATATCTGAAAAACGGAGTAGATGTATCTGGTAATTTTTCAAAAAAAGTACCCGATTGGCGCATAGATAACAGCTATCATGTTGCTGTGCGTGATGAAAACTTGCAGCCAGTATTAAACCCTGATTTTGTAGAAGAAACAGACTCAGAAGGTAATGTTATCAATGAGTATGAGCGTTACTTAACAATGCCTGCTTACGAATATTTCTACAGTTTAGTGTTGGAGCAAAATTTAAGTTTAACAGCGGCTTTCGAGAATTATATCGCTCTTGATGATGCTAATGGAAGGTTCGACTTATGATGATTTTTAAGACCATAGGAGGCATATTATTAATTGTCTTGGCGCTTTTTCTTTTTGTAGTGATAACGCCTTTGGCTTTGCTTTGGAAGATTGGTGTTAGCATCACCAATCCAAACCGAAAAGCCGTTGATGTGTTTGCTGGTATGGCTACTTACTTTGTTGAAATCGCCGCAAGCTTTGATCAGTTAGGTAACGCCGCCTTTAGCGGATTTCTCAATTGGCTTTGTATAGCACAAGAAAAAGAGAGCTACAAATTTGGAGACAAAGACGAAACCATAAGCGAAGTTCTAGGTTGGAATTACAGGCTTAATAGCTTGTCAAAATTCGGAAAAACACTTGTTAAATTCCTTGATTTTTTAGACAGGCAACATTGCCGAAAAGCCATGTATTCTGGCATTGAAAAGGCACAGCGTAAAATACAATTTCTTGAAAAAATAAGTCTATGACAGTGCAAGATATAAAACAACAAATACTCGCCGAAAAAGCAAACCAAGAAGCCTTGCAAGGTATAGATAGCACGAGTAATGTAGCTATCTATAACCTTTGGGCGTATGTAATTGCTTTCGTGGTATGGCTTCAATATCAATACTTCGAAACCTATACGCAGGAAACTGACCAAAAGATACGCGAGCAAAAACGCTATACATTGCTTTGGTTCCGTAATCAGGCGTTACTTTTTCGATACGGTCAAGGACTTAACGAAAATGGCGAATACGAAGCAGACGTATATACCGATGAACAAATTGCAGAGATGCAAATAGTTGCTCGAGCTGCGGTTATCGAATTGGAGTTAAACAACCGCAAACACCTATTTATTAAGGTGGCCAAAGAAAATAACGGAGACTTGGCACCATTGGAAAGCGATGAGCTCGAAGCCCTCGAGCAATATTTTGCCGAGATTAAACCAGCAGGTACGAAAATTATCATTTTCACCGCTCAACCTGATGATTTGCGGATGCAGCTTAGGTTTTATTACAATCCGTTAATTCTTGACGAAAACGGGGCAAGAATCGACGGAACAAACAACACGCCTGTACAAAATGTAATTAATGCCTATTTGAAGGAGCTGAAATTTAACGGGGAGTTTAATATGGCCGTGCTTGTTGATTTGCTCCAGAACGTAGAAGGTTGCGCCGATAGAGAGGTATACATTGATTCCGCAGAAGCTAATTATTTACAGCCTCCAAGCTGGCAAGCTATTGAAAGTAGCTACGTGGCGAATAGTGGTTATATGCGTATTGACGAGAATGATTTACAGATAGAATTTATTCCCAAAACAGTACAACTCTAATGGCAATAAGTAACAAAACATATCAACTTAATTTTAGCTACCTAATTTTACACGAGTTACCTACTTTACTTAGGCAACCCAAGTGGTATGCGTGGTTATTTGCCTTGCTCAAACCAAGCCAAAATTTACATATACGATTTTTAAATTATAGAAAAGAAACCAACTATAAGTTAGATCATACTCCGCAAGTTTTCTCGTTAGAAAATGTGCTTAACGATTATTTTGACCCTCAAGAACGACGTATCTATATTACCGATGGAATTTATTTAAGTCCGATATACTTCTATAACCCTGAAGAAAATGCGCCGGTTCACTTTTATAACCCCGAAGAAAACAAGCCGGTGCATTTCTACAATCCAGAAGAACTGGAGCAACTAGATGTGGATTTTGTGGTGGTTTTGCCGTTGGAATTTCAGAACATATACACGGAAGGAAGCTCACAAATTATACGTCTCAAGGCATACGTCGATTTTTACCGATTACCCGATAAGACTTACAATATAACCTTTAAATAAAACTTAACTCATGAATAGAATAGAAGTACAAGGCGGAGGCTTTCCTGGAACCTCGAAAACATGGCGATTTTTGCGAGATATGATTTATCAGCTTGGCAATGTTACCGCTAATATTGCAGGTGATGGCATCGTATCAGGAATGGCCGAATTTCTTAACAATGTAACGCCGGGACTCGCAGTAATTAATGGCGAAGTGTTGCCATGTGCTGGCGGTGTCAAAAAGCCGTATCTGAAAATTGTAGAAAACGTTGAGCAAACGCAATATTTAAAAGATGAAAACGGCGATGGTGAAGGTGATCTAATAGACACCTATTTTGAGCGTCGTTTGGAATTCACTGATTTTGAATCGGAAAGTATTGTTGCGTTTGACGATTTAAAACGTCTAAAGAATTTAGCAGAACTTAGTAAAAGAATACCACCACAAAAAGCGGTGTTTCCTTTTTATGGAAGTCCAACAGAAATGCCAGAAGGTTGGCAGCTTTGCGACGGGACAAACGGTACTCCTGATTTGAGTGGGCGTTTTATAGTTGGCTTGAGTTCCGATGCAGATTACAACCAAATTGGGAAAACAGGCGGATCGAAAAGACATAAGCTTACCGTAGCCGAAATGCCGCAGCACAATCACCCAGGCACAACCAACTCGACAGGTGCGCATACCCATAACTATTCACAATACACCACGGTTAACGGCGAAGGAATAGATGGTACCTGGGCGAAGTCTGAGTACAGAACAAAACAAACAAGCAGTGCAGGAAATCACTCACATACAGTAACAACTAACAACAAAGGTGGCGATCAACCGCATGAGAACCGACCGCCGTATTATACACTTGCTTATATAACTTATGTGGGATGATGATTGATATAAATCAACAGTTGACGAAAGATTTTACGCTACGTGAGTTTTTAGTTTCAAAATTTTATAACGAGCGTCAGCAAAAAAAAGTGATCGCCTCGGTAACGCCTGTTGTTTTAAAAAACATTCAAAAGTTAGCTGAAAATCTACAGATAATACGTGATGAAATAGGTGTTCCTTTAATCATCAACATCGCTTTTCGTCCTGAATGGTGGGAATATCTCCAAGGGAGATCAGGCAAAAGTAAGCACGTATTAGGAATGGCCGCAGATATTGTTTGCTCATTAAGCCCGTCAGAACTTAGGAAAGTGATTTTTAAATTGATTTCAGAAAAGAAAATACAAAACGGAGGCGTAGGAAGTTACGCCACTTTCACGCACTACGATATACGCAAAATAGCAGCAAGATGGTAAGATTTTATGTAATAATTACGATGATATTTTTGGTTGCATGTAAGTCTAAAAAAATAGATGCTACCAAAGAAAAAGAGGTAAATCAGTTAGAAGCTATACAGAAGCTAGATAGCTTAACGCTAGTTAATCTTACTATGCTTGAAAAGTTGAAAACACAAAGCTTGTTAGAAAGCACCAAGTTTCAACTGGAAACCATAACAGACACTAACGGAGTTGTACAACCGTTAGAATATAAGCACGTAAAAAACGGGAAAGTTGTAGAAGAAATAAGCCTAACAGGTGGCGCGCTTCTACGCAATAAAGATACAAAAAAGCAATCATTTAACCAAACAAAAAACACCAAAAAAGACGAAAAAAAACAACTAAAAAAAGAAGCTAAAACTACCGAAAACAAAGAAGTTAAGAGGAAAACTAAGCAAACTGATGTAGAGGTTACAGGCTTTCAACCAGGCTTTTATTTAACAGCAGGAATAAGCTTGGTAGCCATTGCTGTAATTCTCTTCTTTTTATGGAGGTTGGGAGTGTTTAAACGTAAAGAAAATAGCGTTTAAATACTGTTTAAATCCAATGGAGGTAAGGATAAAAAATGCCCTCCGCTTTAAAAAATCTCTGACCACTTTTTAAATACGAACCCGAAAGCCCTACGGAGGACACAAAGTCTTCTTAGGGTTTTCGGGTTTTTCGTTAAGTGGTCAGAGGCGCAAATATATAAATAATTAAAATTGCTATGAAAAAGAAAATTGTAAAAACGGCTCCGTTACCATTTCAGGGGCAAAAGAGAAATTTTGTAAACCAGTATGCTGAAGCTTTAAAAGCTTTTCCTTCAGATGCTATTTATGTAGATTTATTTGGAGGTAGTGGCTTGTTAAGTAGAGTGACAAAAAACGTTTATCCAGAAGCTAGAGTAATTTATAATGATTACGATAACTTTAGTAAACGGCTAAAAGCTATTCCAGAAACAAATGTATTATTAGCTGAATTACGCCAATTAGTAACGCATATTGAATCGAAAACTAAGATTAGTAATCAAGTTAAGACAGCGATTTTAAAAGTTGTAAAAACACATGAAAACGATTTTGGGTATGTAGATTATGTTACTTTATCTTCTTCTTTACTTTTTAGTGGGAAATATGTAGGTAGTTTTGAGGAGCTGGAGAAACAAACCATGTATCAGCGTGTACGGAAATCTGATATAACAGAAGCAAATGAATATTTAAACGGATTAGAGGTAGTTCATCAAGATTTTAAGGCTTTATATTCTTTTTATAAAGATTATCCTAACGTTATATTCGTGCTAGATCCTCCTTATCTAAGCACAGATACATCTAGCTACGGCAATAAATATTGGCGACTTCGAGATTATTTAGAAATTCTTAGCATGCTTGATGGTAAAAAGTACTTCTATTTTACCAGTGATAAATCGAGTATTGTAGAGCTTATGGATTGGTTTGAAACTACAACTTTAACAGAAAATCCGTTTAAATATGCAACAACAGCAACACGCCAAAATGGAGTTAATTATAACTCAAAGTATAACGATATAATGATTTATAAAAATGAATAAATACCATAAGACACTAGATAGCATCTTAAGGAACGGAAAGATCCAAAAAAACAAGAAAGGCAGTATTAAATACCTACTTAACCAACGGCTACACTTAAAGCCGTTAGATTTACTTAATATTCTTGAAGGACATCAAGTACCAAGAAACAAATTAAAAGGAGAATTAAAGCTATTTATGGGTGGAGAACGACAAACAGAAGCTTATCGTGATATAGGTGTAGAATGGTGGAACTATTGTGGTTCTATTTTAGTGAATTCTTACCCAACATACTTTGAGAAGTTACCCCCACTTATTGCGAAAATCAATAAGGAAAAACGACCAAGTAAGAATTACGTGCTGTTTTTAGGTTCGACGGATGCGGAAAGTAATCAGCAACCTTGCTTGTCTCTTATACAATTTCAAGTTGATATGGGTAAGTTAGTGCTTAGTGCATACCAAAGAAGTTCTGACGCTTCACTTGGCTTACCAGCGGACATATATCACTTGTATTTGATAAGCCGTAAAATTGATTTACCTTTAAAGTCAATAACGTTGACACTTGGTAACGTGCATATCTATGAAAACAATATAGAGGCTACACAGCAGCTTTTAGCGGGTGAGCGACCTAAGTTTTCGCTTAATGTTTAAAGTATAAATAAACCCCGTTTAAATAGTTTTTAACGGGGTTGTGTTTTGTTCAAAAAATGTACTTTTCGTTTTAGATTTATGTACTTTTTGTTTTGCCGATTATAAATATAACTAAAAATTTTCATCATAAAAAAAGTACACTAAAAGCCCTTGATAAAGTAAGCTTAGAGGTAGAAAAAGGTGATATTGTTGGTATTATAGGATTTTCTGGAGCGGGAAAAAGCACGCTGTTACGTTCTGTAAATCTGTTAGAAAAACCTGATAGCGGACAAGTTATCGTCAACGGAAAAGACTTCACAAAACTAAATAGTAAAGACCTCGCCAATGAACGCAAAAAAATAGGCATGATTTTTCAGCATTTCAACCTACTTTCCTCTCGAACAGTTTTTGAGAATATAGCTTTACCATTAGAATTAAATAATGTTAACAAATTTAAAATTACCGAAAGAGTAAATGAGTTACTAAAAATTGTAGCTCTAGAAGATAAAGCAAATCACTACCCTAAAAACCTTTCTGGTGGGCAAAAACAACGTGTTGCTATAGCAAGAGCCTTAGCAAACAATCCTTATTTACTACTTTGTGATGAAGCCACAAGCGCACTAGACCCAACTACAACACAAGCTATTTTACAGTTATTAAAGAATATTAACCAACAGCTAGGCATTACCATTTTACTTATTACACATGAAATGAATGTAATAAAAACAATTTGTAATCAAGTTGCCGTAATAGACCAAGGAAAACTAATTACAAAAGGCGGCTTAGATACCATTGTTACACATAAAAAACACCCTATTGTTAAACAATTTCTTATTTCGAAATCCATAAATATACCACAATCATTAAGCAATAAGATTCAGTTACAACCTTCTGTAGGGTTATTTCCTATAGTAGAAATAGAGCTTTTTGGTAACATTTTATTCCAAGAAATATTAACTGTTATACACCATAAATACAGTATTCGTTATAAACTAATTGTTGCAGATATTGAATATTTTGGAGATGCTAATTTCGGAAAAGTTTTATTACACCTACAAAATAGCCCTAAGGAAAATGAAAGCCTTTTCCAATATTTCAATAACAATAACATTATAAATACCATTAAAGGATATGCTTGATCAAACAACTATTTTACTCTTACTAAAAGGACTTTGGGAAACGGTTTTCATGACATTTACCGCTGGTTTTTTTGGCTTTTTATTAGGCTTACCTATTGGTGTTATTTTATTTATCACCAAAAAAGGACAATTTCTAGAAAACGCTTTATGCAATAAAATTCTATCTGTTATAGTAAATGTATTCCGTTCTATTCCTTTTATTATTTTAATTGTATGGCTTATTCCCTTTACTAGAATATTAATAGGAACCTCTATCGGTGTAAATGCAGCGTTGGTTTCGTTAAGTATTGGTGCTGCTCCTTTTATAGCCAGGTTGGTAGAAAACAGTTTACTAGAAGTTCCTAGCGGATTGATAGAAACCGCTAAAGCATTAGGTGCTAGCCCATGGCAAATTATCAAAAAAGTTTTACTTCCAGAGGCGCTAGCATCGCTAATTAATAATGCCAGCATCACACTTATCACATTGGTAGGTTATTCTGCAATGGGTGGAGCTGTAGGTGCAGGCGGCTTAGGTCAAATTGGATACCAATATGGGTACATAGGCTATGATACTTTTATTATGAATACCGTACTTGTTTTATTAGTTGCATTAGTATTTAGCATTCAGTTTTTAGGTAACAAACTTTCAAAAAAATTTAATCACAGATAAAAATGAAGAAAATAATTATTTTAAGTTTTTCGGTAATAGGATTAATAACGCTTTTTGCCTGCGGAAATTCAGAAAAAAGCAAGCCTAATTATATCAGAGTAGGTATTACCTCTGGTTTAGAACAAAAAATTGCTGAGGCTGCAAAAAAAGAAGCCAAAGAAAAGTATGGTTTAGAAGTAGAGTTAATTTCATTTAACAATTATACCATTCCAAACGAGGCCCTAAATAATGGTGATATCGATGTAAATGTTTTTCAGCATGTTCCCTATTTAAAAAAACAATCTGAACAGCGTGGATATAAATTAGCAATTGTAGGCAACACTTTTGTTTACCCTATGGTAGCTTACTCTAAAAAAATTAAACACATTTCTGAATTACAAAACGGTAGTACAATTGTTATTCCTAATGACCCTACCAACGGAGGACGTTCCTTATTGCTTTTACAAAAAAATGGGTTGCTACAACTAAGAGATAATACGGGGCTTTTACCCAAAGTAACAGATATTATAAAAAACCCTAAACAATTAAAAATCATAGAAATTGAAGCTCCGCAATTACCCGTTGTTTTAGATGATAAGCAAGTAAGCATTGCTATTATTAACAACAATTTTGCAGCACAAGCAAACTTAAATCCTAACGAATTTGGCTTATTAAGAGAAGATGAAACATCTGCTTACATAAATGTAATCGTAGCAAGGGAAGATAATAAAAATGAAGAAAAAGTAAAAAAATTTGTAAAAGCTTACCAGTCGGAAATTGTAGAAAAAACAGCAAAAAATGCGTTTAAAGGAATGGCTATAAAAGGCTGGTAACACTTATTGATATTATGATACAAAATATTCTAAAAAATACAATTTTTAAATTAGTTCTAGGGGTTATTTTAGGACTTATAGCAGGAAATTATTTAAATGAAAGAAGTATACAGGTAATACTCTCATTAAAACACATTTTAGGACAAGTTATTTTCTTTTTAATTCCTTTAATTGTTATTGGATTTGTTGGAGCATCTATTACAAAACTATCTAGTAACTCCTCTAAAGTATTCGGTTTTTCTTTGCTTTTAGCCTACTTTGCAAGTATTGCTGCCCAGTTTTTTTCACTGTTTTTTGGGTATCAAATTATCCCAAAATTACATATTGTTAACAAAATAGAAGCCTTAAAAGAAATTCCCGAACAAATTTTCACATTAGATATTCCTCCTATATTTTCTGTAATGACTGCTTTATTTTTAGCTTTTTTGCTGGGCTTAGGAGTACTTTGGACAAAAGCTAAAAATTTAGAAAGTATCTTAGACGAACTCCGGGATATTATTAGCTTACTTATTAAGAAACTACTCATTCCTATCATCCCTATTTTTGTAGCATTAAATTTCACCACCCTAAGTTATGAAGGTTCTATCCAGAAACATTTACCCATCTTTATAAAAGTAGTCCTAATTGTAATTGTAATGCATTGGATTTGGCTTATTGTTTTATATATTTTTGCGGCAATTGTTAGCAAGAAAAACCCTCTACCTCTAATCAAAAAATACCTCCCCGTATATTTTACAGCCGTAGGGACTATGTCATCAATGGCAGCCTTAGGTATAGCAATAGAAGCTATAAGTAAAAGTAAAATATTAAAACCCGATTTAAGTAACTTTACTATTCCGTTTTTTGCAAGTATTCATTTATGCGGATCTGTTATTACAATTGTATTTTTTACAATGACTGTCTCTCAAGTTTTGTATGGTTATATTCCAGATATAGGCACTATGGTTTTATTTATTTTTCTTCTTGCAATTTTTGCGGTTTCAGCACCAGGAGTTCCTGGCGGAACTGTTATTGCTTCTTTAGGTTTAATAACAGCTATATTAGGTTTCGATGAAACGGGATTAGCCCTATTGCTTTCTATTTTTGCATTACAGGATAGTTTTGGAACAGCCACCAACATTACAAGCGATGGAGCTCTCGCTTTAATATCAGAAAAATATTATGATCGAAAAAGTACAAAATAAAACTTTTTTTTAAAATATTTTCAATTTTGTTAAATTGCCAACTCGTTTTATATAGTCTAACTATAATTGTATACAAACTAAGCTAAATCTGCATTAACCTATAAATAAACCAAAAAATGCAAAAATGGAAAAGCCTATTTATAGGTATATTAACAGGGGTAGCTATTATGTTTATAGCATTTATCGGTTATTTTTATCAGAAAAACAAATACAACTTAGATCAAATTTCTGTAAAAGATACTATCGAAATAATAGGAAATAAAATCCCAAAAAACAAGCAGATTGTTTCTCAAGATGCCATTTATATAACCGCTAAATACATTGAAAAATTTGGCGATGATGCTACTGGAGATAATTTCCCCTTAGTTTTTCTTCAACCAAAATTAACTGGCAATTTTTACAAACATAAAATAAAACTCAAAGACTCACTGCTTGTTACTGTAAGCGATACAGATATTTATGATATTACAAATAAAAAACACTATACCCCTATTACAGACTTAATCCCTATAAATATCGATTCCTTAGCCCAAAAAACTATTTATTTAAAAAATAAATACTTGCTCGAAAATGGAGAAGTAAGTACAGCCAAATTAGCCTTGGAAGTTACAAAAAACAAAATAGTGAAAGTAAACTATCTGTCTGGAGATCAACACACAGGAGTTTGCATACCTATATACATAAACAAAAAGCCCACAATGGTATTTTTTGTATTTAACAATATGAATGGGTACTTGATGAAAACAAATGAAGGCTGGGAAGGAAAAATAGGAGAAATAGATTTTACCACTAAGGGTTTTGAAGAGCATACAATCCAATCTATCGTAGATTTAGAAGCTTTTGAAAAACTTAAAAAACAAGAAAACAAACCATTCTATTATAAGGAATACGATTTTACTATAAAAAAAGGAAAAATCTATAGCAACCGATTGCCCGCTCCACTATTAGACAACCCAATGGATACATTATACCCCATAGGTGAGTATAATAAGCAGTTAATAATTGGAGAGAAAAAACACAAAAAATATTTATTTAACGGTTTATTACAAGACATTACACCCAAAGGTTTTAAAGCCATTCATTACGTAAATGAAACATTTACAGCATTGGTTAATAATCAAGTATTTGATATAAATAGTAGCGGGGAATTATCTCAAATAAAACCTAAAAAAGAAACCAAAGCCTATAATACACATCATTATGTATATGAAATTAAAGAAAGTAACCACAACTCGTTTCACATAACCTGCAAAGGCTATAACGCTACTAATTTATTAGAAAGTTACAAAACAACCCCGGTAAACAATATCGGAGAAGCTAGCCTTGTTACTTTTACAAACCATACAAAAAAGATAAAAATCCTAGCCGATCACCTAGAGCAAAAACAAAACTACATTGTGACCAAAAAAGATGGACTTTTTGGTTTATATAAATTTAATAACATAATTAAAGACTACGATTTCGAAGAAAACATTGCCGAAATTACCGTAAACATAAACCTAACACCTTTACTCCCCAACCAATATGAGCAAATAATTGCAAATGAAATGACATCACTTGTGCTTTTCGAAAAAGATGGATTAAAAGGTTATTATCCACTACATAAAAACGGAAAATACCAAACACTATCTCCTTTTTTAAACAATGCGTTTGCTAAATTTACGTTACCCGACGGAAGAAAAGGTTGGCTTCAATACAACGGAAAAGAGTATTTTTATTAGTTATAAAAAGAAAGGTTGCATCTACATAGAGCCTAACCCAAAAAGCTAATTTTACCGGTTGTTCTAAAAAAAATAATATGGGAATAGCACATAAAAAACAGAACTTTTTAGATTGGGCAACTCAACAATGGGTTATTTTATACGGAAACAAAATTGACAACAAAAAACACCAATGGCTTTTAGGACCTTTTGGCAATACAAAAGGCATTGGATATAAATTCATAGAACAATTAGCACAAAAAGAAAGCTTAATTATCCATGAATCAAAAAAAGATGACGGCTTATTTTCTTCAATAAATCAACTTAATCTTCCTGCAAAAGAAGTAAAAAAATTATCTAAAGGTGTTATCGATTTTTATCAAAACACAACCAATTACAACCTTGTTCTAGCAGTTAAATGGAATCCGTTTTTTAAAGGTTTTGGTTTTCTACTCAAAGCACTTTTTAGCCGAAGAATACAACAGCTTAACATACCTATACAAAATATTAAAAACACTATTAATAAAGAACTAACCAATAGCATTATACACCTAACAGATGCTGTTTCCAATCAGCCCAAACACACCATTTGGTTAAGAGCATTTAAAGCTACAAACAAAGTGGTCTATACTGGCATTTATAAAACCTGCACTATTCCTTCGGGGCAAACTTGTATAAAAGCAATTTTTCCCTTGCCTAACGGAAGTGCTACCGTTGTTTTAGCACCCAGCGTAGGAAAAGACGGGTCGCTGATTTTAACTTCTTCTGGAAAAAAAATGGGAGATAGTGGTTTTTATTTCTTGCTACAAGATGCCAAAGGAACATTATGGACTAAATTCATTAAATCGTTCAAAGATAAACTAGTTGTAAGTTGTATAGACAAACAAGTTGTAGCAAAACAAACGTTTACGTTATGGAATCTAAACGTACTTCAGCTTACTTATACCATGCATAAAAAACAATAAAAAAAGGTCAACTTAAGTTAACCTTTTTCTCTATATACTTATTCTTTAACTGCTATTATTTTGTTGGTGGCTGTGCAGGTCTAATTTCAATTTTACTTGGCAATGCACGTTTATTCATCTTAAACAAATCTACGACCAACTCACCAATATCTTCCTTCTGAATTTTCCAAGCCTCTGCTTCTAGTTTTTCTTCTGGGTTATTTCCGTTAAAATGTGTAGAGACAGATCCTGGCATAATGGTAGAAACGCTAATTCCGTGTTTTCTTACATCAAGCATCATGGATTGTGTAAAACCTGTTACCCCAAATTTACTTGCGTTATAAGCGCTTGCGGTAGGGAAAAAGTTAGTTCCGGCCAAACTAGAAATACTTATGAAATATCCTTGCGTTTCTTTTAAGCTTTCTAAGCATGCTTTGGCAGTATAAAACACTCCACTTAAATTAGTATCTATTGTTTCTTGCCATTGCTCTGGAGTTAAGGTTTCAAAATCAGCAAAATGTCCAATTCCTGCATTAGCAATCACAAAATCTATAGCTCCAAAATCTGCTATTACCTTAGCCACAACTTCTTGCTGTTGTTTATAATCGCGTACATCTAAAGTATATGCTTTTACCTTTGCATCGCTTGTTTTTTGTATTTTTTTTAGCGTTTCCTCTGCTCTGCTTGCATCTCTACTTGTTAAGGCAACATTCACGCCTTGCGCAAGTAAAGCTTCTGCAATTCCGTAGCCTATACCTTTGCTTCCTCCTGTTATAAAAGCGGTCTTATTTTTCAAATTCATAATGTTTATTTTTTTATATCCTAAAGATATTAAGCTTTTTAAGAAGTAAACTGTTTTCGCACTACTTTTAATGTTTTTTAACTTTTAGCTATTTTTAAGGAAGCCTACACAGGCTATAAAAGTTATACATAAAAAATTTTATATGTTAAAGCTAATTGAAAACTATACTATAAGTTAACATATATTGTTTTCTTTGCATAAAAGCATTAACATGAGTTTTTTTTCTATAAAAAAATATAATTGGCTTAAAATTGGTTTAGGGATAATTTTAAGTCTTATTACATTATTAGTTCTATTCTACTCCAGTATTTATTTTGGTTTATGGGGAAAATTACCTAGCAAAAAAGATTTAAGTGATTTAAAGCAACAACAGGCTACACAAATTCTAGATATAAATAATGATTTACTTGGAAAAGTATATCGGTTAGACCGGCAAAACATTACTTACAAACAATTTCCTAAACACCTGATAGATGCTTTAATTGCTACCGAAGACGCTCGGTTTTACGAACACGATGGTATTGATAGCAGAAGCTTATTTCGTGTGTTTTTTAAAACCATTCTTCAGGCCGATAAATCTTCGGGAGGTGGTAGTACCATTACGCTACAATTAGCAAAAAACTTATACGGAAGAAAAGATTATGGCTACCTAAGTATTGTGGTAAACAAACTTAGAGAAAGTATTGTGGCTAGCAGAATTGAAGCCATTTATAGTAAAAAAGAAATTTTAACCCTATACCTAAACACGGTTCCGTTTAGCGATAACACCTATGGTATAGAAAGTGCCGCACAAAAATTTTTCAATAAAACTACACAAGACCTCAACCTTGCAGAAGCAGCAACGCTTATTGGAAGCTTAAAAGCTAACCATAGCTATAACCCTAGACTGTTTCCCGAACGAAGTCAACTTAGGCGTGATGTTGTAATTACCCAAATGCTAAAATACAACTACATTACAGAAAAAGAAGCTGAAGAAGCTATGCAAAATAATATTCTGCTAGATTACCAATACTATAACCCAAATCAAGGTATTGCTCCGTATTTTAGAGCTCAAGTAATTAAAGAAGCTAACAAAATTATTGCCGAAAATAAACTTGTAAAAGCTAATGGAAAAGGCTACGAAATTTATACCGACGGACTAAAAATACACACCACTTTAGATATTAACTTACAACAACATGCCGAAGCCGCAGTAAAAAAACACCTCACTAAACTACAAAAAGCCTTTGAGGAAGCCTACGGAAACCTTGCCCCTTGGAAAAAAGATTCTGCATTAATCTATAAAACCTTAAAAACCACTGCCTACTATAAACGCTTAAAACAACAAAAACTGTCGGAACAACAACTACAGGACTCCTTAAAACTAAAAAGAAAGATAAAAGTTTTTAATTGGGAAGGAAACCAAACAAAAAACCTCTCTGTTTTAGATAGCATTACCCATTACTTAAAATTTTTAAACACAGGAATGCTTTCTATCGAGCCACAAATCGGCGGAATTAGAGCTTATGTTGGTGGCATTAATTATAATTTCTTTAAATACGACCATATTACACAAAGTAAACGCCAAGTTGGTTCTACCTTTAAACCTATTGTGTACACTACAGCTATAGAAAACGGTATGCCCGCATGTACATACTATTCTAACAAAGCAATAACATACACTGATGTAGACAATTGGAAACCTAAAAATGCTTCTAAGAATAATCCATCAGATTTAAATTACTCTTTAGAAACTGCATTAAGTAACTCGATAAACACCATTGCCGTAAAAGTGATGCACGACACTGGAATAGAAAAAACAATTGATATGGCAAAAGCAATGGGCATAACCTCTAGCATAGAACCTGTTCCAGCTATCGCTTTAGGAGTAAGCTCGTTTTCTGTATTAGAATTAGCCACCGCCTATACTACATTTGTTAATCAAAGTATTCCTAGTCAGGCGTATTTTATTACGAAGATTGAAGATAAAAACGGAAAACTATTATACCAACATAAACCCAAAACAAGTACTCAAAAAGCTTACAGCGACCATACGAGACAAATAATGCTCGAAATGATGAAAGAGACCGTAAACAGCGGTACTGCAAGACGATTAAGAAGTACCTTTAATCTTCCTAATGCTATCGCAGGAAAAACAGGAACTACACAAGACAATAAAGATGGTTGGTTTGTAGGTATTACTCCAAACTTGGTAAATATTATTTGGGTAGGAAACGACCAACAAATAGGTTTTAAAACAACAAGGCAAGGACAAGGAGCTAAATCTGCATTGCCCATTTTTGGTTATTTTATGCAAGCCTTAAATAACAATCCAGATTTTAATTCTATTACAAAAGCAAATTTTGAAAACAGTACACCTAAAGTATTAGAGGAACTCTCCTGCCCTCCTACAAAAGAAGATGGCTTTTTAAAACGTATTTTTGGAAAAAAAGAAGACGAAAAACAAAGCTTTAAAAAGGACGAAGAGAAGAAAAAAGGTTTTTTTGATTTCCTAAAAAAGAAAAAATAATTATTAGTTAGAAACTAAAACCATTTGATGAATATTTGCAGGATTCCATCCGCCTTCATTCGAAATAAATAGAGTTCCTTCTGGACTAAAAGTAATGCCTTCTGGTTGTGGGAAATCATCTGTATCTAAGTGATATAATGCTTTAAATTCCCACGCTTTAGATAAAATTAAAAGCTTGGGTCTTACCCCGTCTAAAATATACACCTCTTTGGTTACAGGATGAATACCAATAGCCGAAGGTTTAAAAACTTTTGCTTTTCCAAAATGCTTTAGGTTTTTAAAATAATTGGCCGTATAGGTAATTTTAAAAACAGGTGTTTCTTGTAATTTTTTCGTAACTAAGTCAAAAGCAAAAATGGGTTTGTATTGGTTGTTTTTATTTCCCGATTCTTTACAGGCTAATAAAAGTCTATGGTTAGCTTTATCATAACACAAGCCTTCTACGTCATATTTACTTGTTAAAGCTGTTTTATATTGTTTAACTTTGGCAACAGAATCCGCTATATTTTCTATTTCGTAAAGTTGCCCATTACTTTTTACAACATAAGCTTTTTTTCCTACTAAGGTTATGCCTTCATAATCGCCATTTTTCGCAAACTTTATTTCTTTAGATATCTTTTTATCAGTTAGATTATAAATAAAAACTATTCCGTTTTCATCTTGTACACAAGCTATTTTATTGTTGTTTAAATATGAAATTCCCGATATTTCTTGTAAAACACTAGGCAAGTTATATGTTTTTAAGATTTTTACTTCTCCTGGATTTTTATAAGCTAAGGCATATTTTTTAGCAAACAGATAAGAAGCTACTCCTACAAAAAGTAAAATCCCTAAAGTGATGAAAAACGGAATACTTTTAAAATAACTCTTCATAAATAGCTGGCTTTTGTTTTGAATATACACTTTTTAGATTAAAAGACACCTCGTATAACCATTTAAATTGTTCAGAAAGTAATTGTAAATCGTGCATTTCTAATGTTAAAGGGTCTTCAAACAACGTTTTCCCTCTTTTTACTTGTCCTACTTTTCTATTCACCAACATATCGTAACGCTGATTAATTTCTTTATAGGCTATTTCTCTATTTTCTTCCAATCTAATATCTTCTAGATATTCTCCTTGGTTTAATATGGCTATGGTTGCTTCTATATTCTGGATAATAGCTGCGGTGTAGGTTTGCACAAAGTTGTACTTTTTTACATGTTCGTTACTGCGTATATAGCTTCCTAGGCTTACTAATGCCGATAAAAAAGTGTAATTAAGCACTGTGTACTCGTATGTTTCTTCTACGTTTTTTTGTTTACTTTTAGGTTCTTGAAGCATCCGCTGAAAAGCTCCATTTAAGTTTCCTGTTGCTAAAAAAGCGGTTTTACGCTTTAGTTTATATGATTTTAATTCTTCTGGATGATGATAAAATTTAACCACTTCTTTCAAGAAATCTATATTAGCACTAAGTGCGTTCTGTATTGTACTATTTATTTCTTTATATTCCCAACTAGGAAATAGCAATAGGTTTCCTGCAAATGCTAAACCAGCTCCTATAATGGTATCTATTATTCTATACTGAATAACATCTATGGGGTTGGGCTGTAATAATGCATAGATAAGTATAACGTTTATTGTAATAAAAGCAGCGCCTCCAACATAGTTTTTCTGTATCATAGAAAAGGCTAACACCAGCGATATGATTGCCATAACTGCATAAGCCGTTGTATTGTTTGTTATGTACACAAGACCAACAGCAACTACACTCCCTATTAAAGTGCCTATGATACGTTTAACCGAACGCTCTTTAGTAAGCCCATAACTAGGGCGAAGTATTACTATTAATGTTAGTAAAATCCAGTAGGCATTTTGTACCTCAAAAAGATATCCAACCAATAGCCCTATAAACATTAATAAACTTAGTCTTATTGCATGTTTAAACATAGGTGAGCTCCATGAAAAATTATCTACAAGAATTTTAAAGCTATAATCTACTGGAGTTAAAAATTGCTCATATTCTCTAGGGATAATTGTAAAAGTATTCCTTCTGTCTATGTTGGTAACTACACGTTGTATATAACGTATTTTTTGTGCTTGTTTTCGTTCAAAACGGAGTACATTATTTAATTGAATAAAAATTTCCTGAGCTTTAGGATCTGGATTATTTTTAAAAAGATTTGTAATATCCTGATGGATAACATGTATTTTTATTCGAAGTTGATTGTCTAAATAAAAACGCTTACCTTCTAAAATATTTTTTGCTACTTTATTAAGTTCTTGACTCATGGCAAAACTTAAATCTTGATACCTTCTAACCAAGGTTGGGTAAGAGTCCTTTAACCTATCTACAGTCTTATAATTAATCGGGTGCGTTAAACCTAGTTCTAAAATATCTATTAACTCTATTAAAATTAATATTTTACGCCTAGATGAATTTGACGTACCAGAGGTAAAACGATTACTTAGTAAAGCTTCCCTTAGCGTTTCGTGATGTTCATTTATAGCACTTTGGAGTAAAAATTGTTCTTTTTTTAGTTTCGCTCTATGTTTTTTATCTTTTAGTAATTTGGCTCTATATTTAAGAAATTTAGCCGTTAGCTCTACTGTTTCTCCTAATACAATATCTGAATGTTTTTTAGGGCGTATTAATAATACTATAGTACTTATTAAAATATACCATAAACCACCTATTAGTATTCCTAAACTGTGTAGTTGAAAATTTTCTTCACCAATGTTAGAAAAACTTAAGGTTATTGCCAATAATCCTGAGAAAGAAACCAATGATGCTCGAAACCCATAAACAGAAATATAAGCACTAATAAAAGTATAAAGTATTGCTAACCCCCATTGTAAACCTGTATTTCCTATTACTAGGTGTAAAGTATAAGTGATTGATGCACTCAGTAAAGTGGCAGCTAATATTCCTAAAAACCTATGGCGTAGGTTCCCAGAAACATTACTAGGAGCAACTAAAAAAACCCCTACTGTTAAACCTATACCTAGCAACATTTGGTTAGTTAAAGTTGCATACAACAAGGGTATTATAATAGCTATAGCTAAAATTAAAGCTTTGGATAAATCTGTACTAGAGAAATACCTAATTATAGTTCCTTTTGTGTTGGCTAGTTTCATCATTCATACAAAAGTACCTAAACTATTTATGCAAAAAACTACATTTTAAGAATAGTTTAGGGAAAACTTTTTAGATTTTAAGTTGTTTTGGATGTTATCATTTTTATTTTTGTTGCTTGTAGCCCAAGAAAGTTAAATACTTATGAAACTTGAGAATTTTACTCATTTCTTTTACGATTTTTTTATCAGCGCTGGATGGTCTAAACCAATAGCTGTATGGGTAAATTTTATACTCAACATCATTGTTTTTATCATTATTGCCTCTGCTCTTAGGTACGTTTTCATTAAGTTTTTTAGAGGCTTTTTATCTCAAATTGCGGCAAAAACAAAAACAAAATTTGACGATTATTTATTCAGTAATAAAGCTATTGTAAACTTAGCAAACTTAATTGTACTTATTGTAGGACGTACCTTTATAACCGATTTCTTGATTGATTACTCCTCGCCAAAAGCTTTAATAATAAGCATTGTTGATATTGCTATAATTATTATGTTTATTTGGATGATTCGTACCATCCTACATTCTTTCAAAGATTATTTACGTTCTCTTAAAAACTTTAAAGACAAACCTATAGAAAGTTACATTCAAGTATTTATGATTATTACTTGGATGATAGGTATTGTTTTAATCTCCTCTATTGTAACCAACAAATCCATCGCAGATTTCCTAACAGCTATAGGAGCACTTTCTGCTGTTTTACTGCTTATTTTTAAAGATAGTATTTTAGGCTTTGTAGCTAGTATTCAGGTTTCTGTAAACGACACTGTACGTATTGGAGATTGGATAACGATGGAAAAATATGGTGCCGATGGAACTGTGATTGAAATAAACTTATCTTCTGTAAAAGTTAAAAATTTTGATTACACCATTACTACCATTCCTACCTATTACCTAAACTCTGATTCATTTACCAATTGGAGAGGTATGCAAAATTCTAATGGGCGAAGAATAAAAAGATCTATTCTCATCAAAGCAAACTCTATACATTACTTAACTGGTGAAGAAATAGAAGAATTAAAAAAAATCCAGCTAATTACCGCTTATTTAAACACCAGAACTACCGAAATTGATAAATACAATACCAAAAACGAAATTGATAAAAGCCTGCTTATTAACGGAAGAAACTTAACCAATTTTGGCGTGTTTAGAAAATATGTAGATCAATATTTAAGTAACCACTCTGCGCTAAATAAAGATATGTTAATGATGAGTAGGCAACTTGCACCTACACCTCATGGCGTGCCACTAGAAATCTATGCTTTTAGCCGTGATAAAGTTTGGAAAAACTACGAGCACATTGTAAGTGATATTTTCGATCACCTTCTTGCTGCAGTTCCTTACTTTAAACTTGAGGTTTTTGAACCACCCACCACCCACGACATACAAAAGATAACTCAAAATAACACTAGATTATAATTTATAAAATGCCAAAGAAAAACCCAGCTAACAAAAAACCAAGGTGGAAACTTCTTCACCAATATTACTCGTATACAGGTTTTTATTCATTTGTAGGAAAAAGTCTTTTAAAGGCTGCACTTCCTATTATTTTATTTGTAGCAGCCTTACTCGCTGTACACTTTTTTGTAATAGACATTAATACAATTCTTGTTTATGTTACAGAAAACTTTCCGCCAATAGGCGTTTTTGCTGTTTTCTTCGCCTCCGAATCATTTTTAGGGTTAATTCCACCAGAAATGTTCATTGCATGGTCAGGAAAATCAGAGCATCCTGTGGTGTTTTTAAGCATTCTTGCTACATTATCCTATTTAGGAGGGGTTATATCTTACTTTGTAGGGCGAGGTATTGCCAGCATCCCTTCTGTATTTGTTTACCTTGAAGTAAAAATGGAAAAACACATTAAAAACATGCGTAAATGGGGTGGTTTTCTTATCGTAGTTGGTGCCTTATTACCATTACCTTTCTCTATATCTAGTATTGCTGCGGGAATTATAAAGTTCCCTTTTCCTAGCTTTTTATTATTTGGATTACTGCGTTTTGTGCGTTTTGCTATCTACGGAGTTGCCATTTTTAATGCGTTAAGTTAAAATTTACCCAGATAATTTGGATATCTAATTTTTTATTAGTTAAATTTGCCCCAACAATTAACAACAACATTTTGAATTTAAACTTTGTAAATAAATTTTGGTGGAACTTTCAGGAATTACGATTCGTGAAATAACACTTTTATATACCCTATTGTAAAAGACCTGTCATTTCACGACAGGTCTTTTTTTTTGAATATTTTTAAATAAAATAAACAGTAAATTAATTTTTATTCTTCTATACCATGAAAAAAATAGTAATGATTGACAACTATGATAGCTTCACCTACAACTTAGTACATTATTTAGAAGAACTAAGTAATAAGGTAACCGTTTTTAAAAACGATAAGCTAGATCTAGAAGAATTAGAAGAGTTTGATAATCTAATCTTATCACCTGGCCCAGGAATACCCGAAGAAGCAGGACTATTAAAACCAATTATAAAGAAATACGCTTCGACAAAAAATATACTTGGCGTTTGTTTAGGGCAACAAGCCATTGCAGAGGTTTTTGGAGGCAAAATTACAAACCTTCCAGAAGTTTATCATGGCATTGCTACTACAATTAAAGTAATAGACCCGTTAGAAACGCTTTACACAAACCTGCCAACAGAACTAAGTGTAGGACGTTATCACTCTTGGGGGGTAACTTCTCCCCTTCCTGACTCATTAATGCCTACTGCGGTAGATAAAAACGGAATAATAATGTCCCTAAGGCACCGTACATATACCGTAAAAGGAGTACAATTTCATCCAGAATCTATACTTACACCTACAGGAAAAACTATGCTAAAAAATTGGCTTGATTTTTAAGTAATTATTTTAAAAAACAACCTTTAAAATACCATATAAGGACTAGGAAAATATTCTAGCCTAGGAAACTCACATCCTAAAAACAAACACAAAAAACAGTTATAAACAATTAAAAAACAATAATTTAAAACAATAAAAAACATGAATTATCAAGTAAACGAAAACGGATTCTATGGTGAATTTGGTGGGGCTTACATCCCAGAGATGCTTCATCATAACATCGAAGAATTAAAAAACTGTTACCTAGAAATTATGCAAAAAGAAAGCTTTAAACAAGAGTTCTCTTCCTTGCTTCAAGATTATGTAGGTAGGCCTTCTCCTCTATATCATGCCAAAAGGCTTTCTGAAAAAATAGGGGCTAAAGTTTATCTTAAACGAGAAGATCTAAACCATACTGGAGCTCATAAAATAAATAACACCATTGGGCAAATTCTGCTAGCAAAACACTTAGGCAAAACCCGTGTAATTGCAGAAACTGGAGCAGGACAACATGGGGTGGCTACCGCTACGGTATGTGCCTTAGCAGGTATAGATTGTGTAATTTACATGGGCGAAATAGATACCCAAAGGCAAGCACCTAATGTAGAACGCATGAAACTATTAGGAGCAGAAGTAAAACCTGCCACATCGGGGAGCAAAACACTAAAAGATGCCACCAATGAAGCCATCCAAGACTGGGTAAGAAACGCTGAAGATACTTTTTATATTATAGGTAGCGTTGTGGGTCCTCATCCTTATCCAGATCTTGTTGCACGTTTACAAAGTGTAATTTCTGAAGAAATAAAAAAGCAACTAACTGAAAAAGAAAAAACACCTAACCCAGATTATATTGTTGCTTGTGTGGGCGGAGGTAGTAATGCCACAGGAGCTTTCTATCATTACTTAAATACCCCCGAGGTTAAACTTATTGCAGCAGAAGCTTCAGGTAAAGGAGTTAACTCTGGTAAAACAGCAGCTACCTCTGTAATTGGTACTCCTGGAATAATTCACGGAAGCAAAACCATGGTTATGCAAACAGAAGATGGACAAATAATAGAGCCTTACTCTGTTTCTGCTGGTTTAGATTACCCTGGCGTTGGTCCACTTTATGCACATTTACACAAAGAAAAACGCGTAGAATTTATTACCATAACCGATGATGAAGCAATTACTGCTGGAATAGAACTCTGTAAACTAGAAGGAATTATCCCCGCTGTAGAAAGCGCACATGCCTTGGCAGTTTTAGACAAACTAGCCACTAAAGCCTCTGATATTATTGTCGTAAACCTTTCTGGACGCGGCGATAAAGATTTAAATACTTACACAAATTACTTTAACTAAAAATGATGAATAGAATAGATTATACACTAGCGCAAAAAAGCAATTTAAACGCCATATACACTACCGCAGGATTTCCTAATTTAAACGACACGCCTAAAAGCATACAACTGCTGTCTGAAAATAAGGCCGACATTATCATTGTGGTATTACCCTTTAGCGATCCCCTTGCAGGCTCACCCACACTACAAGAAAGTGAAAAAGTGGCTCTGCAAAATGGTATGACAACAAAGCTATTTTTCGAGCAGCTTAAGCATATAAGAAAACAAACAACAAAACCTATACTTATCTCGGGATATTTAAATCCTATTTACCAATATGGTGTAAAAGATTTTTGCAAAAAATGTGCTCAAATAGACATTGATGGTTTAATAATTCCTGATTTACCACTATCTATTTTTAAAAGCAAGTACCAGCAATACTTTACCGAAAACAACCTGAAATATATTCCTTTTATAAGTCCGCAAACATCAGAAAGTAGAATAAAAGAAATCGATAATCTTGCAGGAGGATTTATATATACTATAGCTCCTTTAGCGGAAAACAGTGCTTTTTCTGAAAAAGAAATAACTTATTTTAAATACCTCAAAGCTTTAAAGCTTAAAACTCCACTGCTTATTGATGTTGGCATGGCAGATAATAAGCAAGTAGAAATTGCTCTATCATTTTTTAAAGGTAGGATTATTAGCGATGCTTATGTTAATTTCCTTTCGCAAAACACCGTTGAAAAAACTGCCGATTTTATAAAATCTTACATCTGAAAAACAGCCAATAAAAACTAAAGCTACCTAAATTTATAGGTAGCTTTTATTTTTATTCATCTTGAAACATGGTGTTTATTTTTGAACGCAACTTCCTGTTATAATCTTCAAACAACCAATCTCTATAGTTTTTGGTGTTATTAATTATACAATAAGAATAGCGTTTTACACGATCGTGGATATCGTCCTTCAATTCTCTAGCCAAAATACGGGCATCAAAAACATCTTCACTATTTTCTACACACATACGTGCATGCTGATTAATAGATTCCTCCAATACAGCTTTTGATTTTTCGCCATTATTTACCGCTTCATCATAAGCTTTCTTAATATCGAAATGAATATTTTCCGTATTCTTAAATAGCGCTCTAGTTTCTTCTGGCATTTTATAGGTAAATTCCTGCTCTATTTCTTCATCAGATATCATGTTATCTAAGAAATAGTCTGGGTTTTTAAATATCAGTTGCCAATCTACCGGAGCATCCCACATACCAAATCTAGCGGCATTATTTCCTAAATCAATCACATTAAACTCATCTTTACCAGGAAGTTTTCGCGACCCACGTCCTATCATCTGATAATACAAGGTTAAGGATTTTGTTGCTCTATTTAATATTATATTTCTTACGGTAGGTTCATCAAATCCTGTAGTTAAAATACTAACCGAAGTTAAAATTGCATCGGGTTTAGTTTTAAACCATTTTAAAATTTCTTTACGTTCCTTTTTACTATGGGTATTATCTAGGTGTCTTATCTCGTAACCTGCATCTTTAAAGGTTTGGTAAACAAACCAAGACGTATTTATCCCGTTATTAAAAATAAGTGTTTTTTGCCCTTTACAACGCTCCTCGTATGCTTGCAAGAGTTTTTCTTGCATAGATAGGTTGGTATATAAATCTTCGGAAGATTTTACGGTATAATCTCCATTTATTCCTACTTGCAGCGAGCCTAAACCTACATCGTAACTAAAAGTATTGGCGCGTGCCAAGAAACTTTTTTCTATTAACGAGGTAATAGATTCTCCTACAATAAGCTCCTTATAATTATCATTCATAGGAAGCTTAATGTTAGAACTTAACGGTGTTGCGGTTACGCCTAAAATAAAAGAGTTCTCAAAATGTTTAAACAGTTTTGTAAACGAGTTGTAATGTGCCTCATCTATAATAACCAGCCCAATATCTTTTACTTCTAATTTTTCATCATTTAAACGGTTGTTAAGTGTTTCTACCATGGCTACAAAGCACTGGTATTCATCTTGATCGGGAAGGTCTTTTACTTTACTGTTAATAATTTTATTTTTAACATTAAAACCGTCCAACATCTTAGAAGTTTGTTTACACAATTCTATACGATGCGTTAAAATAATTACTTTTTTGTGGGTTTGCTGGATATAACGTCTAACAATCTCCGAAAAAATCACCGTTTTTCCTCCTCCTGTAGGCAACTGGTAACATAAATTATAGCTTTCGGGATAATCACTTAGGTAAGTAAATATCTTTTCTAAGTCTTTTTCTTGGTAATCGTAAAGTACTTTTTCTTCGGTTTTTTGCATCATAAAAACACCTATACTTTTGGTCGTTGATTTAAAAATTTAAACATGCAAAATTACACGATTTTATAAGTAAATTGAAATTTTTTAGGAAGAAATATAGAATAGATTTATAAACTCCTATTTTCTAAGTAATTAAAAAAGCGAATTAAATTTTTAATTTCTTTTGATTAAAATAAATAGAATAAATTATTTTTGTGCCAAATTAACTTTAAAATTCTTAGGTTTTGAACAATCCACAAGCACAGCAATTAATTAGAAAAATTTTAGGCGATTTGAATCACACCGGTATTATTACCAATACCCTAATGGACGATTTAAAAAAGCTAAGACCTTATGCTGTAGAAGAAAAGCAACCTGTTATTGCAAAAGCACTTCGTTTGGCTTTTGAACATATAGAGGAATACGACTCGTTTAATATTCCTATCCCCGAAGATGAACCGCTAGAAGAAATAGATTTTACCCCAGCAGATTTTGATCCAACAGAAAGCATGGTTTACCTTATTACCCTTATTAGAGACATCAACAATAAATTAAATATAGAAGAGTTAAGAGATTACAACAATGCCTTTGTAAAATATGCAGAAGAACATTAAAATACACAATGTTTTTTTTGTACCTTAATCGCTTAATTTTTTTATATGAAAAAGATACTCTTTTTAGTCATTAGCATAAGCATTGCACTTACATCCTGTAAGAACGATGATGATAATGGCACCCCTATTGAAAACAATAATAGTATAACTAAACTATTAGCATCATACACATACTGGTTTATAGAACCAACAGATTTACAAAATATTGCCGATGTTGATTTTGTAAAAAACGCCATTACATTAAGCTTTCAAAATGAAGTTATTTACGCACAAAATAACCTTATTGGCTTTGATAACACAACAATGGGAAACGCCGTTAGCACCTACACAATAAACCAACAAGGAAGTGAAGCTTATATTAATGTAGATAACCGCAAATACCGTGTTTATGGCCTAGGAAGTAACGCTCTTAAATTAGTAGACTCCTACGATACTAATATCGCATTTTACATGACGGGTTACAATGCAAACGACTTTAATTTAGACGATGCTACCTATTCGCGTATAATTCATCTTTTTAACGAGTACCAAATGTGGGTAAAAACCGAAGAAGTAAACCCTGATAACAATAACTCTGTATTTAAACATTACAATTACCTAAGGTTTGCCCCAACATACAGCATGTTTACCTCTACCGATACCCAAGGAAAAACATACGACCAAGTAGACTGGCAAGCTACAGACTCTAAAAAAGGATCTTTCTTTATGAAAGAAATTAAAGATGAAGACGTTTTAAACAAACCTAGGCATCATGAAATGAGATTTTTACACCTATCAGATAACGGAGAAACTACATACACCGATACCTTAGAGGTTTATATTATTAACCATAATAAAATAAAGTTTATCGATAAAAAACATATCGAACACCACTTTGAAGGAAGTGTAAATACTCCTTTCTAAAAGCAGGCTCAATTAGAGAAGCTTATTATGCAGAAAAAACTCAGAAAAATACTCCTCTACCCCTTTTCCTTACTGTACGGATTAGGGGTTTATTTTCATATCCTTATCTATTCCTTAGGAATAAAAAAAGTAACCTCATACAATTTCCCTATTATATGCGTAGGGAATTTAAGCGTTGGTGGCACAGGAAAATCTCCGATGATAGAGCTCCTTTTAAAAATATTCCAAGAAAACAATAACTTAAAAAATATAGCCACTCTAAGCAGAGGCTATAAACGCAAAACAAAAGGGTTTATATTACTAAATGGGAAAGAAACCGCGCAAGAAGTTGGCGATGAACCTTTACAGTTTAAACAAAACTTTCCCCTTGCCAATATTGCTGTTTGTGAAGATAGGCGTATAGGGATTAAAAACCTTCAAAAATTACCCGTAAAACCTTCGGTAATTTTGCTAGACGATGCTTTTCAGCATCGAAAAATAAAAGCTGGTTTTAACATGCTGCTCACTTCATACGATAATTTATACTGTAGAGATTACCTTCTCCCTGCTGGTAACCTTAGAGAACCCAGAAGCAGGGCAAACAACGCTAATTATATTATTGTTACCAAGTGCCCAGATACACTTAGCTTACAAGAAAAAAAAGACATTATAGCTTGTTTAAACCCTACGAAAAATCAACAAGTATTTTTTGCGGGTATTTCTTACGCAGAAAAGGTAAAAAATAAAACAAATCAATTACCGCTAGCCCAACTTCCTAATTTTACATTAGTCACAGGTATTGCCAAACCCAAGCCCTTATTAGATTTCTTAAATGAGAAAAAACTTAAGTATACACACTTAAAGTATCCAGATCACCATAATTTTTCTAAAGAAGAACTCGCTTTCTTAAAAGAAAAAGAACTTATCATCACAACACAAAAAGATTATATGCGTTTAAAAAATGTAATTCCCAACAATAAAATATTCTATTTACCTATAGAGACTAAAATCTTAGATGATACAGAAATTTTTAAAAAAGGAATTTTAAAGGTGATGAAGCTTTAGTATTAAATCTACAAGCCTATTGCTATACCCGCGCTCATTATCATACCAACCGATTAATTTTACCAAATGCCCATCGATAACCGAGGTCATTTGAGCATCAAAAATACAAGAAAACGGATTTCCTATAATATCTATAGAAACAATAGGATCCTCGGTATAACTAAGTATAGCTTTCATTTTGTTATCGGCAGCTTCTTTAAAAAGCATATTAATGCTTTCTATACTTGCTTTTTTCTTTACATTAAGTGTCATATCTGTTAAGGAAGCATTAGGCACGGGAACTCTAATTCCGCAGCCTCCAATAACATGGCTTAAATCAGGAAAAATTTTAGTTAAGGCTTTAGCGGCTCCTGTTGTTGTAGGGATAATAGATTGTGCTGCAGCCCTAGCTCTGCGTAAATCTCGATGTGGTTTATCGTGTAAACTCTGATCTGATGTATACGAATGAACCGTTGTAATATAAGCTTGCTCTACCGTAAAGGCTTCATGTACAAGTTTAAGCATTGGAGCTGCATTATTAGTTGTACAAGAGGCATTGGATACTATATAATCTTCTTTGGTAAGTAAATAATCATTCACTCCCAATACAATTGTTTTAATGCTATCATCTGCTGGTGGAACCGACAAAATTACTTGTTCTGCTCCATTTTCTATATGTTTTTCTAACTGCGCTCTCTCTTTAAACTTCCCTGTTGCTTCTACAACAAAATTTGGTTGGTATTTTTCCCACGAAAGTTTATCTAGGGTACTTTCCTGCAATAACGGATAGAAATCATCATCTACAAAAATACCTTGGGTATTATGCGAAACCATATTGGGTAATACCCCATGAATACTATCGTATTTTAATAAGTGTGCTAATGTTTTCGCATCGGCCAAATCGTTAATAGCAACCACTGTAATGTTGGGATGATTGAGCAACAATCTAAAAAGGCTTCGGCCTATACGTCCAAAGCCATTTATAGCTACTTTTATGGTAGTTTGCATAGGTTAATTTATGTGTTTCTGAGCTTTGTAGGAAGAGCGTACTAAGGCACTACTTTCTACGTGTCTAAAGCCAAGCTCTTCTCCTATTTTTTTATAAATTTCAAACTGATCTGGTGTAATAAATTGCTGAACAGGCAAATGTTTTTTACTAGGTTGTAAGTATTGCCCTATAGTTACTACATCTACATTTGCTGCTTTTAAATCTTCTAATGTTTGAATAACTTCTTCCTCTTTTTCTCCAAGACCTAGCATTATACCAGATTTAGTTCTGTTTATTCCTTGATCTTTAAGGTATTTCAATACTCCTAAACTACGTTCATATTTTGCTTGGATACGTACTTCTCGTGTTAACCTTCTTACCGTTTCCATGTTATGCGAAACCACTTCTGGTGCAACTTCTACAATACGGTCTATGTGACGTTCATTCCCTTGAAAATCTGGGATTAGAGTTTCTAATGTAGTGTTAGGATTCATTCTTCTTATGGCTTTTACGGTTTCTGCCCAAATAATAGACCCCATATCTTTCAAGTCATCTCTATCTACGCTTGTTATTACCGCATGTTTTATCCCCATAAGTTTTATAGAGCGCGCTACTTTTTCTGGTTCATCCCATTCTACAGTATCTGGTCTTCCTGTTTTTACGCCACAAAAACCGCAAGAACGAGTACAAATATTTCCTAAAATCATAAAAGTAGCCGTTCCTTCACTCCAACATTCTCCCATATTAGGGCAGCTTCCTGAGGTACAAATGGTATGTAAATCGTATTTATCTACTAGGTTTCTTAAATTGGTATATTTCTTTCCTGTAGGAAGTTTAACACGTAACCATTTTGGTTTTTTTATTACTTTATCTGATTTTGTTAGCGTTTCTACTGCCATAAGTGTCTTTTTTCTAAACTTCAAAGATACAAAATCTAATAGTTAGTAAAGATATTTAACCTTAGTGTTTTCGGTTTCTTTTTTTCAACAAAACGCTTAATGTAACCTATTTACTATCAATAATATACAAACATTATCTATAAATAGCTTATTTTTACATGACTTTTATATACTTTTCGTGTCTAAAATAAAAAACATATTAAAAAGATTATGACAGTTAAAAACGTATTTTTAGGTTTATTTTTATCTATTTCGGCTACTTTATTTGCACAAGATTCTCAAACAGAACAGAAAGTTACCACAGATTCTACTGCGGTTTCTCCCAAAGTAATTCTTTTAGAAAAATCTAATTTTAACAATACTGCTAAAGAAAACAAGTTGCAAATAAAAGCGCATGAAAACTCTGAAAAAAAAGCTCAACTTGATACAAAAAGAGTAGATGCAGAGCAAGCAAGACTAAAAGCTGAGGCCGAAAGAATAAAAGAAGAAGAAAAATTAGCCAAAGCGCAACAAAAACAAGCTGAACGAGAGCTAAAGCAAGCTGCAAAAAAAGCAAAAGCTGAAGCGAAAGCAATAAAAAAAGCAGAAAAAGCAGAAAAAAATTATTTAAAGGCTACCGATAAATATCACAAAGCGCAGCTTAAACTAGAGAAAGCTAAAAATAAATTTGAAAAGCAAAAGCTGAAGGGGAAAATGTCTCCTGCAAAAATTCAAAAAGAGCAATTAAAGTTAATGGATCAAGAGATTAGGCTTAAAGAGTTGAAACTAAAAATGCAACAAGCTGAACGAAAACTACATAGTTAAATAGCTAGTATTATTATCATTTGTGCCAAGTTGAAAACCTATTACGATGATAGAATCTTAAGCTTCGTAAATAGATAAGAACAAAAAATAAACCAGAATTATAAAAGAATAATTCTGGTTTATTTTTATTAAGAGGTTTTTAAATCTTCCATTCCTTAATAATATCATCGAGTTTTGATATAAGACTGTGCTATAAAATTCGAGTAGAGATATTATATACTACGAAACCAATAGTATTTACTACCTGCCATAAAAAAATCCGTTGAAATTAACTTCAACGGATTTTTTTATTTAATAAGTCTATTGCTTAATGTAACGCAAAGTTTACTTGTACATCTACTTTTATTTGCATCTCACCAACCGCTATGGTTTGTTTATCGTTACCTCCTCTGGCGCTGCTTTCCATTGCCATTGTTTTGTACATAGGTCCTGGGTAATGATTGTTGCTTTCTGAGATATAAATTGCTTTTCCTAAATCCTGCCCTAAAGCATCGGCAAATACTTTCGCTTTTTCTTTGGCATCTTTTATCGCCTTTACTCTAGCTTGCTTGGTTAACTCGTCTAGTTTAGAGCTTGTAAAGTTTACATTTCCTATCCTATTTATTCCTGCATTTAGTAAACCTGCTATAACGTTTTCGTACTTACTAATATCAACAAGCTTAATAGAAATACTTTGGCTAGCTACATACCTGTATGTTTTGGTATTGTATTGGTAGTTTTTGTTTAAACTTATACGTTCTGTTTGCACATATTTTTCGGCAATTCCTTCTTTCTTTAAAAATTTAAAAACCTTATCTACATCTTGATCGGTTTTATTTTTTACTTCAATGGCAGTATCTCCTTCATGCTCTACACGTACATCTATCAATACTTGATCTGGAACAACATTTACAACTCCTTCTCCTGTAACGTGTACGCCTTGTGGTTGGTTTTGTGCAGATAAACCACTAGTAATTAAGGTTAATGCAATAACTAATTTTTTCATAGAATATAATGTTTATTAATTTATACGTAGCTTAAAACAATAATGATACCAAACCTTTTAAAGTTTACCTTTTCGTTGTAAAACAAACAAGATTATTATAGGAATTACTAATAAAATAGTCATTAATGTATGTTGTGTAATTACCCACGGGTTTATTATAAGCGTAATAAAATATCCGCCCATTGCACCACCAAAATGGGCATCATGACCAATATTATCCATCCTATTTTTCATTCCGTATATAGAATAAAGCAGGTAACCAATTCCAAAAATATAAGCAGGAATAGGAATTAAAAAAAAGAGTCCTAACATCATATCGGGTTGCAATAAAATAGAAGCATACAAAACTCCCATTACCGCACCGCTTGCCCCTACCGCACTGTAATAATATTCTTTTTTATGGAAAAATAACGAAACTAAATTTCCTAAAATCAAACTTCCTAAATATACCAAAACAAAGCCTATATTCCCTAAATAATGAATAACAACATCGGCAAAAAAGTATAAGGTTAGCATGTTTAAAAACAAGTGAGAAACATCTACATGCAAAAACCCCGAAGTTAATAGTCTTATTTTTTCTCCTCGTTGTATAGCCCCGATATTAAATTTATATTTTTCGAAAAAAACAGCATCATTAAAACCCTTTATAGAAAGAATAACATTGATGGCTATAATGGTTAAGGTTATCATATTCATATTGTAAATCTTATTTGGGTAAAGATAAATAAACCGCCTTAGATGAAAACCGATTAGTGTAATTTTTTAAAAATATACTGTATCTTTGGAGGCTAAATACTTGAACGATTTATGCAGCGGTTTATCTATATTATTTCCTACCCTTTATTATGGTTTATTTCCAAACTTCCTTTTAAAGGAATTTACCTAGTAGCTACCGCTGTTAGTTTTATTGTTTTTAACCTAATAGGCTACCGCCGAAAAGTAATTACCAGCAACTTAACTCATGCTTTCCCTAACAAATCTAAACAAGAAATAAAGGAAATTAAAACCAAGTTTCACTTGCATTTTTGCGACTTGTTTTTGGAGATGATTAAGAGCTTAACCATCACTGATGATGAATTAAAAAAACGATTTGTAATTACCAATCCAGAAGAGCTAACTCGTTTACAAACCTTAAATAAAAGCCATGTTGTTATGATGGGGCATTATGCGAGTTACGAATGGGTTACAGCATTGCATTATTATGGGTTACACTATAAAGGTTATGGAATTTATAAACGTATAAAAAACCCTTATTTTGATAAGCTTATTCGAAAAATAAGAAGTCGACAAAATACCACCATGCTCGATACTAAAACAGTACACAAACAAATGTTTAAAGATAAGCAAGATAAAGTTTTAGCGAGTTACGGCATGATAGCCGACCAAGCGCCAAAAGGGGGAAATACAAAATATTGGCGAAACTTTTTAGGAAGAGAAGTACCTGTTTTTATAGGCAGCGAAGTAATTGCTAAACGCTTAGATTATGCCATTACTTATTTACAAATAGAAAAAGTAAAACGCGGTTACTACCAAGCCACGTTTATCCCTATTACTGATAATCCTAAAGATTTTGAGGATTATAAAATTACCGATAAATATTTCGAGTTGCTCGAAAAACAAATTATCAAGCAACCCGAATATTATTTATGGAGTCATAAACGCTGGAAACACGCCAAGTAATTATATGCCTGCAATTTCTTTAATTTCTGCTATAAATTTTTCGGCTAGAATATCGGCAGTTTCTTGAGTTTTTGCTTCGGTATAAATTCTGATAATAGGTTCTGTATTCGATTTTCGTAAATGCACCCAATTTTCTGGAAAATCTATTTTTACCCCATCTACGGTAGAAATTTCTTCCTTTTGGTAACGCTGTGCTATGGTAGCCAAAATAGTATCTACATCTAAGCTTGGTGTTAACTGGATTTTGTTTTTTGCCATATAATATGCAGGGTAGGTTTTTCTTAACTCAGAAACACTGATGGAGCGCTCTGCTAGTAAAGATAAAAACAGGGCAATCCCTACCAAACTATCTCGACCATAGTGCAACTCTGGATAAATAATTCCGCCATTTCCTTCTCCTCCTATTACGGCTTGAGTATCTTTCATTAATTTTACCACATTTACCTCTCCTACTGCACTTGCGCTGTAAGTTCCTCCATGCTTTTCGGTAACATCTCGTAAAGCTCTTGATGATGATAAGTTGCTTACCGTATTTCCTTTTTTATGTCCTAAGATATAATCTGCTACGGCAACTAAGGTATATTCTTCTCCAAACATTTGTCCGTTCTCATCTATAATGGCAAGCCTGTCTACATCTGGATCTACCACTACGCCTAAATTGGCTTTTTCTTGAAGTACTTTTTTACAAATATCGGTTAAGTGTTCTTTTAAAGGTTCTGGGTTGTGTGGAAATTCTCCCGTAGGCTCACAATATAATTTTATAGTTTCTACGCCTAATCGTTCTAACAATAATGGGATGGCTATACCTCCTGTAGAATTTACTGCATCGACTACTACGCTAAATTTAGCTTTTTTGATGGCCTCGGTATTTACCAATTCTAAGTCTAAAATCTCATCGATATGCATATCGATATAAGCATCGTTTTTAGTGATTTTCCCTAAATCATCTACCTCAGCAAATATAAAATCTTGTTTTTCGGCAATTTCTAAAACTCTAGCTCCTTCTTCTGCATTAATAAACTCTCCTTTATTATTTAGCAATTTTAAGGCATTCCATTGTTTAGGGTTATGGCTAGCGGTAAGAATAATTCCGCCATCGGCATGCTCCATAGGCACAGCAACTTCTACTGTTGGTGTGGTAGATAGCCCTAAATCGATTACCTGAATTCCTAAGCCTACAAGCGTATTCATTACTAATTCTTGTATCATCTCGCCCGAAATTCGAGCATCTCTCCCAACTACAATTCTATAGTTTTCTTTAGGCAATTGTTGTTTTACCCAAGTACCATAAGCGGCTGCAAATTTTACCGCATCTACGGGGGTTAGGTTATCGTCTGTTCTTCCTCCTATGGTTCCGCGAAATCCTGAAATAGATTTTATTAATGTCATAAATGTTTTCTGCTTTTAATAGTTTAAGATTAGTGTTCTGCTAAAGTACGAGATATCGTTACAAAATGGCAATTAAAATGCTAAAAATAAAGCTTGTTAATTTATTTATAGTATTTTTATGCGCATGAATTACCTTGCACACATCTACCTTTCAGGTACTAATACAAATATTCAGATAGGAAACTTTATAGCTGACGGCATTAAAGGAAAAAGTTACTTAGCCTACCCTCCCGAAATCCAAACCGGTATTATTTTACACCGAAAAATAGATAGTTTTACCGATACACATAAGCTGGTTTATCAAAGTGCTCATCGTTTTTTTGATGAATTTAGGCATTATAATATGGTGATTATCGATGTGGTTTTCGACCATTTTCTGGCTAAAAACTGGGAAATTTATCATGATAAGAGTTTAGGTGTTTATGCTGCCGATTTTTATCAACTTTTAAAAACTAATTTTGAAATTCTTCCTGATAGAATTAAAAACCTATACCCTATTATGGTAAAAGAAAATTGGTTAACCTGTTATGCTTCTCTAGAAGGTTTACATTATATTTTATCGCAAATGAGCAAACGCATAAAAAGAGAGATTTCCCTGCAAAATGCCGTAAAAACCTTAGAAGAAAATTACACCTTGTTTGAAGATGAATTTAAATTGTTTTTTGATGAGCTAAAAACCTATACCCAAACAGAGCTCCTTAAATTATAAACCGAAACCTAAACTTATTTTCCAGATACAAATTTAGCATCACTCAAAGTATGCATAAAAGCAATAAGTTGTTCTTTTTCTTGCTCGGTAAGCGGAATACTGTTGTTATTTTCTTTAAAAATAGGGTCTAAATTATCGGCCTCTAAAACACCTTCATCAAAATAATCCAACACTTCTTTTAAGGTGTTAAACTGCCCAAAACTTCCGTAAGGAGCTGTATAAGCTATGTTTCTTAAACTCGGCACACGAAAACTCATATAATCCTCCAGGTTTCCTGTAACTCTTGCTCTTCCTGTCTCGTTTGTGTTTGTATTTAGCGGGAAACCTATGTTTCTAAAACTTTGGTCGGTAAATAAGGCCGTAGCATGACAACTGGCACATTTCTGTTGAAAAACTTCATAACCTTGCTGCTCTGTTTCGGTAAATGTTTCTGTTTTATCCCGAACTACTTTATCGTATTTACTGTTGGCTGAAATCAAGGTGTATTCGTATTGCGCTATGCTCTTATAAATTCTGTCTGAAGTTATTTCTTCATCGCCAAACGCTTTAATAAATAGCGCTGTATAATCCTCATCTTTACTAATTTTGGCTATTACTTGAGATAATGAAGAATCCATCTCTTCATGTGTTATAATAGGAACTATCGCTTGTTTTTCTAACTGAAGTTTACTCCCATCCCAATTATAGAATTTCATAAAAGCTAAATTTTGTATTGGTGGGGTATTTCTTATTCCTTCTCTATTCGCTACGCCTATTGCACGAGGTTTATCATCGGCAAAAGCATGACTTTGTATATGGCAACTAGCACAAGAAATGCTATTATCTGTACTAAAACGTTTATCGTTAAATAGTTTTTCTCCTAATGCTACCCCAAATTCTGTTGGTGTGTTGGTATAATAGGCAGCATTTACCGCTGGGAAATTTTCGGGTATTTGTACGGCTAATGCTGGATTTTTAGGCAGTATTTTTTCATAATCATCATTACTACATGCGCTAAAAAACAATACACCAATAAATAAATAAAATATATTTCTCATCACTATCATTTTTTAAATTTAACTCAAGCCGCTTTAAAGTTTCAAAACGGCTTGAGTTAACATGATTAGTTTTCTACACCTTGAATAGAGAACATGCCTTTAGTATCGCTTTGCCCATTTCCGCCAAGGTTATCTACAAACTTCATCATTTGTACAGCTGTATGTACGTTTGGAGTAGCGTTATCATTCATTCCGCTACCAGAAGTTAATGTTATGGTATTGCTTTTTCCGCTCAATAAGTTATTAAAATCTGCCTTGATGTTAATTTTAGGAGCTTTACTTCCAACAATAGCGTTTTCGGTAAGGTCTAGCGTAATGTCTCTATAAGCATCAACCCCTTGAATAAAATTGCCTTCTTCATCGTCATCTATGGTGCTTCCGGTATGGATAGACATTTCTTTATGATCTGCATCGTAAAAACCTTCTATTTTGGTAAAACGGTAACCTGTTCCCCATTCCCACATCATTTCGGTATCGTTTTCACCTGCTGCTGCATAGAAGTTAGGAAATTTAGTTTCGTCTAATACATTAAGGTCGCTTCTTACACCTAAACCAAATTTAATTTGCTTGTAATCTCCTGTAGGAATATCACTTAGCACATAATTTAGGCTTTGTGGTTTAGCTTGGTTTATTACAGTAGCGCCTTTATCTAAATTATTGATATGGTAAGGAATTTCGCTTCCATCGGTCTCAATTAACCTAATGTTACTAATTACATATTTTAACTCGGCAAAATGATGTACTTGTCCTGCTGCCGATGTATTTTCTGTAGCCTCTGTAGCGGTAGCATCACCCAAAACAATAGGTGTATCGTTAAACGTGTTTGTAAAGCTTAAGGTTACATTATTTGCAACAGGTGCACTATCATCATCACTACATGAAACAATGGCTAATACGGTAAGTGTTAATAAAATATATTTTTTAATGTTTTTCATTTTTAATAAATTTAAAAGGTAATACTAATTGTTTTTTTGATTTAAAAATCGATTTTTAAAGACGTAAATACATTACGCCCCATTCTCGGAATATTTCCCCAATCGGCATAGGTGCTATAATACTCGTTTAAAACATTCTCTGCTCCAATTTGGAAAATAAACTTGTTGTTTTTTATATAAAAAGCATAATTGGCAGAAAGGTTCCATATCTTATACGCTGGGGTATTATCTTCTCCATATTTAGGACTATAATCAACTTGCTCCAGATCTCCGTTTAACGAGGTTTGTACACTTAGTTTTTTATAATTATATACGAAGGCTGTTTGATAACTCAACGGACGAATAAAAGGTAGGTTACCGCCTTTATCATCTTTCCCTCTTACATAAGTTAAGTTTCCTTTCCATTGTAAATTTGGGGTGATTTTATAGCTTCCATTTAAAGAAAAATTTACTATCTCGGCATAGCTTAAAGCGGTATAGCCTTTAACGCCCACAGATTGATAATTCATAGGGCTTCCTAAGCTTAGTATCTCACCGATAATATAATCTTTTATATAAAAGTAATTTACTTTGGCACTTAGGTTAAGATTTTCAGTCTTAAAACCTGCGCTTGCATTAAGCTCGTATGAAGTTTCATTCTTTAAATTAGGGTTGCCTACATAATCATAACGATCAAAGCTGTTATAGATATAATACCCATAAGCTTCTGAAACCGAAGGAGCTCTTTGCCCATAACCACCACCAATTGTAACATTAAATTTATTAGCAAAAAGTGTATAATTGGTATAAATACTAGGCAAGAACCTTGTTTTCTCTTGGGGTGCTCCTGGATAAAAAATCCAATTAAAATCGATGTACTTTGAGTGGTTATAATTAAGCCCTAAAGAACCTCCAAAATTTAACTGACTTATGGGCGATATATCCCAAGAATTACCTAGAGAAACTCCCGCATAACGCGTAGTTACCCAAGGCCAACTATAGGCAAACATAGTACGTTCTGATCTGTCTTGCGGATACATTCGCATTTCTGCAATAGCAATATTCTGATATGCGTTTACCTGAATTTCTGAGCTTAGATTCTCCTTGCGTAAATTTGCCTTAGAGGTTAAACCAAAAGTGGTGCTCCAACCAGGCATATCCATGTGTACAAGGTTTTCTGGTCGGGTGGTATCATCCATATAATGCTCTATGGTATTAAAGTATAGCTTGGTATCCCACACTCTTAATAAACCTTCTTCAAACAATTTCTTGTAAGAAACCGATGTAATTAAGGCCCTAGACAACCATAAATCCATAGGCAATGCAGGATAACCTACATCTTTTGCTACATCAAAAATAGCATCGAAACGCAAAGCGGATAACGGACTAGTTTTATAGGCCAACCCTAATGAAGTATTAAACTTTTTATACTGCGAATGCTTAACCTCGTTATCCTTACCATCGGTATAGTTGCTGGCTTTACGGTAAGCCACACTTGCATCGGCTACAAATTTATCGCTAGCAAAAGATAGATTACCAAGGTTAAAGAATTGTTTGTTATTAAATTCATAACCTGTTTGATAAGTACCTTTCCATTCGCTTCCATAGTCTGAAAACAGTGTGTTTTTCCGTTTTAAGTTTATACTTCCAGAAACTGTAGCGCCATGCATGCTTCCTTCTTGCCCCGATTTGATATCGATTTCAGCCAAGTTATTACTTTCTACATAAGCTGTAATCGGATCCATTTTATCGGTACAAGCGCCAAAAATGTGCATTCCGTCTATAGTAATTTTAGAGCGTTCGCTACTCATGTTATTTAGCAAAGGTTCCCAAGCATAAGCGCCGCGTTTAATAAAGCTAATCTGATCTGAGGATGCCAAATACTCATCTACCGAAACTGCCATTTTCATCTCTGTTTCAATCTTTTTCTTTTTGGCAATAATCAGCATTTCCTCCAAGGTATTTACTTGGGTGGTATCTGATAGCATTGGTGTTTTTTGCGCGTAAAAAGGGCTACTTAAAAAACACATTAATAGGCTGTAATAAAATGTTTTCATAAGTAATTAAAATAAAATGTCTATATAAAGCTCACTCTTTTCGCCTTCTACACCAGGGGTAAAATCGGTAGAAACTTCGGTTCCTTTTACAATTTTTCCATTCTGATTTTGCATGATGAAATTTAACGTCCAATTACCCGTCATGGTATAATTTACAACACCATGATACAAGCCATCTTCTCCTTGTATTAAATCGCGATTATTAGGTGAAGAATGATTTCCCATAGAGGGTTCTGGCATTCTTGGGTCTAATAACAAGGTGTACTTATTTACTACTGCAAAAGAAGATGCTAAAGCATTAGGTTCGTTATTAATTATAGCGCTTTCATCACCAACATACTTATATATTCCCGCTACCAAATTGTTTTCGGCTACTTTGGGTTTTTGAGGAGCGATAAGAGCTATGATATAGTATTGTTCATCATTCCCTGTAAAACTCGTCATGTTTAAGTTTTTGTTGGGTTGTTGTACTACAGAAACAATTTTATCTACTTGAAAATCGCCACTTTCAATAGTGAAATTGAGCTGAATATTCCAATCGCCAACATTACTATCCTTAGTAAACACCACATAACCTTCAAAGTATTGCTCATCCGAATTGTATTCTAAAATAGAAGCATGCGGACACGATTCTTGCTTATCGGCTACGGTTAAAACAGGAAAAAATGTAATGGTAGAATTTGCCAAAAATTCCTCTGTCTGAACGTTTGTTAGCTTTACACGAACCTCATTATATCCTTTATAAAAAGTTCCGTTTAATGCTTCTACGCTTATTTTATAGGTTTCTTTTTGAGAAGAAAAAACTTCTTCAAAACTATAATTCTCGGGAATTTCTACTGCTATTTCTTCCTCAAAATCTGTTTTATCTAGGGTGCAAGAAGTCACTGCAAAAAATAGTGCAGGTAAAACTAAATGAATTGCTTTCATTGCTTAAAAAATTATCAATTAAATAGATTATATAAGTATGCTTTTTATATAAAAAACATAACAGCCTAGAAAGAAGATTTATAAGTAAACCTACTGCTTAACTTTTATGGCAACCATACACGTTTAAAAACATAGGTATAGCCAACCAAGTTCTAAATTTGGTTTATTGTTTTAAAAATCTTTTCTACACTGTTTTATACAATGAAAGAAATAGGAGGACGTAAAATAGATGTTGTGTGAAGATGTTTGTAAGAATTCTTATAAAAATTATCTTCTTTTTTGGTTACTGTGAAAGAAGCCCAATTTATGGTTGGTGTTTTTAATTCTTCAAAATATAAAAGCTGAAATTCTATTTTTATAGAGCGATTGCTTTCGGGAGAGTTTTCTGTTTCAGTATCTGTAGAAGATTTTGCAAGCTGCTGCATTAAATAACATTTTCCGTTACAATCTAATTCAGGCTTATCTTTATTAATACAAAGTACTTCGGCTATGTAATCATAATTAAACGCGTATTCCAGAAATGGTAATACTGGTTTAGAAAGCATTAAAAGTGCTAATATGAAAAAAGCGTACTTCATATTACAAAAATACTGCTATTTTTTATATGAAAGAATTTAAAAAACAAAAAAAGCCTGACTTTCATCAGGCTTCAACTTCAAAAAAAAAACATAAAGACCAGCTTAACTGGTTTACTTTTGTATGATTAATTTTTTAGTTTGTGTTTTGTTGGTTAATGTTTTTATCTGTACAATATATACGCCTGTGGTTAATGCCGAAGTATTTATAGGCGTATTTTCATACACATTTTCTAAGCTTTGCACTAATTGTCCTGAGGTAGTATATATGCTTATGCGTTGGGCTGCTTCGGTTACATAAAAATGTGCTCGGGTTGGGTTTGGGTATATAGCTAGTGCTGGTGTTTTTGTATAGTTGGTAGTGCTTAATACGCCTGAAGTTGGTGCAAAACCTGATTTTGCTTGCGAAGCATCGATACTTCTTACCGTCCAGTAGATATCTTCTGGCAACTCATCAAAAGTTAAGTACCAAAACGGCGTTGTTACTACATATTGTGCTAACTCGGCACCTCCATCGGTTGTTCCTACCTTAATTTCGTACTGAAGTGCTTCGCTTGGGGTTTTATCATCGGTAGCTAAATCCCAGCTAAAATCTATTCTGTTTCCTATAGTTTCTGCATGCAAATTGCTTGGTGCATTAGGTGCTTGATTGGTGGTTGTGGTATCGGCATTTTCATATAATCGGGTTATGGTAAGGTATTCCCCATTTACATCGGTAAAACCTGATACTAATAGATCTAACTTATTATCTGAATTATAATCGATAACATTTAAACTGCTTGGTCCTCCTGCGTTAATAATTTCGGTTGGGTTTGTATACTTATCAAAACCTCCCGTAGCCGAATTATAGGTGAATATTTTTACTGCAGAATTATAGTTAGCATCATCGCCCATTAGCACAAAATCATAATAACCATCGTTGTTAAAATCGCCTGCTGCAATACTTTTAGAACCGTTAGATACTCCTATACCTTCGTTTGGAATCTCGGTTTCTGTAAAGGTTTCATCTTGGTTGTTTAGGTATACTTTTAAACTGTATAGGTTTTCTCCCTCTACTCCATGTGTAACAAAATCTAAATACCCATCGACGTTAAAGTCTGCTACAGCAATCGTACCGCCAGAAATACCTGTAAAGTTTTGTTTTTCAATTAAGTTTCCTTGTCCATCATTCATATAAACATTTAATATACGATTTCCTGTATCTGTATCAAAGCCCATTACAGCAACATCCAACTCCATATCGTTATTAAAATCGGCAATTTGTACATCGCCCATTTGTGAGCCTGGCACTAAAAATGATTTAGTAAATGTCCCATTTGCGTTGGTATACAAATCTACTTTGTTTGTTACTTTATTTGCTGCTTGATCAAAATACAAGCCGTTAATAACATAATCCTGCAACCCATTATGGTTGTAGTCTGCCACGGCTATAGAACCCATTATTTTACCTTGTATGGTTTCTTGTAATTGGTAGCTACTGCCTGTATTTATATAGATATAGTTTTTATAATTTACAATATCTAAATAGCTTAAGCCGGTAAGTACCAAATCTAAAAGTCCGTCCTGATTAACATCGATAAATTTCACATCGCCTAAATGAATTCCGTTACTTAAAGCATAGTCTGTATTTTCTTGCAGTGTTCCGTTTACATTTTCATATACAGCACAAATTGTGGTATTGGCAAATTCGCCACTATTTTCTGGATCTACAGCTCCGCAAATAACCAAATCTGCATCGCCATCGCCATCAAAATCTCCAACGCTACTACTAGAGTAGAAAAAATCTCTAGAAACGCCATCTACAACTTCTGTAAAGGTTTGAGCAAAGCTTGTAATGGTAAAAAAGCTTGCCATAAATAATGTAATTCTTTTCATTTTATTATTTTTAATTAATCTAAATTAAAGACAAACATATACTCAAAAAATGGAATGGACAAATAATAACAAAGCTTTTTAACCCTTGAAAAGACTACACCTATTCTAGAAAATTATGTATTTAACAATATCTTATATAGAATTATTCTAAATTGACAGTTGTTAAAAGAATTGTTATACACTCCGTTTCTTTTTAAGATAAATACAGGAATAAAAATATTTCTGTATTTTTTTATTCCAAATAGCAACTTCGCTATCTGTTTAACCATAAAAGGCTGTCCTTTCGGACAGCCCTTACCACTAAAAAAAACATAACAGACTGGTTAGAGAGAGTTACCTTTGTATGATTATTTTTTTAGTTTGTGTTTTGTTGGTTAATGTTTTTATCTGTACAATATATACGCCTGTGGTTAATGCCGAAGTATTTATAGGCGTATTTTCATACACATTTTCTAAGCTTTGCACTAATTGTCCTGAGGTAGTATATATGCTTATGCGTTGGGCTGCTTCGGTTACATAAAAATGTGCTCGGGTTGGGTTTGGGTATATAGCTAGTGCTGGTGTTTTTGTATAGTTGGTAGTGCTTAATACGCCTGAAGTTGGTGCAAAACCTGATTTTGCATGTGAAGCATCGATGCTTCTTACCGTCCAGTAGATGTCTTCTGGCAACTCATCGAAAGTTAAGTACCAAAACGGCGTTGTTACTACATATTGTGCTAACTCGGCACCTCCATCAGTTGTTCCTACCTTAATTTCGTACTGAAGTGCTTCGCTTGGGGTTTTATCATCGGTAGCTAAATCCCAGCTAAAATCTATTCTGTTTCCTGTAGTTTCTGCATGCAAATTGCTTGGTGCATTAGGTGCTTGATTGGTGGTTGTGGTATCGGCATTTTCATACAAACTTGTTAGGGTTAAATAATCATCATTTACATAAGTAAATCCTGAGATTAATAGGTCTAATTTATTGTCTGCATTATAATCAAATAACTGAACATTAGAAGGTCCTCCTACATCTAAAATTCCGCTCGGATTTATATGTTTATCAAACGCTCCTGTAGCTGGATTATAAGTGAATATTTTTACTTTATCATCATAATTATCGTCTGAACCTGCTAAAATAAAATCTGAATACCCATCATGATTTAAATCTCCTGTAGTGATTGATTTTGATCCACTAGCTATTGTTAATCCTTCATTAGGAATAGCTACTTCTGTAAAGGTTTCATCTTGGTTATTAAAAAATACTTTTAAGTGCAAATCGTGATTTACATCATACCCATGAAGAACAAAATCTAAATACCCATCGGCATTAAAATCTGCCACAGCCATGGTTCCACTAGAATAACCATCAAAAACTATATGTTCTGTTAAGCTTCCTTGTCCGTTATTCAAATAGAATTTAAAAAATGGAGCATAATCGGTATCATAGCCCATAATTAATACATCCATCTCCATATCGTTATTAAAATCGGCAATTTGAATGCTTCCCATGCTAGAGCCTTCTACTAACAATGAACGCTCAAAACCAGTTGATTTGTTTTTATATAGCTCAGCCTTATTTACAAAACCTTGTAATTCATTATCATAACGAGTTCCGTTTAGCACATAATCCTGTAAACCATTATGATCAAAATCTGTTACAACTACAGACCCATATATTTTACCTGGCAAGGTCTCTAATAATTGGTAACCACTACCGGTATTTAAATAGGTATAGTGCTGATAATCTACAATATTTGCATAACTTAATCCTGTAAGGGTTAAATCTAGTAACCCGTCCTGATTAATATCTATAAATTTCACATCGCCTAAATGTATGCTATAACTTAAATTGTATGCTGTATTTTCTTGGAAACTCCCATTTACATTTTCATACAAAACACAAGTAGAAGTATCAGGACTTTCATTTCCCGAAGTATCTGTTGCTCCGCAAATTATTAAATCTAAATCGCCATCGCCATCAAAATCTCCAACATCGCTCCCCGAAAAATAAAAATTCTTGGTCATCGCTCCTGTTACTTCTGTAAAGGTTTGGGCAAAACTTGTAGCGGTAATAAAACCCATTAATAAAAATGTAATTTTTCTCATGTTCTTATTTTTATTCAATCTAAATTAATATTGCAAACATAGAAATGAAAACTTGATTTATAAAATATTTTGATAACTTTTTCTTAAGAAAAAATACACATTGCCGTTTTTTTGAAATAATGAGGAAGCAGGAAGAACACAGATTTGTGTATTATCAATACGATATTTAGTAAATTAGCCGCTTGGAATACGACCATGAAAAACACAAACGAATATATAGAGGTAATAGGTGCCCGAGAGCACAACCTAAAAAATATAGACATAAAAATACCAAGAGATAAACTGGTTGTTATAACCGGGTTATCTGGTTCTGGGAAATCATCCTTGGCCTTCGATACCATTTATGCCGAAGGTCAACGCAGGTATATCGAAACTTTTTCTGCTTATGCTCGTCAATTTTTAGGCGGTCTAGAACGTCCCGATGTAGATAAAATAGAAGGACTATCTCCCGTAATAGCCATCGAACAAAAAACCACCAGTAAAAACCCAAGAAGTACCGTAGGTACCATTACCGAGATTTACGATTTTATGCGCTTGCTATTTGCTAGAGCTGGCGATGCGTATAGCTATAAAACAGGAGAAAAAATGGTAAGTTACTCTGATGAGCAAATCCAAGAGCTTATCAAGAAAGATTACCTCGGTAAACGCATCAATATCCTTGCTCCTATCATACGAGCAAGAAAAGGGCATTACCGCGAACTATTTGAACAAATTGCTAAAAAAGGATTCCTTAAAGTACGTGTAGATGGTGAAATTCTAGATATTGAAAAAGGAATGAAGCTTGACCGATATAAAACACATGATATTGAAGTTGTAATAGACAGACTACTTGTAGAAGATAACAAAGCCACAAACGCACGCCTTAACCAAAGTATAAAAACAGCTTTAAACCAAGGTGATAATATCATGATGCTTATTCCTCATAAGGAAGAAAAGCTTCGTTATTTTAGTAGAGATTTAATGTGCCCTTCAACTGGGATTTCTTACCCCGTACCCGAGCCTAATAATTTTTCGTTCAACTCGCCCAAAGGAGCTTGCCCTACTTGTAACGGAATAGGAAGCTTGCAAAAAGCGGTTATCGATAAAATTATTCCTAACCCAAAAAAATCTATAAAAAACGGAGGAATTGACCCGCAAGGGGAATACAAAAAAAATTGGTTTTTCAAACAATTAGAACTCATCGCAAAACGCTTCGATTTCAAACTTACCGATGCGATAAATAGCATCCCAGAAGAAGCGCTTGAAATGATTTTATACGGAGGAAAAGAAACCTTTAAGCAAACCTCTGCAGAAGTTGGTATAACCCGTAATTTTAAGATAGATTTTGAAGGCATTGTACCTTTTATCGAAAACACTTACCAACAGTCCGATTCCTCTAGCTTACGCCGATGGGCAAAAAAGTACATGAATAAAGTAAACTGCCCAACTTGCAATGGTTCAAGATTACAACAAGAGGCACTTTACTTTAAAATAAATGATAAAAACATTGCTCAGTTAGCTGAAAAAGATATCGCAAGCCTAAGTTTATGGTTTAAAAACCTCCCTAATGAACTTACCAAAAATCAACTAAAAATAGCCGAAGAAATTGTAAAAGAAATTTCTACCCGCTTACAATTTTTAGTAGATGTTGGCCTTACTTACTTATCGCTTAATAGAAGTTCTAAAAGCCTATCAGGAGGCGAAGCACAACGCATTCGCTTAGCAACACAAATTGGTTCGCAATTGGTCGGCGTACTTTATATATTAGACGAGCCTAGCATTGGTTTACATCAACGAGATAATGAGAAGTTAATCAATTCGTTAGCAGCACTAAAGCAAATAGGTAATTCCGTCATTGTTGTAGAGCATGATAAAGACATGATTGAACGTGCCGATTATGTGATAGACATAGGTCCTTTTGCAGGAAAATACGGTGGCGAAATTATTAGCCAAGGCACTCCCAAAGAAATTTTAAAACACAACACACTTACCGCCCAATACCTTAACGGAAAAAAGAAAATTGAAATTCCTAAAAAACGCCGAGAAGGAAATGGAAATTATATTGAATTAACCGGAGCTACAGGAAATAACCTAAAAAATGTTTCGGTCAAATTGCCTTTAGGAAAAATGATTTTGGTTACAGGGGTTTCAGGAAGCGGAAAATCTACCCTTATTAACGAGACCCTCTACCCTATCATGAACGCTCATTACTTTAATGGCGTAAAAGAGCCTAAACCCTACAAAAAAATTAAAGGCTTAGAACATATCGATAAAGTAATCGATATCAATCAAACCCCCATTGGGCGTACACCAAGGTCTAATCCCGCTACATATACTGGCGTGTTTTCTGAAATTAGAAATCTTTTTACAAAAACCCCAGAAGCCATGATACGCGGTTATAAACCTGGTCGTTTTAGTTTTAATGTAAAAGGCGGACGTTGTGAAACCTGTAAAGGTGCTGGATTACGTGTAATCGAAATGAATTTTCTGCCAGATGTTTATGTAGATTGTGAAACCTGCCAAGGAAAACGCTTTAACAGAGAAACCCTAGAGATTAGGTATAAAGGAAAATCGATAAGTGATGTTTTGGAAATGACCATTACAGAAGCCACCCAATTTTTTGAACATATTCCAAAAATATATCGTAAATTGAAAACCTTAGCCGATGTTGGCTTAGGCTATATCACGCTAGGGCAACAAAGCACAACCCTTTCTGGTGGAGAGGCGCAACGCATAAAATTAGCTACCGAACTTTCTAAACGCGATACAGGAAATACATTTTATATTCTAGATGAACCTACTACAGGTTTACATTTTGAAGATATCAACGTACTAATGAATGTATTAAATACCTTAACCGATAAAGGCAACACCGTACTTATCATCGAGCATAATATGGATGTTATAAAACTTGCCGACTACATTATTGATATTGGGTATGAAGGTGGCGAAAAAGGTGGCGAGGTTATTGCTAAAGGAACACCAGAAGAAATTATAAAAAAGAAGAAAAGTTATACCGCTAAATTTCTTCGTAAAGAATTAAATTAACCTATTATAGAGTAAAGAAAAAACAATATGAGCTTTAAACAAAAACATTCAAAAGCCTGGAATGAAATAAAAACTAACGATAGCTGGGCACTTTTTAAAATTATGGGAGAATTTGTTCATGGTTACGAACGTATGAGCCAAATAGGTCCTTGTGTATCTATATTTGGTTCTGCCAGAACAAAACCCGAAGATAAATATTACCAAATAGCCTGTGAGGTAGCAGAAAAAATTGTAGATCATGGTTACGGTGTAATTACCGGTGGTGGTCCTGGAATTATGGAAGCAGGAAATAAAGGCGCCAATATTGCAGGAGGAACATCGGTAGGTTTAAACATCGATTTACCTTTCGAGCAATTCGATAATAAATACATAGACCATGACAAAAATTTAAATTTCGATTACTTTTTTGTTCGTAAAGTAATGTTTGTAAAATACTCACAAGGCTTTGTAGTAATGCCAGGAGGCTTTGGTACGTTAGACGAACTTTTTGAAGCAATTACACTTATACAAACTCATAAAATAGATAAATTTCCTATTATTCTAGTAGGTACCGAATTTTGGGGAGGGTTGTTTGAATGGGTAAAAAATGTGCTCTTAGATAAGTTTAGCAACATTAGCCCAGAAGATTTAGATTTAATACAATTGGTAGACACGCCAGAAGAAGTTCTTGAAATATTAGATAACTTCTACACTAAATATAATTTAAGTCCTAATTTCTAAGGATTTCACACCTCAAAAATATGTAAAATTCAACTGCTTATATTTTCAAGTAGTTGAATTTCTTTCTTTATTTATATAAAAACCATTTAATCTCCATTCGCTTGAAGCTTTATAGTTGTCTTTTATTTTTATTTCTATGTATTGCCATAAGCTTTGCTCAAAACACCACTATCACCGCTTCGGTAGAATTACTTGAGGAAGCCAATAGCTTGAGCATTACCCAGGAGATTGAATATACAAACACTTCTACCAAAACATTAACCGAAATTTTCCTAAACGATTGGGCAAATGCTTTTAGCCATAAGCTTACCCCTTTAGGAAAAAAATTTACCGAAGATTACGAACGTAAATTCTATTACGCTAACGAAGAAGAACGAGGAAGTACCTTATTGCTTAAACTTACCAATAATGAAGAAAATCTAATTTGGGAGCGCCCAGAAAACCAACCCGATATTATTAGAGTTAAACTCAATAAAGTCTTATTACCACAACAAAGCCTTAAGCTATCGCTTGTTTATACCGTAAAAATTCCTAGCAGTAGTTTTACACGTTTTGGTTATGATGATAAAGGCTATAAGCTTAATTACTGGCTTATAACCCCTAGCGTCTATAAAAATTCTTGGCAAACCTACAGCCATAAAAATTTAGACGATATGTATTTTAATAAATTTAACCTCTCCTTAAATTTATTACTTCCTAAAAACTATTCGGTATTTTCATCGCTACACCAACAAATAGAAGATACGCAAATTACCTTAACAGGACATAAGCTTCTTAACACAAAGCTATACCTGCTAAAAGAAGCTGAGTTTAAAAGTTTCAACACACGTTACTTTACCTTAATTAGCAATATCGATAATAATACAATGCAAGAAGGCATGCAAAGCATCATTATTAACCGAATTGCAGATTACCTTCAGCAGCATTTAGGGAATTTCCCCCAAGATAAAATGTTGCTTACACAAGAAGATTATTTAAATAATCCTGTATATGGACTTAATCAACTTCCTAAATTTATACAACCCTTTCCCGATGGGTTTCAATACGAGATTAAAATGCTTAAAAGCATTACACGGCAGTATCTTGCAAATTCCTTAACGCTTAATCCTCGGACAGAAAAATGGGTTTACGACGCTATCACCACAAAATTAATGATAGATTATGTAAATACGTACTATAAAGACATGAAGCTGCTGGGTAATTTATCTAGCATTATAGGCGTACGCTGGTTTCATCTTGCCGATGTAAATTTTAATTACCGCTATGCCTTTTTATACCTCAATATGGCTCGGATGAATTTAGACCAACCTGTAAATAGCCAAACCGACTCCCTTCTAAAGTTTAATAAAAACATAGCCATCCCTTTTAAAGCTGGGGTTGGTTTGGAGGTATTAGACGATTATTTAAAAGAAAATAAAATTCCTAATGCCATCAAGTATTTTTTTAACACCTATCAATTAAGCGAAGTAACCGCAGATGATTTTTACGAAAGTTTACAAAAATATAGCAACAAAAACATCAATTGGTTTAAAAACGATTATATAAATAGCAGCAAAAAAATAGATTTTAAAATTCAGGCGGTAGAAAAAGAAACCGACTCGTTGATTGTTCATATCAAAAACAAATCTTCTAATCAAATTCCAGTTCCTGTTTATGGCTTATCAAAAAATAAGATTGTCTATAAAACATGGGTTAGTCCACAAAACGGAAACTATACGGCAAAAATCCCTAAAAAAAACGTAACACGTATAGCGGTAAACTACGAAGGAATTTTACCCGAATTTAATCAGCGGAACAATTACAAAAAAGTTACAGGTATATTTAATAGACCTCCACAAATACGCCTCCTTAAAGATATCGAAGACCCACGGTATCAGCAAAGTTTTCTTATGCCCGAGTTTTCCTACAATTTATACGACGGGTTAAGCCTTGGACCTAGGTTATCTAACCGAAGTTTTTTAAGAAAAACCTTTAATTATAAAATCTCTCCCAAATACGGTTTACGAAGTAATGCCTTGGTAGGTTCGGCAACCCTAAGCAACACCCACCAATACCAAGAACAGCCAATATACCAGGTAACTTATGGTTTTAGTGGCACACGAAACTCCTATGCTAAAAATTTATTTTATTACCGGTTTTCCCCGTATTTAAACATTTATTTCAGAGAACCCGATTTACGCAACAACAAACGCCAAATACTTAGTCTAAGAAGTGTAAATGTGCTTAGAGACGGGAGTATATTAAACCCTACAGAAGAACCTGATTATAGCATTGCAAACATTCAATACACTTATAGCAACCGAAACTTTATTAACTATTTTGCGACCACATTAGATTATCAAGTTGCTAAAAAGTTTAGCAAAATTTCTGCAACTGCCAAATGGCGAAAACTTTTTCTTAACAACAGGCAAATAGAACTCCGCTTATTTGCTGGCGCTTTTTTGTTTAATGAAAGTACAAACTCCAACTATTTTAGCTTTGCATTAGATCGTCCTTCAGATTATATGTTTGATTATAATTATTACGGAAGAAGTGAAAGTAGCGGATTATTTAGTCAGCAGTATATCGCTGCCGAAGGTGGTTTTAAATCTAAACTCGAACCCGCATTTGCAAACCAATATATGCTAACGGCAAACACCAGTTTTACCCTTTGGAATTGGATTATGCTATATGCCGATGTTGGCATCGTAAAAAACAGAACACAAAAAGCAGAATTTCTATACGACTCTGGAATTCGTTTAAACTTAGTACAAGATTATTTTGAAATCTACCTCCCGCTATATTCATCCTTAGGCTGGGAACCAGAACAAAACAATTACGACCAAAAAATACGTTTTATTATTTCGTTAGATTTTAATACACTCATTAAATTATTCACCAGAAAATGGTATTAAGCCGCTTTACTTCAAGGAAAAAATAACATTTTTTATACATTTATTTCCAAAAAGCCGTTTTTATTAAAAAATATTCAACATATAAACATATAGGTATATTATCTGCAAAAATCGATTGACATTTATACTCTTTTTTATTATCTTCGCAAGCATCATAAAAAGTTAATAACCATGCAAGATACCTTATTAAAAAATAAAGATATTTCTTTCGAAGAGTTTCAAAAACAAATCTTAGAAGATTATAAATTAGCCGTAGTTAGTAGAGAATGTAGTTTACTTGGAAGAAGAGAAGTACTTACAGGAAAAGCTAAATTCGGAATTTTTGGCGACGGGAAAGAAGTGCCTCAACTTGCCATGGCAAAAGCCTTTAAAAACGGAGATTTTCGCTCAGGGTATTACAGAGACCAAACTTTTATGATGGCCTTAGGCCTGTTAACACCACAAGAGTTTTTTGCAGGGCTTTATGCAAATACAAATATTGAGGACGAGCCTATGGCTGCTGGTAGACAAATGGGTGGGCATTTTGGCACACATAGTTTACATGAAGACGGCAGTTGGAAAAAACTTACAGACCAACCAAACTCCAGTGCAGACATCTCTCCTACAGCAGGACAAATGCCACGTTTATTAGGGCTTGCACAGGCTTCTAAAATATACAGAAACGTAAAAGATATCACAAATGCAGAGCACTTCTCTATCGAAGGAAACGAGATTGCATGGGGTACTATTGGTAACGCTAGTACTAGCGAAGGTTTATTTTGGGAAACCCTAAATGCCGCTGGTGTAATGCAAGTACCTATGGTAATTAGCGTTTGGGATGATAAATACGGAATTTCGGTTCCTGCTAAATACCAAACTACTAAAGAAAACATTTCTGAAATCGTAAAAGGTTTCCAACGTGATAAAGAAAATAACGGATATGAAATTCTAGTAGTAAAAGGTTGGGACTATGCCGAACTTATAGAAGCTTACCAAAAAGCAAGTAAAATTTCTCGCGAAGAGCACGTACCAGTACTTATACATGTTACCGAGCTTACACAACCGCAGGGGCACTCAACCTCTGGGTCTCACGAAAGATACAAATCCAAAGATCGCTTAGCTTGGGAAAAAGAATACGATTGTAATGCACAAATGCGTACCTGGATACTTACAAACAATATAGCTACAGAAGAGGAATTAAGCGAGATTGAAAAAGCTGCAAAAAAAGAAGTAAGCAACGGTAAAAAAGAAGCTTGGAAAGCCGTAAATCAAGCACCGAAAAAAGCACAAAAAGAAGCAATTGCTTTACTTAGCAAACTTGCAGAAAGCAGCAGCAATAAAAACTTTATTACTCCACTACTCGAAGAGCTTACCGCTATCCAAACCGTACAAAAACATGAAGTGTTACGCACTGCTCGCAAAGCATTGCGTTATGTACGCCACGAAAATACAGAAGCCAAAACCAATGTATTAAATTGGATAACCAACTACTTCGAAGAAAACCAACCCGACTACAGCAGCCACCTGTATAGCCAAAGCAAATGGTCTGCCTATCAGGTAGAAGAGGTATTACCTACTTATGATGAAAATACCGAAGAAGTAGACGCACGTATTGTATTAAGAGATAATTTTGATAAGATTTTTGAAAAATACCCAGAAAGCTTAATTTTTGGAGAAGACACAGGGAATATTGGAGATGTAAACCAAGGTTTAGAAGGCATGCAAGCCAAGTACGGAGAACTTCGTGTTGCTGACACAGGTATACGAGAAGCTACTATTCTTGGACAAGGAATAGGAATGGCCATGCGAGGATTACGCCCAATAGCCGAAATTCAGTACCTTGATTATATTTTGTATGCATTGCAAATTATGAGCGATGATTTAGCCACATTACACTACCGTACCAAAGGAAAACAAAAAGCACCACTTATTGTACGTACACGTGGTCACCGTCTAGAAGGTATATGGCATAGTGGTTCACCTATGGGCGGAATCATCCATCTAATAAGAGGTATGCATGTTTTGGTACCTCGTAACATGACCAAAGCCGCAGGCTTTTACAATACCTTATTAGAAAGTGACGAGCCAGCATTGGTTGTAGAATGCTTAAACGGATACCGCTTAAAAGAAAAACTACCTACCAACTTAGGTGAATTTAAAACGCCTATTGGTGTTACAGAAACCATACGAGAAGGAAACGACATCACACTTGTTTCTTACGGCTCTACCCTACGTATTGTAGAAGAAGCGGCAAAAGAATTAATGGAAGTAGGTATTAATGCAGAAGTTATCGATGTACAATCTTTATTACCATTCGATATCCACCAAGACATTACAAAGAGTATACAAAAAACAAACCGTTTACTTGTAATAGATGAAGATGTACCAGGCGGAGCTTCTTCATATATCTTATCAGAAATATTAGACAAGCAAAACGCTTATCGTTATTTAGATAGCAAACCAGCATGTTTAACCGCAAAAGCGCACCGCCCTGCATACGGTACCGATGGAGATTATTTCTCTAAACCTTCTGCCGAAGATATTTTTGAAAAAGTATATGAGATTTTTAATGAGGTAAATCCTACAGATTTTCCTAAGTTAAGATAATACGCTTTTTATCATAAAAACAAAAAACTCGCTAATAATAACAGCGAGTTTTTTGTTTTACATCCAAACCTTATGAGAGGTTTCTATTTTATAAAGTATTTTATTAATAGAAGTTAAAGCTTTTTGAGGCACTAACGGAAAAGATAAATCTCCTCCTGCGGTATGAAAAGTAACCCTATATAAACCTCGTTTTTTTAGCCAAATGGCCTGCTTAATACTTATAGATTGTAATTTATAAGCCTCTATTATTTTAAGCTTTTGCTGCCAAACCCCTTGTTTTTTGATTATAAAACTTTCTGTTATTTTCAATTCTAAGCCTTGATAATATTTTTTTACAAAAAAGTACATTACTATTCCGTATAGTAAAATAAAAGGTATTATAAACGGCCAAGACCATCCCAAAAATAGATAAACAAACACTACAAATATTAATAGAGGAATCGATGCCATTAATATATTTCTAAATATTAATATCCGATGGGGTTTTATTCTTACATCGGTTGTTTCTGTATCTTTTTTATATAAAAAAGCTTTTATTTTAGCTAGTTTATCTATAGGTAAACCTGGAATTGTTAAATTATTTTTTTGTTGCTTAAATTGATCTGAGCTTCCTGCTAAAACAACCCTGACCTTATGTAAATTAAAGTACTTATGGATAGGGGTTACACTAAATATTAGCATCTGAACACGTCTTGGCTTCAATATTGTTTTTGTATTGGTTTTTAATCCCATTTCTACTTCCATACTTGTTTCCGTTTGTACCAAAGTCAAATTAAAGTATTTTATAAAAACCTCTACGGTAGAAATAATAAAACCCAATATAATTGTAAAAATGAAGGCAATAAATAGAATTAATACAATTGCATTTACAGAAGTAAAGTTAGTTTCTACATAAGTAATTACTTCATGATAAAAGCTGTTATTTGTAGTAGTAAATCTATTCAACTCTGTAATCACTGTAGCTAAGAAAGCAAAAATAAGGCCTACTCCTCTTAAATAATTGGAAGTTACCCCTAATTTCAGTAATGTATTAGGTGTTAATGTATGTCGCCACTTTACCTTCTGGTTATTTGCTTGTACAATAGAGCTATCTGTAAAAGAAGATTCTAAAGATAATCCTATTAAAATATCCTTTAGGCTATTTGCCTCGATTGCCGATAATGCTTTGATATTTACTTCCTTATCACTACTCCCTGCGGTATCTATTACTACCTCATAAACATCAATAATGCGTTGTAATAGAGAACGTTTCAAATAAACTTGCTGTATTTTATCGAAAGGTATATTGAGTTGTTCTCTTGTAAAAATTCCTTTTTGTAAAATAAACTCTTCTTTAGTGTAATCTATATAAAACTTAAAATTTTTATACCTTAAAACACTAAAAAAAAGCGTTACTATGCCTAGCCCTAGCAGGCCTATCAGTCCATAGGATAACATTTCTAAAGAAGGTTTTTTTACAAGTAAGTATACACCTAAAACCCATAAACCTTTTAAAATTTTAAATAATGATTCTAAAAAAATAAGCAACACTCCTATTTTAGATTGTCGCTGCGGAGTTGAAAATTGTTTATTCATCTTCTTCTACGCTTATCCTTATTGCTACAGCTTCTTTTAATTTTACTGCCAAAGCAAGGTCTAATCCTGGTATACTAATATCGCTCCCCTGCCCTCCAGCAGTAAATATTTTTAAGGTAGAAATTCCTAAAAGCTTATCAAATACTCCCTGAACAATCGAAACATGTTGTACCCTATTAAACGGAATTAAAGTTGTTTTTGTAACCCAATAACCACGCCGGTAAGCTATATCTTTTTCTCTAATTGCATAAGCATATACGGGTTGCTGCAAAAAAATATTAATATAACTAAGAATAAATATGAGAAGTAAAAAACCTGCTATATAAAAGGTTCCTATAAATTGAGTTTGAATATAAAGCACTAAAAAAACAATACAGAATATTACTAAAAGTGTGCTGAGTTGAAGAATACTTTTTTGTTGTTTTTTTATAGAAATTTTAGAAAAATCTATTGCCTGATAATCTGGCAATAGATTTATTTCTACTTGTTGATTAGAGAACGATTTATTTACGGAATCCATTTTTTATCAAAATTTGGAGCTCTTTTTTCTAGAAAAGCATCTCTACCCTCTTTTGCTTCATCGGTCATATAAGCCAATCGTGTAGCTTCTCCTGCAAAAACTTGTTGTCCTACCATACCGTCATCGGTTAAGTTCATCGCAAACTTCAGCATTTTTATCGAAATAGGTGATTTTGCTAAAATCTCTTGCGCCCATTGGTAAGCAGTAGCTTCTAATTCGTCATGTGGTATTACGGCATTTACCATTCCCATTTCATAAGCTTCTTGTGCCGAGTAATTTCTGCCTAAAAAGAATATCTCTCTTGCTTTCTTTTGTCCTACCATTTTTGCTAAATATGCAGAGCCATACCCGCCATCAAAGCTTGTTACATCGGCATCGGTTTGTTTAAAAATAGCGTGTTCTTTACTGGCTAATGTAATATCGCAAACTACATGTAAACTATGGCCTCCGCCTACAGCCCAACCCGGAACTACGCAAATTACAGCTTTAGGCATAAAGCGTATTAAACGTTGTACTTCTAGAATATTTAAGCGATGGTAACCATCTTCTCCTACATAGCCTTCCTTCCCTCTTGCTTTTTGATCGCCTCCGCTACAAAAAGACCAAACTCCGTCTTTTGATGAAGGACCTTCGGCAGAAAGTAAAACAACACCAACAGAAGTATCTTCTTGTGCGTTATGAAATGCATCTAAAAGCTCGCTGGTTGTTTTTGGTCTAAAAGCATTTCTAATGTCTGGTCTATTAAATGCTATACGTGCAACTCCATTATACTTTTTGTACGTAATATCGTCGTATTCCTTAACGGTTTCCCACTTTATTTCACTCATTATAATTTAATTTTTATTCTGTTGTAAAACTAAAAAAGCTACCTGATATTCGGTAGCTTTTTCTTCACTATTATATTTTCGGCAATTAGTTTAAGGCTTTGGCTTTAGCTTCTTCTCCTAATTGTAAGTAAATACTCTTTAAAGTTTGTTTTGCTTGTGTGTGTGTAGGGTTTTTCTCTACAACTTTTTCTAAATAAGGTATTGCTTCACGATAAATATCTTTACGTTGTTTAGATAACACATCATAACGTTTATTATCTGCAGCAGACATTCCTAAGTTGTTCATTTCATCAATTAAAGGCTTTTCTTTTGTAAGAATAGTAGAAGCCATGTTTATATAAGCTTCATTCATATCTGGGTCTATCTCTATAGCTTTTTTATAATATGTGATAGCCTTTTCTGGTTGATTCATCTGTGTTGATGTTACCCCTAAGTTATAATACAATGTCGCATTATTTGGGTCTAACTTAATCACCTTTTCTATTACTTCTGCATATTTATCGGTTTTCCCCATTTGGTTGTACACGTTAGCTTCTGCTAAAAGTAATTGCGTATCGTTAGGGTTTTCTTTTTTCGCATCTTCTATTGCATTGATGGCTTTATCTTCTTGATTTTTCTCAAGATAGATTAAAGCTAAATTCTTGGTGATTTCACCACGCTTTGAAGGAAGTTTTTCTGAAGCTGGGTCGCTATATTGCCCCGATTTTACAAACAAATCACGTTGTTTTTCAGACTGGAAAGTTTCTCTTTGTCCTGTTTCCTTATTAACAGCGGTATATTCGGTACCTTTTCCTGTAAAGCCTAAATCGCGTAACTCTTCATAGTAAGTAATTGCTTTATCAAACTCTTTTTGGTTAACGTAGTTTGAAGCGGCATAATACAAGTAAACGGTATCGGTAGGATTAAGTTTATATGCCGAGTATAATTTTTCTGCGGCAGACTTATATTTTTGGTTATTTTGGTCTTCTATCGCAGAGTTTACTACATTGTTTTTAAGCTCAAGAAGTTGTTTGGTTGCTTCGTCTGCTTCGCCTAAATCTTTTGCTTTATTTAGTGCTTTTGAAGCTTTTAATAATTCCTCTAAACCTTGGTTGTTTTTATCTAATGCAAATGCTTTACCTTGTGCTAAGTAAAAATCTGCTTGTCTACTATTGCTTTCATTACCGATAATTGACTCTACCGATGCTAATAGTTTTTTTGCTTCTGTATAGTTTCCTGCCTCTATGGCTTTTTGAGCACTTCTTATTTCTTTTTTCTGAGCAATAGCCGTAATACTAGCAAAGGCTAAAGCTATACTTAAAACTTTGGTTTTCATTTAATAATGGTTTATTTTGTTAGTGTCGGTTTATTCTTCTTCGTTAGTGTTATCCTCAATTGTTGTGCCATTTATAGCATCATCAGCCGTTAAATCTTCATTTTCTTCTTCCTCATCTTCATTAATAATTTTGGCTACTGCTGCAATGGTATCATCATCACGTAGGTTAATAAGCCTAACGCCTTGTGTGGCACGCCCCATTACGCGAAGGTCTTCTACAGAAATACGAATAGCAATTCCAGATTTATTAATAATCATTAATCCATCGGCATCGTTCACATTTTTAATAGCAACTAACTCTCCTGTTTTTTCGGTAATCGATATGGTTTTTACTCCTTTTCCTCCACGGTTGGTAATACGATAGATATCTTCGCCTGTTTCCGGATCGGTGATATAAGTACGTTTTCCGTAACCATTTTCAGACACTACCAATACGGTTTCTTCTGCGGGGTTTTCTACGGCAATCATTCCTACCACCTCATCGTTTTCATGTGCAAGTGTTATTCCTCTAACACCAGATGCGCTACGACCCATTGGGCGTGTTTTTGCTTCTTCAAACCTAATGGCTTTACCTGATTTTAGCGCCAGCATTACTTGGCTTTCTCCGGTTGTTAGTTTTGCTTCTAAAAGCTCGTCATCTTCTTTAATGGTTATGGCATTAATACCGTTGCTTCTAGGACGTGAATATTGTTCTAAAGAGGTTTTCTTTACTTTTCCTTTCTTAGTAGCCATAATTACATAATGGCTATTAATATACTCTTCGTCTTTTAGGTCTTGCGTACAAATAGAGGCTTTTACGCTATCGTCTGGGTCTATATTAATAAGGTTTTGGATGGCTCGCCCTTTAGAAGCTTTACTTCCTTCTGGGATTTCGTACACCCGCATCCAGAAACATTTTCCTGCTTGTGTAAAGAACAACATATATTGGTGGTTTGTTCCTACAAAAAGGTACTCTAAGAAATCTTCATTTCTGGTGGTGGATGCTTTAGAGCCTACTCCTCCTCTATTTTGTTTTTTATATTCTGAAAGTGGTGTTCTCTTGATATATCCTGCGTGCGAGATAGAAATTACTACTTGCTCATCTGGAATCATATCTTCGATACTTAAATCTCCTCCTGCATAGTTTATTTCTGAGCGTCTTTCATCGCCATATTTGGCTTTTATTTCTGCCAATTCATCTTTAATAATCTGCATACGTCGCTCTAAACTTGCCAGAATTTCTTTAAGATCCTTGATGGTTTCCATCAGTTCATCATATTCTGCTCGTAGTTTATCTTGCTCTAAACCTGTTAACTGGCGTAAACGCATTTCAACAATGGCTTTCGACTGAATTTCAGATAATTCAAAACGCTCGATAAGCTTATTACGGGCTTCCTCTGCATTGCTCGAACTACGTATAAGTGCGATTACTTCGTCTATATTATCAGAAGCTATAATCAACCCTTCTAAGATATGCGCGCGTTCTTCTGCTTTTCGAAGCTCAAATTCGGTACGACGCGTAACCACTTCGTGACGGTGTTCTACGAAGTGATGTATCATATCTTTTAGGTTAAGCATTTCTGGTCTTCCATTTACCAGCGCAATGTTGTTTACACTAAAAGAAGTTTGTAAAGCTGTATGTTTATAAAGTGTATTGAGTACAATGTTAGGGATAGCATCGCGTTTTAGCATATATACAATACGCATTCCTTTACGGTCAGACTCATCTCTAATATTTGCAATACCCTCTATTTTCTTATCGTTAATTAAATCGGCAGTTTTCTTAATCATATCTGCCTTATTAACCTGGTAAGGAATTTCAGTTACGATAATGCATTCTCTTCCTTTTACTTCCTCTACAGTTGCTTTAGCGCGTATTACAATACGACCGCGTCCAGTTTTAAAGGCTTCTCTTACGCCATCGTATCCATAAATAATACCTCCGGTAGGAAAATCGGGAGCTTTAATATGGGTAATTAACTCATCTATCTCAATATCTGGATTATCGATATAAGCTGTTATTCCATCAATAGTTTCAGAAAGGTTATGCGGCGGCATGTTGGTTGCCATTCCTACGGCAATTCCACTAGCACCATTCACCAATAAGTTAGGGATTCTAGTTGGTAAAACGGTAGGTTCTTTTAAAGTATCATCAAAGTTTAATTGATGGTCTACAGTTTCTTTATCGATATCAGAAAGCATTTCCTCACTAACCTTACGCATACGTGCTTCTGTATAACGCATTGCTGCAGGACTATCGCCATCTACAGACCCGAAGTTCCCTTGCCCATCTACAAGCATATAACGCAAACTCCATTCCTGAGCCATACGTACCATGGTATCATATACCGAAGAATCTCCGTGTGGGTGATATTTACCTAATACTTCCCCTACAATTCTTGCCGATTTTTTATAGGCACGATTAGAGAGTACGCCTAGTTCATACATCCCAAATAAAACCCTACGATGTACAGGTTTTAAACCATCGCGAACATCTGGTAAAGCACGTGACACAATGACAGACATTGAGTAATCAATGTATGCCGATTTCATTTCATCTTCAATATTAATCGGAATTAACTTTTCTCCTTCCGTCATATTCTAATAGTTTTATTAACTTAAATTTCTAACGCGGCAATTTAAACAAAAAAACACTCATTTAAGAGGTTTTAGGCTACAAATACCTAGTTTTTATTAACAGGAAGCTCGTTGATAAGTATATTGACGCTTACTTTTGATTTTCTGACAGATTTTTCCCATATTAGCTAGAAATCTAATTTTGGGTATGCTTTTTGACTTACCCTACCTGAATTTAATAGATAGATAATATGGACGATAATTTTTCACCACGCGTAAAAGATGTGATTACCTACAGTAAAGAAGAAGCTCTACGCTTAGGACACGACTTTATTGGTACAGAGCATCTTATTTTAGGATTGATTAGAGACGGAAATGGTAAAGCCATAGATATTTTAGATGCTTTAGATATAGATTTAGATCATCTGCGTCGCAAAGTAGAAATATTAAGTCCTGCTAATTCTACCACACAAATCACCCCTAATTCTAAAAAGAACTTACACCTAACCCGACAGGCAGAAAGAGCTTTAAAAACTACTTTTTTAGAAGCAAAGCTTTTTCAAAGTTCTAACATAAACACAGCACATTTACTGCTTTGTATTCTTAGAAATGAAAACGACCCGACAACAAAGTTGCTTAACAAATTAAAAATCGAGTACGATAACGTAAAAGAAGAGTTTAAATTAATGCTTGCCGAAGATGATAATTATATAGAATCTCCAAAAGCAGAGACTTTTCCTGACGATGACCCCGCCGAAAGCGGAGCATCTAAACGCAACCCAACAAGCAGCGGAAGTACCAGTAAAGCCGGAAATAAAAAATCTAAAACCCCTGTTTTAGACAACTTTGGTAGAGACCTCACGGCCATGGCCGAAGAAGGAAAATTAGACCCTGTTGTAGGAAGAGAAAAAGAGATAGAAAGAGTTTCTCAAATTTTAAGCCGAAGAAAGAAAAACAACCCCTTGCTTATTGGTGAACCTGGCGTTGGTAAAAGTGCCATCGCAGAAGGCTTAGCTCTGCGTATTGTAAAACGTAAAGTTTCTCGAATTTTATTCGACAAACGCGTTGTTACCTTAGATTTAGCTAGCCTTGTTGCAGGAACTAAATACCGAGGACAGTTTGAAGAACGTATGAAAGCTGTGATGAACGAGCTTGAAAAAAACGACGATATTATCCTGTTTATCGATGAAATACACACCATTGTAGGCGCAGGGGGAGCAACAGGAAGCTTAGATGCAAGCAACATGTTTAAACCAGCATTGGCTCGTGGAGAACTACAATGCATAGGCGCTACTACACTCGATGAATACAGACAACACATAGAAAAAGATGGCGCTTTAGAAAGAAGATTTCAAAAAGTTATTGTAGAACCTACTTCTATCGACGAAACTATAGAAATCCTAAACAACATTAAAGAAAAATACGAGATACACCACAATGTTTCGTACACAACAGAGGCTATCGAGGCTTGTGTAAAACTTACCAACAGGTATATGACAGATAGGTTCTTACCCGATAAAGCCATAGATGCTTTAGATGAGGCAGGATCTCGTGTACACATCACCAACATCCATGTGCCACAACGTATTTTAGACTTAGAAAAACAACTAGAGGAAGTAAGAGCTACTAAAAATGCCGTTGTAAAAAAACAAAAATACGAAGAGGCTGCAAAGCTTCGCGATGACGAAAAAAAGCTCGAAAAAGAGCTCGCTATTGCACAAGAACAATGGGAAGAAGAGTCTAAACTGCATAAAGTAACCGTTACAGAAGACAATGTTGCCGATGTAGTCTCTATGATGACAGGGATTCCTGTAAATAGAATTGCCAAGACCGAAAGCAATAAACTTGCTGAGCTCCCTAAACTTATCAAAGGAAAAGTAATTGGGCAAGACGAGGCCGTTTCTAAAGTTGTAAAAGCCATTCAGCGAAACCGTGCTGGGTTAAAAGACCCTAATAAACCTATTGGATCATTTATTTTTCTAGGGCAAACAGGAGTAGGAAAAACTCAACTTGCCAAAGTGCTTGCAAAACAACTTTTCGATAACGAAGACAGCTTAATCCGTATAGACATGAGTGAATACATGGAAAAGTTTGCTGTATCTCGCTTAATTGGAGCACCTCCTGGCTATGTAGGTTATGAAGAAGGTGGACAACTTACCGAAAAAGTTCGTAGAAAACCTTATGCAGTAGTGCTTTTAGATGAAGTTGAAAAAGCCCATCCCGATGTTTTTAACATGCTGTTACAAGTATTAGATGACGGATATATTACCGATAGTCTAGGCAGAAAAATAGACTTTAGGAATACCATTATCATCATGACATCAAACATCGGAGCAAGAAAACTTAAGGACTTTGGTACAGGAGTTGGTTTTGGCACACAAGCAAAAAAAGACCAAGCCGACCAATACAGCAAAAGCGTTATTGAAAACGCCTTAAAAAAAGCTTTTGCTCCTGAATTTTTAAACCGAATAGACGATGTGGTTATTTTTAATGCTTTAACAAGAGAACATATCCATAAAATTATAGACATAGAGCTCAATAAACTTTATGCACGTGTAAAAGAACTAGGCTATCACCTAGAGCTTACCGAAAACGCAAAAGATTTTATTGTAGATAAAGGTTTCGATCAAGAATATGGAGCTAGACCGCTAAAACGTGCTATCCAAAAATATATAGAAGACGCCTTGGCCGAAGAAATTATTACCGCAAAAATAGAAGAAGGCGACCATATTATAATGGATAAAACCGATAGCGATAATTTAAAAATAAGTATTTCTCGAGAAAAAGAAAACACAAAAGAAAACGAAAGCTAAACGCTTTAATTCATAACCAATAAAAGGCTTAACAAATTTGTTAAGCCTTTTATTTACATTAAGTTTTTCGTTTAATAACTTCTCTATTAATTTTACACCATCAAAAAAAACTTCCCTTCATAATTTAATATGAATAAAAATATCATCAATCACGAAAATAAAGAATTCAAACAAATAGACTATAACGAGAAAAAATTACGCGATAGAGAGTTTTTTCAATGTAGATTTATAGCTTGCTCTTTTATAAAAAGTGACTTAAAAGGAAACCATTTTGAGGATTGTACTTTTGAGAATTGCAACTTTTCAATGACAGAAATAAAAGGGGTAAGTCTTAGGGATTGTAAATTTAAAGATTGTAAATTACTAGGGATAGACTTTACCCAATGCAATAAATTTGCTTTTTCGCTTGCTTTTGATCACTGCATATTAGATTATTCGTCATTTTACCAAACAAAACTTAAGAATACCAATTTTTTAAATTGCTCACTTAAAGAAGTAGATTTTAGCGAAAGTGATTTGACAGCTGCTATTTTTAGAAATTCCGATTTAATGGGAGCTGTTTTCTCGAGCAGCATCCTTGAAAAAGCAGACTTTAGAGAAGCGCAAAATATTAGTATTAACCCTGAAGAAAATAAATTAAAAAAAGCAAAATTTTCTACCTATCAGCTAGAAGGCTTATTGCACAAATATGGGTTAGAAATTTACTAATAAAATCTTTATGATTTCTTTTAAAAAACTATACTGCGGAATAGGAAAATCTGAAATTAATCAGCATGAAATTTGCATAACAGGTTACCCCTTCAAACCTTCTATAGCCTTTCCTAATAAAAACATAAAAGCTTCTGAAATAGATGCCATTAGCATAGATTTTGGCACTTGCAAAATCTTAACCCAAAATGACATTATATTTGTATCGGCAGAAAATAAAGAGCGCTTAAAAAAGTTTTCGTTAGAAAACAACATCAAGCTTATTCCGCATAGTTGGAATTGGGATTGGCTACTAGAACCTTACCTTGATACCGAATTTACTACGATTAACACACAAAAAACAACCCAAAAACTATTAGCAAACGGTTTTTCGGAAACTAAAATACAAGAAATCAGAACAGAAATAGCGAGCCAAATGTATAAATACAACAGCCTACTTTGGGAATGGTGTAGCTTAGGGCTTGCAGATGTGCTTTCTGCTATGCGCGCTAAATACAACGATAAAAAGTTTACTGCCTTCTACAAAAAAGCTATCGAAATAGAAAAGCAAGGTACTAGTCATTAAGCTTTAAAAACACTTTTAAGATTTGGCTTTGTAAAATTGTGAATTTAAGTAACGAGGTACTGTGTTTACTTGATTTTCTCCTGCTAAAATCAAGTATTATTTGGTTCAATTTTAATTTCTTGTAAGCCTTTTAAATAATTTATTAAGGCTTCCGCTGAGGTAAATAATTCATCAAATGCTCCTTCTAGCATAGCATTTAGTTTTGAATCAATAAAAGAAGCCCTCATGTCTGTATGAAGTCCAATTATCATTTTTTTCTGGTTATAAGCTAAACCCAATTCAAAGCATGCACCTTCATCTGGAACTCTCCCATCAAGAATAAATAAAAATATATCACATTGTGACACTTGGTTTACATCTAATTTAAAAATGGCTTTATTTCTTTCCTCTTGAGTCATATTTATGAATGGAGGCTTATCTAATTCAGCGCCATCTCTTTGGGGAAGAAATATTTCAAAATTTAATTTTTCAATTCTTTCGGTAAGTTCAATATTGAAATTTCTTTCGGCTTGGCTGAATAGTGGTCCAGCAAAATAAATTTTATTTTTCAGCATTTTATTTTCTTCAATTTTCACAAATGCACTACAACGTCCTGAAAGATATAGCATTTACGTTGAAGTTATCTCACAAAGATATATAAACAAGAAGGAATAAAGCCGCTTAAAACGACTTATATAATATCAATTTAGGCAAAATTATAGGCTTGTGCAACGACGACCATTGTTAGCAATTGTTATTTTTTATATTTCCACATTTCTTTCGCCCATTTTTTCACATTTTCAAATTCGGCGAAATCTATGTTGTATCCTCTACTATTCCTTACCTTTTTTCCACCAGGTGCTATATAACTTGATGTTGCAATCAAACCTTTTTCAGCATTTTCAAATAAAACATCTGTATAGAAAGATTTTACTGTTTCTATGGATATTTTATTTTCTTTTTTATATCTCTTACATTGAATTAAAATTAAAGGTTTTGAGCTATTTTCAGGGTCAAAAACTCTTATGTCGACTCCTCCATCATTTGTTCCGGAACCAAGAATTACTTTTTGTCCAAGCTTATTAAAATACTCTGCACAAAACCTTTCAAAGTTTCTCCAATGAATTAATTCAACTTCATTGCCATTAGTTGCTAGATAATCAATAAATCTTTGGTCTAAAAACTCATTTTCATTTTCAGCAACCAATTCGCAATCGAATAAATCTGAAAGTTTTTTTATCCCGTCCCAATTTTTTGATGGTGTAGGTAAAACACAACTTTGGTCTATTCTTTCAATGCCAATATTTGCGATTTCTAATGAAATCTCTTTTGGGTAGTTTTCCTTTTCTTCTAGAATTTGTGCTAATTCTTGATTAGATAAAGTTGGGGTTTGATTTAAATAATAATTACAAATAGATGTCGACTTTGCAAATAAATCTATGTTTCTAGTTCTATGAACATAATTAATGACTTTTTCTAAATCATTTTTATAGATTGATATTTTGGGTAAGTTGCCTATTCTTTTTCTTATGTAAACAAGCATATCTTCATAATCATCAACATATATTTTAAAACCAGAATTCAAGTCATCTTTGATTAGGAAATCGTCTTTAAATTGTTCTGTCAAAATATCTTTTACCTTTATTCTATTTAAAAGAATTCCAGATTTTATCCCAATGTATTCAGTTGTGGAATCATAAAAATCTCTTGTTGAAAAAATAATTTTACTCAATGTCGTTTTTAATAATTGCTAACGGTCTTATATGAAAAGTAGCGGGTTTTAGGCACTAATTTTTCAGTAAAGTACTAATTTTGTTTTATATTTAAACTTTGGCTTGAGCACTTAAACCGCTATTTTTTATATACATTGTTGGCGTTTCGTACTTTTTTATTCGTTCAGTTTTTTCATTTTCAAATACTCCTGTTTTTATTATTCCTTTGATTAGAATATCAATTACAGGAACAGAAACACTATTTCCAATTAGTTTCATCCATCTTGCTCTTGATTCAGGAAGAATGAAGTCTTTTGGAAAACCTTGAATTTGACAAGCTTCTTCCTTTGTTATTTTTCGATAGTTTTCAGAAAAATATACTTCTTTTAAAAATTTATTTCTATAGTCTTCGTGGTCAATTGGATTTAAGCTTTTTAAAGAAACATAATCATTTGTATCACTAGCAACTAGAGTAGGGAAAAGGTCAGAAGTAGGCATAAAAACTCTGTTTACACCATTCAAACCACTACTTATTTTAGTGTTTTTAAAGTCGTATCGCTCTTCATTACATTTTATTATTTCTTTTTCTAATAATGAATTTATAGTGTCTGAAATTGAAATCTTTTTAACTTTTAAAATTCTTTCTGTTTTTAGTCTATCAGTAACTAAAATATTACTTGAACACAGATTTAGAATTTCAAGTTCATTCTCGTTTAATGTTGATTCTTCAAAATCTAGTATTTCGAAACTATAATCGACTTTCTTTAAAATTTCAAGTTTTACTAATTCGCTTAATTCCTTTTTTGTTATACTTGAATCTAACTGTTTAAATTGATTTAAAGAAAGAGGGTTTCCATCTAATGGTCCGAATTGACTTTTCCTTCTATTTTTTAAAAGCAATAGACAAATTTCTTTTTGTCTTTGAGTAGTATCTATTATATCCCAAGAATGTATTGTTGTATGACCATTTCTTAAATCGTTAAACAAAAAGTAGTCATTAAACCCGTTTTTACTAGATAAACTCATTTGTTTAGTTGCAATTAGGTTGCCAAATAAGTCTTTTTGTTCGGGTATGTTTTTTTCCTCATTCTGAATTTTTATCCCTAAAATGTCTGCTAACTTTATTTTATTTTCAAGTGGTTTGGGTAAGTTGAAGTTATCAAAATGCTCTTTTTCTTTGAAGCCTATAATATAAATTCTAACTCTATTTTGCGGAACACCATAATCAAATGAGTTAATAACATAATAATTAGCGAAATAACCAGCTTGTTTGATTCTTTCTAAAATATACTTTAACGCCTCTTTGTTTCTAGGGTCAACCAATCCTTTAACATTTTCAAATATGAATGCTTTAGGTTTAGATTGTTTGAGTAAGTAAATAGTGTCATTCCATAATTGACCTCTGTCATCATCAAAGCCTAAATTTTTCCCTGCGATAGACCAACTTTGACAAGGAACACCTGCCGTTAAAATGTCGTGTTTTGGCAGTTCCTTAATTTTGGTAATATCTCCTAAATTCTCCTCTTTTGGTATTTTGTAGTTTTCACAATAGGCTTCTATCGCATCTTTGTTTATTTCACTAAAATTAATGCACTCTCCTCCGTTATCAGAAAGAGCCATTTTGAAACCTCCAATGCCAGCGAACAAATCAATAAAAGTAAATTCTGTTTTTCTCATATTCCTTTACTTTTACTGTAGTTTAATGTCCTTGTAGCCTTCAGGTGGTTCAATTCCTAAAAACTCTTTATATATTCTTTCTCTATATTCTAAACCAAGACTATTTATTTCATTAATAAAGTTTTTGTAAGTTCCTTTTCCACCAATTAATTCCCAAAACTCATTACCTATTAGAACAGACTCATCATTGTGCATATCAAACCATCTCATTGGAAAAGTCCAATTATAATCTTCTCTTTTTCCATAAGGATTATATGCAAGTGCGTAAAAAGCAAAATCAACTTTAGCAGGATTCATTGCTAAAAGTTTAAACATTTTTTCTTTGCTTACTTTAGTTTGGTCGCTGTTCGGTAATGGTGCTTTTATTTCAAATGCATACTTTTTATTAGTCTTTTTACTATCAATAAAAATATCACAAACGACACTTGTTGGAATAGGCTTTCCACCACCTTCTAAAATATACTTTAGTTCAACATCCCAATCTGGTTTTTGTTTGTCTTTCCCTTTTTTCTTGTGTTCTAATTTATTTAAAACTTCCTGAATTCTTCTTAATCTTTCAGCTCCAATTTCGCCAGTAATTGTTTTACCTTGTTCACAATGTCCGTGATAAATTTCTCCAACGACAAGTGCTAACTTTTCCCAAACACCACCAAAAGGTGTAACAAAACGCCTTTCAAAATGAGAACCTTTAAAAATTTCGTCAGGTACAAGTGCTGCATAAAGAGGTTTACTTGAATGGTGTTTTTCTTTAATAAATGGGTCTGTAATTAAAACTTTGTTCATTACTCTATCCATTAATTCCGATACAACTGTTTTTATACCTTCGTTTATTTTATGTTCTTCTTTTTTAGTCATTTCTTTTGTGAAAAATTTAGAAAACAAATTTACAATTTTATCTGCGAGATTTTTGAAGAATTGAGTAAAGTTCAATTTTAGCACGTTTTTTCAGTATGAACGCCAACGCCCTGACGGATATGGCGATTTGCGTTGAAGTGTTAACTTCAAGAGCAAAGAGAGCCATTAGACGTAATTCGCTATATCCGTTTGTTGTCGAGAGTTCACCTATGTAGGCGTCTCAAGTCAAAATATTAATAATATACTACAAATATAGCGAATTACAGTCGTACTGTCAGGGCGTTGTTCGAGAATAGCTCAAGAGAAAATGTTGCCGCAGGCGACATGACTTGAGCGACCCATAGGGTATTCTCGAACAACTTCTATATATCCTCAAATATATACAACTTTTTATGTTAAAACAAGAGGAGTGTAAAAACCTAAAAGGGTTTTCAGTTAAAATCTATAAAATTTACTTGTTTTTTAATAAAAACCCTCAAAAAAAACAGGCTAAGAATATTTCTGTTAGGGGCTCTATTTTTAATAGCTTTTTATAGCTTATAAATAAGTCTTTTTTACACCATATTTAAACCACAGCTAAACTAAAATCAGCCCATTTTTTAGTGGACAATTTGTGGTCTCACCCTAGACTAGGTATGGACTAGGTGTGGACTAGGTATGGCTTTGATAGGGGAAAAACATGGCTAAAACTAAAGGCTGGTTTTTCGTAAAATAATAGTATAAATAACCTGTAGATTTTATTGTCAGTACAGGCTTGTTTTTATCTAAAAAATAGTGGTTTTATCGTCTGTTTTTAATCTGTTTTGTGTCAAGACAAAATGAACGGATAATAAACTTTATTGTATTTACTTTTTTTAGTTCACGAATCTTTTACTTGCTAGTGGTGTTCATGAATCAACAAAGTTGATTTTATCGATAAAAAAACGAATCAAAAAAATCTATGCTACCGAAAAAAATGCTTCAACCCAACCGACAGTTTTACAGAAATAGCTGTAAATCCAGTGGAAGTGCGTCTTTGCTCAGTAAAGACAAAGCATGAAACGCCAGATTTAGCAGCGGTTTTAAAAATTTCCTTAAAACGGTCTTGACTTTTTGGTTCGTTTTGTGTCAAGACAAAATGAACTGATAATTAGCTTTAGTTATTTACTTTTTTAATTCACAAACCTTTTTTTTGTTAATAGTGTTCATGAATCAACATAGTTGATTTCATTGTCGTAAAACGAATCAAAAAAATCTATGCTACCGAATCTTGTCTTAAATTTATTACTCGGAAGCTTAATTTTAGAGACATTTTTCTGTTTTTTATACAGATTCGATTTTTACAGAAGTCATTGTTAGCGAGCCTCCAACTGCTTTATCGTTGAATAATGTTATTTTCTCATTTTCTTCTTTTAATGCCAATGTATAAAGTAAAGGCAGATAATGTTCAGGAGTCGGAATGGCCAAATCAAAGGCTTTTCCTTGTGATTTAAAGTCGATTAAAGGCTGAAAATCTCCACTTAAAATATGGCTCTTCATTTTTTCGTTTGCTTCGGTAGCCCAATCGAAAGCAAATTCTTCGTTTAATTTTTTCCAAGCCACCATACGTAGATTATGCACCATATTACCACTTCCAATAATTAAAACGCCTTTATGGCGAAGGCTGTTTAGCTCTTGAGCCAATTCGTAATGATACCTTGCCGGTTTCGTATAATCAATACTCATTTGTATGACCGGAATGTCGGCATTGGGGTACAGGTGTTTTATAACACTCCACGCACCGTGGTCAAGTCCCCATTTATCGTCTAATCCAACTTCTGTTTTGGTAATAATACTTTTGGTTTCTTGTGCAAGTTCTGGGCTTCCTTTTGCTGGGTATTGAACGTCAAACAATGCTTGTGGAAAACCACCAAAATCGTGAATGGTTGGTGGATTTTGCATCGCTGTTACAAATGTTCCTTTAGTTTCCCAATGTGCAGAAATACAAAGAATCGCATTTGGTCTTATAATTTCTTGACCTAATTTTCTGAATGCCGAAACAAATTCGTTTTCTTCAATGGCATTCATAGGGCTGCCGTGACCTAAGAATAGCACAGGCATTTTGCCTGTGTTACTCATTGTTGAAGTCATTTTGTTTAAATCTTTTAAAGTCATACTGTAAGGTATTAAAGGCAATAAAGCTATTGATTTTAAAAATTGTTTTCTATTCATTTCATACTAAGTTATGAATTTTGTTTTTACTAACCATTTTTCTGGTTTTCATTTTCTTTTAACGTTATTGGATAATTTTTAAACGTATTACTGCTTGGCAAACTGTAAGTGCACCACGATGTTTACATCTTTACCAATACCTGCTGCGGTAGGATCGTAATTAATATTGTAGTCAAATCTGTTAATGGTAGTTTTGGCTTTCAATCCCAATTTTTCGCCCTGGTCACTTTTGGCGGTTCCGCCATAGTACACATCAAAAATCACGGGTTTGGTTACATCTTTTATGGTTAGGTCGCCATATAATAGATATTGCTCAGGTTTTCCAGTAGCTAAGATTTTCGTGCTTTTAAAAGTCATTTCCGGATATTTTTCAACTTCAAAAAAATCAGCACTTCTCAAGTGGTTGTCCCTGTTTTCTACATTGGTATTGATACTTGTTACTTTAACAGTAAAATCAACATTTACCCCTTCTAAAGCTTCCCCATTTGTAGTAAGGTTTCCGGTATATTCCATAAATTTCCCATTCACGATACTAATTCCGGAATGTGAAATATTGAAATTTAAGGACGAATGGTAAGGGTCTACCTTCCAGTTTGCTTGTGCGAATACGTTTACATTCAAAAATGTAATTGCTAGTAAAATCAGTACTTTTTTCATAATCATATAAAATTTAATTGTTAATAATATTTTGATTACAAAGATAGTAGCACTTACGATGAAGCGAATTACACTTTTCGGTAAGAGGAGTGTAGATTTAGGAAATCAACCTATTTTTCATCTCTTCACGGAACTTACCTGGCGATTGCCCTGCCTTTTTTTTAAAGACGTTAGAAAAATAAGAATTCTCATTGTAGCCCAGTTCATAAGCTATTTCAGATATGGTTTTTTCTGTAGAGATCAATAGGTTTTTAGCTTCAATTAATTTTCGGGTTTCGATTATTTCTGAAACACTCTGTGCTAAAATATTTTGGCAGATGATGTTCAAATTCCTTGACGACATAAAAAGTTTTTCTGCATAGAATTCCACACCAACTGGTCTTCGGTAATTTTCTTCAAGAATCGTCAGGAAGTTTCCGAAGGATATATGCTGCGTTTTTTGAATAGGCTCGTCTTGTGGCTCTAACTTTTTTCGTTCGGCTTCTATCATCGTGAACAGGACACCCAATAGTTGCCTTATTATGGAAAGGTCTGTTGTTTCTTGTTGTGCTTCGGCATACATCATTTCACAAAGGGTAACCAGTCTCTGAAAACAATGTCCTTTTTCAAGTTCTAAATTTGCTTGAGTGTGATAAAAGGAATAGAGTTGAAATGTGGTTTCTGGAATAAATTCGCTTTTAAAACGAATTGCCCAAATATCGCACTTGCCATTATATACCTTTGGAACTACTCTGTGTAATTTTCCTTTGGTTACGAAACTCACAAAAGGAGATTGGATTTTGGTCGTGTTAAAATCAATGAAATGCTCCAATTCACCTTCAATGCCAATTAATAACTCTTCAAACTCGTGATTGTGGGGTTCGTCAGGTTGGGAAGAAATTTTTTTTGCTTCTTCTTCGTCAACTTTGAATATATGGAAAAGTTTGTTCATTTGGTATGCTATTCGTTGCTTTTAAGGTGTTAACTATGGGTTTGGCTATGTTTACAATTACATTAAAATCTGCTAACCCCTAAATTTCAATAGTTTTGGAGTAAAGCTAAAATAGCAAATTGTAAGGAATTCTCTGCAGAAAACTCCTTACAATAAACATAAACACACGGTACACACTGGCTTTCTTTCGGTCATCCATCAGCGTATGGGTTAGCGTTGACTATACCCTTTTTCTTATTTCAAGTTTTCCTTAAAATATGCTTGCAACTTGTCAAAAGGAATAACGTCCGTTTGATCATATAAATCCGTATGCACGCCATTTGGAATAATCATCAATTCTTTTGGCTCGGAAGCATTTTTATAGGCATCTTCACTGAAATATTTAGAGTGTGCATTCTCACCAGCGATTATCAACATTGGTCTTGGCGAAATCTCTTTAATGTAAGTCAAAATCGGCATATTCATAAACGAAATGGAATTCGTTGTTGTCCAACCGTTGTTTGAGTTTAAAGAGCGTTCGTGATACCCTCGTTCGGTTTTGTAATAATCATAATACTCTTGCACAAATTGAGGCTCATCTCCTGTTAGTTTTTCTGGAAGGTGTTCTGTAGGGTAAGCAGGCGTTCCGTTTTTGGCATCTTCCCAACGTTGCAAACTCATTTGTTCTAACATTTTGGTGCGTTGTTCTGGTGTGGTTGAACCAAAATAACCTTCGGCATTTACTCTGGACATATCGTACATACTGGTAGTAGCAACTGCTTTTACACGTTTATCAACGGCTGTGGCATTCAAGGCAAAACCGCCAAAACCGCAAATTCCGATGATACCCAATTTGTCTCGATCAACGTTTTCCTGCAAACCAAGAAAGTCAATGGCTGCACTGAAATCTTCAGTGTTGATGTCGGGAGATGCCACGTTGCGCGGTTCGCCACTGCTTTCGCCTGTGTAGGACGGATCGAATGCCAAGGTTACAAAACCACGTTCTGCCATTTGGTTGGCATAAAGCCCGGAAGATTGCTCTTTTACCGCCCCGAAAGGTCCGCTGATTGCTAATGCAGGTAAATTACTCCCACCATTCTTCGGAATATACAAATCGCCTGTAAGTTCAATACCATAGCGGTTTTTAAAGGTTACTTTTTTTCTTGTTACGTTATCACTCAACTCAAAAGTATAATGTTCTGCTGTATTGCTCATGGTTTCTGTTTTTTGTGTTTGCTCTTCTTGTTTTTCCTGTTTTTCTTCTGTTTTTTGCTGACAAGCTCCCAATAGTAACAGAGAAAAAGTCATTGCTACTACTTGTATTTTCATTTTTCTCTTTTTCATTTTATTCGTTTTTATACTGTTCATCGGTTACGGCTTCCTGCCAATCTACGATGCCTTTCTCTGTGTTGGGTACAATGTACAGTTGTTGTAACCCCACATCAGGACTTGCTCCGTGCCAATGCCTTACATTTGGCGGACATTTTACCACATCACCTTTTTTGATGACTTCAACGGGTTGTCCTTCAATTTGATGGTAACCAACGCCATCTGTAATAATCAAAATTTGACCCGCTGGATGCGTATGCCAATTGCTTCTTGCTCCGGGTTCAAAATACACGTTCCCTACTGCTGTGGTATAGATAGAATCTGGTGCCACCAACCCGATGTTATAGGCATTTCCCGTAAAAAATTCTGCTGAACCCTTTTCGCCTTTTGGGAAAATGGCATCCAATTCGTTATTGTCCGTTTTCATAATTTCTTGTCTTTTTTCAGTATTTGAATTGCACGCGGTTATTAGAAAGAGACTTCCCGCAAGAATTGCAATTGTTTTGATATATCTGTTCATATTTATTGTTTTTTGAGTTATTCTTCCAGTGTAATGGTTACTATAATTTTTTCTCTGTTTTGAAATGTTCTATGCCACTTGTGATTTTTCCCATAGAAATCAATCCGTTGGAATAGCTGAAATCCTTATAAAACAGCGCGATATTTCCCCAAGGAGCATACAACGTAATATCGCCTTCAGACGGTTTGAAACCTTTGGGGGCGTCTTTAGTAGAAAGTTTTTTGGACGGATAAAATATCTTTTCCGTGTTGGCATAATCATCCATTTCTACGGTAAGCGGAAGCATTGCAGCAAAATCTCTACTTGTAGGATTGTCGTACAAAATTGCCGAAACCGTATTTTCTCCTATGGTTATTTTTAGTTTCATTCTTTCCTGTTTGGGCATGTTTAATTCCTTGTCATTATTACAAGCGTGCAGTTGTGTCCAACTCAACAAAATAATCAGTGTATAAATCAGCTGCTTCATACTTATTCAATGTTTTTAATGATTTTCGCAGGGATACCGCCTACAATCACATTGTCAGGCACATCATTAGAAACCACCGAACCTGCTGCTACCACCGAATTTTCGCCAATGGTTACGCCTTGTAAAATCGTGGCGTTGGCGCCAATCCAAGCGTTCTTTTTAATGTGGATGGGTTTTGGAACAAGCGCATGTCTTTCTTCGGGCGAAAGAGGATGTCCTTCGGACAACAAACTGACTTTTGGAGCAATCAACACATTATCTTCAATGGTAATGCCACCTAAATCCAAAAACACACAATCGAAATTGATGAATACATTTTTACCGATTTTGGTATGCTTGCCGTAATTGATATAAAACGGTGTAAATACGGCTGTACTTTCATCAATTTCAGTATTTGTAATTTGACCCAACAAACTTCTGACTTCATTTGAATCAGTCGAATTGTTCATTTGCACGAGTAGTTTTTTCGTGTTGTACGAGGCATTTCTTAATTCCGTTCGCTGACTGTCGCTGGGCGGAATAACTTCTCCGTTTCTTAATCGCTCAAAAATATTTGACTTATCCATCTTTGTATACTTTGATACAAAGGTCGATCGATTTTAATAGGTGCTGTTAAAGATTTTCAAACCAATGATTATGATTTTCAAACTTTTTACACTCGAACAGAAGAAGGGCTAGTTCCAGTTTGTTTTTTAAAGAAGTTATTGAAGTACGTTGGGTATTCAAACCCCAAAGCATAAGCGATTTCCGAAACATTCCAATCGGTGTTTTGTAAAATGGCTTTGGCTTCATTAGTAATGCGTTCTGAAATGTGGGTTGTGGTGGTTTTTCCCGTAACTTCCTTTACGGCGCGGTTCAGGTAATTTACGTGTACCGAAAGGTTATTTGCGTAGTCCTTGGCGGTTCTTAATAAAAGAGGTCTGTCGGGGCTTTCTACAGGAAATTGCCTTTCCAAAAGCTCCATAAAAATGGTGGTCAATCGCTCAGCTCCGTTTTTGTTCTGATTGTAGTTTTCGGACGGTTTTAATTTTAAGGATTCGTGCAAAATCAAATCGATATAATTGCGAATCAGGTCGTCTTTATGTTCATAATCAGATTGTTGTTCTTCAATCATTTTTTGGAAAATGCTGTTTAGAAACTGTCGTTGTTCTTCCGAAATCTCTAAAATCGGAGTTCCGCCCATTCTGAACAAAGGCGATTTTTGCAAGGTTTCCGAATGTTTCCCCGAGGTGTAAAAGTCTTCCGAAAACAAAATAGTGTAACCCACATATTGGGTAGAAAGTGTTTCCCAAGAGTAGGGAATGTTCGGATTTCCGAAAAACAAAATAGTTCCTTCGGCATCAAAACTTCTGTCAGCATAATGAATACGGCTTTTACCTGTAGTCAAACAGATTTTATAAAAATCCTTCCGGCTGTATGCCTTGGTGGCGTTGCCATCTTTTTCAATCTGAAAGACATTGAAGCCTTTTAGTTTTAACTCGGTATTGTATGTAGATAATATTCTTGACATAAGACAAAGTTAAGAAATTCAAATAAATTTATATTCTATTTAAGGATTATTCTCTTTCGTGCGTTGGCAAGAAACAGCTCTTTTAGTTTTTTACTCACACATATTTATTTTTATATAAGTGTTCATGAATTCGTTCCTCATCTGAGCAACTCTACCTCCTCCGCTCTTTTCCTCTCCAAATTAATTATATTTTCTAATCGAATTTAAATAGACCTAAGTTTCTTAGTATCTTTGATAAAAAAGTAATGCCAGAAACTCTTATTTTTATTGGAATTGCAGCAATCTGCCTAGCTATAGGTAGCCTTCTTGGGATTTATATAGGTAAACTTCAACTTAAAACTTCTATCAAAGAGCTTGAAACCAAACTTACTAGCCAAGAAATATTACAAAAAAACACCGAGTTGCAAATAGAAAATATAAAAGCTGAGAACAAAGCAAACTTATTACAAGCAGAACAAGAGAAAGAAAAAATACGTTCAGAAAAAGAACAACTTCTTACACAACTAGCTATAAAAGAAGCCGAATACAAAAATATCTTAGAAAAAAACGAAGCACAATATGCTGAGATAGAAAAACTTCAAGAAAAATTTAATACAGAATTTGAAAACCTCGCAAACAATATTTTAGAAAAAAAATCAGAAAAATTTACGCTTCAAAATAAAGAAAACATAGAAAGTATTTTAAAACCCTTACATGAAAAAATAAAGGTTTTTGAAGAAAAAGTAGAAAAAAACAACCACAATGCCATCCGCCAACATGCCGAATTAGGCAAGCAATTAGAGTTTCTTAACCAACAAAATATCAAAATATCGCAAGAAGCCACCAACCTTACCAAAGCCTTAAAAGGAAACAGTAAAATACAAGGAAATTGGGGCGAGATGGTTCTAGAGCGCGTATTAGAACGTAGCGGCTTACAAAAAGACACCGAATACTTTGTACAGCAAAACTTTACTACAACAACTGGAAAACGACTTATGCCAGACGTTATTATAAAAATGCCGGCCAAAAAAGTAATGATTATCGATGCTAAAGTATCTTTAAACGCTTATGAACGCTATGTAAATGAAGAAAACCCAGAAGAAAAAGCAATCCATCTTAAAAATCACCTTTTTGCGATAAAAAAACATGTCGAAGAACTTAGTAAAAAAAATTACCATCAGCTTTACGACACCGAAAGCCCAGATTTTGTGCTATTATTTATTCCTATAGAAGCCGCTTTTGCCGTAGCTTCAAACCAACATCCGCAGTTGTACAACGATGCTTTCGAAAAAAACATCATCCTCGTAACCCCAACTACACTTTTAGCTGTACTAAAAACTATAGACAGTATGTGGCAAAACGAAAAGCAAAAACAAAATGCCATTAATATTGCCCAACAAGCAGGTTCCTTATACGACTCATTTACCAACCTTACCAACGAATTATTAAAAATAGGAAAACAATTAGGAACGGTACAAAACACTTATGATACCGCGATGAAAAAACTTACCGGACGAGGAAACTTAATAAAACGTGTGCAAGAATTAAAAAAACTAGGAGCAAAAGCCAGTAAAGAACTCGATGAAAAATTATTAAAACAAGCAGAAGAAGACATTTAAAATAGAATCTTACCTCACTCTCTTGGGTACTTAAATTAGTTTCTGTATTTTAGTTACAGACAAAACAGCAAAAAAATGAAAAAAATACTTTTGGTTATTATAAGCTGCATTGCCATTCTTGCCATTGCTTATTATTCTTTTATATATTTTATTCCTTATAGTGAAGGAAATCGTGCAGGCGAATTGATAAAATTTAGCCATAAAGGTGCTGTTATAAAAACTTGGGAAGGGCAAATAAGCCAAGGAATAAGTGGAGCACACATGTTTAACTTTTCTGTACTTGATAAGGATAAAAATGTAATTGAAAAACTAAAAGAACTACAAGGCGAATATGTAGAACTTACGTATATAGAACGCTTCGGAACTTTTGTTTTTTGGGGAGATTCTCATTATTTTGTTACCGATGTAAAAAAATCTCGTTCCCCTCATTTTAAAAAATAATTATGACAACCAAACTTAAGTATGTTGCAGATTCTGAAGTAACTTTATCAGAATTAATGTTGCCTTCTCACGCTAATTTTAACAATAAAATTCACGGGGGTTACCTGCTTTCTTTACTAGACCAAATTGCTTTTGCATGCGCCTCAAAACACAGCGGTGAATACTGTGTTACTGCCAGTGTAGATACGGTAGATTTTTTAAATCCGATAGAAATTGGAGAACTGCTTACCTTAAAAGCTTCGGTAAATTATGTAGGAAACAGTTCTATGGTTATTGGGATTAGGGTTGAATCTGAAAATATTAGAACAGGAAAAGTAAAACACTGTAACTCCTCCTACATTACCATGGTTGCGGTAAACGAAACAGGAAAACCTGTAAAAATACCTGGGCTTTACCTTACCAGTGAAAATGAAATAAGAAGGTTTGTAAAAAGCCTCAAACGCATTGAGATGAAACACCACAGGCGCGAAGAGTTTCATGAATTAGATTTTACTGCCAAAGATCATATAGACAAACTTAAAAAATACCGTGTAGAGATTTTTTTAACGTAATTCCTAGAGCCTTAATAAATTAAAAAAGCCGCTTCATAAAAAAACGAAGCGGCTTTTTATGCTTAAATTTTAAGCGACTTATTGTGTTAAGTACATTTTACGACGAGCATATAAATCGTAAAAATCATCATCTTTTAAATCTTTAATAAATAAAATACTTTCGCCTGTACTTTTCATTTCAGGTCCTAATTGTTTATTTACTTTCGGGAATTTATTAAATGAGAATACTGGTTGTTTAATTGCATACCCTTCTAATTTTGGGTTAAAATCAAAATCGGTAACCTTTTTCCCTAACATTACTTTTGTTGCGTAATTCACATAAGGTTCGCCATAAGCTTTTGCGATAAACGGAACCGTTCTTGAAGCCCTTGGGTTTGCTTCGATAATGTATACTTTATCATCTTTTATAGCAAACTGAATGTTTATTAAACCTACTGTTTCTAAAGCTAAGGCTATTTTTTTGGTATGGTCTTTTATTTGCTGAAGTACCAAATCACCTAAATTAAACGGTGGTAATAAAGCATTAGAGTCGCCCGAGTGTATTCCACAAGGTTCTATATGCTCCATAATTCCTATAATATATACATTTTCTCCATCGCAAATAGCATCGGCTTCAGCTTCGATAGCTCCATCTAGGTAATGGTCTAACAGGAGTTTATTGTTTGGTATTTTATTTAATAAATCTACCACATGTGCTTCTAATTCTCGCTCGTTGATAACAATTTTCATTCCTTGTCCTCCTAATACATAAGATGGTCTTACTAATATTGGGAAATCTAATTCTTTAGCTAAGGCAAGTGCTTCATCGGCATTTTCGGCTGTTCCAAAATCTGGATAAGGAATATCGTTTTCTTTTAGCAAGGTAGAAAAACTACCTCTATCTTCTGCTAGATCTAAAGCACGATAGCTTGTGCCCATAATTTTTATACCGTATCTATCTAATTTTTCGGCAAGTTTTAGTGCGGTTTGCCCTCCTAGCTGAACAATTACGCCTTCTGGTTTTTCATGACGAATTATATCATAGATATGTTCCCAAAATACAGGTTCAAAATAAAGTTTATCGGCTGTATCAAAATCTGTCGAAACTGTTTCTGGGTTACAGTTTATCATGATGGTTTCGTAGCCTTCTTCTGCAGCGGCCAAAACTCCGTGCACACAGCAATAATCAAATTCTATCCCTTGTCCAATTCGGTTTGGTCCAGAACCTAATACTATAATTTTCTTTTTATCAGAAACTTTACTTTCGTTATCGGTATAACGCTTACCATCTGGGGTTTCTATTTCGTTTTCAAAGGTAGAATAGTAATAAGGTGTTTGTGCTTCAAACTCGGCTGCACAAGTATCTACCAATTTATAAACACGGTTAATGTTTAATTCTTCTCGTTTTTTATAAACTTCGCTTTCTAAGCAATTTAGCATGTGTGCTATTTGGCGATCTCCATAGCCTTTTTGTTTGGCTTCTAATAGAATATCGTGAGGAATAGTATCAATAGTATAATTGCTAGAAATTTCTTTTTCTAACCTATATAACTCTTCATACTGTTTTAAGAACCACATATCTATTTTTGTAATCTCATGGATTCTGCTTAAAGGAATTCCTAACTGGATAGCATCGTAAAGTACAAAAACGCGATCCCAACTTGGGTTTTTAAGCTTTTCTATAATGGTATCGTAATCGGTATATCCTTTACCATCGGCTCCTAATCCGTTACGTTTAATTTCTAACGATTGTGTTGCTTTATGTAGAGCTTCTTGGAACGAACGTCCTATCCCCATTACCTCGCCTACAGATTTCATTTGTAGTCCTAAAGTTCTTTCAGAACCTTCAAATTTATCAAAATTCCAACGTGGTATCTTTACAATTACATAATCTAAAGTTGGCTCAAATAAAGCCGATGTTGTTTTTGTAATTTGGTTATCCAACTCATCTAATGTATAACCTATTGCTAGTTTTGTAGCAATTTTAGCGATAGGGTATCCTGTAGCTTTAGAAGCCAAGGCTGATGAACGAGAAACACGTGGGTTAATTTCTATCGCTATAATATCTTCTTTTTCATCTGGGCTTACTGCAAATTGCACGTTACAACCTCCAGCAAAATCTCCGATGCTTCGCATCATTTTTATAGCCATATCTCGCATGCGCTGGAAAGTTGAATCGCTAAGTGTCATTGCTGGCGCTACGGTAATAGAATCTCCTGTATGGATTCCCATTGGATCCATATTTTCTATCGTACAGATAATAACTACATTGTCATTACTGTCGCGCAACAACTCTAACTCATATTCTTTCCAACCTAACAGTGCTTTATCGATAAGTACTTCGTGAATTGGAGAAGCCTCTAAACCTCTTGTAAGAAGTTCATCGAAGGTATCTGCATCATGCACAAAAGAAGCTCCTGTTCCTCCTAAGGTAAACGATGGTCTAATTACCAGAGGAAACCCAAATTTTTGAGCTATTTCTTTACCTTTTAAAAATGATGTTGCTGTTTCTGCAGGAGCAACAGGAATATTTATTTTTTGCATAAGTCCCTTAAACTCCTCACGATCTTCGGTAATATTGATGGCTGCAATATCTACCCCTATTATTTTCACATTAAAATCTTCCCAAATTCCTTTTTCATCAGCTTCTATACATAGGTTTAATGCGGTTTGCCCTCCCATAGTAGGTAATACGGCATCGATTTGCGGATGTGCTTTTAGTATCTCTATAATCGATTTGGTTGTTAGGGGCTTTAGGTACACATGATCCGCCATAGACGGGTCTGTCATAATGGTTGCTGGATTGGAATTTATAAGGATTGTTTCTATCCCATCTTCACGTAAAGAACGTAAGGATTGGCTACCAGAATAATCAAATTCGCAGGCTTGACCGATGATTATTGGCCCAGAACCAATAATTAAAATACTTTTTAAGTTGTTATTTTTAGGCATCTTAGGGAAAATTTAGGTATTATATGAGGTTAAGATATAAAAAAAGGCGTTACCCATAAGTAACACCTTTTCTATTTTATAACAATACAATCATTATTTTTTGTGACGAAGTTCTGAAGATACAGAAAGTTTTTTTCTTCCTTTAGCTCTTCTTCTAGCAAGGACTTTTCTTCCGTTAACGCTTGCCATACGCTCTCTAAATCCGTGCTTATTTTTTCTTTTTCTTTTTGAAGGTTGAAACGTTCTTTTCATTGCTAAATTATCTTTAAAGTCCTTTACTTCTATTTTAAAACTGCGTGCAAATATACAACATCTTTTATGCTTTACAAGTCTATTTTAAAATATTTTTAGATTTGTTTTTATTATCTTTGCATTTTGAAAAATAAAACCCCTTTGTATGTTCAACAAAAATATTAAATTAGTTTTAGCCGTAGCCGCATTTGCTCTAGCCATTTATCAGTTTTATGAAGGTTATATTGGTAACGGAATTCTGTTAATTTTATTGGCTGGTATTTTTGTATTTCTATATTTTAAAAATGAAATTATACTTTTAGCATTTTTACGTTTACGTAAACAAGATTTTGAAGGTGCTAAGAAATGGCTTTCTAAAATTAAAAATCCAGAAGCTGCTTTGGTTACAAAGCAACAAGGTTATTACAACTATTTACACGGGTTAATGTTATCGCAAACCAATATTTCTCAGGCAGAAAAATACTTGCGAAAAGCTTTAAAATTGGGTCTTTCGATGAAACAAGACGAGGCAATGGCTCGTTTAAACCTTGCAGGAATTGCAATGACTAAGCGAAGAAAAAGAGAGGCACAAATTTACCTTAATGAAGCTAAAAAACTAGATAAAAACAACATGCTTACCGACCAAATACGTATGATGAAGGAACAAATGAAGCGTATTTAAGCGTTTTTAATTTAAGCTATAATAGAGGAGCCCACAATCGGCTAAAAGATTCTTTTATTTTTTTGGTACGAGAGCGTTGCCGCCAAGCTGCTAAAGTTAGCATTTCTGCATCTTGCAAATCCTTGTGGTAAATTTCGTACATTTTTGCGGTTGTTTCTTTATGATAGATTAAAGCATTTATTTCAAAGTTAATTTCAAAGCTTCTATAATCCATGTTCGATGTTCCTATGCTGGAAAAATTATCATCTACCAGCATGACTTTAGCATGTATCATTCCTTTTGTATAACGAAAAACTTTAACTCCCGAACGTAGTAATTGCTCTATGTAGGAGTTTGTTGCATAGGTAGCTGTCCAAGTATCGCCTTGTTTAGGGATAAGTACTTGCACTTCTACTCCTCGTCTGCTTGCTGTAGTTAATGCGGTAAGTATTTGCTCGTTAGGAATAAAGTAAGGGGTAGTAATTACAATTTGCTTTGTAGCGGTATTTATTGCGGTAAATAGAGCTTCCATAATATGCGGAAAACTAGAGTCTGGACCACTTGCTACTAATTGCACAGGAATATTGCCTTGCTTTTCTATTTCTGGAAAAAAATCGTCGGTTATTTGTATTTCTGTTTTAGAAACAAAATTCCAATTTAATAAAAACTGCGATTGCAACAGCTTTACAACATCTCCTGATACTTTTATGTGTGTGTCTCGCCAATAGGTTTTGTTTTCTAAATTAGCATAATTATCACTAATGTTTATGCCTCCTAAATAGCCTATCTCCCCGTCTATAATTGCAATTTTACGGTGATCTCTATAATTTAATTTCCGTGTTAAACGGGAGAATAACACTGGCATAAACGGGTAATGCTCTACCCCTGCTGCACTGAGTTTTTGTTTTGTTTTCCTACTTAGTTTACTTCCTACATCATCGTAACTTAAACGTACTTGGATGCCTTGTTTTGCCTTTTGGCAAATAATATCTATAAACGCTAATCCTGTGGTGTCATCTTTTATAATATAGTATTCTAAATGTATGTGCTTTTTCGCGTTACATAAATCTTGATAGAGACTTTTAAATTTTTCTTCGCCATTTATTAAGATTTTTACTTCGTTATCTAAAACAAGAGGTTTATATTGATTTCGCTGAACAAGTTTGACTATTTTTATTTTGTTTTCGAGTAGATTTTCTGTTAACTTTTCTAATTGTAATGTTGATAGCTTTAACCGTTCTTCCCATTTTTTTATGGTAGGGCTACTAAAAACCATTTTACGTTGAAACATTTTACTTTTTCTGTACTCTGTTCCAAAAAAGTAATACACGATTAAGCCGACAAAAGGAAAAGTTATTAATACTAATATATAAGAAATAGTACGTATAGGATTCCTATTGTTGCTTATAATAAATAAAGCCACAACAAAGGCGGTTAAGTAATTTAACCCTAATAAAATTGGCCAGAGGTTATGTTGTATAAAATCTAACATATTTTTCAACCCTCTCTACATACAATCTCTTTATCGCTTATAAATTAGCTTTGCGGATTGTAGGTATAATAACCTTTTTGAGGGATTTTAAGCTGGTAGGTTTTTCTAGATTTATTATTTAAATGCGCTTCGCGCAACCAAGGGTTATGTATTTTTAAAATTTTGTAGTTTATACCAAGTTCTTTTGCAAAACTTGCAAAGTTTGTTACGGCTGTATCTACACTAATTTCTTTTGTTGGGATATATTGGTACATATCCCTTTCGGTAAAATTAAACCCATATTTTTCTGGGTTCGATAAGATTTCTTTCAGGGCTACAATTCTAAACACATAACGCCCTGTTTCTGTATTTAATAATAAATCATAATAACCTTCTACTTCTTGACGCTCTTGCTGGCGTTCTATCCCTGCTCTTCCTGCATTATAGGATGCGGCAGCTAATGTCCAACTTCCAAATTTTTCTTTGGCTTCTTTTAGGTATTGGCAAGCTACTTCTGTTGCTTTTTCTATATGGTAGCGTTCATCTACATTGTCGTTAATTTCGAGACCATATTCTCGTCCTGTGGCCTTCATAATTTGCCAAACTCCTGTTGCTCCTGCTGGCGAAACCACTTGCATTAAACCACTTTCTGCAATAGCTAGGTATTTAAAATCGTCTGGGATTCCGTTTTTTTCTAAAATAGGTTCTATAATCGGGAAATATTTATGTGCTCTTTTCACTAATAATAATCCATTAGACTGCCAATAGGTGTTTACTAAAAACTCTCTATCTAAACGTTCTTTAATATCTGGATTTTCTACAGGTACGGGTTCTCCAGCAAAATTTACATCTTGCGGTAAAGGCAACGCATATACATTATAATCTTTCACAAAACTTACCATGGTAGTATCGGCTGGCGACTTTCCTTTATGCGAGGTTTCGGTTTTTTTTGTTGTATTAACGTTTACTGCTTGCACTAATATCCCTACAATTGCTGCAAAACCTACAAAAATTAATGTGTTTTTAAAAAATCTCATTCTATTTATTTCTATTTTAATCTTTAACTAGCTAGTATAAGTGGTAAATTTCTATTAAACCAACGGTATTTATATATAATCATAGCATGTGTACCGTTTTTTAACGTGATGCAATTTTCAATGTTTTTAATAGGGAAAACGGCATCTTTATCGCCATGTATATGTATTATACCAGGTATTTCTTTTTCCTGATTCCATAATACAACTTGTGCGATGGACCAATCTAAATATTTTTTATCATCTACAGATAAGTATCGTTTATACAATTTTGCTTTTTTTTGTGTTGTTTTCCCCACTGGTAACTGTTCTAACTTATCTATATGCTTTGCTAAACTTGTGGGTAAAATCTTATAAAGTCCTGTATTCTTAGCAAACTTCATACCCGCAGGAAGTTCGTGCTTTGTTTTAACAGACGAAATAATAACAAGCTTTCTTACCGCTATAACTTTACTCATTTCTTGCACAATAATCCCCCCGAAAGAAACCCCTATTAAAATTGGTGTTTTGTGTTTTACATTCTCCAACAAACGCAATACATAATCCGAGAGTGTTTCATCATCATTTGGTATTATCCAATCTAAGTAATGTAACCTATATTTATCTTCAGGTAACTTTATATATTCAAAAATACTTGTATTTGCTGCCATTCCTGGCATAAAATATACATGAATTACTTCCTCTTTAACTGCCATAATCTTTTAACTATATAGATTGGGAAAATTGTAGTATCTTTATAGCGAGGTTTTTAAAAAGTTATACAATTTGATTTTTATTCATCTAAACACTTTGTAAAGTTACCTAAAATATTGTACAAATGGAAAACTTAAGCTTAATAGATAACGAATTTTTAAGACAATTTGAAGTAGAAAAAGGTAAAGAAAAAATTATTTTAGAGTATGTACGCCAAGAACGTAAAATTTTCTTAACTAAGTTAAAATTTAATAGCGAGCTTATCTCCGATTCTGAGGTTAATATTTTTTTAGGTGCTGTTTTTAATAAAATAAGGGAATACCGTTTACGCATTGTTCCTACAAGTCCCGAGGTTGCAAAATTCTTCAGAAAAAACAAAAATACGTATAAAGATTTAATCCCAATCGGGATTAGTATTTAGTGCTTATTTTTCGTTTACAAACTCAAAACGCACCAAACCATCTTCATCTATTTCTGTAAGTTTTACAAGGTGTAATGTGTTTACGTATGTAGGGTTCCATGGCATTTTTACTTTTACATAATTCTCTGTAAAACCATGAATGTAGCCTTCTTTGTTTTCTCCTTCAAAAAGCACTTCTAAGGTATTACCTAATTGACGCTCATAAAAAGCTCTACGCTTTTTAACCGAAAGTCCTCTAAGCATTTTGCTTCGTTTTTTACGCACATTTTGTGGTACAACCCCATCCATTTTATCGGCTGGTGTATTCGCTCGCTCTGAATAAGTAAAAACATGCAGGTAAGAAATATCTAGGTCTGCTAAAAAATTATAGGTTTCTAGAAAACGTTCATCGGTTTCTCCCGGAAAACCTACAATTACATCTACTCCTATACATGCATCGGGCATGGTTTGTTTAATTTTCTTAACTCGTTCTTGGTATAACTCCCGCATATACCTCCTACGCATAAGTTTTAATAAATGGTTACTCCCGCTTTGTAAAGGAATATGAAAATGAGGTACAAAAGTTCTGCTTTTAGAAACAAAATCTATGGTTTCATCTTTTAGCAAATTTGGTTCGATAGACGATATTCTTAATCGCTCTATCCCTTCTACTTTATCCAATGCCTCTACTAAATCTAAAAAGGTATGTTCATGGCGTTTATTACCAAACTCCCCTTTTCCGTAATCTCCAATATTAACTCCTGTAAGAACAATTTCTTTAATCCCTTGAGCAGAAATATCGGCTGCATTTTGCAAAACATTTTCTAAGGTATCGCTTCGAGAAATCCCTCTTGCCAAAGGTATTGTACAATAGGTACATTTATAATCGCACCCATCTTGAACTTTTAAGAAAGCCCGAGTACGATCTCCTATAGAATAGGAACCTACGTAAAAATCGGCTTCAGAAATTTCACAGGAATGTACCTCCCCAAAATCATTCTTGGTTAAATCGTTTAAGTAATCGGTGATATTAAATTTTTCGGTAGCTCCTAAAACCAAATCCACACCATTTACATCGGCCAATTCTTCAGGTTTTAATTGCGCATAACAACCTATAGCGATTACAAAAGCATCGGCATTGCTTTTTTGCGCCTGCTTCACAATGGTTTTGAAACGCTTATCGGCATTTTCGGTAACACTACAGGTATTAATTACGTAAACATCTGCTTTTTCCGAAAAATCTACACGATTAAAGCCTTCGTTTTCAAAAGAACGCGCAATGGTTGATGTTTCTGAAAAGTTTAATTTACATCCTAATGTATAAAAAGCTACATTTTTTGTTTCGGTAATATTCATATCCCTGACCTCTTCTTTCGTAATCTTTTTAGTATAATTGTAATGCATAAAGCTACACTAAAAAGCGGGTGCAAAAATACTATTTTAATTTGGTAAAATAAAATTGAAAACTTTTTTTAGAAACATACCTGTCAATCGCTTAGTTTTAGGATTAAGTCTGTGTTTATTTTTTGCTTGTAAAGAAGATAGCAAGCTCACAAAAGATCATTTGGTTTTCAGGTATAATGAGCACGCCAATATTAGCTCGTTAGATCCTGCTTTTGCAAAAGACCAACGCAACATTTGGGCATGCAATCAACTATACAACAGCTTAGTTAGGTTAAACGACAGCTTACAGGTAGAACCAGACTTGGCTAAAACTTGGAACATAAGCGAAGACCAAAAAACCTATACGTTTTTCTTACAAAAGGAAGTATTTTTTCATCAGCACCCTATTTTTGGTAAAGATTCTACTCGCGCATTTCTTGCTAAAGATGTAGTCTATAGTTTTAACCGCCTTAGGTCTCCTAAAATTGCATCGCCTGGTAGTTGGGTTATGCAAAGTGTTGAGGAAGTAATAGCCATAAACGATTCTGTTGTAAAAATCAGACTAAAAGAAGCCTTCCCTGCTTTTTTAGGCTTACTATCCATGAAGTTTTGCTCTGTAGTTCCTACAGAGATGGAAAACCTTGATTTTAGAAGCTCCCCCATTGGTACAGGACCATTTTATTTTAAACGCTGGAAAGCCAATGAAAAGCTTGTATTTAGGAAAAATAAACGTTATTTTGAAAAAGATGAAAACGGCGAGCAACTTCCTTATTTAGAAGCTGTAGCCATTACTTTTCTCCCTGATAAACAGAGTGAATTTCTACAATTTATTCAAGGAAATTTAGATTTTTTAAGTGGTTTAGACCCTTCATACAAAGATGAAATTATTACTGCTAAAGGTAAACTCCGAAAAAAACATGCCTCAAAAATTGCTATGCAAAAAACGCCTTACCTAAACACCGAGTACTTAGGCATTTTTTTAGAAGGCAACAACCCTGCCTTAGCTTCTGCTAAAATTAGAAAAGCAATCAACATTGGGTTTGATAGGCAAAAAATGGTTACTTACTTAAGAAATGGTATCGGAATTCCTGCCAATTACGGGTTTATTCCTAAAGGTTTACCTGGTTTTTCTGATAAAATATATTACACCTATCAACCTGAAAAAGCTAAAGCCCTAGTAACTGCTTACCACAAAGAAACAGGAAAAACACCTCAGATAAAAATTAGCACCAATGCTTCATACCTGGATTTATGCGAATATATCCAACAAGAGTTACGGCATATTGGTATTCAGGTAGAAATAGAAATAATGACTCCTTCCACGTTACGCCAACAACGCTCGGCAGGGAAGTTAGAATCGTTTAGAGCCAGTTGGATTGCCGATTATCCCGATGCCGAAAATTACCTTTCGTTATTTTACAGTAAAAATTTTAGTCCGAACGGCCCCAATTACACGCATTTTTCTGACTCTGCTTTTGATGCTTTGTATGAAAAAGCAAAATATACCGATGATAGCAACAAAAGACAACAGCTTTACAAGCAAATGGATGCTATTATTATGAATAAGGCTCCTATTGTTCCGTTATATTACGACGAGGTTGTTAGGTTTAAACAAAGTAATGTGCAAGGTTTAGGAATTAACCCCATTAACTTACTCAACTTAAGCAGAGTAAAAAAAACACCTGGAAATTAATTACCTATTTATTCCCATTTTATTTATCCAACTTATATAATGTTGGCGGTTACGGTTATGCTCTGCTAGGTTTCTCCCAAAAAGATGATAGCCTGGTTTTTTTGGGTTTGCCACAAAATAATAATACTGATGCTGCTCATAATCTAAAACGGCATCTATAGCAGAAATATCAGGCATAGCAATAGGTCCTGGAGGCAGCGTATTATATTTATATGTATTGTAAGGAGAATCTATTTCTAAATCTTTATACAACACCCGCTTTATTACCGTATCAAAATCGTTACGTTGCTTTTTAAGCGCGTAAATTACCGTTGGATCCGCATCGAGTTTCATGCCTTTGTTATACCTATTCATATAAACTCCGGCTACACGTGGGCGTTCATCTATTTGTACCGTTTCTTTTTGAACAATAGAAGCTATCACCATTACTTGCTTAGGTGTTAGGTTATTTTTTTTGGCTTTAGCCATACGTTTATCATTCCAAAAACGTTTATATTCCTGTAACATTCTAGCCCTAAACTCATCAGCAGAAGTGTTCCAATAAAATTCATATTGATTAGGAATATACATCCCTAAGGCATTTGCTAAAGTAAATTTTTGTTGCGCTAAAAATGTAGAATCGGTAAAACTTTTAAGCAAACTAATGCTATCTGTTTCAATTTGACTCGCAATACGCCCTGCGAGATTTTCTAAACGTTCTTGATTATTAAATGTAACTTTTACAGGCACATTTTTACTACGTAAGGTATTGATAAGCTCATTGTTATTCATCCCTTTTTTTAGAATAAACCTCCCTGGTTTTATATGTTTATGGTAAGCTTTTTTTTCTGCTATTCGCGAAAAACTAGCCATATCTTTTACATAAGGCTTAAGTTGTTTTTTTACCGTTGTAAAATTTGCATCGGTAGGAATTAACACAACGGCCTCTGGTTCTTGAAATGCTGTATTAGGAGTAAAAATCTGATTATAAACATAGTAACTAAAACCGCCCAATGCTATAATCCCCATGATAGCAATAATAAAAAGTATTTTTTTAATGTACATTATTAACGTATTGATATAAAAGTTCGTTTGTAAAAGTTCCGTTTGTAAAGTTCCAGTCTTTTTTGACTCCAGAAAGCACAAATCCTTGTTGTGTAAATAGTTTTATACTGGCGTTGTTTTCTTCTTCTATATTTGCATAAACTTGGTGCAATTGCAAGTGCTTAAAACAATAATTACATAATAAGTTTAGTGCTTGCTTTCCGTAGCCTTTTCCCCTATGGTAAGGTTCTAAAATTAATATTCCTATTCCGGCACGCTTATTTTTAGGGTCGAAATCAAAGACATCGATAAAGCCTATAGTTTCTTTAGTTAATGTTTCGATAACCAAACGAAGCTGTTTTACTTCATAAATATCTAAATGTGCATTTTCTAAATAGTGCTTTAAAATATGTTTTGAAAAAGGCGTTTGTGTTTGACTCAGCCCCCAAAGCTGCTCGGTATTTTCCGCCTTAAATAAGAAATCTAAATCCTCTGGCTCTAATGCTCGCAAACGCACTAAATCTCCTCGTAATGTTAGCATGTTATCTCTCCTTTAAAAACCATTGTTGCAGCTCCAGAAAGCCATACATCTTGATAACCTGTTTCTGTTTTGGTAAATTTTACATTTAGATTTCCTCCTTGAGTAACTAATTGTACTGGACACGTTGCTAATTTGTTAACCAAGTAACTTACCAAAGCAACTGCTGTAGCTCCTGTTCCGCAAGAAAGCGTTTCATCCTCCACCCCACGCTCGTATGTACGAAGGTAAGCTTTCCCTTCTTTTATTTCTGCAAAATTTACATTAACCCCTTTTAAAGGTGAATAAATGGCATGATTTCTAAGTTCTTTTCCTTTAGTATAAACATCAAAATCTGCCAAATTTTCTATAAACTCAACATGATGCGGAGAGCCTGTATCTATAAAATACCCTAACTCATTTTGTTGTACAGTTGCTGTATTTTTCATTTGCAGTTGAATCTCGTTAGGCGTAATTACAGCCTGATGTTCCCCGTCGATAGCGGTAAAAAAAGCACTATTATTAACAACCCCTAATTGCTCGGCAAAACGAACAATACATCTTCCGCCATTTCCGCACATGGTGCTTTCATTACCATCGGCATTAAAATACACCATTTTAAAATCATACTTAGCCTCTGTTGGGTTTTCTAATAATATGAGTCCATCTGCACCTATGCCAAATTTACGATCGCATAATTTTGCTATAAGTTTGGTATCATTTTTGAATGTTTTGTCACGATTATCCAGCATGATAAAATCGTTACCTGTTCCTTGATATTTATAGAATTCCAACTGCATATATAAAAAATAAGTGGGACAAATATACAATTTTCATCAAGAAGTAAGCTACGTTAAAAATGCGTTAATCAGAATCCTATAAAAAATCTTATTTTATAATTTAGTTCACTATAAAACTCTTAAAAGCATGAAAAAATTCACTAGTCTACTTATCGTTGCTATATTAGGCGGAGTTATTAGCCTAGGAACCTACAAATTATTCGAACCCAAACAAGAAGACAACAACACTTCTACCCTACTAACAACCGCAAATACAAATCCTGATACTTCTCGTGTTTTTCGGTTGCCTACTTCGCCTGTAAATCATAACAATACAGCATTGGCCAATTTAGATATCGATTTTACAAAAGCGGCCAACGAAACCGTACATGCTGTTGTCCATGTAAAAAATGTAAGCATTGGCAGAGCACCCCGAACAATCTCGGAATACATGATGGGGATGCGTGCAGGAAAAAGATTACAAGGCGCTGGTTCTGGAGTTATAATTACACCTAATGGCTATATTGTAACTAACAACCATGTCATAAAAGGAGCTAACGAAATTGAAGTTACCCTAAACAACAACCTCACCTACAAAGCAAAATTAATAGGCAGCGACCCGCAAGCAGATATTGCCTTAATAAAAATTGAAGCCGAAGAACTGGATTACCTCCCTTTTGGCGATAGCGACCAAGTTAAAATTGGCGAATGGGCGCTTGCCGTAGGAAACCCATTTAACCTTACTTCTACTGTAACCGCAGGAATAATTAGCGCCAAAGGAAGAGACTTAAACGATAGCGACACACAAATGCAATCTTTTATTCAGACCGATGCAGCCATAAACCCAGGAAATAGCGGAGGAGCCTTGGTAAACACAAGAGGTGAATTAATAGGGATAAACACCGCCATTAGCTCACAAACAGGAAGCTATATTGGGTATGGATTTGCCGTTCCTAGTAATAATGCCAAGAAAATTGTAGAAGATTTATTAGAATACGGAGATGTACAACAAGCCATTATAGGAATTACTGGCGGAACTATTAATCCTGAAATAGCCGAAAACAAAAACATCAGCATCACACAAGGTGTCTATATAGATAGTGTGTCGGATGGTGCAGAAGCTGCAGGACTTCAACACGGAGATTTAATTACGGCTATTGATAACATTAATGTTAGAAAAATATCGGACCTCACAGCTTATATACGTACCAAACGCCCTAACGACATCGTAAAAATTAAATACATAAGACAAGGAAACGTAAAACAGACCGATGTAAAACTTACTAAGTATGAAACGTACACACTAGATTTTGCTAACATAGAAGTTACCAACGCAAATAAAACATACCTTGCCGAATTTAAGGCAGATTATGGGGTAAGAATATCAAAAACATTAAGCAGAGATTTCCAGATACCTAAAGACCAATACATAATAACAGCCATTAACAACTACAAAATTAACAGTGTAACAGACGTTAAAAATATTTTAGAACAAACCCCAGAACACAAACGCATTACCTTAACCTTTCAGAACAGAAAAGGCTACCAAGAGAGTTACACTTTCAGGCATTAATCACTAAAAAACAACCATTTACAACAAACAGAAATTCCTTTAAATATGTTTTATAAGGAATTTCTGTTTCTTACTTCTATAAATACAATATTTAGTTATTTTTGCAAAGCAACTTAAAACCAAATAGTAACACAACATTAGTAAAATGAGTAACAACCAAGATTACGAAAAAGAGCTAGCATTTCAAGCAGACCGCAGGAAAGCAACGGTAGAATTCATTAAAATAATTAACGATTTATGGTACGATAAAGCCATCGAATTAGTTATTTTCAGAAATTCAATTATAGACAAAAGCGTTAGTGAAATTTTAAACCTTCACGAATATGCTGCAGAATTTGTAGAAAAACCAATCTCTATCTTCGATACGGTAGAAATTGCCAAAGCTATAAAAACCCTAGACCTACCTCCTGCACGATTAGATGTAGGAAAATTAACCTACGAGTATCAATTAGAATTAGATAAATACAATAGTGCAACAGCATTTGTATCGGCTAAATTAGCAGAGGCAAAAGACGTAGAAGACATCACCCCTAAAGATGTTGTATTATACGGTTTTGGACGTATAGGAAGGCTATTAGCCAGAGAACTAATGACTAAAGCAGGAAAAGGAAACCAATTACGTTTACGTGCAATTGTTGTGCGTGGCAACATTGATAAAACAGTATTAGAAAAACGCGCATCTTTACTTGCTAGCGATTCTGTACATGGTGATTTTTCTGGTGTTATTACTATAGATGAAGAGAAAAAAGCCTTTATTATAAACGGAACCACGGTTCACCTAATTTCTGCCAATCAACCCGAAGATATCGATTATACCCAATACGGTATCAACGATGCTTTAATTATCGATAACACAGGAGCCTTTAGAGATGAAGAAGCCCTTAGTAGACATTTAAAATCTGTAGGAGCTAAAAAAGTATTATTAACAGCTCCAGGAAAAGGTGTTCCTAACATTGTACATGGCGTAAACCATACAGATTATGATCCTGACACAATAGATATTTTTTCTGCAGCATCGTGTACAACCAATGCTATCACTCCTATCTTAAAAGTAATTGAAGATAATTTAGGGTTGAAAAACGGACACCTAGAAACTATACATGCCTATACTAACGACCAAAACTTGGTGGATAATATGCACAAAAAATACCGCAGAGGTCGTGCAGCAGCATTAAACATGGTAATTACAGAAACAGGTGCAGGAAAAGCAGTTGCCAAAGCATTACCTGGGTTAGAAGGTAAATTAACCTCAAATGCTATTAGAGTTCCTGTTCCTAATGGTTCTTTAGCTATTTTAAACCTTAACTTAGAAAAAGCAACAGAGCTTAATGCACTAAACAATTTAATGAAAAAATACGCGTTAGAAAGCGATTTAGTAGAGCAAATTAAGTACTCAATTGATAACGAATTAGTATCATCAGACATTATCGGGTCGTCGGCTCCTTCTATATTTGATAGTAAAGCCACTATTGTTACCGAGGATGGAAAAAATGCTGTACTTTACATCTGGTACGATAACGAGTATGGATATAGTCACCAAGTAATACGTCTTGCTAAATACATTGCTAAAGTACGCAGATTTACCTACTATTAATAGTTAAACAGTTAAATTACAAAGAGACTTCCTGATAGTAAAACCTATCGGGAAGCTCTTCTTTCTTTTTTAAAATAAAAACATATCATTATGGATAATAGCGTAATGCTAGAGGAAATGCTAAATAATGCCAATACCGCTATAAAAGAAAACAGATACGAAGATGCCTCATCTATCCTAGAAGAAATTATAAGTATAGACCCTAATTTCGGAAAAGCATACAACCACTTAGCTTACTTATATGATACCAAATTTAGAGCTTACGAGAAAGCAGAAACACTCTACACCCTCTGTTTAGAAAAATCTCCAGAATACCCTCCTTTATATTATAATTTTGCAATGTTACTTTCTAACTTAGAAAAATGGGAAGATTTAAAAAATTTACTCGATAAAGCTATCCATGTAGTTGGCATTACAAAATCTACCATTTACAATGAATATGGCATTATGTATGAGCAACAAAACAAATTTGACACTGCTATAGAATATTATAAAAAAAGTGCACTCTCTACCATTGATAACAATGCATTAAAACGCATTAAAACATCTATAGACAGAACTAAGCAAAAAAAAGCAATTCATTACGATCTATAGTTTTTTTTACACTACCTTTACAATAAGCCTTATAAATTGGCGTTGTTGAACACACACCATAACCATCAACCCCACAACAATGTTTAAAAACACCTTATTACTCTTATTTTTAAGTATTTCTTTTATACTTAACGCACAACAACCAGAAGAAGCTTCCAAAAACAGTATCGATTCTCAATTTACTGAGCTAATGGAATCTTCTAACAATTATAAAAATTTTAAAGTTGTAAAAACATCGCAACTAAATCAGCTTAAAAGAAATACAAATAAAGAAATAGCCAATCTTAACGAAAAAATAAATACTTCCGAAGCTACAATCCAAGAACAGCAAAAGGAAATAACAAGCCTAAAAGGTAAACTTGCCGATATCCAAAAGCAATTAACCGATGTAACACAAGAAAAAGATGACATTGTCTTTTTAGGAATTGCAACACAAAAAGCAGTTTACAAAAATATTATGTGGGGACTTGTTTTTGTTCTAATTCTTATCCTTGCATTCTTCATTTACCAGTATAAAAAAAGCAATAGCATTACAAAAGAAGCGCGCCATAAACTTCAAGAAACCGAGGAAGAATTTGAAGAATATCGAAAAAACGCGTTAGAAAAACAGCAAAAATTAGGTAGAATGCTACAAGACGAGAAAAATAAATCTCAAAAATAAATCTTTTCCTATGCGCATAGATATCATTAGCGTTGTTCCAGCTATACTCGAAAGCCCTTTTAATGCTTCTATTCTTAAACGTGCTATCGAAAAAAAATTAGTAGAAATCCACCTACACAACCTACGTGATTACACTGCTGATAGCTATAAACAAATAGACGACTATCAGTTTGGAGGCGGTGCAGGTATGGTTATGATGATCGAGCCTATAGATAAATGCATTAGTAAACTTAAAACTGAACGCCATTACGATGAAATAATCTACATGACGCCAGACGGAAAAACCTTAAATCAGCAAACAGCAAACGAGCTTTCCTTAAGAAAAAACATCATTATTCTTTGTGGGCACTATAAAGGGGTAGACCAACGTGTTCGGGATCACTTTATTACCAGAGAAATTTCTATAGGCGATTACGTACTCTCTGGTGGCGAACTAGGAGCAGCCGTACTTTGCGATGCCGTTATTAGGCTTCTCCCTGGAGTTTTAGGCAACGAAACCTCTGCCCTAACCGATTCTTTCCAAGACAACTTATTAGCACCTCCTATTTACACAAGGCCTGCAAACTATAAAGGTTGGGAAGTACCCGAGATACTCACCAGTGGTAACACACCAAAAATAGAAACTTGGCGAGAAGAACAAGCCTATAAACGAACCGCAGAAAAACGCCCCGATCTTTTAAGAGATTTTGAGGAATAAATAAAAAAAAACATTACATTTGCACTCGCAAAATTAACCTCTGACGAAAATCGTGCTATGTTGATTTGCTTACACTTATATAACTTATAACTATGGAATCGTTAATTAAATTTGTACAAGACGAATTTGTAACCAAAAAAGATTTTCCAGAATTTTCTGCAGGAGACACTATCACCGTGTATTACGAGATTAAAGAAGGGGCTAAAACCCGTACTCAGTTTTACCGTGGTGTAGTAATCCAAAAGAAAGGTAGCGGATCTTTACAAACCTTTACTATTCGTAAAATGAGTGGTACGGTTGGTGTAGAGCGTATTTTCCCTATCAACTTACCAGCACTTCAAAAAATCGAAGTAAACAAACGAGGTAAAGTACGTAGAGCACGTATCTTCTACTTTAGAAACCTTACTGGTAAAAAAGCAAGAATTAAAGAACGTCGTATGAAATAATACTTTGTACGTTTTTCGAAAAGCTTCCATAAACGGAAGCTTTTTTTATACCATTTATCCTTAACAAAACAACCAAAATTAATCGTTAAAATATGTATCTTTGTTCTGTCTTTTTTTCTTATCAAGAACAAGATAATTTTAACTATTAATAATTCTATAAACTAAAATACCCATGGCAGAAAAAGCAAAAATTATTTATACTAAAACCGACGAAGCTCCATACTTAGCAACACATTCGCTGTTACCTATTATAAAATCATTTACTGCTTCTTCTGATATAAATATCGAAACAAAAGATATTTCCTTAGCAGGGCGTATTCTTGCTGTTTTTCCTGAATACCTAACAGAAAACCAACGCACACCAGATGCTTTAGCAGAACTTGGCGAACTCGTTAAAAAACCAGAAGCCAACATTATAAAACTACCTAACATTAGCGCTTCTATTCCGCAATTAAAAACAGCAATAGAAGAGCTGCAAAATAAAGGTTATAAATTACCTAACTACCCAGACGAGCCACAAACAGATGATGAAAAACTCATCAAAGCAAAATACGATAAAGTAAAGGGAAGCGCTGTAAACCCTGTTCTACGAGAAGGAAACTCAGACCGTAGAGCCCCAAAAGCGGTAAAAAATTACGCAAAAAACAATCCGCACCGCATGGGCGAATGGAAAAAAGATTCTAAAACCCATGTAGCCACTATGACAAGTGGAGATTTCCGTGCAAACGAAAAATCGATAACTACCAATAAAGCTTGTGCCATAGATATCGTTCTTACCGATACCGATGGAAATACACATATGCTTAAAGAAAAACTTCAGCTTCAAGCTAAAGAAATTATCGATGCTACTGTAATGAGTAAAAAAGCACTTTTAACATTCTTAGAAGAGCAAATTAAAGATGCTAAAGATAAAAATGTACTTTTCTCTTTACACATGAAAGCCACAATGATGAAGGTTTCTGACCCTATTATATTTGGGCATGCGGTAAAAGTTTTCTTTAAAAGCTTATTTGATAAGTTTGGGAAAGAACTTAAAGAAGCTGGAGCAGATCCAAATAGCGGTTTAGGAGATGTTTTGGAAGCGATAAAACATTTACCAAAAGCTACCCGCAAAGAGGCTGAAAAAGAGATTGACCTTATTTTTGCAAACAGTCCAGATATTGCCATGGTAAACTCAGACAAAGGCATCACAAACCTTCATGTACCTAGCGATATCATCATCGATGCATCTATGCCTGCCATGATAAGAACATCTGGGCAAATGTGGAATAAAAACAACGAAACTCAGGACACAAAAGCTGTAATTCCCGACAGCAGTTATGCAGGTTTATATGAAGCTACTATCGAATTCTGTAAAGAAAACGGAGCTTTTGATCCTACCACCATGGGAACGGTTCCTAATGTTGGGCTAATGGCACAAAAAGCAGAGGAATATGGTTCTCACGACAAAACTTTTGAAATCGCTAAAAACGGTAGAGTTGATGTGATAGACCATGAAACAAAAGAAGTTTACCTTAGCCATACAGTAGAAGCCGGAGATATCTGGAGAATGTGTCAAGTTAAAGACGCTCCTGTTAAAGATTGGGTTAAACTTGCCATATCTCGTGCAAAAGATACTGGTTGGCCAGCAATATTTTGGTTAGACCAAGAAAGAGCACACGATGCCGAAATCATTAAAAAAGTAAATGAATATTTAAAAGATTTTGATACTAACGGATTAGATATTAAAATCTTATCTCCTATAGAAGCGACAAAATACACCTTAAAACGTGTAAAAGCAGGCGAAAATACAATCTCTGTAACGGGTAATGTTTTAAGAGATTACTTAACTGACCTTTTCCCTATTTTAGAATTAGGTACTAGTGCAAAAATGCTCTCGATTGTACCTTTAATGAATGGCGGAGGCTTATTTGAAACTGGTGCAGGAGGTTCTGCCCCAAAACACGTTCAGCAATTCCTAGAAGAAGGTCACCTGCGTTGGGATTCTCTTGGTGAGTTTTTAGCATTAGCTGTTTCATTAGAGCATTTAGGAAAAACCCATAACAATCCTAAAGCATTGGTATTAGCCGAAGCGTTAGATGAAGCAACAAACAAGCTTCTTGAAAACAAAAAATCGCCTTCACGAAAAGTAAATGAACTAGATAACCGCGGAAGCCACTTCTATTTAGCAATGTATTGGGCACAAGCATTAGCTTCTCAAAATGAGAATAGCGAACTTAAAGAAGAGTTTATGCCTATTGCTAAATACATGGAAGAAAATGAAGCTCAAATTATTGAAGAGTTAACTCAGGCACAAGGTCATAAAGTTTCTATAGACGGTTATTATAAGCCAGATGAGACACTTGTTTACAAAGAAATGAGAGCTAGTGAAACTTTAAATAAAACGATAGAAGCCTAAAAGAAACTTATAATCCTATTTTAAAACCCTCATTATACAAATACACATAATGAGGGTTTTTCTTTTTAAAAAATTCACATTTAACATTATGTTAATCATAAAACGAGTATTTTTGTATTTTATAAGAATATTCACTTTTATTATATTAATAAATGTTAAAAAAAACAAGTATATCGATTCTACTAATTGCAATATTCTTTTTAGAATCAAACAGTTATGCCCAAACAGGAATCAATATAATAGAGCCAAAAGCTACACTAGATGTAGTTGCTAAATCTCCTTCAGGGCAAAACACGCATACTGACGGAATATTAATACCTAGGATAGACAGAGAAAGGGCGCAGTTTATGACTGACATTGAAAATTCTACCTTGGTTTACATAGACAATAGTGTTACAGGTACACAAACAGGTAAAGCAGAATACATAAACAGTGAAGATTTCTATTACTGGAAAGCAAACATAGTAGGCGGAATAGACCAAGGCAAATGGATAAAACTAATTCCAAGCAATACTGCTCCTAGCTTTTTTTATATGCCCTCTATAGTATTACCTACTTCCGAATTAGATAGCAGAATTATCAATATCAGTAATACCAACTATATTTACGATAGCGTTACCAAAGTTTTCTCCGTAAATTTATATACTATTTTTAGCAATCAATTTTCTACCCCTATTGCAAAAAGCAATACCAATACAGAGTTAACTTCTTTTGTTCTTCCTACAGCTACACAATACGACTATTTTGTTACCTATGCAGATACCGCTGTTTTTGAACAAATAACATTAGACGAAAATGGTATCCTAACTTATAAAGTAAAAGAAAACAGTATTATCAGAAACGGCTCATTCATGAACATCGTTTTAAAATTAAACTAATTTAAAAATGATAAGAACTGCCCATTTACTACTAATTTTATTTATTTCTTTTGCTGTAAAGTCTAATACACACACAGCCGAAAAGAAGGCTTTTGCCATTACCCCAGGCAGCATTTCATTCGCAGAAAATTATAGCCTAACCAGTATAGATATATGCCACGGAGGAAGCATTACCATTTATGAAGACCAAGCCGTAAGTGGATTAGGACTTCTCCAAACAGCAAACTATTATTATGAAATAAGTTACGATAATGGGCTAACTTGGTCTTATTATGAAAATGCAGAAGGAGATCCGTATGAATTTGGAGACGGACTTCTTCAAACCGACCCTAACCCCATAACATTAGAAAACATAACCAACAACATGCTTATAAGAAGGTATGTTTATTCAACTCTATCGCCTAGTAATAACGCATACACCGCTCCGCTAAGCGTTAATGTTCAACAAGAAAATAAAATACTTTTTCAAAACGATATCAATGCGTATGCCATTGCTTTAGGTGAAACCTTTACCATACCAACAATTACAACCAGCTTGCCTGCAACTATAGCAATATTTGATGCTGAAGGAAATAGTCTTTCCCAAGGAAGCTCTATAAGCCTAAGCGAAGGTACGCATACCTTAACGGTTATTGCTACCACTACTACAGCCGCCACGGTTTCAGGTTGTACAAACACAACATATATACAAGTAGTTGTTTATGATATGGCAGATTGTAATAAACGTACCAAGAAAATATATGCTACCCAAGCTGTCGGCTGGAGTTCGAGTCCTCTGTTAAGTTGGGTTTCTAACGAGCAAAATGCCGTTAATAACAATAGGGCAAACTATGCTTCACTAAATGGAGGTGTTGTAATTTTAGGAATTGGTACGGTAAGAATAGATTTATATTTTACAAAAGAAAACGGAACCCTATACAGTCCGCAAGAGTTAAAAGGAAAACGAGTAACCATAAAACTAGGAGAGCAATATTCTGGGCTAAAAGTAGCTGGGGGTCTTACCGTTGTAGGCCGACAAACAGATGAAGGAGTTACAGCAGGGAATATTACAGAATTCAACGGAAGCAACGTAGGTAAAACCTTTGGAGTAAAGGGAGGAGTATTAGATCTGCTAAAAGGAGATAATGTTTTTCAATTTAGCTTTAGTCCTGCTTCGTCAAACGGAATCCCTGTAGGCTTTAATGGCGTACGTATTCAATTAGGATCACTTCTAGGTGTTGCCGATATTGCTACCGTTTTCTATGCCTATATAGAAGAAGATTACACTATAGACCCCAACACTAACACCTGTATAGAAGAAGAAATAAGAGTAACCCCGCCAGCATCTTTACTCTATCCTGATGAACAAACCACTATTGATGGTGATACCGTTATTATAGAAAATACTAATTTTTTATTAAATGAGTTTACCGAAGATGTCTCTTGGGGTAATAAAACCGCTGTAATTAATGCCGCTACATCGTTATCATCTGTAGTACATCCCTATTATGCAGTAGATAATAATTACGAAAGTTATGCCATTTTCAATACTGTTGTAGGTGCGCTTAACCAGCAATTTTTACTAACCCATTTACGCCAAACGGCACGTCCTGGTGACCAGGTACAAATTACCATTTCGTACCCAAACATCAATATTCTTAATCTAAGTCTTTTACAATTAGGAAACTTTAAAGTTGTATATTACCTAGATGATACTAAAGTTGGAGAAGAATATATGGAAGAGTTTCGAGTTTTAGATATTGGGCTATTAGACTTTGAAAACAACAAAAAAGCGGTAATTGCCAAACCTGTAACTATTCCTTTTAATAAAATTGAAATTCAACAATTTAATACCGTAAGCGTAAATTTAGGACAAGGACTTAGAATTCACGATGTGAGAATGCGCCCAATGATGCTTTTTGAAGGACAAAAAGACCCTAAAGAAGTAACCGCGATTTGTGCCGCCGATTACCTTAAAATTAAACAACCTGACCACTGTACTACTTATGAAGTCTCCTTCGCAAAAGTGCTCCAATTTGGAGGAAGTTTTACCGATACTGACGGAAATATTTTGGTAGATGAAAATAACCAACCCATAAAAAGTATTCTAGAAGTAGAAGATATACCAGAATCGGCACTTACATTAAGCCATGTAGAAAACAATATTATGTATTTTCCGTTAGAGCGTTTATACCAAAACTTAGAAAACGAAGAAATAATACTTGCAAAAATTCAAACAAAACGCCAAGGCTGTGATTACGGAGATCCTGAATATTTAAGAGTTAGGCTTATCAACTGTAAAAATGCGGTTGTAAACCCTGTAATAAATACCGAAGGAATAAAAAATTAAATAAGTCCGTAGTATTTACGCAAAAACCATTCTAAGCTCAAACTCAATACCAATATCCCTAACAATAACTTCCAATCGATGAGTTGTTTTTCTGATTTTTCTGCTTTCTGAATAGAAGTATATTCTGAGGTGTTTAACAAATAGTCAATTAGCACATTAGGTTTATCTAAAAAATATAATCCAGACTCTCCTCCTACCCGTTTTAAATCGGTTAAGTTTGCACTGGTATGTTGCTGTTCTACATCGAAAGGAATAATTTTTAATGCGCCAAATTTTTCTATGTTTTCACCCAGCACACTTATTTTAAAAGTATAATCGCCTGGTGCACTATTGCTTAAATCTGCCTCGTAATAATGTTGTTTGAGCAATAACGGAATCTGCTGAGTAGTACCTCCTGATTTTGAGCTAAGCCTAAGCTGAAGTTTTTTACGTTCATCAAAAGCATAGGTTTTATCAAAATAAGATGCTCTAATGTAAATTGCTTCTCCCTGTTTATAAAAAGTTTTATAATCTAATTTTAGGCGTTCCTTTTTGGTATTACTCACCAAAAACTGGACTACTTTTTCTACAAAACCATCATAGACTTCAAAATTACCTTCCTTTAAAAAAGAGGAAGCTCTCCATTGCCATGTATTTTCACCAAACAAATATCCGTAGCGTTTATTGGTGTCTTCAACAAAAGTTATCAAGGGCTCTTCTGTTGTAAACCCATTAACCGTTTTTTCTAATAATGTTTGTGTTGGGGTATTAAAACTTAGCCTTCCAAAAACATCCTGTACAGGCGGGAAATCTTCTACGCCTAACGCCGGAATTTGAAACAATTGAAATTGGGCTGATTTCTGAGGTAAATACTCTTCTATTGAGTTGCTTACTTGCTTAGTAAAATGCTGTTGCTGTGTATTAAAAAAATTATAATCGGTTTTGGTACCTCCTATAAACAAATAATTAATTCCTACTTGCTTAATACGTTCAATAACCTTGCTAAATGTTTGGTCTGGTTGATATAAAATAACCAGTTGATAGGCTGAAAAATCAATCTCATCCGATGGTTTTTTTAACGTAAATCTACGTTGTTTATTATGAGTAATTGCTTTTTTAAACGCACCAATATCTGGATGTAAAAAACTGCTTAATAACAATATATTTGTTTGCTGGTCTAATACCTCTATAGCAAACTCTTGCTGGTTATTCAAAATATTCTTCTCGCCTTCTAAATTTTCTATTTTTATTTTATAAGAATGTATCCCAACCTTATCTGCTTGAAGCATTACAGTTACAATTTCTGCCGCGTGTTGCTTATTAAACTTTAGGGTTTGGGCGGCTACTAGTTTTTCTCCTAAATAAAAACTAAGTTTTTTAGCAACCGTCTGTTTTCCTGTATAAGATAAATGAACTTCTACTGGGTATGTATTTCCTAGAAATGCATATTTATTTACATTCACCCTATCTATACGTATATCTGGGTGTTTTATAGTATCGCCCAAGATGACAGGGTAAATATTATTTTTATATAATTTAGCTTGAGTTATGTAGTCTTTCCCATAAGTGGCATTTCCGTCTGTAAGCAATACGGTTGCCACTTTATCATCTTGATATAGTGATGAAAAGCTGTTAAAAACTTGTGCAATATCGGTGTGCTTATCAGAAAACGTCAGGCTATCGGTAAGTTTTTTTACCGTTTCTCCAAAAGAGAAAACTTCTACCGAAAATTTTTCTTGTAGGTTAGGGTTTTCAACCAACTTGTTAAAAAAACTAGTTACTTCTTTTGTCTTGCCTATATTTTTAATAGAAGAAGAATTATCTACCGCTATTGCCAATGTTGGTTTTTCTACATGGTAAGAATAATTAGAAAATTTAAGTGGCAATAATAGTAATAATAGTGACAAAAATGTAATAAAACGTAAAGCACCGAATAAAATCCAGTGCTTTATACGTTTTTGTTTATCTTTTTTATAATACTGAAAAAATGATACTATAAGTGATAAAAAAACAAATAAAACCAGTAACAAAATTGTACTGTTACTCATAAACACAAGGTTTATTAGGTTAACATTCCTCCATCTACTTGTAATACTTGCCCGGTGATGTAATTACTCATATCACTTCCTAAAAACACACATGCATTAGCGATATCCTGAGGAGTTCCGCCTCGTTTTAACGGAATTGCTTGGCGCCATCCATCTACAGTTTTTTCGTCTAATTTTGCTGTCATTTCGGTTTCGATAAATCCTGGAGCAACTACGTTAGAACGGATATTTCTCGAGCCTAATTCTAAGGCTACAGATTTAGAGAAACCTATAATTCCTGCTTTAGAAGCGGCGTAATTTGCTTGTCCTGCGTTTCCTTTAATTCCTACTACCGAACTCATGTTTATAATACTTCCTGAGCGTTGTTTAAGCATTGTTCGCTGTACAGCTTTAACCATGTTATAAACAGATTTTAAGTTAATCCCTATTACGGCATCAAAATCTTCTTCGCTCATACGCATTAATAAATTATCTTTAGTTATTCCTGCGTTGTTGATAAGAATATCTATCGAGTCGAAATCTTCTAAAACGTTAGCTACTAAATCTTGTGCTTCTTCATAGCTAGCGGCATTGCTTTTATATGCTTTTGCTTTTATGCCTAGCTTAGAAAGTTCTTCTTCCAATTCTTTAGCTGCAGCTTCCGAAGAGCTGTATGTAAATGCCACGTTTGCACCCTGTTCTGCATATACTCTTGCGATACCTCTACCAATACCTCTACTGCCTCCTGTAATAATGGCGTTTTTTCCTTCTAAAAGTTTCATTAATTTAAATTTAATACTGTTTGGGTTTCAAATATACTAATTTAGCTTTTGTATGCTAAAAATCCAACAATTTAAAGTGTGCTATTTTTTATAAAAAAGAAGATTTTATAGCTTTTTGAAAGTTTGCTATAAAACCTTCTTTATCTTTTTATCGAAATCTGATTATTTATTTAAAGTTAAATAGATAATCTACTTTAAGTTTTTCTATCGTCCCTAATTTTTCTAAGGCTTTAAAGTTTATCTCTTTTTCATTTCCTATTACCATAATGGTGTACTCTTCTCCTTTTATATTTTCATTAAAAAACTTGTGCAAATCCTTTAATTCCATTTCTTGGATACCTTCGTAAATCGCTTTTCGGTTATCATTTTCTATACCTTGTTTTTTAAGGCGTTCATAACTCCAAAAAATATTGCTTTTTGTAATACGCTGTGCGGCTATTTTCTTTAAGGCTGCCTCTTTTGCTGCATTAAATTGTTCTTCTGCCTCTGGCATATCATTCATTAAGCCCAACATAGCATCTACGGCTTGTGGCATTTTATTGGCTTGTGTGCCTATATAAGCATAAATATAGTTTGGTTTTTCTTTTTCTGAGGCATTAGCGTAAGCTGAAAATGCGGAGTATGCTAAAGATTTAGACTCTCTAATTTCCTGAAAAACAATAGATGATAAACCACGCCCAAAATATGCATTAAATAAAGTAGATGCTGCCATTTTATCGGCATCAAATAGGTCTCCTTTTGCTAAGAATAGCATTTCTGCCTGAACCATATCGTAATTAACAAAATAGACTTTATTGCCTGTTTCTAACTCGATATAGTTTTTTGCTTCAGGATATTCTTGTAACTGCTCTGGTAGTTTATGCTCTTTGTTTAACGCAGTAATTGCTGCTTCTACATCTTTACCGTAATAAAAAATACGTTGTTTATAGTTTTTAAGCTTTTTAAGTATGTTTACTAAATCTGCTGGCTTTTTTGCTTGTAAAGCTTCTGTGCTATAAATGTTACGTAGTGGAGAATTTTCGCCATATTGCCCGTAATTCATTAACCCAGACCAAAGTATTGCTCCTTTATTTGTTTTTGTATCTTGACGTGATTTTTGAATGCTCTCTACATATTTTGCATAAGCTTCTCCGTCTGGCGTTACATTATCCCAAAAATGCTCTAATAAAGTTAAGCCTTTAGGTAGGTTTTCTTTCAGTCCGCTAATAGAAACATAGGTTTTATCTTCTCCTGTACCTACTTTGTATTCTATCCCTAATTTATAAAACTCTTTTTTAAGTTCTTCTGCGGTGTATTTATCGGTTCCTAAATATTCGGAATAGTTAACAGCTAAACCTAAATCTTTGTTATGTTTATCGCCCATATCAAAAATAAAGTTCAGTTCAAATAAATCGTTATTAGGATTATTAACATAAGAAACTTCTACTCCATTAGTTAAGTTTTTAGTTTTTATCGCTTTCTTATAATCTATAAATTGTGGTGCTAAAGCTGGTGACTCTTTTGCGGTAAAATTGGCTAGGTATTCCGATTTTTTGTCACGATTTAAATTTACAGGAGTTATTCCAGGGTTTTCTACTTTTACAATATTTTTATCCTCTCCTTGGCGTTTATACACTACTACATAATTATCCTTGTAGAAATTATTAGCGAATTCCACCAACTCCTTTTTAGAAATTTTTCGTAATTCTTCTAAAAAGTTCACTTTATCTTGCCAGTCTTCATGATGGATAAAAGCATTGTAATATGCTGAAGCTAAAGCTGAAGAATTCTCGTATTGACGTGTTTGGCTTAGTTTCATATCGTTAATAACGGCCTCGAGCATCCATTGGTCAAATTCTCCTTTTTTCAACTTTTCTATTTGTGCCAAAATAAGTTCCTTTACCTCATCTAAACTTTGCCCTGCTTTTGGGGTTCCACTAAAGTTATGAAAGCCATAATCGTTTAAAAACATAGGAGAGCTTCCTGCATTTTGTACCAATTGTTTTTGGTTCAGGTTTAAATCGATTAAACCAGCGGTTCCGTTAGTTAAAATCATATCACACAGTGTAACAAACTTTTCGTCTGCGGTATTTACCCCACCAGAGCGGAATGTAATGCTGATATTTTCGGCTGTTGGCCCATAAACTTCTTTTACAATAGGGCTTGTAATTGGTGTTTCTTTGGGAAGCTCTGGATGAACTACTTCTTTACTTTCTAGTTTTCCAAAAGTTTTATTTACTTCTGCAATGGTCGTATCAAAATCTAAATCCCCTACCAAAACAACGGCCATGTTGCTTGGTACGTAATATTTATCAAAATACTCATGTATAGCAACCATCGAAGGATTTTTCAGGTGCTCGGCAGTACCTATAGTTGTTTGCTGGCCGTATGGGTGTTGCGGAAATAGCCCATCTAGCATCGCTGCATAAACTTTTCTGAAATCGTTATCCTGCCCTCGGTTAAATTCCTCAAAAACGGCTTCTAATTCTGTATGAAATAAGCGTAGTGTAAGTTCGCCAAAACGATCGCTTTCTAGTTTCAGCCATTTATTTAATTCATTTGCTGGAATTTTATTTTTGTATACCGTTTCTTCAAACCATGTATGAGCATTAGTTCCCGTTGCTCCTAGAGATTGTACCATTTTATCGTACTCGTTAGCTACGCTATAATTAGAGGCTTCTAATGAGATTTCGTCTATCTTTCGGTATATTTCTTTCTTTTTCTCTGGGTCATTTTCTGCTTTATGCGCTTCGTACAAATCTGATATTTGTTTAAGAAACTCTTTCTCTTTTCCCCAATCTATAGTACCTATTTCGCTTGTTCCTTTAAACACCATGTGTTCTAAATAGTGAGCTAAGCCGGTAGCTTCTTTTGGATCATAATTAGAACCTGCTCTAACGGCTACAAAAGTTTGTATTTTAGGCTCATCGGTATTTTTGCTTAGGTAAACTTTTAGTCCGTTTTCTAGTGTATACAGGCGTAGCCCTGTAGGGTCGTTACTTACAGTTTCGTATGTAAATCCTGCTTTATCGGTATGTTTTTCGGTTACTACCTTGGTAGATTCTTGCGGTTTCTTATCCTGCGTACAGCTTCCTAAAAACAGAAAAGTAGTGGCGAACAGAAATAGAAATAAGGGTTTTAATTTGTTCATATAATATTTACTTAAATTTATTTATAAAGGCACTAATTTAGTATAAATTTCTTTTATTCAGAAGTTTATATTTTTTTTCATAAAAAAAGCCATTAACTATTTGTTAATGGCCTCCTGTTTTTATTATAAAAGGTTTACGAAAGTACTTCTGCTACTTTTTTACCTATTTCTGCAGGAGAATCTACTACATGAATTCCTGAGTCTCTCATAATTTGTTTTTTTGCTTGTGCAGTATCTTCACTACCACCTACAATAGCACCTGCGTGCCCCATTGTTCTTCCTGCAGGAGCTGTTTCTCCAGCAATAAAACCAACGATAGGTTTTTTAGAGCCACTTTCTTTGTACCATTTTGCGGCGTCTGCTTCTAGTTGACCACCTATTTCACCTATCATTACTACACATTCTGTTTCTTCGTCGTTAATAAGTAGTTCGATAGCTTCTTTGGTAGTTGTTCCTATTATTGGGTCTCCTCCAATACCAATGGCTGTAGTAATTCCTAAACCTTGTTTTACAACTTGGTCTGCTGCCTCATAAGTTAAGGTACCTGATTTAGATACAATTCCTACTTTTCCTTTTTTGAAAACAAAACCAGGCATGATACCTACTTTAGCTTCTTCTGGGGTAATTACTCCTGGACAGTTAGGCCCTATTAATCGGCAATCTTTATCTTGAATATAGTCTGCAGCTTTAATCATATCAGCTACTGGAATTCCTTCTGTAATGGTAATAATTACTTTTATTCCTGCATCGGCAGCTTCCATAATAGCATCGGCAGCAAAAGCTGGCGGAACAAAAATAATACTGGTATCTGCGGCGGTTTCTTTTACCGCATCGGCTACCGTATTAAATACGGGTTTGTCTAGGTGTTTCTGCCCTCCTTTTCCTGGAGTTACCCCACCAACTACGTTAGTACCGTATTCTATCATTTGTTCTGCATGGAAGGTTCCTTCGCTTCCGGTAAAACCTTGCACTATAATTTTCGAATTCTTATTAACTAAAACGCTCATAATTTTTTCTTGATTTGTACTTGCAAATTTAACTTTTTATCTATGAAATATAAAGATTTTTACTGCTTTTTTAAAAGTGCAGGAATTTGTCTTATCATGGCTGCTTCTCGAAACATTTTTTTGGCTTCGTTTGCAGGTGATCCAAAATAATTTTTCCCTCCTTCTAGAGATTTACTTACTCCAGATTGTGCAAAAATAACAGCTTTTTCTCCTATTACTACATCGCTTTTAATTCCTACTTGTCCCCATAGGGTTACTTCATCTTCTATAACTACGCAGCCTGCTATACCGCATTGTGAGGCTATTAAACATTTTTTACCTACTACTGTATCGTGTCCTATATGGACTTGATTATCTATTTTGCTTCCTTCTTTGATGGTTGTATCTCCGCTTACACCTCTATCTATGGTGCAAGCCGCGCCTATATCTACATTGTTTTCGATAACAACTCTGCCGCCAGATTTAAGTTTATCAAAACCTTTTTCTCCTCTATTTTTATAATAGAAAGCTTCGGCCCCAAGAATAGTTCCTGCGTGAATGGTTACATTATCGCCTATACATGTATAATCGTAAATTGTTACGTTGGGATGTATTATGCAATTCTTTCCTATTTTTACATGATTGCCTATAAAAACATTAGGCTGAAGAATAGTTCCTTCGCCTATACTTGCTGTATTGGGTATTATGATATTATGTTGTTCTACAGGCCGAAAAGGTTTAAAGTAATCTGTAAGTTTATTAAAATCTCGAAAAGGATCGTCTGAAATTAATAAGGCTTTCCCTTTGGGGCAGTCTACTTTTTTGTTAATTAAAATTACACTTGCTGCGGAGTTTAAGGCCTTATCATAATACTTAGGATGGTCGACAAATACAATATCGCCAAGGGTAACCACATGAATTTCATTCATCCCTAAAACTTGGAAATTCTTATCGCCTACATAGGTTACCTCTAATATTTCTGCAATATGTTGTAGAGAATAGGGTTGTGGAAACTTCATCTAAACAATTATTCTTTTATACGTTCTTTATAGGATGCTGTTTCTGTATCTATTTTTATTTTATCGCCTTCATTAATAAATAACGGCACCATAATTTCTGCTCCGGTTTCTACTGTTGCGGGTTTTGTTGCATTTGTAGCAGTGTTTCCTTTTACGCCAGGTTCTGTATGTGTTATTTCTAACACTACACTTGCAGGCATTTCTACAGAAAGCGGCATGCTATCTTCTGTGTTTATAAGTACGGTTACTACTTCGCCTTCTTTTAATAATCCTGGACTATCTAGGTTGCTTTCTGTTAATCGTATTTGGGTATAATCTTCTGTATTCATAAAATGATAGAATTCGCCATCATTGTATAGAAACTGAAATTTTTGGGTTTCTACGCGTACATCTTCTATTTTATGTCCGGCAGAAAATGTGTTTTCGATTACTTTTCCTGAGGTTACACTTTTTAATTTTGTACGAACAAAAGCAGGTCCTTTTCCTGGTTTCACGTGTAGAAATTCTGTTACTTTATAAATATCGTTACTGTAACGAATACATAATCCTTTTTTGATATCACTAGTTGTTGCCATAATTTGTTTTTAGTTTGAAAAATAGCCTTTCATAATTCCTCGTTGTGAGTTTTTAATAAACTCAAGTATATCATCTCGTTCTGGAGTTGCTTCCATTTCAGCTTCTATGATTGCTGCTGCTTGAGAGTTATTATAATTTTTTTGATATAAAATTCTGTATATATCCTGAATTTCTCTAATTTTCTCTGTACTGAAGCCTCTTCTTCTCAAACCTATAGAGTTAATTCCTACATAAGAAAGTGGCTCTCGTGCTGCTTTTACAAATGGAGGAACATCTTTACGTACCAGAGAACCTCCTGTAATGAAGGCATGGCTTCCTATTTTACAAAATTGTTGTACTGCGGCCATTCCTGCGAGCACTACATAATCTCCTACCGTGATGTGCCCTGCTAAAGTACTGTTATTGGAAAATATACAATTATCACCAACTACACAATCATGGGCAATGTGGCAGTAGGCCATTATCCAGCAATTTTCACCAACTACGGTTTTCATTCTATCAGAAGTCCCTCTATTAATGGTTACACATTCTCTAATGGTTGTGTTATCGCCAATGATGGTGAGGGTATCTTCTTCATCAAATTTCTTATCTTGTGGAACGGCCGAGATTACAGCACCTGGAAAAATACTTACATTTTTTCCTATTCGTGCTCCTTCCATGATGGTTACATTAGAACCTATCCATGTTCCCTCTCCTATTACAACATTGTTATGTATTGTTGTAAAGGGTTCTATTACTACATTTTTTGCAATTTTTGCTCCTGGATGAACATAAGCTAAGGGCTGGTTCATAATGTTATGGTTATTTAGATTTTACAATTTGTGCCATTAATTCTGCTTCTGCGCAAAGTTTTCCGTTGGCAAACGCTCTACCTTGCATGTGGCAAATCCCGCGACGTATTGGTGTTATTAAATCACACTTAAAAATTAGGGTGTCTCCAGGAGTTACTTTTTGTTTAAACTTCACTTTATCTATTTTCATAAAATAAGTGAGGTAATTTTCTGGGTCGGGGACAGTATTGAGTATAAAAATACCTCCTGTTTGTGCCATGGCTTCTACAATTAAAACGCCTGGCATAACGGGAGCTCCAGGAAAGTGACCTCTAAAGAAGTCTTCATTCATGGTTACGTTTTTACTTCCCACAACATATTTATCTGTAATCTCAAATATTTTATCGATCAATAAAAATGGTGGTCTATGTGGCAACATTTTCATTATTTGATTGATATCCATTAAAGGTGTAACGGTTAAATCTACCTCTGGTACTTGGTTACGTTTTTCGTTCTTTATAATTTTGGCCACTTTTTTGGCAAACTCTGTATTTACCTTGTGTCCTGGCTTATTGGCTATTACTTTTCCTTTTATTCTTGTTCCTATAAGTGCTAAATCTCCTATAACATCTAATAGTTTATGGCGGGCGGCTTCATTAGGGTGATGCAGGGTTAGGTTATCTAGGATACCATTTGGTTTTACCGAAATACTCTCTTTATCAAAAGCCACTTTAAGTTTTTGCATGGTTTCTTGCGAGAGTTCTTTATCTACATAAACAATGGCATTATTTAGATCGCCTCCGCGTATTAAACCATGTTCTAAAAGCATTTCTAACTCGTGTAAGAAACTAAAAGTTCTTGCGTTAGAGATTTCTTTTTTAAACTCTGATAAATGTTTTATAGAGGCATTTTGTGTTCCTAAAATTTTTGTTTCAAAATCTACCATTGTGGTTACTTGGTAGTTATCGGCTGGCATAAGGATAATCTCGCTTCCCGATGTTGGGTCTTGATAAGAGATTACTTCTTTTACAACATACTCTTCCCGTTCGGCTTCTTGTTCTTGTATTCCTGCTTTTTCTAATGCTTCGATAAAAAACTTTGACGACCCATCCATAATAGGAGGTTCACTTTCGGTAAGCTCCATCAAAAGGTTATCAATTTCAAGTCCTACACAGGCTGCCAAAACATGTTCGGTAGTGTGTACTGCAACCCCATTTTTTTCTAGTGTAGTTCCTCGTTGAGTATCGGTTACATAACCTGCTTCTGCAGGGATAGAAGGCTGCCCTTCTAAGTCTACTCGCTTAAAAACATAACCCTGATTTTCTGGAGCTGGTTTAAACGTGATGGTAACATTTTTACCGGTATGAAGTCCTACTCCTGTTAATGAAACTTCATTTTGAATGGTTCGCTGTTTTGCTTTTTTTTCAGCCATGATTATCTAACTTTTTTTCTAAACGTTCAAGTCTTTCTACTAGTTCTGGAAACTTTTTAAAATAAACGTAAGCTCTATTAAATTCGTTATATCCTATTGCAGGACTTCCTTGTATGGCAACATCATCTTCTATATTTCTTCCTATTCCTGTTTGTGCTTGCGCTCGTACTTTATCACCTATTTTTAAATGCCCTGCTATACCTGCTTGCCCTCCAATCATACAATGTTTCCCTATTTTTGTAGATCCTGCTACACCTGCTTGTGCTGCCAAAACAGTATGTGCTCCAACCTCTACATTATGGGCAATTTGTATAAGGTTGTCTAGTTTAGCGCCTTCGTTAATAACGGTAGAACCTAAAGTTGCTCTATCTATTGCGGCATTGGCTCCTACTTCTACATAATCGTGTAAAACTACATTACCTATTTGTGGTACTTTGGAGTATCTTCCCTCTTCATCTGGACTAAAGCCAAAGCCATCGGCTCCTAAAACGGCTCCTGCATGAATGATACAATGGTTTCCTATTTGGGTTTCAGAATATATTTTTACACCTGCAAAAATTACAGTATTATCGCCTATAACAACGTTATCGCCTATATAAGCGTTAGGGTAAATTTTTACATTATCGCCTATTTTTGCATTTTTACCAATGTATGCAAAAGCACCTAAGTATATATTTTCTCCGTAAGTTGCTGTTTCGTCGATAAAGCTTGGTTGCTCTATCCCTTCTTTATGAAGTTTTATCTGATTATAGTAATCTAAGAGTTTAGAGAACGCAGCATAAGCATCGGCTACTTTAATAAGTGTAGTAGAAATTGCTTGTTCTGGTGTAAAATTATTATTAACAATACATATGCTTGCTTGAGTAGCGTATATATATGAGGTATATTTGGGATTAGCCAAAAAGGTTAAAGAACCTTCTTTTCCTTCTTCTATTTTAGACAGTGTAAATACTTCTGCTTCGGGATTTCCTTCAACACTACCGTCTAAAATCTCTGCTATTTGTTGGGCTGTAAATTTCATTCTTGCAAAAATAGAAAAAATTGTTTATCTTTTATTTAGGATAACAGATATAATATTTAACCACAGGTTGAGATAGTGCCTCAAGGTTAAGTTGATCTGATGTTTTAACCACATCGGTTATCTTTTGATTTTTATGTAAAATTTGTATAGATTCTGAAGTTGGGTTATAAGCCAAATTACTAACCTTCCCTTTAAAAACAAAGTATTTAGCTTCTTCTTCTGTTAGGTTATATTGCTGCATCACTTCTGTTAATTTACGCTTCACTTTATGGTCTCCTAAACTTTTTTTCTTGAGTTTAACTTTTAATAAATCCCTATTAAGAATCATTTTACATAAACTACTCAATACAAAATCATCACAAGAAACCCATTCTTTCATCGCGGCTACAATGTCATAGTCATCTAATTTACTAAATTTCTCTAAATGGACATTATTAAAGTTCTCGATGTTAACTGGAGTGGTAAGAAAAAAGCTTAAAGCTGTAGTTGCTGGCAATTTTACACCTTTTTGACTAAGTTCTTTGGCTCTTTTTAAAACCCTGATGAGCAATTGCTCTGCCCCAAGACTTGTTTTATGCAAATATACTTGCCAATACATAAGCCTACGGGCTACCAAAAATTTTTCGATCGAGTAAATACCTTTCTCTTCAACTACCAATGCATCGTTTTTTACATTAAGCATGGTAATAATGCGTTCGCTATTTATATTACCTTCGGCTACTCCTGTGTAAAAACTATCGCGCTTTAAATAATCTAACCTATCTATATCTAGCTGACTTGCTATGAGTTGCTTAAAAAACTTGCGATGATATTCTCCTTTAAAAATTTTAATCGCAAGCGTTAAACTTTGGTTAAATTCAGCATTCATTTCCTCCATAAAACACAGCGATAAATACTCATGGCTAACACCATTTACAATGCTATGTTCCATGGCATGAGAAAATGGACCATGCCCAATATCATGCAGCAAAATTGCAATTTGCAATGCTTCTGCTTCTTCTAAAGAAATCTCAACCCCTTTAAAACGAAGTACTTCTATTGCTTTTCCCATTAAATGCATGCAACCTAAAGCATGATGAAAACGTGTGTGGTGCGCTCCTGGATACACTAAATAAGACATCCCCATTTGCGAAATTCTCCGCAAACGCTGAAAGTATCTATGTTCTATAATATCAAAAATCCGTTCGTTAGGAATTGTAATAAATCCGTAAATTGGATCGTTTAATATTTTAAGTTTGTTTCGTAAATTCAAACACAAATTTTTAAATTCCACAGCAAATATACATATATGAATAAAATAAACGTACTTTGGGTAGATGATGAAATAGATTTATTAAAGCCTCATATCTTATTTTTAGAAAAAAAAGGATACCAAGTAAGCACTTGCCAAAGTGGAACAGAAGCTATAGAAGAGGTTAATAACCAGCATTTTGATATTATTCTTTTAGATGAAAACATGCCTGGACTTACCGGGCTAGAAACCCTTAATGAAATAAAAGAAAAACATACAAATCTTCCTGTAATAATGATTACAAAAAGTGAAGAAGAGTATATTATGGAAGAAGCTATTGGGGCAAAAATAGCCGATTACCTTATTAAACCTGTAAATCCTAATCAGATTTTATTAAGCTTAAAAAAGAATTTAGACCACTCGCGCTTAGTATCCGAAAAAACTACTGCCAACTACCAGCAAGAGTTTAGAAAAATTGCAATGGATATGAGTATGGTAAACTCGTATGAGGAATGGGAAGACCTTTATAAAAAATTAATATACTGGGAACTAGCACTAGAAGCTACCAACGATACAGGCATGGCAGAAATTCTAGAAAGCCAGAAAACAGAAGCAAATGTACAGTTTTGCAAATTTATAGAAAAAAATTACCCTAAATGGTGTCAAGATTCTGCAGAAGCTCCTGTAATGTCGCATACATTATTTAAAAAGAAAATTCTGCCCGAAATCTCTAAAAAACAACCCACGCTGCTGGTAGTAATCGATAACCTGCGCTACGACCAGTATAAACTTTTAGAACCCATAATAAACAAGCACTATAAAACACAAAAAAGCGATACCTATTACAGTATTTTACCCACAGCAACACAATATGCCAGAAACGCCCTTTTTTCTGGACTCATGCCTTCAGACATGCAAAAACTTCATCCCGATTTATGGCTAAACGACACCGATGAAGGAGGAAAAAACCTCAACGAAGAAGCCTTTTTAAACGCTCAATGTAAACGTTTAGGTATAGACTATAAAACTTCATATCATAAAATAACTAGCCTAAAAGGCGGAAAAAAACTAGTAGATAATTTTAAAAACCTACAAGAAAACGACCTCTCGGTAGTTGTTTACAACTTTGTAGATATGCTCTCGCATGCAAAAACAGAAATGGAAGTAATTAAAGAGCTAGCATCTACAGATCGGTCTTACAGATCGCTAACCCTTAGTTGGTTTAAAAACTCCCCTTTACTTGCTATGATTCAGCAAGCGCAACAGCTAGGCTTTAAGCTTATTATTACAACAGATCATGGTACCATTAATGTAAAAAACCCTTCTAAAGTAATAGGCGACAAAAACACAAGCTTAAACTTACGCTATAAAACAGGAAAAAGCCTTACCTACGAAAATAAAGAAGTGGTAGCAGCAAAAAAACCTAAAGATTTTCATCTTCCTAGCATAAATATGAGCAGTTCTTTTATTTTTGCCAAAAACGATTTATTTTTTGCCTACCCTAACAACTATAACCATTATGTAAGCTATTACAGAAACACCTATCAACACGGCGGGGTTTCTTTAGAGGAAATGATTATCCCATTTTCGGTTTTCAATCCTAAATAAAAAATAAAATGCAAGAACAATACAATCTAGACGAACTCCCTAAAATAGCTAAAATGATTTTAGAAAAAGCCAACAGCAAAGTTTTTGCTTTTTATGGCAGGATGGGTATTGGAAAAACAACACTATTAAGAGAAATTGTAAAACAATTAGGCACTACCGATAGCGTTTCTAGTCCAACATTCTCGTTGGTTAATGAATATCAATACCCCAACGGGCTTATTTATCATTTTGATTTTTACCGAATAGATAATGAGGAAGAAGCCTATGATATTGGTTTCGAAGAATACCTTTACAGCCCAAACTATGTTTTTATTGAATGGCCAGAAAAAATAGAAAACCTCCTACCCAACACTTATACTGAAATTAAAATTACCGAAGTCCCTACAAACATTACCGAAAGAAACATTTCTATAAAAAACATTACGATAAACTAATATTTTATTTTATTAACATTTTTTTATACCTTGTAAAACAATTTCAACGGCACAACTCATGAGTATTCCCAATACCCCATTTAGTAAGTCTGAATTGATTCCGCAGGAAGAAACTTTAGAAATACAGCGCGCTAAAGGAAAACTGTATATAGGAATTCCTAAAGAAAACTCTTATCAAGAAAAACGAGTTTGCCTTACACCAGATGCCGTTGCTGCCATAACAGCGCATGGGCACCGTATTCTTATAGAAAGTAAAGCTGGTGCCAACGCGAACTTTTCTGATAAAGATTATAGCGAAGCAGGTGCCGAAATCACCCTAGACACGGCTAAGGTTTTTGCTTGCCCCATGATTTTAAAAGTAGAGCCGCCTACCCAAAAAGAACTTCAATACATAAATCCGCAAAGTACCATTATAAGTGCTTTACAACTAAAAACACAAAAAAAGGATTATTTTAAAACCCTTGCCGAAAAACGAATTACAGCATTAGCCTTTGAGTTTATTAAAGATGAAGACGGAAGCTACCCTGCCGTAAAAGCCTTAAGCGAAATTGCGGGAACCGCAGCGGTACTTATTGCAGCAGAATTATTAGCTAGCCCAAAAGGAAGTGGTTTAATGTTTGGGAACATTAGCGGCGTACCTCCGCTCGAGGTGGTTATAATTGGCGCCGGAACCGTAGGGAAATTTGCAGGAAGAGCAGCACTTGGCCTAGGGGCAAACGTTAAATTTTTCGATAATTCCTTAACTAAACTAAGAAGCATTCACGACCACCTAGGCGGTATATACACATCTACCATACAGCCCAAAAACCTGTCAAAAGCCCTAAAAAGAGCCGATGTAGTAATTGGAGCTGTACGCGGTAAAGACCGCTCTCCTATTATTGTAACACAAGATATGGTAGAACAAATGAAACGTGACGCTGTGGTAATTGATGTTAGCATAGATATGGGCGGTTGTTTCGAAACTTCAGAAGTTACCTCGCACGATGCTCCTTTTATAAAAAAACATAATGTTTTTCATTACGGCGTTCCTAACATTCCTTCCAGATACCCCAGAACTTCCTCTATATCAATAAGTAATATTTTTACGCCTTACATATTACATATTGGCGAAGAAGGAGGCATAGAAAACAGCCTCCGCTTTAACCGAGATTTACGAAACGGTTTGTATTTTTACCACGGTATTTTAACCCATAAATCTATTGCAGATTGGTTTAATTTAACCTATCGTGATATTAATCTTTTAATTTTTTAAATACTTATGAGTCTTATAAAACGTTTAGCTTACTATTTAGGTGGCTTTCTAATTGGTATTATTCTCCTTTTATTTTTCCTTAACGGAAAAAATGCTTCTTGCGATTATACACCTAATGCAAGGGTTTTAAAAAACATTAAAACAAAACCTAAACATTTTAGTACTCAAAGCTTGGCTTTTTTAAATCAGCAAGCAATAGATACCACCTATATGTCTGAACTTCTTACTAATGGAGATGTAGATTTTAAAAACAGTATTACCAATACAGACACCTGCAACACTTACCTTATAGACCATAACTATAAACAAAAAACAATAAGGGCAACCATTGTAAATTGCGACAGCTTAGCAAGTATAGAAAAACTTAACTTTAAGAAGAAGTAAAAATTATTTTTTCATCTAGGCTGTTTTAGAAACTTTTTTCATATTTGCTTCGAGGTTTACACTAAACAACAACCTAAATACCCCATATGAAACGAGTAATTGTAGATTACAAAAAATTAACCCCAGAAATTCTAGGGCTTTTGGTTGAAAAATATCCTGACGGGTATGATGACAACCATATTATTACATTTAAAAATGCTAAAAACGAAACTGTTGAAGCTGTTGAAGTTCGTACTACAGATAGTATTTATCTGGTAAAAATAAGTACACGTTTAGAGCAAAGTATGGCTAATTATGATGAGGATCAATACGATGAAGATGATTTACAAGAACCAATTGTAGACCTTCCAGAAGCTCCTGATTTAAATGATGATGATGATATTTAATCATCATTCATTTTGATATCGATAGTTTTATCATCGTCAAAATTTTCAGCATTTTTAGCAAAAATAAATGTATATATCCACATTATAGTAAATGTAGGTATGTAATCTGTATAAGGTAAAATTTCTTCTATAAAAACAATGACAGAAGCTATTTTACCTTTTTTGTTAGGATACATTTTAAGCATTTGAGACCCCGCATAAGGTGCCCACAAAATATCTAAAGCTGGACCAACAACAGGAATTGCCATGGTTAGCATCCCTATAGCATCGTACAACAGCCCTTGCCATAAAAGTTTCTTTTTTCTATTTTCTTTCATGAAATATTTACCTTTAAAATTATTTTAACACGCTTTTAAACCGAGTTAGTAATAGATTAATTTTTGGATTTATAATTGCTTGGCAATACGGCTGCTCTTTATTTAAATCATAATAATCTACATGTTCACTTTCTGCATTATAAAAAGGCTTCGCAAGCGTTAGTTCTGTAACAATTTTATGATTATAAATAGTAGCGTTCAACTCCTTAATAACTCGTTTTGCTATTTCATATTGTTTATCATTATGGTAAAAAATAGCACTTCGGTAGTGTTTACCTACATCATTTGCTTGTCTATTAAGTGTTGTAGGGTCGTGTGTTGCAAAAAATACCGCTAATAACTGCTGATAACTTATTAGAGCTGGGTTGTATTTTATTTGTATTGCCTCAGCATGGTTGGTTAGCCCCATAGCAACCTCTCGATAACACGGGTTTTTAACTTCTCCTCCGGTATAACCAGGTAAAACACGTTCCACACCTTTTATACGTTTAAAAACGGCTTCGGTACACCAAAAGCATCCGCCTGCAAAAGTTGCTGTTTCAAGTTTATTATTTTCCATAACATAACTAAAGCAAAAAGCTCTCCAAACTTGTTTTTAGAATTCTAAAGACTAAAATTAACATAAATACGTTATTTTTGAAACCGACTTACAGAACTCATAAACTATGATCAACATAAAACACGTACATAAACATTATGAAAACTTACATGTTTTAAACGATGTTAACTTGCATATAAAAAAGGGAGAAATTGTTTCTATTGTTGGTGCTTCTGGAGCAGGAAAAACCACTTTGCTACAAATTTTAGGCACCTTAGATTTTCCAGATAAAAGAAACGATACTTCATTAAAAATCAACAATATAAACCTACACAAACTTTCTAAAAAAGAGCTTGCGCTGTTTAGAAACAAACATATTGGGTTTATTTTTCAATTTCACCAACTTTTACCCGAATTTACAGCAATAGAGAATGTGTGTATTCCTGCATTTATCCACAACACCCCTAAGGTTGAAGCCGAAAAAAGAGCTTCGGAATTACTTGATTTTTTAGGGCTTGCAGACCGAAAAAACCATAAACCAGATGCCTTAAGTGGAGGTGAACAGCAACGCGTAGCTGTAGCTAGAGCTCTTATTAATAATCCAGCTGTTATTTTGGCAGATGAACCCTCGGGAAACCTAGACTCTGAATCGGCAGAAAATCTACATCAGTTGTTTTTCAAGCTACGAAAAGAGTTTGGGCAAACTTTTGTTATTGTAACCCATAATAAAAAACTTGCCGATATGGCCGATAGAAAGCTCGTAATGAAAGACGGAAAAATAATTGAAAATTGAAAACCACCGAATTAAAAGCCTTTTTAGACTATAAAGTAACTGTTTACAACCAAGCTCGGTTTATAGAAACCGACCCAATACAAATTCCGCACTTATACAAAAGAAAAGAGGATATAGAAATAGCAGGCTTTCTAACCGCTACTATTGCCTGGGGAAACAGAAAAAGTATTATTAAAAATGCACACAGGATGTTAACGCTTTTAGATCATTCTCCTGCAGATTTTGTGATAAACCACTCCAAAAAAGACCTACAACAACTAGAAAATTTTGTTCACCGAACTTTTAATTTAACAGATTTTATTTATTTTATAGAAGCCTTACAGCACATTTATAAAAAACACCAAGGCTTAGAGAGTGTGTTTAAAACCTATAGCTCTGCAAGCTCTACGCAAATAGCCATCCACGAGTTTAAAAAAATATTTTTTGAAATCCCACATCCACAAAGAACTACAAAACACATTTCTGATCCTCACAAAGGTTCAGCAGCAAAACGCATAAATATGTTTTTACGCTGGATGGCAAGAAAAGATAACAATGGCGTAGATTTTGGGATTTGGAACTCCATTGCCCCTTCCCAACTTTCTTGTCCGTTAGATGTACATAGCGGAAATGTAGCGAGAAAATTAGGGCTTTTAACGCGCAAGCAGAACGATGCTAAAGCTTTACTAGAGCTAGACACTAATTTAAGAAAATTAGACCCTAACGACCCTGTAAAATACGATTTTGCACTTTTTGGACTTGGAGTTTTTGAAAGGTTCTAATTATATTTTCTTTAACTTTAGTTTAACTTTTTTAAGATTTTATATACATATTTAAAATTTTTCTTTATTTTAGTAAGCAACTAACCTTCTGATTTCAGATTATTATGGAAATACCCCAAATCCCAATCAACGAAAAAGAGCGACTTGAGGCATTACAACGTTTAGAAATTTTAGATACTCCCGCAGAAAAAGCCTATGATGACATAACACTTATTGCTGCAGAAATTAGCAAAATGCCGATTGTACTTATTAATTTAATCGATAAAAACAGGCAATGGGCAAAAGCAGCTTTTGGGATTAATTTTTGCGAATCTGACAGAAAACACTCTATTTGCGCTCATGTAATTAACAACCCAAATGAAATTACAGAATACAAAAACATTACCGAGGTAAAAGAATTTGACAAAAACCCACTCTTAGAAAAATTAAACCCTAAAATTAACTATTATTGTGGCATACCCATTGTAAATAAAGAAAACCTTGCATTAGGAACCTTATGTGTTATCGACCATAAACCTAACCAACTTTCCGATGCGCAAAAAACATCATTACAAGCTTTAGCACAGCAGGTAATGCTATTATTTGAATTGCGTAAAAAAAACTCTTCCTTAACAAAGGCTAAAGAAGAATTACATAAGCAAAATGAACTGCTTAAGAATTTTGCAGGTACGGTATCGCATGACATGAAAATGCCGCTTTCCAACATGATTTTAACCATCGATTTACTAAAAGCGCAATACGATAAACAGTTGGATTTTCAAGGTAAAAAACACTTAGATTACATTAAACAAGCATCATTTACCTTAAGCGATTATATTTCTAGCATTCTAACCCACTATGAAACCGATAAAATTGCCGACAAAAACAATGTTGAAGAAATAGATGTTAATCACCTGTTGGAAGAAGTTATCGATTTATTTCATATCCAAGAAGAATGCGAAATAAACTTTATAGAAGAAAACCCCGTAATAAAAGTAAATAAAATAGCCTTAGAGCAAATTTTCATCAACCTCATAGGCAACAGCCTAAAGTATAATGATAAAAATAAAATTATCATCAGCCTCAATTTTTCTAAAGATCAACATTATTATTACTTCTCGGTTACCGATAATGGAGTAGGAATTCCTGAAGATAAAAAAGATAGTATTTTTGATTTATTTTCCATTGCTACTTCGGTAGATAGAAATGGCCGAAAAGGCAACGGCATAGGACTCTCTACCGTAAAAAAACTTGTAGAAGGTTTAGGTGGTAAAATTACCGTAGAATCACGCGAAGGTCAGGAAACCAGCTTTAAGTTTAGCATACAGAAATATTCGCAGAAAAAAACTGCCTAAACGAAAACCCTAAAAAGATATACAAAATTGTATATTTGACGTATTTTAGAAATTAAAATCAACTATGCAGTTTTTATACCCTAAGGTTCTCTATGCGCTTTTTTTACTGCTAATTCCAGTACTTATCCACTTATTTCAATTACGAAAATTTAAAAAAGAAATTTTTAGTAATGTTGCGTTTTTAAAAAAGGTAAATACCCAAAGCCGTAAAAGTAGGCAATTAAAAAAATGGCTTGTTTTATGTACACGTTTAGCCGCTTTAGCCTGTATAATTATTGCTTTTGCTCAGCCGTATTTCCCGTTGGTAACCGAGCTAACCTCTAAAAAAGAAAAGGAACTTGTAATATACCTAGACAACTCTTTTAGCATGCAATTACAAGGAAAAAGCAGCTCTCTTTTAGAAGAGAGCATTCAAGAGTTATTACAAAGTTTCCCCGAAGATTACCCACTTAGCCTTATTACCAATAGCAATACTTATAAAAACACCAACTTAAAAAAAATAAAAGAAGAACTTTTACAAACTAGCTTCTCTTCAAAAAAAACAGCTATAAATAACGCCTTTCTAAAAGCAACCACCTTATTTTCTAAAAATAGTAATACCGAAAAGCATTTTGTGGCGGTTTCAGATTTCCAAGAAAACATAACAAAAAACATCCCAGTAACCGATAGCCTTTATCAGGTACATTATATTGTTAAAAAGCCCGAAAACACACATAATATTGCGATAGATACTGTTTATTTTAAAGAAGGTAACCATCAACTTAACATTAAATTAAGCAGCAACCAATTAGACAAGCAATTATACCACCTAAGCCTTTATGATGGTGATACCCCTTTTGCTAAAAACAGTTTTAGTTTTGCTACAAAAAAAGAACAACTACTTAGCATAAGCTTACCCGAAAATGGCGTTGAGAATGGTAAAATTAGCCTAGAAGATAATGGCCTAACCTACGATAACAGCATCTATTTTAATACCCCAAAAAAACAATCTATAAAAATAGCCATTATTAGCAATAAAGATCCTGTTTTTTTAAAACGAATTTATGCCAACCTCGAAGAATTTTCAGTAAAAACATACACTGAGAAAAATGTAAATTACAAAGAACTTTCCGAAGCTAATTTCATTATCCTAAACAACCTAAACAAAATACCACCAAGCTTAGCACAATTACTTGTTACTCATAAAGATAAAAAAGGGGCTTTATGTATTATTCCTTCTAGTAACATAAAAAAAGACAGCTACAACCTACTGCTTTCAGGTTTACAACATAGCCCATACGCACTCCAAGAGTTGAACGATGTAAAAGTTACTCAACTTAATTTTTCGCATCCTATTTTTCAAGATGTCTTTAGCAAAACCATAGAAAATTTTGATTATCCAACGGTTAAACATTCCTATACCTTTAAAAATCCATCAGAAAAAATTCTTTCGTACCAAAATCATCAAGCTTTTTTAAGCAGCTCCACAAATAAGGTTTATGTTTTTAGCAGTGCGTTAACTCCAGAAAATAGCAATTTTACACAATCGCCATTAATTGTTCCAGTTTTTTATAATATGGCAAAAACAAGTACAATACAACCACAACTTTACTACCTTATTAATAAGCAAAATAATATCTTAATTACTCCGCCAGAAAACAGTAATCCCGAGAACGTACTCAGCTTAGCGTTAAATACAGCAACATTTATCCCGCTACAACAAAAACACAACGATAAAATAGTAGTTACCACCCAAGACTTACCGCAAGAAGCAGGTATATATAAGGTTAAGTTAGACCAGCAGGACATCGCTAAGCTTAGCTTTAACTACGACCGAACAGAAAGTAACTTAACTTACACCACTCTTAAAAACACCGAACTAAACACTTCGATAAACACATTTGCAAATGTGTTGGTAAATGCTGATAAAATAAACAACATTTGGAAATGGTTTATTATCTTTGCCCTAATATTTTTACTAGCAGAAGTAGCTTTGCTAAAATTGCTGAAATAACCATATATTAATCCAAAAACTGAGTGCTTTGAAGATTTTAATAAAATCGGCAACCATCATCGCCCCATCAAGTAAATATCATAACAAAACCCTTGATATTCTTATAGAAAACGGAACAATTAAGGCTATAGAAAAAAATATTTCTTTAACAGAAAACACTCAGGAAGTAACCTACCAAAATTTACACCTCTCGTTAGGTTGGATAGATAGCAGTGTATCGTTTGGAGAACCTGGCTATGAAGACCGAGAAACACTTTACAATGGGATGCAAACTGCGGCAAAAAGCGGTTATACAAGCATCGGTTTAAATGCAACCAGCCATCCTGCTCCAGATACGGGGTCGAGTATAAGTTATCTTAAAAACAAAACGCATTTATTTGGGGTAGAATTATTTCCTATTGGAAATTTAACTAAAAATGGAGCTGGTAAAGATTTAGCCGAATTATACGACATGCAGCAACATGGTGCTATTTCTTTTTACGATTATAAACAACCCATACAAAATCCTAACCTTTTAAAGTTAGCTTTACAATACACACAAGGTTTTAACGGGCTAATACAATCTTTCCCGCAAGAAAATGCCATTGCTCGTACGGCTTGTGTAAACGAAAACATTAGCAGTACCAACGCTGGTTTATCGGGAATTCCTAACCTTGCGGAAGAATTACAAATCGCACGCGATTTATATATTTTAAAATACACTGGTGGGAAATTACACATTCCTACCATATCTACCGCTTCTTCGGTTAACCTTATCAAGCAAGCAAAATTAGAAGGACTTGATGTAAGTTGCAGTGTGGCTATTGCTAACCTATATTATACAGATAAAGAAATAATTGGTTTTGATAGCGCCTATAAAATTTTACCGCCTTTACGTACAGAAGAAGATAGGCTTGCGCTTTTAGCAGGAATAAAAGATGGTACTATAGATATGGTTACCACAGACCACTTCCCTACTACTATCGAAGAAAAAAAGGTAGAATTTGAACAAGCCAATTACGGAAGTATTGGTCTAGAATGTGCTTTTGGAATTCTAAATAAACTTGTAGGAACCGAAAAAGCAATAGACCTTCTTACTAAAGGACGTACTCGTTTTGGCATAACCGAACCAAAATTAGAAGTAGGTGAAAAAGCAGAAATCAGTTTATTTTCTCCTACCGAAAATTACACCTTTACCCCAGAAAACATCTTATCATCCTCCAAAAATACCATCTTTAAAGATGAAAAACTTACAGGAAAAGCAATCGGTATTTTTGCAAACAACAGCCTTACGCTAAATTAACATGACGCAGCAACCTCAGCAACAACAAATAAAAGAAGGAAAATCAACAGCCATAGCTGCTTACCTCACTTTTGTAGGAACTATTATTGCAATATCGATGAATAGCGAAACTAAAAACACATTTGCCAGTTTCCATATCCGCCAAGCTATAGGAATACATATTGTTTACTTTTTAGTATTAGCACTTATCAGCGGTTTTGACTCTTGGCTTATCACCATTCCTTTTTGGATTTTTTCTTTTGTGCTATGGGCTTATGGGTTTACAGGAGCTTTACAAAACCGCAAAACAATTGTTCCGCTGTTAGGAGAATACTTTCAAAAATGGTTTAAAACTATTGGCTAATGACAACTAAAAATTTAACACTCGAGCACCTCGTAAAACCTTCCAAGAATACAACTACCAAAGCACCAGTAATAATAATGCTACACGGGTATGGAAGTAATGAAAATGATTTATTTTCCTTCGCATCAGAACTGCCAGAAGAATACCTTATTGTTTCTGCCAAAGCTCCACTAAGCTTAATGCCTTACGGAAATGCGTGGTATGAAATAAATTTTGATGCCGACCAAAATAAATTTACCAATAACGAGCAAGCCATCGCCTCTAGAAAACGTATTCTAAAATTTATAGACGAAGTGGTAGAACATTACCATGCCGATGCCAATAAAGTCACGCTTTTAGGTTTTAGCCAAGGGGCTATCTTGAGTTATGCTGCTGCGCTTTCTGCTCCACAAAAAGTACAACGTGTTATTGCTTTAAGCGGATATATAGATAGTGAAATTTTTAATAAATCATTCAGAGATAATTCGTACAAAAACCTTGCTATTTTTGCTTCTCACGGAAGTGTAGACCAGGTAATTCCTGTAGATTGGGCTCGTAAAATAAAGCCTTTTCTAACAGCGCTTAACATTACTCACGAATACCATGAATATCCTGTAGGACATGGGGTTTGCCCTCAGAATTTTTCCGATTTAAAAAATTGGTTGCTAAAAACGGCTTAACGCGGGTATAAAAAAGCTTCTTTAGTATCTAACGCAAGTTTACCTTCTTTATCAAACACGTAAGCAATAATAGCTTCACCCCAATAAACACTATCGGTAAATTCAACCAGTACCCATTTATGGTTAAGTACTTTTATTCGGTTTACGCGGATATGCCCTTCCATCCCTGTATATGGAATTAAAGCATTATCTGCATCAATTTTATTGTTGCCTATTATCTTGCTTTCTATTGTTTTTTCTATGGCAGTAATATTATAGCCTAAATCCTCATAAAAAGCACGAGCTTTATCGTTGGTTGCTAAGCTAAATCCGCTCATATCCTCTATTTTTAATTGCAAAGCTGCTTTTTCTGTTTCCAGGTCATTTACTTGCTCTTTTAGCTTCTCTATCTTTTTACTTTGGCGTTCTAAGCCTTTAGAGGCATTGGTATACTGAAAAACAATGTATAAAACAGCAAATAAAAATAGGTATAAAAAAATATGCTTTCTCACGTAAATAGTTTTTAAAGTGTTATTGTTAAGTTATCGTAAGCCAAAAATACATTTTTTGGTAATTCTTTCTCTACTTCTTCATGAAAACCCATTAAATGGCTTATATGGGTTAAATAAGCTTTCGTTGGTTTTACTTTCTCGATAAAAGCTAAAGCTTCCGATAAATTAAAATGAGAATGGTGTGGCTCTCTTCTCAGGGCATTTACCACCAAAACCTCTACATTTTTAAGTTTCTCTAATTCAGTATCTGCTATTGTTTTGGCATCGGTTATATAAACAAAATCTTTTATCCGATAACCTAAAATGGGCAATTTACCGTGTAGCACCTGTATAGGCGTAACTTCTAGGTTTCCTAGCTTAAAAACGGCTGTTCCTACTTCATTCACCATTATTTTAGGAGCTCCTGGATAACGATCTTTTTCCTGAAAAACATAAGCAAAGCGTTTTTTAAGGTCTACAATCACACGTTCTTGTGCATATATGGTTACTTCGCCCTGTTTATGTGAAAACGGACGCACATCATCTAGTCCTACCACATGGTCATTATGCTCATGCGTAAACAATACTGCATCTAATTGCTTAACATCATGCCGTAACATTTGCTGCCTAAAATCAGGACCACAGTCTATTACATAAGTATTGCTATCTATTTCTATTAATACCGATACACGTAAGCGTTTATCTTTGGGATTTGTACTAAGGCAAACAGGATGATTACTCCCAATAACGGGAATTCCTTGTGAGGTGCCTGTTCCTAAAAAACGGATTTTCACAAATAAAATATTTTCCTACAAAAGTAAATATATTATTTCATGTTTAATGAGCAAATGCGTATTTTTGAATAACTACTATTAAAAACAAAACGCAAGCATGCCAATAACCATTATGGGGGATAGAGAGTTTGAGAATGTCCCTTCTATACAGAGTAAAGCTTTAAGAATTAACCTTAACAAAAATATTTACGGCACTTTTGCAGAAATTGGTGCAGGACAAGAAACGGTTAGAAATTTTTTTAGAGCTGGAGGCGCTTCGGGTACAATTGCTAAAACCATGAGTGCATACGATAAAGATTTTAGCGATGCTATCTATGGGATTGAAGATGATAAACGCTATGTAACCGAATCTAGGCTCAAAAAAATGCTTTCGCATGAAATAAATTTAATAGAAGAACGTATAAATCGCGACAGGCACCCCGATAAACTTTTTTTTAGTTACGCCAATACAGTAGCTACCATCGATTTTAAAAAGAATTACAAAGGTCATGGTTGGGTAGGCTTACGCTTTCAAGTAAAGCCCGATGAAGCTTATAACGATATTATTTTACACGTTCGTTTTCACGAAAACGATGCTCGTTTACAACAAAATACCTTAGGGACATTAGGCGTAAACCTTATTTATGGTGCTTTTTATAAATACGATGAACCTAAAAACCTATTAAAATACTTATACGACCATATCGATAAAGACCAAATAGAGATAGATACCATCAATTTTTCTGGTCCACGTTTTAAAGAAGTGGATAACCGATTGATGAGCTTACAATTGGTTAAAAACGGAATGACGCAAGCAGTTATGTTCTCACCAGATGCAAAAAATGTAATGCCGGCAGCTGTTTTATACAAGAAAAATGTACTTGCTTTCCGAGGAAGCTTCCGTCCTGTAACAAAAGTTAATATGGATATCTACCATAAATCTTTAGATTTATTTTTAAAAGAAAAACGTGTAGATGAAAATAATACCATCTGTCTTTTTGAAATTACCCTTTCAAACTTAAGGGCCGAAGGCGAGATAGACGAAAGAGACTTTCTTGACAGGGCAAAACTGCTCTGCGCACAAGGTCAAACAGTACTTATCTCTAACTTTAAGGAATACTACCGTTTGGTAGAATACCTTTCACGTTTTACCAAAAGTCGCATGGGCTTAGCTATGGGCGTTAATAACCTTGTAGATATTTTTGACGAACGCTACTATAGGCACCTAAGCGGAGGAATTTTAGAAGCCTTTGGAAAATTATTTTATAGAAATTTAAAGGTTTATTTATATCCGCTTATCGATAAAGAAAACGGTGGACTTATCGACAGCAACAACCTAAAAGTACACCCAAGAATGAAAGAATTGTATAAGTTTTTTAAATACAATGGGCGGGTTGTTGATATTACAAACCCCAACCCCGATGTTATGGACATTCATTCTAGGTTTGTATTAAAAATGATTAACGAAAACAAGCCCGGTTGGGAAAAAATGCTACCTAAAAGTACTGCAGATATGATAAAGGAACATGAGCTTTTTGGATACACCAAAGCCATAAACCAAGAAAAAAACACCGAAAAATTAATAAACAACTAGCTTTTAATACTTTAATAAACAGTTAAGGATATTTATTTTCAGTACAATTCTACCTACTTAAAAAAAGTAAGTTTAGTATTACAAGCATATCTAGTTTCACTAATCTATCTTACTATTTTTAAAATAAAAAAAGCACCTATTTTTATAAAAACAGGTGCTTTTAAACTTTTTATAGTGTATTAATCGTATAACAAAGTTTCATCTATTTGATAACCTTCTAAATATTGTACTGCTTTAGCAATTTCATCTGCCATAAGTTTATCTAACTTTACTAAAGGCACTTCTGTTCTAAAGGCATTTACAAAACTCATGATAAAAGGAGACGAGGTTAATGGTTCTCTATAATGTAACGCCTGTGAAGCATTAAACAATTCTATGGCTAAAATTCGCTCTACATTATCCAACACTTTTATAAGCTTTGTAGCGGCATTGGCTCCCATACTTACGTGATCTTCTTGCCCATTTGAAGAAACAATAGAATCTATACTCGCAGGGGTTGCTAATTGTTTATTTTGACTGGCAATACTTGCCGCAGTATATTGCGGAATCATAAAGCCATTATTAATACCTGGTTCTTCTACCAAGAATGCTGGCAAGCCTCTTAAGCCAGAAATTAACTGATAAATTCTTCGTTCTGAAATACTTCCTAATTCAGCCATGGCAATAGCCAAATAATCTAAGGCTAAAGCTAAAGGTTGCCCATGGAAATTTCCCGCCGAGATAATCTCATCTTCATCAGGAAAAATATTAGGATTATCGGTTACGCTATTAATTTCTGTTTTTACAACCTTATGCACAAACCTTAATGTATCTTTAGACGCGCCATGTACTTGGGGTACACACCTAAACGAATACGGGTCTTGTACATGCTTTTTAGGTTGATTAATAAGTTGACTTCCTTCTAAAAAGCTTCTTACGCGTTCAGCAGTTTGTATTTGCCCTCTGTGCGGACGTATATCGTGAACCAAAGCCGTAAAAGGCGAACTATTACCATCGTATGCTTCTAGCGATATGGTTGAAATTAAATCTGATAGAAATGAAATTTTATAAGCTTTCATTAAGGCATAAACACCATGAGCACTCATAAATTGAGTTCCGTTTAACAGCGCCAAACCTTCCTTAGATTGTAAAGCTATAGGCTTCCAGTTATGTTTTGCTAAAATTTCTTCCGAAGCTAAAATTTCTCCTTCCACCTCTACTTTTCCTTTTCCTAAAAGGGGTAAAGATAAATGTGCCAAAGGCGATAAATCTCCAGAAGCACCTAATGAGCCTTGCTCAAAAACAACTGGAAGAATATCGTTGTTATAAAAATCTATTAAACGTTCTACCACCTGTAAGCTTATCCCCGAGTTGCCATAACTTAAAGACTGTATTTTTAAGAGCAACATAATTTTAACAATTGTTGCATCTACTTTATCTCCTGTACCACAAGCATGTGATAACACAAGATTTTCTTGTAGTTTAGTGAGTTTATCTTTGGCAATTTTCACATTGTATAAAGAACCAAAACCTGTATTTATTCCATAATATGGCTGTTCTGAATTGGCTATTTTATCATCTAAATAAGTTCTTGCCTTGGCAATATCATGTCTTGCTTCTTCGCTTAAAGCTAGTTTTGTTTTCTGTGCTAGTAATTCCTGTATTTTAGGAATATCTATTGTTCCTCTATTTATATAATGTATGTTTTCCATAAGTATATTTTTACGGTTTCAAAAGTCAATCTTTAAATCATTATTTACAAATAATATTAAACTTCTTTGGCGGGTTTTTGTTCCTCTTGAAACAAACTTATAAATGCTTTCCCCATGTAAGCGATAATATCTGATGCTATTAAGGCTTCATAGCCATTTTGTTGTGCTACCAAATCTCCTGCTTTACCATGCAAATATACTCCCAAAATACTTGCCATTAACGGGTCGTATTGTTGTGCCAACAAAGCAGTAATTACCCCCGAAAGTACATCGCCGCTACCTGCAGTTGCCATACCGGGATTTCCTGTAGTGTTTACATAAAGGTTATCCTCTGCTACTACAATAGTGTGCGCTCCTTTTAATACAATGATTACTTTATGTGTTTTAGAAAATGTTTTACACTTTTCTAATTTATCAAAATCATCTGTCCATGTTCCTAGCAAACGTATTAATTCTCCAGGATGTGGCGTAAGAATAGTTTTTTCAGGAAGCTTTTCTATTAACCCAGGATGTTTTGCCAGTAAGTTTATGCCATCGGCATCTATCAGCATCGGATTTTTAGTATCTTCTATCAAATTTAATAAAGTAATATAAGCGTTTTCTCCTGTGCCTGCTCCCATTCCGAAGCAAACCACATCTGGAATAAAATCTATATTTTCGGTATTAAGCTCATTTTCTAAATTACTGGTTACCAACATTGCTTCGGGTACACTTGTTTGCAGGATTTGATAACCACAACTAGGCACCAAAGCAGTTAACTTACCTACTCCTGTACGTAAAGCAGCTTTACTCGACAAACTAACACATCCTATTTTACCATAACTTCCTCCCACAACAAGCGCATGGCCATAACTTCCTTTATGCGAAAATTTTGCCCTATTTCTATATAATGGCAATACGTCATTTTTTGTCATTAGAAATTTACTCGCCATTGATTTATGGATAGCTTCTGCATCTAAGCCTATATTTAATAAGCGTAAACCGCCTATATATTTAGCGGTTTGGGGTAAGAAAAAAATAAGTTTATACAACTGAAAACTAACTGTAAAATTTGCCTGAATAATCGCTTCGTCATCATCGGGAAATTTATCTAAAAACAATCCTGAGGGAACATCTATTGCGATAACATAAGCAGCTTGCTTATTTATATGTTTTACTAAGGATGCCACCCAAGGAGATAAACTATGGGTTAACCCTATTCCGAAAATAGCATCGATAACAATTTCATTTTCTTGAAGTGTTGGAAAATCTGAATCTTCAGAAATAAAATTAGGCCAAAGTTTATTTTCTTTCAATCGGTCTAAATTCTTTAAAAAACCTTCTGTTCTGCCTTCACCAAAATTAACCACATGCACTGTTACTTCATAACCTTTTAGCAATAGCAGCCTTGCCAATACCAAACCATCGCCTCCGTTATTTCCTACGCCGCAAAAAAGCACTATTTTTTGGTCTGTGCTAGGCAATTGTTCATCTAACCATGCAAACAATCTAGTCCCTACACGCTCCATCAATTCATCTTGGGTAATATTCTGACTTTGTATAGTTTGTTTATCTATTTGGTATATCTGTTCTCTATCAAAAATTTTCATACTTTTATTTTAAAACAATTAATTTATTCCGCTAAAAAGCGCTTAAAGTTAACAAAAGCATTTGGAAAAAGGAGGAACTCTTCTTTAAGCTTTTTTTACCGCATTATTTTAGTAATTTCGCAACTTTAACCTTATTAAGAAATTAAACCAATGAAAACAACTGCACTAAACCATATACACAAGGCTTTAGGTGCCAAAATGGTGCCTTATGCTGGTTTTGAAATGCCTGTACAATACGAAGGGGTAAATATCGAACATCAAAATGTACGTGAACACCTTGGGGTTTTTGATGTTTCTCACATGGGAGAGTTTATCGTTTCTGGACCAAATGCGGTAGCTTTATTGCAAAAAATAAGCTCTAACGACGTATCTACCTTAACCGATGGCAAAGCTCAATATGCCTATATGCCTAACGATAAAGGCGGTGTTGTAGACGACCTTATTATTTATAGGTTTACAGCCGAAAAATATTTACTTGTGGTAAATGCCTCTAATATTGAGAAGGATTGGGCTTGGATAGAAAAACAAAATAAAGGCATTGATGCTGAATTAAGAAATGTATCTGATGATTATTCGCTTTTAGCCATTCAAGGACCTAAGGCTGTAGAAGCCATGCAACAACTTACCGATGTAAATTTAAGCGAAATTAAATTTTATCATTTTGTAGTTGGTACTTTTGCCGGAATCGACAATGTTATTATTTCTGCAACAGGCTATACTGGAAGTGGTGGTTTTGAAATCTATTTTAAAAATGATAATGCCGAAAGCATTTGGAATAAAGTGTTTGAAGCTGGAAAAGATTTCAATATTAAACCTATAGGACTTGCTGCTCGTGACACCCTTCGCTTAGAAATGGGATTCTGCCTTTACGGAAACGATATCGATGAAACTACTTCGCCTATCGAAGCTGGATTAAGTTGGATTACAAAATTTACTAAAGATTTTGTGAACGCTGAGAATTTAAAGAAAGAAAAAGAAGAAGGTCCTAAAAGAAGACTTATTGCTTTTGAACTTACCGAACGTGGTATTCCGCGTAAAGATTACCTAATTACCGATGAGAACGACAACGAAATTGGTATTGTTACCTCAGGAACCATGTCGCCTTCTACCGGAAAAGCTATTGGATTAGGTTATGTTAACACACCTTTGCATAAGCAAGGAAGCAAGATTTTTATCAAAATCAGAAAGAAAAACATCCCCGCTACTATTGTAAAATTACCATTCTACAAAAAGTAATTACTTTAATAGCACTATATTACAAACCGATAAAGTTGAGTTTCAATTTTATCGGTTTGTAATTTGATAAAACAAACAGTTATCCAGAAAAAATAAAACATATTAATTTTAGGTGGAAGCATATTTTTAGGTTACGCACTAGAGAGTTAATAGAAAAATTCTGTAACAAGTTAAACCTAAAACCTACCCTTAAAAATGTTTATGACACTAATAAAGATAGGTTTCTTGGCCGTTTTACTAAAAGATAACTTACTTCCTTAAAATTTACAAATCACCAGTAAAGAGATAACTGATGGTTATAATATTATTTAAAATTCTTTCTATATTTTTCTGTTTCATCAAAAATATGGGTTAAAATATTTTTGTCCTCTTCAGTAAAATCTATATCCCTGCGCTGCATTACCCGTTCAGCAACTTCAAAGGCTTTTTGCGTTTTATAAGTTGTCATTCCGCTACTTCCTCCCCAGGCAAAACTTGGGATAAAATTTCGAGGAAAACCTCCTCCATAAATATTAGCACTTACACCAACTACAGTACCTGTATTAAACATCGTATTTATACCACATTTAGAGTGATCTGCCATCATTAACCCACAAAATTGTAGGCCTGTATCTGCAAAACCTTCTGTTTCATAGTCCCACAAACGCACAGGTGCATAATTATTTTTTAAGTTAGAATTATTGCTATCGGCACCTATATTACACCACTCTCCCAACACCGAATTTCCTAAAAACCCATCGTGGCCTTTATTAGAATATCCCAAAATAACCGAATTGTTTACCTCTCCGCCTACTTTGCTATGCGGACCAATGGTTGTACCTCCATAAATTTTAGCTCCCATTTTTAGAGTGGCATGCTCGCATAAGGCAAAAGGTCCTCGTACCAATGAACCCTCCATTATTTCTGCATTTTTCCCTATATAAATGGGGCCATTTTCTGCGTTAAGCGAAGCCATATTCACGTTAGCTCCTTCTTCTATAAATATATTTTCTTTTCCTAAACAATGAACGCTGGCTGGAATTTCGGCAGAAGTACGCCCCGCAGTTATTAATTTAAAATCGGCTTCAATAGCCAAGCTGTTTTTAGAAAAAATATCCCAAGTATTTTGTATAATGAGAGGCGACTCGGTTAAATCTACTGGGGTTAAATGGTCAAGGTCTACTTCGGCATCTTCCGCTGCTTTAAAAGCTACATATATATCATCGTAAATTAGCACTTCGTTTTTCTTTAAAGCCTTAATTTGTGCTACTAAAGCAGTAGAAGGTAAAAATGCAGCGTTGATGAATATATTTTCTTCCAACTCTACTAGTGGCCAACGTTGGCTAAGGTAATCTTCGGTTATGGTAGAAGTGGTTGTTTCTAAAAAATGTTCCCACTTCTCTCTAATGGTTAAAATTCCTACACGGATATCGGCTACTGGCCTGGTATAGGTAAATGGTAACAATTGGTTACGAAAATTACCATCAAATAAAATATAATTCATCGTTAAAAGTTTCAACAAAGTTAATAAGCTAAACTTGATTATTCAAATTTTATCAAAAACACTCAAAAAATTAATTTACAAATATTTACAAACAAAAACTTCAACTAAACAACATAAATAACAACACAAACAATTTATAAAATGCAAGGAATATGAAAAGCCTCTAAAAATGGCTTATTATATAAAAACAAGTAGCAGTTCACATAAGTTTCTTACCTTTACACTTATTAAAACCTAAAAAAATGTCAACAGCAAAAAAACAATATAAGCGAGTAACGGTAAAATCGTTAGTAGATATGAAAGCACAAGGTGAAAAAATATCTATGCTTACTTCATACGATTATACCATGGCACAAATTGTAGATCGTGCAGGAATCGATGTAATTTTAGTAGGCGATTCTGCTTCTAACGTAATGGCAGGACACGAAACTACGCTTCCTATTACGCTAGATCAAATGATATATCATGCTTCATCTGTTGTACGTGCTATCGAAAGATGTTTAGTAGTAGTAGATTTACCTTTTGGTAGTTACCAAAGTGACCCTAAAGAAGCATTACGCTCTGCTATACGTATTATGAAAGAAAGCGGCGGACATGCTGTAAAACTTGAAGGTGGAAAAGAAATTAAAGAATCGATAAAACGTATTTTACGAGCTGGTATTCCTGTAATGGGACATCTTGGGCTAACCCCACAATCTATTTATAAATTTGGAACTTATACGGTTAGAGCCAAAGAGGATGCCGAAGCAGAAAAACTAAAAGAAGATGCTAAAATGCTAGAGAAATTAGGTTGTTTTGCATTGGTTTTAGAAAAAGTACCTGCAAAATTAGCTCAAGAAGTTGCTGAAAGTATTTCTATCCCTGTAATTGGCATCGGAGCCGGAAATGGCGTAGATGGGCAAGTACTTGTGGTGCATGATATGCTCGGGATGACACATGAGTTTAACCCAAGATTTTTACGTAGGTATTTAGACATGTATACCGAAATGACAAATGCATTTAAGCAATATAATACCGATGTAAAATCGGGCGATTTCCCTAATGATAAAGAGCAGTATTAAAACGGAAAAAAATATTCCTTCAAAAAATAGATGATTACCTGCTTATCAAATTATTAACATACTTTTACTTCCCCATTGTGAACATTTTCTAGCAATGGGGTGAGTTTTTATGTATATATCTTTTCCTTAATTCTAAATAGATTATCAGAAATAATACATTGAGTTTTATCTTTTATTTTATAATGCTTCCTTAATATCAAATTTACTCTAAAGCACTAACAACATTGGCACATTCTAACAAAGACAATTTACAAGTAGTTTATGAAGACAACCATATTATTGTGGTAAATAAACGTGCTGGCGATATTGTGCAAGGCGACAAAACAGGCGATAAACCATTAAGTGAAGTGGTAAAAAGCTACTTAAAAGAAAAATATAACAAGCCTGGCAATGTATACCTAGGAGTTGTACATCGATTAGATAGACCCACTAGTGGACTTGTGCTTTTTGCAAAAACCTCTAAAGCTTTACCCCGATTAAATAAACTTTTTGCCGATAAAAAGGCTCAAAAAACATATTGGGCTTTGGTAAAAAAAGCACCTCTGCAAACAGAAGATAAGCTTATACATTACTTAAAAAGAAATCCTAAGCAAAATAAATCTTACGCACATAAAAAAGAAGTTCCCGATAGCAAAAAAGCCATCCTACACTATAAAATTATAAAAAAGCTACAAGCCTATACTTTATTAGAAATTAATTTAGAAACAGGCAGGCACCATCAAATAAGATGTCAGCTTTCTGCAATAGGTTGCACCATAAAAGGAGATTTAAAATACGGCTTTAACCGAAGCAATAAAGATGGAAGCATCCATTTACATGCTCGAAAACTAAGTTTTATACATCCTATAAAAAAAGAGGAAATAACACTAGAAGCTCCACTCCCGCCAGATAATTTATGGCAAGCTTGTCTATAACTACAAGTTATTTTTCAGCCCAACCAACCTTCTCTATCTAGGCTTCTATACTGGATAGCTTCACTTATGTGATGGCTTAAAATTTGTTCTTTTTGCTCTAAATCGGCAATGGTTCTGGCTACTTTTAAAATTCTATCATAAGCCCTAGCCGACAAGTTTAAACGTTCCATCGCATTTTTTAGTAATGCTTTAGAAGTTTCATCTAATACACAATATTTTCTTATTTGCTTAACTCCCATTTGGGCGTTGTAATGAATATTTTCTATCGCTTTAAAGCGCTCGCTTTGTATCTCTCGAGCATCAATCACACGTTTTCGAATTTGTGTACTGCTTTCCCCTTTACGTTCTTCGCTCAATTTATCAAAAGGTACAGGGGTAACTTCTATATGAATATCTATCCTGTCTAACAGCGGTCCGCTTATTTTTCCTAAATAACGTTGCATCTCTGCCGGAGAAGAAGCTCCTGGATGCGAACCATCATTAAAATATCCGCTAGGACTTGGGTTCATACTTGCTACCAGCATAAAACTACAAGGGTAAGTAATGGTAAATTGAGCCCGAGAAATAGTTACTTCTCTATCTTCTAAGGGTTGCCGCATTACTTCCAATACACTGCGTTTAAATTCTGGAAGCTCGTCTAAAAAAAGTACCCCATTATGTGCTAACGAAATTTCTCCGGGTTGTGGGTAGCTACCGCCTCCTACCAAAGCAACATCAGAGATGGTATGGTGTGGACTCCTAAAAGGTCTAGCCGCAATTAATCCTTTATGCGCTTTTAAATTACCTACAACACTATGTATTTTTGTAGTTTCTAAAGCTTCGTGTAAAAACATAGGAGGTAAAATACTGGGTAAACGCTTTGCTAACATGGTTTTTCCAGAACCTGGTGGACCTATTAAAATGATGTTATGCCCACCTGCTGCAGCTATTTCCATACAGCGTTTTATAGATTCTTGTCCTTTTACATCGGCAAAATCTAAACTAGCGTTTTCTAAGGTATCGTAAAATTGTTTTCGTGTATCAACAACAGTAGGTAACAAAGGAACATTTTTATCAAAAAAATCAATAACTTCAGAAATATGTTCTACGCCTAGTACTTCTAGCTTATCTACAATGGCGGCTTCTTCTGCATTTTGTTTGGGAAGAATAAAACCTTTAAAACCTTCTTTTTTTGCTTGTATAGCAATGGGCAATGCGCCCTTTATGGGTTGTAAGCTTCCATCTAACGATAATTCTCCCATAATAAGATAATCGTCTATATGTTCTGCTTTTATCTGATTTGAAGCACATAAAATACCTACTGCCAAAGGCAAATCGTAAGCAGAGCCTTCTTTACGCATATCGGCAGGTGCCATGTTTATGGTTATTTTTTTACCCGGAAGCTTATAATTATTATTTTGTAATGCAGCAGCTATACGGTAACTACTTTCACGAATAGCATTATCGGGTAAACCTACTAAATGGTAACCTATACCTTTTGCAATATTTACTTCTATTATGATTGTAGTGGCTTCTACACCAAATAAAGCGCTACCGTAAATTTTAACCAGCATAATTATTACATTTCTTTAAAAATAAGATTTTTTTATTAAAAAAACAGTAATAACATCATTTTAAACTAACTACTCATAAAAAAAGACCACCATTTTGGCAGTCTTTTTAAAACAATTTAGACAGATAATCTATAAAGCTTTGGGATTTTTTACTTTTTGATTAGTAACAGCAATAGCAATTACCTCTTTCATATCGGTTACATAATGGAAAGTGAGTCCTTTTAGGTAATCTTCTTTTATTTCTTCAATATCGCGACGATTATCCTCACAAAGCACAATTTCTTTAATATGTGCTCGTTTTGCTGCTAAAATTTTCTCTTTTATTCCTCCTACCGGAAGTACTTTTCCTCGTAAAGTAATCTCGCCTGTCATGGCTAAATTTTTCTTTACTTTTTTCTGTGTAAATAACGATACTAAAGAAGTTAGCATGGTAATTCCTGCACTTGGTCCATCTTTAGGAGTTGCTCCTTCTGGAACGTGAATATGTACATTGTATTTACTAAAAATATCAGGATTTAAATTAAAATCTTCAGCATGTGCTTTAATATATTCTAAAGCGATGGTTGCCGACTCCTTCATTACTTTTCCTAGATTCCCCGTAATACTCAGGTTTCCTTTTCCTTCAGATAAAATAGATTCTATATAAAGTATATCTCCACCTACCTGTGTCCAGGCTAAACCTGTAACCACACCTGCTACATCGTTTCCTTCGTATTTGTCACGTTCTAACCTTGCTGGGCCTAATATTTCTATCAGGTCTTCATTATAAATTTTAACATCATATTCTTCCTCTAGTGCTATACTTTTGGCTACATAGCGCACTACTTTTGCTATCTGTTTTTCTAAGCCTCGCACCCCAGATTCTCGCGTATATCCTTCTACAATTTTGGTTAATTGAGTTTTTCCTACTTTTATTTGTGAAGGCGTTAAACCATGTTCCTTAATTTGTTTAGGAAGTAAATGTTTTTTAGCAATTTCTACTTTCTCTTCAATAGTATAGCCATTTACCTTTATAATTTCCATACGGTCACGCAAAGCTGGCTGAATGCTACTTAAATTATTACAAGTTGCTATAAACATTACCCGCGATAAATCATAACCAACTTCTAAGAAATTATCATGAAATTCGCTGTTTTGCTCAGGGTCTAAAACCTCTAGCAATGCAGACGAAGGATCGCCTTGATGGCTACTTGATAGTTTATCTATTTCATCTAAAACAAATACAGGATTACTGGTTCCTGCCTTTTTCAAACTCTGAATAATTCTTCCTGGCATGGCTCCTATATAGGTTTTTCTGTGCCCTCTAATTTCAGCTTCATCCCGCAATCCTCCTAACGAAATTCTTACATATTCTCTGCCTAAGGCTTCGGCTACCGATTTCCCTAAAGAAGTTTTTCCTACTCCTGGAGGACCATATAAACATAAAATAGGCGACTTCATATCATTACGAAGTTTTAAAACAGCCAAATACTCTATTATTCGACGTTTTACATCCTCAAGCCCATAATGATCTCTATCTAATATGCGTTGAGCTTTTTTCAGGTCAAACTTATCCTTGCTAAATTCATTCCATGGAAGGTCTAAAAATAACTCTAAATAATTACGTTGGATAGCATATTCGGCAACTTGTGGATTCATGCGTTGCATTTTGGCAAGTTCTTTTTCAAAATGCTGCCCTATCTCTTTAGTCCATTTTTTATCCTTAGCCTTTAAACGCATTTCTTCAATTTCTGTTTCTGCAGAAACTCCACCCAATTCTTCTTGGATAGTTTTCATCTGCTGATGCAGAAAATATTCGCGCTGTTGTTGGTTCATATCATTTTGAACCTTTGATTGAATATCGTTACGAAGTTCAAGCTTTTTAAGCTCCAAATTCATATACTTTAATGTTTCTAAAGCACGATCTTTAAGGTCGTTAATTGCCAATAGCTTCTGTTTTTCTTCTACCGATAAATTCATGTTAGAAGAAATAAAATTAACTAAGAATGAAGGACTTTCAATATTCTTAATCGCAAAAGAAGCCTCGGAAGGTAAATTAGGATTTTCCTTAATAATACGTAATGATAAATCCTTTATCGATTCTACTATTGTTGTAAATTCTGCATCTTTCTTAATAGGCTTAAGCTCTCCTACTTCAAAAATAGAAGCTGTAAGATAAGGTTCCTGTGTAAGTACCTCGTTAATCTCAAAACGCTTTTTACCTTGAATTATCACCGTAATGTTTCCATCTGGCATTTTCAACACCTTAAGAATATTAGCAACTACTCCCAATCTATTTATATCCTCTACTCCAGGATTCTCAACACTGCTATCTTTCTGTGCAACAACCCCTATAGTTTTATTTCCCTTATTAGCATCATTAAGCAATTTAATAGATTTATCTCGACCCGCTGTTATCGGAATAACAACTCCCGGAAACAAAACAGTATTTTTTAACGGTAATATAGGTAACACCTCAGGAAGCTCTTCATTATTTATCTTTTCTTCATCCTCGGAAGTCATTAACGGAATAAATTCTGCATCCTCATTTACCTCTTGAAGTGACAAATTGTCAATACTAAAAAAATTTGATTTCGCCATAGTATATTTTTGGTCAAACTGACATTAATACAGCTTGATTTTTATTTATAAGAATAATTTACATTGTAGAGGTATATTAGGCAATTCCTATGCCATAATCTATCCCGCTTTAAAAATAGCTTAAGAAGCTAATAATAAAAAAACCATCTTATTCTAAACAATATAAAAACAAAAAACCCTTCATCGGAATGATGAAGGGTTTCAAAGAAGGCGGCGACCTACTCTCCCACAATACGCAGTACCATCGGCACTAACGGGCTTAACTTCTCTGTTCGGAATGG